>CP036201.1:2738655-4107983 GCA_004299845.1 Verrucomicrobia bacterium S94 | reverse complement strand
GGATTTGAAGCAACTTCAATTATTCGTGGCATGAAGAAGCCGCTTTCTGATATTCCTATTATCGCGATTACAGCTCACGCAATGAAAGACGACAAACAGAAATGCATCGATGGCGGAATGAATGACTATATCTCAAAACCGGTAAACCGGCAGGAACTCATCGATTTAATCAATCAGTACACCGCATCATGACCCCGTTCTGGAAAACAAAAACACTGCATGAGATGTCGCCCGCCGAATGGGAATCGCTGTGCGATGGCTGCGCAAAATGCTGCGTTCACAAACTGGAAGTTGAGGAAACGGGCCGGATTCACTACACCTGCGTCGCCTGCCGCATGCTCGATACAACCACCTGCCGCTGCATAAATTACGCACAGCGTCATGAACTGGTGCCCGACTGTGCCGTACTTACCGCCGATAAACCCGAATATTTTGAATGGATGCCCGAAACCTGCGCCTACCGCCTGATTCATGAAGGAAAACCGCTGCCCGATTGGCATCCGCTGATTACCGGAGATCCCGCTTCCGTGCATCAGCACGGCGCATCGGCCAGAAAAAAACTGATTCCTGAATTTCTGGCGGATGAAGAGCAGTTGGAAAAATATATTGTCGATTAAGACATCCGCTTTACAGGCCCGGCCCCTTACTTAATCAATCGAAGCAGCCCCCGGAACGTCGGCGACGCAGCATCTTTCTGCAGGGCCATCAGCAGGGATTCCGTCGGAAGAATCACGCCTCCGGCCTGCTGAATGGCCCCTAATGCCAATCTCTTGTTTTCATCCGCCCGCGATGCCACCGCATCGGCCGCCACAAAAACCTCGATCCCCCGTTCAAGCAGCTCCACCGCCGTTTGATACACACAAATGTGTGCTTCAATCCCCGCCAGAATCACCTGCCTTTTCCCCAGGGACTGAAAAACAGCCTCGAATTCCTCATCTCCGCAACAGCTGAACGACGTTTTTCCGATCATTGGAGCCTTTTCCAGCATACTTTTAAAGGGCTCATTTGTTGCCCCAAGCTTTTCCGGAATCTGCTCAGTGCCAATAATTGGAACATCCAGCAGTTTTGCGGCGCAAATCATTTTTTCCAGATTTTCATCAAGAACCGCCTTATCCGCCATGAGCTCATGAAGGCGCCCCTGAACATCAATAAAAATCAAAACCGTGTTTTCTGAATCCAGCATCGTCAGCTCCTAATGAATTTCATACTGGTTCAGTTTGCGGTGCAGGGTGCGCCGGCTGATCCCGAGTTTTTCAGCGGCTTTCGTCCGGTTTCCTCCGGTCTTTTCCAGCGCCTGGATAATCATCCGCCGTTCCATTTCATCCACCGTCAGTTCGGCATCCACCTTAATCTCACCGCCGCCACGGGCTTTTTCACGCACCTGCGACGGAATATCCGGCACATCGAGCACTTTACCCCGCGCAAGTACAACCATGCGCTCAACCAGATTGCGCAGTTCACGAATATTCCCCGGCCAGTCGTAGGCCGAAAGCAGTTCATAGGCCGCCGGGGTGAATCCCTCTATCTGCTTTCCGTTCTCTTCATTGAAGACGGCCAGATAATGATTCAGCAGCAGCAGAATATCATCCTGCCGCTCCCGCAGGGGCGGAAGTGTGATGACCACAACGTATAAACGGTAAAACAGGTCTTCACGGAAATCCCCGTCTTCCACCATCGCTTTCAAATCGCGGTTCGTAGCGGCAATAAGCCGCGTATCCACATCCACCGGCGTATCGCCGCCGACGCGTTCCACCTGACGCTCTTCCAATGCCCGGAGAATCTTAACCTGTACATTCGCATCAATTTCAGAAATCTCATCCAGAAACAGCGATCCCCCATCCGCTTTTTCAAAACGCCCGATACGCCGTTCCATCGCTCCCGTGAACGCCCCCTTCTCATGACCGAAAAGCTCACTCTCCAGAATGTTCTGAGAAAGTGCAGCACAATGCACCGCCACAAAAGGTCCGTTATGTCTCGGACTCAACTGATGAATCGCCTTGGCCACCAGCTCCTTGCCGGTTCCGCTCTCCCCCTGAATCAGCACCGTTGCACGGGAACCGGACACCTGCCTGATCGTATCAAACACCTCCTGCATCGCCGCCGACCGGCCAATGATATTTTCCAGACCGTATTTATTATCGAGCTGCACCTTGAGCTGCTCATTTTCCAGCTCGATTTTTTTCGCTTTCAGCACGCGATCCAGCACCAGCTCCAGTTTATCGAGATTGATCGGCTTGGTCATAAAATCCGTCGCACCGTGCTTCATCGCTTCAACAGCCATATCAACATCGCCATAGGCCGTTAGAATAATCACGGGCAGTTCCGGATAATTGGCCAGCGCACGCTGCAGCAGCGTAATGCCGTCCATCCCCGGCATGCGGACATCACTGAGCAGCACATCAATATTCTGGCTTCCCAGCACCTCCAGCGCAGAAGTCCCGTTTTCCGCCGCAAAAACACGATAGTCCCGACGCAGGGCCCGAACCAGCCCATCACGTGCGCTCTTCTCATCATCAACAATCAAAACAGTCGGTTTAGACATCTTAAGCCTCCTTTTCCGGAGCAATCAGTAAATTCAGACGTGCATCTTCGCGCGGGAACCTCAGCGTAAGACGGGTCCCGCGGCCAGGCTCCGAATTGATCTCTATCTCGCCGCCATGATCACGCATGATGCGCTGCACGATCATCATCCCCAGTCCGGTACCCTCGGCCTTGGTGGTATGATACGGCTCATAAATCGCCCCGAGTTTATCCGGATCAATACCGGAGCCGTTGTCCTCAACCACCACACCGACAAACCGATCCGTGAGATCCGTTTCCAGTTTCAGAATACCGCCGTCGCCCATCGCCTGCAGCGCATTTTTAATCACATTGAAAAACACCTGCTTCACCTGCGTTTCATCCACCATCACCGCCGGCACATCCGTAGCGAAATCCGTTTCAACCAGCATCCGCCGGTCACGGATTTCATGCTGCATCACCTCAAGCGTTTCATTCAGCAATGTTTCAAGCTTCTGCGGTTTACGTTCCGGCAGCGACGGCCGCAGCGCTTTCAGAAACTGACGGATAATCGTATCGAGCCGGTCGACTTCCTTCCGGGAAACGTCAACCAGTTCCCGCAGCTCCTCCACCGCCTCTTCATTTCCAAGATAACCGATTTCACGGTCCAGCAACTGAAGATGAATATTGATCGAATTAAGCGGATTTCCAATTTCATGCGCCACACCCGCCGCCAGCAGACTCAGTGCCTGCAGGCGCTCCGACTCAATCGAATCGGCCGTTGTCTGACGTTCCCGGGTCACATCCCGGAAAAGCACAACGGCTCCCTCTTCATTTTCATCCACAGCGCTCAGCGGAACCACATAAAATTCCACAAAACGGTGCTGCGGATACGTAATTTCGATTTCACGGCGAACCAGCTGACTCCACTCTTCCTCATCCAGATCAAGCACAAGGTCCCAATGAATATCCTTGAGGTACTTCTGAATCCGGTCGCCCGCAGCATGTTCGAACTTAAAGCCGAGCATGCTCTCCGCCGCCCGGTTGGCATACGACAGCTTCGCCCCCGAATCCAACACGATGATCCCCTCTTCCAGCGCCTGGAAAATCGTTTCCATTAACCCTTTTTCTCGGGCAAGACGAAGAAAATAGGTCTGAAGACTTCCCTTATCCAGATGGTCCAGACGATCGACCAGTTTATCAAAAAATCCCGGTTTCATACCCGAAACTGTGTCATAACGTCGCAAATAAATCAAGCGGTGTTCATGCATGATTAATTAGAGTCTAAATGACTCATATTTCACACATTATAATGTATGAAATATCAATCTATGCTGTTTTAATTAACCAGAATATAACTTCATACATTATGATGTGTGAAATAATACAAAGGAACGGCTACTGCGCCGAATTTACTGCACTGTACCGGACTTCCAGTGCCTGAGCGGCGTCAGACCGGCCATGCAGAGGGCGGACTGTGACAGGCAGAACATAATCAGCCAGAAGCTGGCTGAATCGGTGAACCCATAAGAATGCAGTCCGACCGACAGCTGGTTCACACCGAACCAGGACCAGGCAGTGACCACATTGCCGAATACGGCCATCACGGCAAAACCGCGGTGCTTAACCATCTGCCCATATTTGGCGTGCAGCATGATTGCATTCCAGATCACAATAAGAAGCGCCCCGTTTTCTTTCGGGTCCCAACCCCAGAAACGGCCCCAGGAATCATCAGCCCAAAGACCTCCGAGTACGGTACCCACAAAACTGAGCAGCAACGCAAAACAGGTGGTACCATACATCATGCGGAACATCCCGTCTTCGGTTTCCCGATCAAGCCGGCGGGTGAACAGGCCGCTCAGAATATAAAAAACGCCGATCGCACCGGCCACAAATGTGGCCATGTAACCCAGCGTGATGGTGATAACATGCGTAGCCAGCCAGAACCGGGTATCGAGTACCGCACGCATCTGCTCCATGGTATCACCGTCTCCAGCAAGAAAATAGGCAATCAGCAGGGTTGAAAAACCGGCAATTCCTCCGACCAGATTACCGATTCCGGCTGTTTTTCTGCGAAACCCGAGCTCAAGAACAATGCCTACTCCGACAGCGGCCCAGCCGATGAAAATGGCGGAGGAATAGAGATTGGTCACGGGCGGATAGCCGGAGAGGAACACGCGCGCGACAATCGCCCAGGTATGCGGAATAAAGGCGACCATCATAATGGTGCGCGAAACAGAAATAAGCCCCTCTTTACGGAAGAGCCAGCCGAACATACTGAGCACAAAAACCAGAAGATACAGCTGCGCCGATTTCATGAAGGCATTGAGGCGGTTGTAAAAAACCTCAAACGACATTTTTTCGAACGCTTCAGGACTTTCAGCCTGAACGACAGCTCCATATTCAAAAAGCTGCTGATTGAATACATCCACATTACCTTCGCGATACGCCGCAAGCATTACCCCGAAATGAATCGCCGCCGGATCCACACTGATTTCGTGCCCCGATATCCCCTGCATCGCCGGATGCGAAGCAAGCAGCACACTCATGAGCGGACGCCAGCGTTCATTTCCTCCCGTTGGAGGAATCACCAGCGGAATCGAGTAGTTTTCCAGCGTCATGTACCGCTGTGCGGTGGAAAAAAGCTGATCCTGAGGAATGGCGGACGGATCCTCAAACGAGCTGAGTACATTCTGAAACGCGTAGAGTTTATTGGCCAGTTTGATGACCTGGCGATCGTAAAGGTCGCGCTCACGGCTGTCTTTTGCAAACGCGGAACGCGCCGCCTGATCAAGCGTGACAAGGGCCGGAGCAAGCTGGCGATACGAAAAGCGGAAGTGATCGCCGTCTTTCTCCCCCAGCCCGAGGCTGGCGAGCAGATCAAGATTCTCGATCCGGATCACCTTGTAATCCGCCGCGTGTTCCGTTCCGGAAATACTATCCAGCAGCCATTCAACCGCCTCTACCTTTTCGCCTTCCGGATTACGGACCGACTGCTTTCCGGAAAGGACCGTAAGCAGGTTCCGCGCAAGCGTGTCGAGCGGTTTTTTACGGCCTTCATATTTTACCGGAAGATGCGCAAAAGCGTTCAGCTGAAATTCTTCCGGCGTTTCCTTATCCGGTCTCAATCCCTTCTGAAAAAACCAAAGACAGAACAGAACAACGAGAATCTGGATTATAATTCGTTTCATAAAGCACTCCAATATAGATGAGACTTCCTGCCCGGAGCTGCACCGACCCCTGCCATAAATCCAAAATTAAACATGATCAATTTACACAGCTCCCGTTCGAGCAGGACGCGGCCGGCAGCCTTGTCTAGTTTTTCTTAAGATAGCGGTTGAACGACAGGACAAACTGGGCCGCCATACCGACAAAAACAATCATACAGCTGAGATATGGAATCATCCATGTGTCATTGCGGACCACCTGCAGCACAGTACCGCCGTCGTTCGGCAGATAACCCGACTGATAAAACGTACGGCGGGCATAGCGCAGTGGATTGTTCATCCAGATCCGTAATTCACGCTCTACGCCGTCGCCCTCGTTCACGAGCAGAATTTTCGACGCAAAATCCTTCGGAGTCTGGGTGCCTTCATATTTTTCATGTACAAAATCGAGCAGTTTAATGGAATAGGGATTCCCGCTCGGTGCTTTGGCATATTCACGCCTGAAGCGGAAATAGGCTGTATAATGTTTATCGCCCACCGTAATTTTCGTGGGCATATCCCACGTCCGGTTCACAAAGTTGGGATACATCCAGAGCGAAAGAATATACCGGCCGAGCGATTTCCCGCTGTCCGGATCCAGCAGTTCCACATCCACCGCCTGGGCGTTACGGGAACCGCTTGCGCCACTTACCTGCGGCGCTTCGGCAATATACTGACGCGAGCCGAAGCCCTCATATTCCGGATAATCGCGGAGCAGCGCAGGCGGCATTGCATTCAACGGCCGCGGCGAATTGGAGTTCTCCATGTAGCGATGCACTTTTACATCGAACGGCAGATTTTCATCGGAAATCACCGCTCCGTCCCTCAGCAGTTTCTGCGGAATAACAGTAACGGTATCATAATCGGGATGGCTCGTTTCCGTAAACGCAAGCTCCAGCTGCTGCGACCGGTCCAGAAAATTGACCGTTTCCCCCTCCTTAATGGTCATTGTGGCTTCAACCGCGAACAACGCGGTAAAGAATTCTCCGATCAGCAGAAAAAGAATTCCTCCATGCAGCAGCACCATGCCCGCCCGCTGGCGATAAAGCAGTACGCAGGCCCCGTAGAGCACAATCGCCGCCAGAGTCCCGCGGCCGAGCCGGAAGAAAACACGCCAGAAAGCATCATCCTCCGTTGCAGCAACCGGGGCCGTTCCCCAACCGAACATCACGCCGACCACCACCAGAATCCCCAGCGCAAACACCACCAGCCCCGCAATCCTGCGTCCGCCTCTGGCCAGCACCTTAAAGGTCTGTGAATGCACGGCAATCAGATTGACAGTCAATAACCAGCCGATCAGAAAGCCGCCGGGAAACGGAATCCCAATGTGCGGAACATTCCAGTTTCTGGGGAAAAAGACTGGAAGATCGATCATCGCGATGTAGCAGCGGAAATACTGATCCATCACATTCCAGATGCCCTTATCAACCTGCGCAAGCGTCCCCGCAAATACCAGTATCATACTCAGAACCAGCAGCCATACGGTCAGTTTGAGGGACTGAAGAAAGTCAAAAAGTCTGTTCAACATAAAATTATATATCCGGAAAACGGCATTGTCAGTGCCGGAAAATTAATGATTGTGCCCGTCAAAATGCATCGATTTCAGGAAGGTCTGCATATCAGCAGAGTGTGCCTGAAGCTCTTCAACGGGACCTTTGGCAGTGAAGTACCAATAACTCGGTGCCAGATCAATGATGCCCGCAATGATCCCTTTACCGCTCTCTTGATTATAAATTTCAAAATATCTGCACCCGTGACCGTTGATGGAAAATTCACCCATTTCCTTTTCGATGTCCGCCAACGTGGTATTCGGCAGCCCCACCTGACCGCGCCAACGGTTCACATTACTGAGTACGTCACCCATCGAGAGAGAGATAAAATAGGCATCGATCTCCGTGCCTTCTATAGCATAACTGGCTTTCCGCATGGCCGAACTCGAAGGAACTTCCTTCCAGCCGTCGGGAAGCTCGGCGGAAAATCCCGCAGAAGTACGCGGCGCTGTCGCAACCGGGGCCTGCCTCACAGGAGCAGGCATCGTCGGTGCGGCGGTCGTCTCCTTCGGCACCTGATAGGTTTCAACCTTTTCGCCGCCGCAGGCGGCCAGCAAAGCCATAACGGGTAATCCAAACCATGTCTTCTGCATCATATTTCTCCCAACTGAAAAGACCGACACGATAGAGGTCATAAACGTTCAATGTCGATGAATATTATAACGATTAACGTCTATCACCCTTGCAATCAGACACCGCCTCGCCTATCTTTTCGCCTTTTTACGGAAAACAGATCGCCAAATAATTCGCGCTTTGTTCTACTGAATTTCACATAGCGAACCATGAATAAAGATCAATCTCACAACGGCATTCACATCAATCTGTTCCTCAAAGGCCGCCCCTGCCTGGTGGTCGGCGGCGGAAAGGTTGCATTTCGCAAAATTCTGCTGCTGCTCGATACCGGGCCCGAACTCACAGTAGTCAGCCCGGAAATCAACGACGAAATCGAAGAACTCGTTCTGACAGGACAAATCAAACATATCGCCCGCCGTTTCGAGGACGACGACGTGATCGGTAACACCATCGTCTATGCCGCCACCAACAGCCGCGGCGTCAACCGCACCGTACTCGAAGCCGCCCGCAGACACCATGTACTCTGCTGCTGTGTCGACGGAAACTGGTCGAAAGGCGATTTCACCACTCCGGCCATCACCCGTCATGATAAACTGATGGTATCCGTCTCTTCCGGCGGCAACAACTGCCGTCAGTCAAAGATGGTGAAAAACAGCCTGTCGCGTCACCTCAAAATGATGGATGCCGCACATCTGGTAGTCGTCGGCACCGACCACAACCATCTGAATGTCGAAGAGCGCGAACCGTTCCACCTGACCGGACCGCGCTTTGAACGGGCCGGGTTTATGATCATGCAGCTTTGGGGCATTCATGAATTCATGATGCTCAACACCTGCAACCGCGTGGAGATTATTGCAGCCGTTTCCACCGAAACCATGGAAAACGGCATTCTCCGCCATATCATGGGCTTCACCAATCTCAAGGAAGATAAGTTCTACATCAAAAACGGCTGGGAAGCCTTCGAACACCTGTGCCTGGTCACCGGCGGCATGCTTTCGCAAACGCCGGGGGAAAACCACATCACTTCACAGATGAAAGATGCATTGGAACTGGCCAAACAGCGCGGCTGGGCCGGAAATATGATGCAGGAATGGATATCCTCCTCCCTCTATGTTTCCAAAAGTATCAAAAACGAAGTGGCTCCACTGCTCCACAACTATGAAATCGAAGACCTCGCCATTAAATATCTCGAGGCACACGGCAAAAACCTCAGCGAATCCACAGTCATGATGCTTGGCGCCGGCATGATCGGCAAAGGCCTTGTAATCGACAGTCTTCCGGAGGTTGGAAAAATTATCTGGTGTTATCACATCAACAAACCCCATGTTCCGGAAACACTGGCCGACAAAATTGAACTCTGTTCGTTCAACAACATGAAAAACCGCATCACCGATGCCGACATCATTGTCAGTGCCACCGATGCACCCGGCCATATTCTCCACATGGCCCACGCCCCCTTCTTCAACCAGGAACGCCCCGTCATTGTCATCGACCTTGGAATGCCGCGTAACATCGATCCGGAACTCGACGACCTCTCCTCCGATGTCACGGTCGTCGACCTCGACGGGCTGAAATACTGGTACCGCCGCGAGCTCACCGATATGGATGAGATTCTCGCCCGCAGCAAAAAAATCGCCAAGGCAAACCGAAATCTCTATGACAAAATCGCAAACAGTTTTAAAAGCGGGAACGCGCCCGAGTAATCTCGCACTCACTCAGACGCGCGGCGCTCTCAACCGCATCGAAGCTATGCTGGAAAGCGTTGCCTTTGAGATGGTACCGATCACCTCCGCCGGCGATGCCGACCGCACCACCGATCTGCGCAAGGCCGCAGACGATTTCTTCACCCGCGAACTTGATGATGCTCTGCGCAGCGGAAAGATCGATATGGCGGTACACAGCGCTAAAGATCTTCCCGCGCCGCTGCCGGCCGATCTCGACTGGTTCTGGCTCCCGTGGCGGGCCGAGCCGCGCGATGTACTGGTGCTTGCTCCCGGAAAAACCGCAGACGATCTTCCGGAAAAACCGGTTATCGGCGTCAGTTCCGAACGACGGGAGGAATACTGCCGAACCCGCTTTCCGAATGCCGTACAGAAAACCATCCGCGGCAATATTGAAGAACGTATCGCCCAGGTTGATTGCGGCGACTACGACATCGTCATTATGGCCGGCGCGGCGCTGGTCCGTCTCGGACTCCAAGAGCGGATCACCGAATGGATCCCGCTCGAAGAACTCAACGTGCCCGAAGCTCAGGGCTATCTCGCCATCACCTTCCGCAAAGGCGACGAACGCATCATGGCTCTGCGATCCCTGTTTATGCATGCCGTCACCTTTGCCGGCGCCGGTGTCAGCAATAAAGAACTCTGCACCCTCGCCACCCTGCGCGCCCTGAAAACCGCCGATATCTGTCTCTACGATTCCCTCATCGACAAATCGCTGCTGGACGAACTGCCCTGCGACGCCCGGGCAATTGATGTCGGAAAACGCTGCGGGGCACACAGCAAAGAACAGCACGAAACCACCCGGCTGATCTGCGAATGCGCTCGAAAAAGTAAGCGCGTGGTGCGCCTCAAAGGCGGCGACCCCGGCATATTCGGCCGCCTCGCCGAAGAAACGGAAGCGCTGGAGGAACTCAATATTCCTTTCCGTGTCATCCCCGGCATCAGCGCGCTGCAGGCCGCCACCACCGGCACCGGCATGCTGCTGACCCGCCGCGATGTCTCCCGCGGTTTTGTCGCCCTCACGCCGCGCCTCAGCGGCGGCGGACTGGCGCGGTGCGACGGAAAAATGAAAGACAGACTCCCCGTAATCTACTACATGTCGGTCCGCGCCATGGACAAAATTGCTCAGCAGATGATCGACGACGGGCACGACCCCGAAACCCCTGCAGCAGTGATTTACAACGCCGGCGGAGAAGATGAACAGATTTTTAAAACCTCGCTGAAATCGCTGCCCGGCCATGCCCGGAAACACTGTATCCGTCAGCCGGGCCTCATCATGATCGGCGAAACCACCCGCTACGGTTATAAGGAAGATCTCGGCGCCCTGCAGGGTAAACGGATCCTGCTCACCTGCTCCGAAGCCATTCAGCAGAAAGCGGCCGATCTCGTACACGACCTCGGCGGACATCCGGTGCAGCATCCGCTGATTCGCCTGAAACCGCGCCGCAACTACACCCTCGATTTTACAAATACAGATTGGCTCGTTGTGACCTCCCCCTCGTCGGTCCGCGCCTTCATGAAACTGGTCCATGACCAGAAAATCGACTACCGCTCCATTCCTAAAATCATGGTCTGCGGTCGCGGCACCGCTGCTGAATTTGCGGAATACGGCATTCAGGTGGACGCTCAACCCGAAGGTAATTTCAGTGCGGAAGCTCTGAAAATACTCGCCAAAGAACAGATTAAACCCGGTGAAAAAATCCTGCGAGTCCGCTCCGACAAAGCCGGTCCGGACCTTGCTGAAAGCCTCCGCGCTCTGAACGCCGAAGTGGAGGACGCCATTATCTACGACAACGAGCAGATTACCCACGAAGAACTGCCCCCGTTTGATGCCGCCTTTTTCGCCAGCGCCTCCGGCGTGGAGTCATTTATCGTTCAGTGGGGCGTCCAGGCTCTGGAAAACAAAACCAGTGTCGTTATCGGAAAACCGACGGCCCAGGCGATGAAACGTTATCATCTCACCCCGGATGTAATAGCCACAGAATCAACCATTCCCGGGGCCATTCAGTCGCTGGCCCAGCATTTTATCAGCCGCCGAATGGCTTAATGCGATCATTCTGCCTTTTGTCTCTTTACTAATTTCAGCACTGCCTGTAGAGCTTCCCCATGCCGCCGAAGCGTATATTCCATTTTTCCGCTTTTCTGCTGAGTATAACGCTGCAGGCACAGGCGATTACCGCATCCGACATTGTAGATACGGTGACAACGGCAGGATATTCCAATCATCTGGCCCATCTTTACACCCACATCGGTGAAAGCCGCGGATTCACGGACGGGCCCAGCCCCCGCATTCCGGCCTATCAACACGATCTCGCCCGGGACTATATGATTTCGAATTTTACCGCCTGGGGTTACGACACCTGGCTCGACCCGTTCGAATTTGATGTCAATTTCAGCTACGACAATGATTCAAACTCCTATCATTATGCCGGGTGCAACAATGTCGTTGCCACAAAACGGGGATACGGAGGAACCAATATCTACCTGATCATCGCGCACTATGATTCCGTCGACAGCGGGCACCGGAATGTCATCCTCGGTCCCGGTGCTGATGACGGAGCCAGCGGCGTCGCCGCCCTCCTCGAAATTGCGGAGGCGATAAAGGATTATATTTTTAAAGACACCATCGTGTTTCTCGCCTGCGATGCCGAGGAGAAGGATTATCAGGGCTCCATCCACTTCCGGGACCATCATATCTCCGACAAGCCCTCCGAAACCAACTCCACCACCTTTCTGAAATCCTCCATCCGGGCGGTCGTGAATCTCGACTCCATTGCCTATGATCACACCAACACGCCCTACAATGTTGCAGTGGGCCGGGTTGCCGGTTCCAGCCAGGCCGCATTTGCAGTTGGTGCTTCCATTGAAAAATACACCGACCTCTCGGTGGAATATTCAAGCGGATTTGATGAAAGTGATCATATTTCCTTTTACAACATCGGCCTCGATGCTGTTCATGTGATCGAATATGATTTCGTTAATTACTGGGGCGAAACCAACTTCGTTAAAAATCCGTACTATCACACCGACTACGACGCCATCGATTCGCCGGATTATCTGAATCTCAACTACGCCGCCGATGTCACCAAAGGCATTGCCGGTGCCGTCTGCGACTATGCCACACCGATTTTTCCCGCCACACTGAATCAAAGCATTTCCAATAACACCCTTTCCATCAGGTGGTTCACCAGTCCTGATATTGAATACGAACTGTACGGAACCACAGACCTGACCGCCAATGCCTGGAACCTGATCACCCAAATCGATGCCACCAACGATGTCGTTGACCAAACCGTCCAACTCGACCTCAATACCGTTACCGGGAATGTGTTCCGCGTGCTGAGCCGCTGAAATCTCCACCCACCGATAGGTACGCAAAACCTTAACCGCCCGGTCTTGTTTTCATCTCTTGCATCTTTACTAAATCCGAACCCGTGTGTAGTACCGTTTTCATGTTCTGGAAACGTACACTGCTGAGCCTTGGACTTTTCGGATGCACGGGTCTGGCCTGCCTCGGTATATCTATTTCCGATATCGTGGGTGAAGTCTCCGAAGGGAGCTATTCAAATTTTCACGTGAATCTGTTTGTTGAAGAGGGCGACAGCCGCGGATTCACCGATGGTCCCTCCCCCCGCACCCCCCTCCCTCAGCATGATCTGGCGCGCGATTATATTTTCAACACATTTCAGGCCATGGGCTTCGAAACCTATCTTGCCCCGTTCACTTTCAATTACAGCGGCCATTCCTATTCCGGATGCAACAATATCATCGCCATCAAACGCGGCACCAGCGGCTTCATCCACATCATCGGAGCCCACTACGACAGTGTAGACAG
Organism: Verrucomicrobia bacterium S94; assembly: GCA_004299845.1. Lineage (NCBI taxonomy): Bacteria > Pseudomonadati > Verrucomicrobiota > Verrucomicrobia bacterium S94. The sequence continues at coordinate 4,094,599 of CP036201.1, read as the reverse complement.
CGGGCAATCCGACGTAACCGGTGTCTGTCCCGGCGCCGATGACAATGCCAGCGGCGTGGCGGGCATCCTGGAAACCGCCCGGGCGATCCAGCACTACACCTTTCGGGATACCATCATGCTGATTGCTTTCGATGGAGAGGAAAAGGGCTTTTTCGGCTCGAAGCACTTTGTGAATAACTGGACCACCACACAGACCGGACAGACCAATGCCACCCGATTCCTGCGCGCAAACATCAAAGGAATGATCAGTGTCGATATGATCGGCTACGACGATCCCGCCACAGCGTATAATGTCATTCTCGGCACTGTGAACTATGATAAAAACTCACCCCTGGTCACCTCGCTCGAATCCGCCGGCGGCAGCTACACAGGCCTCGACACCTCTTACAGCTACCAATGGACGGAAAGTGACCACAAACCCTTTGACGATGCGGGCATCGAATCCATTCTGGTCATCGAAGGTGATTATTATGATTACCGGAACGATCCGCCTCAGTACCAGAACCCCTATTACCACACCCCGACGACAACATTGATCAGCCGAACTATATCTCCTATGCGTATGCAACTGATGTCACCCGGATACTCGTCGGTTATCTGGTCGATCAGGCCGTGGTGATTCCCCCGGCCACACTGCGGCAGACTTTTTCCGGAAGCACCGTATCGCTCAACTGGGAAAGCAGCCCCGGCATTGCTTACCATGTTTACGGCAGCACCAACCTGACCGTTTCCAATGGATGGAAGGTATTAACCACCGTTCCCTCCACTCCGACCATCACCACCCACTCGGTTTCCTTCGATCTCAACGCCTATCCAAACCGGGTTTTCAAAGTCACCAGCCAACCGGAGTGAGACCCTTGAAAAAAATTCTGCTCAAACATGCCCTTCCGCTTCTCCCGCTGCTACTGACAGCATGCACCAGTCCGCGGCAACAGATCCCGGAACTGCCGAATGCGGTTTCCTCCGAACAAATAACCTGCTTTCATCGGAATCTTTATACCGCAGACGGCAACAGTCGCGGATTCGCCCATACGGATTCTGTCCGTTATCCCGCCTACCAGCATGACTCCGCCCGCGACTACCTGCTTTCAACCTTCCGTGAAATGGGATATAAAGCCTCTCTTGATCCGTTCCACTTCACCCGCTTCAATGCCGTCTACACCAACTGCGCCAACGTCGTCGCCATTAAAGTCGGCAGCCCGGGCTACAGGATTCACATTATCGGCGCCCACTATGATACTGTGGATGCGGCTCACGAATCGGTAACACGCTGTCCCGGCGCAGATGATAACGGGAGCGGAGTCGCCGCCATGCTTGAAACCGCTCGCGTGATTCAGCACGCTCAATTCCGGGATACCATCGTTTTTGTCGCATTCGATGCCGAAGAAAAAGGCTCCTACGGCCCGGGACAAAAGGGATCGCCCGGCGCTCTGCACTTCCTGAAAACATACACTACAGATGATCCGTCAACTACAGCTGACAACTGCTTCCTGCGTTCAGCTATTGCCGGTATGATCAGTATCGATACGATCGGCTACGATAACGCCGGCACACCGCCCTATGTGGTCATTGGAAGAAAAAACTTCCGGCGTTCGTCCACCGGAAAACACCTCGAAAACGCCATCGAAACCAGCACCGGTCTGATTCCCCGCCAGGCTTTTGGATATAATCAGAGTGATCATATGCCGTTTCAACATGCCGGGATCGATGCCGTTCATCTGGTTGAATACGATTTCCGGAAATACTGGCCCGAAGACGAAGGAACCTTCATTGAAAACCCGTATTACCATACCGATGCCGATTCCATCGACTCTCCGGACTACATCTCCTACGCCTACATCACCGAAATCACCAAAGCCCTCACCGCTTATCTCTGTGAACAGGCCCTGCTGATTCAATAACAGCGCCCTGAAAGTCCCGAATACATGATCGCTGTAAGTACCGCTTCCTGCAAATACAAAAAACAATCCGGATAAATTCCTCTAAACGGCATTTGTTCCGCGCGCCTCTTCCTATACGATGCGCCAATGATTTCGATCGATCCAGTTCCGACGCCGCAGGCGGCCAAACTGACCGACCGCTTTTTTGAGCCGGGCGGTCTGCTGGAACAGCATTGCACCGAAGGCCGTATTCACTTTGAACTCCGCCCTCAGCAGCAGAAAATGGCCCGGGCCATCGCCGACGCCGGTGGTTTCGGACACCACCTTGCCGTGGAAGCCGGCACCGGCGTCGGAAAAAGTTTCGCCTATCTGGTACCGCAGATTCTCACCGCACTCGAACACGAAACCCGCTGTGTAATCGCCACCTATACCATCACTCTCCAGGAACAGCTGATGCACAAAGACATCCCCTTTGTGAAACAGGTGCTCGGACGCGACTTCAAAGCCGTAATGGTCAAGGGGCGCTCCAATTACCTGTGTCTGCTCCGGCTCCAGCGCGCCCGACGGACCAGCGGCGACCTTTTTGATGCCACACGCGAATCCCAGCTCGATAAAATCCATGCGCTTGCCCAGGCCCGCAAGCTCGGCGACGGCTCCTATCAGGAACTCGAAGAACAGCCCGATCATGAAGTCTGGGGTACCATCTGCGCCGAAACCGGAAACTGTACAGGCAAACGCTGCCCCTTTTACAAAGACTGCTATTACATCAACGCCCGCCAGCAGATGCTCGATGCCCAGGTACTGGTCGTCAATCACTCCCTGTTTTTTTCCGAGCTCGCCCTGCGGGCCGAGGGCGCGGCCATGCTGCCGCCTTACGGATATGTGGTTTTCGATGAAGCCCATCAGATGGAACAGGTGGCCTCTTCGCATCTCGGCATCCGACTCTCACTCTATCAGATTGAATACTGGCTCAACCGCATTCACAGTGAAAAACGTCGCGGTATTTTATCCGTACTTAAAGACGGCAAAGGCACCTTCATGGCCGATCAGGTGCGCACATCCGCAGAACAGTTTTTTGAAGCCGTAAAAAATCATTTTAAGCTCGGCCCGCAAAAACCGCAACAGCGCGTGTTTGAACCGCCGCCGATTGAAACCGACCTGCCGCTGAAAATCTCCAATCTCTGCATGCACCTCAAAACCGTCACCCAGACGACCGACAACGAGGATCTTCAGGCCGAGATTAAATCGCTCCGCAACCGGGGTCTTGAACTGCGCGACACCGTTGAATCGTTTCTGAAACAATCCCTGCAGGGGCACGTCTACTGGACCGAAATCCAGGGACGCCGCCGTTTACCGGTACTCTATTCCGCTCCGGTCGATGTCGGCCCCATCCTGCGCGAAATGCTGTTCGAGGAAATTCCTTGCGTCGTCATGACGAGTGCCACGCTGGCTGTCGGGAACAGTCTCGCATATTTCCGGCAGCGTATTGGCGCCCAGGAATGTGAAGAACTCCGGGTGGGATCGCCGTTCGACTATTCCCGCCAGATGCAGATTCAGATTCCCGTCAATATGCCGCCTCCGGCCGCACCCGATTTTGAAGACAAAGCGGCCGAAGCCATTAAATATTTTGTAGACGAAAGCCGCGGCCGCGCCTTTGTCCTTTTTACAAATGCCCGCTTTATGCGGAAAGTGGCCGATGAACTGCGCTTCTGTTTTGAAGAAAACGGCTATGAATTTCTTGTTCAGGGCACCGGCATGCCCCCGAAACGCATGCTTGAAAAATTCAGGAATCATGAAGCCGCTGTGCTGTTCGGCCTCGACCGCTTCTGGATGGGCGTGGATGTACAGGGCGAGGCACTCAGCAATGTCATTATTACGCGTCTGCCCTTTGCTGTTCCCGACCATCCGCTGATCGAGGCCCGGTTTGAAGCGATTGAATCGCGCGGCGGAAATCCGTTTAAAGAATATTCTCTTCCCGAAGCCGTACTGAAATTCCGCCAGGGCGTCGGACGCCTTATCCGCAGCGGCAACGACTACGGCACCGTCACCATCCTCGATTCCAGAGTCTGGAAACAGTGGTACGGCCGGCTCTTTCTGGAATCGATCGAAGAATGCCCCGTGGAACAGGTTGAAATTCCGATCTCTGGACATTAATCATCCAGCCGGACATCAATCCGGTAGAGCGCCGCATCGCCGATTCGCTCAACGGTATCGGTATAGCTGTTGACCGGCCAGCGGATTTCCCCGGAGATCAGCTCAAACGGAACATACCGTAGATGATACGTCCAGTATACCCGGTAAACCCGCCCCGGCAGTGCATCCCACTCGATCACTACCGGATTTTCATTCATGGCCGGCAGCGAATAAACCGAAACAATTGAAAAGGTCGAAGCCGGATCGGTCGGATCCGTTCCCGCGATATATTCCTCCAGATTATTCAATCCGTCACCATCGGAATCATCCGAGATATCGCCCCCGGTAAACGTCTCGAAAAAACGGTTTTCCCAGACATCGGGCAGGCCGTCCTGATCTGCATCCGAAACCGCCCCGCTCGTGATGAGCGAATAATATTGTTCCCCATCCTGCAGCTCACCGTCGTGCGAAACCTCGATGGTATAGGTTCCCGTTGCAGGGAATCCGACGATCACCTGTTCCACATTATCAACGTGATTCTTCCCGTCGGTTTCCGGCAGAGCTTCGGGATCCGCATAACTGAGGCGGAACGGATAATGAACGGTTCCGTCCGGCGCAATGATTTTCAGATCCAGATCATTCACCAGCATCGACGTCCGGTCATCCAGCGCATCGGAATACCCGCCCGGCGGATCCGTCCAGCAGAGCGTCACTTTGAGCGGTGCGGAACCGTCAGAAAAAACACAGAATGCACCAGTCTCCCCGGAACTGAGCCGTTCCTCTTTAATGGCAATCCGGTTTCCGGCAAAAAGATCGTCTATCTGCTCCGCTGCACGCCGGGCATTCATAAGCCCCCACCCGAACTGATAATCCGGTCCAGGGCGCCCCAGATCATCGGCCGTGTGAATAATCAGTGCCTTGAGTGTACTCGCCCGCATCGCCTGCCCCGGAAAAAGGTCATCGTAATAATCAACCAGCAGCGCCGCCGACCCCGATGCATTCGGGCAGGCCATACTGGTTCCGCTACGGACGGCATACGCATTTGTTGAAGTTGAATTGCATGAAAACAGCTCCATCCCGTTTGCCACAATATCCGGTTTAATGCGCCCGTCGTCCGCCGGCCCCCAGCTGGAGAATACTGCAGGAGCAGCCTGGTTCAGATTCCGCTCCCCGTCAGCGACAGCATCGTACACGGCACCGACCGTCATAATATTCTTGGCATTTCCATAGTATGGAATCGTGTCATAGCCGCCCTTAACGTCTCCATCGCCCGGCACATGAATCGAAGTATCATAAATTACATTGGTCCAGGTTTCGCCGTCATCAAGCGTATAATAAACCCGGTCCCCGTCCTGCGGATTATCATTCCGCTCATTTCCGGCCGCTTTGAAAATGAGGTGATACGGCGCATCGTACACGATTTCATCCCAGTAGCGGACCCAGTATCCGTATTGGCCGAAATAGGGATCGCCCTCTATGCCCTCAATATCGCCCCACCAATGCCAGCCCGACTGGTGTGTATAGGGATTGGTCCAGTAATACGACAACCAGCCCGACGAAATGCCATAGGAATGATTGGAAATATAAATCCGATTGGTTTCACCCGGTTCCGCCGCCGCATTTAAAATCATTTCCGCAGTATTTGAGTCCCAGTCGTAGGAAAGAAGTTCCACTGCCGGAGCCATCCCTTCCGCCTGCGCTTTCACGCCCGTCGCCGCAATGGTCCCGCCGACATGCGAAGCATGGTAATGCGCCGCCACGGCATCACCGGCGACTACCCGTCCGGCCAGTTCCTGATGATTGGTCAGCACGAGTCCTCCGTCCCAAACGCCGACTCGAACCCCCGCTCCGCTCACTCTCAGTTCGTTACGCACCCGATCGGCAGTGGTGGAAACCGCCGCATTTTCATTCTGCGTGGTAAAAATCAAGGGCCGTCCGTTCCGCACTGCCATGATTTCAGAAACCCCGGTACCGTCATCATGCCGCAGTTCAAGCCCCCGACGCTCCGCCCAGACTTTGGCAACCGCCCGGCTCTGCACCGCCTGTTGCCTCATTTCATCCGCACGCACCATCCGCCGGACCGGCTGTTCCGAAAATGTGCGGTGTGTCTGCGCCGCTGAGGAAACGGCTAGCAAAAGGCCGAGAACGGCTTCGATTTCCAATATCCGGAAACCGTTCGATTGTCTGGAGCTGCCGATTTTCATACCGTATTCGAGATTACAGCCGAATAGACAAAGGGTTGAGGCAGACCGCTCAATTCGCAAATCCGCAAAAATAGTGCGGATTTTATTCGAATGGACTCAACACCGCCTCATCAAACGGCAGGAAACTCAGTGCATCCGCCTCAAACAGCATATCGTCCGAACGCTCTTCCAAGGACGGCATCGACAGAAGCGGATGCATTACAGCTTTGGGCCGGCCGGAAAAATGGACCTCTGTCGGCGTATAAATCCGCTTCTTTTCAATTACCGGTGTTTTCAGCGATTGAAAACCCGCCATCGGCTTTTCGCAGATTATAATATCGAGCGGAGGAAACGCTCCCCACGGAGAGGGCTTCAACATCCGGAACCCGGCGGCCGAAGCCGCAACGGCACCCAACAGAATTATATACGCAACTTTCATGACTGGTGGTGCATATTCCAATCCCTGGAAACGCACTCAATAAAGTAGCGTTTTTTATGCCGAAAGTAAAGAAAAACGCTAATCGGCCAACCGAACTTCCACCTGATAAAATACCGGCGAAGTCACACGTTCCACCAGATCCGTAAAACTGTCAGCCGGATACGGCAGATCCCCGGAAAGGGTTTCATTTTCCGCAAACGGATCATACAGCAGATCATGGGACCGTTTCACATTGTAGATGCGCCCCTCCACAGCATCCCAGGTAATTACAAACGGCGCACCTCCGTTAGGGCCCGCCTCCTGCGTTGTAATCGCAAAAACCGACGCCGGATCCGTCGGATCAAAACCCGAAATATATTCCGTCAGATTATCCGCTCCGTCACCATCGGAATCCTGCGAAGCCAGCGCGCCGGTCGTACTGCCGAAATACTGCATTTCCCAGAAATCCGGAATACTGTCGGTATCCGAATCGCTCGGGATGCCACTGATCAGCAACGAATAATTCTGTGATTCACCGGGAAGTAAACCATCAAAATCCACCGTGACCGCATAAGAACCCGCATCCGGAAACTCAATATAGACCTGCTCAACATTATCCACATTGTTCTCGCCCTGCGAGGCATTGTTTTCCGGGATATCCCGGTTTAATTTATACGGGTAAGTTGTTCCATTGGCCCCTTTGACCCTGAGATCCAGATCATGAACCAGATCGGGAAGAGTATCATAATTTTCATTAGCCGCCGGATCCGTCCAGCACAGGGTGACCTTCAAGGCTTCAGCTCCTGTGGAATAAATGGAATAGGTATCGGATGGATTCGCTTCAGATAAAGTACCTTCCTGCATCCGAAGTACATTTCCCAAAGCAACATCATGAATCAGATCCGCAGCAGCTTTTGTATTCATCAGCCCCCAGCCAAACTTATAATCCGGACCGGGATTTCCCAGATCATCGGCGGTATGAATAATCAGCCCTTTGAGGGTACTGGCCCGCATAGCCCCCCCTGAAAACAATTCTTTATAGAGCTCCACCAGAAGGGCCGCCGAACCGCTGGCATTGGGCGTAGCCATACTTGTTCCGGACCACCCCCATTGCAAATAGCCTGTGTCAGATGCAGAAGAGGTTGATTTCAGTTCATAGCCATTTGCAACAATATCCGGCTTAATGCGGCCGTCATCCACCGGTCCCCAACTACTGAAGTCTGTCATGGCCGCATTCGCGATCTCCCGAGCCTCTCCGGAAACGGCATCTTCTACCGCCCCTACGGTCATTACATTTTTGGCCACCCCGTAATAGGCAATGGTGTCATATCCCGTAACAGACAAATCCTGATCATTTCCTGCCGCAACAAAGGGCAGATAATATTCATTACCGTAAACAAGCCCATCGAGATCATCCACATCAGTCATGTACGCTCCGAAATAGCCTTCCGGTTCCAACAGTCCATAGGAATGATTGGAAACATAAATTTTTGTAGACTGCCCCGGCGCATTTGCCGCAATACTGGACATTTCATACAAATCCGACTCCCAACCATAACTGTAAATGGTTGCGGCCGGAGCCATTCCTTTCGCATCCGTATCCTGACCAGATGCCCGAGCGTTCCTCCCACATGCGTGGCATGATAGTTTATCTCCGTGGACTCCGAATCCGTGTCCTTCGTGATAACACGGGAACCAAATTCAATATGACTTGCACGAACCCATCCCCCGTCCCAGATGCCGATGATGATGCCATCGCCGTCCAATCCGTAACCCGGAGATACCTGCTGAACCAGATCCGTTGCCGAGGAAATGGCCGCTTTTTTATTCAATGTCGTCAGATATAGAGGTTCTCCATTGAAAATGGCTCTAAGCTGAATCACCTGATGCCCTTGCTTATATCGGACAGGAAGCCCCTTTTGCGCAGCCCAGCGTTGAATCTCCTTGCGCCGGCTTTCCGTTTTTCGCTCCAGCTTGTTCCTGAACTGCTCTTTTCGAACAGAATCCCGGGCAAAACGGGAGGGAACCTGAGCACCCGCCAAGGATGCACTCATAAAAAAAAACAATAGAATCCAAGTTGAGAATTTAAATGCCATGTTCCTATTATTACCTTTATCAAAATAGAAACACGACAAGAAAAGAAATAAACACCCCTCTAAGAATCCCTCAAACTTGCCCCAAGCTGTTTACAGAGGAAATCGGTCAGTTTCTGATGAACTTTGTTCACTTTTTTATCGGTCAGCGTCTGTTTCGCGGAGCGATAGACAAAGTTATAGGCCAGGCTCTTTTTACCTTTTTCAATCCCTTTGCCTTTATAGATATCAAACAGAACAAACGATTCCAGATCCTTCGGGTTTGCCTTGCCGATCAGTTTTACAATCTCTTCGTGTGTAACCGCTTCATCGAGCACCAGCGCAATATCGCGGCTCATGGACGGGAACGGTGCAAGTTCCTCCGTTTTACGGATTTTAAATGCATTTTTCAGCAGGGCTTCCAGCTCAATTTCAGCGGCCGCAACCGGCCCGGAAAGACGCCATTCATCACGCGCTTTTTTATTTACCAACCCCATTTTACCGGCAACTTCGCCGTTGATCATCACCGCGACTGATTTACCGGTTTCAAATTCCGGAAAATCCTGAACACCGAATGACACTTCTAGATGCTGAGCCGCCAAAAGCTGTTCGATAAGTCCTTTCATCCAGACGTACATCTCTTCGTCCTTAACGGCCGCCTGTTTGTTCAGCAGACTGCGGCCGACGGGGCCCATCATGCCCAGCGAAACCGTTTCGGTCTGAACCGGAACGCCCTCAACACGTTTAAAGGTGCGGCCCAGTTCATAAAAACACGCTTCGTTCACCTGACGAGAAAGGTTGCGGCCCAGACTTTCCACCAGTTGCGGAATCAGCGAAGTGCGCATGACCGACTGATCCATCGAAATCGGATGCGGCAGCTCCTCGCGCTCGCCTTTATTATCCGGATCGAACAGGTCCAGCAGCGGCGTACTCACCAGCGTGTAGTTCATGATTTCGCTGACGCCCAGCCCCTGCAGGTTATTCCGAAGTCCGGCAACGGCACGGACGCGCGAATCGTCCGCTTCCGGAACCACTTTAGCCAAAGGCGTTTTCGCCGGAATATTATCGACGCCGTGAATCCGGGCAATTTCCTCCACCAGATCCACTTCACGCTCCAGATCCAACCGGAAGCCCGGCACCACAGCCACTGCGGTTTCGCCGTTATCCTCTTCTAATCCGATTTCCAGAGTCTGGAAAATGCCGCGCATCTTATCAATAGGAATATCGGCCCCGATCATGTTTTCGATGCGCTTGAAACTGAACGGAATTTTTATCATTTCCTTCGACCGCGGATAAACATCCACAACACCGGAACAGAGTTTCGCTCCGGCCAGTTCACACATCAGCGCCGCCGCCCGACGGCTGGCCAACTCAACGGAATCCGTATTCACGCCACGCTGAAAACGGTAGGAGGCATCGGTAATCAGCCCCAGCTGCTTGGCAGTATGACGAACCGATGCGGTATCAAATGCCGCCGCCTCAAGCAGAATGGTCGTCGTTGCCTCGGTAATTTCAGAATCTTCGCCCCCCATTACCCCGGCGACAGCCGAAGCTTTTTCGGCATCAGCGATTACCAGCATATTTTCGGTCAGTTCGCGCTCCTGACCATCCAGCGTTTTCATCGTTTCGCCGGCATGGGCCGTGCGTACAACAATCTGTTTCCCGGCTACCGTGGCCGCATCAAATGCGTGCAGCGGATGCCCGGTTTCAAGCATTACATAATTGGTGATGTCGACCACGTTACTGATCGGGCGGATGCCGGCGGCTTCGAGGCGTTCCTGCATCCAGGTCGGCGACGGGCCGATTTTCGCACCTTTCAGAATACGTGCGGTATAACGCGGACATTTGGCTTCATCTTCAATACGAACGCTAATCTCTTCGTTGACATCATTTTCGGTTTCGGAAATTTCGAAGTCCGGCTGTTTCAATTCCGTGCCGTAAAGAGCGGCCATTTCACGCGCCACACCGATCATAGACAGCCAATCCGGCCGGTTCGGAGTCACTTCAAGCTCAATCACCGTTTCCGGTTCTCCCCAAACCTCTACAAACGGCGTCCCCGGCTTGAGGTCGGAATCCAGCACCAGTAGACCGGAATGATCTTCACCCAGACCGAGCTCATCCCTGGCGCAGAGCATCCCCATGGAAATCACGCCGCGGATTTTCGCCTTTTTCAGGGTGAAACCGCCGGGCAGCGTGGTACCGACCGGTGCAAAGGGATATTTACCACCGACTTCCACATTCGGAGCCCCGCAGACCACCTGCATATTTTCATCGGCCCCGTAATCGACCGTACAGAGCCGCAGCTTATCGGCATCCGGATGCGGCTCGATATTCAGAATTTCACCGACCACCACGCCTTCGAAATCGGAGCCGATGGTTTCAATGGCCTCCACTTCCAGCCCTGCAAAGGTAAGCCTGTCCGACAAACCTTCAACGGTATCTTCAAAATCCACATATTCTTTCAGCCAACTGACCGGTACTTTCATAAAACTGCTCCGATTGGAAAAAATGAGCGGAATTTATAGCCTTTGCTCCGTACCGGCTCAAGTCATTCGTGCCACCGTCTCTCAAAACTATGCACACTAAAATCTAACGGAATGCAGAAATGATGGTCGTATAAACCAGTGTAATAGATTCTAAGAACTTAACCTTAAGGAGAAAACCATGAAAACATATCTGATTCTGACGGCCGCAGCAGCAACTCTCGCGCTGAGTACGCATGCAGAAATATTTTCCCTGGATACAGGCCACGCTGAAATCGGATTTTCGGTCAAACATATGATGGTAAGCAATACTAAGGGCACCTTCAATACGTTCGAAGGCACCGTGGATTTTGATCTGGAATCCAATACGCTCAAGGCGATTGAAGGAACGATTCAGGCGGCCAGTATCGATACCAACAACGAAAAACGGGACAATCATCTGCGGGCAGAGGATTTTTTCAACGTGGAAAAATACCCGACCATCACCTTCAAAAGTACAACCGTAAAAAAACAGGACGCCTCAAACTATGAAGTGACCGGCATCCTCAACATCCTCGGCCAAGACCACACCGTTGTGCTGCCGGTAACCGTTAACGGACCGGTGGATGATCCGCACGGAAACAAGCGCATGGGCATCGAGTCCGAAACCGTCCTCAACCGCCGTGATCTCGGCATCACCAATTCACCGGCGGCGGTTATCGGCGACGATGTGAAAATCAGCCTTTCCATGGAAGCCACCCGGTAACGTCCTCTGACCGACCGTCTCTGAAAAACAATAAAACCGCTTTGAAAAAGGCGGTTTTATTGTTTTCAAGACATCCTTATCCATTTGGTTCACAGTCATATTCATTTTGAACATTCCGGCGAAAGACCGTTCAAAGACAGGAACCCCGGAGTACGCATGAAACCGTTGTTTTTGATCATTCCCCTATTAAGCGTCATCACCACTACCACTGCGGAACACATTTTCCAGAGCCCGAAACACCGGGTAAGCCTGATCGAACTGTATACCTCGGAAGGCTGCTGCAGCTGCCCGCCTGCTGAAGAGAAACTGAACCGTTTTGCCGACCATAAAGGACTCTGGACCGACTTTGTTCCGGTGGCCTTTCACGTCGACTACTGGAATTACCTCGGCTGGAACGACCGCTTTTCCAGACCGGAGTTCACCGACCGCCAGCGCAACTATTCCAAACAGTGGAACGACCGAACGGTTTACACCCCCTGCTTTGTGACCAACGGCAAGGCCACACGCCATCCGGTCCCGAAAGCCGGAAAACCAAACCCCGGAATGCTTAAAGCCGAATTAACCGGAAGAATACTCTCGATTACTTTTGAACCGACACAGAAACACAGCGGGCTCACAGCCTGGGCGGCACCGCTCAGCGACAGACAGACTACAAAGGTCCGATCCGGTGAAAACCGAGGCCGTACCCTCGAACACTTTTTTGTGGCACTCGGTCTCAATCAGACCGCCATGTCCCGGACCAATGATCTCTGGACCGCCGAACTGAGGCTCAACAACACAGCCTCCGCCCTCGCCGTCTGGGTTTCCGGCGACGGGACCCTTGACCCCATCCAGGCCACCGGCGGCTGGCTGGCGGAATAAGAACAGTGCGATTCGCCTACTACCAAACGTTAAAACTATCCGGTATAAATCTGATCCCGCGCAGAGGCGCCGAGGACGCAGAGAAATTCAGTCATAAACGGCTCCGCGCGGGAATAACACTGTCGTTAAGACCGGAATGTTGTAGTAAATGGTATAATTCGCCTCTCACACTGCGCACCCGATAAAACTGCGGCTCCTCTCCTGCCAATACCTGATCGGGGCATTCCCAACGCATACTCCCGGAAACCGACCAGACACTGTAAACAAAAAAAACCGCCCCGATGAAGGAGCGGCTTTTTCCAATCCCAGAAAGAGATTGACTATCGGGCATAGAATTCCACGACCAGCGAGATTTCGCAGGTCACTGGAACTTCTTCCATAGCAGGCAGACGATTCAATTCTGCAGTGAGCTCTTTATCGTTGGCCGTAACATATTCGGGCGTCTTGGCAACCTGCTGCGCCAGAACAAAAGCATCCAGATCTTTGGACTTCTCACGAACGGTGACTTTGTCGCCGATACGCAGGTTGTAGGACGGAATATTCACTTTTTTACCGTTCACCCGGAAATGCGCATGGGAAACCATCTGACGAGCCTGATAGATGGAACGAGCCATACCGGCACGCAGAACCACCGCATCCAGACGGCATTCAAGCATCTGCAGCATCACTTCACCGGTGTTGCCCGGTTTGCGGGCGGCTTTTTCGTAGTACGAACGCAACTGCTTTTCGCTCAGATTGTACTGATAACGCAGGCGCTGTTTTTCCGTCAGCTGGCGTCCGTAGTCGGACTGTTTACCACGACGACGGTTCGGGCCGTGCTGTCCCGGAGGATTCGGGCGGCGTTCGAGATACCGTTCAGATTTCGGTGACAACGCAATACCGAGACGGCGCGCTTTCTTGATTTTCGGTCCTGTATATTTCATGCTTAATCTTCCTTTCGTCTCCCGATGCATCCCTGCAAATTAAGCCGGTTTTTCCGGCCGCCCTTCGGAGTTTTAGAATCCGGGCGCTCGCCCCGCACCGTGCGGTATTTGTTCTTTCGGCGAAGATCCTTCGGTCAGGATTCCGTTTTACGGGAAAACAGGCGGCATTTATACAGGATCGCAATGCCGGGTCAACCCCGTTCAGCCCAAAATTGCAGACCGTTTCAGTCACGCTGACTCATCAACCACACACACGTTCCGTCCCGCAATTTTTCCAGCCAATGGAAGGTTTCCTTTCCTCCGGCAGGCGCCTATCCTTCCCCCCCATGAAAAAAACGTTTGACCAAATTCCCTTCAACCCCGCGCGCTGCCCGTTTTTCTATGGCTGGGCCATTCTTTTCTGGGGTATCATCGGCATCATCCTCAGTGTTCCCGGACAGACCACCGGCGTGTCGGCCTTCATCGAACCTTTAATTCATGATCTGGGAATCGGTCGTTTTCAACTGACCATCGCCTACGGCATCGGAACCTTTGCCAGCTCATTTCTCATCACTCCGTCCGGAAAACTGTTCGACCGTATCGGCGCGCGCTGGATGGGCTTCGGTTCCTGCATGATCCTCGGCCTCGTCCTGCTCGCCCTTAGTCAGACCGCACGGCTGGCCCGGATTGCGGAACCGCTCCTGCCCGGCCAGACCGGTCTGGTGGCTCTGCTTTCACTGCTGTTCTTTGCGCTGCGGCTCAGCGGCCAGGGTGTCCTGACGATGTCATCCCGAAATATGGTTATGAAATGGTTCGATCATCACCGCGGACTCGCCAGCGGCATCAGCGGCGCGGCAGTAGCCTTCAGCTTCTCGTATGCCCCCACCATCTTCAGCGGTATGATTAACGAACGCGGCTGGGCCGCCACCTGGCTGCTGCTCGGACTGCTGCTGATGCTTTTCTTTTCACCGCTGCTGCTCACTTTCTTCCGGGATTCCCCCGAACCGCTCGGCCTGATTCCCGATGGTCAAAAACAAACGTCCGGAGAACAGAGCGAATCCCCCGCCGCCAGTTCACACTCCCCGAAGCCCGGCGCACCCTGTCCTTCTGGGCCTTCACCCTGACCCTGTCGCTGCAGGCACTGGTCATCACCGCCAATACATTCCACGTTGAATCCATCTTTTCTCTGGCCGGAATGGACGGATCAAAGGGCTTTGCCATCTTTCCGCCGATCGCGTGCATTTCCATTGCCGTCACCCTGTTCGGCGGCTGGCTGAGCGACCGCATTGAACTGCGCTGGCTGCTTATGATCATGCTCGCCGCCATGGGCATTAACCTGTTCGGCTTTTTTCTGCTCACCCCCGGCTGGCCCATCGCCTGCCTCATTCTCGGCGGAGGCATCGCCAACGGCCTGTTCGGTATCCTGATGAGTGTCACCTGGCCGCGCTACTTCGGCCGCGAGCACCTCGGCGCCATCAGCGGACTCTGCATGACCTTTATGGTAATCGCCAGCGCTCTGGGCCCTGCCGTTTATGGCGGCGTTCTCCGGCTTAGCAGCCATTATGCTCCGGCCAATCTGGCCTGTTTTGCGGCAACGCTGGCCCTGCTCAGCATTGCGATCCAGGCAAAAAATCCGCAAAAGAAAGGGTGACGTATCCCGCGAACCCGCTATGCTTTTTCCAATTATTATCAACCATGAAAGGGAGTATCATGAAAAACTTAGGGATCGTTTTAATGGCCGCCGCATTTATCTGCAGCAGCGGCTTTCTGAAAAAAGGAGAAGACGGCAGCTATTCCGTGGATACTTCCGGCATTGAAAAAAAGGCGAATGAAGCCGCTGCTGCCGCATCTGCCAAAGCCGATGAAGTGACGAAACAGGCCGAAACCCTGTCGACCAAAGCCGTTGAAAAAATCAAAGAACAGGCCGCCAAACTGAGCGTCTCCAAAGAAGAGGTGCTCGCCGATCTGCAGAAACCGCTCAAAGATATTCAGGCCAAAGTGGCGACCATGGATCCTGCCAAACTCACCGCGTATCTCGGACAGTATTCTTCCGTATTCGCCGATACCCAGAGCAAAGTTACAGCATATTCCCAGCAGGTGAAAGACCTTAAATGGTATGAGAAATTCTCAACTAAAAGTAAAGAACTCAAAACCCAGCTGTCGGAATATTCCAATCAGTTCAGCGGACTGAAAGAAAAGGCCGGTGTCTACCTCGAAAAACTCAAAGGGTACGGCCTCGACCCGGCCGCTCTGGGTATTGATCTCTCCGCCTACGGTCTATAAGTTAAAATCAATACGCCAAAGGTGTTCCAATATCCGGAATGTCTCACACTGCTATAAAGCTCCGGCGATCACGCCGGAGCTTTATTACGAACGCAACCTATTGAAGCGCGAGCTGACAAACCCATCGCGGAACAAATCGCCACATCAACCTTTATGAGATTGAACAGCTCTATTGCAGAAACAAAACAGACTCCCGCCTCCCGGTCCGAGTCTGATAAGCAGGAGTAGCGCAACTCTCAACCTAATACCAAACGTTAAAACTATCCGGTATAAATTTGATTCCGCGCAGAGGCGCCGAGGACGCAGAGAAATTCAGTCATAAACGGCTCCGCGCACGCTGCGCCTCTGCGCGGAATAACGCTGTCGTTAAGACCGGAATGTTTTAGTAAATGGTATAATATGTTCAGATCCGGACAATTCATCGAATCCATTTCCCAAAGTCCGAAAAAAGATTAACCCCGCCTTTCCGGCGGGGTTCAACAATCTGAAAAGCCCCGGACAAAACAGGGGGCTCTTATAAGTTTCCAGCCATCGGGAAAGGCGGGAGGAATCCTTTTCCCGATGACTGGATGTTAGGGAGATTTTTCCGCGATCTCCGCAAACTGTCTACTGCATTTCCGGTTGTTTCACCTCCACCGGCAATAGCATATCAGTCCGGCTTTACGCCTTACTTTGCCGCATTCTTTTGCAGTTTCTTCATACGACGTTCAATACGCTTCGCTTCCTGAGCATCCATAACCTTCATCATATCATTCAGCTTTTCCTGCTCCTGGATTTCAAAGTATTCGCGCTCATGATCCCGCAGCTTACGGCTCTTTTCATCCAGAATAAGCTGACGACGAGCCAGTTCAGCGTCGCCCGGCATATCAATGCCATCCTGAAGCTGTTCGGTATTAGCCAGACCGACCGTAACAAAGATAACTGTTTCATCCTGGCCGGTAACGGTCTGCTTCCAGGAGAAAAGGCGTCCCAGCACCGGAATGCTTCCCAGCACCGGCACCTTGTGCTCCTCTTCGCTTTCGGTTATTTCCGTCAGACCGCCAATGGCGGCCGTCTGTCCACTGGCAAGATTAAAGACCGTATCAATCGTCTTTTCATCAATGATCGGATAGGTGTTATCGCCCGCCTCTTTATCCGCATATTTACGGGTAAGTGACGGCTGGATCTGTACCGTGATATTGCTGCTTGTATTAACCGAAGGAGTTACATCCAGCTTAATTCCGTATTCAAAAAACGGCATATCTTCATCCAGCGTATAAATCGTCGTAGCCGGCTGATCATTAAGCTGCTGCTCCCGTTCCTGTTTCAGGTTCGGTTCTTTCCGGACAATGGAAATATTCGCCAGCTCTTCATTGGCCACGATAATTTTCGGGTTGGATACAATATTCACTCCTTTATTCTGTTCCAAGGCACTGAGCGTCATCGCAAACTGATCAGCATCCAGAACACTGGTCAGAATCGTGTATTCGCCGTCCCCGGCAAAACTGGCCGAACCACCGGTAATATCATTCCACAGATTTTCCGATGAGGTTCCGTTTGCATTCTCATAGCCATAGGCCGCCGACCCCACGTCAATGCCGGCCCCATAGGATTCCAGAGAGGTCCAGTTAATCCCCAGATCCTTCTGCGCATCGTCAGTCAGCTCCATGAATTTGGATTCGATGTACACCTGCTGGCGCACTTTATCGATGGCTTCAAGTACCGCGCGGACTTCGCTCAGGCTGGATTCCGTGGATTTGATCACCATCATGTTGCGCGAGGCAAATTCAGAGATCTTTGCTTCCTTCGGCAACAGTTCACGAATCAGTTTGGCGGCATTCGGAACGGTTGCATATTCCAGCTGAAACGTTTCAACCACCTGAGGTTCCGGCGAGCCTGCAGGCCGACGACGCACGCTGTAGACATTGGAACCCGATACCCGCTGATAGAGTTCATAATTATAGGTATCGAGAATCGACTGCAGTGCCGGACGCCATTCTACATCTTTCAGGTTAACGGAAATCTGTGCAGCCTCGGTAAGCTCAGGAACAATAATATTTGCTCCCGACAGCTGGGCAAAAAGATTAATGGCTTCTTCAAGACCCACTTTATTAAGACGTACCGAAATCAGTTCACCTTCGCTCGACGCGTCTGCATCCATAATTTCGCCGACGCTCATGGCATCCATGACCTCATTCGTTTCACCCGCCTGAACCTCCATGAGATCGACATCGGGACCCTCTTCGACAATATCTACTTCGGCGACCTTCTGCATTTCCGCTGTATTTACTGTTTCAAGCATATTCAGCAGATCTTCGTCGGCCACTTTTTCCTGTTGCTGTGCGTAGGAAAAGGAACCGGCCATCACGGCAGCCGCCAACACACTCCCCATACCCATTGCTTTATAGTTTTTCATGTTCTTCACCTTCCTGTTTTAAATTACAGTGCTGATACTCTGCGTAGTCGAACCGAACCCGGCGGCCTGATACTTGCAACAGCCCAGGTATAGGTGGTTCCGTCATGCTCAACACTGAACGTATCCCCAGTACGTTTGAGCTCGCCATTAACAATGGCAAAGTACTGATCGTTCCTGCTGCTCACTCCGTTTATGGCAACTTTCTTCATTGCCCCGCTCCAATCCTTTTTCCCTGTCGGCACCTTTTTCACCGGTGCCTTCTGTTTTTCTGTTGCCTTGACCAATCGTTCCGGCACATAACCAACCGGCCAGAACGGATCCCGCTCAGATGCAGACAGCGAGACAGGAGCATCATTCGTGCCACTGATTGCTTTGGTTTGTGTAACTCCGATGGAAACCCCCATCATTATTATTCCGGTTATTGGAATAAATCTGCGGCCGAAAAGCTTCCATGGCCTGAATTCATTAACGACTTTCATTGATATCCCCCACAATGCCATCAAGGAATGAGCCCAGCGTTTTACTGGCTTTGGGCTTATCCTTCATTAAAAGATCTTCCAGAATCTTCGCACTTTTGCCACTGGACACATAAACAACGGGCAAATCGGCATCATCAGCCTCCGGCAGCTCAGTAACGACATTCTCCTGCTGAGCATCTTCTTCGCCCTCGACCGTTTCCGGCTGAACTGCAAGCTCGTTGACATAATTCTGTAAATCCTGAGCGCTGGAAACGGAAACAGGATCAACCGCAACCGGAACCTCTTCAGAATCCGCGGCACCATGCGAAGCCAACGAGGCCAGCAAAGAACCCATCTGATCATCAACTGCAGCTTTCTCTTTTGACTGCTCCCCTGCCTCACTGGATTCCGTCCGGTCTATTGAAGCCAGGAGATCAGCCATATCCTTTTCATCCTTTTCCGCTTCAGGTAATGAGACCGGTGCAGCAACTTCCTTCGGTGCCGGTTTCACCACTTCCGGTTCAACCTTTTCAGGCGCCGGTGCAGGTGCAGGCTTCGGTGCCGCCTGAGCAACAGCCGGTGCAGCAACTTCCTTCGGTGCCGGTTTCACCACTTCCGGTTCAACCTTTTCAGGCGCCGGTACAGGTGCAGGCTTCGGTGCCGCCCGAGCAACAGCCGGTGCAGCAACTTCCTTCGGTGCCGGTTTCACCACTTCCGGTTCAACCTTTTCAGGCGCCGGTGCAGGTGCAGGCTTCGGTGCCGCCCGAACAACAGCCGGTGCAGCAACTTCCTTCGGTGCCGGTTTCACCACTTCCGGTTCAACCTTTTCAGGCGCCGGTACAGGTGCAGGCTTCGGTGCCGCCTGAGCAACAGCCGGTGCAGCAACTTCCTTCGGTGCCGGTTTCACCACTTCCGGTTCAACCTTTTCAGGCACCGGTGCAGGTGCAGGCTTCGGTGCCGCCTGAGCAACAGCCGGTGCAGGCGGAGTATAATCCGGCTCAGGATTGGCAGCCACCGCACGTTCTGCTTTCGCTTCCGTTTGCTCAACAGTTTTAGCCGGAGAGTCCGGAGTCGGCTCAGGCCTGGGTGCCTGAGCAACATTCACCGCCGGAGTCGACTCCCGACGTCGATCTTTCCAGAGAGCAGCTATACGCTGCAGCCTGTGAGGCCATTGGACAGACAGCTGAACAGCATGCTTTTCCGGATCTCTGCCCCGACTGATATCAATACCGGTGAAGCGCACCAGTGGATGATTCTTTTCAATGTCACTGATGAAAGCTTTAGTTGCGGTATAGCTCCCTTGCGCGACGATACGCAGGGAATAGGTCTCAAAATAAACCGGATCTTTCATCTTTTCGACGGCTGAGGAGTCCATACCGACCTCATCAACCGATTCAATCAGCAGCCCGGCACTCCGCCCTCTGGAATAAATAATTTCTGTTGCCCAGGAATAATAGTTTTCTTCCGGCGGCAGATTTTCCAAATGGCTTTCCAATACCGTAATGGTCTGATCAAAATCACGAAGCGCTTTGGGGCGGTGCCCCAGTTCCCGCTCCGCTCTGTCAATCTTCGTGTTCAGCGCTTCAAGTTCTGATTTTGCGTCGGAGAGTGAACCACCCACTTTGGATATGCCGAAAAACAGACCATACCCCACTGCGGCGACTCCGAGCACACCCAGAAAAAGATACTGCTTCTGCTCCTTGGTCAGGTTAGAGAAATCGATATTCATTTAGAAACTCCCTCCCCGGCCGTTGCAATGAGACGGAATTCGTTCATGGCAGTGTTATCAGAATTGAGCTTATTCCGCATGGAAGCCAGTTTCAGCGAATCAAAGACCGATAATACCGGCTGACTGGCCTGCAGCTGACGCTGCAGCAGGAGGACCTGGCCCTCAGCCTGATCTCCAACCGCCACTCCATCTATAGTAAGGCTGTAATGCAGCTTGAGCTCATCCGCATCCTTGAATACCGAACCTTTCACATCTGAAAGAATCGACATCCGGGAAAACTGAATATTGGCGGGCACACAGCCCTGCACAGCATCCATAAGATTAACAATAGAAACCTGGGATTCCTCCCACCCTTCAAAAAGCCCCATAATTTTACCGGTAGTTTCCAAACCGGTTTTTTCTTTTCGGAAGGCCTCAACACGCGGCTCGAATGTTTGCCAGACCGCTCTGCTGGATGCCAGCTGCGACTGTATACTTGAATGCTGTGCAAACAGAGTCCCTGCAATGAGGGCGATGATCACCAACGGCGTTCCGATACCGACTAACAGAATAAAATTACGGCTGACAACGCCCTGATAA
This sequence comes from Verrucomicrobia bacterium S94, assembly GCA_004299845.1. Taxonomy (NCBI): domain Bacteria; kingdom Pseudomonadati; phylum Verrucomicrobiota; species Verrucomicrobia bacterium S94. The sequence goes on along the minus strand of CP036201.1, from coordinate 4,073,478 downwards.
CGCTGCTCGCTCTTTTTAATCAGATTTACACGTGGATAGTTCATTTTATTCTATCCCTCCAATAGCGGCTCCGATGGCCGCGGCAAACCGTGTCGACTGCTCCAGCATGGAAGGGTCAATCTGTGAGGAATCAAACGTGATATTTTCCAGAGGATCCCATACTTCGACATTCGTATGAAGAAGCCTCCCGACTTCCGCCCCCCAGCTGCCCAGCATACTCAGCCCGCCGGAAAGGTAGACTCTGGCAATCCGGCTACCCTGATGCCGTTCAATGAAATCCTTTGAAATAGACAGCTGTTTCATCTGCGGCCCGATGGCAGCAGCAACTGAAGATGAAATATTGATGGCGGCATCATCGAGAATGGATGCGGCCAGCTCTTCTTCCAGCCCCAGATCCTCAGCAACCTGCGCCCGAAGCTGTTTTGCTCCGAAAGGAAGCTTTCCCACCAGAGTAACAGCCCCATTCGTTAAAAATGCAAAATAGCTGATGGTCTCTCCCGTTTCCAGAAGACACACGGTGGTCTCCCGGCACTGTTCCCCTTTCGCGTGAAGAAAAGCATTGATAAAAGACAGACCGGAGATTTCCAGCGAAGCCGGTGCCGGAGGACCGGACGGAAACATACCCAGCATCTGCTTGGCATCGGCGTCCGGAATAGCCGCCGCCAGAAACGTCGAATCCTGACGGCCATGCCCGCGCTTAATCATTCGGGCAGAAACGCGAAAATCGTCGGCCACATTCAGTTGCGCACGGATCTTCTGTTCGTCAGGCTGATCCTGCTGTTCGTCGATATGCGCACTGAAGATCCGAACCACCGCGCGGTTTCCTGTATAAGACAGACAGCTGTAGTTCGTTGTAAGGTTTCGAGGAAGCTGAAGTCGCGAAGACTCCAGCCCTGCAATTTCAACGGCAGGCAGCAGGTCCATACCGACCAGCGCGAGTCCTTCCTGCCCCTGCTTCAGCCTGACCACCTTCGTGGCGGTCGAAGAAAAATCAACTCCGATCAAATCGGAAAACCGCGATTTTTCACGGTCTTTGCTGAATATTTTTTTCAACATGTTTACGGGTTCCTTCCACTTGTCATCCGGCGGCCTGAACAACCTCTGCTCACGGCCTCCCCAACCAGACGCTCAGAACAGAAAGCAGTATCCATACCATGATCATCCCGCAATTTACCTCTTGCTAATAACTTCCTGATTTACCAATGATATAAAGCCTTACATTTTTATAGCAACGGCAACCAACAGAGGTCAGATTGTGAGCAAATTGAGCAGCGGACTCCCCATACCCGACAAACGGGCTGCTGAAAAGAAACATCCTGTGAAGCCGACGGTGATGATCATCACCATGATACTCATGACGTCCGCACTTATCCTTACAGCCGTGATGATGATTGACTATGCCACCCGAAAGAAAAACGAATCAACAGCAACCGCAGCCGCCGAAAAACCGTTGAAACCGGGGAAGGCGTTAACTTTTCTCAAAACACTCACAACCCACACCAACGCCCCCGAAGAAACAACAGAAGCAGAGCGCGAAAACAGTTTTTCATTCTTCGGAAAATCCGATGGGAACAGACGTTGGCCCAAACTCAAACTGACCGGCCACGGCATGCGGCCGGACGGCTCAGGAGCATTCGCCATCATAAACGGCCACCAGTATCAGACCGGCCAGTTTATTAACGGAAAAGTACGAATAATTGAAATTCGTCAAAACGATGTTCTGGTTGAGTTTTCAGGCGAAACCAACACCCTCATCGTAGACGTGCATAACTAAACTGCCGCTTTTTCAAACGAGCGCAGCTTCTCCAGTGCATGATCATAGTCTGCGGCTTCCACCAGAAAGGAGTGACACCTCCGTCCACTCTCCTTTTCAATCCGATCAAGCAGCTTGCCGTTGAATGGATTCAGCACGGCCACCTGCAGATAATCCCCTATCGTTCCGAAGGCAATGGCTCCGTCCCGAACGGCATACGACATCGGAAGCAGATCAACAACATCCTCCTGAAAATCAAAATTGGTCAATTTTATAAACGGCGTCCCGGAACGCTCGGACATATAGGCCAGAATTCTGGAAATATTGAGAAATCCGCGATCACTCAACACATGCAGAACCGAGGCCGGAACCTCCAGATCCTGCTGGGAATTCTCAGTCAGATCATGCAGAACGGCTGAATACTCATCCTGCGAAAGCTGATTCTCTTCATAAAGCCGCCAGGCCAGCGTCAGCTCCTCAGTCACATCCTTTTCAGCGGCAGCACCACGGGAACGTTCACGCTCAGCGGCCATCGCCCTCCGGTCCCTGGAGATCCCCTCATTGATTTTATGAACACCCATCAGCGTTTTTAAACGCGACTGCTGGGCAGCGGCCTCCGAAGCATGCGACTCTTCAAAACGGGGAAGTTCACTCTGCAGATAGGAGAACAGCTCGGAATCGCCATTGCCGGCCGCCACATCCACCAGACGCCCCAGATAATCAAAAGCCTTATCAACCTGCCCGCTCTGGAGACTGGCATTATACAGCGTTTTCAACGCATCGACATCCTGAGGCATCACCTCAAGAATCTGCTCAAGCATCGCAATACTGTCCGCCAGGTTTTCGTATGTTTCAGACATCGTCTTCTTCTCCCGTAAAAAATCCACCGTCAGAAAAGCAGGATACAGGCCAGATTGTTCATTTCGCCCCGTTCTGCGCACCGCATCGCCGAAAAAGCGCCGCCCCACCCTTCCGTTTTCATATGCCGTCCTGAAAACCGTCAGCGATTGAAAAACCGCTTTTTTCCGGGTCGGCATGACTAATGCTATATAGTCGCGGTCAGGGAAAAATTACGGGACAGAATATGAATTCAAAAAATATAATAGATTGCCTCAAAGCGTTACGGCCGATCCCTTCAGATATCCTGGCCGCCGCAGAGCAGGAGGCTCACACCTGCAATGTACCGCTCGAGCAGCTGCTGGTTAAACAGGGCGTTGTTTCAGAAACTGATCTGGTCCTGGCCACTGCAGAATATATGGATCTGCGCCCGATCAGTCTGAGCCGGTTTACCCTGGACCACGAGCTGCTGGATCTGATGGATAAAAAAAACTGGCAGGAACTCCGCGCCGTTCCGCTCGCGAGAACGGGCAATTCCCTCACCGTAGCCATGGCCGATCCCTTTGATCTGGTCGGACGCGACACCATCACCGCTTCAACACAGTGCGAACTCACCCGGTGGTGGCACTGAACCATGAAATTGAAAAGCTTCTGGAAAATATCGATAAAAAACCGGAACAGGGGCTGGATGACATTCTCAAGGACATGGTCGATGAAGGTGCCGTTAAGGTTGACCTCGAAGGTCTCGACAGCGGCAACCTCGACGATGCGGCTGCCGATGCCGAAGAAGCACCGGTCATCCGTATTGTGAATTCGATTCTCATCGAAGCACTCCGCAAAGGCGCTTCGGACATCCACATTGAACCCATGGAAAAATCGCTTCGCCTGCGCAACCGTGTAGACGGCGTTCTCTATGAATCCTCCAGTCCGCCGAAAAACCTGCAGAATGCGATCATTTCCCGTCTGAAAATTATGTCGCAGCTCGATATCGCCGAACGCCGGATTCCGCAGGACGGCCGCTTCAAAATCAAAGCACTGGGCAAAGAAGTCGACGTCCGTATGAGCATCCTTCCCACCGTTCACGGCGAAAAGATTGTAATGCGTATTCTCGACAAAAGCGCTCTTGTTCCGAGCCTTGAAGCGCTGAACCTCGATCAGCTGTCACTCGAAAACTTTGAATATGCACTGGCACAGCCGTACGGAATGATCCTTGTTACCGGTCCGACGGGTTCCGGTAAAACCACCACCCTTTACTCCGCCCTGCAGGAACTCAACGACACCGGCACCAATATCATCACCACAGAAAACCCGGTGGAATACCAGCTTGAAGGGATTAACCAGGTGCAGATCAACCCCGCCGTGGGATTAACCTTTGCCTCGGCACTGCGCTCTATTCTACGTCAGGACCCGGACGTAGTGATGGTGGGTGAGATTCGCGACCGGGAAACCGCCACCATCGCCGTTGAAGCGGCATTAACCGGTCATATGGTATTGAGCACGCTGCACACCAACGATGCCGCCGGCGCCATCGCGCGTCTGGTGGATATGGGAATCGAACCGTTTATGCTGTCCTCTTCGCTCCTGCTGACGCAGGCGCAGCGTCTGTACCGCAAACTCTGTCCGACCTGCAAAAAGCCGATAGATATCCCCACCGAAGTCCTTAAGCGCAACCGCATCGATCCCTCCACCATGCAGGATGTCCAGTTCTACGAAAGCGTCGGCTGCCCGAAATGCAACAGCATCGGCTACAAAGGCCGCGGCGGCGTCATGGAGATTCTGCTTATCGACGATGTGCTCCGCAACACCATTCTTACCAACTCAGAGGCTGACGCTATTAAACGGATCGCCATCGAAAACGGCATGCGCACCCTGCGCCAGGCCGGTCTGGACCGCGTCCGTGAAGGGCTCACCTCAATTGAAGAAATTATGCGCGTAACAAGCGAACACTAAGGAAAAATACATCATGCCTAAAAATCCGAACAAAGCCAAAGGCAGTCTCCCGGTTGTGCGGGGGGCGCGTAAAATTCGACTCAAGGAACTCTCCATCTACACCCGGCAGGTCGCGGCCATGCTTTCCTCCGGCATGCCGCTGGTGCAGACCCTCTCCGCCATGGAGCAGCAGACCGCTAATAAAAATTTCAAACCGGTCATTCAGGGCATCCGCGCCCGGGTGGAAGGCGGTTCTATGTATTCCGAAGCACTCACCTTCTATCCCAGCATTTTCGATGAACTGTACATCAGTATGATGCGGGCCGGCGAAGTCGCCGGTATTCTTCCGGATGTCTGCGACCGGGTCGCCAACTTCCTTGAATCCAGCAACAAACTGCGGGCCAAGGTCAAATCCGCCATGATGTACCCGAGCGTCGTCATCGTGGTGGCCATCGGCCTCTCCGTTGCGCTGATCATGTTCGTGGTTCCCGTGTTTGCGGAAATGTTCTCCGATTTCGGCGGAGACCTTCCCTGGCTCACACAGAAACTGCTGGATTTCAGCAATCTGCTCACCACTTACTGGTATATTGCGCTGGCCGTTCTGTGCGGACTCATCTACGGCTTCAAGAGTTACTATAAAACCGATCGGGGCCAGTATAAAGTCGACGAAATGAAACTGCGCTTCCCCATCCTTGGAGAGCTGGCTACCAAAGTGGCCATCAGCCGCTTCGCCTCCACCTTTTCACAGCTCCTGCACAGCGGTGTGCAGATTATGGAGTCGCTGGAAATCGTCGGGCTGGCCACCGGTAACCGCGTCATTGGCGATTCCCTGCTCGCCGCGAAAAAGACCGTCGAAGAAGGGAAGCCGCTCTCCGCAGCCCTGGAACCCAATAAATACTACCCGCGCATGCTGGTTCATATGCTGGCCGCCGGGGAGGAAACCGGCCAGGTGGACGAAATGATGGATAAAGTCTCTGAGTTTTATGACAGCGAAGTGGAGACCATGGTTGCCGGTCTTACCTCGATGATTGAACCGCTGCTCATGGTTTTCATCGGCGGCATCATCGGCACCATAGTGGTGGCCATGTTCCTGCCGATCTTCAAGATGAGTGAAGTCGTAATGTAAACCGGCCTCCCGCAGAAAGATCTCCTAACCCGCCGGGCAGTGCACAGGCCACTGCCCGGCGGTTCTTTTTTCATCGGAAAAGCACATCTTCTATTCATCATTAGGCTTGCCCATCCAATGAAAATAAGAGTTATATAGAACAACTGAATACTCATAGAGAGGGGTTGTACGTATGGCCAAAATTCTTATTGCGGATGACGATCCGACAATTCTCAGCTTGCTGAACAAAATTCTTCTTTCCAAAGGATATGAAGTACAGCTTGCCGAACACGGCGGGGTTGCCGAAAAACTGCTGAAATCAGAACATTTCGATCTGCTGATTTCCGACATAAAAATGGAACCGGTCGACGGCATGCAGCTGCTTAAGCGCACCCGTCAGCTCCGGCCTCATGTCGGAGCGATTATGCTCACCGCCTACGCCACGGTCGCCACAGCGGTTGAAGCCATGAAGGAAGGCGCCTTCGATTACATTCCCAAACCCTTCAAAATCGATGAACTGCTCGAAACCGTAAAACGCGCACTGGAATACCAGAAATCGCTTTCCGAGCAGATCGGCGGCGAAGGGCAGATCGAAGCCAAAAAATACTTCGGCAACATTGTCGCCGAAAGTGAACAGATGATCAACGTGTGCGAAATGATCAAACGCGTGGCCCCCACCAAAACCACCATTATGATCTCCGGAGAAAGCGGAACCGGCAAAGAGCTGGTCGCCGAAGCCGTCCACAGTTTCAGCGCACGCTCAGAAGGTCCGTTTCTTCCGGTCAACTGTGCCGCACTGCCCGAAACCCTGATTGAATCGGAACTCTTCGGCCACACCAAAGGCGCATTCACCGGTGCCAACGCCGAAAAAGAAGGCCTGTTCGAAGCCGCCCGCGGAGGCACCCTGTTCCTCGACGAAATCAACTCCATCCCCCACAGCCTGCAGTCCAAACTGCTCCGCGCCATCCAGAACAAAAAAATCCGCAAAGTGGGCGGAACCGAAGAATTCGACGTCGATGTCCGCATTCTGGCCGCATCGAACCGCAACCTGGAAAGCATGGTCAAAGAAGGCACCTTCCGCGAAGACCTTTTTTACCGCCTCAGTGTCATTTCCATTGATATTCCCCCGCTGAAAACCCGCCCGGAGGATATACTTCCGCTGGCGCAGCACTTCATCAGCCAGGAACTGGAACCCGGAGAACCGTTCCCCACCATGGACAGTACCGTACTCGGAATCCTCCAGAGCTACAGCTGGCCCGGAAACGTCCGCGAACTGCAGAACGTGATCCAGCACTGCCTCACCTTCCTGCACGACAACAAAATTACCAAGGAAACCCTGCCCTCCAAGCTCATTGTTTCCTACGAGGAAAACCCCGCCGCCCGGAAACCGGCCGCAACCGGCGAATTTGAAAAAGGAAAATCCCTCAAAGCCTTCCTGCGCGCCAAAGAAAAAGAATACCTGAAAACAGTGATCGATACCATGGGCGGCGATAAAGTCGCCGCCGCCAAGGAACTCGACATCAGCCTCGCCACCCTCTACCGCAAACTGCCGGAAGAGGAACAGGACGCCTGATCGTTCCTCTTTCACCGCACACACCACGCGTTTTTCATACCGGAAAACGCGTTTTTTTATGTCCCTACACTTCCTTTCCCCGTTTCTTTTTCTCTGCAGCCGAAGCAACACGGCAACCGTACCGCAGACAGCCCGTATGCTCCCCCGAACAACACGGAATTCAACGCTGATCATCCGCTCTACGGGCAGGCCGGCGGCCTGCGATACAAACCGGCTCCGCAGCACCTCCCGCAACTGAACCGCATTCAACGGGTCTTATACCAAACGTTAAAACGATCCGGTATAAATTGGATCCCGCGCAGAGAGCAGCTTCGGAGGATCCCTGCTCTGCGATGAACGCTGCCTCCGGCAGGTTCTGGACGCAGAATGATCTCTTCCGAAACCCCGCCGAGCTTTCCGTCAAAAGCCCGGCGGTTCCCTGGTGCTCCTCAGCTTACTTAACTGAGGCGCTTTTTTCCTCCCCTTTCTCCGACGAGTAATGGTTCCCATTCTCGAAAGGGGAAAAAGCTCACATGATGTCGGGAGAAACCTACAAGAACGCGGAGCGGGTTATGACTGAATTTCTCTGCGTCCTCAGCGCCTCTGCGAGAGATCAAATTTATACCGGATAGTTTTAACGTTTGGTATTACCTTCGTGCCAACCTTATCTCCGATTGCTCCGGTGAAGACCACTTAAAATTCCGCGCCCTTTCAGTCCACCTCTTTCCAGCGTCTGCAAACCGGATTCCGTCCGGATATCTGCTCATTTTTCAGAATCGCATCAGCCATCAATATATGCATAGAAAATTATTCCGTTTCTTTCCGCTTTAACAGATCACCCTTTATTTAAAGGCTTTTTAACCTATTCAATCCGCCGGACAGCCCACCCCGCTCCTTGGAGCGAAACAAAATTGGCACGCGAATCGCTATATAGATTTCGTCTGACACGGAAAATGAGGAGAGCTCAACTCAGACACCTGAAATTAAAAATGTTGAATCATGAAAATGGAGAAAATAAACATGAAAAAAACACTGAAAAAACAGGGTTTCACCCTCGTCGAAATCATGATCGTAGTCGCCATCATCGGCCTGCTCGCCGCTATCGGCATCCCGTCCTTCCAGAAAGCACGCGCTAATTCTGTAAAGAAAAGCATGGAAAACAATGCTCGAATCGTAATAGGAGCAGCTGAACAATGGGCTATGGAAACAGCTCAGCCCACCAATGCAACAGTATCAGCCTCTGACCTTGTCGAGTATATCAAAGGCGGATCCGCCGCACTTAAAGTAGGTAATCAAACCGGTACAATCCCGTCATCCACCTCTTTAAGTTTCTATGATTCAGGTGTCACCAATGTTGCCTCCGGAATGTATACCTCTTACGGAAACTATTAATCTGCGTGATTAATATGTATTGATGAAACCTCGGCCTCATGCCGAGGTTTTTTTATATTCACAAGTCTAATTTTAATCTATTCTCGAATAATATCATATTTTAGTTTTTCTCAATGCGTTTATTCCCAAAACAAATTCTGATCTTATCCCTAAGCCTATCTCTACTAATTATCGCAGGCACTTACATATTACTAGTTACCGCAGGCGATGGAACCTTGGCCTTAGCTGAACCTGATCAAGCTATCTATTTGCAATATGCCCGAAATATGGCAACGGGAAACCCATACATTTATTCTCCAGGTGATTCGCCCTCCTCTGGGAGCACAACACACCTTTATATATTTTTACTTTCCTTGATTTATCGATTGGGAGCAACTGGTACTTTTTTTCACACAGCAACTTTTATTCTGAATGCCGTTTTTTATTTAAGCATCATCACTTGCATCTGGTTGATTATCAAAAAAATGGCACCGGAGGTTCTTCCGCTCACCATGGGACTGACTGTATTGAGTGGACATATAGCATCGGCTGTCCTTCGGCAAACAGATATCGGATTGTTGATGTTGCTTACACTGGGACTCTTTGCATCACTGCTTTATCGGCAACAGGTCATTTCGGCGATACTTATTATGGCATGTGCCGCCACACGTCCGGAGGGCATGATCTTCTCCATCGCATTCATAATGATTGGAGTAGGCGAAATTCTTTTCAGAAATTTTCATTTAAAACAAAAAGGATTTTCTTTAAATGCCAAACGGTATTTTCTATTTGGCATGATTGGCTTCCTCATATTCGGTACGACCTTGTTTATTAATTTTAAAACTACCGGATATTTTCAATTCATGTCCGTTGCAAACAAAGGATATTTTAATAGATATCCTGTAGATGGAGCATTAATTCTTACATTGACTGATTTTCTATCGCTCCTGAAAGGTTTTTTTGGCGGTCTTCAGGAAAGCTTTCGGCAATTTTACCTTCTTCCTGTTATATCAGGTGTATTGGGCTTAAGCGGGATACTGCTTTATGCTCGAGAAAAAAAAATGGTCGTCTATGAATGCTGGCTTGGACTCTCCGTCCTTGGCTCCCTTCTCCTCATTGCCTCCAGTCAGTTTCAAGGAATTTCTAATGACCGATACCTAGGATGGATCATGCCGTTCTGGATCATTTATATTTCCATTGGCTGGAATGAAATATCAGAACGACTGCATACCCCCTATTTAAAATTGCTCTCAGCCTGTATACTCATTTTATACCAACCACTATCTCTTGCTTACGTAGCAAGTGATACCTATCGAAATGCTGTATACATTCAGCAGGAACTGGATTTCATCAGAACAATCAATAATGAGTTTCCCTCTACAGCAAACTTCTGTTTTACCAGAGGAGCAGGACTCAATTACTTTGTTCCGAAACATAAAATATTCAATCCCTACGGCATCACTTCTCCAGATTTTTTTGATGCGAACATAAAAGATACATTAAAACTTATCGACCTACTTAAACACAAACCGGAATTACGCTTTGAATACTGGATAACTTCAAAAGCATTTCTTTCTAGCAACTCATGGATTTTACCCTTTATAGGCGAATTGGTCTTGCAAGATACAGATACCGCACTGACTACCGATCAGGCTTTAGGCATCTATAAAGCTAAATGGGAAACCATTGAAAATGGATTAAAACCTCGAATTGCACTGAACTCCATGAACAACCTCCAACTTATTGATCAGCTAGATGTAGGCTACGGACCTCACGAAAGTGCTCATCACTACCGATTAATATCAAGACTTAAAAATACGTCATTCCCTCTTGTTGCAAAAACAGATGACCTAAATGGTCAAGTATATTCAGAAAACGGACGTACCATCTACGGTGCAGAATCGTTTACTATTCAGAATGTAAATCCAGATAAACCTATTACCATGATTCTACGAACAGGACGGTCCGCCTCGGGCACTGTGCTATTTGGAGCCAGTGCCCTTCAAAATAGAAAAACAGAACTAAATACAGAGCTGATGTTACATTTGTTCGTGAATGGTAAAAAAATCCTATGCCCCCCAGTTCAGCTTCAAGAAAAAGGCTTTAGCGAAATAGCCTTTCATATTCCAGCAAACTACCTCAAAAAAGAAACTGCCGAGATTTACTTAAGCGGTGATCACATATCCTATGGATTCTGGTTTTATCAATAGAAATACTATCCATCAAAAGGGTCGCTCCTCGGATTTACGTATTCCCCGCGCCCCTATCCCTTCAAGTCAGCACCACAGCTCCGCTCAAATTCCGGTGCTTTACTGCGGACTCCGCGGCTCTGCGGGAGATTAATTTTCCGACTACTTTGGCAAAAAAACGCGAAGCCTTTGACCGGGCCGGACTTCCCTCCCCGTCGTCCGGCGGAATAGCTCTGCGTACATGCGCCCGATGGGGCATCGGGCCTACAATGTGGAAAAAAGGTCCGTTACGTATAAAAAAACAACCGGGTTGATCGGCCGGCAGAACGCATCCCGTATATCTCCTCTATAGTTTGGTCCGCATTTATTCCTTTAATCACCCCCCTTTAACGTTTAATAATTTCAGAATATGACCTTTCGCTGTGTAGCGCATAAAACCAGGAAAAGATATAAAGGAACAAGGAGAGATGATGAAGATAACCCGTATAATCCCCTGCGCAGTACTCGCTCTTGCTGTAGCTGTTCAGGTTGCGGATGCCGAAACATTACTGGGTAAGAACTACATCGGTGGTTCGTTCGGCATCATTCAATTCGGGAACGATTTTCTGGATGACGTCTTTGGAACCGGAAAGGGCGTCCAGGGCTCCGGAAATATCGTGCTGCATGAGCATGTTGATCTTAATCTTACCGGTGGATATCTTTGGGCTGATGGAGATTTTCTGGGCCTGGATGCGGATGTTTCGGTTTTTTCAGGCGGAGCATATCTGGTTTATCATTTTCTCCCCGGCGAAAAGATCAATCCCTTCCTCAATGTCGGAGCCGGAGCCGTACGAACGGAAATTGAAGTTGCCGGTTTTGAGGAGCATGAAACGGATGCGAGTTTCGATGTGGGCGGTGGTGTTGAAATCGAAGCCACCGAAGCGGTGCTCTTCAGAGGCAGCGTAGATTATACGACTATAGACAACGATGATGATGTAACATTATCGGCTACGCTGGGCTATTGGTTCACCGAACAGCTGCTTGGTGGAGCCGGTTTTTCGTACACCATCGACGGAGAAGACATCACCGGTGACATCAGCCTGACGTTCACCATGTAGAGAATACGCTGATAAGCGGAATCCGGCAGGGAGTAACGTCCTGTTTTTAAAACAACGCTTATTCCCTTGGCCGGCTCCTGTAGAATGCACCATCATGAAAAAAACAACTATTGATCCGGTAACCGACCGGTCTTCTATCGCCGAAACGGCGGCACTGGCGAAGGAGATCTGGAATGAGTATTTTGTGCCCCTGATTGGTCAGGCGCAGGTGGATTATATGCTCGGGAAATTCCAGAGTATTGAGACGATTTCAGCGCAGATTGCAGCGGGGACGGAATATTATCTTGCACGGACCGACGATGAACCGTGCGGCTACCTTGCCCTTATTCCGAATAAGCCGGAGGGCAAACTGATGCTGAGCAAAATCTATGTTAAAAACGCAACACGCGGCACCGGTCTGGGCACCGCCCTGCTGGAGCAGACCCAAAAGCGGGCATCAGAAACCGGCGCACAGGCGGTTTGGCTGACGGTCAACCGAGGCAACAGTGAAAGCATCGCCTGGTATCGACGCAAGGGATTCATCGCAACCGATGAAGTCAAAAAAGATATCGGCTCCGGATTCTATATGGATGACTACATCATGGAACTGAAGCTTCCACCTCCGTGCGCATGATCCGCCGGCCGCCGCATCAAAGTCTGTACCGAAGGCGTACCGCCTTCCCCTAGGTCACTCCGAATTTCCCCTTACAGATCAGACATCGTTTTATTACTGTGTTGAGTAAAGAATGCGGCGGATTTCTTATCCAACACCTGATAGCCGAGAATAGACAGAATGTAACCTGATCCACTGAAACGGTTCGGTTTTAGAGGATCAGATCAGGCCTATACAGCTAAACTGCAATGTATTATGATTCGTTCTGAAAAACGATAAACCTGTGTTGGCGTGTGGTTGCAATGATGATGAAGGCTGTTCATTACAAAAGACGGATTCTTTTTCCCTGTATGCTGATGGCATTGACGGGACTGCCGGCAATTCGATCAGTCGCGGAGGATTTTTCGCAGCTGCATACGTCCCGGGAGTTCACGCTTTCGGATCAGAAAACGATTTCCCTGAAGGTGCTGGACTGGAATGAGCAGCGGAAGCAGTTCCGGGTTGAAAACGAAGCGGGCCGGACAAGCTGGATCAGCCCCAAACACTTTTCGGATGAAGATCGCGCTTATCTGAAGGAATGGATCGCGGCGAAATGGTTTTTGTCCAACGACCGGCTCTATGTATCGGCCAAACGGACCGACCGGAACGACCATGTCTGGTATGACATATCCATTCAGAATAAAACGCCGCTCGATTATGAAAAGGTGGCGATGAAATACGAGGTGCTCCGGGTGCTGGATAATTATGATACCGGCGGGCAGGACACCATCAACGTGCCCGGTAAAATTTTTATCGGACGGATCCACGCCGGCGGTCGCAGGGATTTCAAAACACAGCCGGTCAAGGCCGCCGAAACCTATAAAATGGTATACTCCCCGGAACCGGTGCGGATAACGAGCGGAGTCGGATATACCTATACCAACGAAGTCCCGCGCAAAACCGGCAAACAGAATGTAACCGGCATTCGGCTTCAGTTTCACGGCCCGAAACTTAATGGTGTTCAAATCGTCAAAGAGGTTTTCATCGATAATTGAACTCAGGGCACAGGAGTGCTGAATTATGAAACCGCTATTTCTGCCGACCATTCTGCTGCTCTCACTCCACGGCCTGGCCGGGGAGATGCGCGAATGGCGGTCCCGGGATGGATCACAAACACTGTATGCACAATACGCCTCAGTCCGGAATAATGATACGGTTGTACTGCTCAGCAAAGAGCTGCAGAAGTACATCGTCCCTATCGCCAGATTATCGACTGAAGATCAGGACTACTTATTTAAGGAGGAAAGCCGGAAGGCACTCGGCACGAATACCGGAAAAGTGGAGAGCGCAGCCTACAGACGGGGAGAAATTCTGGGACCGCTGGAGGCGATCGACGGCTCGAGCTTTTATCTGTATGTTCCGAAATCACTGGCCGATATCCGTTCCGCTCCGCTGATGCTGTACACCGGTCCGACGGGTGGAAAACTGCTGAACATCCGCGAACTTATCAACGGTGCTGAGGTGACGGGCTGGATCGTGGCCGTGGCTGTTGAACCGGATTATTATAATTCAGTCGATGTGAACCGAAAAATCTGCGACAGCATGGTTCAGACGCTGCTGAATACCGCGCCGGTGGATCGGCGACGGCTCTATTTCGCTGGATTTTCAGCGGGAGCATCGGTGAGTTATTATAATCAGAATACGTGGAAGGCCTGCGGCCTGATTCCTATGAGCACCTACATTCCCCAAGGCTGGAGCCGCCTTCATGCGATACTGTCATCATTACCGGCGGAAGCGATTTCAACCGCTATACCAGTGCCTGGGCACGCAAACAGATCGGCGGGAAAGCTGTTCATTGGTTTCACGGCGAGGGCCACAAAAGCGCTCCGCCCTGGATGCTGCACGATGCCATGGCGCTGCTGGAGGCCCGCTACCTTGAAAGGGATCCCCATCACAGCCGCAAGGAGATGAACCGGTTTATTTATTCCATGATCAACTGGATTGATACATTTAAAGATTCGCATCCGTACCGCGCTTACTTCTGGATCCGCGAACTGAAGAACACCTTTCCGCTTAATGTGCTGCAACGTGCAAAACTGGACCCGCTTTTTGAGAAGCTGGATCAGGATGAACAAAACAGACTGTATGTACAGGGGCTCGACGACCTCGACCGGCTTTCCCGTTCCTATCTCGCCTCCATGGGCCGGGAATCCCGATTGAAATTCAAAGACGACGCACTCACTGCCGAATGCGCCCCCCTGCTGCAGACCTATCAGAATACCCCGGTTATAAAAGATGCGCTGAATGCCCTGTGTTCACCCACCGATGAGCCTGCCTGTGTGCAGCCGCACTGGGAAGAGTGAAACGAAACAGGCGCGGCATTACGACGGCACAATATCACCGACACCGTTGAGAATATAATCCGGACAGTATGCAAACTGAGTTACACTTTCGCGCGAACTGACACCGCTCAACACCAGACAGGTGGCAATCTCCGCTTCGATACCGGCAATGATATCGGTATCCATGCGATCCCCGACAATCACCGTCTCTTCGCGCCGGCATTCCAGTTTTTTCAGCGCATTGCGCATCATCAGCGGATTCGGTTTTCCCACATAATAAGCCTTGCTTCCCGTGGCCAGTTCAATCGGTGCCAGCAGGGCCCCGGTCGAAGGAATCAGCACTCCGCCCTCTACCGGACCGGTGAGATCCGGATTGGTGCCGATCAGTTTGGCCCCTTCGTTCACCAGCCGGGTGGCTTTACAGATGCGGGCATAATCATAATTATCGCCTTCGCTCACCACCACATAATCCGGATTGGTGTCATTAATGGAATAACCTTCATCGTAAAGCGCATTGATGATCCCGGCATCACCGATCACATAGGCCGTGCCTTTCGGCTTCTGACTGGCCAGAAAAGCCGCCGTTGCCCGGGCACTGGAATAAAAATGCGACTCATCCACATCCAGTCCCATACGCCCCAGTTTTTCGCTCAGTTCGCGCAGCGTCAGTGCACTGTTATTGGTCAGAAACAGAAACTTTTTATGCTCTGCCTTCAGCCAGTTCACAAATTCCGTAACACCGGGAAGCAGGTTCTTCCCATGATAAATCACCCCGTCCATATCGCAGATGAACGCCGTCTTATTCCTCAAAATTTCCATATGCTCTCCTGATTGAAAAGTGCGTACTACGATACCCCCTTTTTCCACTATTGGAAGAGCAATCACCAACATGAAAAGTTCCGGCCACTGAAAAAATTCCAGTGGCCGGAACAGCTATGGGAGGGGGCGTTGTTGGAAAAGAATACGGTAACGTTCCGGATCCTGTCCGGGGAACAAATCCTAGCGTCGTTCACCACCGCGCGCCGGCGGCCCGCCGGGCGCTTCATCTTCCGTAAGATAGCCATCGTTATTTTTATCGCACTGCGAAAAATGATCTTCCGGGCCATCAAATTCCTGTGCGGAAACCTTTCCGTCACCATCCTTATCCAGCCGCTTAACAAAATCGGCACCGGAAGCATCCAGCGGTCCCCCGCCTTTTCTTCCACCCGGCCGCTGCTGACAGCCGGCAGCGAATGCCATCAAAAGAAATAAACTGAAATATTTCATCATACCAGGTTCTCCATACATTTTCCGCGAACATACCACCGGTTGCATTAAGTTGAGATTAAGCGGCACTAAAAACGGACGAAATAACGTTGATGAATAAAAGGATGTAAAAATCATGAAAAAAACAACCGCTCTGTTTTTAGCCTTCCTAACGGTTTCCGCGGGGTTCGCCCGGCCCAGCGCACCAACATCGACAAATGATGACCGGCTGAAGAAACTGCTGGAAAGACGACCGGAACTCGATGCCGACAACGACGGGATTTTAACCCTGACCGAACTGCGGGCCGCTCGCGGTCAGATCCCAAAACAGCCGAAAAATAGTCAGCGGAAACAGCCGAAGAAACACCCCCCGACCTTTGCCGATGTTTCCTATGGAGCACATGCTTCCATGACGCTCGATTTCTGGCAGGCGGATTCCGATACGCCCACGCCGCTTTTCGTTTTCATCCACGGCGGCGGATTCCGAAGCGGCGATAAATCGACGATCAATCCGATTCTGCTCGAAGGCTTTCTTTCCAACGGCGTATCCGCGGCCTCGATCAACTACCGTCTTTCCGGCATCGCCCCTTTCCCGGCCCAGATGCACGACAGCGCCCGGGCAATCCAGTTCCTCCGCTCCAAAGCCGCAGAATGGAATATTGATCCCGAAAAACTCGCGGCCGGCGGCGGGTCGGCCGGATCCGGCATTGCCCAGTGGCTCGCGTTTCACGACGATCTGAAAAATCCGGAAAGCAGAGATCCGGTGGAGCAGCAGTCCACCCGCCTCACCTGCGCCCTGGCCTTCAGTATGCAGTCCACCTACGACCCACGTGTTATACAGAAAATTATTCCCGGCATCGCCTTCGATGATTCCGCCCTGAAGTTATTCTACGGACTGCCCGCCGACTGGAACTGGGAAACGGACCCGATCGACAAAAAACTTGATGCACGGATCAAAGAGGCCTCGCCCATCAATCATCTGACTGCGGATGACCCGCCGGTCTTCATCTACCACTCGGAAAAGACCCGACAGCCCGGAAACATCCATCATCCAAACTTCGGCATCCATCTGGCCGAAGCCATGGATAAACTGAACATTGATTATATCCGGACCACCAGTGCCGACTACGACTCCCGCTCCGCCCCCTTTGAAGCGATGGTGCAGTTTGTCCTGAAGCAGGTTCAAAACGGCGGAAACAAAACTGCGCAATAAAAAATCCGGCCTCTGAACATTCACAGAAGCCGGATCCGCAATTCCGGACGGATATGCAATGGATCAGACTGCAGGAACCGGATGCTTCACGGTCTCCATATTGCCGTCTTTATCCTGACGGATCTTAATCCAGCAGAGCCATTCGTCATCGTTACGCTCCGGATAATCTTCCCGGTAATGGCTGCCGCGGCTCTCTTTGCGCATCAGCGAAGCACGCAGTTTCATCTCGGCATTGAGCACCATATTCGCGGTTTCATGGCAAAGGCGCAATTCATGCAGATCATCCGCTTTCAGCAGCGGCACCTGGTGATCGCGAATATATTCAATATAGGTCAGCGCGGCCTGCAGCCGTTCTTCGCTTTTTACATAAAGAATAAAATTCGGAATCATCACCCCCTGCATGGTCCGGGTCACCCAGCGCGGGGAAAATCCGCGTTCACGCAGATAGGGTGCATATATATCGCTGCGAATCAGGTTCAGATCCTCATCGGTCACTCTGACCTCCTGCACCGAAGCGGCATAACGGGCCGCGGTTTTTCCAGCCAGTGCTCCCTGCGCACCGGAACCGGCAAGTGAAGAGCCGACCTGTGTGTATATACCGCCGTTCTGCATGGAGCAGAGGGAATCTCCGGCGGCATAGAGTCCCGGAATATTGGATGAACACCGGTCATCCTGCGGGAACAGCCCTTCCGCTTTATGATTCGACATACCCGCCGAAACCCCGCCGATCACGATGGGACCTTTGCCCCCTTTTCCTCCGGGAGGAGGACCGCCATGACCGCCACCGGGAGGGCCTCCCGGACCACCGGCCATTTTATCCCCGTCCGGGGGCGGGCCGCGCCGCTCTCCGGAATCCCGGCCGCCGGGCGGCGGGCCACCGCCGGGCGGTCCCATCATCCCGCCGGCAGACGGACCGTTTTTTTCGACCTCAATATTCTGTTCAACACCGAGCATGCCGCGGATCTCTTCGGTATTCGAACCGGTGGTCATGGGCTTTCCTTCCAAGCCGTAATTGGTTCCGCCATGACCGTCCACCCACTCCTTGCCGCTGATCTCCGCCCCGATCCGGTAGGCCATGGCATCTCCATCGGCCGTCTGGGCTCCGATCTGCCAGCCCGTCGGTTTGAAGCCGCTGGCTCCGGTGCAGAGAATGACACTTTTGGCATGGATGGCAATGGACTCATTTTTATCGATGTAAAGTCCCATCGCTCCGGCCACCCGGCCGTCTTTCTCCAGAAGATGTGTGAGCATGACACGCTCGATAACCCGGATTTTCCGTTCCCGGAGCGGTTTATTCATGGCTTTGGTATAGGTGGCCTCTTCAAAAAAGCCCCAGGATTTCAGTTCATCGACCACGGCCGCCGACTGATCCAGCAGCAACCCGGTATATGCGGGATTATTCATGTATTCCGCGGCCTCGGCAGTCTTCCGGAGATATTCCTCCCGGCTCATTCCATCCTGTTCATCAAACCGGAAAATACCGCGGGCAAACGGGGTCTGGCCGGACCGCCCGACCGAACCTTTGTCTACCAGCAGCACCCGTGCCCCGCTGTCGTGCGCCTTCACCGCGGCAAACACCCCGGCCATACCGCCGCCGACCACCAGCACATCAGCAGTCACCTGCGTCAGCCGGCCTTCGGCTGCATTTTTCTTTTTCACAGACGGACCGCCACCATGCGACATTGACGGGCGGCCCTCGTTACCGACCGGCATCTCCCGGCCGGCATAGGCGGCGGCGCTGATCACCGCGCAGCCGCCTCCGACCGCACCGAGAAATCCACGGCGTTTAAACTTGGTATTAAGCGGGTTCATGCGTTTCTCCTTCATAGATTTTATCGGGTGATGTTTTCCGGACCGGGAAATAAGCCAGTAACAGGCTGATGCATGCGGTTCCGGCCGCAAGTATCCAGAAAACCGACATCACCAGATTGCTGTGCCGTCCGATCCGGATGACGTGCCAGGTTGAAAAAACAGCAAAAGCAAAGGAAAGAATTCCGTGAATGAGGCGGAATGTCTGATATTTGAAATGTTTACGGACAAAGGCCAGAGCAACAATCAGCACCAGCAGCACCCAGGCAATAATCCCCGTAAGCATCAGCGGCGACGTAATCAGCAGCACAAAATTATCCAGCGGATTGGATTCCTCTACCATGAAACGCCGGGCGATCATCAGCACCGGATGCACGAGCATGAACAGACCGGCCGCATAACCGATATATTTATGCCAGCGCATCGTGCTGGAAAATTTCATCGGCGCGGCATCGCGGGCGTAGAGCCGGGAAAGCCAGAAGAGCCCCAGCAGAAGCCCGAAACCGGCCAGACTCAGAAAGAGCACCCACTGCTGATACGTATGCCCCACCGGCACATCCTGACCCAGGGCCAGCAGCATCGGAACCCCGGCGAACAGTGCAGAATAAAGCGTTAGAAACACCGTCTTTTTCATGAATTCACCCCCATGCCGTTACGGAAGGAATCACTCTTCCATCGGTTATCGTTATCGCATCCACCGGACAGTACTGAGCGCACAGGTAACACACCTGACACTCCTGCAGATATTTAATCTCCGCCTTTCCGGTTTTTTCATTCAGCCTTAAAACATCGGTCGGACACGCCGTAACACAGGTTCCGCACCCGATACATCCATCTATTCTGTCGATTGCCATGAGCAGCCTCCGCGGGTTGATTTTCCAATCGTTGAAACCGAGAGTAGCGGAAGAACCCTTAAGGAAAGGTTAAGTCCGTTTTTTCTTTCCCCCCCCAAAAAAAATCCGGCCACTGGAAAATTCCAATGACCGGATCCATTGTCGGGAGGAAGGAAACAGCCGACTGCCCGGGGTATCCTGGGATTGGGAGGAGGCGGATATTCCCGGACAGCCGGACAGATTATTACCGGCGATCGCCGCGCTGTCCCTGCGGGGGCCCTGATGGAGCTTCGGACGAACTGATGAAACCATCGCCATCCTTGTCCAGCTGCGTAAAATGATCGGACGGACCGTCGAATTCAGTGCTCGAGACCTTGCCGTCGCCGTCTTTATCGAGCCGCGTCACAAAATCCGCACCGGAACTGCTGCTGCGTGGTCCGCTCTGATTCCCCTGCTGCATACCTTGACCGCCATTCTGACGCTGCTGCTGATTCGGAGATCCGGACGGCAGTTCGTCTGTGGTCAGGTATCCGTCCCCGTTGGCATCGAACTGCGTGAAATGCGCGGCAGGGCCATCGAATTCCGTCTTCGATATCTTTCCGTCGTTATCTTTATCCAGCCGGGCAATCAGCTGCTCAGCGGTCGGAGGTTCGCGGCGTTCCTGCCCGCCCTGCTGTTGCGCCAGAGCGGCTCCGGCGGCGAATACGGCGGCGAATACGGCGGCGATGATGAGTTGTGTTTTCATAGTTTCTCCATTCTTGTTGGTGAAATGTTCTCTACGGCCTTTGCGATCGTTGAATGTGAACATAGCACCCGCTGCCTTAAGAATACGTGAAGCGCATCTCCTGCAGGCCGGCGAATCGAAAAAGCCCCCCTTTTACCAAACGTTAAAACTATCCGGTATAAATTTGATCCCTCGCAAAGGCGCTGAGGACGCAGAGAAATTCAGTCATAAATGGCTCCGCGCACGCTGCGTCGCTGCGCGGAATAACGCTGTCGTTAAGACCGGAATGTTTTAGTAAATGGTATAAAACGTGCCATTCCCGAAACTTAATCTGATCTTAAGGTTCGCCAGCCTATAAAGCCCACATTACAGTGTGTGTTAGGAGACAGCTATGAAGTTGCTGATTGTGGAAGATGAAACGGATCTCAGAGAAGCGCTGGCAATGTCGCTGAAAGACGAAGGCTATGCCGTCGACCAGGCGGAAGATGGCGAAGAGGGATTTTATATGGCGGTGGAGTGGAACTATGACGCCATCATTCTCGACATCATGATGCCCCGCATGGACGGCTGGGAAGTGATGGAAAAACTGCGCAAAGTTAAAGATACACCGGTCCTTATTCTGACCGCACGCGGTGCTGTGGATGACCGGATCAGAGGATTGGATCTGGGCTCCGACGATTTTATGGTCAAACCGTTCGATATGGATGAACTCGCCGCCCGGCTTCGGGCGCTGATCCGCCGCGCCGCCGGAAAAGCCACGACCACCCTCACGTTTCAAGGGCTGAAAATCGATACTGCCAAAAAAACCGTTTCAGTCGAAGGCACTCCCGTCAAACTTACCGCATTGGAATACGCCCTGATTCAATATCTCATGATGCATCGCGACGCCGTCGTCAGCCGCACAGAACTGTATGAACATCTCTTCAATGAAGATGATGACTCCCTCTCGAATGTGCTGGATGTTCATATCTGTAACGCACGCCGCAAACTGGGCGGTGAATATATCAAAACCCGCCGCGGCATCGGCTATACCATAGGAGCCTGAATGAAAGCCCACCGTTCCATCCGCTGGATGCTGATCATGTGGAATATGCTGCTGCTCGCCGCAGTGCTGATCACGTTATTGTCTCTGCACTATCATCTGCAGCGCAAATCGGCAATCGGCCGGATCGACACGGAACTGCAGGAATCCCTGATTGAAATCCTTCCTGCCGTCGCCCCGCCAGACAAGCGGAGACCAGATTTTCAAAGCCCTATCGACCGCCCGCCGCCGGATCGTGAAACACAGTTTGACCGGCCGACAAGAGAAGCGGTCTCCCCGGAGGATAAAGCTGCGCCCGATCCGGATCAGCTGCAGGATAAAAACCTTTATCTGGCTGTATGGGATCCTGAAGGCCATCCAACCCACCAGATCGGCAGTATTCCGAATGTTCAATACGCTTTCTATGCTCAGCAGAACAGCGACCGGATCTACATCACCCATCAGAACGCACGCGAACTGATTACCCGCCATCCCTCCGGTGCCCTCGTAGTGATCGGCCGACCTCTGGCAGAAGTCCGACATCAGCTCCGGTATCTGCGCGGATACCTGATCCTCATCGGCTGCAGCATTTTTCTGCTCGGATACAGCGGTGGCCGTTACATCATCAGCCGGGCATTGAAACCGATCCTGGAAATCAGCCGGACCGCAGAAGAAATTTCAGCAGGAGCGCACAGCCGTCGAATTAAACTGGCCGATGCGCCGGAAGAACTGGAGAGTCTGGCCGGCACCCTGAACCGCTCCTTCGATCATCTCGACGACGCCATTGAAAACCAGAAACGGTTTTCCGCCGATGCCTCGCACGAACTGCGCACCCCGATTGCGGTCGTACTCGCCCAAACCCAGGCCGGGCTGAAAAAAGTGCGCACTCCTGATGAATATCAATCGATTCTGAAAGCCTGCCAGCGGGCCGGGATACGGATGAAATCCATGGCCGACAGCCTGCTTGATCTGACCCGCATTGATGGAAAAGAAGCCCCCCTGAATAAAACCGTGCAGCCCCTCAATCCCGTTATTGCCCAGGCCGTTGAAGATGCCGCTCGGCTCTCCGATCTTCACCCCATCGACCTGCAGACCCCGGAAAGCGCGCTGAACGCCGATGTGGATGAAACCCGTATCCAGCAGATACTCATGAATCTGATACGCAATGCCATTCAGCACAATCCCACAGGCTGTCCCATACACGTGATGTTAACGCAAAGTGGCGACCACGCCGTCATAACGGTTTCTGACGAGGGAGACGGTATACCGCCTGATTCTCTCCCCCATGTTTTTGAACGCTTTTACCGCGCCGATAAATCGCGGTCCCGCGAACAGGGCGGCGCCGGCCTCGGCCTGTCGATTGTTAAAAGCCTTGTGGAAGCCCACCGCGGAACCATTCAGGGACATAACAGCAACGGGGCCGTCTTTACCATTCTTCTGCCCCTTGCGGAAGAACGCGCAAACTGTTGAAATGCGGAGATATATTCTCTGCCACAATTCATCGATGCAGAAATCCACTCCCCCGCACGCGCCCTCCGGTTCATACGAATCCGGATCTGTGCACCGTCCCAGGCTACAACACAGTCAAACCGCAATCCCCTCAGCGGACTGCGCCGGGTGGATTTCCTCCCGACATATTGCAAAATACTTTCGGGCACGACGTTTTCTCCGGCGAAATTTCCGATGAGTGCATGATCTTCCCGCACAGGACACTCGCTGATTTTTATGGTGGAAGCGGTTTCTTTTTCATGGACTTTTTTCCGCCACGGCGGAATGCCGGTCAACATTCATCCGTAACTTAAAGCGACTGCAGCGCGGGACCGATTCGGTATGCCTGACCGGCTTCTAATTTTAGATCCCGGGAAATGTCGCCATAGCGCACCGTGCATTTTCCATCAAAACCCGCATACAAAACGGCCGATTCCAGTTTTCCGCCGGACCAGGAGATATCAATTTTATGCCCGCCCCGAACAAGGATCCCCTGCACGGAACCATCCGGATAATCAGCGGGCCACCCCGGCATGAAGTCAACATATCCAGGACGCGAAAAGACCAGCATCTCCATCAATAAGCGCGGGAGACTCAATGCGGCATCGAGATTGTAGACCTTATGATTCGGGTCATGAGAGGTAACAAATCCGTTGGAAAGATAATTCCTTGTTGCAAACCGATGCAGATTTACACGTACTTTTTCCACATCATGCAGGCGGGAGGCCATCAGTGCAGCATGCATTAACCCATGTGCTGAAGAGGTGTCATACTTAAACCGTTTATCCAAGGCAACACGGACCGCCTGATCCAGCTCGGGATTCACATTCGGCCCCACCAGCTCCATTCCCGGATATACAGGATAGAGATGAGAGTTATGACGGTGCGCATAATTGTCCTGGTATTGCTCGGGAATCCACTCGGCCAAAGCCCCGTCCTTATTGATCCGATATGCCGGAAGGTGATCATGAATCTCTTTCCACTTCGCCATCTCTTCAGCGGGCAGATCAAACTGCTCGCCCAGCTCCAGTAAAATGGCAAACGTTTCACGGGCCACAGCCACGCTGAACGTGCTGTTTTCCGTTAATCGAGCACCGCGTTTTCCGCCGGGATTATTTTCCGGTGATTGACTGGGAATGATATCGTACACCCCATCTTCCCCTTCAGCAGATAGTCTTCGTAAAAGAGGCCGAGTTCCTGATAGAGCGGCAGCACCTTCTCTTTCATGAAGGTCGCATCCCCGCTCAGCAACGCATAATCGTAGAGCGGCCGGATATTCCAGCCCGTTCCGCCAACCCAGTAGAGCGCCGGATGGCTAACCGTAAAATGCGTCTCATATCCGGTTTCGGGATCCGTATTCAACGAAGCCAGAATCCCACGGCATCCGGTATGATACTTTGCATTAATGCGCCACCCCGGCAGCTGCCGTACTATAAACTGATAATAGGCCTCCGCAATCTCCGGAAAATTTCCCATTCCAAACGAAGAGATCGCAAGATTCACATTGGAATTGGTCGTAAAACTTCCGCCCCATCGTGGCCGCCAGCCGCCCCCCAGATCCCCTGTAAAGGAGCCGGATATTTTCCGCTGGTCGATATAAGGAGATAACGGCCCATTGCATGGACCATCTCCAGAAAATGAGCATTCACCCCGTTTTGATGCGTGTCTGCCAGCACCTTTTCAATAGAGTCCGTCTGCCATCTTGTTCCGCACCCCAGATCCAGCGTAACCCGCCCGAACATTTCCCTATGCAGATTCGCATGAGGCGCGAAGAGACCGGCATAATCCTTCGGCAGGGCACGCAGCTCCGCCTGCATCCTTTTCCGCTGAGACACACGTCCATCATCCGATGGATCAATCTGAATCACGATCAGCACACGATCTGCGCCCTGTATACGCAGCCCATTGCCCTCGTCCACCATTCTACCCCCATCAAGGGTCACTCGGGCAACACCATCGTAACCCCCGCTGTCGAGTGCATAATTCGCATGGTAAAACAGCCACCCGGGCGCACTTTCCGCTGAAATCGAACTGAAGGCCCCGTTCATCTCTACGTTTCGGTAAACCGGAGCATCTTTCCGAATACGCCCGGGCCGCTCGATCAGGCGCATCGAAAGATCCAGTTTATGACTGCCCGGCGCCCGCAGCTCCACCACATTTACATTGTGAGCTCTCGAAGAAAAAACGCGTTGTTCCACCTGATGACCGGCATCGCCCCAGCGGGAAAACGCCTCGCCGGTCTCCAGATTCAATTCCCGGCGATAGTTTTGCGTCTCTCCCTCCTGCTTAAACTCCAGTTCTAAATCAAAAGCCGGGTGCGGAACCACCGGCCAGCCATTATTGGTGACCCCTTTCGGAGCCAACTCTTTTCCTGCAGCCTTAACCGCAAGTGTTGCCGCATCGGCAGGTTTCCCCTCCCGAATTAAAGCACGTATTTCCGGCAGTAAATAGGCGATATCTGCAACTGCGACAATGTCCCGATCCCAGGCCGAAATAAACAGTTCTTCGTGTACGCACGTAATAATCTCCTTCCCGGGTCGGCCCATGACCATGGTACCGTGACGGCCGTTACCCGTAACAAATGCGTCTTCCCACTTATTTGCAGGCGTGTCCGCATGCATGGTCCAGCGAGACGATACAGCTTTATCTGCAAAGGCCTGATGCGCCACCAGACACAAAATAAAAGCTCGAAATAATTTCATATAATTCTCCTGAATATACGTGCGTTTACTGTTTCTTATCCTTAGCCCGCTGCTCAAGAAATAAACCGTGCAGCCGCTCAAGTACTTCCGGGTGCATTTTTGCAATATCGTTTTTTTCTTTCGGATCTTGTTTCAGGTTAAACAATTGCCAGTCCGTTGGCTGTTTCGGCTCGTCTTTGCTATAGCGGACAATCTTCCAATCGCCGAAGCGCAGCGCCCATTTGTTCGTGGCCGGATTCCAGATCCAGTAAAGGTCGCGCTTTTTCAGGGAGTCATCACCGAAGAGTACGGGACCTAAATCCGTGCCATCCAGGTTTTCAGGAACGTCCACCCCGATCAGATTTCCAAGAGTAGGAAACCAATCGATGATATGCACTTGATCGGTAACGGTTTTCGGTTCAATCCGTCCGGGCCAGTTGGCCAGTCCCGGCACATGAATACCGCCTTCGTAAACATCGCATTTTTTCCCGCGCATCGGAACCGGCTGATTATAATGAGTCAACTTCAGATCGTCCGGATACGCATGCCCATCCCATGAACCCTGCGGCCCGTTATCAGACGAAAACAAAATCAGAGTATTTTCACGCAGGCCGTTTTCTTCGAGCGCATTCACCACCCGGCCGATGGCATCATCCACATGATAGACCGCCGCCAGCAGCAACCGTTTTTCCGGATCGGGTTCCGATTGAATTTTTCCTTTCGGATCGTTGAACCATTTAATTTCATCTTCATTCAGCCATCGCTTTGGATTCTCCGGATCGAGCTGCGTCGGACGATCAACAAACGGTCCGCGTTCATCCAACGGAGTATGCGGTGCGTGGAACGTGAGCATCATGAAAAACGGCTGTTCATGCTTCTGATG
The DNA here is from genome assembly GCA_004299845.1 of Verrucomicrobia bacterium S94. NCBI lineage: Bacteria > Pseudomonadati > Verrucomicrobiota > Verrucomicrobia bacterium S94. The sequence continues at coordinate 4,046,835 of CP036201.1, read as the reverse complement.
GATAATGCGAACCGCATCGGCGGCAATCAGATCAGTGGCATGCGTTCCGTTTTCAGCCCCTTCAATGAATTCTTCATTCCGGTGCCACGCTTTATAAAATGCGCCTTTCCGGTAGTGATGGTCATACATTCCCACCGCTCCGGGAATAGAACCATAACTATAATCAAAGCCGTGCTGATTCGGACCATCGCCCGGCTTTGCCCCCATATGCCACTTTCCCATCAGATAGGTTTTATATCCGGCTGACTTCATCATCGTAGCCAGCGTGGGTGTCCCGACCGGGAAACACTGATCGTTCGTCGCTTTCAGCGGCGCCCGACCAAACCGGCCGGGATAACGTCCGGTAAAACAGGCCACGCGCGTCGGCGTACACTGCGGCATCACATAATGATTTTCAAACCGCGCGCCGGTTTCAGCCAGCTTATCGAGATTGGGCGTGTAAACATGTTCCGGATTATTATATCCAATATCCGCCCACCCCTGATCGTCCGTCAAAATTACGACAACGTTTGGTTTTTCGGCGGCCTGTACTAAACCGGCGGCGACGAGTGCTAAAACGATGATTCCTGTTTTCATATCCCATTATCCTCAAACGACAGATTTCGTTTATTTTTCTGACTTACATTTAAAGGCGACCGCAGATACCACCCTAAGAGCTCTCTTATTTTCCATCAGGCTTCTTCAGAACTTCGGCGACTGCCATCGCCCCGCCCGCAGACTTCGGTGCCTTCTTCATCATGGCTCTTTAACCTCGCACGCCTCGGCGTATTTATTCCATGCATCCATCGACTGACGCAGATGCTTTTCCGCGGGACCAGGCACTTTGTAGCATTGCAGGCAAAACGAACCGTCATATCCGACTTCGTCAAGCACCCGGAAAACCCGGTGCATATCAAACGTTCCAGCCCCCAGCGGCAGAATGAGCTCGCCCCAATCGTTCTTTGGAACCGGAATCCGGTTTGCTCCGCTGAGCAGCACCACATTCAGGTTCGGCCCGATAAACCGGATCGTTTCCTCCAGCTTTTCGGGATCGTTCTGCGCAAGAAAATGGCAGAGGTTGAAACTGATTCCGAGATCCGGACGATCAGCCAGCTTCCGTAAATGTTCCGTTCGAATAATGGTATCCGTACGATAACCGATATGTGGATAAAGCACGGTATCAAGGCCGTTCATCTTTGCGAGGTCATAGACCTTTCGAATCACCGACACCGCCTGTTCATCCGAAACATTCCGGCCGGTCAGTGCCAACCAGATGATCGTATTCCGGCCCTTCAACGACTCGATATGCCGGACAACAGAAGCGGGAATATCCCTGACATCAGCTTTAAGCGTCACAAAACTATAGACGATCTCCAACCCCGATCGATCAAAAGCCTCCAGCAACTCCGGAGTACAATTGGACGGCCGCGAACAGATCCCGCGATAACCCAGTCTGTTGAGCAGCTCCGCCTGGGCATCCACCGACTTCACATCGGTCAAACCATTGTCAAATACCGCCAACCCCTTTCCCGCATGGGTGGTTATACAAAAAAGTGCCAATATCCCGATGAACATCCGTTTCATTTTCTCTTCCACTTAGCTTACCGTTCAATCGACAGTTTTTCTTCATAGCCGACCGTATCGAGGTCATAGTCGGTATAGCTCTGATAGTCGCCCCGGTTCCAAAGCACGACCCGGCGGGTTCCGTCGTTCAGAATAATCGGCCGAATATTCCGGACCGGCGAATTTTTCGTGACCGCTTCCCACTCAATCGTCTGCGTGTTATCAGCCAACGCCACTCCGGCACGATAAATCTCGTGCTTACCACCGCGATCGACTCCGCTATTCGGATCCACATCCGTTGAGATCACTACATACGAAGGATCTTTCGGATCGAGTGTAATCAACCCGGTATAGCTGGTCTGGCTCCTGTAGAGACATTTCCCGCCAAAGGCCACTTCCCGGTCATGCCATTGGGTGCCGTCCCACGATGCAATCCGATAGCGCAGATCGCTTGCCGAAAGATGTACTGTATATCCGATATGCGGATACCCTTCTGCATCAAAAACCATCGAGCTGGTCCAGGCGGCATTCGTAGACTGTTTCACTTTTACATTACTCCCGTGATAAATCAGCTCGGCCTCGCTCGGGCGTAACGGGCCGTCGGTTTTTAATGATTTAATCAACGTGCCATCTGCGCGATAAAATGACCCGCCACGAAATTCGGCATAATAGAGATTGTTGCCAAAGACGTGCGGATGGCCATCGGTAAAACTGACGTATACCGTATCCTTTCCGTTACCGGCATAACGGGCATACGGCCGGTTACGCCCATCAACTTCACTCTGGATAAAATGTGTGTCCTCACTCCAGCTCAGCCCCTGATCGGTTGATGTGCAAAACGTCGGATTATATTCCATACCCCGATAAAAGTTATACAGCTTTCCCTCGGCACTCATGTTGTAAAGGTTCATGTAGGTAACCTTATCTTTTTTGTCCGTCAGGAAATCTGCATGCTGAATCCGTTGCTCCGGCCCCCACTGCGTAAAATCGGGCGATGTTGAAATCCGGAAATAGTGAAACTTTTCCCAGCCATGCCGCGCATACACCGCCAGCAGCGATCCGTCCGGACGGGCATAAAACGCCGGTGAATTATGGTCATCCCGATTGAACCGGTCTTTGGCAACAAATGAACCGAGCACTTTTTTACTTTTCAGGTCATACGACCCGATTAAAGCTGCACCGGAACCGTTCCCCGATACCCCGCCAATCACCAGATAATCGCCCTGTAAAACAGCACGCGGATCCTGAAACCAGCACCATCCACCGTTTTCCATGAAAACAGTGAATGCATGCCGGTCTGCTGTACGGTCATAATTTGCAATGGGGTCCGCTTTTTTTCCCGCCAGAGTGCTTACAGCGGAAACCGAACCGATCACGAGTATAGACATCATCATCTTTTTAAACATTATTTTTCTCCAGTTGAAACCATCGGACATGGTCAGCTTCGGCAGGCGATCTGTAGACCTTCAGCATCACCTTAGCGCTCCATTTTATACACTTCACCTGCTGCCAGCAGGAATGCGCCGGTGCCATACGGAATTGAATAGTCCGGATCAAATCCTCTCGGGCTGTCTCCTACCGGCTGAACCCCGATAAATTCCCCTTCCGGACTGACGTGAGAAAGCAGTGCCGGCCAGGCTTTTTCAATCACCGGCATATACTCGGCCTTTGAAATCAACCCTTCATTCACCGCATAGGCAAATCCATACAGAATAAAACCGCTGCCGCTGGTGTCCGGCTGATCCGGCGACATCGGATCAAGTAAACTTCCATGCCACAAGCCGTCGTTGCACTGGATTTCTTTCAACTTACCCAGCATGGCCTTCAGCTGTGCTTCATACTTCGGCCGCATGGGATCGTTCGCTTCCAGATACTGGAGAACACGGACGAGTCCGCCAATCACCCAGCCATTACCACGGCACCAGAATACCGGCTGTCCGTTTGGTGCTTTTTTGGTGAAAAAACTTTGATCGCGGAAATAGAGCTGATGCTCCGGGCTGTAATAAAAATCCGACGCAATCCACCACCATTTGTGCAGAAATTCGAGATATTTATCGTCGCCGGTCACCTTCGCCAACCGTGCGAAGGCCGGTGGCGACATATAAAGCGCATCACACCACGACCATTTATATTCATTCTTTTTAACGAACCGCATGTCGTCGTCTGCACCGGCGTTTTTTTCAATATAAAAATCCAGCGATTTCACCGTTTCGGCAATTTTAACCGGGTCCGGATCCTGTTCATAGAGCTCAATCCAGGACTGAAGCGTGGCGTGATGATTGGCTACCCAGCCCCACTGAAGAGCACCCCAGCCGGCGCGTTTCCCGATCGATTCCGCAAGCCGCGTAAAAACCCGGTCGTCCGTCGCCCGCCCTGCAGCAACCAGACCATTTACATACGGACCGTAAATCCAATGGAGGTAGCGCTGATCCCCTTTTTTCGCCAGATTTCTTCCGTCAAATTCATGGGTGTATTGCCAGTCAGCCACCTTTTCCATAGTGATTTTAATGACCGGTTTACTGAAAGAATCCACCTCTTTCGCCTCTGCGAAAACAACATGGCCTACGACCAACAGTCCTGCAATTAAACATACACTTTTCTGCATCGATCCATTCCTTTTCTACCCCGTTCAAAATTCCCCGCAACCAGATTGCGGGCGGAAAGAAGAAGAAATAACCCGAGTACCGATTTTACGCCTTCAGTTTTGTGCCGAACGGACCTCTAAAAAAGTGCTCTGTTCAAAAAACCTAATGTTTTCGGCTTTTAAAGCTCAGATCCGGCAGATCTTTTTTTGAGCGTTTTCTGGAATTCAAGCGGACTGAGCCCGGTCTGCTTCTTGAAAACGGTGCTGAAATAGTTGGAATTATTATAGCCCACCGCAAAGGCGGTATCGGTCACCGAAGCGGTCGCCAACAGCTTTCCGGCCTGCCCGATCCGCAATGCGGTCAGATATTGGTTGATCGTTTTCCCGGTCCCTTTTTTGAACTCGCGCATAAGGTGCGAACGACTGATGCCCAGTGACTCTGCCATTTTATCCACGCTCACATCTTCGCTGAAGCGGTTTTTCAGATACGCCACAGCCTGTTCGACGAGCTTGGTGCTCTTCTGCTCCGGAATTTCAGCAATCAGCGTCGAAAGCTCCACCGCCTCCGCACGAACCATTTCACGGATTGCATCCGGATCCATACTCGTTTCAATCGCACTACTGCGTTCGGCATTCCGCTGAACCAAAACCTCCGCATCCCCGCCAGCTTCTATCGTGGCATCGGTCAACATACTGAGGATTTCGCGAATGCGCATTTTATAGACCCCCAGATTTCCCTGCGAAAGTTCCTCAAGATTTCCCAGCAAACGCTCAATTTCCGAATTCCGCTCTCCCCGCCCGGACTGAATCTGAAACTGCAGCTCTTCCTTCAGAAGCGTCATTCGGCCCTTCATATCTCGGATATCCCGGAAAACCGCCCAGCTCCAGCACAACCCGCTGAAAATCGACCCGACATAATAAATCCCGTAGCTTTTCGGGCGCACCGTTCCCACCACAAAAAAGATACCGAAAAGAAAAGCCCCCGCCAGGAAGGCCAGAAGATTAGGATTACGCTGATTTTTAAGCTCTCTGAGAAGAAGCGCCCCGCAAGGCAGAACCAGCATAATCACCGCACCGGCAATCTGAACTTTATGTGCAGCACGGACTGTAATCCGGAACGGAAGCCACGCCAGCATTTCTTTTGTAACCACCAACTCCTGCATCCCCGCATCGGCAAAAGCAATATAAGCCAGGGAAATCACAGCACCGACGGCATAGGGCCAGACATACAACGCCTTCGACCGGTTCATCCCCGACTGAACCGCCGCGGCAACCAGCAACGATGGAATTCCAACACCAAACAACAGCCCCATCCGGACAAACAGAACGGAATAAAATGAAAAAAAACCGAAAACCCCTGAAGAATCCGACCGATCAGAAACAGGATAAAGGTCACCAGAAAACAGACATATAATTTATAATCCGCTGCAATACGCCTCCGGACAATCGTGAAATAAATCAGTATAGCCGAAAAAATCTGTACCGACACCATTGGGGCCAGCAGATTCTCCAGTAACGCCTGCGGAGTTTCAAACATCGCTGTTTTTTTGGTTCTCTCTAAACCTGAATCATGGACACAGCCCGATGGCACAACTGAATCGCCAGTCCCCACGGATCGCGCAGCATGGCCAGCACATCACCCGCCGGGGTTTCGTCAGGGCCGGAAACCCGCGTGGCCCCCGCCGCTTCCAGCCGCTGAATGGTTTCAGGAATATCATCACAGACAAACGCCATGTGCAGAATCAACGGATCCATTGAGGCATAATCCGGAGTCTGAACCGCCGGATTACTGTAGATTTCAATCATAACATCACCGGAAGCATCGGCCAGAAAATACACCGGGAACGGTTTTTCCGACCCGCGTCTCACCGAAAATCCCAGCTGTTCGCTATACCAGTTTGCAACAGCAGTGGCATCTTCCACCTGATAGGCAAAATGTTCAATTTTCACTTTTCACTCCATTCGTTGGCACAAAATGATCCACCGGACGGATCACAATATAGTCATGACTCCGCTCTTCAATTCCCACAGCAACCAACAGAGCCTCCAGTTCGCCTTTTTCATTGATATATACCTGCGGGCGTTCAATCCGGCTGGCTTCGAGCTGCGTTCCATCCTCCAGTAGAATCGGTTCGGTCTGCGTCCAGACCGGAATATCAGAATAAAGTTCATAATGAATACCGTCTTTGGAGGTGTAATAAACAACCGGTTTCTGAATGCCGGTCACTTTGCCCTCCCAGTCGGTACAGATGACATTGTACTGATTGTTCGCCCACCAGATGGTCGGGTCCTCCAGTTCAAAATCATAAGGCAGCCGGTTACGGCCTTCACCGAAGGTTTTATACGGACCATTCACCTGATCGGCCACATGCGCTTTCATGCAGGCATCCCACTTTCCATCCTTCGTCGGTTTCGGTTTATGTTTCGAAACCATGTAGGCCGAACCGTCTTCACGAACGAGCAGAGCCGGATTGTTGGCCTTCAGCACCGGTTGCGGCAACGGCTCCCAGGGCCCTTCGATGGCATCGGCATAGGCGAACCCCGTGGACCATTTCGGAATGCCCAGATGATAGAGCAGAAAGCGATCACCTACTTTCGTAATTTTCGGGTTATGAATCCCGCGCGTTGCCCACGGATGATCCTTCGGGTGCAGTACCACTTCCTGAAACTCATACGGACCGAACAGGTTCTTCGACGTTGCCCGGATCACATGACTCCGCATCCACCCTGAATTGAAAGAATGATCATCCGCTTTCGGCCAGCGGGAACAGAACAGATGGTAGGTATCGCCGACCTTAATGACCGAGGGGTCCCACAGACACCAGCCCTCCATCCGGAACACCGCGGTTTCCGGAACCGGCAAAAGCGCCTCACGAAGCGGATTGGAATCCGGATAGGTGATCACCGCCTCAACCGGCATCTTTTTCTCAATCGGATATTCAGTCTCCGTTTTTCCCGGAACCCGGCCCGACCATAACAACACAACAGACAGCCCCATCCAAAACATACGCATATCACTGCACCTCCACCGGCATTCCCCGCTGTTTTCCCTGCGGCAGCTTCACTTCAATCGTCCTACCATTCATCTTAATCTCCAGAGACTGAAGCGAATGCGTCGGATCAGCAACCTTCATTCCGGCATCAGAGAACATCAGCAGACAGGGCCCGTTCACTTCTACGGTTCTGTTACCCAGCCGCACTTTTCCGGCTGCATAAAATACCGCACAGGCCGAACGGCCGCACATAACCGCCTGCACCTTTTCTGTATTTTCCACCACCGCAATCTCTTCAGCATGATCCACCGCCCCGGTTGGCAAAATCCTGTAAACATAAGCGGCCTGCTTCGGTGATGTTCCATGATTGATCCATACACTGAAAACATCCCCCGAAACCGGACGGTCCCCGCGCGTGGTAAAACTGGGCTCCCAGTTTCCATCCACCGTTCCATACGCAACCTCGGCATCTCCATCCAGCACCTCATAGACGGCAACGCCATGCCGTATCATACGGCCCTCCCGCACTACCGGAGCGTTCAGCCAAGACTGCTCAACCGCAGTATAAACATCTCCGTCGGTTTCTCCGGAAATTCCCGCCCCCAGACAAACCACCTGATCTCTGAAGAAAAAATATGACTTCCGGGCAACAAGATTTTTTCGTTTATACACCATTGCAGCCATACCGGTTTCACCGGTTCCAAGAACCCCCGAAAAATCAGAACCGCCATAGCTGCCAGAAGCTCCTTTAGGCATTAGATCATCCATACCCTGATCGCACGTAGTACCCGGCAAACGCTTCCAATCCCAAACCGGAGCGATGTCTTCATACTCACCGCCATCGCGATAAACCAGCAGCATACCGTCGCCCAGATGCAACCCCTGCATGTTTTCCGAGTTACAGGTTTCCGCTCCGATCACCCGCGTTGAACTCATTTTGACCGAAGCATACCAGTCCGGCCTGCGCTGCACGGCCATTTCGGAGCGCCAGAACGGATTAAATCCTGCCCGGTTCAAAACCGCTTTATATTTATCGGAACATTCAGGATCGATTGAAGGCATGACCTTCAGCTGGCGCAGCGTTTCGCGGCCTTTTGCCCCTTGCGCCCCCTGATCGATCTGCCGCCCGCAGCCGCTCAGGTCCATCCGTCCGTTCCAGATGATCCAGGAAACGCCATCCAATATATAGTTCCGCAGAATCTCCAGTTTATCCCCGCTTAAAGCATAATCCGTTCCCCGCAGAATGGAGGCCCATTTGATCATATCTCCGGCAAACGAAGCCCCGTAGTTCCCGAACTGCTGCTGGGGTCCATGCTGGTGAAAACTCCAGTCAGGCTGAATGCCCGCCTCCGTCGAAACGCGCAGTTCCGACCAGATTTCCGCCACCGCTTTTGCAATCCGATCCGGCTCATCATACAGCAGACCGATCATCACATTGTTGCCCGCGCACCATACCTTATTCTGCCCGGTCATCCCCATTTTACTCCGCAACAGAATCGGCCGCGCCCTTTTCAGCACATCATCCGGTAAGCCGTCCCCCAGCAGCATCAGAGTCGTCGCCATAGATTTCGGCACCCCGATTCGGCCCTGCCACCAGTTCGGATTGCGATAGTCCTGTTCCACCCAATTATTCAGTCCGGAAACAATCGCATCGCGAAGTTCCGATGAGCGGAAAAGCGCGGCACCGGGATCAGCATAAACCGCGGCCATATTCTCCAGCCGGGTCAGATGACGGCGTGTCGGCCAGTTTCCGCGCCGTTTACTGGTATAATCAACATCCGCCCATGTGCCGTCCGCGCGCAGGTCCTGCATATATTTTTTCGCGGCTGGCTCACTTGCCGAGGTCTGCACATAATATGCCGTAAACTGCCGACGAATCAGCGTTTCATCCGCCGTCACCACCGTTGCCATCGCCATCAGCATCCCGAAAACAGCACCATTCATCCTATTCCTCCAGCCGGTTTTTCCGGTCAAAGCAGACACCATGATCGCTCAACCATTGCAGCAGATGTGCATCCGCCATCATCCAGAACACCATCTGTTCTACACCTTTGTAGGTGTCGTATTCCCCCGGCGCATACAGACGCCCGTCGGCATGCCGCAACTGCATTTCCAGCATACGCTCCCCGCGCAGCCTCCGCCATTCCGAAGCCTTTTCCCCGAGACCTGCGTCGTAACCGAGCACATCAAACAACGCATCCATACCGTAAAAACAGGCATAGCGGTATTTCGACCAGTCCGTGCCCTTCGGATAATACTGCTCCGGACTTCCCGGAATAAACATCGTTCCGCCGGGCTCTTTGAACGGCGGCGACACAAATTCTTTTGTCGCCAGCGTGCGGTAAATCATTGGAAAGTTGAAATCAATCGACTCCGGGACCGGCTGTCCGGCGAGCGGAAAGACCATAAACCCCTGCATCTGTAAATGAGCAATGGAAGCCATATAATCATTGTGGATCAGATTATGATTTATGACGATACCGTCCTCGCGGATATTATATCCATCCAGCCATTCTGCCGGCGTTTTTCCATCGAGCGTGACATCCGTCCGCTTCATATCGGACGGACGGCAGTAGGAACCAACCAGCAGTGCACTGCATTTTCTTTTCCACTCCCCTGCATCCGGATGTTTCGGCATCATCGCCACAGCCACCTGCAGGATCATTGAATCCCACGAATTTTCCTCGGCCTTGGAATCCCCCCTTTTCCGTTCCAGTAACGCACCCTGAAGTTCCGGCCGGCTTCGTGCACAACCAGCCGGGCCACCTGCTCCCGGGTTTCCATATCCAGCTCATCCCACAGCATCCAGGCCGCACGCCCCAGTTGCGCAGCCCAAAGCGATGACTGCCAGTGATCGCCCCACTTTCCGCCGTTGGCCTTATGGATCGATGCCGCACCGCGGATCAGTTTCAGCGTAATTTCCAGCGCTTCCTCTCCGCTGACAGTACCGGTACAAAGCGCCACAGCCAGTCCATAGGCCGCACTCGTGGCCGGGCGGATGGTGTGCTCCTTGTTTTCATTCTTAATCAGATAACGTCCGGCCTGCGTTTCATACGTCACCTCCGCCCAATGCTGCGAATGGCGGGCAGCATTTGCAACCAGCCTCGAACTCAGTTCGAATTCGGGGCTCGGCTGGGCTGTCCCCGGAAACCGGTTCCAGTCAACCGGCACCACCATTTCCGTTAAACCGGCCAAAACCGTCGACACAAGGACTGTTCCGGCCAATAGGAATGCAACTCGTTTGGTCATCAATACCTCCAGTCCGTCATAATTACTCCACCCAGAGTCCCGTACGATTCCAGAACATCGGAATATGAACAATTGTTCAAATATGAACACCCCGTTTCTGAAATACGGTTTATTCCTCCGGTTGAGCCTCAAAAACAGCCATCTCAGAAAGGCCAATGTATCTGCTGCGCTCTTTGATACGGGTGATTTCAAACTGAACCCATTGGATCGTTTTGGCGGGAAAACAGACCTGTACGCCATTCTTCGCATCGTTCGGCAGCGGCCGGCTGACATCAATTGAAGATCCGTCACTGAAACTGAGCGTACCCGAAAGAACCTGATCATGTTCATTCGGTCGGTCAGCGAGAATGATACGGTCAATCCTCTTTTCAGTTTCCCATTCAAGCCGGACCCAAGCACCTGCCTGTTCCTTTTCACTGACCCATTCCGTTTCAATATTATTCGGATAACCGTCGACTATGCCATCGACCAGACCCTCTTTCGTTGGACCTCGCCGGCCCTTTTTCTTTTGAAGCGAACTGACCTGAACGGTCGCAAAGCGAGCAATATTCCCTGTTACAAGATCCATTGAATATGGATCGGGTTCATCCGGATCTTTTTCGTCCTCAGCGAGAAACCGCATTTCGTGCAGACATAATCCGTAACGTCCGCCATACGGTTTAAACTCCAGTTTCACCCCATTCCAATCGGGACTGAAATTGGCGGAATAGCAGAGCCAAAACGTGCCATCCTCTTTAATAAATTTAGTCGGGAAATTCAGAAAGTAAGCCTGCTCACCAAAATCTTCCATATACGTGACGATTCGCCACGGCCCCGTAAGCACATCTGCTTCGAGAATGTAGGAATCCATTTTGGCGACGGTCGGCCAGCCGTCGGTCACACACATCAGATATTTTTTCAGATGAGGAACATACGTGACCGTGACACAGCCCATATGGTTATTCCATTCGATCAGCGGTCTGATCTGCTCAAAATCATCCGTCCAAACAGGATTCCCCTGTTGGTCATGTCCGCCAAAATATTCATAAGCGGCTTCATTGTTGATCGTTTCCGGGGATGGTGTCACGCGGGCCAGATAAATCTGGTCGGCGGAGATCCAGCTCAGATTCGCATGTGCATAGTGCTCTTCCATCCAATCAATGTCGTGATCCGAAACAAGGGGTTCATCAGAACACGCTGCTGATTTATACGATTTCCCCAACTCACCCTTCGTGATGCAAGGACGCGGCATCGGATCATTATCCTCCGCCCCCATTGCAATCAGATACGCTTTCCCATCGGGCGAATGTTCCATGTTTTTCCCGAAATCAACAAAGTGCGGCGCCCCCATTTTAACAGCTCCATAGGCTTTCCCGGGTTCAGGGAAAAGAGGCCGGGTTGGTGTATGAGGGGAGTCAACCCATGTTTTCCCGAGATCATAAGAGATTTGAAAACCGGGCATGGGACCGAGGTTGGGCCAATTATAAGTAAATTTATTATGGTAATATCCGGCCCGGGGTCCGAGACAGTACGTGCCGTAATACCAGATACCATCATGCACAAGTGAGCCCGCCGGATAGCGTCCGCAATAAGGAAGGGCGCTGGCCGGCTTGGGCGGCGATGTATTTTTAATTTCCAGCGACAATGGATCATCACCTTTCAACACGGCATGACCCGTCCGGGCCCCGGCCCCTTTAGCCGCATACGAATTACACGACACCCCATCGGTTACCCCATCCGTCCACGGAGTATAAAGGTTTCCATCGGAGGCCCATGAAGGATAGACCGTATCACCCATCCAGTAACTGCTGTGTCTGCCGGTAAAATAGATCCGGTTCGCCATTGACGACTGCTCGAACGGACAGTTTTCAGGAAACGGTTTCGGAGATTCCCAGACAAATCCAGGAGAAGGATTCGGCATGGGAACCTCTTGAAAAGTAACATCAGCCAACACGGCAGAAATGAGCGACGACATAATTAACAGCAACTTATTCATTCCATTTCCTATTCCGGTTTCGGTGATTCATGTGTGAAGCGGTCCCATAACAGAGGCTTAGCATGGAACCTGCTTCATCATCGTTTCTGTAACAAAATTTCAAAGCCCCCCCCGAATCAGCGGGAATCATGCAGATGGGAAACCTTTTCACCGCCCTTTTTCCGCCTTGTCCAGCGGAAACAGCAAACTGCTCCTAATTTTACAGGCATGATCTCCATTTTTTAAACGAGCCCATAGCGCGGTTTTCCAGACCATACTCCAGCCCGTTGCCAGATCACCTCGGAAACGAAACGACTGCTTCGCAGCTTCTATTAACTCAGGTGTGTCTATCGGAATCTGCATACGTTTAAGATTCATTGTCTTAGCCGGAGGCAATAAAAAAGAATAGACATCGGGCTTAAAAATCAGGTCTGAAATCATCTTCATAATTAAACACGGGAGTCAGACGGTGCGTGGCGCGATATTCAAAAAGCGGCTCGGCCCGCGCATCCGGAACAGACAGTGCAATTCCACAGAGTCCTCGCCTCCGGATTAAATTACGATTTATTATGGTATTGCTCCTGATGATAAATGTATTTGCGGTGGACTAACGCGCCTTGTTTTTCGGCCAAACCCGGAAGGTCATTTCACAGGATCCCTGCATGGGAACCGGCCCTGCACCGGGATTTTCAGACACCCTTTTATTCCCGAAATAGTCGGTATTGATGGTCAGCGGAGTGCCGTCCGGATGCTCAAACCATGCCCCGGACACCTCCGTTTTTCCCAATAGCGCTGTCGTGACGAACGTCCTGTTCTCATCATGCACCCTCGCCGGAAGTTTTACCTTCAGCAAAACCGCATCATCCGCTGTAAAAAGACTCCATTCGGCTTCGTCTTCGGATACAATCACTGGATCCTTTTCGTCTGCCAGAGGTTCTGCACCGGCAAGATAGACATTGCCCTGCGCAGTGCACGGCTGCTCCATTCGGTTGTAATCAACAAGACCTCTACCCCCGATCAGGTTGTTGTAAAAACGGCTGTCGCCTCCATAAATTTTGCTTAAGCCAAGTATTTTGGTGGAATGCGCTTCATGATAGGGCGTTTGCCGACCGTCCGGTTTTGCGTCGATGATATTGAGAAATAGGTTATGTACATATGCCCCGCCTTGCGACCGGTCCTTAAGCGTGCTCCACGGATTTTCTGTTGCGAAGATATTGTTGTCCACGATATAGGGACCGTGATTTACCTCCATGTAAAGGTCCTGACGTCCGTTATCATAGAGAAGATTTCCTGTGATCCGTGTCCCCTGCGTCATCCAATCGAGCCAGATGCCTCGCGAGGTCCGGTGGATGCAATTATCCTTAATCAGCATGTCAATGGGGGCATGAAATTTAATACCGGCCATTTCATATCCGGACCATGGTTTATCGATATTGATGTCGTAGATATGATTTCCTGAGATCTCGCTGAAGATGGCTCCAAGGCTGCCGCAGATGCCTGCAGCTCCGCAGCTATGGATCGTGTTATTGCGCACAATATGCGACCCAATATTTTCTTTCGTCCAACCGTTTGCAGCAGCGCGTTCAATCGTTGCAACATATCCCTCAGCGCTATCCGCCGAGGTGTTGTCATACTCATCCCCGTATTTCCCCAGTGTCACACCGGTACATGACGAATGGCGGATCGTGTTGTTTTCAATAATCCAGCCTTTGCTCCAATGGGTTCCAATGAGACCGACCTGCTCCGCGGTCGGCGGAGCCCAGTTGGGACTTGCATGTTCCATCGTGAATCCCGAAACGGTAATATAGTTGATGCCGGGCTTCCGGGGATAAAAAACAGTTTCACGGGCGTTGATTTCCACGAGCTCCTCGTTAGGGTTCACATCCTTAAACTGCGCCCAGATAATGAGTTCTTTCGCATTGGGTTCCGGTGCGGGAAGATCTTTAAATACCAGACAGAGCGTCTGTATTCCGCTCACACGTTTAAGGCCGGCGGAGAACGTCTTCCATTTGAGCTCCCACGTATCGCCGGTGTAGCCTACAGGGCATATGCCCAGCAGTTTCCCTTCCGGTCCGTCGAGCCGGATTTCAACCTGAAGTCCCATGGTGTCCGATAAGCCGCTGAACGTAACCTGCGTGGTATCTTTTCCCATATTAACGTTTTCAAAAGTAACCCAGCTTCCGCTTTTGGCCTGCTGGATGAACGTCTGCCCTTTCCGGGTTTTCGTTCTCACACCTTGCGAATCGCTAAATGAAGCCGCTGAAATGCAGCCGGCCCCTTTACCGTTAAAGGTGATATCCAATAGATCTACCGATGACCCTGCATGATCTTCAGGCCGACGGTTGTCGTTGGTGAACCAGAGCGGCTTGCTGCCTGCTCCTTTCATGACCTCATCCAGGTTTGCGGCTTCAGTGAGCGGACTTCCGTTCAGATACACTTGAGCCGTATGCGTCAATCGCCCGCAATGCATGTACCAATCGCCACAGATCTGCGTGCGGAAGGGGTTGTGGGAGCCAAAAAAGGAATCCGGATTCTTGCAGACCCATTTCCAGACATCGCCTTCCACATGCGTCCACCCCCTGGCAATCTCAGACCCTTTGATGATCACCTTTTCACCTTCTGCTGCACGATAAACAATACGCTTTTTATCTGATGTTCCTCCGCGCGGAGGATTAATCTCTTCTCGATAGATGCCATCATGGACAATAATCGTATCTCCCGGCATCGCCGCTTCGGCC
The DNA here is from genome assembly GCA_004299845.1 of Verrucomicrobia bacterium S94. Lineage (NCBI taxonomy): Bacteria > Pseudomonadati > Verrucomicrobiota > Verrucomicrobia bacterium S94. The sequence continues at coordinate 4,031,775 of CP036201.1, read as the reverse complement.
CCCTTAGAGATCGTTCTGAAAGGTTTGCTCATTGATCCGGCGTTGGCGTCATTCCCTTTTACAGAGACGTGGTATTCCGCAGCAAAGGTCGCCGTTGTGCAAACAGCAAGGGTGAAGGCGGTTCTAAGTCTGTTTCTTATTTTCATCGTATACCGTATTATTTATCCTGCTCCGCAAACCGGCCGAAGTAGGCTAAGACCTTATCTCTCCATTTTGCCGAATCGGCTACCTGAACAGCCAGCCGATCGGCCACTTCTTTATGTCTGCGTGCGTCAATCTTTCCTTTCAGCGATTGCCATACTTTCTGCATTTCAGCAGCTTCTGCAGCTCCTTGCTGATACGTTGACTGCAGCTCTTCCCATAATGTTCTGCCAGATTTCATGGTGTAATCCCATGGCAGGTAATGGAACCAGAGCAGAAACTTTTCAGGGCAGGTTTCCGGGTCGTTAAACAGATCACTGACCGGCCGATGGTATTGATCAACCGCATGATTTCCTCTGCGGGTGCGGTCATAGCCGATGCCTGCGGTGGATGCATTGTGATAATAGTCCGCCGACCATGCCGGCATGCCGCCCTGTTTGTGCCAGGGCTCCGGAGCGTAATGATCGCCGCCGATCAACCCGTTCAGTCCGAGGGGCATAGAATATCGGACAAAGGTTTCATACGACCCCATCATCATATCGCGAATCGCGGAAACAGCGTTATCGTCATTCGTAAACGTCATACGGATCCATTCGTCCGCAATGGCTTCCGCCGTTAAATCGGGGTTCCAGGCCAAACGGCCGAAAGCAAACCAGTTTGCCTGAGAAAAGTGGTGCCCGCACCAGTTAGGATCCAGTCCGGGGTTGGTGACAGATACCAGTCCGGTTATGCGGTTCGGATATACTTCACCGGCTAAAACCTTGGAAACCGTTGATCCTTTTCCTTTGGCATATGTATCGGAATCCAAAAACTCTTTCCATATAGGTCCGTGATAGACGAGATGTTTTGCCTGCCCGAGATATTCCTGAGACGCCTGGATTTCTGCAATAACCGATGTCTTTTTCAGCCCGCCGAACAGCGGATGGAACGGTTCGCGAGGTTGGAAGTCCAAGGTGCCGTTTTTTACCTGAACCGAGACATTCGGGCGGAACCGGCCATCAAGCCGGGTAAACTCAAGATAAGCCCGTTTCGTACGATCCGGATCCACCTCGGTGTCGTAAATAAAAGCGCGCCACAGCACGATACCGTTATGCGGAGCCAGCGCATCGGCCAGCATGTTTGCCCCTTCGGCATGGGAACGTCCGTAGGTTTTCGGGCCGGGTTGTCCCTCAGAATCCGCTTTAACCACAAAACCTCCGAAATCGGGAATACGCTTGTAGATTTCATCAGCCTTGCTTTTCCACCACGCAATAACGTTCTTATCCAGCGGATCGGCCGTCTTCAATCCGTCCAGCGCCAAGGGCGAAGCAAAGTTTACACTCAGGTACATCCGCACACCATACGGCCGCCAAAGATCTGCCAGTGCGGCGACTTTTTCGAGATATTCTTCTGAAAGGATAAGCGGGTCGGCGTTAACGTTATTGACGGCCGCTGCGTTGATCCCGATCGAGGCACAGGCACGGGCATAGTCTGAATAACGGGGGCTTAACGTATCGGGCAGTTCATCCCACTGCCACAACGAGCGTCCTGCATAGCCTCGTTCAATACGGCCATCAAGCCGGTCCCAGTGGTTCATCATCCGCAGCTGAAGCGCGGGGGCCTCGGCAATATCCAGCGAATCAATGGGCTTTCCCGTCTGCATCAGTCGCAGGAAATGGTAACCGCCGTAGAGCGTTCCGATATCAGTGTTCGCTGCAATGATGATGACACGCTTTTCATTAATGCTTGTTGACCGGATAATGAAGCCTTCACCGCCCAGTTGTTCGAGCTCTTTTGTTAATTTTAAATTTCGGATCACTGAAGAATTTTGAGGGGTGCCGATCAGCACGGAGCCGCTTAGAAGCGAATCACCGGACAGCTTTACGTCATGGCCCAGCATGCACTTTATGGCAGCCTTCAACTCCTTTTGAATAATCTTACTGGTCGCCGAGTTACCTTCAATATGAAGCTGCTTAACCTGTTTTCTATAAGACGATGCTGCTTCGCCGGGATTGGCATAACGAAGCCACAGCTTATAACCATCCTCATCCGCTAAAGGTTTTTGTTCGGTGGCAGGACGCCCGCTGCAGCACGCAGCAGCGGCCAGCGTTAAGACCATTAATTTCCGTCGAAATAATTTCATACATAAGTGTCCGTCAATATAGGTTTTCATTTCGTAATGGTTTTATTTTTCGGCCAGACTTTCAGCTTAACAGCACCCGGTTTAAAATCTTCAAAGGGACCAGCCGAAGGCGCCTTTGTTTTACGCGGGTTGCCCCAATAGTCATTATTCACGATGAGGTCTGCTTCATCATAATTCTTATAAGGGAGTTTCGGGATGGCCGCTTCACCCAGATCAGCCGTAGTAATGATCTCCGTTTTTAAGCCGTTTACTTTCGGAAAAACCATTTCGACATATGCATCATTACCATCTCTCACGACATTAATCTGAGGATCAAAGTCCGCCATCACCGCACCGTCCTTTTCCGGATCAAGCGGAGTGGCTTTATTCAAAAACAGGTTGGCTCCGGTGAATAACGGCAGTTCGCCTTTTCTATAATTTATAAGGGCGTCCCGGCCCGCAAAGATGTTGTTAAAAAAGCGGTTATCCCCTCCATATATTTTATCGAGACCGGCCAGTTCGGTGGAGTGCGCAGGGTGGTAGGGCGTTTGGCGCTCCTGAGGAGAGACCCACACATTGCCTGCAATCAGGTTATGAATGAAAGCACTGCCCTGCGACCAGTCGCTAACAGATGTGCTGGACAGGAACAGGTTATTGTCGATTACACAGGGCCCATGATTAACCTCCAGAAATAAATCTTCACTCATATTTCCGTGGAACAGATTCTGACTGACGCGGGTGCCCTGCGTCATCCAGTCAAGCCATAAGCCCCGGTTACACGCATAGACATGATTATCCGCAATGAGCGTATCGATCGCCGCATGAAATTTAATGCCGGCCATCTCGGCTCCGCTGAAAAGCCCCCGGCGATGAATCTGGAAGACTTCATTGCCGGTAATCCGGCTGAAGGCGGCGCCCATGCTTCCGACGATCCCGGCCTGTTCACAATAGGAGACGCTGTTGTTGCGCACGATGTGACTGCCTATATTTCCTTTTGCCCAGCCGTTGGTGTGGGCTCGTTTTATGGTGCCCACATAGCCTTCCGCCGACATCGCCCGGTTATCCATTTCATCACCATATTTTCCCAGCGTAATGCCGGTGCAGGAGGAATAGCGGATCGTGTTGTTTTCAATAATCCACCCTTTGCTCCAGTGCGTGCCGATCAGTCCAACCTGCTCCGCAGTGGGCGGAGCCCAGTTGGGGCTCCCATGCTCCAGTGTAAATCCGGAAACGGTGATGTAATTAATGCCTGTTTTCCGGGGATAGAAGACCGTTTCGCGAGCGTTGATTTCCACAAGCTCTTCGTTGGGGTTCACGTCCTTAAACTGCGCCCAGATGATCACTTCCTCCGCATTGGGTTCCGGTTCGGGCTTGTCTTTGAAAACCAGGCAGAGGGTGTGAATTCCGCCGGTTTCTTTGATGTCTGCGGAAAACTCCCGCCAGCCTGTCCACCTGGATCCCGTATAATCAACCGGACAGATTCCAAGCAGTTGGCCCTGTTGACTGTCAAGACGGATTTCAATAAGTCCACCGATGGATTCGGTCATGCAGGTAAAAGTGATTTGAGAGGTCTTTTTTCCGAAATTAACCTCTTCATACTTCAGCCAATGCCCCTCCCGGGCGGCTTTAATGTAATCATCCCCTTTATGCGTTCCGGTCCATGCGCCTTTTCGATCGGTAAAATCCACCGCATTCAACGCTGCTGCCTTCTCCCCATTTAATTCGAGTTTAAGCAGGTCAACCGAGGGACCATAGCGATCGGTTGGATAACGCTGGTCATTGGTATACCACAAAGCGGTTTCCCCGGCCGGTTTCATAACCTCCTCCAGGCTTGAGGCCTCGCTCAACCAATGACCATTGAGATAAACTTGTCCCACATGATTTAATCGACCTTTATGGCGATACCAGTCGCCATAAATCTGCGTACGAAACGGATTGAATGCTCCGAAGAAGCTCTCGGGATTTTCGATGACAAGTTTCCATACGTCGCCTTCCACATGCGTCCAGCCTTTGACGACTTCGGATCCTTTGATGACAACGTTTTCACCTTTGGCGGCCCGATAAACAATGCGTTGCTTATCTGATGTACCGCCGCGCGGAGGATTGATCTCCTCGCGATAGACGCCTTCATGAACGATAACCGTATCTCCCGGCTGAGCAACTTCCGCTCCTTTTGATATGGTTTTGAAGGGTCTGCTTTTTGTGCCGGAGTAAGCATCATTTCCCTGAGTAGATACATGATACTCCGCCGAATAGGTTGTTGCGGCAATCATGGTAAGTATCAGGATGTTAAGTCTGGTCATCATTTTCAGTATCCTCTCCGTATCGTGTTACAGGGCGGAAACGGTTGAGCCTGTGAACCGGCCCGGAGCCTGCGACAACAGCGAAACCGCCCTTCTTCCCGTTCCCGGCAGGCATGCCGGTCTCGTGCATCAACCGTATCAGCTCAACTCTAAGCGCTTATTTTTTGGGCCACACCTTCAGTTCGGTGCGGCCTGTCCTGATCTTTTGAACCGGGCCGACGGTCGGCGACTTGGTTTTACGGGAGTTGCCCCAATAATCATTATTCACAATCAGATCCAATCCGTTGAAATTCCTGTATGGCAACTTGGAAATGGCTGTATTTCCGAGCTTTCCGGTTGTGACGACAGAGGTTCCGGGCAGCTTTGCAAGGGACGGCCATGTGATTTCGAGGAATACCTGTTCTCGGTCTCTTTTTATTTTTATGTCGTAATCGAACTCCTGCATCAGATTACTGTCCGAAATAATCGGAAGTTTACTGTCCTTATATGCATCCAGTGCGTTGGGCCCGGAAAAAATATTGTTGAAGAAACGGTTGTCGCCTCCGTAACCATGATCCATACCCGCAATCTCTGTAGAGTGTGCTTTATGATAGGGAGTTACACGTCTTTGCGGTTCCAGTTTCAGCTTTCCGCCAAAAAAGTTGTGAATAAATGCACTGCCCTGCGACCAGTCATTAATCGAGGTGCGGGAGAGGAAGAAGTTGTTGTCAATCACACAGGGCCCATGGTTGACTTCAAGCCAGAGATCTTCGCTCATATTTCCGTGGAACAGATTCTGACTGACGCGGGTGCCCTGCGTCATCCAGTCGAGCCACATACCCCGGTTGCATGCATAGACATGATTATCCGCAATGAGCGTATCGATCGCCGCATGAAATTTAATGCCGGCCATCTCGGCTCCGCTGAAAAGTCCTCGTTGGTGAATCTGGAAGACTTCATTGCCGATAATCCGGCTGAAGGCGGCGCCCATGCTTCCGACGATCCCGGCCTGTTCACAATAGGAGACGCTGTTGTTGCGCACGATGTGACTGCCTATATTTCCTTTTGCCCAGCCGTTGGTGTGGGCTCGTTTTATGGTGCCCACATAGCCTTCCGCCGACATCGCCCGGTTATCCATTTCATCACCATATTTTCCCAGCGTAATGCCGGTGCAGGAGGAATAGCGGATCGTGTTGTTTTCAATAATCCACCCTTTGCTCCAGTGCGTGCCGATCAGTCCAACCTGCTCCGCAGTGGGCGGAGCCCAGTTGGGGCTGGCCTGCTCCAGTGTAAATCCGGAAACGGTGATATAATTAATGCCTGTTTTCCGGGGATAGAAGACCGTTTCGCGGGCGTTGATTTCCACAAGCTCTTCGTTGGGGTTCACGTCCTTAAACTGCGCCCAGATGATCACTTCCTCCGCATTGGGTTCCGGTTCGGGCTTGTCTTTGAAAACCAGGCAGAGGGTGTGAATTCCGCCGGTTTCTTTGATATCAGCGGAAAACTCCCGCCAGCCCGACCAGCTGCTGCCTGTACAGTCAATGGTTCCGGTTCCGAGAAGCTTACCCTGCGGTCCATCAAGACGAACTTCAATTCTACCGCCTACGGTTTCAGTGAGCGCCTGAAATGTAATCCGGGAAGAACCTTTTCCAAAGTTGATGTTTTCATATTTAAGCCACTGGCCGGCACGGGCGGCTCTGATCTGTTCTTTGCCTTTATGATGTCCATTTACGGCCCCCTTCCGTTCAGAAGTATCAACCGCTTTTATGAAAGCTGCGCTGTCACCATTTAAAGTAAAACCGAGCAGATCGATAGACGGACCGTAACGGTCTTTGGGATACCGGTTGTCATTGGTAAACCAAAGAGCCGTCTCACCCGTCGGCTTCATGACGTCCTCAAGGCTCGCTGCTTCAGTGAGCCAGTGCCCGTTGAGATAAACCTGACCCACATGATTCAGTCGGCCCAGATGTTTATACCAGTCTCCGTAAATCTGGGTGCGAAACGGATTGAAAGTACCGAAAAACGCCTCGGGATTCGCAATAACCAGTTTCCATACATCGCCCTTCACATGCGTCCAGCCTTTGGCGACTTCCGAACCTTTAATCACAACGTCTTCGCCTTTCGCGGCACGGTAGACGATACGGGTTTCCTCTGATGTTCCGCCCCGCGGAGGATTAATCTCCTCCCGGTAAATCCCCTCATGAACCGTAATGATATCGCCCGGCATTGCCTGTTCTGCCGCATGCTGTATCGTCAGAAAGGGCTCGTTTAATGTTCCGCTATTGGTATTTCTGCCATCTTTAGCAACATGGTATTCAACAGCACTTCCTGCCGATACGGCACAAACCGCCATGATCAGCAGACTTCTTTTTTTTACAGTTTGATTCATCATTATCCCGTCACCTTGATATGTATGTCTCCCTGATCCAACTTCACCGGAAAGATTTGCAGACTGTTTTTCGGCGGTTTACGCTGAACCGATCCATCGCGTACATCAAACCGTCCATTATGTTTTGGGCACTCGATCTGACACCCGATCACCTTACCGGATGCCAGGTGAGTCTGACCATGGGAACAGATACCCTGACTGGCATAAAACAGACCCTCAGCCGTCCGGTATACCGCATAGGTTTTTTCATCATGATCGAAACGCAGCACGTCTTCCGGCAACAGCAGGTCCGCATGGCCAACCTTTACCCACCCTTCCTCATCGGGTGTTTCATTCGAATCTATGCGTATCATGGATTCCGTGTTATCAGCCGCCGGCTCAGGAACCTCCCGCTCAACATAGTATTCGGGATCCCTGCTCTGCCGGATAACCGCCGGAATGATTTCCCGCCAGGCATCCCAAAGCCCGGTATAGGGGACGGCATGTCGTGACGAACCAGCTCGTGCAGCTTCGGAAGGTTGTAATACGGCACCTGCGGAAACATGTGATGTTCAATATGATAGTTCATGTTCCAGTACAGAAACCGGTTAACGCGATTCATTTGTACCGTACGGCAGTTCTTCCGGTGATCCAGCACATTTTCCGCCAGCCCGGTATGCTGAGTTAAACCGTAAACGGGCATCAGCCACGCCCCCGCCAGATTCGGAAGCCCGATAAAGAGCAGCGGAAAAACAGTCTGATAATACCAACTGCAACCCAGGCATCCCGCATAGATCAGCAGCACGGCCCGTGCTTTCCAAATGATACGGCCATGCTCATATTCGGGGATATACGTCCGCTCATCATCAAAAAGATTTCCGGTACTGTGCTTCAGAATTTTACGAACATAAGCATATACAGCGGGCAGCCCGGTAAAGTTAAGGATAAACCTGAATAACTGAACCGGACGGGGAACTGCAATTTCCGGATCCCGGCCAACCACAATCGTATCCGAATGATGCCTCGTATGACTCCAGCGCCAGACGGTGGATTCACGCATAACCATGAACGAGGAAACCTCATAAAGCACATTATTCAACCAGTCGGTTTTAAAAACAGTCCCATGGCTCGATTCATGCCAGCGTGAGTCTGAGGTGGAACCGTAAAGAACCGCATAGAGCATATACGGAAAAAACGCCGGCCAGCTGCCCCAAAGGAAAACCGTCAGCCAGGCGCAGCCGGCCATCAGCCCAAACCAGATGAAGCAATCGCGCATCCCCGGACCATTCCGACGCTCGAGCAATTTACGCATCGCATCACGCGCCACCGGGGTCTGATACCAGACCGCTTCAGCCAGCCGCTTTCTGACAGCGGCCTCACTATTAGGTCCGCAAAGATCATAGTTAAACCGTGATGTCATTTCCTGAACTGATTTCATAAGTAAACAAGAGAACGCGCATCCTCCAATGCCTTGAACATCGCCACTACATTTTCGATCGGGGTATTCGCCTGTACGTTATGGATAGCATCAAAAACAAACCCGCCGCCCGGCGCAAAAATATCAATCCGTTCCCGGACTTCCCGATACACCTCTTCCGGCGTTCCGAACGGAAGCGTTTTCTGCGTATCCACACCCCCGCCCCAGAAAACAATACGGTCCCCGAATTCATCCTTCAGCCGTTGCGGATCCATATCCGCCGCAGAACACTGAACCGGATTCAGAATATCAAATCCGGAATCAACAAAATGCGCGATAAGCGGATAAACCGCGCCGCAGCAGTGTTTGAAGGTTTTCCAGCTCGTGTTTTCATGAATCCAGTCATTCATCCGCCGGTAATAGGGAGCCCAGAGCTCTTCATAGGTATCGGCGGAACAGAACTGCGATGTCTGTGTTCCGAAGTCGGTACCACAGGTAAAGACCACATCGATCAGATCCCCCGTCACTTCTTTCAACAGGCGCATATTTTCAATGGCGATATCCGTCTGCTGACGAAATACCTCATGAATATAATCCTGACGGCTCACTGTTGATATATACCATTCAGAAATATCACGGATTCCCTTGGGATATTTGAGAAACGGACCGGGTACGAGCGCGATATCGCCCAGCGCCGAACCCGGCGTTGAGGCCACGATCCCTCTGGAACTCCCCTCCAGCCGAATGGCTTCCGACTGATACCAGTTTAACGCCTCTTCATCTAAGACACTGAATTCTTCCAGATTGTCTTCAGGACTCAGGTTCTCCTCATCCATTTCCGGCTGACGTACAATGCAGTCAAAAAAATAGCCCGTCGCCGGCATCCGGCCACTGGGCGGCGCAGAACGGTCTCCCTGCGGAAATATCAGCGTATCCCCATGGGCATCACATGTAACCTGAAAATCCGCCGGCACCAGCACGTCCTGGCCCCATGGAGCCGTCCACAGCTTCCAATCCTCATTACGAAAACCGAAAATGGTCCCATGCCCAACCAGCGGCTCCGTATCAATTCCCAGCCGTTCACGGAGATCATCTTCAATTTCGCCGAGCATCTGATACGGCTCACACACTTTCACCGGCTTCTTTTCCAAACCGTAGAACCCACGCAGCAGCTCCACCGTGCGCACATGCATGCCTGTTACAGCATTACTTCCGAAATCGACACAAACCCGATCCGGCTCAACATGTCGTATTGTCGCCTTAAGCCGCTCTTTTCCTGTCATCTTTATTTACTCCCCTGATTATTCAGTGGACTATAATTAAACATGTTCTACGGATTACGCCCATTGACCTGAGTTGCATAAACATGCACTATATTCGCATATGCAATCCCAACCGGACTACTTAAAACTGGACTACCTTTATGGCGGAGAGATTCTCTATCAGCCGGGAGAACATCTGGAAAACCGTGTGCTGACCGATTTTGAAGTCGTATACATTCTCTCCGGCCAGGCGACATATATCGCCAATGGTCAGGCCCACCCGGCTCCCCCGGGTTCGCTTATTTTCGGACTGCCCGGAACGGAAGAAACCTATGAATGGGATCCCGTTGAAATCACCCGCCACGCCTTTTTTCATTTCGGGGCCTCACACCTGCCCTCCGACTGGCCTCCGCCGCAAAACTGGCCGCGCATTCACCACACCCCGCCCGACCTGAGCGTCAGTCTTTTCCGGCACATTATGAAACATATCTATGAGCATCGGAACTGGCCGGCCGAACCCCCGGGACATCGCGACTGTATGCTGGTCGAATCGCTCATCAATACCTGCTTTGAATCGGGAAAAGCGGAATGGGAAAGCTTTCAACCCGACCGGCCTGAACCTGTTCGGCGCGCACTCAAATGGATGCGTCAACAAATTGATGAAAACCCATTGGCCCAATTTACCCTTGCCGAAATCGCACGCTCAGCAAACTGCTCATCCAAACATCTGTGCCGACTCTTCAGCCGCTCCGTCGGCTATCCCCCGGTATATACAGGAACCCTGATGCGTATGCAGTTGGCTCTGGTGCTCCTGACCCGTTCCAACCTCTCCGTAAAAGAAATTGCTCTGCGCTGCGGCTTCGAAAACCCGCTCTATTTTTCACGCCGCTTCACCCGGATTTTCGGCCGCGCTCCATCTGCCGTCCGGAAAGATGTGGAACAGGGCACTCCGCCACCGCCGGATCCCCTTCCGGTGGATATCACGCCCCGCATCCACTGGTAGCCGCGCCGGGTAAAAAAGGATTTAAAATTGACCCTTCGATTCATATATGAACAAATAAGTTCATGAATAAATATCATATCCCCAATCTCGGAAAAGCCTGCCACGTCATGCAACTGATTGCCGACACCCCCGGCGGCCTTATGCTGAAAGACATCGTCCAATCCCTGGACATCCCGCGCACCACGGCACTGCGCATCAGTCGAACGCTGATGGACTCCGGTTTCCTTGATGAAACCGATGAAGGCCGCCTGACCCTTGGCCCCACTCTGGTCCAGATTGGTGTAAAGGCACTGGATAATCTCGATATCAAAGGCTTTGCCCGCCCTGTTCTTCGTAAACTGGCGCAGGATACCGGCGAATCATGCCACCTGGCCGTGCTGAACGGCGACCGCTCCATGCTCGTGGAAGTGGTCGACAGCCCGCATCCCGTCCGAATCGCCGCACGCCCCGGCACACTGGTTGAACTGCACTGCTCGGCCACCGGAAAAGTTTTCCTCGCATTCCAGATTCCGGAACCGACCAAATTCATCCGGACGCTGGAACTGACGAAACATACCGAACAAACCTGCACAACGACCGCCGCCGTGATGGCCGCCATTGAAGAAACCCGCTCCAAAGGCTATGCATTGGACGAGCAGGAATATGTTCCCGGCGTGCGCTGCATCGCCGCACCGGTAAACAACGCCTTCGGCAAAACCATTGCCGCTGTAGGTATCACCGCCTCCACCAGCACCTTTACCAAAGCCCGAATCCGAAGCATGTCGCAGAAAATCAAATCCGCAGCGGCAGAAGTTTCAGCCAATATGGGGTTCGGGAAATAAAAAAGGCCGCCCCGGTCAGGACAGCCCATTTCTTCGGCACGGATTCGTGCTTCTTCTATTTCTTTTCAGCAATAATGCTTTTCAGATGCTCCACATATGCTTCCGCCCCCCCGGCCTGATAGCCGGTTTTTCCAACCGTACTTCCGTCAGGAGCCAGAACGAATACCGTGGGAAATCCACGCACACCGAACTCTTTTGCCAGCTTTTCATTCTGCTTCATGGTTTCCGCGCTGATTTTTGACTTATCGCTCGGAAAGTCGGCCATCATGAGCACCAGATTGTCTTTGGCATAGGCTTTAAATTCATCCTTCTGGAACACTTCCTTATCCAGCTTAATGCACCAGCCGCACCAATCGGAACCACTGAAATCAATCAGGATATGCTTATTTTCTTCTTTAGCCTGCGCTTTAGCTTTTTCAAAGTCAGTCAGCCAGCCTTCCGCTGCAAATACGCCAGAACTCAAGGTGACAGCCGTCACCAACATCAACCATTTCTTCATACTGCCCTCCGGGGGATTTAAGATTCCTATCCATACATGAAATAATGCATACGTACTGTGAGACAGACTAATTGCGCAACCGTTCATTTGCCACATAAAAAAGTTGCCTGAATACACACGGACTCCGTTTTTCATACGAAATCCACCCCGTATACCCCGCTTTCCGGAAACCGGAAGCGCATCCCTTTCTCACTCAACCGGTAGATGGTCCTGTTTTTTTATCTTTATTATGCATCGATATTCTCTCATTAATAAAATCTATCCCTTGCGAAGTTATAAAAACAGGAGGACTGCCATGACACGCATACTGACCACTGCATCCATTATTATTTCCCTGAACATCTGCTGTGCGGCTCTGCCACAACCCGTTCTCTTGCTTGACCAGCAGACGGACGGTCCTGCAATTCCGCTGCTCCAGCGCGAAATCGCAAGACAGGCCGTTGCTCAGGTTTTCCGGGACGATCTGGGGTATCTCTGCCGGGACCGGGCCTTAGGCGCACCGGCCGAGTCTCCCGCCGACCTCACCGTGCGGTTTGAATTCGGTCAACCCTCAGAGCATAGTCTTTCAGTCAACCTGACCGGCGGTCCGAAAGGCAGGGAAACCTGGAATGCCGTACTGGAAACCGGAAATTATCTGCTTCTGCTGGAGCAGGCATGCACAGAAGCCGCAAACCTGGCAACGCCTCGGAAATCTTCAGGATATCCGGAAAAGCTGCCCGGACAAGCCGCAGCGGACTCTCCCCGGCTGACAGACCTGATTGATCTGTTGCGCACCGCACATGCCGAACACCTGCAGAATCCATCCGCTGATTCCTATGCCCTGCTGATACGCGGCTATGCCCATCTCGGCCAACGATGCGCCCACACCTGGAGCGCTTCCAGTAAGGTATATCAGGCCCGTTCTCTCGTATATGCTCAGCGTTTTCTGCGCGAACATCCGGATTCGGCCGATGCACTGTATCTCCGCGCTTATGCACTGGGACTATGCGGTTTGCATCAGCTGGCGCTCAACGATCTGGAAGCTGGCAAAGCGCTACAGCGAAAAGAACCGCCTTCATGGATGCAACCATTGGAATGTCTGTTGAAATTCGATACCGACGCACTGATTGAAACAGCAAACAGTGAGCACCCTCAATGTGTTACGGCTGGGTTAATGGCCATGATGACGCTGGAATACACTCCTTTTGACTCCCGAATTTTCGAAACGTATGACCGCCTGAACACGAAACCGGATGAAAACCTCCGCGTGTTGGCACTGCTTAATGAAGCCGGCGGGGTTCGGGCCATGCATAAAACCACGATGGAAGGGTTGGAGCAGATGAAGCTTATGCTCCGCAATGATCTGCTGAATCATGATCTTCTTCCCCTTCGGCTTCAAACATACTGAGTGATTTCATACCTCAGAAAAGCGCTCTGTTATCCACCTTTTTTTCAGTTTCTCAACCCTCCGAAACGGGAAAGGAACTGACCGCGATCCCGCTATTACAGCAGGAACTGAATAGACTGACCTTGAGCGGAAACGATACCGGAGAACCTTCTCTGGCGGCACTCGGTAATCACATTCTTGATTATATGTTTACCGCTGTGGTCTGGCGTCAGCATTTCATGGACGACATGTGGTCGGTATCGATCGACAGCTTTACCCGGGAGGCACTCCCCGCTCTGACCGGTCATCTTTATCTGCCCCTGCTCGAAGCCAATGTTGCAAAAAGCCAGGAGGCCAATGAGGAATATGCCCGGCTACTCAACCAAACTCCAATTTCTGATCTGCCTGCAGGAGCTCACCTCTTCTTTACCCACTTTATCGACACCAAAGCACAATACGGTCCATCCACAGGAGCCGAAATTAAAAAGAACTACCTCCGGCAGCTCGACGAAACCCACGCCGATTTACAGCGCAGACTGGCACTGACAGATAACCGCATGCATAAAGCTGAAATCGCCGAACGCCTGCTCCAGATCAGTCCTTATTCGCCTTACGGAGGACGCGCATGGCTGGAAAACAGTAGCGACTGGGAAAAAAAGATTCCGGAGTATTCAGCAGACGACCGTCCGGAAATCAATCAGGCCATTGCCGAACAATATCGCCAAGCCGGTCAGGTGGAAGCGGCTGTTCCATACTACGAAAAGGCCCTGCTGAAACTGGATGATATTACTGTCCATGAGCAGCTCGCCCAATGCCTGCTGAAAACCGGCCAAACCGACCGATGGCTGGAAATCATGGAGCACACACTGACCTTTCCCGATTACGGATTGAAGCACACCGCAATCCGTTGCAAAATCGTCAAACAGCTGATGAAAACCGGTAAAACAGAACAGGCTGTCCCCTATGCCGAAGCCGCAAGCCGCAGCGGAGCGCAGTGGGCGTTGGCCGTCGCTGCAGAATGTGCCTACGCCGCAGGTAACCACGTACACTGCGAAGAACTCCTGAACCGGGAATATGCGCGTTACAAAAATACAACGACCCCGCTCCAGCATTACACAAAATGTCTGAAGTACAACATCTCGACAAACGCCGCGTGGTTTCAGCCCATTGCTGAACAGGCAATGGCCGAACTGGAACAGACGGAACATAAAAAGAGGGCCGACACGATTGCCAGCGCCTATTACCATTGGGCCGATAAAGATTACGATCAGGCCATTGCTTGTTATCAGAAAGCCTACCGCTGGCCGGCGAACATTCAATACGGCATGCTGCTCGCCCTGGTTCAGCGGGATAAGGGGGATCTGGACTCCTATAAAAAAACACTGACGACGGTGATTAAAAAATATTCCTCCGCACAGAAACGGAGTGCTACCGGAGATCAGATGCTGGATCTCGCCCTGCGCATGCAGCAGTTTGATGAAAACGGCGGGGATACCGATCAGCTTTATGCGGACTTTGTTGCGCTCGAAACCCAAAGCAGTCTCTATGAAGCCATCCACTGCTTTCTGGCAGGAAAATACATGGAACTGATTGGCGAAGAGGAGAAGGCGGTTAAACTGTACTATCGAGGCATTGCTCCGTATCAGGAAAAAAGCTGGACCAGCACCTATCCCTATCGGGAACTGATGCGACGCGGCCTGGATCCGTTCGAACGATACGTTCCCGGTTTCCAGTTGTAATACCAAACGTTAAAACGATCCGGTATAAATTTGATCCCCGCAGAGGCCCTGAGGACGCAGAAAAGTTCAGTTATAAACGGCTCCGCGCTCCCTGCGTCTCTGCGCGGAATAACGCTGTCGTTAAGACCGGAATGTTGTAGTAAATGGTATAAATCACCACGCAAATGTCGGCGCGAAATAGTCCATACATCAAAAAAGCCGCCCGGAATGGACGGCTTTTTCAGTTTTCAGTGCTTCGAAAACTTAGTTTACGCCAATCGCGTTTAGATCGGCGAACGCCTTTTTCACACGTTCAACCATACCTTCCTGGCCTTTACGCAGCCAGACACGCGGGTCGTAGAATTTCTTGTTCGGCTTGTCGGCCCCTTCCGGGTTACCGAGCTGACCCTGCAGATAGGCTTCGTTTTCCTTATAGAAGTTCAGTACACCTTCCCAGGTGGCCCACTGCGTATCGGTGTCGATGTTCATTTTAATAACGCCGTAGCTGATGGACTCTTCGATTTCCGCCGGAGAGGAACCGGAACCGCCGTGGAATACAAAGTTCAGCGGCTGCGCGGAATCGGTGCCGAATTTCTCAGCAACATATGCCTGGGAATCGCGCAGAATGGTCGGAGTCAGTTTAACGTTACCCGGTTTGTAAACGCCGTGCACATTACCGAAGGACGCTGCAACCGTGAAGTTCGGGCTGATAGCAGACAGTTTTTCGTAGGCATAGGCCACATCTTCCGGCTGCGTGTAGAGCTTGGACTCATCCATATCGGAGTTGTCAACACCATCTTCTTCGCCACCGGTACAACCGAGTTCGATTTCCAGCGTCATGCCGATTTTAGACATGCGTTCGAGATATTTAGCGGAGATTTCAATGTTTTCCTCAAGCGATTCTTCGGAAAGGTCGAGCATGTGGGAAGAGAAGAGCGGACGACCTTCTTCTGCAAATTTCTTTTCACCGGCTTCCAGCAGACCGTCGATCCAGGGCAGCAGTTTCTTTGCGGCATGGTCCGTGTGCAGAATGACCGGAACGCCGTAGGCTTCGGCCATGGCATGAACGTGATTCGCACCGGAGATGGCGCCGAGAATCTGAGCGTCCTGACCTTCGAGTTTCAGTCCTTTACCGGCTGTGAAAGCAGCACCGCCGTTGGAAAACTGAATGATGACCGGAGAGTTCACTGCAGCAGCAGCTTCCAGTACAGCGTTGATGGAGTCGGAACCCACAACGTTTACAGCCGGAAGTGCAAATTTATTTGCCTTTGCAATTTCGAAAACTTTAGCGACGTCGTCTCCAAAGAGAACACCCGGTTTTACAGCATCAAGAACCTTAGCTGACATGATATTTCCTTCCTGGTTTTATAGGTACGATTATTCTTTTAAAGCCAATGATTTGGCAAAAATTCGCGGGAACTATACCAGTAACAGATTCGGGGTCAACCCCGGCAGAGGGATTAATACGGCGAATAAAACCGGGAATAGAGGAGAGAGGCGCGGGGAAACCCGGGAAAAAGTATGGACGGGAACTGTATTTCTTCTACCCCCTGCACCGCAGATTCTTCTACTGCGGCGGAAAATCAAAATGCGTTTCAAAGAGCTCAACCAGCTTCCGGGCAAAGGCCTCTTCGTCGGGACCGGAAACCTGAATCGTAATTTCCGTTCCTTTTTCCAGGCCCAGCATAATGCATTCGAGCGCTGAAGTGAGATCACAGCTCCCGGAAGGAGCGGTCACAAGAATCCTGCCGGGATAGGCGGATCCTTCTTTGACCAGAATAGCAGAAGGCCGACAATGGATGCCGGCCTCATTTTTAATAGTGGCTTTCGCTTCAAACATTATTACATGGTTTCAGCTTCTGCGCTGCTCTGTTCGTCGGAAGCTTCATTTACGCTTTTTTCAGCCGGAGCATTGCCCGCTGCACGAATTGTGTCGGCCCAGACCACTTTATCGTTCATAGCATAAACATAAGGCCGGGAAATGACATTATTGGCTTTGCGGGAAACATCCATTTTTTCAACGGCAACCTTCGCCGCGGCCTTCAACGTCGGCTGTCCCCCTTCAAATGCATATGCATAATCACCGCCCGGATCCACCGCGAGAATGAACACTTTATTTTCCGGAAGTTTTTCATACTCCATCCAAGCCTGCTTGACACCTCCAGGCACTTTCGGGATATACACACTGTCATTACTTGCACAACCGGCAATCAGGGAAACCAGCGCCACAGAACAGAACACTTTCGCCAACAACTTCATTATATATCCTCCAGGGTAGATTTGTATTGAATAAGCTAGAATTTAAAACCTGCAGAGTCAATTCAGCAGACAAACGAATTCGCAACACGTTTGAATGCCTCCCCTTCATATATCCCGTTCTGCACTTCACCTTTACGGATACGATACAACTGTCCGTCCCGCTCAAGCGTGAACGTCGGCGTTGCAGCAAACTTCCAGGTATCGGAAACCTGTTTCGCTACAATTTCATTTAAAACCGTTTCATCAAAATCAGTCTCCAGCCACTGGATTTCCCGCCCATCACCATAGTTTTTCCGGAACACCGCCTTCAACGCCTCCGCCAGATCATGACGGCTCACGCCCAGATTCGCGACCTCCGCCGGCACCGAGGAAATAGCATGCGTCTCAATGCCGTCCAGCATCGATCCCAGATACCGCCCCAGTCGTTTCAGATCCGTTTCCAGCAGCAGTGTGCCATGGTGCATCACCCGGCCTTTCCGAAAGGCAAACGCATTGCCGGAAAATTTCCGCCCATTCACACTCAGATTACTCTTCCCCGTCTTTTCCGCCCGGATACCGAATGTTTCCAGTGCCTGAAAAACCAGCTGATAGGCATCGGACTCACAATATTCCTCGCGCCCGGTGATCACGCAATAATTCAGATTTCCGGCATCATGATAAACCGTGCCTCCTCCCGAAATCCGCCGGGCCAGCGGAACCCCTTCCTTTTCCATCAGATCAAGCCGGCACTCTTTCCAGGGATTCTGGTTTTTGCCCATCACCACCGCGCATTCACTGCGCCACAGATAGAGAACCGGACCGCAATCCTGAACCCGATCCATCAGATATTCCTCCATCGCAAGATTCCGATAGACATCCAGACTCTGAGATTCAAAAATCAGCATCGTAAATTTTCGTGTATTCCATATGTTTCGAGATTAAGCTCTGCGCAAAACAGGGTTCAACATGTCAAAGTTCTCCGAACAATTCATTCGTAAAATACCAAAGACCGACCTGCACCTTCATCTCGACGGCTCTCTCCGGCTCCGTTCGCTCATCGAAATGGCGAGTGCGGAAAACATCGAGCTTCCCTCCTACGAAGAAACCGGGCTCAACGAACTGATCTTTAAAAATAAATACGCCAATCTCAGCGAATACCTTGCCGGCTTCGCCTATACCGTTGCCGTCCTTCAATCATTGGAAAATCTGGAACGCGCCGCGTTCGAGCTGGCCGAAGATGCCTACGAAGAAGGGGTGCGTTACATCGAAGTCCGCTTCGCCCCGCAGCTGCATATTGCCCGTTCACGGGAAATTGAACCGGTGGTCCGCGCCGTTTCACAAGGACTGGAAAATGCAAAAAAACACCTGAACGCATCCATTGCCGAAAACGACATCCCCTTCGAATTCGGGATCATTCTCTGCGCCATGCGCCATTTTAACCGCCATATGTCGCCCTACTATGCCCGTCTCTTTTCCCGCGCCGGAAATTCCGGTCAGCGCTACATCTTCGCCCGCGCCTCCCTCGGGCTGGTCAAAGAAGCCGTACGACTGCGCAACGAAGGTCTTCCGGTCGTCGGATTCGATCTCGCCGGCGAAGAGGCCGGCTATCCGGCTGCCCACCATCAGGAAGCCTTCGACTACGCCCACAAAAACTTCCTCCGCAAAACCGTCCACGCCGGCGAGGCCTACGGTCCGGAATCCATCTTCCAGGCCATCACCGAATGCCACGCCAACCGTATCGGTCACGGCACCTTTCTTTTCAGCGAAGAAGCCATCAAACTGAAATCCATCAAAGACAAAAAAGGGTACATTGCCCAACTCAGCGAATACATCGCCAACCAGCGGATCACCATCGAGGTCTGCCCCACGTCCAACCTCCAGACCCTTCCCGAAATCTCATCGCTGCAAAGCCACCCCATACAAACCATGATCGACAACGGTCTATCGGTCAGTATCAGCACCGACAACCGGCTTGTATCGCACACCAGCGTCACCAACGAACTGCTGCTCTGTTCCAGACACCTCGATTTAACCGACAGCCAGTTCCGCGATCTCGTACTGGCCGGCTTCAAACGCTCCTTTTTCCCCCGCCCCTTCGTGGAAAAACGAGCTTACGTCCTTCGCGCAATCCACCTCTACGACACCCTTGCCAAACAACATTTTTCCTAAACCCGCGCTAAAACCCCGTTATTTCGATGGATTTATACCGAATTTTGAGTTGGAGCATGAAACTGTGAATTGCTAGGTTCGCGCTTTCGTAAATTTCAACCACGAGGAACCTTGAATTCATGAGAGCATATAACTTTTCCGCCGGGCCGGCCATTCTGCCGGAAGAAGTACTTAAAGAAGCCGCTGCCGAACTGGTTGATTACCAGGGAACCGGCATGTCCATTATGGAAATGAGCCACCGCGGCAAAGAATATTCCGCTGTACACGATGAATGCATCGCGAATATCAAAGAACTGCTCAATATCCCGGAAGGCTACAGTGTGCTCTTCATGACCGGCGGAGCCTCCACCCAGTTTCCGCTGATTCCGATGAATCTGCTCGGTAAAGGCGAAACCGCCGACTACACCAACTCCGGCTCCTGGGCGGCCAAAGCCATTAAAGAAGCCAGAATGCTCGGCAACGTGAATATTGCGGCCGACTGCGGAAAAGAAATTCCCACCCGCGTACCCACCATTGATGAACTGAAGCTGACCGACGGCGCAGCCTATCTGCACATCACCTCCAACGAAACGATCTCCGGTGCGCAGTGGAAAGAATTCCCGGAACACGACTGCCTGATCGCCGATATGTCATCCGACATCCTCAGCCGCCCGCTCGACATCTCCAAATTCGGCCTCATTTACGCCGGAGCACAGAAAAATCTCGGCCCGGCCGGCATCACCCTCGTCATCATTAAAGACGAACTGGCTGAAAAATGCCCGGAAACCGTTCCGACCATCATGCGGTATAAAACGCACATCGAAAACAATTCCCTTTACAACACGGTACCGACCTTCCCGGTCTACATCCTCTGCCTCGTCACCCGCTGGCTCAAAGCCAACGGCGGACTGGAAGGCATGCAGAAGATCAACGAAGCCAAAGCCGCTAAACTCTACGACTGCATCGACAGCTCCGACTTCTACAAAGGCACCGCCGTCAAGGAATTCCGTTCTACCATGAACGTCACCTGGCGCCTGCCGACCGAAGAACTCGAAGCGCAATTCATCAAAGAAGCCGCCGGGAAAAACCTGAAAACACTCAAAGGCCACCGCTCCGTCGGCGGTATTCGCGCCTCCATTTACAACGCCTTCCCGGAAGAAGGTATCGATGCGCTGATCGACTTCATGAAGGAATTCGAAGCGAAGAACAGCTAACTCGAAATCCACAGATTTCACAGATTTTCACGGATTAAACATAGCAACCCCTCAATCCGTGTAATCTGTGGATATTAAGTATTGCGGGTTTTCCGGATTCCCCCTATAAATTCGTTTTTTCGTGCGCCCATAGTTCAATGGATAGAATAGTGGCCTCCGAAGCCATAGATACAGGTTCGACTCCTGTTGGGCGCACCATTTTAAACCCGCATCAGCCGATGCGGGTTTCTTTTTGAACAGCTGTTTATAGCGGCTGCGTCAGTTCAATATCCAGGAAACGGAAAAGACCGCAGGGAACATCCACCTCACACACTCTCCCCGGAGCAATCTGCTCCCCGCTCAGCAGATCGGTAATCTTCAGCGGATTCACCGCATGAAACTCCACCTTCGCCGTTTTGCGCGACGGGTTCAGATAACCACTGTCAATCAGTGTCAGACGCAGATGATGCGGCGCCGTCTGAGCACACACCCAGGCGACACCGCCGGATACCGTCAGCGGCATTTTTTCCGTCCCGGCCTCAATCTCGGCCCTCACCCGTTCCGCATAGACATCGGCGGAAAAGGTCTCTTTTCCATCGGAAGAAAAATAGTGCCGGCCATTGGTGATATGCTCCTTCAGCAGATTTCCATACATGGGATGGAGATGCTCAGCCAATGTGCCGCGCGGCGCATTCGGATCCGCAAAAACGCCGGTTTGCGGCGGTGTGATCAGCACCATACCGTTTGGATAGGGAGCAAGAAAATTCTGGCGACGGTCCTTCACACCGGCCGCATAGGTTGAAAAATCCCAGTCCGTCACTTTCGCGCCCGACCAGGCCCCGTCAAGCCGGCTGAAAACATACGGATTTTCCGGATGAAACGCTTCATCATACCGAATGCTGGTCGTCGTTGAATGCGCTTCACGCATATAGCGCTCATCCGGTGTAATCATACCCAGATGAACCGGATTAAAACTGACGATCTCCTCCCGCTTCGGAATATAAAGCGCTCCGCTGCCGATCAGCTCCCACAAAATATTCATGTAATCCGAATAAGCCGAACTGATACTGAAGTTGTTAATGTACGTGGCCCCATAGGCTACATGATACACCGCATTGCGCAGAAAATGATTCGGCAGCTCCTGATGTGAAAACTGCCGGTTGCGCGTAAAACTCGGATTATCCCGCGCACACCGCGTTCCCCAGCTGCTGAACACCCCGCTGCTCCACAGCCCCAGGCGTCCGGCTAGACTGAGATCCTGCGCCTGATCCTGCGTCTCCTCCATCGACGGCACAGCCACATCGGCAAACTCCCCGGAAAGAAAACGCGACCACTCCGGCCGGTAAATGTTCCCCAACCAGAAATTATGCTTACTTCTAAGGTATAATGTGGAGTTATATTTCCGGGCATGTTCTGCAAAAGGTGCAAAGAGATGCTCTACCGCAAACGGAAACTCCTTTTTATGCAGAATGGTCAGTTCCGGCCAGATGAATACGGACTTTTTCCCACGGGTTCCCTTCATGATTTTCCACAGGGTTTCCGGATTATAGTAAAACGGATCAACCCCGTGCCCGCCCCACATGCAAAGGCCGTTTTCATTCATCCCCCGCAGCGCCTTCTCCACGATTTCGTCCTGCGACAGATTATAGGTTTTTCGGTTATCCCGCGCCTGCTCAAACGCCGCATTTCCCAGACCGGAACGGTCCCAGTCCTCCGCCCCCTCATAAATACATGGCCAAGAAACACAGGATTATCATATTTGGCCTGAAACGCTTTCGTCTTTTCCGACGGCTTCGGCGGTGACATCAGGTAGGCCGTCACAGGATCGCGTTCCCACTCCGGTTTTTCAAATACCGCCAGCTGCCTTTTCAGTTCTGCCGTATTGTCGAGAATGTCCTGAATTTTCCCGGGCGGGTCGAGCTGTTCATAGGCAGCTCTCCAATCCCCGTCCGTCAGATCAATAACATGAATGCAACTGCCTCCACTCTGCGCACTGGCCAGCAGCAGCTTTCCGGTCACCGGATCTTTCCACAAGTCATTAAATGAATATTTGCACGAGATCGTTTCGATTTTTTTCACATCCATCGAATCCGGCACCAGCAGCATTTCCGATCCGATCTTCACCAGATATGCAAATCCGCTCCCTTCCGGCAGCCGAGCAGCTTGGGCCACACGATAACCAAACCCCGGTCTTTTTTTCGTGGAGGGCAGATTCAGTTTTTTCACCTTTTCCGACGCCAGATTAAAACGAATGAAATCAACGGTTTTATTCATCCCCGACGTACCGATCAGCAACTCCCCGCCATTCACCCGCAAATCAGCAACCGGGCCGTACCCATACCCCAATTTACGCGCCCTGAAAGGCCGGACCGCCAACGGCCGGAACCGGAAAAGCATTGAACTCTGATCCGCATTGGTCAGCACAGCATTCAACAGCAGCACATCAGACCCGTCCGGCTGCCGGATGGGCCTCAGAAAATTCACAACATGCACATTCTTTTCAAGCGTTCCGTCATCAATCCACTTTTTATTGGGCTGAATAACCGTGTCATATCCCGCCGACGGCACGGTCTTCAAAAGCGTACCCTCTCCGGAGAGCCAGTAAAAATTTTTATCATTCCCCCCACAGGCCACATAAACCGCTCCCGATGAATCACGAACGGTACAGACCGAAATCATCGGCACTTCATTCGGCTGAAACCGCCAGAGTACAGCACCCTTATAATTCACACAGTAAACCGATCCGTCGGAATTCGCCGCCAGCACCTCATCAATGCCATCGCCATCCAGATCAGCACACCAGAGATCGTTATTCATAATTCCACCGGAAAGCGCTGTTTTCCAAAGTCTGGAACCATCGTATGTATAGGCCAGCAGATCGCCATCATAACTGCTGCCCACAATAAACGATCCGTTTACGGCTGCGGCGGACCGCACCTTCATAAGGGTTTCCCCGGTTTCAATACTGTCAATGGCCGGACACAAAACCGGAAAAACCGCCACAACCAGACACAGAATTTTAAGTATAAAATGCATTATTCACCTTTCCCTTTTAAAAATAATTGTAAAGAAGACGCCGCCCACAGCCGTTTACGCAATGTGAATCCTGCAAAAACCCATGCCGATCCCGCATAGTCCAACCACCAGACCTCTTTCAACGGTTTCACCTTGCGCTGAAACCGAAAACCCGACAAAGTTCGTTTTTCAATTTCAATCAATCAAACAGCGGGCATACATATTTCCCGTTATGAAAGGTAGCTATGGCTGAAGAACAATCCCTTGAAAATATCCAGATCGACGGTTCCAATCTCTGGAAAGAAGAAAACTTCACCGACCTGCAGGTCGGCTCCATCCGTAAACTGACCCCGATCAAAATCGACGGTACAGAAGATGAAAACCGCCAGGCCTCCTGGTCCGCCACCACCAATATTATGACCCCCGGTGGCGCCCTTCCGATTTCCGGCGAGATTGACGCCACAACGCTCGAAGAAGCCGTTGCAAAATTCCCGGAAGCCATCAATGACGCCGTCAAAAAACTGCAGGAGGATATGATCCGCATGCAGCAGGAACAGGCCAATAAAATTGTCACGCCCGACGAACTGCGCGGCGGAAAAAACGATATTATCATCTAAACCGGCAGCTTCCTTTCCAGCTTACAAAGCGCCCCGAAACGGGCGCTTTTTTTATTCCGGCAGCTGCAGGCGGAAAAAAGGGTTCATACCAAACGTTAAAACTATCCGGTATAAATTTGGCTGAGGACGCAGAGAAATTCAGTCATAAAGGGCTCCGCGCGCTCTGCGTCGCTGCGCGGAATAACGCTGTCGTTAAGACCGGAATGTTGTAGTAAACGGTATCAGTCACGGCATCCGGCAAAGCGCCTCCCCCTGACCGATAAAACCCTGATCGTTCCGCACACGAAACACAGATGATCGCCCTCCAGAGACTGGAATGTCTTCAGTCCCCCGAAACGATAAAAAGGTGGTGCCCGGAGCCGGACTCGAACCGGCACAGCTGCAATAGCCGAGGGAGTTTAAGTCCCTTGTGTCTACCAATTTCACCATCCGGGCAGTGAAGAGCGGAATGTTATACCGATGAAGTTCCTCGATGGCAACCCCTTCAACCGATCATCTGATACAGAAAACCCCTCGTCATCGTGCGACAAGGGGTTCAAAGTGGTGGCGAGACCCAGAATCGAACTGGGGACACGGGGATTTTCAATCCCCTGCTCTACCGACTGAGCTATCTCGCCTTGGTGTCACCGGTTCGGGATTTCCGGCAACCAGGTTCGAAAACCTGAAAATATGGTCGGGGTGACTGGATTCGAACCAGCGACTTCTACGTCCCGAACGTAGCGCTCTACCAGACTGAGCCACACCCCGTTTTGACCAAGGAAGAGCGTAGTGTACGAATCCGCGTTTAAATGGCAAGCGGGAAAAACAGACTTTTTACAAACAGCGGAAAACTTCCGCTCCGCAAAGTCTTTATACAGCATCAGGCGCGGGGATGTGCCAGCTGATAGACCTCTTTCAGGCGCTCGACCGAGACATGCGTGTAAATCTGTGTGGTGGAAAGTGAAGCGTGTCCCAGCAACTCCTGTACACTGCGCAGATCCGCCCCGGCATCAAGCAGGTGGGTGGCAAAGCTGTGCCGCAGGCTGTGCGGCGTAAGCTCGGCGTTCAGGCCGCAGAATAACACGTATTTTTTCATCATGCGTTCAATCGACCGCGCCGAGATCGGCCCACCGTTTTTATTCAGGAAAACCGGACTGCGCACACTTTTTTTACCCTCCAGCAACCAGACATTTTCCCGCAGCTCCAGATTTTTCATCAATGCACGCGTAGCCGGAGAACCCAGCGGACACAACCGTTCCTTCTTGCCCTTTCCCCGAACCCGCGCCACACCGGAAAGCAGATCGATGGACTCTTCGGGAAGCTGAACCAGTTCATTAATCCGCATGCCGGTGGAATAGAGCATTTCCAGAATCGCGGAATCCCGCGCTACCATGTATTCACGCCAGAGTCTGATCTTCGGATTCGAAGAGGCCGCCTGCTGTTCGTCAAATTTAACCGGCGCATCCAGCAGTTTTCCCATTTCATCCACCGAGAGAATCTGCGGCAGATAATTGCCCTTCTTGGGCAGATTCAAGCCGCTGAACGGATTCTGGTCCACATATTCCTCGCGCAGCAGAAATTTATAAAATGATCGCAATGCGGAAAGCTTCCTCCCTGTCGTGGTCGGTGCCATTTCCAGCTTCTGAAAAAAAACCAGAAATTTTCGGGCGGCAAAACGGTCGGCACTCTTCCACCTGAACGGTGCCGCCGCCTCCTCACCCCAGACAATCTCGCAGAACTGCCGGATATCAATGAGATAATTGCTGATCGTATGCTCCGAGGCATTCTTCTCGGCTTCCAGATACTGGATAAAATGCTTAACGCACGGATCGATCATAATTAGCCTGGGAACCCTCTAAATACATGGAAAGACACATTTCGTGTACTTAGCGGATTCACTATCCCTCAGCGGCATCTTCTTTTTTCGGTTTGGGTTTGCGCGGAGCAGGCAGACCGTACCGATCCTGCATTTCCGCATAATTCGGAATCTGATCCGCATAACGTGCCGCCATCTTTTTCAGCGCAGCGAGCTGCCGCTCCGACAGCGAGCCCTTCCCCTTAAACTGGGAAGCCAGCGACTCATAAAATGTTTTATCGTTAAATTCCCGCTTTCCGCGCTTGGTCGGTTCCGCCCATTCCTTCACATTTTCCATCATGGCCAGCACCGGCGCAGTCGAGGGATCGGCCTCCACTTTTTCCTTTTCGTCCAGCTTGAGCTCTGCTTTAACGGCCTCAAAATTTTCGATCTGGTCCGAATACTTGGTCAGCAGCGAATCGAGATAAGCAACCTGCCGATCCGACAGCCGCTTACCCATCGTAATCTGATCACTAAGAGAAGTGACAAACTTCTTATCATCATAGGTTCGTTTGCCCACTTTCTGCGGCTCGTCAAACTTCACATTAGCCAGCAGCTGCAGTTTACGCGGAGTATCATCACGAACCGCCTCCGGCTCAACCAGCTCCAGTGCTTTCACCAGATCCTCCGGCACCTGCTTCATATAGCGGCAGCACATTTTATGCAGCATTTCACCCTGCCGTTTCGAGAGCAGTTCGCCCTCATTGACCTTCTCCTTAAGATCCTCAAACGTTTTATGATCATCATAGGTCCGTCGACCGGATTTAACCGCAGGCGCCCACTCCGTAACGTTTTCCAGCGCCCGGAAGCACTTTTCAACGAACGCCGGATCCGCCGTCTCCCTGGCATGTTCAATCCATTCCAGCAACGACGGATAAAACTCCTTCATCATCTCCGTCCACTCGATTTTCCCCGCCTCGACTTCGTCAAGCCGGGTTTCCATATCGGCCGTAAAACGGACATCAAAAAGGTCGATTTTATTTCCGTGTTTCAGTTTTTCTTCCGTACGCAGCACGAGCGTCACCAGCTCTTTTCCGAGATCTGTCGGAATCAACGAACGCTTCTCTTTAACCACATATTCGCGCTCGTCGAGCTTCGACATAATCGCCGCATAGGTCGACGGGCGGCCCACGCCATTTTCCTCCAGAGCGCGGATCAGCGAAGCCTCCGTATACCGGGCAACCGGCTTGGTTTCCTTCTGTTCCGTCAGCCAGTCCAGCACATCCAGCCCCTCACCTTTCGTCAGCGGCGGAATTTTTTCGGTCTCAGCATGATCCTCGCCCTCTTTCGGTTTGTCAGCGGCGGCCTCAATACCGGATGCTTTCATATAACCGGGAAATACAATCTCCGAAGCCGTCGCCCGGAACAGATAGGTATTTTCCGAACCGGCTTCAACCTCCACCGTCCGGCGCGCAATTTTTGCAGGCACCATCTGCGAGGCCACAAAACGTTCCCAGATCAGGCGGTAAAGCTTCTGCTCCGCCGCCTCCAGCTTAATGCCTTCCCGGCCCGGCTCAACCGTCACATCCGTCGGACGAATCGCTTCATGAGCCTCCTGCGCCGCGCCCTTTGAACGGTAGGTATTCGGTGTTGAAGGCAGATATTCCGAACCATAATGACTGTTCACAAATTCGCGGCACTCTTCCTGCGCAGACTGCGCAATGTTGAACGAATCGGTACGCATATAGGTAATCAGTCCGCTTTCATACAGCTTCTGTGCAAGGCCCATCGTGCGCGCCGGCGCAAAACCGAGCGAACCGGAGGCTGACTGCTGCAGCGTGGATGTAATGAACGGCGGCCGGGCCCGGCGGGTCACCTCTTTGGTGATCACATCGCTGACTTTCATCGCGCTGTTTTCGAGCTCCTTCTGAATGGCCTCAAGCTGTTCCTGCGTTTTCACTGCTCCCGGCAGCAGTTTGCGGTCCTTCACTCCGACCGGCTCATTGTTAATCCGGGCCAGCTTCACTGTGAACGGATCCAGCGGCTGCTCCTGCTTCCGCACCTGGGCACCGACGGTGAAATAGGTTTCCGGCTTAAAGTTTTCAATCTCGTTTTCGCGCTCCACAACCAGCCGCAGTGCCACGGTCTGCACACGCCCGACACTCTGAGCTCCGCGGATCTGTTTGCGCACCACCGGACTGCCCTGGAAACCGACCAGCCGGTCCAGAATGCGCCGTGCCTGCTGCGCATTCACGCGGTCCATATCAATCTGCTCGGGCTGTTCAAAAGCCGCCAGAATAGCCGGCTTCGTGATCTCGTTATAGGTGACCCGATAGAAGTTTTCTTCGCCGACCGTTTTCTTCAGCGCCTCATAAAGATGCCATGCAATCGCTTCCCCTTCGCGGTCCGGGTCGGGTGCGAGATAAACCTTTTCGCATTTTTTCGCCTCGTCCTTCAGTTCCTTCAGCACCTTTTTACCGCGGGCGGTGCTTACATATTCCGGTTCGAAATCCTTCTCGATATCAACCCCGAGTTTTTTGGCCGGGAGATCGCGCACATGACCGACTGAGGCCATCACACAATAATCCTTACCCAGAAACTGGTTGATCTTCTTCGCCTTCGCCGGCGACTCCACAATCACTAAATTTTTGCTCATTCTCTCTCTTCCCTGCTATTAAAATTTTCCTGTTCTTAAATCATCAGCCAATTCAACCACCTTACCAGGCAGTGTTCGGACGACCCGCTTCATTTCGAGACCGAGCAGCAGACCGCTCAATTCATGACTTGCAATTCCAACGGCCCGTGCCAGCGTATCGACATCCAGCGGCTCCTGCCACAGAGCTTCCACCACGTTACGTTCCTGCTCCGACAGCGGAACATCCGGGCGTGCCGCAGTTGCAGCCTCCGGCATCTCCAGCTCTTCCGGCGGAATCAGCAGTTCATACTCTTCTAAAATATCGTCCAGCGACTGAACCAGCCTGGCTCCGTTCTTAATTAAAAAATGCGGACCTTTTGCCCCCGGCGTATCAATCCGTCCCGGTAGCGCAAAAACAGTACGACCCTGCTCCATCGCCGCATCGGCCGTATGCATCGAACCGCCCTTGAGATCCGACTCAATCAGCAGCACCCCCATACTCAACCCGCTGATAATCCGGTTCCGGTACGGAAACGTCATGCGATCGGCCTGACGCCCCAGCGGATATTCCGAAATCACCGCCCCCTGTGCTGCTATCTTTTCAGCAAGCTCCGCATTTTCCGGCGGATAAAGCCGGTCTATCGCACCGCCCAGCACCGCAACGGTCCGCCCGTTGCCTTTCAGTGCTCCCCGATGCGCGGCGGTATCCGTTCCCCGCGCCAGCCCGCTGACCACGGTAAACCCGGTCTGCCCCAGCTGAAAAGCAAAACGATCCGCCGCTTTCAGCCCATACTGCGAGGTCGAACGCGAACCGACAATCGCCAGTGCCTTTGCATCCTCCGGAATCAGACGCCCTCTGACATACAGCGCCAGCGGCGGATCATGAATAGCCTTCAGGGCTTCCGGATATTCCGTATCCATCGGGGTAATCAGCCGTACCCCCAACTCCGCCGCTTTATCAATTTCAGCCTCGGCATCGAGCGAATCACGCTGAGTGATAATTTTAAACGCCAGCTTCTCACCCACACCACGCGCCTTCATCAGCTCTTCGCAACCGGCTTCCAGAATCGCCCGCGGCGATCCCAGGCAATCGATGAGCCGCCGGACACTTACCGGCCCCAGCCCCTCGATCATATTCAAAACAATATATGCCAACCGTTCCTGCATGAGTGATCCGCGGAATACACTGAAAACACAAATATTTCAGTTTCTGTGTATCCCGCGTTTTCCGTGGTTATAAACTGGTCCAGATTTTTTCCATGAGCTCTTCCGGCACCTCATTGCCGAACGAAACCTTTCCGATCTCAGAAGCCAATACAAATTTGGGCATACCGCCGATGGTTTTTTTATCGACCGAAAGCGCCTCCCGCAATTTGCCCCATTCCAGCCCCGGCGCACGCACAGGAAGGTTCAAATCCGCAAAAATCCTTTCAATACGGTCGGCATCCGCCGGCGAAAGCCCGGTCAGTTCCACCGACACCCGTGCCGCATAAACCGACCCGATCGCCACCGCTTCGCCATGCACATATTCGCCGTAGCCCGCCACTTTCTCAATTGCATGACCCACCGTATGGCCGAAATTCAGAATGGCCCGGAGCCCGCCTTCCCGTTCATCCTGCGCAACCACCTCTGCCTTCACCTCGCACGAGCGACCGACCATTTTCGCCAGCAGCTCCGCATTTCCAACGTCGGGCAGATTTTCAACCTGTTCTTCCAGCGTCCGGAAAAACGGCGCATCGTAAATGATCCCGTATTTCACAATTTCAGCCAGACCGGCGGCATATTCACGCGGCGGCAGTGTTTTGAGAGTATCAAGATCAGCCATAACCAGCTCAGGCTGATAAAACGCCCCGACAAGGTTTTTGCCCTCCGGAATATTGATCCCGGTTTTTCCGCCGACCGAACTGTCGACCATCGCCAGCAGCGACGTCGGCACCTGCACAAACGGAATGCCGCGCAGGAACGAGGCCGCCACAAAACCTGCGAGATCGCCCATCACCCCGCCGCCGAGCGCAACAATGAACGATTTGCGGTCGAGACCGGCTCTGATGCATTCACTGTACAAAGCAAATACCTGATCGCCGCATTTTGTCTGCTCTCCGGGAGGAAGCGTGACCATCGACGGGGAAAAACCGGCGTTTTCCAACGATTGAAAAACGGCATCGCCATAATGTCCGCCGACATTTTCGTCGGTTATGATTAAACATTTACCTTTGAGCCCTGCATCGGCGCAGCGCGCGCCGACCGAATCCAAAATTCCCGCCCCGATATGAATAATATAGGAGCGATCGCCAAGATGTACTGGAACGTCGTATAACATAGCTCGGAGTGTGTAGGGGTTGAAACGGGGGCAAGTCAAACTAAAACGTAGGGCACGTCCATTAACCCTGCTTCCCTCTGACTCCTCATGGAATTCCGTTTTTTTCTACCCGAAAGGCTTCTGATTACCGGCCCTAGACGGCTGAATTGCAGTGTCTTTCGCTGATCCGCCGGTCCGGCGGCAGTATTTATGAAGCATAATCCCCCTGAACATAAACAGCGGATCATAGGGAGGGCGCTCTGATCCGAATAGTTCATCCGCTTTTCAGGCACCGGGCGAAACCGCTCCCAGTCCACCGTTTCGTTCAACCTATCGAGCGCAGTTGTGCGCTGTTTGAGTTTCTCCACCCGTTCCTGATAATCGAAGAATCCGCTGTCGCTGTTGTGCTTTCTGTATTTCATAAACATAAGCTCATCTTTGTACCAGATCTGCAACGGCAGTTTTTTAGATATGCCCTACTGATCACAATTTTATAAACAACAAAAAACAACATCAAACAAAACAAATCAACAAACTTATATATAAATATTGACATCTTCCAAATCCCTGATTATTTTTAAGTCCGGAAAACCAATGAGGCCTAGGATATGAGTCTAAAATACGGGATTTTAATTACGGCGATTTCTCTAATTACCATAGCTGAGCCCTGTTCTGCCGCTCTGGTAACCGATGTGTTTGATTATTCAGGAGCAGGTGCTCCTCCCGGTCCGGTTTCGGCTACGGCAGAAGTCCTAGCCGGAGATCTGGCAACCGGAACACTCGGAGAAGGGTGGAATACCACAGTAGAACTTCCTCTTGGAGCGATATACACGTTGAGTGCCGCGATGCCCGGTGACGGCAACTTTACAATTTCCGGAACCGGCGCAGCCGGCCTCGCCGGAGAAGTGACTGCCCGACGCGTATTCTCCGGACCAACTCTTCTGGCCGGAGAAACCTATAGCTTCAGTCTGAGCACCGAAAACGAAGCACTCGTCGGCCTGCTCGGCTCCATTCAGGTGGAGATTGGGGTTACCGATGGAATAACGGACACCGTTTTGGCCTCGACGGCCACAGGAACAGGACTGTTAGGTATCATTGATTTTCTGACCCTGTTCGGAAGCTCAAAAACAGCAACGTTTAACTTCGACGGATTGGACACCTCCGGAGGGGATCTATACGTTGAACTTCAGACCGAAACGCTGGCCAGCATGCTTGGCGAAACCGTGCAGTTCAACAATATGGATATCAGCCAGGTTCCGGAACCGGTGACCCTGGTCCTGATATCATTTTTCGGCTGCGGAATCCTGGTATGTCGCCGCTTTTTTCTGAACTGAACACCGCCAAATCCAGCGCATACGGGTGAAACACTTCCGATTAAAGCGGAAAATGTAAAACGTGTTTTATGTGTAGTCCCGACTGAGATCATCCACCAGTTCGAGCATAAGATCTTTCCGGACACTGGATTTACGCCAGAAAAGGCCGATCGTCCGCGTGGCACCACCGCCTTTGAGTTTCACATAATGAATCTGCGGATTTCGTTTGGCCACACAGTCGGGAATCAGTGAAATAGCGCGCCCCATCGCCACCATCTGCAGCAGCGTCTCCATGGAAGAAGCCCGGAAATTCAATACCTCGCCCATACCGGCGGAGGAACAGTATTCCAGCGCCTGTCCGCGCAGACAGTGCCCCTCTTCAAGCAACAGCAGCTTTTCGGAAGAGAGTTTGGCCGGATCAACGGTCTTGCGCTTCGACAGCGCATGATTCGGCGGAATGCCCACGTAAAATTCTTCTGAAAAAATGGTTCCATGTTCCAGCGCTGGTTCCTCGACCGGCTCCGCCAGAAAGGCCGCATCCAGCGTTCCCGCCTTTAACCGCTCAATCAACACATGGGTTTTTTCTTCGATCAGGTTGATGTGAAGTTCCGGATAGCTGTCGATAAAATGATCGAGAATCTGTGGAAAATAATAAGGCGCCAATGTCGGAAATGCACCGATCGAGAGCTCCCCGGCATAGGGATCGTTCCAGAGTCTGGACAACTCTTCGATCTCCCGCACCTGCCGCATAATATCGCGTGCTCGCTCCAGCACTTCCCGGCCGGCCGGCGTAAAGATAAATTCCTTATGCCCGCGTTCCAGCAGCGAAATACCCAGTTCCTCTTCAAACTTTTTAATCTGGATGCTCAGTGCCGGCTGGCTGACGTGGCACGCTTCCGCTGCCTTATGAAATCCGCCATGCTCATCCAGCGCGAGCAGATATTTAAAAGCCTGTAAATTCATTCCATCCTCCTGCTCCGAAATACACGAAACTCACAGAAATCCAAGGAAACCGAAATCTCCATAAAGCAGTTTATTTACGGTACGTTTATCCGTTATTCAACTTAATAAACAAAAGTTATCGCTATAGTAAATTCTATATATTTTACAAAATATGAATTCTGTATCAGGTTATTGCGCATCGAACGGGATATCAGTTAACTGACGAAAGGAGCTGAAAATGAATCAACAATTAATAGACGCATTAAGGCTGGTTGTTGCAGATACCTATGCCCTGATCGGCCAGACCCATCTGTGCCACTGGAATGTTCGCGGCCCTTCCTTTTTCTCGCTGCATACCGCTTTTGAAGAACAGTACACTGAACTCTTCACTGCGGTGGATGAAATTGCGGAACGGGTGCGGGCCAAAGGGGCTCTTGCTCCGGGCGGTCTTTCCAACCTGGCCGATATGGCCGGCATGAAGGAAATTAAAGAAAACGCTTCCGCACAGGAAATGGTCCTTCACCTGGTTGCATGCCATGAAAAACTGCTTAGCGACCTGAAGAACGCACGGGACTGTGCAGGAGAAGAAAACGATTCTGAATCCGAAGATCTGATGATCGCACGGATACAGGTTCATGAAAAAACCGTATGGATGCTGAAGAGTTTTCTCGAGCAGTAAATCCCGAAAACCGCAGATTTAAAATTTAATTAAAATCACTGAAAACCAACGAACAGGAGAAATAAAATGGTTAAAATCGGACAACCCGTAGAAGAATTCAAAATGGCAGCCTTCCAGAACGACGAGATCAAGGACATTGCGCTGTCGGATTACAAAGGTAAGTGGGTCGTACTGGCCTTCTACCCGGCCGACTTCACGTTCGTCTGCCCGACCGAACTCGAAGAACTGGCGGACCTCTATCCGAAGTTCCAGGAAGCCGGTGCGGAAGTGATCTCCGTTTCCACCGATACGGCTTTCGTACACAAGGCCTGGCACGATGAATCCAAAGCCATCGGCAAAGTAA
The DNA here is from genome assembly GCA_004299845.1 of Verrucomicrobia bacterium S94. Classification (NCBI taxonomy): domain Bacteria; kingdom Pseudomonadati; phylum Verrucomicrobiota; species Verrucomicrobia bacterium S94. The sequence goes on along the minus strand of CP036201.1, from coordinate 3,997,601 downwards.
AATACCCGATGGGTGCCGATCCGACCGGTGCGGTTTCCAAACAGTTCGGCGTTTACATCGAAGAAGAAGGACTGGCCCTTCGCGGCACCTTCATCATTGATCCCGACGGCGTTCTGAAAACCGCTGAAATCCATGACCTCGGTATCGGCCGCTCTGCGGCTGAAGCGCTGCGCAAGCTTGAAGCAGCCAAGTTCGTTCACGAACATGGTGATCAGGTCTGCCCGGCCAACTGGCAGCCGGGTTCCGACACCCTGACTCCGGGTCTGGATCTCGTAGGCAAAATTTAAGCAGCACAGCTGCTGAATTAAGAAAGTAGATTTATGAATGAAGAATGAATGGTCTGCGAAAGCTTCACGAAAAACAGCACGGCATTCTTCATTCTGACTTCTTAATTCTTCATTCCCCAAAACACACCATCCCCCAAAGTCCTCCCGCTCCGCCCCCGGAGCGGGGGGCATCCTTCAGGAATGGAGAGCGGGCAGCTCTCCTGCAATTTTCAGAACGATCAGGAGAGAACCCATGTTAGAACAAGCTGTTAAAGACCAACTCAAAACCGTTTACGCCGACCTCAAATCCACCTATCGGCTGCGGGTTTCCGCCAAAGGACACCCGGCGGAAAAAGAGCTGCTCGAAATGCTCCATGACGTCGCCTCCACTTCCGACCGCATTTCCGTCGTCGAGCAGGATTCCGAAGGCCTGCAGTTTCAGATCGAACGAGACGGCGACATCCTGCCGATCATTATTCGCGGCATTCCCGGCGGCCACGAATTCACCACCCTCATTCTTGCCATCCTCAACGCCGACGGCAAAGGGAAACAGCCCGACGACGGTATCCGAAAACGCATCAAAGCGCTGAAGGGCCCCATTAAACTCGTCAGTTATGTTTCCACCTCGTGTGTCAACTGCCCGGATGTGGTCCAGGCACTCAACCAGATGGCTCTGATTCACGATGACTTCCAACATGAGATGGTTGAAGGCACTCATTTCCAGGATGAAATCGCCAGCCGTAAAATCCAGGGGGTTCCCGCTGTTTTTGCCGATGACACCTTAATTCATGCCGGCAAAGCGGAACTCTCCGAACTGCTTGAAAAACTGGAAGAACACTACGGAGCCAACCTCGTTGAAACCGGCGAAATCAAGGCATACGATGTGGCCATCATCGGCGGCGGCCCCGCCGGTGCCTCGGCCGCGATCTATACGGCACGAAAAGGATTGAAAACCGCCATTATCGCAGAAAAGATCGGCGGACAGGTCAATGAAACCAAAGGCATCGAAAATCTGATTTCCATCCCCTACACCGAAGGCCCGCACCTCGCACAAAGTCTCTTTGAACATATCAGCGAATATCCGATCGATATCCTGGAACACCGCCGCGTAGAACACATTGACGATGGCGATCGCAAAACGCTGCATATGAAAGGTGGCGAAACTGTAACGACCGGCGCACTGGTGCTGGCCACCGGAGCAAAATGGCGACAGCTCGGCATCCCGGGCGAAAAAGAAAATATCGGCCGCGGCGTAGCCTTCTGCCCGCACTGCGACGGCCCCTTCTATAAAGACAAACCGGTCGTCGTGGTCGGCGGCGGAAACTCCGGCGTTGAAGCGGCGATTGATCTTGCCGGCATCTGCTCACACGTCACCCTGCTTGAATTTTCCGAGCAGCTGAAAGCCGACGGCGTGCTTGTAGACAAAGCCCAATCCCTCGATAATGTAACCATTCACACCAATGCCGCCGCCTCCCGCATACTCGATAACGGCGACAAAGTTTCCGGCATTGAATTCACCGACCGTGTATCGAACGAGATCCGGACCGTGCAGGCCGACGGTATTTTCGTCCAGATCGGACTGAGCCCGAATACCGCGCCATTCAAAGAGCTGGTTGAAATGAACCAAATGGGCGAAATCGTCGTGGACGGCCATTGCCGCACCAATAAAGCAGGCATTTATGCCGCCGGCGATTTAACCACCGTCCCCTACAAACAGATCATCATCGCCATGGGTGAAGGCGCCAAAGCCGGACTCAGTGCATTTGAAGATTTCGCCCGCGGAAATATCCAACAGCTGGACTGACGCCGTTAAAGAACCGGAACGCAAAGAAACTCAACGCTCCGCATAACATTGCGGTCATAGTATTCTTTGCGTTAACGGGAGCTTTTCATGTGGAATAAAACGTACTCAACCAATGAATTTGTTTACGGCACCGAGCCGAATGACTTTCTAAAGAAAAATGCCGATCTACTGAAACCCGGCAGTGTTCTCTGTCTGGCGGACGGCGAAGGGCGGAACGGGGTTTATCTGGCTAAACGGGGATTTGATGTCACCTCTGTGGATCAATCCGAAGTCGGGCTTCGGAAAGCCCGGAAGCTGGCCGAAGCAAATAACGTGGAAATTAAAACCATCTGCGCGGATCTGAATGATTTTGCGGAAGAGCCGAACTGCTGGGACAACATTGTCTCCATCTTCTGTCATCTGCAGCCGCCTCTGCGTAAAAAAGTGCATGCAGCTTCTGCGAAAGCCCTGACCGGAAACGGAATTTTCCTCCTCGAAGCCTACGCCCCCGAGCATCTTGAAATGCCCGGCACCGGCGGTCCTCCGGTTCCGGAAATGATGTATTCCGCCAAAATGCTCAAACAGGATTTCGAATCGCTCGACATTTTCCATGTCCGGCAAACTGAACGCGAAGTCAATGAAGGCTCAAAACATTACGGCCAGGCCGCCGTGGTTCAGTTTATCGCCCGACGGATTTAATCCGTCCGGAGCTGCGTGCATTTTGTCAGCACCGTATGGAAATGCATACACGGAAAATAATATGGTCAAAAACAACAAAAGGACAGGCCGTAGGCCTGCCCTGAATACAGAACCGAACTCTAAAGACAAAGCATGAATGCCACCAGATCCTGTTTTTCCTGCTCGGATAGTTTCAGCCCCTGGATAAGATTGAAAAATTCAACTGTATCGGCAAGGGTGAGCAGTCGGCCATCATGCATGTAGGGCGGTGAGTCCTTGATGCCGCGTAACGGAAAGGTTTTGATCGGCCCGTCAGCGCTGGCCAGCCGTCCGTTGACCATCTGCTCCCTGAAGAAGCGTTCAGCCTTCAGGTTGTGCATGAGATTATCCGTGTAGTATGGCGCGGGATGGCATACAGAACATTGCGCCTTCCCGAAAAAAAGATCCTGTCCACGCAATTCCTGCTCTGTGGCTTTGGCAGGATCAAGCTTGCCGTAAAGATTCAGACTGGGTGCCGGAGGAAAATCAAGGATGGATTGAAACTCAGCCATGAAATGTGCCTGACTGCCTCGATCAATCACATTCACGCCCTTTTTGGCGGCGATAACATGATCGCCGTCGAAATAGGCCGCCCGCTGTTCAAACTCGGAAAAATCCTCTATCGAATTGAGCGCCCGTTGCGATCCGAAGAGCCGCTGAATGTTCACACCACGCAATGTCGGTATATCCAGACGGTGGCGAAGCTCCTGGGGACGGATATCACCCACCAAATGAGTCGCTGCATTCCCGTGACCGTTGACATGACAGTCGAAACAGGTCACCCCTCGACTGGGCTCGGCGGACCGGCGGTCCTCGGTCTGGTTGAACTGCTGTTGCGGAAACGGAGTTACCAGCAGGCGGAGTCCCTCAATCTGCTTCGGATTGAGAATGCCGTTAAACAGTTCGTAGTAATTCATGATCGTAACCACCTGACCCTGCGAAACATCCCCCAGATCCGAACGGGTCGTCAGATAGATGGCCGGAGGGTATTCCGGCAGAAAATGATCCGGCAAATCCAGATCGAGGTCAAATCGGGTCAGATCGCGCCCTTCCTGCCTGTTGATCTCATCGATATGGAATTGAGGAAACACCATGCCACCTTCTGCATGATTCGGATGCGGCAAAGGAAGAAATCCTTTGGGCCATACCCCCTTTTCCCTGATCTGCTCCGGCGTCATATCGGCCAGGGCCTCCCACGTAATATTTTCGGGAAGCTTTACGCGCACACCGCCCTGAACCGGCTTTCCGCGGCCGGAACTGACCACACCGGGAATCGGTTTGTCACTCAGGTCGTAGCGTTCCTCCAGCAATTTCATCTGCCGCTCCATAACCTGGGGCTTCTCCTGCGCCATACGTTTCATGACCGAATCAAAGTCTTCGGTCAACGCAACCGGAGCATAACTTGTTGCCTGTTCCGCAGCAACTTCACCTGCAATCCCGATAGACAGAACCAACGCCCACCTGAAACCGGTGAACCCTTTTGATTGTTCCCTCATTATCCTCCTCCTTGTCTGTGATAACCTGCGGATATTCGCAGATACCCGGGAACGGCCACATCTCATTCATGAACTCCATGAAGTACTGCCGCCCCTAAAGGCCTGAGTACTTTTAACAAGGGATCAACAGATCGTCAATTAAATACACGTATAATATTATACGTATTTTAACCCATATTGATTTCAGTCGCCGGACTGAATATCCTGCGGATTCCGGACAGCCCGCACAGATGGACACCACACATCCACTCACTCCGCCTCCTCCGACAGATCCAGCAGAAAGGCGCAGCGTTCAGCGGCAAAAGCAAGAATTCCATCACCTTCGGGGTCCAGGTCCACCTGCTCAACATAGGCCTCGTAGCTGTCAAGCTTGCAGGTATCCTCCCGGACATCGGCATCAATAAGTTTATCGTAGCGACTGATCATGGGACCCAAGCACCTCGGAATCGAGCCACAGCTCAGCCATCTCGTGTACATACTGCAGATATCGTTCCCGAATCTCCGGAACCGCCAACAGGCGGGATGCAAAGGGGCGGTCGTCCCGATCGGCGGCCGCTAATGGATCCAATGTTGCCCCCCCTTTCTCCCCGCCGGGATCAGATAGAGCGCCCGGGCCCAATAACCGTCGTTGTTCACCAGCACATTTTCCAGCGCGAGAAAACGAAGCGCCCCACCGATATCCAGCAGGGATCCCGACTTCGCTTCCACCTGATCCGATTCAACACCATCCAGGGTATGACAAAGCAGAATCAGACTGACCCACGCGCGCAGATCCTCCCCGGATTTCAACTCAAAGATTTCCCGGTATACGTCAAGCTCCTCTCCCATATCATTCAGCAAACCGCGTGCATTGGGACTGCACGGTCGAAAGTCCTCAACAGAAAAAGCAGAAGATCTATGCTGAAGAGCCCGGTATGCCGGCAGCCCGGAAGGCTTAGATCTATTTAGACAAAATACCTATTAATTAGCCCGTATTTTTATCCTAGCTGTCTGCATGCATCTCCGATATAGGAATCATTCTTATTTGCGGAGATTGGGTACATGACATGGAAATGCACGGTTTGCGGATACATCCACGAAGGCGATGAAGCCCCGGACACCTGCCCGGTATGCAATGCGGCAGCATCGGCGTTTGAACAGGAAGCACCAACCGGCACTTCGACGGTAAAAATCTGGAAATGCACGGTCTGCGGCTACGAACACGAAGGCCCGGAACCGCCGGAAACCTGTCCGGTCTGCGGCGTGCCGGCCTCTGAATTTTCTGAAGTCTCTGCAGACACACCGAAAACAGAAAAAATGCCGGCTGAAGATTCGACCGTTTCCGACGTGATGGTTGAAACGATGATCAACTGGGGCGTGACAACCGTGTTCGGCATGGTGGGCCACTCCAATCTCGGGCTTGCCGATGCCATCCGTAAACAATGCGAAGCAGGCAGACTGACCTATATCGGTATCCGGCACGAGGGAGCCGCCGCATTTGCCGCCTCCGCCTATGGGAAACTCACCGGTAAACCGGCCGCCTGTCTGTCGATTGCCGGCCCCGGTGCCACCAATCTGCTGACCGGACTCTGGGATGCCCGTATGGACCGGGTCCCCATCCTCGCCCTGACCGGCCAGATCGATACCCAGGTCCTCGGCCCCGGAGCCTTCCAGGAAGTTGATCTCGCGGAAGCTTTTTCCAGCGTAGCGTGCTGGAGCCAGACCGTACTGAAAAACAGTCACCATGCGGAGCTGATGAATCTGGCACTGAAAAATGCTCAGCTTCAACGCAATGTCGGCCATCTGATTTTCCCGAACGAAGTCCAAACCCGTTCCGCTCCGGAACAACGGGCCGGAACACCGGAGGGCCGGCTTCCGGATCTTGAAATCTCCCCGCCTGCATCCGCCCTTTCTCTGGCCCTGGAACATTTGAATCAGGCCAGACACCCGGTCATCATCGTCGGCCACGGCGCACGCTTTGAAATGCCTGCCGTCAAAAAACTGGCGGAAAAACTCAACTGTCCGGTCATCACTACCTTTAAAGGCAAAGGGCTGATCCGCGATGACGATGAACTGGGCTGCGGCGTACTCGGCCGCAGCGGCACACCGGTTTCAGCCCACTTTATGAACAGCGCAGATCTGCTGCTGGTCTTCGGAGCCTCGTTTGCCGCTCATACCGGAATCACGCCCGACATTCCGACCATTCAGGTGGACCGAGATCCGCTCACTCTGGGAAAATTTCATTCCGTTAAAGTTCCGGTGGTTGGAGAAATCGGCATCACGGCCGGCCTTCTTTTACAGGGACTGGACCATCCGGCGGCGCAGGACCGGCGGAGCGAAATCGCCGGAAAGAAAGCCGAATGGAAAAAGGAAAAGGAAATCCGCGCGGCCAAAGACCAGGGCAACGGCCTGAATGCAGCTACGGTTTTTGCCGCACTGAGCGGACTGATTCCGGAAGAGGCCGTGATTGCCGTTGACGTGGGTAACAACACCTACTCCTTCGGACGTTATTTTGAGAGTAAGGGGCAGCCGGTTCTGATGTCGGGCTATCTCGGCTCAATCGGATTCGGCTATCCCGCCGCCATGGGCGCCTGGACTGCGGAACCGGAACGGCCGATTATTGCCCTGACGGGCGACGGCGGGTTCGGACAGTATATGGGGGAACTCTGCACCGCTGTAAAATACGGCATGAACATCACTCATATCCTGATCAACAACAATGAACTCGGAAAAATTTCAAGTGAACAGCGCATGGCTGAAATGAATGTCTGGGAAACCGGCCTGCACAACCCGGATTTTTCAGCCTACGCCGAAATCTGCGGCGCAAAAGGATTCCGCGTAGAAAAGGTCGACGCCATCACCGAGGCCGTGCAGGCCGCGCTGGATCATGACGGCCCGGCTCTGGTCGAGATCATGTGTGACCCGGAACTGATTTAAGAAACAACTCTAACAGGATTAAATCCTAAATAGGCGGATAAATGAACAGGGACTTACTGGCAGAGTCGATAGAACTTTAATCGATACCCAGGGAAGAGAGAATATGACGACTTATATTTGCACCGTTTGCGGTTATGAACATGAAGGCCCCGAACCGCCTGATACCTGCCCGGTCTGCGGTGCAGATGCGGGGCTCTTTAATAAAAAACCGGAAGAAGGAGAATCCGCCGGGCACAGTCCTAAGACGCCCTCCTCTGAAAATGAAACGGCGTCGGATGCAGAATCCTATCTGAAAGAGTGGGAGCGCGCTTCCGATGATACCGAAGACTGGATGAAAGACATCCATACCATGGCAAAAACCGGTCGCCCGATCCACGAGCCCATGCGCACAAAGCTTCCGGTGGTTTCCTGGAATGATATTCTGATCAAAGGGGCCCAGCTGAATCCGATGCCGCTGGCGCACGATGCCGATATTTTCACCCGGACGGTCATCGGGAAAAATGCCGCAAAACCAATGACGCTGGAAACCCCGCTGCTGGTTTCCCATATGTCGTACGGCGCCCTTTCAAAAGAGGCCAAAACGGCGCTGGCGAAAGGCAGTGCTATGGCCGGTGCCGGCATGTGCTCCGGCGAGGGCGGCATTCTGGAGGAGAGCATCGGAGCTGCCCGCAAATATATTTTTGAATATGTCCCGAACCGTTACAGCGCAACCCCGGAAAACCTGCAGCGGGCGGATGCCATTGAAATAAAAATCGGCCAGTCGGCCAAACCCGGCATGGGCGGACACCTTCCGGGCGACAAAGTGACCGATGAAATTGCAAACGTCCGCGGGCGGACCAAAGGCGAGGACATCATCAGCCCCTCCACGTTCGATGACATTAAAACCGCTGAAGATTTAAAGGCTAAAGTGGACGAGCTGCGCGAAATCTCCGGCGGACGTCCGATCGGCGTTAAAATGGCGGCCGGCAATATTGAGGACGATCTGGCTTTCGCCCTGACAGCACAGCCCGATTTTATCACCATCGATGGACGGGCCGGAGCAACGGGTTCCGCTCCGAAATTCATTAAAAATGCCACCTCTATCCCGACCGTTTATGCGCTTTACCGCGCACGGAAATATCTCGATTCAGTAAATGCAGACGTGGCGCTGATCATCACCGGCGGCTTTCGTGTTTCCTCTGATATGGCCAAGGCACTGGCCATGGGGGCTGATGCTGTTGCGGTAGCCAGTGCGGCGATGATGGCGATCGGCTGCCAGCAGTATCGCATGTGTAACAGCGGAAGATGCCCGGTCGGTATTGCCACACAGAATCCGGAACTGCGCCGGCACTTCGACATCGATGTATCCGCGCAGCGCCTGGCCAATTACCTGAACGTCTGTACCGAAGAACTGAAAACCTTTGCACGCATCACAGGAAATGCCGATGTGCACGGGCTGAGTCCCAGGACACTGATCACCACCAACTCGGAGATTTCGGCACACACCGATATTGAACATGCATAAAATTGATCCAGCGGAAGTTAAACAGCGCCTTGAGCGGCTGACCGAAGTATGCCGCGCCAACGGCCTGCGGATGACGCATCAGCGGATGGAAGTTTTCCGCGAGGTCGCCTGCACTGGCGAGCACCCCGATGCCGACAGCATTTTCAAACGGGTGCGCAAACGCCTGCCGACCATTTCGCACGATACCGTCTACCGCACGCTCGCCTCGCTGGAAGACACCGGACTGATCAGCCGGGTGGATCCCACCTGCGGCCGTGCGCGGTTTGATGCCAATACCGACGAGCATCACCATTATATCTGCACCCGGTGCGGAAAGATTACCGACATCTATCTGGATGCCTTTCCCGCACTTCCGGAGGGCATTGAAAATCTGGGCGAGGTCGTTTCCCTGCATCTGCAGGTTCACGGCATCTGCCGAAACTGTAAATCAAGTTAACTAACAACAAGGAGTACACATCATGAAAAGCCTGAAAGGTACAGAAACAGAAAAAAACCTGCTCAAATCGTTCGCAGGGGAATCCCAGGCACGCATGCGCTATACCTACTTTGCATCTGCTGCGAAAAAGGAAGGTCTGGAACAGATCTCAGCCATGTTCGCCAAAACCGCTGACCAGGAAAAAGAACATGCCAAGCGCTTCTTCAAACAGCTTGAAGGCGGCGGCGTTGAAATTACCGCCACGTTCCCGGCCGGCGTTATCGGCACAACAGCTGAAAACCTGAAAGCGGCTGCAGAGGGGGAAAATGAAGAGTGGTCCGAACTCTATCCGGCCTTCGCAGCCAAAGCCCGCGAAGAAGGCTTTGAAGCCGCCGCTGTAATCTGGGAGAAAATTTCCATCGCCGAAAAACAGCACGAAAAACAATACCGCGATCTGCTGGCCAATCTGGAAGCCGGAAAGGTCTTTAAGAAAGATGGCGTAATCATCTGGCAGTGCCGGAACTGCGGCTACATTCACGAAGCGGCAGAAGCACCGAAAATGTGCCCGGCCTGTGCACATCCGCAGGCATACTTCGAAGTGCTGGGCGAAAACTGGTAATTCAGTTTCTCATTGAACGCAGAAAGGCCGGGGTTGTTGACCTCGGCCTTTTTTGCGGGGCAAAAACCCACCGTCCGTATTCAGTGAAGATGCTGTCCCTACAGCTTTACAGGGCAGCAATCGCCCGCTCAATCAGTGCTTTGGTGAGCAGAATACCCTCAGTCGTTCCCGGATATCCTCCTTCCCACTCAACACCGATATAGCCGCGGTAGCCGGAGTCGGCCACGATTTTCATGATGCGGTAATAATCTTTGTTTTGCTCATTCCCCTCCGCATCGAACGCATGACTTTTTGCGCTGACGCTTTTAGCAAAGGGCATCAGTTCCTTCATCCCTTTATAGCGATCGTATTCCTCACCGGTTTTCCGGTTGATCATAAAATTTCCGAAATCGGGAAGCGTTCCAACCGTTGGAAGATCAACCATTTTCATCACACCGGCCAGCCAGGCCCCGTTGCTGGAAAGTCCGCCATGATTTTCAACGAGAACATTCAGGCCGTAAGGTTTGGCCGCTTCCGCCAGCCGGGTCAAGCCATCGGCCGCCAGCTTCTGCTGTTCTTCAAACGTGCCGGCACTTCCGGCATTCACCCGGATAGAATGACAGCCCAGCTGTGCAGCCGCCTCCATCCAGGGTTTATGTTTTTCCACCGTTTCAATGCGGCCGGCTTCTTTCGGATCACCCACGCGCCCGCAGCGGTCGCACATAATCAGCAGATTCTTACCCCCCTGGTCATCGGCCCTTTTTTTCAATTCGTTAAAATAGGCGGTATTACCCTCTTTTCCGAAATAGAAGGAATTCACATATTCCAGTCCTCCGATACCGCAGGTGTTTTTTGCATAATCCGCAAAATCGAGCGGATCCAGCGGTTCCACTCCGTCCTCTTTTCCCCAGTGCAATTTACGAACCGACCACTGTGCGAGAGAAATACTGAATGCCGGTTTCGGCTGGCGCCCCCCGGCAAAAGCCATACTGCCGGATACGGCCGCCATGGAAGTGATAAACTGTTTACGGTTCATAGTCTTCTCCTTGGTTATTCCTTTCGTTTCCACGCTGAGCGTGCGCGGAGCAGATCTTCTCCGTCCGCTTCGATTCCGTGGTTAATAATTAAACCGCGCTGTTCCTGACCAATGGACACTTTCCGCCCATATACAGCTTCGAAAAGAAAATTAACCTCCAAAGACTGAATCCGGTGTTTCCGGTGAAATTCGAGCGGCAGATTATTCATAATCCACTCCACATAACGGATATTGCTCACATGGCCATTCTGGTCGAGATCGCCATAATTCACCGTAATATCCACCCTTTCTTCATATTCAGAACGCTTCAGCCGCCCAAGCTTCTCTTCAAAAACCTTCGGTCCAATCGGAAGCGAACGCGTTGTCCACCAATCCGGCGTAATACGTTCGCGCTTTTTATAATCAATGATAAACCAGGCTGTACTTGCCTGCAGCAGAATCTTCCCGGCTTCATCTTTAAATTCGAAATCGCGGTAATAGAACAGTCGGTCTTTTCCGGAGGGCCAGGTTCGGAGAGTCACCTGTTCCCCCCATTTCGGCAGCCGTTTGATTTCCAACCGCATCCGACTGAGCACCCAGGCCATATTCTGAGATGACAGATTCGTGTGTCCCACTCCGAAATGTTCAGCGTGCAAATAGGCCGCTTCCTGCATGAATCTGCAGAAAACCGGCACCCGCGCGGTGCAGTTTGTATCCACATCATACGAACGGATTTCAAATACGGTTTCCCAGATATCCTTCATCATTCTACCACCTGCTTCACTGGACCACACCGCATCCACCGAACGTGACTATCTTGATTTCCTGTCGATCTCTGCGGGGTTGAAATGATCATTTTAAATCGTCTTTGCCTGCATCTCTTCGGGAAGTGCCAGCTGATGGTGATGACAGATTGCAATGGCCAGCGCATCGGCCGCATCCTCCTGAGGCTCTTCTTTCAGATTCAGCAGCCTCATCACCATCCGGGCCACCTGCGATTTATCAGCCGTTCCGGTTCCGACGACCGAGGATTTAACTTTTCGCGGCGTATGTTCTGTAATCGTAAGCTGCTGCACGGCACAGGCCGCAATAGCCGCTCCGCGCGCCTGCCCCAGCACCATCGCGGTTTTAGGATTCTTGGCAAAAAAAGCCCCTTCAATCGCCGCACAGTCCGGACGGTGATCCTCAATCAGATCGGAAATCGTTTTATAGATATTTTCCAGACACTCCGAATGCGGCAACTTGGGCTTATTATAAATTCTCCCGTAAGCCAGCGCACGCATCTTCTGGCCGTGCACTTCAATAATCCCTACCCCCGTCGATCGCAGCGACGTATCAATTCCCAGTATTCTGACGCTATCCATGTGTACAGACTACCGCCCGCCCCATCATTGGAAAGCAAAAAGAAGCCGCCGCATTGGAGTTGTCCGGAGCAGACAAACCCTCTATAAACATTCATTTTAAACTGTCTTCAAATATGAATGTTTTAAAATATATGCTCATACCGGTTGTTTTATTCTGGGCCGGTTTCGTCAGTGCCATCAGTTTTTTTGAGGCCTGGCTTAAATTCCGCGCAGAGGGCATTACGCGCGAAACCGGACTGCGGATAGGAAAACTCATTTTCACGTCCCTGAATAAAGTGGAAATCGTTTTTCTGGCGCTGGTCTGGATCGTCGTATTTTCCACACCGGAATTACCGCGGCTTCCCTCATCCACGCCCGGCCTGCTTCTTTGGGCGCTCACCATGATCATGACCCTTGAAACCTTCTGGCTGACTCCGCGGCTTACCCGGCGTGCAACAGAGATTATTCAGGGCAGCACACCCCCGCCGTCAAAACTTCACCTGCTGTTCATACTGCTGGAGCTGATCAAAGTTACGGTGCTTATCGCATTTTACGGACTCCTGATTTAAGCTCCGGATGCCGATACAAAAAAGGCGCGAAACAAAATTCGCGCCTTCAATACGGTTATCTGAACGGATTTATTCCGCTTCGAGCTGTGCCGCAATTTCGTCGGAAATATCGAAGTTGGAATAAACATCCTGAACATCATCAAGGGCTTCCAGCGCCTCAATAAAGTTCATGATCTTCTTGGCCTGCTCCACATCGGTCACTTCCGTCACAAGATCCGGAATCATTGTGATTTCAGATTCCGCCATTTCGATGCCCGCTTTGGTGATCGCATCGGACACATTATCAAAATCATTAGGCTCCGTGATCACTTCAAACTGATCACCATCGGTTTTCAGATCTTCCGCTCCGGCTTCGAGCGCCACATCCATCAGCGTATCTTCGTCCGTTTTATCCTTATCAATAAAGATCTGTCCCTTGCGCTGGAACATACGGCTGACCGATCCCGGCGGAGCCAGTTCCGTTCCGGCTTTAGTAAAAGCATGGCGCACTTCAGATGCCGACCGGTTTTTATTATCGGTCAGCACTTTCACCACCACAGCAATTCCGCCGGCCGCATAGCATTCGTAGGACCCCTCTTCCAGCGCACCGCCTTCGAGCTCACCGGTACCCTTTTTAATGGCACGTTCAATGTTGTCCTTCGGCATAGAAACGCTTTTGGCTTTCTGCACCAGAGCACGCAACTGAATATTGTCGTCCACATTTCCGCCGCCCGCGGCCGCTGCCACGATAATCTCTTTGGCGATTTTACTGAAAATTTTTCCGCGCGCCGCATCCGCCGCCGCTTTTTTATGCTTAATGTTCGCCCATTTACTATGACCCGCCATCGTCTTTAACCTCCACTATCCAATTTTCACCTGAGCAAAACCGCGCTTGCCGGAACGGATAATCATTCCGTCTTCCGGGATAATCCGAGCGCGTTCGTCTGTTACTTTTTCGTCGTTAATTTTTACCGCCCCCTGCTTAACCAGACGGCGCGCTTCGCCATTACTTTTACAGAGCCCGGCCTGCACCATCAGACTGAGCAGCCCGATTTCCTCCGCCGGAACCACGACTTCCGGAATATCGTCCGGCAGTTCCTTCTGCGCAAAAACACGCGTAAATTCCTCGGCGGCAGCTTTCCCTTCCGCTTCGCCGATAAAACGTGCCACCACACTCTGTCCGAGCATATCCTTCACCGCACGCGGATGCAGCTCTCCGCTTTCCACCCCCGCTTTGGTTGCCGCCACTTTTTCAGCCGGCCAGCACAGGATGTATTCAAAATATTTCCACATCAGATCGTCCGGTACACTCATCAGCTTACCGTACATGTCCCGCGGCTCTTCATCGACACCTACATAATTATTGAGCGATTTCGACATCTTCTGCACACCGTCGAGCCCTTCGATCAGCGGTAACGTCATCACACACTGCGGTTCCTGACCCATCACCTTCTGCAGTTCCCGGCCGAGCAGCAGATTAAAGAGCTGATCGGTTCCGCCGAGTTCAATGTCGGCTTCGATCATCACAGAATCATAGGCCTGCACCAGCGGATAAAGGAATTCCACCAGCGAAATCGGACGGTTTTCCGCATAGCGCTTGGAAAAATCATCGCGTGCCAGCATCTGGGCCACCGTCACATGGGCGGTCAGCCGGATTACATCTTCAAATTTCATTTCGCCGAGCCATTCCGAATTAAAGCGGACCTCGGTTTTTTCCGGATCAAGGATTTTAAAGACCTGTTCCTTATAACTCTCGGCATTTTTCGCCACCTGCTCTCTGGAAAGAGCCGGGCGGGTCGCCGATTTTCCGGACGGATCACCGATCATTCCGGTAAAGTCGCCTATGATAAAAACAACAGTATGGCCGGCGTCCTGGAATTCGCGCAGTTTATTCAGCCCCACCACATGACCGAGATGAATGTCCGGTGCGGACGGATCGGCCCCGTATTTCACCCGCAGGCCTCGGCCTTCGGCGGCGCATTTTTCGAGTTTCTTTTTCAACTCATCGCGGCTGACAAAGTCCACCGACCGCGCCGTCAGGAAATCAACTTGCTCTTCAATATTCATGTGTTTGCTCAAACCGGTTTATTCGTTTCAGAAAAATAGAGGGCGCATTTAGCCACAAACACGCACGAAAGTCACAAAAAAACCCGCCCGAATCCGGGCAGGTTTTCAACATTCAGCGCAAGAGGATTATTTCTTGTCACCGGGGTGCCACTCTTCGAGGGCATCACCGAAGGCGTTATCAAACGCGGAGCCGAGGTCAACCAGCTCTTCGCCGGACTGCAGTCCTTCGAGCATGTCTTCCTGAACTTCGAATTCGTCATCTTTAACCTTGGCGGCTTTAACACTCAGGCCGATGCGGTGTTCAACCGGATCCACTTTAACCACGCGGGCTTCAATGGTGTCGCCGACATTCAGAACATCTTTAACCTTCTCCACGTGATCATCGGAGATCTGGCTGATATGTACCAGGCCGTCGATACCTTCTTCGATTTCAACGAAGGCGCCGAAGGACGAGATCTTTGTAACGATTCCGCTGACTTTCGCACCGATCGGGTAGCGGTCAACAATACCGGCCCACGGATCGTCCTGAGCCTGTTTGAGGCCGAGGCTGATACGCTGATTGGTGGAATCGATTTCGAGAACCACGGTCTGAACTTCTTCGCCCTTCTTGAGGACTTCAGACGGATGGTTGACCTTGCGTGTCCAGGACATGTCGGACACATGGATCATGCCGTCAACACCTTCTTCGAGCTCAACAAATGCACCGTATGAGGTAAAGTTACGGACTTTACCTTCAACCAGCGAACCGATCGGGTATTTGCCGGCAACCACTTCCCACGGGTTTTCTTCGGTCTGACGCATGCCGAGAGAGATCTTCTTGTCTTCCGTAGAAACCGCCAGAACAACCGCATCCACTTCATCGCCGACGTTCAGTACATCCGCCGCACGCTGGATGCGTTTGGTCCAGGACATTTCAGAAACGTGAACGAGACCTTCAACACCCTCTTCAAGTTCAACGAACGCACCGTACGGAGCGAGGTTGACCACTTTACCGTGTACACGGCCGCCGATCGGGTAGCGGGCTTCAATTTCTTCCCACGGATTGTCCATGGTCTGCTTGAGGCCGAGGCTGATGCGTTCTTTCTCGAGGTCAATATCGAGAATCATCACATTCAGCTCGTCGCCGACTTTCAGCAGTTCGGACGGATGGTTGATACGGCCCCAGGTCATGTCGGTGACGTGGAGCAGACCGTCAATACCGTCGAGGTCAACAAAGGCCCCGAAGTCGGTGATATTTTTGACCACACCCGGACGCACCTGACCAACCTGAATCTCGGCCAGAATCTTACGGCGGGACTCGCGACGGGACTCTTCGATGAGTTCACGACGGGATACAACAATGTTTTTACGCTCAAGGTTAATCTTGAGGATGCGGAACTGGTAGGTTTTACCCATGTGTTCGTCGGGATTACGAACCGGGGTGACATCGAGCTGGGAGCCCGGAAGGAACGCATCCACACCGACATCAACAATGAAGCCGCCTTTAACGATGTTTTTAATGGTACCTTCAACGATGCTGCCTTCTTCGCATTCGTTAACGACATAGTCCCATGCACGCTGCTGTTCCGCACGGCGTTTGGAAATGACGATCATGCCGTCTTTGTCTTCGAGTTGCTCAAGGAAAACTTCTGTTTCCTGACCAACCGGATCTTCGTCGAGATCCTTGAATTCCTGAACCGGAACGATACCTTCGGATTTGTATCCGATGTCAATGAGTACATCGCCGTCAATTACGCTCAGGATTTTTCCGGGTACGATCGAACCTTCTGTGAAGTTTTTCAGCGTTTCGTCGTACATTGCTTCCATGGCTGCGTTATCCGCACCCAGGTCTTTGTTAGTTGTTGATTCCATGTTTAAAGCGGGCACACCCGCGCCCTGACCTTTTTGTTATGATTTTTAATTTATAAACCATGGTCGAAATGCCGACCCTTCGGCCGAAACACACCTCTCCCATGAACGAGCGCGCCATAATAGACGTATCCTGCTCTCATGCAAGCGGTAATTCCCTTTTTTCCACGGGTTGATAAACCGCGTTTCCAGAGCCCGGAAAGCGGGAATCAGTCCGGATTTACAACATTGATCAGCTCGCCGCCGTTTTCGTAAGCCGTGATATTTTCGAGTGTGGTCTTCGAAATGGCGGTAACTGCTTCCTGCGTAAAATACGCCTGGTGGCCGGTAATCACCACATTCGGGAAAGTTGTAAGGCGCGCAAATACATCATCAGTGCGGATTTCAAAGGTTTTATCCTCGAAAAAGAGATCCTCCTCCTCTTCATAAACATCAATACCCAGATAACCGATTTTTTCACTTTTCAACCCCTCGATCGCCGCCTTGGCATCAATCAGTGCGCCACGGCTGGTATTGATAATCATAACCCCTTTTTTCATCATAGCGATGGTCTCGCCGTTGATCAGATGCATGGTTTCTTTGAAGAGCGGGCAGTGCAGCGAAATGATGTCCGAGGTGCGGAAAAGCTCATCAAGGCCGACATATTCCACCCCGAACTGTTCTCTGCAGACCGGATTTTCGACCTTGTCGTAAGCAATAATACGACAACCGAACCCCGAAAGCACACTCGCCACGCGCTCCCCGATCTTTCCGGTTCCGATCAGGCCCACTGTGCGACGGCGCATATCAAACCCCAAAAGTCCGTCCAACGAAAAATTACCTTCTTTGATCCGCGAATTAGCCCAGTAGATTTTACGGTTCAGCGCCAGCATCAGCCCAACGGTGTGCTCCGCCACAGCATACGGCGAATAGGCCGGAACACGCATAACAGTTACACCCAGCTCCTTCGCACTGTTGATGTCGACATTATTAAACCCGGCACAGCGCAGCGCCACCAGACGGGTTCCCTGCGCCGCCAACGCAATCAGCACCGAGGCATCCACACGGTCATTCACAAAAACGCAGACACATTCAAAACCTTCAGCAAGTCTGACCGTTTCCCGGACGAGACGGGTTTCGAAATAGACGATCTCATGGCCGTAATCCGCGTTACATAGATCAAAAAATTTCCTGTCGTAGGATTTTGTACTGAAAAATGCGATCTTCATAATGATGCTTCATCTACCGGATCAGATGCACCGCTTCGAACCCTTTTAACGATAAAAAACAAAAATGAGGCTTCCCAAATCACGGTTATCCGTTATCGCTTATCACGCAGCGGCGCCGAATCCGCCTCGGAAATATTAAAAATATGAATTACGTCCTCCAGATTATATTTATCCTGATTCTTATGCTGATCGGCTTTATCGTCCGGAAACGCGGTATGATCAGCGCAGTAGGCACATCCGAAATGGTACGGGTGCTGATCTCCGTAATCTATCCCTGCCTGATTTTCTCTTCCGTCACCAAACTGCATGCACAGGAACTCGCCGCTAACTGGATTATGCCGGTGATGGCACTCGCCATTGCCGGAACCGGTCTGGCACTTGGTCTGCTCGCTATGAAATGCATCAAAGGCATCAACCGTCAGCGGGCCAATGCCTTCCTTTTTCAGAATACCATCAACAACTATCTGTTCCTTCCCCTGCCGCTCGTCATGCTCGCCTGGGGCGAAAAAGGCGTGGCACTGCTCGTTTTTGCCTCCATGGGGTTCGAACTGACCGTCTGGACCGTCGGCGTTTTTCTGTTTAACCGTTCCAGTCGGCTCACTGACGGAATCCGCATGATGTTCGGTCCGCCACTGATCGTTCTGCTGTTCTCTGTTGGCTGGGTCTGCATCCGCGACCTCCTTCAGCCGGAACTTCCGGATGCCGGAATAGTCTCCGACCTGCTGCATCGTACGCTGGAGCTGATTTATTTCGGAGCTGAAACCATCGGCAGGGCCGCCGTCGCAGTCTCCATGGTAGCGTCGGGAAGCCGCATCGCCGCCCTTAATTCCAAAGCCGCATTTGACTGGCATGTCGGCCTGCTGTCTGTCCTGCGCCTGATTGTGACACCGGTGCTCTTTATCCTGATTCTGAAAATGATTCCGATGGAAGAAACCGCCTACGGCATTCTCTGCGTCATCGCCACAATGCCCGCCGCCGTCACCAGTCTGATTTTCAGTGAACGTTTCGGAGGTGATTCCGACTTCATTGCCTCCACGCTGCTCGTCACTCACATTGCAGGTGTTATCACCATTCCGCTTCTGCTCGCCTGGGCCATTTAATCACGAACATCAACAAACTCCTGAGGCACACCATGAATATCCCCAACAGATCAATACTGTTGCTTATCCTGATCGGTATCTGCACCGGAGATGCTGCCGCACAGCTTGTGCGCGAAGCCAATACCACGCTGAACCTGCCGGCAGAAGCCCCTCAATACAATAACTTCACGTTTACCGATGCCTTTCCTACGCTCTCCCCGTTTGAACAACCCGTTGCCATTGTCAGCCCGCCCGGCGAAACCAATATGCTTTTCGTTGTTCAGCAGAAAGGAAAAATCATACGCATCACCGATCTGAATGGCACACCGCAGAAATCGACATTTGCAGACCTTTCCAGCCGAATTGGCATCTCTTACGATCAAGGTCTTCTTGGACTTGCTTTTCATCCGAACTTTCAAAGCAATCGTTATTTCTATGTTTTCTACACCACCTCTTTGCCTCGCCGGGACAGACTGAGCCGATTTACCGCCCCCGTCGACTGGGATGGTTCCGGAACCGTAGATCTTTCAACCGAATACGTTCTTATCGACCAACCGGATGACAGCCCCAACCATAATGGAGGAGACCTGCATTTCGGACCGGAGGACGGCTACCTTTATGTCCCCCTCGGTGATGAAGGCGAAGTAGATGACCGCTATGAAAACAGCCAGAATATTGAATTGAATTTTTTCTCGGGAATCATCCGGATTGATGTCGATAAAAAACCGGGAAGCCTCGAACCCAATCCGCACGATGATCAGGGAACGGATGCTGTTATCCGCGATAACGGCATCGCCCGTTACAGCATTCCGCCGGATAACCCTTTTGTAGGTGCAACGCATTATAATGGAATTCCACTGACAGGAAATGTCCGAACTGAATTCTGGGCCACCGGCCTGCGCAGCCCTTGGCGCATGGGTTTCGACCCACTCACCGGACGGTTATTTGTCGGAGACGTCGGCGAAAACTCACGGGAAGAGATCCATCTGGTTAATAAAGGTGACAACTGCGGGTGGGATTATCTGGAAGGCACCATCGACAGGCCCGGAGCACCGACACCCCCGGCCGGATTCAACCCGGTTGATCCCATTTTTGAATACCCTCATGAATCCGGTTCATACAGTGTTATCGGCGGTCGCATGTATCGCGGAGAAAGTCTTCCTCAGCTGTTCGGGAAATATATCTTTTCCGAAATGTATGATGGCCGCGTATGGGCACTGACCGAAACGGAAGAAGGCTCCGGCGTCTTCACCGAAGAAGTGATCGCCACAGAATCCTTTCTCGTAGCCTTCGGCGAACATCCCGCGACACAGGAAATTCTCGCGGCTGATTATGACGAGGGAAAGATCAAACAGCTTTCTGCAAGCGGTCCGGTAAGCGGTAATCTGCCGGAAACCCTGACGGAAACCGGCGCTTTTTCCGATGTGGCATCGCTCACGCCGAATCCCGGCTTCGTTGCATACGATACGAATGCCGACCTCTGGTCCGATAACGCTGAAAAACAACGCTGGTTTTCGTTCCCCGATCCCAATGATCGCGCCGGCTGGGCCCGGGACGATAATTGGAAACTTCCAACCGGTGCAGTATGGATCAAACACTTCGATCTCCGGACGGACTACAGAGAGCCCGGCGCCTGGAAAAGACTGGAAACCCGCTTTATTGTAAAAACCGATGACGGAATCTACGGCATAACCTATAAATGGAACGAAGCCGGCACAGAAGCCTTCCTGGTTCCTCCTGAGGGAACCAATGAAACCTATACCATCACCCGGCCCGACAACAGTACCTCCCTGCAGACCTGGAGTTATCCCAGCCGAAGCCAGTGCCTGCAATGTCACACCAAAGCCGGCGGCTATGCACTCTCTTTCAATACCCGGCAACTGAACCGCGACTATACATTCGGAAATATAACGGATAATCAGATCGCACAACTCGAACTGGCCGGTTACTTCAGCAATACCGTCGAAGAGGTCACATCACTTCCCCGCATCGTCCCGATCGATGATGAAAGCCAGAGCCTGCACGCACGTGTGCGTTCTTATTTCGACGTAAACTGCTCTTACTGCCATCGCCCGGATGGCTCAGCTCCATCGGCCTGGAACGGTCTGATGTCAGACCCGTTTGTAAATGCGGAAATCTACAACGGCTCTATCAGTTTTGATAACGGCAACACCAATGCCTGTTTTGCTGTTCCGGGAGATCCTGCCAACTCCGTGGTTCTTCACCGTATGGCCGGGACAGCGCCGTTTCAACGTATGCCGCCCATTGGAACAAATCTCCGCGACGAGGTTGCCGAGCAGGTGATCAGCGACTGGATTGAACAGGAACTTCATCTGTACCCGACCTATGAAGAGTGGCGTGCCCGGCAGTCCTCCGATCCCGGCGGACCTGATGAGGATCCGGACGGCGACGGAGTCAGCAACGACCGGGAACGGATTACCCGCACCGATCCGAACAATCCGGAAGATCGGCTGCAGTACACCTTCCAGGCGGAAGACAATACCCTGTCTTTCTCCTACACCCATCTTGCCGGACTGAACTTCGACATCGAAACCAGCACCAATCTGACAGTGTGGACCGAATGGGCCCCCACGCCGACCTCATTCCCGGCCACAAATTCACCGGTACTGAAACAGGGACCAACCGACAACAGCCCGGCCCGTTATTTCCGGCTCAAAGTGGAAGAGCCCTGATTCGTTACGGAACGCTGTAGTTTTTATTCCGGAATAAACAGCTTCTGGCCGACCCGGATCTGATCGGATTTCAGATTATTCGCCTGCTTAATGGCCTTAACCGTTGTTCCGTAGGCCTGCGCAATTGCAGACAGGGTGTGACCGGATTCCACAATATGCTCACGTCCGGGACCGCGATGCACGGAGGAACTGCTGGAAGATGAAGAATGGCTGGCGGCAGTTTTACGCAACAGCGCCTTCACTTCCTGAATAAGATTGGCCATCTCTTTTTTCTGCCGCGCATCCAGTGCATTCATTTTACTGTTGAGCGAGCTGATCTGACCGTTCATCGCATTCACCTGACTGCGCAGCGACTGAAGCTCTTTCATCAGCCGGGCATTTTCCATTTCGACCGCCTCTACCGTACCCTGCATGCGATACATGCGCTCTTCAGTCTGGCGGGCGGCAGCCTGCTCGCGCGCCTGCACAGCACGACGCTGCTGCGGCGTCTGAAGCGTTTCGCAACCGGTCAAAACGGCAAGGGCCGGAACCACAAACAAAAAAGATTTCTTCATTTTCACACAACTCCTATTGAATCAGGGTTTC
Source organism: Verrucomicrobia bacterium S94 (assembly GCA_004299845.1). Taxonomy (NCBI): domain Bacteria; kingdom Pseudomonadati; phylum Verrucomicrobiota; species Verrucomicrobia bacterium S94. Next base: position 3,975,520 of record CP036201.1, on the reverse strand, counting down.
CAAAGATACATAAAACGGGGAGGGTTCAATGTCGCATTAAAGCTGGGGACATGCGGGGTTTTCGACGCGAACAGACTGTCCCAGAACCCCATTTCCCGAACGTAACGGACCATATAGAGATCATCCACATCCAGCAGTTCGCACATTTTATCCACGGCGTCCTCCCAATAACCGACCCCATCGATCAGATTTTCCTCCAGTGCCTGACCGACATTGAAGACACGTCCATCCAGCAAATCATCATTTTCAAGCCCCCGCGAACTCATCACAATCGAAGAAAAACGATCCTGCATTGAGTCAACCAGTTCCTGCAGCAGGGCCAAATGCTCAGGATTCACCTCTTCAAAGGGGTTGAGCATGTCTTTATTTTCTCCGGACGCAATCGTCACGGAACTGAGGCCGATCTTGTCCCCCAGTCCTTTCATATTCATGGTCTGCATAATCACCCCGACCGATCCCACGATGGCAGTCGGCTCAGCCATAATATAGTCACCCGCCATGGACGCATAATATCCACCCGAAGCACACAGATCGCGAACAAAAACCAGAATAACACGCTCCTCATCAGCACGCTTGAAATTTTCGAGCGCTGCATAAATTTCATCACTGGGGGTCACACCGCCCCCAGGCGAATCCACCTCCAGCACAATCCCCATCACCTCTTCATCCAGCGTAGCCGCGCGGATTTCGGACAGAATCTGCTCCACCATATCCGGATCAGAGCCCAGCAGACGCTCCTGCCGGCCGCGCATAATGACGCCCTGCAGACCGATCCGGACCACTTTTTTTTCCCCATAACCGTACGACCAGACTTCAGTGAATTCGGGATATTGATCCTGCGGCTGATCAAAATCCGCCGAACCGCCTTTCCCCGAAACCAGCGCCGCAGTCAGCCCTACATTCGCCAGAAAACTCCCAAAAAGCATCAACGCCAGAATGGCAATGACAATCCATAATCCTACTTTTGCACCGTTACTCGACGACATCCATTCCACTCCGTTTTTCCAATTTATTCTGAACCATAGCCCAGCACCGCGACGATTTGAACCAATAATTTCCAGTGGTTGGAAAACAGCCGTCTCACGAAGCGGCAGGTAGCCGCAGCTGCGGCTTGCAGGTACAGCGGAACCTGGGGTAAAACTTCCATTCATTGGAAAACGGAGTGAAAAGTTGGATTATTTAGAGCGCGCGCGCGAAGTTTTTGATATTGAGCTCAACGGCATGAAACGGGTACAGGCGGATCTCGATGATGGATTCGTACAGGCCATCGACGCCATTCTGGCCACCATTAAAGACGGTGCCGGCAAAGTTGTGATCTGTGGAGTCGGGAAAAACTGGCACATCGGCAACAAAATGGCCGCCACCTTCACCAGTACCGGCACCCCGGCTGTGGCCATGCACCCGATCGAAGCCATGCACGGCGACTTCGGCATTCTGTCCGAGCGCGATATCGTGCTGGCCATGAGCTATTCGGGTGCGTCGGATGAACTGATCGCTGTTCTTCAGCCGGTCAAACGTATGGGGGTCAAAATCATTGCACTCACCGGCCAACCGCATTCCCCGCTGGGCGAATATGCCGACATCATTGTTTCGGTAAAAGTGGATAAGGAAGCCTGCCCCTTCGGCATGGCCCCCACCACCAGCACCACCGCCACGCTCGCCCTTGGAGACGCCATGGCCATGGTGCTGCTGGATGCTCGCGGCTTTAAAGTGGAAGATTATGCCCAGCGCCACCCCGGCGGTGCAATCGGCCGTACCCTCCTCCTTCGTGTGGAGGATGTAATGCGTACCGGAAAACGCAGCGCCACTGTTCCGGTCGGCAGTCCCGTGAAGGAGGCACTGATTGCCATGACCGGCGCCAAAGCCGGCTGCGTGGCCGTTGTTCACCCCGACAACACCCTCGCCGGCATCATGACTGACGGCGACCTGCGGCGTCATCTGATCGAAACACCGAACCTGATCGAAAAACCGGTAGATGAAGTCATGACCACCAACCCGAAAACGCTGAAAAAAGATCAGCTGGCCATCGATATTCTCAATATTTATGAAGAATTCAACATCGACGATCTGATTGTTGTCGATGATAGAAACCGCGTTCTCGGCGCCGTCGACATTCAGGATATGCCAAAATTAAAAATTCTTTAAGGCCGTCACAGCCCTCTGAAAAACGGAAACGCATGCAGGTTGAAACACGTGACTTACCGATTGACCCCGAAAAACGCAATCGGTAGGGTTCGCGGGTTCTTTTTACACATTCTGGACAGGAGAGAGGTACACCCATGGCAATGATGATTTCTAAATTTAATAAACTGATCCATAACAGGACCGTATGGTTGATCTTCGCGATCTTCATCAGCGTGGCCTTTGTGATGGTATATACCGGCGGAAAAGCCGGCACAGGGGCCAAAGAGGCCCAAAAAGCCGCAAACGAAGTTGTCGGTCGCCTGTGGGGCAAGGATATTACGGCAGCGGAGTATGGGAAGGCCTATCGCAACACCTATGTCATGTATTCCATGATGGTCGGCCGTCCGCTGAGCATGAACGACGAAATTGAAGAAGCCGTGCGTATGCGCGCCTGGCAGCGCCTGGCTACCCTCAGGAAAGCCGACGATATGGGCCTGACGGTCACCGCCGATCAGACGATACAGATGATTAAATCACAGCCGATTTTCCAGAACCAGCAAACCGGTCAGTATGATCCCAACATGTACAACATGTTTGTTCAGGGCTTTCTGCCGCGCGCCGGAATGACCGCCAAAGGATTTGAACAGATGATGGCGGAAAACGTACTGATTGAAAAAGCGGCTGCTTCCGCTGCACAGGGTGCTCTGGTGACCGATGATGAAATCCTGAAAGCATTCCACCTTTATAATGATCTGGTTACTGTAAACTACGCATTTCTGCCGCGCAGCCTGGTCGGTACCGTTGAAGTGACGCAGGATGACGCCAAAGCGTATTACGAACAGAATCCCGACGAATTCCGTCTTCCGAAAAAACGAATCGTTCACTATGTAGCCTACGAGGTCGACGACTACACCAACACTGTTTCGGTGACGGATGAGCAGGTAGCTCAGGTATACGAACAGAATCTGCAACGCTACATTAAACCGGAAACCGCAACCAACGAAGTTCCGGAATACCTCCCGCTCGAAGAGGTAAAAGACGAAATCGTCGAGATCCTTACCCGCGGACTGGCCCAGCAGGCTGCGGTCAGTGCCGCTGACGAACTCGTGGCGGCACTCGCCGATGAAAGCACCACCTTTGAAGCCGAAGCAGAAAAAGCCGGGAAAACCATCATGAAAAACCTGCCGGCATTCGCGCAGGCCGACCGTCCGCGCGGCATCGACCCGACCGCTCCTTTTGCGCAGGCCGCCTTCACCCGGGAGCTGACCCCTTCGCGTTATTACAGCGACGTCGTTGCCGGCCGCGATACCGTCTATGTACTGGCTCTCCAGAAGGAACTGTCCGATTTCCTTCCTGCTTTCGAAGTGGTTGAGGCCGACGCAACCGAATCCGCACGCATTGCCGCCGCAGACAAAGCCTATATTGAAAAGGCGGAAGAAATTCACAAAGACCTGCAGGAATCCGTTAAAAACGGTATCGCATTTGCCGATGCAGCCTCCAAATTCAACCTTGAAGTCCAGACGACGGAACCTTTCAGCATCTCCTCGCCGCTTGAAGGCCAATTCAGCCGTGAAATCATGGGTGCCACCATTCAGCTTGATAAAGGTACAGTCACGGACCTGATCAGCACAGTGGATGAGTTCATTGTGGCCTATGTGGCTGAAAGAGCCGCCGCAGACGAAGAACAGACCCTTCCGGGTATGCGCGATCAGCTCGCCGCAGGAATCCGTCAGGAAAAAGCGGCCCGCCTCGCCCAGGCCTGGCAGGAATCGCTTCTCGACGAAGCCGGCTTTGAAGATCTCAGCAAAAAAAATGAAACCGCCGACTCGGCGGAATCCTAATTGACCCCCGCCTATGCCGCTGCATTATCTGCTAGTCCTTTTCATAGGATTACCCGTCCTTGAGCTAGCTCTGCTCATTAAACTGCACGGCATAGTCGGCTTTGTCCCTACCGTTCTGCTGGTCTTTCTCACCGGAGTTATCGGCGCATGGCTGGTGCGACGCCAGGGCGTGAATATTCTTTTTAAAATCCGGCAGGAAATGGTGCAGGGTAATCTGCCTGCGCCCCAGATGATAGATGGCGTCATGATTCTGCTGGCCGGTGCCTTTCTGGTGACGCCCGGACTCATCACCGACACTGCCGGTTTTGCTCTCCTTATTCCCTTTATTCGACAACAGATTCGGTTTTGGTTGCGTAAAAAGCTGGAGCACGGCATGCGCAACGGCTACATACAGATTAATGTGAACCGCCGGAACGATTTCAAATGATTGAAATCGGGCGGCATTTTTCCCGGGTGTGGAAGAGATATGAGCTCAGACCAAAGTATTCCGTTATGCGTCGACCTTGATGGAACGCTCGTCAAGCTCGACACCCTGCATCAGGCGCTGTTCCTGCTGCTCCGCCGGGATCCCGCATGTATATTCCGGTTTGCCGGCTGGCTGCTCAAGGGCAAGGCGTATTTCAAAGATCAGGTCATGCAGCGTGTAGAACTTGACCCTTCCGTACTCCCCTATAACGGTCCGTTGCTCGAATGGCTCAGAAAAGAACACCGCAACGGTCGGAAACTTATTCTGGCCACGGCCTCGAATTACCGTACAGCCCGGGCCATCGCCGGATACCTCGGCATTTTCGACGAAATCCTTGCCAGTAACGAAGAAAACAACCTGCGCCATAACAACAAGCTGGAGGCCATACAGAAAAGATTTCCGATCTTTGGATATGCCGGAAACGACCGTTCCGACTTCCCGATCTGGGATGCCGCCGCTGAAGTTATTCTGGTCAACCCCTGTCCACTCTCCAGGAAGGGCTATGCCGTCAAAGCGCATCATATCTTTATGGACCATCCCGGCTGTTTTTACTGCATGGCCAAAGCGATGCGCCCCCAGCAGTGGCTGAAAAATATCCTGATTTTCACGCCCATACTGCTTGCTCACCGCTTTACGGATATTTCCGCAGTCATCCAGGCAGTGATTGCATTTTTTTCCTTCAGCCTGGCCGCCTCATCAATTTATCTGCTGAACGATCTGTTTGATCTCAGTGCCGACCAGCATCATCCGCGCAAACGGAAACGGCCTTTTGCCTCCGGCGATCTTCCAATAACAACCGGAGCACTCATGGCCCCCGTACTGGTTACAGTCAGCCTGCTGCTCAGCCTGCTGCTTCCTCTGAATTTCGTCTATGTTCTGATTGCCTACTATCTCATCACCACCATTTATTCCTGGCGGCTCAAGCAGGTTCCGATCGCCGATGTTCTGACGCTGGCTCTGCTGTTTACGTGCCGCATTTTTGCCGGAGCTGTGGCGACCGGAACGCCAGCCTCGGGATGGTTTATTGAATTTGCCATTTTCCTTTTTCTGAGCCTGGCCATCGTGAAGCGGGTATCCGAACTCCGGGAAATCAAAGAAGCCGGCGCAGAGGCCCAGGCCATGCGCGAGCGCGGTTACCGTGTGGACGACCTTCCGCTGTTGCTCGGGTTCGGCTCTTCGGCCGGCTATATTTCGGTACTGGTGTTTACCATGTATCTCGGCAGCGCCAAAGTGGCGGAACTTTACACCTCCCCCCAGCTGCTCTGGATTTTCTGCCCACTGCTCCTCTACTGGATTACCCGCATCTGGCACCTCGCCTGGCGGGGAGAAATTGACGACGACCCGCTGGCCTTTGCCGCTCGCGATCTCCAGACCTACGTGCTGGGCTCGATCGGCCTGGCCGCTATGCTTTATGCTATTTAATACGGAGAAAAATATGACCAAACCCGCTGTTGACCTCATCATCGTCGGTTCAATCGGAATCGATGACATCGAAACCCCCGCAGAAAAACGTAAAGGCCTCCTCGGCGGCTCTGTCAGCTATGCCTGTGCTGCCGCCTCTTTCTTTTCCCATACCGGAATGGTCGGTGTGGTCGGCACTGATTTTCCCCGGGAATTCCGCGATACCTGGAGTAACATGAATATCGATCTCGAAGGGCTCCAGACTGTCGAAGGTAAAACCTTCAGCTGGGGCGGAAAATACCATGATAACATGGACAGCCGCGACACGCTCTTCACCGATCTTGGCGTTTTTGAAACCTTCTCCCCCGAACTGCCGGAAAGTTACAAAGAAGCCCCCTACCTCTTTCTCGGCAATATTCACCCCGCCCTGCAGCTCCACGTACTCGAACAGGTCAAAAAACCCGAATTTGTACTGATCGACACCATGGATCTGTGGATCAACATTGCCAAAGACGATCTCGAAAAAGTCATCAGCAAATGCACCATGCTGACCCTCAATGAGTATGAAGCGCAGCTTTTCACCGGAGAACACGCACTGACGCAGGCGGCTAAAAAGCTGTTCGATTTAGGCACTGAATACGTACTCATCAAAAAGGGCGGAAACGGATCCATGCTCTTCACAAAAGAGGATACATTCCTGTTGCACGCCTATCCCCTCGACAGCTTCAAGGATCCCACCGGAGCGGGTGACACCTTCGCCGGCGGACTGATGGGCGCCCTCTGCGCTTCTGGAAAAACCGACAAGGAAAGTATACGCCAGGCCATGGTATACGGCAGTATCACCGCCTCCTTCGGTGTCGAAAAATTCAGCCTGGAACGGCTCATCGAACTCGACCGCGATCAGATCGAAATCCGCGTTGCGGAGTTCAAAGAGATGTGCAGAATATAAAGACCGCAACCATATGGCCAATATATCTGTATTTTGAGTCATGAAACAAATACCCGCTTACCAAGCAGATCGGTAAAGACAGCTATGAAACCTGCCGCTCATACTGGTGGAAAATCACTGAGCCGATCCGAAAACCCGAACTCATACCATTTACTAAAACATTCCGGTCTTAACGACAGCGTTATTCCGCGCAGAGCTTCGGAGGATCCCTGCTCTGCGATGAACTCTGCCTCCGGCAGATTCTGGACGCAGAATGATCTCTTCCGAAACCCCGCCGAGCTTTTCGTCAAAAGCTCGGCGGTTCCCTGGTGCTCCTGAGCTTACTTAACTGAGGAGCTTTTTTCCTCCCTTTTCTCCGACGAGTAATGGTTCCCATTCTCGAAAGGGGAAAAGCTCAAATGATGTCAGGAGAAACCTACAAGGCGCAGAGAGTGTGGAGCCGTTTATGACTGAATTTCTCTGCGTTCTCAGCGCCTCTGCGCGGGATCAAATTTATACCGGATAGTTTTAACGTTTGGTATCAGCCAGCCCGGTGAACTCATTGCCGGAAACCGGGGTGCGGAAATTCGAACTTTAAAGCCTCCGGCAGACGCTGAAAAATGGAACACAGCAAACTACAGCAGTGACAGCGCATCCACATCGATACTCACTGCCACCCCTTTCGGCAAACGCATCCGGCTTTGCACATAGCGGATCGGCTTGGTCATTTTCACGGTATGCTCGCAGCGCAGCATAATCTGGTAGCGCCAGTGCCCCTTAGCCTTCGCCAGCGGTGCCGGCATCGGCGGAACCGCATTAACCGACTCCGGAAGGATCGGCTCCAATGATTTAAAAAACTGATCCGCCGCCGACATCACATCGATTTCCGACTCGCCTTTAAACGTGAGCAGCACCAGATGCGAAAACGGTGGATAACCCAGCTCACGGCGGAATTCGAGATCCTGCGAACAGAAACCCTCATAGTCCAGACTCCGTGCCGCCTGAATCGCCGGATGGTGTGGAGTATACGCCTGCACAATCACCTCTCCGGCTTTTTCGCCGCGCCCGGCCCGCCCGGCCACCTGCGTCAGCAGTTGGAAGGTCCGCTCACCCGCCCGGAAATCCGGCACCTGCAGCGACATATCCGCATATAAAACCCCCACCAGCGTAACATTCGGAAAATCCAGCCCCTTGGCAATCATCTGCGTCCCCAGCAGAATATCGAGTTTTCCGGTCTTAAACTTATCCAGCACGGTACGGTAGGAATCCTTTTTGCGCATCGTATCGGAATCCATGCGTGCCACCCGTGCGTTCGGACACAGTTTTTCAAGAATCTCTTCTATTTTCTGCGTGCCCATCCCGGAATACTTGAAATTGAGGTCTCCGCAGTTCGGACAACGGCCCGGTACCTTTTCCTCCCGGCCGCAGATATGACACATCAGTTTGCCGGCCCGCTTATGATAGGTCATCGAAATACTGCACTCCGTGCACTCCGCCACATAGCCGCACACTTCACACTGGATCGACGAAGAAAAACCGCGGCGGTTCAGAAAGAGAATCACCTGCTCGCCCTGATTCAGCCGGTCATAAATCCCCTGCACCAACTCCGATGAAAAAATCGTAGGGCGCCCCTCTTTCTCCGCCTCAATCCGCATATCGACCACGCGCATCAGCGGCATCGACCGGTCATCCACACGCTGCAGCATTTCCGCCAGCTCATACCGGCCGTTCTTTACATTCGCAAACGATTCGAGCGCAGGAGTCGCCGAACCCAGCACCACACAGCAGTTCTCCAGATGGCCGCGCATTACCGCCACATCGCGTGCATTATAGCGCGGCGATTCATCCTGCTTATACGTCGGTTCGTGCTCCTCATCCACGACAATCAGGCCGACATTCTCCACCGGAGCAAAAAGTGCCGACCGCGCACCGATGGCAATCTGCGCCTTGCCGTCGCGGATCCGATGCCATTCATCATGCCGCTCGCCATCCGACAAACTTGAATGCAGCACCGCCACACAATCGCCGAAGCGAGCCCGGAACCGATCCACAGTTTGCGGCGTCAGCGATATTTCAGGCACCAGCACAATGGCACCCTGCCCTTTATCCAGCGCATGCTGCAGTGCCTGCAGATAAACCTCGGTTTTACCGCTGCCCGTCACACCGTGCAGCAGGACCGGTTTCGGCTTTTCCAGATCCATTGACGCACAGATTTTGTCCAGCGCCGTCTTCTGCTCCGGCATCAGGTCAAACGGCTCTGTGCGCAGCAGCTCCATTCCGGCATGCGGATCACGCTGGACGATCTCTTCCGAAATCGTAACCAGCCCCTTTTTTTCCAATGTCCTGATCGGCGATTCCGTGCAGCCGGCCCGTTCACACAATTCCGAAACCGACAGACTCCCATGCTGTTCCAGCGTCTGAAACACCGCATCCTGAAGCGCAGTAATCCGCTCGGGCACCTGCCCTGTCAAAGAAACAAAACGCTGTTTTTTATGCCGCGCACCGTGTTTCCGGACAGCACTGGGCAGCACGGTACGGACAGCCTGTTCGATAGGCGCGCAGTAGTAGTCGGCAATCCAATAGGCGAGCTTCATAATTTCATCAGGAATCAGCGGTTTGTCCCCAACCACGCCGCTGATCGCCTTCAGCTTGTCTGCAAATGCCGAATGGTTGGCCAGACCGACCACAAATCCGCGCAGTTCCCGTCCGTTAAACGGAACCGTAACCTGCGCCCCGATCCTGATCACCGACTGCAGATGCGCTGGAATCGTGTAATCAAATTCCCGGTCAAGCGAAATTTCAACCACTACTTTTGCAATATGTGCCATAAGCCGCACAATGTAGTTTCCAAATGCTGGAAAGGCACGAAAAAAGCCGCCACCGCTTGATTTGGACCTCGCGGTCAGTAAAATCCGCCGAATGATCCAGACATTGAAAATCGATAAAAAAAAGCCGGATCCGCAGATTCTGACCCAAGCCCGCGATGTGCTGTGTGCGGGCGGACTCGTGATTGTACCGACAGAGACGGTTTACGGCATCGCCTGCGACCCTGCAGTTTCCGGTGCTATGGATAAACTGATCCGAGCCAAAGGCCGCGACGGCGGCAAACCGGTTGCCCGTCTTGCCGCTGACGGCGGGCAGGTGAAGGCGGCGGCCAGGCATTGGAACCCCGGACTCGATGCACTGGCGGAAAAATGGTGGCCGGGGCCGTTGACCCTCATTGTGGAAACCGACGGCGGCTGGACGGGCTACCGCGTCCCCAACCACGCTGTACCGGTGGAACTGGCGAAACAGTGCGGCCGCACGCTCGCGCTCACCAGTGCCAACCTCAGCGGCGAACCCGACACCAAAACCGCGCAGGAGGCCATCGCCTCCGTCAAGGCAGACCTCGTGCTCGATTCCGGCCCGTCCGCTGCCGCAGCGATTCCGAGCACCGTGGTCCGCGTGGACGGGGAAAAAATCGAATGCCTTCGTGAAGGACGTCTTCCAATGGCCGAAATCGAAGCGGTATTTTTCCAGGGATTGGAACGATGAACATGATTTTATTTATCTGTACCGGAAATACCTGCCGCAGCCCGATGGCGGAAGCCCTCTTCCTGCATCGGCAGGGCGATATGGGCTGGAAGGCCTGCAGTGCCGGAATTTTTGCGGAATCAGGGGCTCCGGCCAGCCCCAATTCTGTTAAAGCCCTGGCAGAAATCGGCATCGATATCTCCGGCCATCGAAGTCAGCCTCTTACTCCGGTTCTGGTTGAAGAAGCCGACCTCATCGTGGCTATGTCGGCCGGACACGCCGCGCACATCCGCGACCGCTTTCCGGAGGTTGGAAACAAAGTTTTCTTGATTAACGCCTTCGGAACATCGAAAGTCCCCGCCGATGTTTCCGATCCGTTCGGCGGATCGCTAAACACTTACAAACAAACGCGTGATGAAATTGATCGGGCCCTTTCGGACCTGATCCTTTTTATTCGCGAGAATCAAAAGAAGGCCTAGGCATTCTTTTGCAGTTATTAGTTAGTCGTTACTGGCAACCGGGAAAATCCGTTTTCGCGGACCGCCAATAACCAATAACCATTAACCGGAAGGGTAAACACCTTCCTCAATAAGGAACGCTTTTATGAAGATTGCAATTGGTTCAGATCACGGCGGTTATACGCTTAAAACCAAAGTTGCCGAAATTCTGCAGAATAAGGGAGTCGTCGTGGAAGACCTCGGCTGCGACAGCACCGAATCGGTCGATTATTCCGATTATGCCGCCGCTGTGGCCAACGAGGTTTCCAACGCCGCCGTGGATCAGGGCATTATCTGCTGCACCACCGGTATCGGCATGAGCATCACGGCCAATAAATTCCCGCGCGTCCGTGCCGCCGTCTGTCTGAATGCCGAAATGGCCACCATGACCCGTTCTCATAACGATGCCAATGTACTGTGTCTTTCCGGAAAATACACGGATGATGCCGACATTGAAGGCATCATCGATGCCTGGCTGAACACAGACTTCGAAGGCGGCCGCCACGAACGCCGCGTGAACAAGATCAAAGACTACGCATCCGAGCACAGCGGCACCATTGCTGTTTATGACGGCGATCCGGAAATTTACGCCGTTCTTAAAAAGGAAGACGAACGCCAGAAGGAAAACCTTGAGCTGATTGCTTCGGAAAACATCGTATCCAAAGCCGTACGTGAAGTCTCCGGATCCCGCCTGACCAATAAATATGCGGAAGGCTACCCGGCGAAACGCTGGTACAACGGCTGCGAATGGGTCGATGAAGCGGAGCGCCTGGCCATTGACCGGGCAAAGGAAATCTTCGGGGCTGAGCACGCCAATGTTCAGCCGCACCATGGTTCCGGTGCCAATATGGCCGTTTACTATGCCATGCTGAATCCGGGGGATACCATCCTCGCGATGAGCCTCGCTGAAGGCGGCCACCTTACCCACGGCCATCCGATGAATTTTTCCGGCCGATTCTTCAATATTGTCCCTTACGGCGTGGATAAAGAAACCGAACAGATCGACTACGACAATATTCAGAAACTCGCTGATGAGCATAAACCGAAAATGATCGTCGCCGGCGCGTCAGCCTATTCCCGTATCATCGATTTTAAACGGCTGCGCAAAATCGCTGACAGTTGCGGGGCCTATCTGATGGTGGACATGGCACACATCGCCGGTCTGGTGGCTGCAGGCTGTCACCCGAACCCGGTTCCGTATGCGGAATTCGTGACCACCACCACGCATAAAACACTGCGCGGACCGCGCGGCGGCATGATTCTTTGTCAGGAAAAATTTGCAGCGGATATCGATAAGCAGGTCTTCCCTGGAATCCAGGGCGGACCGCTGATGCACACCATCGCGGCCAAAGCCGTCTGTTTCCACGAAGCCCTGCAGCCTTCCTTTAAAACCTATCAGCAGCAGATCGTGAAAAATGCCCAGGCACTGGCCGCAGCGCTGGAAGATGACGACATCCGTCTGGTTTCCGGCGGAACGGACAACCATTTGATGCTCGTCGACCTGACCCAAACCGGAGTCACCGGTAAGGACGCGGCGATTGCGCTGGATAAAGCGGCAATTACGGTGAATAAGAACGCCATACCGTTTGATACCAAAAGCCCGTTTGTAACTTCCGGAATCCGTATTGGCACACCGGCTGTGACCACCCGCGGTATGAAGGAAGAGGAAATGGTCAAAATTGCCGACTTCATTAAGCGTGCTATCCGTAATGCTGACAACGATACGGTGCTGGCCCAGATTAAAGAAGAGGTCATTGCCCTGACTGCGGCATTCCCGATTCCGTAGAATTTTCCAATCGTTGGAAAAAGAAAAAGCGCCCTCGTTAATGCGGGAGCGCTTTTTCTATGTCAGGAGGAGGAGAAAAAATTATTCGTCGAGTTTGAAAGCGGTCGGAACCACCGTCTGATTGCCCTGAGGGCTGGAAAACAGCTGATAGTTACTGGGCAGGCTCGGATAACGATTGGAAACCACGGCAGCCGATTCGCCGGAAGAATGATAGGTCGCCATCAGATCGCCGGAAGTATAAATGCCCGTTTCCATGGCCGTCTGTCTCGTCGACATTCCCACATACTGCAAACCGAGAAAGGCCAGAAACAGCGCGGCTATTCCGTATTTCGGTTCCGCAAAAAACCAGGGGATACTGAATTCAAGCATATCCAGAAACGGTTTAGGTTTCCGGGCTTGTGCCTGGCGGACTGAGCGCATGATATTCTGCTTATTCCGCGTCATGCGCGAAGGGTCAGGTCGTTCATACGATTTCAGGTGCAGCAGTTGCTGTAATATGAGATCGGCCTGTTCCTCGGCCATCGGTTCTCCAGACTTATTTTCGTCCATCATTTCATGAATTCCGCTAATTCAGTTTGCATTTGTCTTCGGGCATAAAACAGACGCGACCTAACTGTTCCTACCGAAGCCCCCACCACTTTCGCGATTTCCTCATGTGGAATGCCCTGCATATCATGCATCACCACAACGGTTCTGTGCTTCTCAGACAGGTTTTGCAGAGCCTCGTTCAATTTTTTCTGTAATTCCGACAAACTGATGTTTCGAAGCGGCGATCCTTTGGCCGTCATTTCATGATAGACATCATCAAGTTTGATCTCCTGATCGAACGAATCCAGGCTCAGGGCGCGCTTGCGATTCCGCTTTTTCCGGTAGTTGATAGTCTTGTTAACAGCGATACGATAGACCCACGTATAGAAGGAAGATTTTCCTTTAAAACGCGGTAGTGCCTCATAGGCTTTCACGAAAATTTCCTGCGTCAGGTCCTCGGCATCCTCCCGGTTGGAGGTCATGTTGTAGGTCAGCCCGTAAATCTTATCGTGATAACGCTCCACCAGCTGGTCAAACGCATACACATCGCCCTGCTGCGCTTTGAGCACCAGTTCAACATCCGAGGGCCCCTCTTCGGCGACCGGCGTATCCTCGACAGAAACCGCCGCCTCTACGGGAAACGCCTCTTCTTCATCCGGAATTTCTTCCGGCTCCTGATTTACATCACCAACCATAAGTCGAGCCATGTTAATGCATAGCCTCCCCCTTGCGAGTAAAAACATTCAAGACATTCAAAGGATAAATTCCGTTCAATCGTTTCCAGAGAAACGCTCCCCGATTCCCATTTTGGATAGATTATTTACGGAGAGGCGGTTCCTTGCCCAGCGCAGCAAGCACCAGCTTGAGGTCCGCCCAGGCCTCTTTTTTCTTTGATGGATCCCGCAGCAGGTAAGACGGATGGAACGTCGGCATCAGCCGGATTCCGGCATATTCCTGCCACACACCGCGTATTCGTGTAATCCCCACCGGACGCCCCAGAAGCCCTTCCATAGCGGTTCCGCCCAGCCCGACAATGATCTTCGGCTGAATCAGCCTGATCTGCTGACGTAAATACGGCAGGCACATTTCCATCTCTTCCGGTAGCGGTTTCCGGTTTTTCGGCGGGCGGCACTTCACCACATTCCCGATATAAACCTGCTCCCGCGTGTAGCCCATAGCCTCGATCATTTTATCGAGCAGCTTTCCCGCTTTTCCGACAAACGGCCGTCCCTGCGCATCCTCTTCCGCCCCCGGTCCCTCGCCAACAAACATAATATCCGGAGAATCCGCCTTTCCCTCCCCGGCACCGTCGCATTACGGGTTTCACAAAGCGCGCAGTTGGTACAGGCTGAAATATACTTCCCCATCGCCTCCAGGCTCTGGAAATCCTCAGGAATCGGCACCGCCTCCACTTTCAGCGGTTTGTTCTTTTCCACCTCCGGCTCTTTCGCCAAAGCCTCCAGCACAGCGCGATCAACCTCCAGACGCTGAACGCCCTCGTCGCGCTGAAACTTCAGATATTTCTCAATATCCTCCAGCAACCCATAATATGTTGTTTCTTCAGCCATTCCGCAGTTTTTCCAGCAATAAAGCCATATCTTCAAACAACGGCGCCTCAAAAGAAAGCCTTTTCCCCGACACCGGATGACAGAAAGACAGTTTTGCGGCATGCAGCATCTGACGCTCCGGCTCTGCCGGAAGCCGTCCTTTACGCACCCGGCCGTATACCGTATCGCCGACAATCGGATGTTTCAAATGCGCCATATGCACCCGGATCTGGTGCGTTCGCCCCGTCTCGATCTTCACCTGCATCCATGCACACTGCTCAAACTGCTCCAGACATTGAAATGCGGTAATCGCCTCGCGCCCGTCTTCTTTCAATACCGCCTGCTTTTTTCGGTGTACCGGGTGCCGCCCCAGCAATGTTTCAATCCGCCCGTTTTTTGGCGGTTCACCCCAGACCAATGCTACATACTCTTTGTCTGTTTCCCGGGCCTTGAACTGGCGTCGCAGTTCCTGAACAGCCTGCTCGGACTTAGCCACCACCATCACACCGCTCGTGTCTTTGTCCAGCCGATGCACAATACCGGCACGTTCCAGCGTCTGAAAAACCGGATTATAAAAAAGCAGTCCGTGCAGCAGGGTACCCGATGAATTGCCCACAGCCGGATGCACCACCAGACCCGGCGGCTTGTTCAGCACCAGCACGGAATCATCCTCGAAAAGAATTTTCAGCGGAATATCCTCCGGAACAGCGGCCAACGGCGCACGCTCCGGAACAGACCACACGATCTCATCCCCCGTTTTTAACCGCGTATTGGGTTTGCAGGGCTTTCCGTTGACCCGCACAAACTGCTGTTCAATCAGGATTTTCCACTGCGAACGCGATATTTCCTGCATGCCTGCCGAAAGAAAAGCATCCACCCGCTTTTTTGCGCCCGAGCTTTCGACGGTTAAAGATTGTTGATTCGTGTTTTCCATGGCTTCAAGATATCCATTCATTTTGCGGAGAGGATCATGCACATTCAAGCGGAACTTATCTCGATCGGAAACGAACTGCTTAGCGGACAGACACTGAATACTCACGGCCGCGATCTGGGAGCGGCACTTTCAGACATCGGACTAAGCCTGACGCGCGACACCACCATTGGCGACGATATCCCAACCATTGAAACCGCCGTAAAAGAGGCTCTTGAGCGGGTCGATCTCGTTTTTGTGAGCGGCGGCCTCGGTCCCACAATTGATGACATCACACGCGACGCCCTTGCCGAACTGCTCCAGCGTAAAATCATACTCGACTCCGCCACTGTTAAAAAAATTGAACGTTCATTGGAAGACAAAGGCCGGAAAATGTCCCTCGCCGCCACCCGGCAGGCACAGGTGCTTGAAGGGGCCGATGTGCTGAACAACTCTGTCGGCCATGCCCCCGGACAGCGCATCGAAACCGCTGAAGGGAAAATCCTGTTTGTACTGCCCGGACCTCCGAATGAATTCAATGCTATTTTAAACGAAGAAATCCTCCCTCGGCTGAAAATCCGCTATTCCGACATTAAACCGCTGGTTGTGCGCTTTATCCGCACACAGGGCATCGGAGAATCGGATATCGTTACCATCCTTGAAAAAGCAAAGTTCCAGCCTCCGGAAGTCGATCTGGGGTTCTATCCCGGCCAAGGCCGCGTGAAAATCCGCCTCTCCTCCACCGCCGACCACGAAGACCGCGTACTCGCCGCCGTTGCTGAACTGCAGACCCTGCTCGCTGATTTTATTTTCTCCGAATAAGTGCCGCAAACGCACCGTCAGTGCCGGAGTCGGGTGGAAAGGCTTTTCCCGTTTTTACCAGTCTGAAACCGGGATGCTGTGCAATCCAGCGGGTAACCAGCTCTTCATTTTCTTCGGGTTCCAGACTGCAGGTACTGTAAACCAGCCGGCCTTTTTCGTTCAGCAGTCCGGAACACGCCGTCAGAATATCAAACTGCAGTTCCGTAATGCTTTCAATCCGCTCTTCCGTCACCCGCCAGCGCGCATCGGCCCGGCGTTTCAGCACCCCGGTATTCAGACAGGGCACATCGAGCAGAATGGCATCAAATTTCCGGTCATTGGAAAATACGGTTTCCGGTTTCCGGGCATCACCTTTAACAATTTCAATCCAGTCGAGTCTAAGACGCTTCTGATTCTCTTTGAGAACCGAAATGCGATCATCATGCAGATCCATAGCCGTAAGTTCACCTCGCCGATCCATCCGACCGGCCATCATCGCGGTTTTTCCACCGGGTGCAGCACAGGCATCAAGCACCGCCTCGCCGGGACGCGGCGCGAGCAGATCCACCGAAATGGATGTGGCCGGATCCTGCACAGTAAACCAGCCCTCATCGTAGCCGGGCACCTTTTTCACCGGAACACCGCGCGGCAGAACCAGAAAAATCTCTTTATCTGAATAGGGATGCATCAGCGGCTCAATATCGGCTTCGCGCAGTTTATCAATAAATTCGGCGGCATCGACAGCATTCTGCTCAATCCGCAGAATGGTGGCCGCCGGTTCATTGTTCCATTCGGCCAGCGCCACTGCATCGGCTTCGCCATAGGCCTTTTTCCAGCGCTCTATCAGGAATTCAGGATGCGAAAGCCGTATATAATCGGGCTGTTTTTCGAAGGACTTTAAAACTTCCGTTTTTTCCCGCTGTGCGCGGCGGAGCACGGCATTAATCAGCTTGGCCGGGCCCAGACCGCCGGAGCGCTCTTTGGCCGCCTGTACGGTTTCGTTGATGGCGGCATAGTCTTCGACCTCCATAAAGAGAATCTGGTAAAGACCGACCCACAAAACGGCTTTGAAAAAGAGTTTCGGTTCATTTTTTACCCACTGCGTTTCCAGCCATTGAAGAATGAGGCGGTTACGTACAACCCCGTTGACCACTTCGAGAACAAAGGCATGGTCCTGCTTCAGTTTTGCGAGACTGCGGTCGGGAAAACGCTGGTTTTCCAGCCATTGGTAAACGATTTCTGCGGCGGTGAGACGGCTGTTTTTCTGTTTTTTCATAAATTTTTCCTGAAAAGCGTGCGCACTCTACCGAATTTACAATCATTGAAAAGCCCCGCAATTTGCAAATCAGAACTTTTCAGCGGCGAACGACCCCACAACAAAATAACAAACACTTTAAAGCTCAAACAAATGCCAAACAACCTGTGGCACATGAAATGCTGCAATGGCCGGCATTCCAATACCCCGAAAAACAAACAGATAAACCGTTAAGGGAGCACTTGTTAACATGAAAACGAAGATGACACCAATGGTATCATGGAGTGTATGGGCTGTCGGCCTGTCACTGGTGATGGGCCTTGTAACCCGGCACCACCTGATTGCAGGGTTTTCAGCAGATAAAACCGGAATGAGTTATGTGATTACCGCACTGTTTCTGGCAGGGCTGGTGGTTTCATTCCTTTCCGCAAAAAAACTGCACGACGAATGGGACGTTCTGTCCCATATCAACCGAACCAATGCACTGCCGAAATCGAACAACCGGAACGATATTGCATCCGTTTTTCAGCGTTTATCCGAAGATAAGGAAAAAGGAGAACCGGTTGATATTCACACGGCGATTGACACCTACCACTCCAAACACAATTCGCGCGTACGCTCCGTATCCATTATGGCCGCACTGGTTATTTCGATGGGGTTGCTTGGCACCGTTGTCGGCCTGATTATGTCAATCTCCGGTCTGGGTGCGATGGTAGAAAACATCGGCCTGTCCAAAGAAGGTATGATGGATGCCATGCGCCAGACCTTTTCCGGTATGGGAACCGCTTTCTATACGACCTTCTTCGGGGCGCTTGCCGGTCTCATTCTGCGTGCCGTAGCGGTTTCACAATTGAATTCGCTCTCTGAACTCTGCTCCGAAGCAGCAGAATATGCAGACAGAAATCTCGCGGTTAAACTGGAAAGCCATGAAGAAGCACTGAACCAGCAGGTGACCAAACTCATTTCCAGCTTTGAACATATGCAGATCGAAATCAATGCCCTTACCGGCCGTATCTCCGAATCTATTCAGGATTCCCTTTCCATGTTCAGAACCTCGATTACCGAAGTGGGCGAACATGCCATGAGCACGACCCGGGAAGCGGTAACCGGTATGACCGAGCAGATGGGCGCTTTCAACGAAAGTATTGAAGAATCCCTGAATTCGTATAACGCACTGATTGCCGAAGCCGGAACCGGTGTGCAGGAATCCATCAGTACTGTAAGTGAAGCTATTGTCCGGTCTGGCGAAACACTGGAGGAATCCTTTGACACCCTGAACGAAACGCTGGCGGAATCGGGCCGGAAAATCGATGATTCATTCGATGGCCTCGGCAATGCCGTTCAGCAGGCCGGCAATGCCGTCTCGGGTTCTCTTGCAGACTTTAAACTGTCGGTCGACGACACCGCTCTTGAGCTCAATGATGCCGTTGGCAAACTGCATGCCTCCATCAGTGAAGCGACCGGGGAAATGGTTTCCATGAACAAAGCGAAACTGGATGCTGAAGCCTTGCAGATTGCCGGTCAGCTCTCGACTGCCGCTGAATCCATTCAGCATTTTCTGAGTGCGAAAAACGCAGATAACGAAAGTCAGAAGGTGGCGTAATGCGTGCGACAGTCCGTCATGAAGCCTCATCCGACAGCGAAGGGATCTATGAATCCTTCTCCGATATGGTGCTCTGCACAGTGATTGTGCTGATTACCCTCGTGGTGGTGCTGGCACTCAATGTAGTGGAACAGCTCAATGTCTATGTCGAGCCGAACCACTTCACCGGCGGCGCAACCCGCCCCTGGCTCTACCTCCAGGCGGAGCAGGCCGATTATTCGAAAACGTCGGCAGAAAGTCTCTCCATGGAGCGCGCTGTATATGGCAGCCATCCGTTTGTGATGGTTAACCTTTTCAGCCCCTCCTCAGCTCAGGCGGTCACAACCGTGGAAAACGGCCGGACCGTATCCGCCAAAGAAGGTCAGTCCTTCCTCGGGCAGGCCGACCTGAGCGCCTATAATTTCCTGCAGCTGGCCGCCGGCATTGATCCGGGCTCCTTCCTGGTTGACGGTCAACGGACCTCTTTGCTGCTGCCTAAGTTTTCGCACAAGGACATCCTGCTGGAGACCGGAGTAAAGAACGGCTATATTGCCAAACCGGACAACGACCTCGCTCTGCGCACCATGGCACTGGCCTGGCCCGTATTCGGCAATCAGCTCTATCCCCGCCGCGCAGCACAGGACTATCTGGACGCCCGCACCAAAATCTATATTGAAGTGCTCGACTCCCCCGGCGATCAGCACCGCATCATGATTGGACATCATGTTTTCACGCTTCCGCAGGATGTAGAAAACGGTCGCCTGGGGTGGTTGGCCGGTTTCTCTTCCGGCCTCACTGAGATGGTCTATCTCGGCAAGGCCTGGAGCGACCCCGTACAGAAAACCAATAAGCGAATCGCTTTCTTTGAAGAAAACGGTTTCCCGGAAGCAGCGGAAGCCTACCGCCATTTCAGCTATCCGCCGACGATGACGGATTTGCAGAAAACCAAAGTCCGTACACTGGCTGATCTCCGACCGGATATCAGCGCAGAAAAGCTGGCACAGTATGTCCGTAATGCGGAAGCACAGCAACGTATTTCAGCCGCTATTGTGAATGGATCCTCAGCCCGTTCTGTGCTGCCTCCGCTGCTCGCACATAAGGAGGCCTGGCAAGCCTACATTGAATTCTGCACGCAAGCGGAAATCGACAATACACCGCCGGAATGGCTGATGAGCGAATTCCTGGTTCCGCTCGGCTTCGATCAGGCCGTTATACGCGGACTGCGCGACGACTAATTGAAAAGCGATCCGGGAAACTTTTCAAGGGGCAGTTCGACATCGAACTGCCCTTCTTCGTATTCCAATGTAAAACGAACCGTGTCGCCCACTGACTTACTGAAAATAATACGGTCAATATCCTCAACACTCTCGACCTTCCTGCCATCCACCGCCAGAACCGATGTTCCGGGAATCAGCTCCGCCCGGGAAGCCGGTGTATTATTCCAGACCTGGTCAATATAGGCTCCCGTTCCGCCATACATCTCATCGCGATAGGCCTGATCCTTATTCCTGAAAGTCACACCAATCCACGGCCACTCATGCTTACCGGTTTCAATAATCGATTTTGCAACCACCATCGCCAGATTTGAAGGAACCGCAAAAGCAATACCGACACCTTTCTGCTGATCATCCGTCTTTTTCGCCGTATTAATGCCGATCATCCGTCCATCCGCATCCACCAGAGGCCCGCCACTGTTGCCTTCATTGATGGCCGCATCGGTCTGGATAAAATCCTCATAAGGCAGAATATCAACCTTCCGCCCTTTGGAACTCACATGCCCCACCGTTGCCGTGCGTTGCAGGCTGAACGGGGAACCGATCGCAATCGCCACTTCTCCCACCCGCACGCGATCCGAATCGCCGAACTCAACCGCCGGACAGTCATTCCCGGCATCCTTGATTTTCAGAACCGCCAGATCCGTAGCTTTATCATACCCCACCACCACAGCACTCATCCGGGTTCCATCGTTCAGAATCACCTCACCGCCAACCGCATTTTCAATGACATGCCAACTGGTCAGCACATGGCCCTGCTCATCAATGATTACACCGGACCCCTCTCCCTTATTGTGCTCTTCAACATTTCTATATCCCTGGTAAATCCCAAAGGGATCCAGCGCAACCCGCTCCCGTTTCAGCGTCAGGTTCTGCGTACGGATCACCACCACGGACGGCATCACTTTGTCAATGGCATCCGCAATCGCATCGCTGTATGCCCGCGCCGGATTATGCGCCGAAACCGGCCGCTGCCGCGGAGTGAAATGCGACTCGGGAATATCCGTACGCCGATGAGCCGGCTCTTCAGAAGTCCGCTGACGGTTCAGCGCCGAAATGAAAGCACTGCCTACCATCAGCACGCAAAAACCGATCAGCACTGTTCTTTGACGCGTCATCTACTCTTCCACCTCAAACGGGACTTCCTGCAGCTCCCCATCCTTTTTCACAAGCTTTTCAATCTTCTGCTCAACCTCATTAAGCTTCTTCGTGCAGACCTCAACCAGTTTCGACCCCTCTTCGAAATGTTTAATCATCTCCTCCAGACTCAGCTCTCCGCTCTCCATCTGATCAACCAGTTCCTCCAGCCGCTCCAGCGACTGCTCGAAATCAACACTCTTTTTCTCAGCCATAATATATCTCCCGGTCCCGTTGCTTACCCTTTTTCCGTAATATTGGAAACCACTTTTCCATCCGCCAGCTGCGTCACCAGAACATCTCCGATCTTCACATCCTCCGCCGACCGTACCACCGCTCCATCCGGCGTTCGTGTCAGACTGTATCCCCGCCCCAGAACCGCCAGCGGATTCAGCATACGCAACTGACTTTCCAGCGACTGGAATTTCTGGCGGCTCCGCTCCGACCGTCGCTGCATTTCATGGCGCATTACCATACTCAATTCGTCGACCCGTTGATGCGCCTGCAGCACGCTCGACTCCAGCAGATGCTCCATCCGAACCGCTGAACGTTCCAGCCGCTGAAAAATTGCCTGCGATTCCAGTTTAAGCAGATCCCCCATCCGGGTTTCCAACGAAAGAATACGCTGCCGATACTGCTTCACCAGCACTTCCGGCTCGCGGAAAACATACGAATGCGCCGCCCGGCTAAGCCGCAGTTGAAAATCCCTGAACATCCGAACCAGACCGTCATTCAACCGACGCTGATACAGCAAAAGTTCAGCCTCCAGCTCTCCCTTTTCCCGCACTGCCAGCTCCGCCGCGGCCGACGGCGTCGGCGCCCGGACATCCGCCACAAAATCCGCAATGGTAAAATCAATCTCGTGCCCCACCGCCGAAATCACCGGAATTTCAGAAGCGGCAATGGCACGGGCCACCACCTCCTCATTGAACGCCCAGAGATCCTCTATACTTCCGCCCCCTCGCCCGACAATCATCACATCAATATCATGCCGTGAATTCAGATAGGCAATCGACTTAGCAATACCCTGCGCCGCGCCGCCTCCCTGCACTTTAGCCGGAATCAGAAGAACCTGAATATTGAGAAAACGCCTCGTCAATACGTTGATAATATCGCGGATCGCCGCACCGGTCGGCGATGTCACCACACCGATTTTTGCCGGGAGAACCGGCAGCACTTTCTTCCGCTCTTCTGAAAACAACCCCTCAGCGTCCAGCTTAGCCTTCAGCTTTTCAAACTGCTCCTGGAGATTTCCCTTGCCGGCCTCCTCCATTTTCGAAGCAATCAGCTGATACCGCCCGCTCGCCTCATACAGACTCGGCCGTGCCAGCAGCTGCACCTGCATGCCGTCTTTCGGGCGAAAAGTCACACCGGCATTATCCCGCGCAAACATCGCGCACGAAACCGCAGCCCCGGCGTCTTTCAGCGTAAAATACCAGTGCCCGCTGGAATGGATGGTGACGCGCGAAAGTTCACCTTCCACCCAAACCTCGCCCATGGCCGACTCCAGCACCATCCGCGCCTTGCGGTTGATCTCGGAAACCGAATAGATCTGGCGTTGTTCGGCCATCGTCAGAGGGAGATTCGTATGCGTTCGATGGAATTGGCTTTACCGGTTTTCATATCGACATCCACAATGGCCCCTTCAAGTGCCGGGTCGCCTTTGGCAACATCGAATTTCTGCGGCACTCCGGTAAGGAATTTTTTTATGACGGGCTCAACCTCACGGCCCAGCACCGAATCCTGAGGACCGGTCATGCCCAGATCGGTCATATACGCTGTCCCATTCGGGAAAATGCGGTTATCCGACGTCTGGCAATGTGTATGTGTTCCGGTAACGGACGTCACACGACCATCCAGAAAACGGCCCATCGCCATACGTTCCGAAGAGGCTTCCCCATGAAAATCCACAAAAATCACTTTATCGGAACTGAGCTGACCCTTTAACAGACGGTCGACGGTCTGAAACGGGCAGTCATAGCCCGGCTGCATAAAGACACGGCAGACCAGCTGCAGCACAACCAGCGGACCCTCCGGAGTTTCAACCCGAACCCAGCCTTTGCCCGGCGCACTTTTCGGAAAGTTAGCCGGGCGGATAATCCGCTCCTCCATATCAATCCCGGCAACCATATCTCTGCTGTCCCAGGCATGATCGCCCAGAATCATCACATCGGCACCGGCATCCAGAATGGCATGGGCGATATCGGGGGTCGGACCGCGGCCCGACGCGGCATTCTCGCCGTTGGCGATAACGAAATCCACCCGCCCCTCATTTCTGAGCTGTGCGGCCACCTGGGTGAATGCGTTCCGTCCCGGCTTCCCGACGATATCTCCAACCAGTAAAACATTCATAAATTCCTCATTTCCACTAATCGGAACGCAGTCTACAGAAAACCCGCCTCCATTCAAGCAGGAGGGTGCGGCTCAGTCTGCAAGAGCGTTTCACGAATGACAGGAAACCGCACACCGTTTCCCCCGGACCGGAATCAGTAGGTTTTAATTTCGATATCGGTCACCGGTTCGCAGCAGCACGGAAGAATCTCACCCTCACGGACATAGGCGAGCGGCGGCCCGGCCGGATATTTCACCACACCGCGCAGCAGCTTGACCCGGCAGGTTCCGCAAATTCCGGCCCGGCAATGGCTGTGCATTTCAAGCCCCCGCTTTTCAAGACAGTCAAGTACATTGAGCTCATCCGCCTCCTCATAGACAAACGGCTTCAGTTTTTCATCCACATGAATCAGGTGCGGCATAAGGGTTGAACTCTCTTTCTAACCTGCGGCATGAGGTAGAGCTCGCCCGCCGGGCGAGCTTATGCACGCGTGCCGCTCAGCGAACTTTGGCGCGCCCTACCTGACGCCCGATTCACATTACAGCTCAAAACCATCAAAATCAGAACTGTCAACCGCGGAATCCACCTGTCCCACAAGGTAGGACGAAATCTCCGCTTCCTGCGGGGCCACCTGAACATTGTCGCTGACCAGATAGGCATTCATCCACGGTAGCGGATTGGTTTTGATATCGAACGGTGCATCATACCCGATGGCCAGCATGCGCTGGTTGCTGATATATTCAACATACTGTTTCAGGATATCCGCATTCATACCGATCATGGAACCGTCTTTGAAAAGATAATCGGCCCAGGCTTTTTCCTGATCCACCACATCGAGAAACAGGGACCGGCCGGCATCATGCAGTTCTGCGGCAATATCCGCCATTTCGGGATCATCGCGGCCGTCGGCCCAGAGATTCAGTATGTGCTGGGTGCCGGTCAGATGCAGCGCTTCATCGCGGGCAATCAGTTTGATGATTTTTGCATTTCCTTCGAGCAGCTCACGCTCGGAAAAAGCAAAGGAACAGGCAAAAGACACATAGAACCGGATGGCTTCCAGCGAGTTGATGGCGCAGATCGCCAGATAAAGGCGTTTTTTCAGTTCACGCTTTGTCACATGAATGGTCCGGCCCTCAACCGAAAACGTTCCTTCACCCTGCGAATGATAGATATGCGACATCAGAATGATTTCATCAAAATGGCGGGTGATATCTTTGGCCCGCTCCACAATATTCTCGTTTACGACAATATCCTCAAAAACCCCGCTGGGATCGGAAAAAAGATTCCGCAGAATATGCGTATAGGAGCGGGAGTGAATGGTTTCCGCAAAGGCCCAGGTTTCCACCCACGTCTCCAGCTCGGGCAGCGAGACCAGCGGCAGCAGGCAGACATTCACCGACCGCGCGGCCACGGAATCGAGCAGCGTCTGATATTTCAGGTTGGAAATAAAAATGTGCCGCTCGGAATCCGTCAGCGACTGCCAGTCAGCACGGTCCTTCGAAATATCCACCTCTTCCGGCCGCCAGAAAAAGGACAGCTGTTTTTCGATGATACTTTCAAAGATGGGATGGCGTTGCTGGTCGAAGCGCGAAACATTCACACTGTTACCCAGAAACATCGGCTCTTCCAGTGCATTATTCTTATGTTGTCGGAATGTTGAAAAGGCCATATCGTACTCCTCCTAGATTTTACAGGCGCCGCCGACGCAATCGTTGTCCTGGATCTCGCCCTGCCGGTCGGCAGCACCGTCGCGGGTATTATGATAATAAAGCGTTTTAACGCCGAGCGAATATGCTTTCAGGATATCTTTCAGAATCTGCTTCACCGGCACCTTTCCATCCGGATATTTAGATGGATCATAGTTGGTGTTCGCCGAAATCGTCTGATCGATAAACTTCTGCATAATCGCCACCAGTTCAAGATATCCGTCATTATTCGGAATATCCCAGAGCAGCTCATACCGATCCTTCAGTTTTTCAAATTCCGGCACTACCTGTTTCAGCACCCCGTCTTTACTCGATTTGACACTGATCAGTCCGCGCGGCGGTTCAATCCCGTTCGTTGCATTGGAAATCTGCGATGACGTTTCTGAGGGCATCAGCGCCGTCAGCGTAGAATTGCGCAGCCCGTGCTTCACAATATCCCGGCGTAGCGTCTCCCAGTCAAAATGCAGCGGTTCATCGCAGATTTCATCGAGATTTTTCTTATAGGTATCGATCGGCAGAATGCCCTCGGCATAGGTGGTTTCATTAAATTTCGGACACGGCCCGAACGTTTTGGCCAGCCCGACAGAAGCTTTCAGCAGATAATACTGGAGTGCCTCAAACGTCCGATGCGTCAGTCCCCGGGCCGAGCCGTCGGAATAACGAACCCCGTTTTTTGCAAGATAATAGGCATAGTTGATTACACCGATCCCCAGCGTACGACGGCCCAGCGAAGCTTTCCGGGCGGCGGGAAGCGGGTAGTCCTGATAATCCAGCAGACGGTCGAGCGCACGCACCGTCAGGTCGGCAAGTTCTTCCAGATCATCAAGCGATTCCACCGCCCGAGATTGATCGCCGACAGCGTACAGAGCGCAATTTCGCCCTCTTCATCATTCACGTCATTCAGCGGTTTAGTCGGCAGCGCAATTTCCAGACACAGGTTACTCTGCCGCACCGGTGCCACAGCCGGATCAAATGGACTGTGCGTATTGCAGTGGTCGACATTCTGCAGATAGATCCGGCCGGTACTGGCTCGTTCCTGCGCAAAAACCGTGAACAGCTCCAGCGCCTGCACCCGTTTCTTCCGGATCGATTCATCCGCTTCATACTTCAGATAAAGCCGCTCAAATTCCTCCTGATCCTGAAAAAAAGCATCATACAGACCCGGCACATCGCTGGGACTGAACAGTGTAATATGCTCTCCTTTCAGCATGCGCTGATACATCAGCTTATTGAACTGCACGCCGTAATCAAGATGCCGCACACGGTTCTCCTCAACCCCACGGTTGTTTTTGAGCACCAGCAGATCTTCAACTTCCAGATGCCAGATCGGATAAAAAAGAGTCGCCGCACCACCGCGCACCCCGCCCTGAGAACAGCTTTTCACGGCGGTCTGGAAATGCTTGTAGAACGGAATACAGCCCGTATGAAAAGCCTCGCCGTTCCGGATTGGACTGCCCAGCGCGCGAATGCGGCCGGCGTTGATGCCGATCCCGGCGCGCTGGCTGACGTATTTAACAATTGCGCTCGATGTCGCATTCACTGAATCCAGACTGTCATCGCATTCGATCAGCACACAGGAGGAAAACTGACGGGTCGGTGTACGGACTCCGGCCATGATCGGCGTCGGCAGCGATATTTTAAACGTGGAGACGGCATCGTAGAAGCGCCGGATATAATCCAGACGCGTCTCTTTCGGGTAGTGTGCAAACAGGCAGGCGGCCACAAGCACATAAAGAAACTGGGCACTCTCATAAATCTGTCCGGTAACCCGGTCCTGCACAAGATATTTTCCTTCCAGCTGTTTTACGGCGGCATAGCTGAAAGTCAGGTCGCGATCATGGTCAATAAACTTATCCATGGCATCGAGCTCCTGCTTCGTATAATCCTCCAGCAGGTGTTCATCATACCGGCCGGCCTTAACCATTTTAGAGACATGCTCAAACAGGGTCGGCGGTGTGAAGCGGCCGTACGCTTTTTTGCGGAGATGAAACACCGCCAGACGGGCCGCAAGATACTGATAATCCGGCGTCTCTTCCGAGATCAGATCCGCCGTCGCTTTAATGATGGTTTCGTGAATATCCTCAGTTCGTATTCCATCAAAAAGGTGAATCTGCGACTTCAACTCCACCTGCGAAACGGACACCTTGTCCAGCCCCTCCGCTGCCCACGTAATTACCTTGTGAATCTTTTCCAGATCCAGCGGAGCCTTCTCTCCACTTCGTTTAATGACCGACAAATCTCCGCTCATATCCACCGCCTTTTAAAACTTCCTGATGCTGACTGACTTACTCATCCCAACGACAAACCCGGCGCTCAAACCTGCACATTAATGTACTTAATAATACCATATATGCTAATTTCTGCCGGAGCTACACAATATATTGTATGCAATTGCGCTACTCAATACTTAATTAGTTTTTTCATATCCACCGCTGGTTCATCCTGGAAAATGCCTGCTTTCAGCGAAAAAAACATTGATACATTCTGTATTGTAATTTTGCCTCCTTTAATATATCTGTTTATCCGGATATACGAATGCTGGTAACGGAAAACGGTGAAAATCCGTCGCGGACGCGCCGCTGTAACCGGAGCATCGACACGGTCCACGGGCATAGCCCGGAAGGGTGTCGACAGGAAGCCGGAAGCCAGAAGACGACCACGGTTCGATCCAGCCGAACGGGAATAAACCCGTCCGGAAAACCAACAGGAGAACATATGAAAAGTCACATCCTCGGCTTTCCGCGCATTGGAAGCCAAAGAGAACTCAAATTCGCCATCGAAGCCTACTGGCGGAGAGCGTGCTCGGAATCCGAACTGCTGCTGCGGACCGAACAGATTAAACTGCAGAACTGGACGGTACAGCAGAAGGCCGGCCTTGACTATGTCTGCACCGGCGATTTTTCGCTCTACGACCACGTCCTGGATGTCAGCCGGATGATCGGCGCGGTTCCCGCCCGTTTTCAGACGCCCGGTCTTTCTGAGCTGGACATCTACTTCAACATGGCCCGCGGCAATGCCGAAGCCGGCATTGCGCCCATGGAAATGACGAAGTGGTTCGACACCAACTATCATTACATCGTCCCCGAAATTGAAGCCGATATGCAGCTCGCCTATTCTTCCGACACGCTGGTCCGGGAGACTGAAGCCGCGCTGAAACAGGGCTTCCGACCGAAACCCGTTGTGGTTGGACCGCTGACCTATCTGGCACTGGCCAAAGCGGCCGAAGGGGTCAATAAATGGGACGCACTCGATGCCATAACCGGGGTTTACAGTACACTGCTTGAAAAACTGTCCGGACTGACCGACTGCATCCAGCTGGATGAACCGATTCTCTGCACCGACCTGCCGACGGAAATCCGGGAGCGGGCGGAACAGACCTACGCAGTACTGCGCTCGCACGCCCGGCATACCAGACTGCTCCTTGGCACCTATTTCGGCGGACTGAATGAAAATCTCGACCTGACCGCCCGCCTGCCGGTGGATGTACTGCATATTGATCTGGTGCGTGCACCCGGCCAGCTGGACGATGTACTGACAAAGTGGCCGGAACACAAAGATCTGTCACTTGGACTCATTGACGGACGCAACATCTGGAAAGCCGATTTAGCAGAGTTACTTAAACAGATCGTAAAAGCCAAACCGACCAGACACACCGACCAGCTATGGATCGGAAGCTCCTGTTCACTACTGCACACTCCGGTGTCACTGGAACCGGAAACCGACCTGTTGCCGGAACTGAAAGCGTGGATGGCCTTCGCCGTCGAAAAGTGCAGCGAAGTGAAAACATTAACCCTGGCCGCACAGGGCTGTAATGTGAACGAAGAACTGCTGGAAAACAAAAAGATCATCAGCTCCCGTAAAAACAGTCCCCTCTCTCTGGATTTCGAAGTCCGGAAGCGGGTGGAACAGGTCGATGCCCGGATGTGCCGCAGAGCCCGCCCCTTCGCTGAACGTAAAAAATGCCAGCAGGCCCGGCTTAACCTTCCGCTTCTTCCCACCACCACCATCGGATCCTTCCCCCAGACCAAGGAAATCCGGAACATCCGGAAAGCATTCCGCAACGGCGATTGTGACCAATCCGCCTACACACAGGCCATGCAGCAGGAAATCTGTTCCGTTATCCAGGAGCAGGAACTGGCCGGACTCGATGTACTGGTTCACGGAGAACCGGAACGGAATGACATGGTGGAATATTTCGGTCAGCAGATGAACGGCTTCTGCTTTTCGCAATACGGCTGGGTTCAGAGTTACGGCAGCCGATGCGTTAAACCGCCGATTATCTACGGTGATGTCTCCCGCCCCGCCCCCATGACCCTGGACTGGATTCAATATGCCCAGAGTCAGACCGAAAAACCGCTCAAAGGTATGCTGACCGGACCGGTTACCATGCTCTGCTGGAGCTTTGTACGCGACGATCTGCCCCGGGCCGCAGTCTGTCGCCAAATCGCTCTGGCTATCAGAGACGAGGTTCTGGATCTGGAAAAAGCCGGAATCGGCATGATTCAGATCGATGAAGCCGCCTTTCGCGAAGGACTTCCCATCCGCAAAGATGAACAGGAGGAATATCTGAACTGGGCGGTTGAAAATTTCCGGCTGGCCACATCAGGCGTGCGCGACGAAACCCAGATCCACACCCATATGTGCTACAGCGAATTCAATACCATCCTGCAGGAGATTGCCGCAATGGATGCCGACGTCATCAGCATCGAAGCCAGCCGCAGTGATATGGAACTGCTGCAGGCTTTTGAAACGTTCCACTATCCCAACGACATCGGTCCCGGGGTCTGGGATATTCATTCCCCGCGCGTACCTTCCGTCACTGAAATCAGAACGCTGATCGAAAATGCCCTGAAAGTGATTCCTAAAGAACAGCTCTGGATTAATCCTGACTGCGGACTGAAAACCAGGGGATGGCCCGAAACCCGGCAGGCACTCAGGAATATGGTAGAAGCAACAACCGCAGTACGTAAGATCCTGCAATAATAAAAGTCCGGCCGGGAAAATTCCCGGCCGGCAGACAACGGTTTATCCGGATACGCCCGTCGCCGAAAGCAACTTTGCTCTATATTCAAAAAAGTTCGTGAAAAATTTGATGGAATGAATACAGTCCACTAGAATTCTCTATCATTCACACCGTTTATTAAAGAGGGAGAACGATGGACATGGGAGAGTACATCAGGCGGGTTCTTGTGACGGTGATTCTGACGGCGCTGCTGTTTACACTCTGGTCCACGCGTAATATTCTGGTCCTGGCCTTCGCCTCCATCGTCATCGCTATGGCCATGGCTCAGCCCATGATGTTCCTGCAGAAAAAAGGACTAAAACGCGGACCGGCGCTTACGCTTTCGGTCGTATTCAGCTTCGCCGCCATCATCCTGCTTTCACTCTGGATCATCCCGACCCTAGGAAAAGGCGTGGCCGACATCGTCCAGGATCTGCCTGCCGCTGCGGAAAGTGCCAAAACCGCTTATCAACACTTCTGGGATACCACCCCTGCCGTACACACCTTTCTTCCGGAAATTCCTGAAGCCGGTTCCGATAAACCGATTGATGCCGACTCAATTCATGAAATGTTCAACTGGCTCGTCAAATCCGGCATGGCAATTGCTCCGGACCTCCTCGGCGGCATCGGACTGATGGCCGGCATACTGGTGAATCTCGGCCTGGTACTTTTTATTGCCGTCTTTTTTCTGCTCGAACCGAAGAGCTACATCAGCGCCCTCCTTTACCTCATTCCCCCCAAACAGCATTCACGAGCCAAATCAATCATCAGCATCCTCGGCACCACTCTGACCAAATGGCTGAACGCCCAGCTCTTTTCCGTCAGCGTCATTGTACTGTTCGTCTGGATCCTCCTCGGCCTGATTCTGCGCATGCCCAACGCTATGGTTGTGGCGCTCTTCGCCGGCTTCGCCACCTTTATTCCGAACATCGGGGCCGTCCTGCCGATTCTGCCGATCACCATTTTTACGCTGGCCTATTCCGATCCCGCCAAACTGCTGCTCTACATTCCGGTCTATCTCGCCATCCAGTTCACCGAAAGCAACATCATCACCCCGCAGGTCGTCAAAACACAGCTTAACATCCCCGCCGGCTATCTCATGCTCTTTCAGCTGCTCATCACCATGGCCCTCGGCGCGCTCGGACTGATTCTTGCCGTACCGATTCTCGCCTGCCTTATTGTCCTGGTCCGCGAAATCTATTCCTACGACATGCTCAAACTCCGTAACATAAAGCTGAATTGCTGATGAAAATTACCGTTTTCCGGCACCTCAAAAGGGCCAAACCAGGAACTGCCTCTCTCTCTTTTTCACCCTTCACCCCCGAATCCTTTACTTTTCCATCCCGCCACTCTATGAACATTCTCCGCACAGCCTGCATTGACCGCGCACGGAATGACGTGCAGGACTGCCTGATCATCGGCGCAGGAATCAACGGCGCCGTTTCCGCGGCATCCCTGGCGGCCCGCGGACTGAAAGTCACCGTCATTGATAAAAACGACTTTGCCTCCTGCACCTCACAGGAAAGTTCCAACCTGGTATGGGGAGGCATTAAATATCTGGAAAATTACGAATTCGCACTCGTCAACAAACTCTGCGCCAGCCGAAACCACCTGATAGACTCCTTCCCGGGACAGGTCCGCGAAATCCGTTTTTTCACCAGTATTCAAAAAGGATTTCGAAAACCGCGTTTCCTGATTTATCTCGGCGCCCTGCTCTACTGGTTCATGGGCGGATGCCGCACCAGACCGCCCCGACTGCTCTCCGTTTCCGCCATCCGGAAAGAAGCTCCCATGGTAAACACGGAACGGCTCGCCGGCGGCATTGAATACTCCGACGCTTATTTCGTGGAAAACGACGCCCGCTTCACCTTCAACTTTATCCGCCGCGTACTGCGGAAAGGCGGCAACGCCATAAATTATGCCGAACTGATTTCCGGGCACTGGAAAAACGGCCTCTGGGAATGTGAGGTACACGACCGCGTTTCCGGAAACACCTGCCGGATTAAAAGCCGCACATTGATCAATGCCGCTGGCCCGTTTGCCGACCGGATAAACCATCTGCTCAACATGGAAAGTCATTTCCGGCATATCTATTCCAAAGGCGTACACCTCATCGTACCACGCATCGCCAGAACCCGGCATGTACTCACCTTTTTCGCCTCCGACGGCCGGCTCTTTTTCATGGTTCCCATGGGCAACCGCACCTGCATCGGCACCACCGATACGCGGGTCGATCAAGCCTCCGTCGAACCGACTGACGCCGATGTCCGATTTCTCCTCGATAATGCCAATCAGCTGCTGCAGCTCGAAAAACCGCTTTCAGAAAATGATGTCATTTCCAGACGATGCGGCGTCCGCCCGCTCGTCGTCCATAAAAATGATGCAGTAAAAGACGGTGAATGGACATCCCTCTCCCGCAAACATGAAATCGATGTCCATCCGGATAAAAATATGTTCAGCATTTACGGCGGAAAACTGACCGACTGCATCAACATCGGCAACGAAGCGGCCGACCTGATCACCTCGTTCGGACTCACCGGTTTCCAACCTCTTGGAAGCTGGTATGGCGAGTCCTCCCCCGAAAAACACCGGAAGTTTGAAACCGACGGCAAACGGCTGGGGCTTACCGATAATCAGCTCGACCGCATCTGGCGACGGCATGGAAAAACCGGATTCCAGGTGCTCGAAAAAATAAAACGCGACCCGAAGATGCGCGAAAAACTGCTCGCCGGCATCACCCGAGCCGAACTCCATCTAATGGCCGAACAGGAAATGGTGATTCATCTCGAGGATTTCCTGCGCCGCCGAACCCACCTCGCCCTCACCGAACACCGCGCCGCCCTGCGCTGTCACCCCGCCCTCGCTGAAACCGCCCGCATTCTCTTCGGCCCCAATGCCGAAACCGAAATCGAACGCTGTTTCAACAGGTAGAGCTCCGCCACCGGAACATCGGAACAACTCCGACGCTTCCCTCGCGCCCTCAACACATAAAAGTATAGCGGACCTTTACCTGTGCACCGCGCAGGAAACGTCGGCCCGGAGAGCAACGCTCCGCATTTTTCAAACCCACAGCTGTCGGCCATGCACAAATCTATTACCGATAGCCGATCCCAATTTTTCCAATGCCCCTGCAACGGAAAACTCGACAAACTAAAAACCCAGCTAAAATAATCGTATAGGCGGCTTCGTACTTTGCCGCCTATTTGCATCTTGTCCTGTGCGTTTCCCCTCTTAATATGACGCGAGCTGAATCACGATCGTGATAACATGCAACGTTTCAAGAGGAGAGGAACACATAATGAAGGATCAGCACTTTCCCACATCAATCGCAACGCCCGCAAAAACCATCGACGAGGTCATTGATCAGCTCACCGCCATCATCGAATGGTCCAAAGAACAGAATTCCCGCATCGGCTGCTTCGCCGCGCTCTACCGTAAAGTGACCCTTCATGTTAAACAGGGTATCCTCGATGGATTTTTTGACGACGGCCCGCGCATGGAACGCCTCGATATCATCTTCGCGAACCGATACATCCAGGCCTGCCATGCATCGCTGACCGGACAAGTGCCCTCGCAATCCTGGGTAAACGCCTTTGATGCAGCCCATCGCTGGCGGCCGATCGTATTGCAGCATCTGCTGATGGGTATGAATGCACACATCAATCTCGACCTCGGCATTGCCGCGGCGGAGACCGTTCCGCCCGAACAGCTGCCTGATCTCAAAGCGGATTTCGGTAGAATCAACGACGTACTGGCCAGCCTGGTCGACCAGGTGCAGCAAGAGCTGGCCGAGATCTGGCCGATCCTCCGCATACTGAACCGCCTTCTCGGCCAGGTCGACAATGCCATCGTGAACTTCAGTATGGGAAAAGCGCGCGATGCCGCCTGGGCCTTTGCCGAAGAGCTGGCCCCGCTGACTGCGGAGGGCCACAGCGAATCCATCGCGCTCAAAGACGCACGTGTTGCCGAATTTTCCCGGGTCATCCTGCATCCGGACGTAAAACTCTCGATCGTACTGTTCCTGATCCGGCTTGGAGAACGGGGCTCAACGCGGGACCACATCCGCATCCTGGAATGAGTACCGCTCGGTCAGTCCCGAATTTCAAACCCACAACGGGCGATACTGGATGGCTTATAATCATCAAGATATCCACGGCATCTCTACTCACCGTATGATTAAATAAGCGCTCTGACCCCTTGTATGACCCCTTGTACAGATCGAGCACCGCGCGGGCAAATTTTTCATCCCGCGTAAAACAGTGCAGCACACCGCGGCACAGCTCATCGCCCTTCCAGGCCTCGGAAAAATCCCGCAGCAGGCTGATGGTATCCTCGTCAGCATCACGCGAATGCACCACCACCGGCTTTTCAAATTCAACGGCCAACGCCAGATTTTCATTGAACAGCTTTTTCTGTTCTGCCGCCGTATCGGCCGTGTAATAATAATCCAGCCCCGTTTCACCGACCGCCTTCACCATCGGGTCTTCCAGCAATTCGCGGAGGCTGGAAAAATCGGGTTCATTGGTCGCCTCATCGCGGTCGTAACCGGCACAGCCGAAAATCCGGCCGGGATATTCGCCGGCCAGGCGGGCGGAACGCGCATTGGCCTCAGCACTTCCGCCGATCGCCACCATTTCGTGCACACCGGCCTCTTTGGCCGTTGCCAGAATTTCATCAAGTGTGCCGTCTTTTTCAAAACGGTCAAAATGGACATGAGAATCAATAAAGATAATGCGCGGCAGTAAAGCGGAACCGGCAGGCGGCCTGCGAGAATTATTCCCCGGAATCAGCCTACTTTTATTTGCGGGGAGAATCTCCACGACAAGAAACTTTGACAGCCATAGGAAGAATATGCGTATCTTTACCCTCATATTTCAAAAATAACTTTTGCGTTTTACGCAATTTGTTCCACCTGAAAATCGCCAGTTTACAGCCAAGGAGCAGATGCGTTGGGACGCGCCCACTCGGGCGCGGCTTCGGCATATTTCTTGGCGGGTGTCTGGCGATACCTCAGGTGGAGTGTGTTTGGGGTCGCGCCTCTTCTCTTGGGGGAGGTGCATAATCAGTAGAGAGGAATCGTCATGAAAGTGGGTCTTCGTTATTTTTTTTATGCTCACCACGCTATCGGCATTTGCCACCCCGCCTACTCCACCGTTGCCGGGTGGAGGGGGAGATGGTTCCGGCGGGGACGGGGAAGCGGTGCCGCCCTCGCCGCCGGAACTGCAGTTTAAAACCGGCGTTGATTTCGGAACACATGCTGAACTGTTCGAACGGGATCATCTCCTCTACGACCCGTGGCGCATTAGGGAGGATCGTATGGCGGTTACCGGGGAAACGTATTTTGCATGGACTGATCATACGGCGAGCAATGTGAACCACCGCTTCTACATTTTCAACAGTCTGCTCAACGATACGGACGGGGATGGTTTTACGGATTTGCGCGAGACGATGTTCGAGGGCACCAGCCCCACCAATTTTAACCATGTGGATGTGGACAACGACGGCATGCACGACTGGAATGAACGCCTATTTTTTGGTTCCCTCGATGAGGGAGCCGAGGGTGATTTCGATGAAGACGGGCTGGAAAATGCCGAGGAAATGGAATACCGAACCTCCGGCTATGGCGCCCCACGGGTCGTTATCTATTCCGATCCCGCCAATCCGGATACGGACGGCGACGGGATGGATGACTATTATGAAACCGTCACCGAATCCTGGCTCGACCCCACCGATCCGCGCGATGCGGACTGGGACCGGGACCGCGACGGCCTGAGCAACCTTGAGGAATATCACCTCGGAACAGATCTTCGGGAAGAGGACACGGATGGGGACGGTTTTTCAGATTATGAAGAACACCACTTCGGCCTTGATCCGCTTAACGCATGGCCCTCGGAACGGACTGTGGATTCGGACGGCGACGGCATGCCCAACGGGTACGAACTCGAAAACTACCTGAATGCGTTCGATGCTTCCGATAAATTCGAAGACATGGATAATGATGGCCTTTCAAACTTTTACGAGTATGAAAACGATCTGCTTGCCGGAAACTGGGACACCGACGCAGACGGTTTTTCCGACGGCATTGAGGTGGACTGGAGCACCGACCCCAAGGTCTGGGATGATCCTGAATCCGATGACGATGAGGATGGCTTGAACCTGAGAGCAGAGTATCAGTTCGGCACCAACCCCGGGGTGGCCGACTCCGACGGAGACGGAATATCGGATGGAACGGAAGCCGGCCAGGGTTCCAACCCCGCCGACGGTTCCGACAGCGGCGAAGAACCCGAGGTCGACGATACCACGCAGCTCAAACTCACTGTGGGAGACCATTCCACCAGTGAGTCCGAAATCTATGAAATGACGGTATCCGGAGAACGCACCATCCGGCTCAACTCCGGCACCTACGGCGAAGTGGTCAGTGAAACCTTCACGTTCAAACGGGGCGAAACCTATACGGTTACGATCCGGCATATCGGTACCTCGCCCGAACAGCTCGAAAAACGCGGCAAGCCCGACTTCGACTACACCGCGCTCGTTGAGCCGGTCGATGACGAAGGAGGAGAAGGAACCGCCGCCGATGCCGCATTCCAAACGTTGGAAAGCAAAGCGCCCGAAGGCACCGATTCCCCTGAACCGCGCAGTGCCTCCAGCACCACCGTTTCCAACGGCTGGGTACTCGAAGATACGGGCAACATCCTGC
The DNA here is from genome assembly GCA_004299845.1 of Verrucomicrobia bacterium S94. Lineage (NCBI taxonomy): Bacteria > Pseudomonadati > Verrucomicrobiota > Verrucomicrobia bacterium S94. The sequence continues at coordinate 3,938,190 of CP036201.1, read as the reverse complement.
GAGTGCGCAACACCTCCGGCAGCACATTCTCTGCAGCGGGAAAACAGGCTAAAGCGCATGCGGTGAAAATCAAGATGATCACACCTGCTGGTGACCCGGTTGCCGCTCCTGAAAACCTGGCTCTTGACGGGCAGAATGAATTTACTTTTTCAGCTGACGATCCTGGGATCTTGACCCTGAATCTGAAAACAGAGGTTACTCCGACGGGAGTAGCCTCGTTGGTTGCAGGTAAAAGTTTATTTTCAGTTGATGCAGTAGGATCTTCCGCACTCGCATGGGATGCCGTCAACCCGGGCGGACAACCGGTCGCCAACGGCGATTATCTTGAGGCAACAGTCACCTATACCGGTTTGCCGATCAATAATTCGGACTTTGGGCGCAAAAATGCTTCGATTGCTTTTGATGGGCGCAAGATGGCGGGCAGTACCTATGAGGTATTCTTCCCGAAATATCTTCATAATCATCCCGGTTCAAACTCCGACGAACCCAACTGGTTTTATTATTGGAAGGACGGCGGGGTGTGCGGGATTGACAGTCAGGTGCTTTATGATCCATCGCCTTCGGTGGAGTACGGAGAGTATACCGAAGGAGATCAGGCTGTTCGCATCGGATACAATGCTGCCGAAGAGAATGATGGGTTGCACACCTATACGAACCGGTTTAATGGCACAACGATCCAGGGGACTGGTGACGGCAAAGGTATTAAATGTGTGGCCGAAACCATTGCCCATGAAAAATTGCATATGCATGTATACCTTAATCTGACAGGAACTGACACCGACTCGGACTGCATTCCCGATGCCATGGAGGGCACCTACCTTGGGATCTCAACTGAGATCAACCATCCCGACACCTTCGATATGGCCGTATTTTTCGGTTTTTCTGGATACTACGATTATGGTGATGAAGAAGTCCGTTGTCGATTTGAAGAATTAAATGCCTCCTACGATGCCTCGAAAGACTGGGCAATGCCGGGATGCCAACACACAATAAACTATGGGCCATAAGAAAATGAGAAAATTATTTTTTACCATTATTACATATGCAACTTTAGCAGTTTCATGCTTCAGCGGGCTTCAGGAATCTCTTGAACAAAGGTTTGCGTCTGTAACGGCTAACGAAGAGGGATTATTGATTGTATTTAAGAAGATGAATGTACCTTACAGGGTCAGCGTCTATTTTGATAATCCGACTAAAATCCGTACTCAAGGAAACTCGAATGAGCTTGGTGAGTATTTTATTCCCTATGATCATGAGTGGCCAATTCGGATTGGTCACAAAGACAGTCGCGTACATTTCGAACCCCTATCCTCCGATGTGAGTAAAAAAGGATTACATATTCGGGAATCCAATTACCTACACAAGGGTAGAACTCATGAAATTACAGGGACTTTGCTTTATCAAGATTCCTCCGTAGCGGATGAGCGTTCGTTTAAAATAGTTGATGAAAAAGAATACATAGTAACAAGTCAGCCAATCATTGATGGTCGGATTCAACCTCCAATAACTAACGATATACAATTGGGGATTTTGATGACGTCGGAAAAAAACAGTGTTGATTCAAAGTCTTCGATTTCGCGAGTTCCTGCAGGAACGGAATCGATTTCAAATCCGTCCAACAGCTTTAATGAGGTTGCGCTTGATATGGTGCAAGAGTCTTCGAACCCTAAAAAGTTCATCCTTCCAATCCTTGGAATCCTGCTGTTGATCGGCGCTTTCGGCTTTTTCAAATTCCGGAAAAAGTAGATGAATATTTCCGACCTTTGGAACTCCGGCATGCACCCCGCAGTATGCGGGTGCGAAATTGACGGGAGCTATCGGACGATTCTTCGATCTTATCGCTAACCCCCAAAGAGGCCTCTGACATCGCGATTAATCATGCTTTGTCCAGAGGGCGCACCTTTGACGAAGAGCGAGAACCGTATGAGTACCGTGATCGAAGATATCTACATCATTGTTCTCTGGCGTCAGCCGGACGATCTGAGCGAAACTGGTCCATCGTACGATTCCCGCATTTTTGTTGATGCATCCTCAGGTACAGTCATAGGAATGGAAATCACAAAATAAGAGGCTCAATGTGTAGGCTTGTAAGCTGACAACCGCAGCAAATCTTGCCCGCAAATGATGCGGATGGTGGCAGATCGTTCCGGAAACCCTAAACCCCTTCCCCGCGCCCCATCCCGCATCGTGCTTCCTACACCCCGGATAAGTCCGGAAATGCGTATGCCTCGAATTACCAACTTTTAACGAATTATGCCTTGAAGGTAGGGAGGCCAATGGGCATATTTGCGCGCCTTTATAGGTAGAAAAGATTTGTGATTTGTGATCAGCGCACTGAACCGGCGCGTTTTTTTAGGTAATTATTAACGAGGAAGAGCAATGGGTAGAACAGTTCCATTAGAAAAAGTCCGTAACATCGGCATTATGGCGCATATTGACGCCGGTAAAACAACTGTTTCCGAACGTATCCTGTATTACACAGGCCGTTCCCACAAAATCGGTGAGGTACACGACGGTGCCGCAACCATGGACTGGATGGAACAGGAACAGGAACGCGGCATCACCATCACTTCGGCTGCCACGTCCTGCATGTGGAAAGACCACATGATCTCCATCATCGACACCCCCGGCCACGTGGACTTCACGATGGAAGTGGAACGTGCACTGCGTGTACTTGATGGCGCAATTGCCCTCTACTGCGCAGTTGGCGGGGTTCAGCCGCAGTCCGAAACTGTCTGGCATCAGTCCGAACGCTACGAAGTGCCGAAGATCGCTTTTGTGAACAAGATGGACCGTATCGGTGCCGACTTCTACGCCGTGGTTGAAGGCATCCAGACCATGCTCGGTGCCAACGCCGTTCCCGTGGTTATTCCGATCGGTGCTTCCGAGGATTTTAAAGGCATCATCGACCTGGTTACCATGAAAGCGCTTATCTTCAACGAAGAGACTAAAGGTACCGAGTGGGACGAAATCGATATCCCGGACGATCTGCTCGAAAACGCCCAGAAATGGCGCAATAATCTCGTTGAAAAGTGTGCCGAAATGGACGAAGAGCTACTCGAAAAATATTTCGAAGAAGGCGATCTGTCCGAAAAAGAAATCTGGGATATCCTGCGTAAGGCCACCTGTGCCCGCCAGGTCGTTCCGGTATACTGCGGTTCCGCCTTCAAAAACAAAGGGGTTCAGCAACTGCTGGACGGCGTCATCAGAATCCTCCCGGCACCGAACGAAATTCCGCCGATCATCTGCACTAAAAATCCGGATAACCAGCGTAAAGTCGACGATAACGAAGTCTTCTCTGCACTGGCTTTCAAGATTATGTCCGATAAGCACATGGGTAAACTGACCTATCTGCGAATCTATTCCGGTACCATGACCGCCGGTGAAACGATCTGGAACTCCACGCAGCAGAAAAAACAGCGTATCGGCCGCCTGCTCCGCATGCACTCCAACCGTCAGGAAGCCCTCGATGTGGCTGTGGCCGGCGACATCGTTGCCGTTGCAGGACTGAACGATACCAAAACCGGTGACACGCTCTGTGACAAAGAGAATGAAATCTACCTGGAATCCATGGAATTCCCGGCTCCGGTGATTTCAATCTCCATTAAACCCGAATCCAACGCTGACAACGAAAAACTGGGCGAAGCATTGCATCGACTGGCCGACGAAGACCCGACCTTCACCGTCGCCTTCGACCACGAAACATCCGAAACCATTATTTCGGGAATGGGCGAACTTCACCTGGAAATCATCGTGGACCGTCTGAAACGTGAATTCGGCGTAGTGGCTGAAGTGGGACGTCCGGAAGTGGCCTACCGTGAAACCGCCACCTCCGTTGCGGAAGGTTCCTACAAACACTCCAAGCAGTCCGGTGGTCGTGGTCAGTATGGTCACGTTGTAATGACCATCGAACCGGGCAAACCGGGCGACGGCTTCGAGTTCATCAACCAGATTGTGGGCGGTCGTATTCCTGCCGAATACATTCCTTCCGTGGAAAAAGGTATTATTCAGGCTCTTGAAGCCGGTCCGTATGCCGGTTACCCGATCGTGGATATGAAAGCCACCCTGACCGACGGGTCCTATCATGACGTCGACTCCTCGGACTTTGCGTTCCAGATCGCCGGACGTCAGGGCTTTAAGGAACTGTTCCTGAAAGCCAACCCGCAGCTGCTCGAACCGATTATGAGCATCGAAATCACCACGCCGGACGAATTTATGGGCGCCTGTAACGGCACCATCGCCCAGCGCCGCGGACGCATCGAGTCCATGGACGAGCGTGGCGGCATGAAGGTTGTTAAGGGTTATGTACCGCTGAGCGAAATGTTCGGCTACTCCAACACCCTGCGCTCCCTGACCCAGGGTCGTGCATCCTTCTCCATGCATTTCGAACACTACGAAGCGGTTCCGATCAATATCGCTGAAGAAGTAGTCGAGAAACGCCGCAAAGAAGGAAAAATCAAATAAGCTTCCAGCTTATTTGATCCAAAAAGGCTGCCCTTGGGCGGCCTTTTTTTTGCTAAAACCTCAGCATAAGCTGATGTTTCAGAAAAAAAGCAGAAAAAGACGCTTTCCGGGTAACGTTTCCCGAATACGCCTCGTATTAAATTATGAACCCAACAATTTTACTGGGCGGTAGATTAACCCACTTCGCCTTTTATTACTCCACCCCGGCTTAACCCACCGGGGTTTATTTTTGCCCCGCCATAATCTGCCCCTCCGAGGTCAACCGAGGGCGAACTCAACCCAGAACCGGCTGCCGGATCCCGGCTTGCTTTCGACGCCCACCCGGCCGCCCAGCTTATCCACCATCGTCTTAACGATATAAAGCCCGAGACCGCTAGACCGCTCCCCACCGGTCGGGCGGCTGCTCAGACGGGAAAACTGCTGAAAAAGTCTGTTCCGCTCTTCAGGCAGAATTCCCGGCCCCTGATCTTCGACCCAGACCCGTACCGAAGACCCCGCAGAAACGATACGGACACGAATCTCTGCACCTTCCGGACTGAATTTAACTGCATTTGAAACCAGATTCCCAAGAATAGACTGCACCCAGGACACACTGGCCTTAATTATGACCGGACTGAAGCCGGCATCTTTACGCATCCGAATGGCTTTCGACCGCGCATGCGCTTCGCAGTCGTCCCAGACCGCTTCCAGCACCTCATTGAGATTCACCGACTCAGCAGGCGGGAGTGCTGTTGATTCCAGCGACTTGAGGTTCAGCAGTTCCTGAATCAGCGAAATCATATCCTCCCCTGACTCCTCGCTACGCACTGCAAGATCGTGTACCACCGCAAGATCCGATTCATCCCGAATAAGCCGAGCCATCCCGATCATACCGCTCAGCGGCGTCTTCAGATCGTGAACAACTATTTTCATAAATTCATCTTTTTCATAATGCAACTGTTCCAGCTCACAGTTGCGCCCTTCCAGCTCATCGGCCATCAGCAGCACCTGCTGATGCTGCCCGATCAGTCTGCGCTGGTATTGCTGCCCCGCCAGATACACCACCGCCAGTACCAATGCTGTCAGGACGATGCAGACCAGCAGGTTCGCTGTAAGAATTCCCTTCAGATGAGCCGTGCTTTCATCGACATCCTCTTCAACCAGCAGATACCAGCCCAGTTCCGGAAGATACCGGGCATTCAGCAGTAAATTGCGTCCATTTCTACTGTATTCCAGCTGCGCGGATGGCTGCGCGAGTATGTGCTTCGCAAGCCGGTCTGAACCCAGATACTCACTCAGCATCGGTTTGCGTAATGGATCCTCCTCCTCGCTGCTCGAATAGGCCACCCGACCGTCCGGATTTGCAAAATAGATCGTTTTACGATACCGCACTTTAAAATGCTGAATCAGCGCCTCTATCGTTTCAATCCGTTCAGCCACCCCCGCAACACCGATAAAATTTCCATCATAATCATAGACCTTATAATTGATAAACAGCGTCAGCCGGTTACTCACATGCATATCAATATCGGCATTGATTTCAAAATCGGTTTTGGCATCCCGGCACCGGGCATACCAGACATCCTCCCCCTCCGGATCAACCTGATTACGCAGGCCTTTGTGGGAATAATAGTTCTGTGTTTCTTCCGAGGCCAGAAACGCCGACGTCATACCCTGTTTCGACTGAATGCGGTTAAGATAGCTCGTGATTTTTTTGACGTCCTGCTCTCCATCCAGCATCCAGTCGCGCAGAAAAACACTATTGGCCATGGTTTCCGAAATATTGAGCGGCGGAAGCAGGATACGCTGGATTTCAGAATGGATATTATCACTGGCCAGCGGCAGCTCATGATTTCGTACGGCTTCGCTAATATTGGCTTTTGAAACATAATATCCTGCAATACTCATCGTCATGAATCCGACCAGCAGAACAAGCCCCAGCATCACAGTCAGCCTTGTTTTATTCATCAGCCCTGTTTTTTCAATCATCAAATTTCCCCTAAAACCGATCAGATTACACACATTTCCGGAACGCGGTCAAACCCGTCAGCTCTTTGTCGTACCAAAAAACCGAAAAACAACGCCCTTTTGAGTAATGCTTCAGATTCTGTCTGCAAATTACATAAAAACCCTTTTATCCGGCGGTAATCCAATGTTTAGACTCCCGCCTCCTATTACTCCCCCGACCTAACACACCGGGATTTCTTTTGCCGGGAATAAAAAATAAAGCAGACAGTCAGCATGCATATCACCTGAACCTGATAATAAAGCGGCTGTTCCGCTCAGCGCCTCTCTCCCGGAAAGAGCCGGTGGCTTTCTTATGCGGAATACACGACCGACTTCGTGCAGATTGACAAGGCTCCGCCTCCTGTGAGACGCTGTTCATACTTATGCAAATGCGGTTTCATTGATGCGGAATAATCTTTATATTGCAGAAATTCTCAGACATCGGTTCAGCCCGGAAACGATTGAAACCGCACTGAAGCGATGTGCACAAAATGAAGCCGATCTTCTTGAAATTCTTTCCGACGAAGATAATCCCAGAGGCGTCCTTTTTTCAGAAGTGGCCCGTCATGTCGGCATGGATCTGATCGATCTCAATGAAACACCGCCGCCGTCTTCCGCCGCCCACCTGATCGATCATGAAATTGCCCGGCGCTATCGAACCGTCCCGATCCGGAAAAGCGGGACCACTCTGACACTCGCTTTCGGAGATCCATCCGATATCGAAACCCTCGATACCCTGCGTTACCTGTTCGATACACCGGTCGAAATTGCTGCCGCCCTTCCGGAACAAATTGAAACAACACTTAAACGGCTCTATGCCGAACGCGACACACCTGCGCCGGAAGAAAAACAAGAGACTTCTGTTCAGAGTAGTGATGAACCGATCATTCAACTGGTGAATATGCTCATTACAGAAGGTTTCAACCAGCGCGCATCCGACATCCATCTCGAACCGCTCTCCGCCACATTCCGGGTTCGCTACCGGATCGACGGTGCCCTGCGGGAAGTTGAAGGACCGCCGCGCCGCCTGCATCCTTCCGTCATCAGCCGCATCAAAATCATGGCCGGAATGAAAATCTCCGAAAAAAGGCTGCCGCAGGATGGGCGGATTGAAATCAGCGTTTCCGGACGCTCTATCGATTTGCGGGTCTCCTCGATTCCGACCAATCACGGGGAGAGCATCGTGATGCGTATCCTCGACAAACAAACCCTCAAACTCGGACTTCCGAATCTTGGATTTCATGAGGATGACCGGAAAACCTTTGAACGGCTCATTCAGTATCCCGACGGCATTCTGCTGGTGACCGGACCGACCGGCTCCGGAAAAACCACCTCGCTCTATGCCTGCCTCAATCATCTGAACAAACCGGACCGGAAAATCATCACCGTCGAGGACCCGGTTGAATATCAGCTGAACGGTATCAACCAGGTGCGCGTCCGCCCGGATATCGGCCTGACGTTCAGTGCGGCCCTGCGCTCCATGCTGCGCCAGGCCCCCAACATCATTATGATCGGAGAGATCCGTGACCGCGAAACCGCAGAAATTGCGGTCAATGCCGCACTGACCGGCCATCTGGTACTCAGTACGCTGCACACCAACGACGCCCCGAGTGCCGTTACGCGCCTGACCGATATCGGCATCAAGCCCTTCCTTATTTCGTCGGCAGTCCGCGGTATTATGGCCCAGCGTCTGGTGCGGACCATCTGTAAAAACTGTAAAACCGGTTATGCCCCTTCAGAAACTGAAACTCAGCTGGTCGGCCGGATTACCAACCTCTGGAAAGGTGAAGGCTGTCCCGCCTGCGGAAATACCGGCTATCATGGCCGAAAGGGCCTTTTTGAACTGATGGCGATCAACGATGAACTGCGCGAACTGATCTATCATCAGGCCCCGACCGCCGAACTGCGCACGTCCGCCTCCGCCTGTGGCATGCGTACCCTGCGGGAGGATGGGCTTCGCAAAGCCGCCGACGGCGAAACCACGCTGAGCGAAGTACTCCGGGTAACTATGGGGGACCGCAACGGATGATTATGCTCAACCATCTGGTAGACAGCGGGCGACTTTCCCGCGAACAGGCGAAGACCATTCACGAAGAGCATCTCGCGCAGGGGCACAGCATACGTGAAATCATACTTGATCAGCACTATCTCAGAGAACCGGAATATCTGCAGGCCGTGGCAGAAGCGCTCGACAGCAAAGTTATCGATCTCGCAAATACCCTGCTGCTCCCGGACTCCGGAAACCACGTTCCCGTCAGCCTCCTCCGGATGTATTCTACAGTACCGGTGAAAAAGCAGGACGATGCGGTTATTTTTGCCGTATGCGATTATCCGGCACCGGCCGTGGTGGACGACCTGGCCTTCGTTCTGTCCCGTCCCGTGGATTTTGTGGTTACTTCGGAAAAACAGATTGATCAGGCGCTTCTTAAACGTTTCGGCCCTCCCGATGAACAACCGTCCGTTCCTGTTAGCGAGCTGGAACAGACTGATTTTTCCGACCTCGAGCATGCCGCCAGCTCCACCCCGGTTATTCAGTTCGTGAATATGGTCCTGCAGCAGGCGGTTAAGGATGGCGCATCGGATATTCATTTCGAACCGTTTGAAAAGGAGTTTAAAATCCGCTGTCGCGTGGATGGAGCCCTGTTTGAAATGTCACCGCCGCCCGTTCATCTGGCCCGGCCGATTATTTCGCGGATCAAAGTTATTGCCGGGCTTGATATTGCCGAATCACGCCTGCCCCAGGATGGACGCATTCAGCTTCCCGTTGCAGGTCATTCCATCGATTTCCGTGTTTCCACACTGCCCACACAGTTCGGTGAAAGTGTCGTATTGCGCGTGCTCGATCGCTCCAACATACAGCTCGATCTCGACCGCATCGGATTTCCGGAAGATGTCTACCGCAGTTTTGCTGAAGATATTGAGAAACCGAACGGTATTGTAATTGTGACCGGTCCGACCGGTTCCGGAAAAACCACCACGCTTTATGCAGCCCTCCAGCGGATCAACAAAATTGAGACCAAAATTCTGACCGCAGAAGACCCGGTCGAATATGACGTTGAAGGAATTATCCAGCTGCCGGTACGCGATAACATCGGCCTCACCTTTGCATCGGCCCTACGCTCTTTTCTCCGGCAGGATCCGGATGTAATTATGGTCGGAGAAATTCGCGATCTTGAAACCGCCCAGATTGCCGTGCAGGCCTCGCTGACGGGACATCTGGTGTTTACCACATTACATACAAATGATGCCGCCGGAGCCATTACCCGTTTAATTGATATGGATGTGGAACCCTATCTGATTGCCTCGACGCTTGAATCCGTCATGGGCCAGCGGCTGGTCCGCACGATCTGCCCGAACTGCCGGACTGCTTATACCCCGGATGATGAAATCCTGCGGTTGCTCGAACTCAACCGGGCACAGATCGGCGACCGCCCGTTTTATAAAGGTGCCGGATGCAAAAAATGTGACGGCAGTGGCTACAGCGGCCGCCAGGCCGTTTTTGAATATATGCCGATCACTGAAACGCTGCGTTCGGCTATCGCGGAAAGGCAGCCGACACTGGCCCTCCGCCGGAAAGCAGTCGCCCACGGCATGCGCACGCTGCGCGAAGACGGAATCCGTCTGATTCTGGATGGCCGCACAACAGTTGAAGAGGTGGTTCAATACACATGATTAAATGGATTTTTACCGGTATCTGCATGATCTTTTTCGTGCTGCTGATGACCAACAAAAAAATGGAGATGCGCACCATCTTCAACGACTACCAGTATTCCAAAGGTTACTGGAACAAAGCGATCCACATTGAGCGCGGCAAAGAGATTATGCGCCCGCGGCTGATTCCCTATATGCTGGAGATCTACGCCTCCGGTCATGATATCGAATTTGCCGAGGCCATGATCGACTCCTGTCAGGAACAGAAAGCCACCGATCTGCTTTGGGAAATTGCGCTGAACGAGGAAACAAAACCGCTCGTGCGGACCATCTGCCTCGCCCATCTGCTGAACCGTGATGAGCTTCGGGCCTGGACAGAGATTACCGATGAGGATATTGAGGTGATCAGTGCCTCCATGCCGGCCCACGTAGTACACTGGAAACATCTGCTCGTTAAGTATGTCGGCGTAACGCATGCCTATCTGAACAAAGACACCTTTCCGGAACGCCATAAATTCAAAGCCACATTCCGACGCTGCATCGAAATGTATAAAGTAAAAGAGGCGGACCGCAAAAAAATCCAAACAAAGTATCTGTCTGAAGAGGAATTTCCCGAAGAGCTTCCGAAGTAATCCGATACAGCCCGTTCCAAACCCTGGAAAAATCAATGCCTAAATTCAGATATACTGCTCACGATGTCAACGGCCGGAAAAAAAGCGGCTCCGTCCATGCATCCAATCAGGCCGCAGCGGAGGAGCAGCTCAAAGGAAAAGGGCTTTTTCCGACCGAAGTAACCGGCACCGATCTGGAACTCCCGAAAACCGCTAAGAAGCCCCCGGCGCGCGGGCGAGGACTTTCCACAGAAATCCGTCTTCCAATCCTGCCGACTCCGGTGATCCCGAAGCATCTAATGGTACTGACCCGCCAGCTTTCCACGCTGATCCATTCCGGAATGCCCCTGCTCAAGGGCCTCCAGATTCTTAAACGGCAGGCAAACAATATCACGCTGAAAAAAGCCCTTGGACAGATTGCAGAATCCATCGAAGGCGGCAGCACTTTTGCGGATGCGCTCGCAGAACATCCCCGTATCTTCAACCGGCTTTATATCAACATGGTTAAAGCCGGAGAAGCCGGCGGCGTCCTCGATATCGTACTGGAACGCCTTGCATCCTATATGGAAAAGGCGCAGAAAATGAAAAACCGGGTCAAAAGCGCCATGACCTATCCTATGGTGGTATTACTGGCCTCCGCAGCCATTATGATCTTTCTGATGGTTTCCATTATTCCGAAATTTAAAACCATCTTTTCCGACATGCTCGACGGCCGCGCCCTTCCGCAACTGACCCTTTATGTGATGGGCGTCAGCGAAAATATTAAAAATCAATGGCCTGTCGGACTTGCGGTTCTTGCTGGTATCGCGATTTTTCTCGCAGTCCTGAAACGGTTCCGGCGAGGACGCTATCTGCTCGATGCACTGAAACTCGCACTGCCTCTGTTCGGAAAACTTATCCGGATGTCAGCCCTGGCCCGTTTTGCCCGAACCCTCGGCACCCTGATGGAATCCGGTGTTCCCGTTCTTCAGGCCCTTTCAATAGTGAAGGAAACGCTTAATAATGAACTGATCTCTAATGCCGTTCAGGACATTCATGACAATATCAAGGACGGCGAATCCATGGCCGCTCCCGTGGAAGCCAACCCTGTTTTCCCACCGATTTTCGCGGGGATGGTTGAGGTGGGCGAAGAAACCGGCGAACTTCCGGATATGCTGCTGAAAACAGCGGATATGTATGAAGACGAAGTGGATAATATCGTGGCGGGACTGAGCTCGATTATCGAACCGCTGCTGATCGTTATTCTTGCGCTGGTTGTCGGCACAATTGTGATTGCCATGTTTCTCCCTATGGTGTCTATTATCGGTAACCTGAGTTAGGCAGGGGAGCCACCTCAGAACCAGGAGAGACTGATGAAAGCACTGTTGATTGTCGCGCACGGCAGCCGCCGTAAAGAGTCGAATGATGAAGTCCGCCGCCTAGCCAAACGCATTCACGAAAACGCCGGGCCGGCGTTTAACCTCGTAGCCAGTGCTTTTCTTGAAATTTCCAGCCCGCAGATCGACTCTGCTGTCGCCGATCTCGCCGACGAAGGTGCTTCCGAAATCAGGATTTTCCCCTATTTTCTCGCCGCAGGCACCCACGTGGTAAATGACATTCCGCATATTATTGCAGAGGAAAAAACGAAGTATCCGAATATCGACTTTGAAATTCTCCCGCATCTCGGGGCTCTGCAGGGGATCAGCACCCTGATTCTCAATCAGATCTACAAAGGCGGAAAAGCGCGCAATCCTGCGCTCGCCTCGCTTGAAACCGATTGATGGGCACTCTGTCTTTTCCCTCCCGGTATGGAACTCTGCAATTCGGGAGAGCTATAACCGCACTTCGTTTTCGGAGCAGCCTGCCATAAACCGGCGGCGGCATAATGGAATGGTCTTATCGCGCTATATTGCCATTGACTTATGCCCTTCTCTCCCCTAATTTCCTCGCTCTTTTGACCCCAAATGATCGGGGGAGGTGAATTTAGAAATGGCACAAGAAACATGCGAAGTAAAAGTACGCCGCGGCGAAAATGTGGACCGCGCACTGCGTCGTCTGAAAAAAGCGCTGGATAAAGAAGGTGTTCTGAAAACCATGCGTTCCAAACGCTGCTACGAAAAGCCGAGCGAAAAGAAAAAACGTCTGGCGAACAGCCGTCGTACACGCCGTTGATTTCCAGTCTTTGGAAATCGTTTGATAAAGCTCCCTTCACCGGGAGCTTTTTTGGGTTTAGACGGATACTGCCGGATATTCTGCCATCAGCCGCAGATTCTCATCCACCTCTTGCGGAGTAACCGCTCCGATGGTCATGGCATCCAGTGCCCCGCAGTTTTGTGCATACTTCATGCACTGCTCACGCTTATCGACGAGCTGTCCCTCACCGTATATTTTCATTCCGATAATTCCCTTCCCATTGGCTTTGGCCCGCTTCAGCAGAGCGAGCACCTCGGCGGGTTCTGCATCACATTTCACTCCATACGGATTCAAACGCGCCAGCATAATGTCCACCCACGACAATGCGGCGGCGGTTTCCATCGCTCCGAAATCATGACAGGAAACACCCAGCGCACGTATCTTGCCCTCGGCCTTTGCTTTCGAAAAAACATCCATATACGGTTGCATCTCCTCCACCCAGTTCTTTTTGACCAGACAGTGGAGCAGCAGCATGTCGACATGCTCAACATTCAGCTCTTCAAGAAACCGCTCCAGTGCCTTTTTCGCCGACTGTTTACGCTGGGCCACAGAAAGAGCGGAAATATTTCCATCACTCCGGAACCAGAATTTGGTCAGAAGAGAAACGTTATCGCGCGGAATAGTGCGCAGGGCCTCCCGACAGTAGGGATGAGACCCATACCAGTCCGCCAGATCAAAAAAGGTGATTCCCCGGTCATAGCAGTGCTGGAACATGCCGACAAATTCCGCATAGCCTTTGCGGGTCATAATCGACTTTTTTCTGCCGGCTTTCACTCCGGTACCAAATCCCATACGCGACATAATGATACCGGTGTTTCCCAGTGTGACCTGCGGCGGTGAGGCCGGGACCTCCTCCGAACGGACGGCCGATGCCGAAAAAGCGGCTGTTCCAATGAGGGGAAGAGCAAAGTTACGGCGACTCGTATTCAGCATATCAACCTCCGGTTCACAGGAACGAATAACAGGTTGTACGCAATATGGCGATATTCAAAAACAGTTAATAGGCCGTGCCGCGCATCCATTCACCATAGAGTTCCCAAAGCCGCCAGCCTCCGAGTATCCAGATCACCGCCGCCAGAGAAATGTACGGCCCGAACGGAATTTTGCTCTGCAGTTCTTTTTTTCCGAGAGCGATGAATGTTACGCCGATGATCGTACCAAGCAGCGAGGAAATGAAGACAATGAAAATCACAGCTTCCCAGCCCAGAAAAGCGCCCAGGCACCCCATCAGTTTCACATCGCCGAACCCCATGGCATCTTTTTTAAGAATCAGTTTCCCGATCACGGAAACGGAGTAAAGCGATCCGAACCCAACCGCCAGACCGATCAGCGATTGGACCAGACCACCCATATGCGTGTCGGCACCATGCAGGGCCGGAATCAGAAAGCTCAGGATCGGCCCGATAATCTCCCCGCCGATCGTCACACGGTCAGGAATCCACATTTCGTCATAATCGACCATGCTCCCGAAGATCAGCCCGAAGATCAGCAGACAATAAGCAAAAACGATCCCCCACTGGTAGGGATACACCAGCCAGACCGCGGAAAACAGAAGTGCAGTTAACAGCTCTATCGTAGGATAACGGGCTGAAACCGGAGCTTTGCAGTACCGGCATTTCCCCCTGAGAAAAATCCAGCCGAAGATCGGAATATTGTCCTTCCAGGCCAGATCCGTCATACATTTCGGGCAGCGGGACCGCGGCTTTATCACCGAAAGTTCAGCCGGAATGCGGTAAATACACACATTCAGAAAACTGCCCCAGCAGGCGCCGAACAAAAAGACCACACAGGTCCAATACCAGTCCCAAATTCCCATTAATCACTCCCGTAAACGGCATCTTCCAGCGCTTTGCGCATCGCCGGAACCGACGGCTCGGTGCCGGTCCAGATTTCAAAGGCGCGCGCGCCCTGATGCAGCAGCATACCCAACCCATTAGCAATCTGCGCGCCAGCTTCGCGCGCTGTGGTCAGGAATGCGGTTTCGGGATACATGTAAATCAGGTCAAAAGCGCGCTGCCCCTCTTTGAATGCTTCCGGCGGAAGCAGCGAAGGATCGTCCTTTTTCATCCCCACCGGCGAAGCCTGCACCACCAGATCGCATGCGCGGCACAGTTCAATCTGCTTCTCCTTTTCCAAAGCCTGGAAAATTTCCACATCAGGAACAAGTGCCTTCACTTCATCTTCCAGCCGCTGGACCCGTTCTGCATCGATATCAGCCAGCACCAGCACTTTTGCGCCCTCGACTGCCGCCTGCAACGCTGTGGCCCGCCCTGCTCCGCCGCAACCCAACACAAAAATCCGGTCGCCCTGAACAGTTTTACCAAACGCTTCTTCCAGCGCCTTCAGAAAACCATAACCGTCAGTATTATGACCGACCATCCCCTCTTCGGTAAACTCAACCGTATTCGCTGCGCCGAACAGCTCCGCACTCGCATCCAGCTTTTCAAGTCCTCGGAAAGCCACCTCTTTATGCGGAACGGTCAGGTTGACGCCGGCAAAACCCATCAGCGCCATCGACGGCAACACCTCCATCAGGCGGTTCGGATGCACATCCAGCGCCAGATAAATACCATCAAAGTTCAACTCCTCCATCGAGGCATTGTGCATGACCGGCGACAGCGTGTGCCCGATCGGATGCCCCAGCACAGCGAACGGTTTAGTATGTCCACTCAACTTCATCTTCAGATCCCTATTTTTTAGTAATACGGTTCAGGCCGGCAACAATGGCGCGCACTGCCGCCTGGTTGATATTTGAGTTTTCCCCGACACCGAAAATCACGCCGTTACCCGCCAATTTAAGTGGGACATAGGCAAGTGCCTGAGCATCGGCTCCTTTATCGATAGCCTGTTCATGATAGTCATCCACAGTAAAATCAACATCCACCACCTGCCGGATTGCAGAAACGAAAGCCGAAATCGGCCCGTTTCCATCGGCCTGAATGGTTTTTTCTTCGCCATTGATCTTCAGCTTCACCTCACCGTGAATAAAAGTCGGGTCGGCATCATCCGGCCGCGGCCAGTATCCGATGAGTTCATACGGTCCCTCCGGCGACACAAATTCATGCAGAAAAACCTCATACACTTCATCGGCACTGATTTCACGACCGACCTTTTCGCTGTAGCCCTGCACATAGCGACCGAGTTCCGGCTGCATGGCCTTGGGGATTTCAATCCCGAAATCCTGCTCCAGCACCCATGCAATGCCGCCTTTGCCCGACTGCGAATTGATGCGGATCAACCGCTCAAATTTACGGCCGAGGTCCGCCGGATCGATATGAAGATACGGCACCTTCCAGCCCATACCGAACATATCCGGAGCCTCTTTGAGCTTATGCACGCCCTTGTTAATAGCATCCTGATGCGAACCGGAAAAGGCCGTGAAGGCATAGCTGCCGGCATACGGCTGGCGATAATAGATCGGCATGCCGGTAAGACGTTCCACTGTTTCCGCCACGTGCCCGAGATCGGAAAAATCGATACCGGTTTCAATGCCCCGCGAATAGAGATTGCTGATGCAGGTAACGAGATCGACATTACCTGTACGCTCGCCATGTCCGAAGAGCGTGCCCTCCACGCGATCCGCCCCGGCCATCAAAGCCAGCTCTGTAGCTGCCACGGCCATCCCCTGGTCATTATGGGAATGGAGAGATACCAGAATGCGGTCACGGTGTTTCACCTTGCGGCAGAAGAGTTCGATCATGTCGGCATAATGATTCGGCGGGCGGCGTTCCACCGTCGCCGGAAGATTCATAATCATCGGTTTTTCCGGCGAAGCCTTGCCCCACGTGTCAAATACCGCATTGCAGAGTTCGACAGAAAAATCCACGTCTGTATCGGTAAACTCTTCCGGAGAAAATTCATAGCGGATATCCGATTCCGGCATTTGATCAGCCAGTTCGCGAATCTGCCGGGTGGCGGCCACAGCCGTTTCAACCAACTGCTCGCGCTCCATACCGAAAACCTGCTTCATATGCAGATCCGACGGTGCAATGTAGGCATGAACAATCCCCCGCTTACAGCCTTTAAACGCCTCCATCGTTTTTTCAATAAGATGCGGGCGCGACTGCGTGAGCCCCATAATAAAGACATCATCCGGTATGAGGTCCTCTTCGATCAGCGTCCGGAAAAAGTTGAATTCATCTGCACTGGCTGACGGGAACCCGATTTCAATGTGTTTAAACCCGAGATCGCAGAGCATTTTAAAATATTCAAGTTTCTGATCGGGATCCATCGGATCAGGCAGTGCCTGGTTTCCGTCGCGCATATCCACTGAACACCAGATCGGCGACTGTGTGACGCTCTTTGAAGGCCACTGACGATCCGGAATATCAATCATCTCCGGAATTCTGTATTTTGGTACACTCATTTTTCTCTCCTGCAAAAGGGCTTAATTTATCCAACCCTGCTTTTCTATTCCATTTCATTCACATTTTTTCTAGCCACGGACAAACACCGAAATACACGCCCCCGCTTTCCGGTTCCCAATATTAATCCGCAGCGCTGAACACAAAAAAACCTCTGCGGGTTTCCCTGCAGAGGTTTTTCAAAAGTGGTTGATTCAATCAACAGACTATAGGCAAACCGCCTCCACAGGATCTTTCCCAGTGAGTAGCAGGCCTAGCAGCAGGTTGTTGAATGCACGTTTCATAACTTTCGGTAACCTAGTTCCAATTCCGGGAAACTGTCAACCCTCATTTCCACCCATAAAGCAACTCTGCCCGTTTCCGGTGATTTTCCAGCATCCGTTTCTTCAGTTCCGCTGTATTCGAATCTCCCGGTTTCGTCTGCGAAACCTCCGTCAGCAGAGCAACCATTGATTCAAAATCACGCAGATCAATTTTTTCCGCTTCGATCTTCGATGCACCCATATTGTGATAACTACCCAGCGGCAGACAGACCGCACAGGTGCGGTAACCCAGCAAAGCCAGCCCGGTCGACTCACAGCTTCCGCCCGGCATCAGCGATTCCACAAATTTCAGCGACGGATCTGCACGGTGTAACGCGCGCGCCGTTTTACGGAGACTCGACGTCAATTCCGGATCAAAAACAGTCGAAGCATCACCCACCCGGACAATAGCCCCCTGTCCGATTTTCGCATTCGGCTGTGCCTTTGAAGCTTCGATTCCAAGGATGGGAAACGCCGGATCGACCAGCCGGTTTTTCGCCGCCGAAATTGCGCCGACAAAACCGACCTCTTCGGCACGGGTCAGCAGGCCGTACACCTTTCGTCGCGCCCCCGAATCCTTAAGCCGTTTCAAGGTCATCAATATCGAAACCACACCGCACAGATCATCGACCACCCGCAGCTCAAGCCGGTTTCCACGCTTTTTCCAGGGCGGCAGTTCCCACATACCCGGCGTTCCCGGCTCCAACGGAACGGCTTCATCCAGTTTAATCCGACACTTCAGAAAACCGCTCTCCCGGTCCCGCCGGACCACCTCCACCGTCCCGGAAACCGGATTACCGGTAAGTGGAAAAAACTGCATGCGCGCGCCGGGAAAATAATGTTCCCCCACACTGCCACGGAACCAGGCCTGTACCGTGCGGCCCCGCCGGGAGTTCCATTCAAATCCGGGATGGTCCATATGCGCCTGCAGCACCCACGGATGCTGTGGTGCGCGCCCGGGCGTTTTATACGTCAGCAGGATATTCCCGACTTTATCCTCTTCAAAACCGATCCCGTTCCCGGCCGCCCATTCACGTACAAACGCCTGGACCTTCGATTCGCAGAACGGGGCCGTCGGCAGTGAAACCACCTCCCTGAACAGCTTCAGTTCTGACAGGCTTAAAGACATCGGCGGATTCACATTTCCGCTTTGGGATAAGAACCGAGCACCGTCATGACCGTGCAGTGCTCCTGCAGCGCTTCGAGAGCGCGCTTCACTTCCGGATCATCGGCGTGACCGTCGATATCGACAAAGAAGTAATATTCCCAGTTTTTATTCCGGCTGGGGCGCGACTCAATCTTTGTCATGTTGATGTTGTCGGCTTTAAACACCGAAAGGGCATCGTACAACGCTCCGACCTTGTGCTTCACACCGAACATCACAGAGGTTTTATCATTGCCGGTCGGCTCACTGTAATCCTGGCCGATGATCAGGAAGCGGGTGGTATTGCCCTGCATGTCCTGAATATTTTCCGCCAGCACCTCGATGTCGTACATATCCGAAGCCATCACACTCGCCACCGCTGCAGCACCGGGCGTTTCCAGCGCCAGCTGCACCGCCTTCGTCGTACTTTCCACCGGCGAAAGTTTAGCATTCGGCATATTCCCCGCCAGCCAGGCACGGCATTGCCCGAACGCTTCCTGCTTACTGAAAATCAGGCGGATCTCGTCCTTCTGATGCCGCGAAAGCAGCGTCAGGGAAATCGGCAGATAAATCTCCGCACAGATTTTAAGCGAGGTGTTGGCAAACTGATCAAAGGTATGCGTCACGGCACCCTCGGTGGAATTTTCCACCGGCACCACACCGTAATCCGCTGTACGGTTGGCCACACGGTCGAACACTTCGGCAATTGTACTGGTTGGAATATAATCCACACTGACGCCGAATTTATTCCGCGCCGCCTGATGCGTGAACGTGGCTTCCGGACCGAGATAGGCAATCTTCATGTTCGTTTCCAGCGCCAGCGCGGCCGACATAATTTCACGGTAGATCGCGTGGGCCGATTCCTCGGGCAGCGGCCCGGAATTCAGTGATTTGATTTTATCAAATACCGCACGTTCACGGGACGGCACATAAATTTCCGCTCCCTCTTTTTTCTTTTCCTCTCCAATCTTCAGCACAACATTAATGCGCTCATTGAGGAGTTTAACAATTTCAGAATCGAGCGAGTCGATCTGCTTTCTTAAATCATTAAGATTCATTTTTTCTCCCCGTTGCCTTCCGAACTCTGGA
Organism: Verrucomicrobia bacterium S94; assembly: GCA_004299845.1. Lineage (NCBI taxonomy): Bacteria > Pseudomonadati > Verrucomicrobiota > Verrucomicrobia bacterium S94. The sequence goes on along the minus strand of CP036201.1, from coordinate 3,918,407 downwards.
TCTCTTCATCCAATGCCGCCATTGAAGCATCCATATCCGCGGCATCCGATTTTTCCTTCAGTTCTTTTTCGATTCCCGGAAGCTCCTCTGTCGTCTCTTTTTTCTTTTCTTCAACCGGCATCGTACGTTTCAGTTCCTGCGCTCCCGGCAGATCATTGATATCGTTGATCCCGAAATGCTCAAGGAATTTCTGTGTGGTCCCGAACAGCCACGGCCGGCCCGGCAGCTCGGAACGCTTCACCACCCGCACCAGCTGCATATCGATCAGTTTACGCAGTACCGCATCCACGGAAACACCGCGAACCTCCTCAATTTCCGAACGAAGGCAGGGCTGCCTATATGCCACAATGGCCAGCGTTTCCAGTGCCGGTTTTGAAAGACGCATGGTCTGGTTCTTTTCCAGCAGCGCCCGCACAAACGGCCCGCACGCGGCATCGTTCTGCAGACGATACGCTCCGGCCACCAGTGCCACCTCCAGGCCGACTTTGGCCTTTTGCAGATCTTCGGTCAGCTGCTCAATGGCCCCTTCAATCTGCTTGTCCGTCGCTTTTGCATACTGCTCGTATGGTCCGCCGTAACCGTTACCGGTTTCGATCATCGCCTTGCGCATGCGTTTCACCGTCAGCGGCTCTTTCGCCGCAAACAGCAGCGCGCCGACAATCTGCTTCAACTCTGGAAGTACATCTACCGTGCTTTCGCTCATGTTACTCTCCGCTAAAGCGTTTCGTTCTCTTCGTCTTCTAACTTGTCATCTTCATCGGATCTATCGTCATCCGATCCATCATCCAGTTCAAGTTCCGGATGCGGTTCCTCGGGTTCTTCCGGCGGCAGCGCCGGCGCCGGATCAGGATCGCGCGGTTCCACCACAATGTCACCGAAACGCTCATCCTGCACACAGGCAATCTTATTCAGCTTAATCAGCTCCAGTACCGCCAGAAATGTGCAGACAATCTCCAGCTTCGAGGTCATACCACCGAACAGGTCAGAAACACACAGCCGATCCATCACCTTCAGGTTTTCCACAATAAAGGTCACCTTCTGACTGACCGTATATTCCTCGGCAAAGATTTCCTGCAGATCCTCCTCTTTCACACGGCCCAGCGCCTCGTTCAGCGCCGAAATCAGATCAAAGATGCTCGCGTCTTTCAGATCGACATCCGGCGGTGCGCCAAGCTCGACATGTTCACTTTCACGGCTGAACACATTTTCCATATGCAGCTCAAGGTCCTCAAGATGATCCGCCGCATCCTTGAACTTTTTATATTCAACCAGCTGGCGTACCAGATCCCAGCGCGGATCCTCCTCTTCCTCTTCGCTTTCATCCTTACGCTCTTCCACCGGCAGCAGCATGCGGCTCTTAATCAGCATCAGCGTAGCCGACATCACGATAAAATCGCCGGCGATATTCAGGTCCAGTACCTTCATCAGCCGCAGATATTCCATGTACTGATCCGTAATGCGACCGATCGGAATATCATAGATATCCACCTCATCTTTTTTGATGAGGTATAAAAGCAGGTCCAAGGGGCCCTCGAACACCTCGAGCTGAACCTTATAGTCGTCTTTGATTAATTCCATCTGTGAATTCACGTCCGTTCGCATTTACAGCTTCAGCATGACGAATGATGAGGCCTGGAACTCAGAAGACGGACTTTCCTAAACAGCCCGTCGCAGCCCCACACCTCAGCATTCCATTCAAAACTCATTCGAGCCCGGCGGCCTGACGCGCTTTCTGCAAGGTTGCACGGGCAAGCACCCGCGCCTTTTCCGCACCGGTCTTCAGCACGTCTTCCACATAATCCATATTGGCCGCCAATTCCCGGCGTTTTTCACGGATCGGCCCGAAATGCTCATTGATTTTTTCCAGCAGTTCCTGCTTGGCGTGGCCATAACCCAGCCCGCCGGCCCGATATCGCGCCGCCAGATCAAGCTGTTCCTCTTCGGAAGCAAACAGTTTATACAGTGCAAAAACATTGTCGCCTTCCGGCTCCTTCGGATCCTCCAGCCCTTTACTGTCGGTTACAATAGACATGACCCGCTTTTTCAGCGGTTTGCCCTCGGCAAAAATTTCGATGGTGTTGTCATACGACTTCGACATTTTCTGCCCGTCAATCCCCGGCACCACCGCCACATTTTCGCGGATCGCCGCTTCCGGAATCGTGAAAACTTCACCATATTGGTTATTGAACTTAATCGCCAGATCGCGAGTCACTTCCAAGTGCTGTTTCTGGTCCTTGCCCACCGGCACCACTTCACCCTGCACCGCCAGAATATCCGCGGCCATCAGTACCGGATAGGCGAAAAGGCCGTGCGTCGTCGCGAATCCTTTCGCGATCTTGTCCTTATAGGAATGGCAGCGCTCCAGCAGCCCCATCGGACAGACCACCGACAGCAGCCACGCCAGCTCCTGTACTTCCGGCAGATCGCTCTGCCGATACAACGCCGTTTTCTCCGGATCAATGCCGCACGCCAGATAGTCCAGCGCCACATCTTTTGTCATTTCCCGCAGCGCCGGTCCGTCATGCACCGTTGTCAGCGCATGATAATTCGCGATAAAAATATAGGCGTCACCCTGTTCCTGCAGTTCCGTCGCCGGCTTGATCGCCCCGAAATAATTGCCGATATGCAGTTTGCCCGAAGGCTGAATACCCGTCAGAATTCTCATTTAAAGTGCTCCAAATCATTCGTTTTCAGAAAGAATGGAACTTTTTACCGATTCCGCGCCCCCTATACAAATCCAATAAACCCTCAAAACCGGAACGACCGAACCGGCGGATTCAACACAACGACCTCTTTTTACAGCCCGGCAATGATGCTCTGGAGGATCGTAACCGCCCCGATACCCCGAACGGCGTTAATACGGCCAGAAGGATGGGATTACTCGACAATGGAGCAAACGCCCCGCGATCATACCCGGCAATCTGTTCGATGCACCGGTTAATATCATCCCGTTTTCCCGGTTTTTTCAGTTTTTGCATCTGGAGCAGATCAATTGCGCGTTTCTGAATTTCCTTGGTTTTATATCTCAGGTAAACCGCTGAAAAAAGTGCGGACAATACGATCAGACCGACAACAGCGGCCAGCGGAAGCGGCCAGTCCCACAGATCGATGAAAGAATACCGGGAAAAAATCATCAGAAAAAGCACGACAAACGGATAGATAATAATCCGCCCCGTGGTCTCCGTCACACGGCCCACGAGAAAAATATTATTCAGATGAATCCGGCACTCCGAAGCCGGCAGTCCGCTCTGCATCCAGGAACACGATTCAAAGCTTTTTTTCCCACGGTGATAGAGACTGCAGATAAGTCGAGTACTGCGCAACAGGGTATAAACCGTAATTCCGCAGAGAAGAATCATACTCAGCAACGCCAGACGGAGTGTACTTTCATGTGCTTCCAGTGCAGGCAGTCCCCGGTACGGAACAAACGGAGGGTCGCAACGGACAACCAGCGAAGCCATTCTGCCGTATATAAATGTGGCAAGAAAAAGTACAACGTAAATCCAGCCTATTCCACGGCGGCAGCTGTACGCACTCCAGATCTGAGAAATGTCGGGTTCTGTTCCCCGCCGCTGGAACGGCCACAGAAGATTCTTCAGAAATCCGTATTCTTTTTTGTTCAGCGATCCGGTGTCAAATCCGAATTCTGAAGCGATTGAACAAGAATCGCTACGAATGGAAAAATAGGTTCTGATGATAAAAAAGAGTGAAAATATAAAAACCAGAATACGGATCATGAGCGACGGCCAGATGGATATCCCGCCGGAAAATGACAGAGGCTCTCCTCCATAGGATCCCGCTGCACTTTCAACGACTTTTCTGAAAAATGAGATGATCGCCCAACCGCATAAAACGGCATAAAGCAGCCAGTAAAGAGCCGACTTTGACATATCCGGATTTTCTTTTTCGGTTTTAAAAAAGCCGAACAGACCGAGAAGCAATGCAGGAACGGCAACCCCCAGACCCAGCAGGACCAGCAGATTGAAGACCTGTTTTCTCCACAGATTATCCGGCTCCGGATGCAGCGGCAGAAAAAAATCGCCCAACTGTTTTTCCCGATTGGATATATCGACGGCCCCCTGCAGACCGATCTCAAAAATGCGCGGCTCATAATCATCAATATTGAACGCCCAGGGTGCTCCGTTAAGGACCGTAAACATGGTCGCATAAATCCCGGTCTGATAAGTATTCGGGAACGGTGCCGTCCGTTGCTGCAGCGCAGGAGCAAGCTCAAGTCCATAACTGGAACCCACCACCAGTCCGCGAGTCCACTTCAATTCTTCTCCATGAAAAAAGCGGGCGTCAAGATCGGTCGTAAAAAATACCGCATCGGGAATTTTCCCTCGCAGTGCCCGGAGAATCAGCAGTTTATCATACGGATCACTGCCAAAAATGCCGACCGCCGTAACTTTGTGTTCATCGGTATTGATATGCTGAATACGGTCGGCCAATCGCCGGAGATAGTCATACTGGCTTGCTCCGTCCGGATACCGTTTGCCTAAGGTCTGATATACGCTCTGTCCGTCTCGCGTGCCGCTGCCGGATGACGGGACGTCGTTATGTTCCGCACCGGGTATGAGCCCGTCGATTCCTCGCAAATATTCAAAAACCTCAATTTCAGCCGGCCACTGGTACGCCGGCCGCCCCATTATTCCCAGGTATTCCAGCGCGAATGTGGTTGAAAGCGCCCGACTGAACACAGAATCCCATTCCCCGATCAAAACGATGCGGGCCGCCGATTCCTCTCTATTGCCCGACGGCACAATTGCTCCCCGCCGTACCAGTTCATTGACCAGCACTTCAGCGACACGTTTGTCTTTCTGTACAGTACGGTTGAAATGAATGCCGTGGAAATAAAGCATTTCCTTACGCAGTTCCGCCAGTGCGCTGCGCCCGATCGCGGTTCTGCTGTCATATTTTTTATCCATCAGTTCATTAAAACGGTTGCCGTCTGTGAGATCTGCATTCAGCAGATAATTATCCGCAGTGGCCCATGGCGAAAAGACACTGCAGACAGGAACCGGATACAGACTTTTAATTCCGTTCATCGTTCCGGCATCGGCCAGTTTATTTTCCTTAAATCGGCCAAGAGCTCTGCTGACGGCCTCAAGCCTGCTGATCCGGTGCTTCATCGAGGCACAGGCATTCCCCAATGCATCAGTCTTCTTTCTCCAGATGTTCGCGAACGATTCAGCTGTTTTTATTTCGGCATCCCTTTCGGCCCAGTCCTTCGCCTTTAAGTCACTGCGCAGCCAGAGAACACATACATGCTCGAATTCATGATTGGACATATTGCCCGGTTGTTTATAGGCGGGATCAATCCCGTTAATTCCCCCGTCCGGATAAACCGCCGGTTTGGATTTATCCAGTGAAAACCAATCATACGGCACCCCAATAGTGACACCGTCAATTACCAGCTCGCCAATCCCCATTTTTTTCGGATTTCCCGGCTTATAATTTGAGGTGCTCAGAGCCGCCAGTATGGCGTAGCGTTGCTGAATCCGGTTTTCCCTCATCTCCGGATAATGTTCGTCATCAGTGATTACCGGAATAATCAGTTTGTTCGGTCTGGCGGCCAGAATTGCCTGCAGAGACCTGAGTTCAACCCGGCCCTTTGACGCTAGCAACTCCCATCGCTCAAGCACATCAAAGGGATCCTCCCAAAGCCGCGCAGCTACCTGACTGTCCGTCCGTTCCACGACAGCCTCTTCCGGAATAACAGGCCGATGAGATTTCAGGGTGGTGCGGGTGCTCGATATCAGTGCGCCGATAATCGCGCTGAACAGCAGAATCACATTGCTCGCCGGAATCGGACCGGAACCGGTGCCTAACAGTTTCATGATGCCCCTTCATTCACGTTTTCCTGGCGAACCGGGATCATTTCATACCGGCCATACGGCCTGTACCGTTTATAACCATCCGGCCTTAACCGGATTGAGTAGAACTGCTTTACAGCCCATGATCATCAGCATCTGCCTGTGCTGCAAAAACCTGCACCAGATTAACGGGCGGGTACGGAGACGGAAGATTCAGGAGAGAAGCCGTAAAATAGCTTATCGATTCCGGCGTTTTGCAATAGGTGTTGTTAAAGCCGAGAATACGGGGGGTAATGGTAATATCCTCTTCATATAATTTAGCCTTGATAGCCCCCAGCGCCAGCATGGCATTCTGAATACTTGACCGACTGATTTCGCTGGGCATCGGCAGCATCGTCGAAACCGGCTCTCCACTGATTCCCAGCGTTTGAATCACCATTGAACCCGATACCTGTTTTGCTTCAGCCGCCACCCCGACAGCAAAGAGACTGCTAAGGTCCACATTCGATTTCAGCACACTCAGATTTGCGGTCAACCGCAGGCCGACGCCGGTAAACAGCCCGGTGGACATCGGCGCATCTGTCCCATACTCCACCGCCTGCAGCATAGTATTCGACGCTGTCCCCGTTTCCAGAATCCCCACCGGCAACGTCGTATACTTGATATAATCGAGCACGACCACATAGCTGCCTTTGCTGAAGTTTCCACCCGCCGGCCCATAGGTAATTCCACCGGAAGAATCGAACGATCCCACCGAAAGGCGCATGGTTTCATCCGGAAGAACCGCCAGAATTGCTTCGTTCATTTTTACCGGTTCATAACCGTCCGGCTTAGCCAACTGCACCGGCAGCGGATCAATAGGATAATAACCGGGACTGATCTCCCGGGATGTGCTCCTGCCGGTGGTTTCACACCCCGAAACAGACACAATAATCACAGCCAGATAAATGATGATTTTCATCACGCCCTCCCTTTCAATATTCAATCTTTAAGCACCAATCCCCAGCGCGAGAGGTTGTGGCCCCATCCGCGTTTATCCAGCCCGATCACTTCACGGACAGAGTTTCCGGGAATCCGGTAATCGAACGGGGCATCGGAATAGAGAAAACGCTGAATCAGACGTTGCATACGTCCTTCGTTCAGCACAAAACCGTGGCTGTTGTCGTTGGCCCAGAAATCTTTCATTAATGCAACCGTCTGAACACCGGAACCGTCTGGGCGGGCATAACAGCAGGAGCTGGCATGCGCCACAGCACCGTCGCCGTCTTTGCTGACAGCTACCTGTGAAAGGTTGAACAGATTCGCCGGTCCGGGAGACGGAACATCTTTGAGCACCTGTATGGACTGCATGGTTTTAAACCCGTCGCGAACCACAATCAGCATCCGTTTTCTGTCGGCCGCGGAAAGCTGATCAAGATCCACCATTTCCTGCTCCACCATCTTTTTTCCGCGGCGGATCAGCGCCCTCAGTTTTTCCTTCCGCGCAATCTTTTCATCGGAATCATCCGGTTTAATCTGCACCAGATTCTCCTGCCAGTGATTAATGTTGAAGAAGTTGTGTGCCGCTCCGTTTTCAAAACGCGAGGCCCCGGCATAACGGGGAAGCAGTTCCAGGGCACCGGGCCAGGTGCGCACCAGTTTCCGCATGCTTTCTCTGGTTCCGGCAAAAAGCCCTTCGCCTTTAATCAATGCCGAAATAATCTCAAGCGATCCCCGAAACGGCGGCACGGTGAGCACCGCTTTATTAACATACCGGAATCCATCCAGATTCAGATACGAACGCAACACCTGATTGCCCATACTGTGCGTGATAAAATCGAACGAAGAAAATACCGGCTGATTCGGATCCACCCGGCGGCGGGCTTTTGATTTGGCAATCAGGTATCCGATATAGTCCCGCAGCCGTTCGCCGTTTTCCACATTGGAGTAGCGCCAGTCATAGTTGAAAATATAAACCGGACGGCTCGAAGTTTTCCGCAGCTCCTGTACAAGCTCTCCATAAGCGAGCTGTTCCACCTCGCTGGGCTGAATAATACACTCCAGCGCCTCGTCATAATATCGGTTCCGATAACTCCTGGTCAGCGTCAGATCGTCGATTGATTCAAAGTTACTCTGAATCCCCGACCAGATGGTGTCATGATTCACCTCGTTGGAATTCAGCAGTTTAGTCCCTTTAATTCCCGGAATAAGGATTGTTGCCTGCGATGCCATGTGCCCTCCCTTTTCACATCTTTTCTTAGAGACGGACACTAAAAGGGTTTTCTCAGACAACAAGACTAATTAGCATCTTTTTAAATTTATAAATATATGCATACCAATACACGTTTTAAACGGTGTGTTTTTAAATTAAATCCGTTTCACCGCACAAAGACATACACCTTAAAATCCCGGGGCTTCTGCATTTCAGAAAGCGGTTCGGGTTTCAGTCGAATAAATGCCCGAAGATTTTTCACACCGGGTTCGGGGGTGATCGTGAGATCATATTCAAACCCCGGTTTGACCGTCTTCAGTTCTGTTCTGAGCGTACCAATGCTTGGAAGCACCTCGATCAGGTTGATCGGTTCATGATAATGGTTCGTCAGCCTGACGGTGCGGGATTCATAAGTTTCCGCACGTTCCCAGATTACCCGTTTAACCGACGGAAGGTAACTGCCGGGAATATCCACCTCAATATCGAGCCGATAGGGAACCTGCGCATTACGATCAGTGGTAACCAGAATATGCTTTTTCTGCTTTCCGCTTCGGCCGCGTAACATGAATTCAGCCGTAATCGATCCCGACTCTCCCGGAGCCACCGTGCGCGGTCCCTTCTGCGGAACCAGGCAGCCGCAGGAAGAATCCATACGGACAATCTTCACCGGCTGATCCCCGACATTCCGGTAGTTGAATTCGATCTGCATCTTTTCCTGCAGCGGGTGTGCCTTCAGCCGGATAAATTCCTGATCCCACTCCAGCTGAGCCACAACACGCACAGCATAAAAAGCCACCAGACTGATGATTAATCCTGTTTTCATAAACAAGCGATACCCGATTCCTGTAACCCGATAAATCAAAATAAACCGACGTATCGCGGATGATACCCCATAAATTATATTAAATCCTAATATACTTAATATTGACAATAATGAGCCTCAACCCTAGCTTGCACTTATTGAGGAAAACAAAGAGAGGAGCTTACCGGCTATACATTTATACATTAGCCGACACCTCCGGAATTTAAAAAAAGGAAAAAGTAATGAAAACTCTTCCTTCCGGTTCAGTTCGATTATCCCGGCTTTTCTGTCTGATAATTTTATTGATCACCACCCGGAGCGCATATTCGATGGCTCCGCCGATCCGCGAAGATTTCGACAAAGCGACTCTGCCGAATAATATCCTGTGGGTGTATAACTCCTCCCCGGAAGGACGCATTGAACTGCGTGGAGATACCGACACGGTGATTACAGAGAATATTCCCGGCCCGCTTTTCAACCCCAGCCACTACACCGGCAGCAACCGTATGAGGGGAAACTTTTTCCAGTGCGACCAAACCGTGGAACTCACCCGCCAGGGTTTCTATCTGGGCCGCTCGCAATCCACCTCCGTGCAGTTTCTGGTGTATGAAAGTTCCACGGCAAACGGAACCTATTCACTAATCTCCTCCAACACGGTTACCGCATCCATTGGCACCAACTATGTCTACGGCACACTCAACACTGTCCTGAAGGAGGGCAAATACTACCTGATCGGTGCCGCCTGGAACAACTCGGCGCGCTACAGCACCTCCGGCTCCCATCCGCAGCAGACGGCATTCGGACAAAGCATCGGCGGATACGCCATAAGTGGATACCCGGCAGCCGGATCAGCATCCGGTGCCTCACCGTCCAGTCTGACCTATGTCCAGGAACTGGACATTGCCACCAACATGGTCATGCGGATGGACGACAACCTTTCTGCCGGACAGACCGCAACCAACAGCGTTGTGATGGTGGTCGACATCGAAGATTACGATCCACTCACACTCAGCTTTAAACATCGGGCATCCGGGAGGAACTCCATGCCGGCGACGGCATTTTCCTGAGTAATGACAGCGGCTCGTCATTCACCAAAATTTTTGATCTGCCCAACGGCACTACCGGCTGGCAGACTTTCAACCTCGATATTAACGATCTGGCAGCACAGAACGGCATGGCCCTGACCGGAACCCCTTATATCAAGTTTCAGCAGGTAGACAATTACAGCTGGCCGACCGACGGCCGGGAATTCGATGATATCCGGATCTTTTCCGATGCCGACCTCTTCCTTCATGATGCCGATTATCTCTTTGCCGCGAATACCAACAATATCTGGAAAACTACACTCGGCACTCGAAATATTCCGATTGAGATCCAGACCACGTTGCGCAGCGGACAGGTAACCGAATCCTATCCGGGTATTTCCTACCGCTTCACTATTCTCGATGGAGCCTCGCCGGTTTTCTCCAACAGCGTAACCCGGAATATCACTTTCCCGGCACTGGAAGCGCAGGAAGATGACTGGACCGCAAACTTCTATATTCCCGGCACCGAAAAATTCACGAAAAACAACTACACTGTTCTTATCGAAGCCGACGCCGGCAACCAAATTGATGAGGGCCGGGAAAACAACAACACCCGGACCCTGCCGCTCACCATCAACCAGTATTCCGGCAAACTCTTTTTCGACGATGTTGAAACCGACATCACCGTCACCGACTGGACCCGGACTTCCGATACCCTGCACACCATCAGCGGCAGCGGAACGATTTCCGGATACAGCTTTGTCTTCAATAATCTCGATGTGATCAAGGATCCGGTTTCACTCAACTATTCCATTCACCCCTCAGAAACCCAGACCATCACCGTAGCGGTTCCGAATCCCGTTACCATGGCCGGTCTTCAGTATACGCTGCCGAATGACCTCACCCTGAGCACGGCCGGGGCTTACGCGGACATCCGGTTGCGGATGCCCGCCGGCCTGGGATCTCCACGGCGAACGAATATGTGATGCAGTCTACATATACCTTCGGCTCCGTATCGCTGGATTCCAGTCTCAAACCGAAATACGTGCTGACATCACCCGGCCCTTTTAAAATTACCGAAGAAACCAAACCGTTATGGATTGATGTGCAGGATATCACCTGGGATCCGGCCAATGGAACGCTGGATTTTACCCAAACCGGCAGTATTACCTTCACTCGCGAAAGTGACCATGTACAGTTAGCCGTTGCTAAACCTTCGCTGACATCACCTGATCTCGCTATCAAACGCTCTAACGCTGAATACTATACAGCGGTGGCCGGAGTGAATTCCGATATTCAGGTCAACCCCGGGCCCTCCCAGGATGCCCGCATGACAGTGGATATTTCACTTGATCCCGGAAGTTTCCACACGCACTTCCCCTATGGTCCTGTTGTGCAATGGCTAGACTCATCCTCCATCATGATTGCAGAGGATCTCGTGGATACCGGCAGCGAACTGCGGAACACCACCGATATGCAGATTGAATACAACCCCACCTGCCCGGCACACACCTGCGCCGATCCCGGCGGTGCAACCCCGGTTCAGATGTATGCGAACTCTCCGGCAGCTTTCAGTAAAGACGGCGGCCTGCTTCAGCCGGTGGAGCTCAACAGCCTCGATATTGAATGGGGCAAAAATAAAGCGGGCTATTATGCCCAGCGCGCAATGGATTTTCATAAAGGCCAGTTCTGTATGGCGGGCCACTTTATTCGCGGCGATCAGTCCGTTCTTCCGGTCACCGACAACTTCGGCCCAGGGGTTATCCTCCTTTCCGGCGCCCATGCCAAAAGCTCTGAAATGGAACGTCCCGGACATTATTCCGGTGCCGAAGACTACCGCAACGGCTATGCCCATTATGCCGGTCTGAATGTGTTGACCGGTATTGATGCCTCCTATCCGGCGGAGTCCGTTCTGGGCGGAACACCGTCGGGCACCTGGTGGCTGACCGACCGCGCAAAATATTACCTCCGCCCGTCCGGGGTAACCGGTATTCACGAAGCCTCGCCGGGAACATTCCCTCAAACCCTTTACATTTACGGATACCTCCACAACTTCAGCCAATACGGTCTGTCCTATCTCTCCGGAAAACCGCAGGAGTCCCGGGTGCAGGGGCTTGTCTCCCTTTTCTTCCCAAGCAACTTCGACCTCGAATATGAAGAGATGAAATTCGACTGCATGGGTGAAATTCTAAGTGCCGACATTGATGGTGCTCCGGATAAAACCCTCGAATACTGGAACGCCGTCATCAGTCCGAAATCACTGTTCTACAAACCGACGGTCAACGACAGCTGCGGCAACAGCGAACGCGGTCTCTGCCTGGGTATCACCACCGCCTGCGCCAATATCGACAAACCGCTGGCCGGCGTGCTCGGCTTTCTGCCCAGTGGAGAAATCGCCTCCGAAGCCGACGGCATTATCGGCATCGATTCGCGTCTGAGCCTGCCCGATCTGATTGAACTCGACGGACCGCAGGATGAGGTATACCGCTTTACCCCGATCCTCTCCGCTTACTACAACGATTACGGCGAATCGGGAGCAGCACCCGACGACACAGGCTGGATCAACTTTGCGGGAGCCCTTGATGTTGCCTTCTTTAAAGATCTCAATGTGCTGTTTCATACCAGCGCAAGCACCAACAACAGTGCAGCTCCAATCCACATGACCGGCGGTTTCACCGATGCTCTGGGGCACACCTTCCACAAAAAGCCTGAAGATTTTGATGTCCTCAATGCCGGCATTCCGCAAGGTGTGGACGTAGACAGTTTCCGGAATCCCTCCACCGACACCTACCGCACGCGGGCACAGCGCACCTGGCTGGAAGTCGTGGATTTCGATTATCCGCTGGATTGGTCAAGCGCGACCAAATCCTTCCAATCCCCGGAAGCGGTAAAAAACGATCTTCTTATTCTCGAAGTAGAACATCAGGCCGATTACCTCAGCGGGGTAAATGCGGAATTGTCATTCGGCATTCAGTACGACGGCCTGCCGCAGATCAACCTGGCCAACATGGCCTTTAATGCCATTGATGAACAGACCGGCATGGCCTCAGCTGTACTGAGCAGCGTAAACAGCAATATTTTCATGACGATTTTCCAGGGACTGGATCGATTCGACAATCTGCTTGCCGATATTCCCGAAGAACTGTTTGAACCGGTTCTGCAGGAAACCGTCGATCCCATTGTCGATGAACTCTACACCCAGTTGCAGACGGCCTACAACGCCGCTCCAAATACGGATTACTATTCCGGCCTTCTCACCAACTATATTGCCGGACCGATCGGTTCTATTCAGAACGAACTGGAAAATCTGGCCGACACAACTGCAAATGCAACCAATATGCTGGACGAAATTGACGGTCATCTGGAGCAGGCTCTCCGGGTCATTGATGCCTTCACCGGCACCGTCCAGTTCGATCCCGAAACCGGTGAGCTTCTGCCTCAGGCAATTAACGGTCTGCTGGACCTTGAAGGTACTGAATTCGAGGCATTGGGCGATCTCGCTGCAGGCATTATCGGCACTCTCGCCTCCGAAGTGGCCGGGTCGCTGGGAGCGGAACTTGAAACCTCACTGAACGAAGCCATCAGCCATCTGAAACCCTCACTCGATACAGCACGTGAATATCTGCTGGAAGTACGCCGTGTAATTGAGCAGATCCGCACCCAGCTCGCTGACGGCGAATCTTTCGCCCGCGAAGTACAGGCCGCTCTCGATCCGGTCCAGCTGCAGGCCGCCATGGATGCCGCCGTGGCAGACCTGACCGGTGAATTCACCGCTCTGCAGGCTGCCGGCGATCTGTTCGAGGAATATACTGCCGAGGAAATCAAAGCCATGATCCGCCAGCACATCGAGGATCAGTTCTATGGCTCCCTCCCCGTCTGCAACATCCAGCAGGCCATCCGCTCCCGGGTTTATGAGGTACAGGCATCGGTCAACACCGCCATCGACGGCGTATTCCAGCAGGTGAACACTGCCATAAAAGATGTTATCGGCGAATATCTTACCGCCATCGATGAAGAAATCAACGGCATGCTCGGAGATCTGTCGGATCTCATCGGCGCCGGCCAGATTGACGGTTATGCCCACATCCGCCATGACTCGCTCACCGAGCTTCGCCTGGACGGTGCCTTCCAGTGGAAAGTTCCGGAAGAAATGGAATTTAATGCCTATCTCATCATCCGTCAGCTGAATTCCGACGGCTCTTCCAGTTGCGGTTTTCCGGGCGACAATGCCACCGAGGTCGTCCTCGGTTCGGACGACGTCGATCTAAGCTGGGTCGGCTCTGATCTCCGTGCAAAAATCAACACCAAATTCGCCTTTGCCACCGGACCGTTCAAACCGATCGGGCTCGCCGGGGCCTTCGAAATGACGGAGGGCGCTATCAGCTTCGAAGCCTTCGAAATATCGGAGCTCTATGCCGCCGTGGCCTTCGGTGCACGTGAAAACTATCTCTCCGCCGCGGTACGTTGCGAAATGACCAGTTTCGAGGTGGAAGGCGGCGTCTTCTTCGGCCGCACCTGCACACTGGATCCTTTTGCCTGGGATCCGGATGTACAGGGTATTCTGGGCGATCCGCCGTTCACCGGAGTGTATGTCTATGGCGAAGGCTGGATGCCCATCATCGACTACGGCTGTCTCTTCCGGATTAAATCCGGAGTCGGTGCCGGCGTGTTCGCCTTCCTCGAAGGACCGGTCGGCGGAAAAATCTTCCTCGGCGCCGAAGGCGAAGCCATCTGCGTCGTCGGTGTCCGCGGCGAAGTAACCCTGGTCGGCATGAAAAACGGCGACATCATGCGGATGAAAGGCAAAGGCAAAATTTCCGGCAAAGTGGGCCCGTGCCCCTTCTGTGTCAAGTTCAGCAAAAGCGCTGAAATCACCTATGAAAACGGCGACTGGGACGCCGATTATTAGAGGACAGTCATGATTCCGAAAAACATATTCAAATCAGTAACCCGAACGGCCCTGGCGGTCGCGCTGTGGGTGGCGGCCCCGTCCGCTTCGCTCAAGGCGCAGAACAATCAGGGCCTCGGCGATATGATCTTTACCGCCGGCACCGTAACCACCGATGAAAACGGTCGGGAGTGGGCCTACCTGAGCTGGATGGCGACCGACCTGAATATGCTGCTGGGCGTGCAGTACGACATCTATGCCAAATCCGGCGATTTCAGCTCGGCGAATCCCTACGAGTTCCAGGGCACAGCCCAGCTGCACACCGACCCCAACTCAATTGCTGTGCTGAACAGCCGCGCAGAAAACCTCGGACAGGATCTCGACCTTCTGGAAACCGCCATCGATGAACTGTTTGCTGAAGCCGTTCCGGACGGAAATCTGTCCCTCGGCGAAAAAGTGGCCGCCGTGATCGACGGGTCGCTGGAAGATACCGAAATGTTTCAGAATATCGTCTTTATGTCGCAGGCGCATCCCGCCCTCACTCTGGCCCTCGGCCGCGGATTTGCCTGCCGCATCAGCAGCAGCGGTATCACCAGTTTTGAAATCCGCGATCACAATACCGGTGAAGTCATCGGGCGGATCAGCGTAGAGGCCGGAAACCCGACCATCCTGCCGGCCCCGGAAAATATCGTTCAGGTATTCGATTCCTCACCGAAAGGGCACCTCAATATCCGCCTGCGCTGGGAATCGCCGGATGCCCTGCGCCGTCTGGCGCTCATGCAGTTCGGCTACAGCCTGTATCGCATGGAAAGAAAGTTCACCATTGAACACGGATTTGATGTCAACCCGCCCGCTACGGAACAGCTGATTGATCTCGCAGAGAACGATCCTGCTGTACAGAAGGTCAACCGGCTGCCGATTCTGCCGAACGAGGATGAGGTAACCCCCGAAACCTATTTCTTTATCGATGACAACGACGGACTATCCGGCGGAACCCCCTTTGTCGACGGGGAAAAGTTCTACTATTTTGTCACCGCCCTCGATCTGCTCGGCCGCGACGGCGAAGTTTCGGACGGTTATGAAGCAACCGCCTGCGACCGTGTAGCTCCGCGTGTCCCAAAAGACATTCGCACCCGCGCACTCTACACCTTCGATGAATCCAGCAATCAGGTGCAGTCGGTGGAAATTTCATGGGACCAGGATCCTGATGCCGCCGAAACCCATGCCTATTATGTATATCGGTACGATAGTATTTCCAACATGCAGGCCAATGCCGCTAATAAAGTATACGGCCGGATCGCCGGGCCGATCGCCCGCGAGAACGGGCGGAACGTCTGGCCTATACCAATACCCTTTCCGTAGCCGATCAGGACCGTACCTACTGGTACACCGTACGAGCTATTGACGATGCCTACTGCGGCCCCAACCTTTCGCTGAACAGTGCCCCCGTGCATGGCGGTATCCACGACTGGGAAGGCCCGGAAGCCCAGCTTGGCGCCAACATCAGTATTTATGTGGAAACGCTTCATTGTAATCTCGATAAATTCGGCTCGGAAGCCGATAACCCGTTTTATGATCTGGTCTTCAACTGCACCCGCACCAACGAGGGCGTACAATGGGCTGAGTTCGCCTACCTGCCCAATGAAAACGGCAACCCTGAACTGATCACAAACGCCGCCTTTGTCGGACGGTTCTACTTCGACAACAAACCGCAGGTCAGCGCAACAGCCAAACTGCCGGAAGGACACCTCGACTATTACACGGTTTTCTGCCGCGTCGGCAATGGTGTCAAGACCAGTGAATGGCGTGTCGGAGCACTCAGTGTCCGGGATACCGGTGTCGCCAATTTTCTCGGGTTCGCCACCTACGGATTCAGCAATGATCCCTCTGACGGCCCGCATGTCACCGGCACACCGACGCCGTTTTTCCCGGTGCTGGAGGTTGATGTTCCGCCGGATGCCGGCGAATACCGCTACTATCGCCGGGTGAACAACGGCCCGCGCACACTGATCGGCCAGGGCGCAACCTCCAACGCCACCACCATCATTGAAGCTGATGAGCAGGCCTATATCGCGAACGGCGGCACCATCTGCTACTACTATCAGTTCCTGGACTTCAACGGCAATCCGGGTCCGATGACGCTGATCGACTGCATTGACATTACCCGGACCATGGACCTTCCGGTTCCAGTGCTCAATCCGCTGGAGTCGACCGGAACAGAAACCGCCAGCCCGGGTTTCGAAGCCTCCTGGTTCTGCGCCCCGCAGGGGATAGAGCGGTTCGAAGTGGCTGTACATAAAGACGGCGGTTCCCCCGTCACAGCCTCATTCAGTCCGGAACTGCGCGATATCGAAGGCCTCGGCATCACCAACTTTACCGATGTAGTGCTCGAAGGTGTGACCACCAACCTCAGTTTCATGACCTATATGACCGGCCGGGTCGGCGCAAACTTCGGACTGCCGGAGAACCCGGAATTCCTCATTAACGGTTCCGTCGAACTGGGACCGGAATATATTCTGATGGTACGCGCTGTCGGTCCTAACGGAGAGCGCGGCAGGTGGAGTGAAGCGCGCCGCTTTGTCTGGACTCCTGCTCCGCTGGCTGGACCGGATGTCCCCTGGCCGACCCGTCCGCTTCCTCCCGTTGAAGACCCCTTTGATTCCCGCATTAAAGCGCGGTTTATGCTGCCCTACAGCAGCGATCTTCCCGGGGATCGTTATCAGGGCATTTACACCTCCGGTCGTGTGGGGATACGAATCGGCGAAATCGATAACAAAAGTATCGGTGATATCGCCCCCGGAAAGGGCATATTTCTCTACACCTCCAGCACACCGGAATCGCTCCTCTATACCGATGACGACGGACAGACCGTATTCCCCTGTGTACTCTACCGGTACCAGATTTCCTCTCCCCTCTATCCACAGGTGAGTGGTGATGTAGCCCAGGTATCGGTCCTTATGGAAAATATTGCCTACGGTCAAAATGATCCCGCCAATCCCGGAAAGACCACATTATATGACCCGTTCATTCGTGTAACCCACCGGAGTCAGGACGCGGTCTGGGGCATCTATCTGGTCGACACCCATCCCGTAATGCTCGGTGCGAATTATCAGTATCTTCTCGTTCGCTTCGGCGAAAACGGAGAACCGGAAACCATCTATGATGCCGGTACCGTATCGATCCCGGAATAACCGTTATGAAAAGGATATGAAAACCATGAAAACGTTTCATACAGCTGCCGACGCCCTCAGACTGTCCGGATTCTGTATCGGCTTTGTCCTGTCTGCTTCAGGCGGGTTTGTCACGGAAACCGAACAGGAACTGATCACCCGTGCGGATCTTGATGGAGACGGACGTCAGGATATCGTTGTTGTAGATAAAAGCAGCGGCACGTTCAGAGCCGGCTATCAGATCAGCAGCGACCTCTTCACCTGGTCCGAATCACGCAGTCTGGGTGCAACCAATATTACCGGTCTCGCCACCGGCCCCATCACCGATGTCAATTACGACAGCATTGCTGCAGTCACGCCTTTTATGAACCGCATTCACCTGATCGAGGCGGCCGGCGTCGGAACCCCCGCCTATCCTCTTCCGGTTTTTGGAAATGAAATCGGTCCGGAAACGGTGGTCAGCCTGCCCATCGGAGCAGGAACCCCGGAATCGGACCTGATCGTTATTAACAGCCTGGGCTCATCGAATCCAAACCGGCTGGAGCGTATTGAATCGTCCGGCAGTTCCTTCACCCCGCTGGGCTCCCACACCATCAGCGATGCCTGGGAACGCGGCAATTCGGTATTGTATACCGGCAACCAAGCCGCCGCCGTATTCCTCGACCGCAGCAACAATGCATTGCGTATGTATGAATTTTCAACGGGAACCATTCACTACCTCGACTCCCTCTTTTTCAACAGTGCACTGACCGCACCGGACTACTGTCCGATACATCCGGTATCCGGCGGCTATATCCACTACATCGCCTGGGATCCGGGCACCTCCTCCGCCTATCGGTTTTACATGCAGCCCGGCGATACCTTCAGTACCCTCGATGCCGTCGACTTCGGCGGCGATATCCGTTCAATCCAGACCGTTCAGGCCAAAGGATCAGATTGGCTGCTGATCTTCTATACCAACGGGGAGGCCCGGGTTTTCGCTTACGACGGCGTGAATGATCCGATATATGACCACGACATCGCTTCGGCCGGAAGCGGCATCTTCTATAGCGCCGCTCTGCAGATCGGCTCCGACCGCTTTGTCCTGCTTTCAGCCGACGAGGCCACCGGCCGTTCCCTCACTGCGGAACGTTTTGAATTTGCGGACGGTACTTTCCAGGGAGATGGCCCGCTTGAACTTCCTGCTGTAACTGCAGCACGTGGTCGGGCCAACGTATTCACTTTTGTAAACGAACCGTTCGTGAATCCGCAACCGCAACGGCTTCAGACCCTGAACGCCGGCGACTGGTCCTCCCGGGCGCTGCTGACCGGTGGTCCCGTCCAAATTGAGGCCGACTACGAAATCGATCAGGGCCTGCCGGATGGTCTCGGCAATACCGACACAGCGGTTCTCGGCCTTGCCGATATCAGTGCTCAGCACACGCTGGTCAATCAGGCCGGCATCCCGTATTCCATTTACAGCACCGAAGCGGCCGCAGGCGATCAATGGGCTGAAGCCTTCATCAATCCCGCCCCCGGGCACTACCGTACCGGCATTGAGGTTACGTTTTCCAACAGCACCGGCGATGACATCTATTACCGTCTGTCGGATTCCACGGTCTGGAACCTTTACAGCTCCGCTATTCCGTTGTTTAAGGATGAAACCATTCTGTTCTATGCCGAAGCTCCGGGCGGACAGCGCTCGCCGATCCGGTCTTCCTCCTACTCATTTGAAGACGCTCCCGGCGAACTTGATTCCGACAGCGACGGTATTCCTGATTATGTCGAACTTGCAAACGGCCTGAATCCGCTCACCAGCGGACTCGATGCCGACGGCGATGGCTTCTCCGATCTTGAAGAACTGCTGGCCGGCTCTGATCCCGCAGTCTCCTCAAACGTACCTGTACTCCCGATCCCCGGAACGTCCGGCCGGCTTGAACAGTTCTCCGCTTTCGATCTGCACATTTCTCTGACACCATATGACGGAACCGCGGACAGTCTCACCGTCTGCCGAACCGGAACCACACTGCGTGCATTCAGCGGCACCGGATGGCAGTTCGGTTTTGCCACAGCCTCCAACCATGCTGTTGCCGGCATCACCGACCCCTCCGTATTGATCACCAACATGCCGTCCACCATTGAAGCCGGTTTCTTCACCCTGCTGACCGATCAGCATTTCCCCATCAGCACGTCATTCAGCAATAAAAATATCGGCATTGAAATGGCCTCGGTCATGATACCGCCCTCATTCCAGCCCCTGGAAATTCCGCCGGTCTACAGCGGGGGTAATCTCGCATCGGAATCCGCAACCTGGATCAGCGCAGCACTCAATATCATGACCAACAGCTCCGTTCCGGTACTTCAGGATGAACTCAACACCGAGGATGTCCTGAGAGCCATGCTGACCGAACGGAAACTGATCGACGAACTGTTCAATGAAGGTTTCATTACCAACCGTTACGCCACTATTTTTCCAACGCGTCCTTCCGACGGCACCATGCTCAGTGTATCTGCAAATGATTTTTCCGACCTGCGCAGAAACACCAATAACGCATTTCTGCCGGAAACAGTCATCGCTGAAATCGACACCTATCTTTCAGACGCCAACAGCGCTGCACTCCGATTCCTTGCCCAGGAACTCTACGATATCTGCAGCGAGTATTCCGACGCTGAACCGGGCCTTTATCCGTTGCCGATGACCGTGCTCCGCAACTATCTGCTGACCGGCACGCTGAATTCCAACTACGCCGCGCGCGTTACCTATAATTCGAGTGAACTGACTCAGATCGTAGACAACGCCACCAACATGCTGGCCAGTATTTCCCCCCGCCCGGTGGAATCGCTGTTGCTGGAAGTCCGGGACGGCTCATTCTCAAATAGTTGTCCGGTGCTCTACACGACAGACGATGCCGCCAAGAGCCTCTACGATGCCGAGGGTCGCCCTTATATCATGCCCTTTTCTTTTGAACTGGGAGCAGGCGCCGAAGTCACTGCGCTGGCCTTCACCGACGTTTCATGGAACCGGGTGCCCGGTACCGATCCCATTGAAATTATAAGTCTGAACCTTACCGCCGTGCCCGTTTCATCGGATGCCGATGCCAACGGGAATCTCATTCCGGATGCGCTCGAAGAAAACCTGCTGGCCAGTCCGAGGTCCCCGTCCCACCTCGATTCCGATGGCGACGGCTACAGCGATCTTCAGGAATATCTGGACGGCTCCGATCCCGCCGACCCGCTCAACACACCTGCAGGAGCCATCGTCGATCTCAGTCCTCCGGAAGTTACTGTGACTTCTCTCGGTGCAGGACAGATTCAGCTCGATATTCAGTGGCCGGCGGCCTATGCGGATCCGTTCGTTTTCACGGCAATCTATTCCGATGATTTGTCAACTCCCGGTTTTTCCAGCGATCACGAACTGGCCCCGGGCACATTGAGCACCGTCATCAGTACCGATTCTTCAGATGCCCGCTTTTATAAGGTCGGTATCCATCTGCGCTAGTTGACAACGGCAACGGGTCATCTATGATTTAAACATGGATACCCCTGAACTTATCACCTTGCTGTTCAACCTGCTCGGCGGACTGGCTCTTTTCATTTTCGGAATGCGCACAATGAGTGAGGGGTTATCCTCCGCCCTTGGCGAGGGCATGCGGACCCTGCTCGGCAAATCCACCGGAAACCGCTTTTCCGGGCTCGGACTCGGCACCCTCATTGGCGGTCTTATACAAAGCAGCGCATCCGTCGTGCTTTTCATTGGATTCATTAACGCCGGTCTGATGACCCTGTCGCAATCGATTGCCCCGATTCTCGGTGCCAATATCGGCACCACACTCTCCGTTCAGCTGATTTCTTTCAGACTGAGTGACTATTGCCTTCCGGCCGTTTTCACGGGCCTTATGCTGCACCTGATTTCCAGCCATCGAAAACTTAAATATGGCGGTCAGGCCATCCTCGGCTTCGGCCTGCTGTTTCTCGGCATGACGATCATGGGCGATTCCCTAAGACCCCATCGGGCACTCTTTGAACCCTGGCTGGTGCATATCAGTGGGCATTCCTTCAAGGGGCTCATCACAGGCACATGCATAGCCGCACTGGTCACCGGAGCAGTTCAAAGTTCCGGTGCCGTCATCGGCATGGGGTTCGCCCTGATTTCCGCCGGAGCCATCACGGATTTTCAGGGCATTTTTCCGATCATCATCGGAGCCAACGTCGGCACCTGCGTGACCGGTCTGCTAGGAAGTATCGGCACAACGGTGGATGCGCGGCGCGCGGCCATTGCTCATTTGATTTTTAATTTGATCAGCACCACCTTAGCGATTGCAACGGCCCCGCTCTTCTATCAATACATCCCCTTAACTTCTGACGACCTGATCCGCCAGGCCGCCAATGCCGGAACCCTCAAAATGACACTTTCCGCCTTACTCCTGCTGCCTCTGGCTCCCGTCATTGCAAAAATTACCATCGTGCTTACTCCGACAAAACGTAAGCAACCAGAATCCAGCTATCTCAACCGAGACCAGCTCATCCAGCCGGAACGAGCCATTTCCGCCTGTCTGCACGAACTTCAGCGTACCAGCAGAATCTGTGCAGTCAGCCTGCATCTGGCAGCCGAAGAATTTATTCAGCACGATCCCGGACGGACCAAACGAATTAAAGTCAATGAACATAGCGTCAACGCCATCAAAACAGCCATGCGCAGCTATCTTACCGATCTGACCAAACACTACCTCTCCAAACGGCAGTCAATCCTTATCGGTCACATCGACCGCTGCATGTCCGATCTCGAACGGATCGGGGATCATATCGCCAACCTGGCCGATATTGCCGCACGGCAGCGTGCGGTATCCACCGCCCGTTTCAGTCCCGATGCCGTAGAAAACTGGCTGGAAGTGCATAAAGCCGTCGAGCTGCTGCTCGCCAAAGTCATCCAGTCACTTAATCCCGAACTTGATAATTTCCAGGATATCGCCAGAGAAATCATTGATCTGCAGAAACAGTGCAGCGAAACCGCCATCAAGGTACGCCGTGCTCATTTCCAACGACTGGAAACCAAGGAAATCACGCCCGCCGCCGGACTGTTCTTTAACGACTACCTCTCCAACTTCTGGCGGATTTCAAAACATATTAAGAGTATTGCTCTAGCCGAACAGCAACCGCAATTCTGGCTCAAGCGCGAAAAGCTGAACCGTGTGATGTCTGCCGAAGCCCCGGATACACCCTTCCGGACAATATCAACCCTAAAGACTATCTCGACCGCCTGCAATCAGACGAATACCGCTAATAAAAAACCGCCCCGGGCTTCCAGGGCGGCACTGCAGTTACCTTAGATTGAAAACCTTCAACACTCAGCCTTCAACCACATATTCTCCGGGTTCGGTAAACGAGAAAATCTGGGCCCCGCGGTTCTCAAAAGTGTAGCCGCGAATCTTCAGGTATTCCGGAACCTCGGCATCGGCATCCAGCTCAACCAGTTCAAAACCGTCGTTTTCAAATTTGCCCTTAACCGTCACTTTCGCACCATCGCAGGCCTTCACCACCAAGCCGGATTTTCCGGAAAGCTCAACGTCTTCCAATGTGATACCGGAACCTTCAAGAATCAGCGTCGCTTCATCGGAAATACTTCCACCTGAAATTTTACGGCGACCCTCTTCAAGCGTCATAGCAAACGACGGCCGGAGAATCACTTTCGGTCCGGTGGTGAACGGGACGCCGAGCAGTTTAATTTCCTCACCCTCTTTCACCTTCATTCCGGCAGCTTTCAGACGCGCCCGGCCGGCACCATAAAAATCATTCTCTGCCGTGGCACTCGCGTCCGCCGGCCCTCCGGCAGCCACTTTGGCTGCGGCATCAACCACATTGTTCTTATTCGGCGAAAAGCTCCACATGCGGTCAAACACGGTTACGCCCACCTTTTCAGCTTCACCGAACAGCTTCGGCAGATCCTGCATCATCGTTTCCAGACGCGTCGGCTTTTTAAAAGCGGTCTTGGTCTCATCCGTATATTTCGGGTTCACAAACTCGGCAATAATGCCCTGAGTTGCTTCAAGAATACGGACATACGACTCGGTCTTGATCACCAGCGTATTGCAGTTGCCCGGGAACGGGGAAAAGCCGGTTTCGTCAGCGACATCGCCCTCAGGATTGATCGTGGCGCGCAACAGTGGGTCAAGCTGATTATATTCCACGTTGAGCGTGAATTCTTTACCCTTGCCCACCAGTTTGGCCAGACCGCCGACCGCTTCGCCGGGACGGCGTACAATCGCCAGCGAGTTAAAGTCATATCCGTTTTCAACCGACACCCCGATCGCCGCCGGCAGCGTATTAAAGCTCGGGCCGTTGGTATCCTGAATAAACATGAAATATTCAATGCCTTCCGCCGCCAGCTTCGCCGCCACCCCGCTGGTGTGCAGCAGCATGTGAATATCGCCATGCCCGTGCGGCTTAAGAATCAGTTTATATTTTTCCTTCAATGCCAATGCGCCGTCATTATCGGCAATCGCCGGAACCAGCTCCTGCTGGAGAATATGGACCTGTTCTTTCTGCAGCCCGAAATAGTTATTCTCTTCAAGAGACCGGATGGTTTTAGAGCCGGTATCCTGAGAGACCATAATAATGAACGGAACCGGCCGCTTACTTTCCGACCGCGCCTGCATCGCCAGTAGATTGTCGGCATAATGCTTCAGATACGTGGTTTCTTCGAGCACTTCAACCGCAATATCCACTTTGATGCCGTTATAGCCCAGTCGTTCGCCCAGGCCGCCGGCCACCAGTACAACACCGACTTTATCGAAATACTGTGCCCCGATGGATTCATATTTTTCAAACGCATCCGTAAACGAAGTAAGATCCACCTTTTCCGGCTGCTCCGGCGTCAGCCCTTCAAACGGATTTGCGCCCGCCTTGGATTCCGCCAGCAGTTTCCGGGCATTGGAAATATAACCGGCCAGCCCGCCCGGATAATTCCCGTTAATTTTTTCCAGCGATTCCAGAAAGGCCTGCTTTGCGTCATCGTTCGTACCCGGCTCATCCCATCCGGCAAACAGATGTGCCTGCCCGTTTTCCACCAGCGTATTGATCAGCTCCTTCTGCTCATCGGTAAAATTATTCCAGTTGGTCGAAAGGCCGACCAGCTCCATACTCTCTGAAAAAGTAGGTCTCATTGCATTCCCCGTTAATGGTTTTCCGTCAAAACGTGAAAGGAAATCATGCAAGGATGCGCCTGCAGATGCTATAGAAAAATCCGCCGTTTTCATGGAGATTCTCATCGGGTCCCCTCAAAACCCGGCACACACTTCCCCGCCGCCGAATCTCCCTCACCCCATTCTCGCTGCAGCCTCACAAGCGTAACCGCATTTATTCACAGACCGGTTCGGATGAAACACGATGTGCGCCCGCTCAGCCCAACGACCGCTGGCGTACAACTTCAAACAGACAGATTCCCACGGCCACAGATACATTCAGACACGGCACACAACCGGCCATGGGGATACTCAGCAGCAGATCGCATTTATCCATCGATAACCGGCGCACCCCTTTTTCCTCCGATCCCGCCATAACAGCAATCGGGCCCGAAATATCCGCCTCATAGAGATTCTGTGTTCCCTGGTGATCCGATGTGCCTGCAACACGAATTCCCAGCTGTTTAAGCAGGTCTATGGTGCGCGCCAGATTTTTCACGCGGAAAAGCGGCGTCTCGGAGGCCCCGCCGCAACTGACCTTCATGGCGGTGTCCGTTACCCCCACAGCTCTATCACGAGGCATGATGACCGCATCCGCCCCCGCCGCATTGGCGGAACGGATGCACGCCCCCAGATTATGCGGGTCCTGCAGTGAATCCAGGATCAGAATCAACGGCTGCTCCACCCCTGCAAGCAAGGCCTCAAGTTCCGATTCATCGGCCATCCGCGCCCGTCCCCGGACTCCGGTCGAATGCTTATTACTGCGCCCATGCGATGAGTTTCGGCCCTGATCAGCACGTCGCTTCGATTGTTTTCTCATAATCTCCAGTAAACCGTTTATCTCCTTATACCCACCGCACTGCGCGCTGCCGATCACCATTACCGGAAATCTCGCAGTCAGAAATAAAACAGATCCAACGTATTCCGTTTCCGCCACGGTTCACATCCACACGCGGACCGGGACAATCCGGCACAATACTCCCGGGGTTCCCCCGCACCCCCGCCCCCTTCGACTTCTGTTGCTTTCCTTGCCAATTGCATAGACGACTCCGGCCCCTTTCTGTAGCTTTCCCGAATTATGACAGACAAAGCCGAAGCCAAGCAGAAGATCGATAAATTGCGCGCTGAAATTGAGCGCCATAACCGCCTCTATTATATTGATGCCGCACCGGAGATCACCGACCGCGAATACGATGCCCTCCTCCAGTCACTGGAAAAACTGGAACGGAAATTTCCGGAATTCAGCAGCCCCACCTCCCCGACCCAGCGGGTCGGCGGTGCTCCGCTGGCCCGCTTCGACAGTGTGCGGCATGCGGTGCCGATGATGAGCCTTTCCAATACCTATTCCAAAGAGGAACTGGCCGAATTTGATATTCGGATCCGAAAACTGATTCCCGAGGAGACCTTTGACTATATTCTTGAACCGAAAATCGACGGCGTGGCCATTTCGCTACGGTATGAAAACGGCGAATTAGTCCGTGCGCTGACGCGCGGCGACGGAACGACGGGCGATGATGTAACGGCGAATGTTCGGACCATTAAATCAATTCCGCTTCGCCTGACCGATATGATGCCGCCGGCCGTACTGGAGGTACGCGGCGAAATTTATATGGATACCCGGGGTTTCGGCGCACTGAATGAACAGCGGCAGGAAGCCGGACTGGAACCTTTTGCCAATCCCCGCAATGCCTGTGCCGGATCACTGAAACTGCTCGATCCGCGCGAAGTGGCTTCCCGCCCGCTGGATGCTGTTTTTTATGCCACCGGCGAACTCGTCGGTATTGATTTCGATACCCACGAGCAGATGCTTCTGAAATTGCGGAACTACGGACTGCGGATTACGCCGAAGTATTGGCTTCGGAACACGATTGCTGAAATTATCGAACTGCTTGATGAACTGGAAAACATGCGCCACGAATTTCCGTTCGGGATGGACGGCGGTGTAATTAAAGTAAACCAGCGCCGCCTCTACGAGGACCTCGGCTATACGGCCAAAAGTCCGCGCTGGGCCGTGGCCTATAAATATGAACCGGAACAGGCCGAAACCCGGCTTAACGCCATTTCCATCCAGGTGGGCCGCACCGGCGTGCTGACTCCGGTGGCGGAACTTGAACCGGTACCGCTGGCCGGAACCACGGTCAAACGCGCCACATTACACAACGAAGACGAAATCCGACGTAAAGATATCCGCATCGGCGACCGCGTAATTATCGAAAAGGCCGGGGAGATTATTCCGGCTGTAGTCAAAGTGCTGGACGAAAAACGTACAGGAACCGAGAAGGAGTTTTCGATGCCCGGCCGATGCCCGGTCTGCGGCAGCGAGGTCGAAAAGCGGGACGGCGAAGTGGCGGTACGCTGCATCAACCTTCAATGTCCGGCACAGGTGAAAAACTGGCTTACCCATTTTGCATCGCGCGGGGCCATGGATATTAACGGACTGGGCGAATCTCTGGTGGAACAATTGGTGGATGGCGGGTTAGTGAAAAATCCGGCCGAACTCTACACCCTCCGGAAAGTGGAGGTGCTCGGACTTGAACGCATGGGCGAAAAATCAGCCGACAATCTCATTAAAGGCATTGAAGAGAGCAGAAAAAGGCCTTTTGAAAAAGTGCTGTTCGGCCTCGGTATTCGTCATGTCGGCAAAGGAGCGGCCTCTATTCTTGCCCGGGAATTCAAAAACATCGATGCTCTGATGGCGACTGACATTCAGACACTGGAAAATATTCGCGATATCGGCCCCATCGTCGGAAAATCAATCGTGGAATATTTCCAATCCCCCGATACCCGCCGAATTATCGAACAACTCCGGACGGCCGGCGTAAATTTTGAACAGAAAAACGAAGGCGGCAGTAACGAACTTGAAGGGCTTACATTTGTACTGACCGGATCTCTGAAAACCATGACCCGGGATGAAGCCGGCGATAAGATCAAGGCTCGGGGCGGAAAAGTCAGCAGCAGTGTTTCAAAAAAAACCAGCTATCTGGTGGCAGGCGAAGCCGCAGGCTCAAAACTGGCCAAAGCCGAAGCCCTTGGGGTCACCATTCTGAATGAGGAACAGCTGATCAATCTACTGAGTTCCGATGAAGATGCCGAAGATAAAAACACCGGCCAGATGGGCTTTGCATTTTAACCTCACGAAGCCGGGAGCTTCGTCAACATTATATGGAGATACCATGATTCTGGATACACTGGAAAATGCCGCACGATATACGGGAATCAAAACCGGACTGTCGGAAGGATTCGGCTTTCTCGATCAGCCGGGAATTGCGGAACTGGAAGCGGGACGCTATGAAATCTCAGACGGACTGGTTTTCGCCATTGTCGAAAAAAACAACGGCCGGAAAATCGAAGATGGAAAACTCGAAGCCCACCGCAGGTATATTGATATTCAGTATATCATCAGCGGTCATGAATCGATGGGCTGGAGCCCGCTCGTCGACCTCGTCGGTTCTGAAGGCTATGACGCAGAACGCGATCTGGAATTTTTTACCGACCCCGTTCAGAGTGTGGTAAAAGTTCCCGAGGGCTCCTTTGCCATTTTTCTGCCCACCGATGCCCACCTTCCAGGCATTGGAGACGGCCCGATCCACAAAGTGGTAGTGAAAGTCGCGGTCGACTGAGGAAAATTTCAGATTTCAGATTTCAGATTTCAGATTGTGATTAGAATAACCTATCGTTCAAGTTTCCAATTTCACAGTTCAAGTTTCTAGAAGGTGTGTCCGATCAGGAAGTTGAAGCGGCCTTTTCCACTGAGATACCGGTCGTCATAGGTGATCGGCCAGGCATAATCAAGATGCAACGGGAAACCGGGCAGATCCAGGCGCAGGCCGATACCCCAGTCGTCGTGATAGCCGAAATTATTTCCGTGCTTACTCGGATTGAAGTCCCATGAATCCTCATTCACAAAACCCCAGTCATAAAAAACAGCACCACGGATTTTATTCCATATCGGATAGGTGAGCTCAGCCGTCCAGAAAGCCATGGAGTTGCCACCTACGGTATCCTCGGTAACGGGATCGGTCGGGCCGACATCGCGGTATTCGAACCCTCGCAGATTATAGGAGCCGCCAAGAAACATCCGGTCGAAAATCGGCACCCCTTCACCATAGGTTCCAGCCTCTTTTTTACTGTCACCAAAAGCTTCCACCGATTCAATCTGTCCTCGCAGATTAAAAATCATGTCCCACATCATCGGCCAATAGCGCGTGGCCCGCACCCGGACTCCGTACAGATCAGTTTCGCCGCCGAGCATGCCGCCGGCAACATACGGGGCAATGGTCGTTTTCTGCCCGCGCGAAGGATTGAAAAACCGGTCACGCGAATCATAGGTCCAGGTATATTCGAGACTGCTTTTGAGCCGGCGGCCCTTTTCGTCCTTAATCGCCTGGGATGCGGAATCATCGACATCAAACACATTAAACTGTTCCAGCGTGTAGGCAAGACTCCCGCGGGTCCAGCGGGACAACGGCTTTCCGAGCGACAACCGGAAACCGTCATTCTGCTGGTCATAGGAATCCGAAAAATAACGGTATTCATGGTGGAACAGGTCAATTCCGAAGGAGAGCTGCCGATTGAGGAACCACGGCTCAATGAACGAAATATCAATGTCATTACGCTCCGTACCCAATTGCAGACGAATCTTGAATTTCTGGCCGGCTCCTATGGGCGGCCACGTTTTCCAGTTAAAGTTACCCTGCGAAAGCTCGATATAGCCTACCAGTGAATCCACACTCGAGAAACCGACACCGGCAGTAAACTGCCCTGTCGGTTTTTCGCTGACCTGAACGTTGATATCATATTTGTCTCCTTCTCCGGTCGGTTCCGGATTGATGGTGACCACTTCGAAATAGTTCAGGTTTCGCAAACGGCTTTCAGAGGTTTTAATCCGGCTTCGGTTGTATTTTTCACCGGGATACATGACCAGCTCGCGCCGGATCACTTTATCGAGCGTACGCTCGTTGCCACTGATGTTTATAGCATTGATATAGCCGATGCTTCCTTCGGTAACCTGATACGTAATATCTACAATACCGGTCTCCGCGTTGGCATCGTATACCGGCCGCACGATGGTACGGACATAACCACGGTTGCCGTAATAAGCCTTGATGGCTTCGCTGCCGCGTTCAGAGTTTTCAACTGAGGCAATCGTTCCCGGACGCAACCGCACGGCACGGAGAACTTCATTTTCCGGATAGGCCTCAACCCCTTCCAGCGAAATCTCGCCGAGCCGGTAGCGCTGGCCTTCATCAATCCGGAACGTGAGCCGCGACTTTTTCGGATTGGAATCATCCAGCACCGGTTCAGATACACGGACATCCAGGAAACCATTGTTCATGTAAAGCGTCTTGATGGCATAAACGTCGGCATCAACCGCTTCTTCTTTGTACTTCCCCGAACCGGTAATAAACGACCACCAGCGTTTTTCCTTCTGCTGAATCACTTTCCGCAGCTGTTTATCCTCTATGATATCATTGCCTTCAAACTCAATGTGTTTGATGCCCATCTTAGGGCCTTCATCAATTTTAAAGACCACATCAACCGTTCCCAGTTCATCATTGACCTTCGATGTCCAGGTCACTTTCGCATCCGGATACCAGTAATCGCGATAGGCTTCACGGATTTTAGCCGCAGCAATTTCAAAGGAGGAGTCATCCGCAAACTGGCCGACTTCCAGTTCGGACTTCTGCTTAATTTTCCGCCCGCTTTTTTTGCCGCCGACAATAGCGATCCGACGCAGTCGGTGTTTTGATACCACGGTATAAACCAGCACAACACCGTCACCTTCAATATCCATGCGGGCATTCACATATGAATATCGGCCGGATTCTCGCATCCGGTTCACATCAGTTGCAATCGAAGAAAGTATCGTCTCCCGGTCGGGCACCTGCTCCCCGACACTGAAGGAGGTGAAAGCAGCCACAGAGCTGTTGTCATAGGCTTTGCCGTCCGCATTCACGATACGGATATCTTTAATCACTTCCGCATGAACTGCGGCGGCGGTCAGAAGGCTGAAAAGTATAGAACGTATGTATTTCATTAACCGTCCAAAGGTTGGAAACTATTCTTCACCCGGGTCGAACTGATCTTCAAACTCGGCACGGTCTTCAAAACGGGTGTACTCCCGGATAAAGGATAACTTCACTTCTCCGGTAGCACCGTGGCGGTATTTAGCCACATCCAGTATCGCAAGATTATCGGAGTTGCGTTCATCGCCCTTCGCATAATAACTCGGACGATACAGCAGCCAGACCATATCGGCATCCTGCTCAATCGCTCCGGAATCACGCAAGTGCGAAAGCTTCGGAATATTATCTCCGGTACTCTCGGCGGCACGGCTGAGCTGGGAAAGCACAATCACCGGAACATCCAGCTCTTTCGCCATCGCCTTCACAGCACCGGAAATCGCCATGGTTTCGCGCTGCCGACCGTCGCTCGCAAATTTGGAAAAGTTCATCAACTGCAGATAGTCAATTACAACGAGGCCGATACCGTAACGCTCCTTCATTCTCCGGGCACGCGAACGCATTTCCACAGCCTCAAGGCCCGGGGTGTCATCGATATAAATTTTGGCTTTGGAAAGCCGGTCAACAGCCGAGGTCAGCTTGGCATGTTCATCGGGTGTAAGGCCACGTCCCTTGGCGCGGTGCATCGGAAGCCGCGCATTACAGAACAGCATACGTTTAACCAGCTGCTCTCGGCTCATTTCAAGACTGAATACCGCCACAGGAACCGGATCGCCATGTATGCCGAGCGCCGCATTTTCCGCAATATTCAGCGCCAGCGAGGTTTTACCCATGGCCGGACGGGCCGCCAGTACAATCATATCGGTCTTGTGTAAACCGCCGAGCCGCTCATTCAGCCCTATAAATCCGGTCGTCACTCCGGTGACCAGTTGATTCGGATCCGCATTTTCAATTTCCTCAAAAGCCCCACGGACCGACTCTTTCCAGTCAGGAATTTTTTCAGCACCATTAACAGAGAGAGAAAACAAATCCTCCTGCGCAGCACTGATCAGCTCCGACGCATTGACTTCGCCCTGATAAGCTTTATCAATCGCTTCCGATGATTTTTCAATCAGGCTGCGGTAGAGTTTTTTTTCCATGACAATGTCACAGTAGAACTCCACATGAGCCGGAACGAGCGTGCTGTCCTGCAGCTGAACGAGATAATCGTAACCGCCGACTTTATCGAGGACATTGTTTTTTTTGAGCCATTCACCAATGGTGAGCGCATCCATCGGAACATTTGCCTGGCTCATTTCCTGCAGTTGCTCAAAAAGCGCCTGATGGCGACGATCATAAAAACAATCAGGGCCAAGGCGCTTTGCCAGACATTTATCGATAGAGCCGGCGGGATCGAGCAATATGGAACCTAAAACCCCCCGCTCGGCCTCTTCGCTGTGCGGGGGGATTCTCAGTCCGGATGGATCCCCTGGGATCATTTATCTTCGACGACCCAGACCTTAAGTGTTGCGGTAACTTCCGGATGAAGTTTGATGGCGACATCAAACACACCGAGTTCATGTAGCGGTTCCGCGAGTGCAACTTTGGATTTATCGATTTCAATACCGGCTTCCGCCAGTTTTTCCAGAATGGCCGGCACGCCGACCGAACCGAACATCTTACCGGTTTCGCCGACTTTTGCCGCAATGGTGCACTCAACGCCTTCGATTTTCTTGACGAGCTCTTCAGCAGCGGCTTTTTCTTTTTCAAGCAGGGCCAGACGTTCGAGACGTTTTTTCTCGATCTGGCGCTTTTTGCCTTCCGTCACTTCTGAAGCGATACCACGCGGGAAAAGGAAGTTGCGGGCATAGCCGTCGGCCACCTTAACAATATCACCTTCAATACCCAGGCCTTCAACCTGGTCCATCAACAGTACTTCAACAGCCATGGTAAATACTCCTTGCTTAGCGGACCAGACCCATTACGCGGGCACGGCGGATTGCTTTCTTAATATTACGCTGCTGCTGGGCATTCGCACCGGTAATACGTCCCGGCAGAATTTTACCGCGGTCGGTCATGAATTTCTTCAGGAACTCAGCATCTTTATAGTCAACCTCGGTAACTCCACGCAGGAGCTCCGGATCGCGCTTGTAATCATCTCTATCTCTACGAGCCATAGTTTATATCCTTTCTCTAAAACGGCACATCATCTTCATCATCCGCAACCGGGGGTGGCTGCGGAACGTTATCCTGCGGAGCTGATGAAGGTGCCGCAGAAAACTCCGTACTCTTTCCGGGAGAGCCCAGAAACTGAATACGGTCTGCACGTACACGCAGCTTACTCCGTTTTTCACCCTGCTGGTTTTCCCACTGGTCCAGCTGAAGCTTTCCCTCAACAAAAACGGGAGAGCCCTTCTGGAGATACTCAGCCGAGGTTTCGGCCTGGCGTCCCCAAACAACGACATCAACAAAGCAGGTCTGTTCAACCGTTTCCCCCGCTTTGTTTTTGAAGTTCTCATTAACAGCCAGCCCCAGGTCTGCCACAGCGGTACCGGACGGCGTATACCGGATTTCCGGATTGCGCGTCAGATTTCCCATCAGCAGGACCTTATTAAAACTGGCCATGGTGCTTACGCCTCCTGAGCGACTTCTGCTCCTTTGGCAACAACAAACTGGTGACGGAACACATTCGTGCTCAGCTTCAGACGGGTTTTGAATGCATCAACCTGTGCACCGTCGAGCTTGAACATAATGTTCACATAAAGACCGGCCTTCTGCTTTTTCAGTGCGCGGGCGAATGTCTTCTTTCCCATGCGGGCAGCACTTTCAATCGAGCCGCCCAGCTTTTCGAGTTCTTCTTTCACACGGCCGATTGCCTGGTCGAGTCCTTCTTCGTCCAGTGCCTCCGGAAAGATGAACAGTCCTTCATACGTATTCAATGGTTTTCTCCTATACTTAACCTATCTGTAACTGGTTGAACTCGTTCATGGTTCGCTCAGTTCCAACGGAAAGGATGCTTTCTACCGCATCGGCGGCACGTTCGACAACCTTTTCCAACTTCAAATGCTCCTGTTCGGGGAAGTCGCCCAGAACGAACTTGATCATGTCCGTTTCAGCCGGCTTCGGCCCGATGCCCACCCGCACGCGGGGGAACCCTTTCGTTTGAAGCCACTCCAGCACCGATTTCATGCCGTTATGACTTCCGCCCGAGCCCTTCGCCCGAACCCTGATGCCGCCGAAAGCAACGTCGACATCGTCGTAAACCACCACTGTATCTTCCGGATCAGCGCGCCATTTTCTCATGGCACCCCAGACCGCCTTACCACTGTGGTTCATAAAAGTAGTCGGTTCAATTAACCGCACTTCCTGCTCCCCGATCCGGCATTTCGCCACACGGGCGGGAAACAAAAACTTCTTTTTCAGCAGAGCGCCCTGACGCCGGGCCAGTTCCTCCACAACCATAAAGCCGATGTTGTGACGGGTGCGCTCGTACTCTTTTCCGGGATTTCCCAGCCCCACGACCAGTCTCAAATCAACCTCCCGGGAAACAGGATCACAGTTTACTCAGCATTCTTTTCGGTAAGCACTTCCGGCTCGCCGGCCTCAGCTTCTTCGTCTTCGTCAACCTCCGCCATCGGACCGGAAACCCCGCAGACAATCGCATCATCATCAACCAGTACTTTGAAAGTGTCATCAATACCGAGGTCGGAAACGTGCAGATTCTGACCGATTTCCAGATCGGAAACATCAACCTCAATCGCTTCAACGATGTCCTTCGGCAGACACTCTACAGCGATGCTGTGCATTACATGATCCAGCGTACCGCCGGCTTTAACCCCGGCAGCTTCTCCGATGAGTTCAATCTGTATGTCCACATGCATGGTCTGCCCGGCAACAACACGCTGCATATCCACATGAACCAGATCGCTGGTCACCGGATGATGCTGAACCTCTTTCACCAGAACGCGAGTATCTCCTTCGCCCTCGAGGTCGATTTCAATCATCACACTTTCACTGGAATGATGATGCAGGATCTGTTCCAGATCATGCGCATCAACCACAACGGATACCGGCTCTTTATCCCCGCCGTATACGACACCCGGCAGACGGCCTTCACTACGCAGGCGGCGCGCATTTGAAGAACCGCCGAGTTCTCTTTTTTTAGCAATCAGTTTAATATCTTCCATTGATTCTCTCCTAATAATCAAACCCGGAACAGCGAGCTGACGGATTGGTCGTTGTGAATCCGGCAGATGGCTTCCGCCAGCGTGTCGGCCACAGATAATACAGTTACATTAAATGAAGTCCATTCGCGCTGCGGCACCGTATCGGTGGTCACCAGCTCGCAAATGGGCGAACCTTTAAGACGGTCTATCCCCTGTTCAGTCAGCAGGGAATGGCTAACCGCCGCACGAATTGATTTTGCACCCGCTTTTTCCAGCAGTTTGGCCGCCGCGGTCAGCGTACCGGCCGTTGAAGTCATGTCATCTACCAGCAGGGTATTCCGCCCCTCGACATCACCCACCAGATGATTGGCCTCCACATCGGTTGCACTCTTACGCTGCTTGCCCACCAGAGCAATACCGGCATCAAGCAGCTTCGAATACGCATCCGCCATTTTCAGGCCGCCGGCATCCGGCGAAACCACCACCAGATCATCAAGGTCCAACGAACGCAGGTATTTAACAATCACGGGCGAAGCATAGAGGTGATCCACCGGAATATCAAAAAAACCCTGAATCTGCTGCGCATGCAGATCCACACAGAGAATACGGTCCGCGCCCGCCGCAACCAGCAGATTGGCCACCAGTTTTGCAGTAATCGGAACGCGCGGCTGATCTTTTCGGTCCTGCCGGGCATAGCCGTAGAATGGGAGCACGGCCGTGATGCGATCGGCCGAAGCCCGTTTGGCCGCATCAATCATAATCAGGAGCTCCATCAGGTATTCATTCGGCTTCACCGAAACGGACTGAACAATAAAGAGGTCATCCCCGCGAACATTCTCGACAATTTTAACAAATACCTCGCCATCAGGGAACCGCGTGATGTCTACATCACACAAATCCGCGCCTGCCGCAGCAGCAATCTGCTCGGCCAATTCCCGATGTCCTGTCCCTGAAATAATTTTCATAATCTACACTTCTGCATGGTTGCCCGACCTGGGTTCGAACCAGGACCCTATGAGTCAAAGTCACATGTGCTTCCATTACACTATCGGGCAACAAAAATAGTAAAAAAGGCACAGTCGAACCCGCCCCTTTTCCTTTCTCAAGTTCAAAAGAGCGGAAGACCATAGAAAGCAACGGGTTGGAAGTCAAGCGGGCATATCGAAGAAAACGCCCTCTTTTCAGCGCTTTTCCAAAGTAGCGGAAAAGTGCCGCTACCGTCCGAATCCGTATTGCAGCGCAAAATGCAGAATCAGAAAAACCCAGGCCAGACTGATCTCAATCAACGCCACCTTCTGAATATCCATATCCCCGGCCATTTTCTGCCACTTTTCCTTCAGCAGAATTCCCAACGAACCATCCACCAGACCGAAAATACCCAACCAGAACAGGATGTTCATAAATACATCCATTATTCCCCGACCACAGTAACAACAACCTTGCGGCTGCGCGGTTTGATATCCGCCTCAAGATGGAAGATCTGCTGCCACGTACCCAACAACAGGCGCCCGCCACCAACCGGCACCGTTATTTCGGGCCCCATCAGTGTCGCCTGCAGATGCGAGTGGCCATTCCCGTCGTGCCACTGGCGCTCATGACCATAATCCAGACTCGGAGGAATCAGCCGATCGAGCATATCGGGCAGATCTTTTTCCAGCCCCGGCTCATACTCAATCGTTCCGATAATACCGGTACTGCCGACATTAAATACATGCGCCGTACCCTCCGAAATGCAGGACCGGTCCACAATCGCCTGCACCCGGTTGGTCATCTCGTGCATATCACGATGCCCGGACGTTTCAATCTGAATTGTCTCACGATAAACCATCTTACTGAATCGGATATTTAACACCCAGCAAACGGGTTACAGCACGATTAAACGCCTTGCGCTCCTCGCGCACCGTTTCTTTCACGGCCGCGATTCGGTCCTTGAAATAATCCCAGTCCAGCCCGAACGGTGCACCCAGATGCGTTTTCAGCTGAATCGCCTCTGTCGGATCGATATTTTCCAGTTCGTGGAGATTTTCCTTAATATAATGATATGCATCGCGAAACGGCATGCCTTCGCCCACCAGCTCCAGCGCACGGTCTGTGGCAAAAACATCCGGCGTAAAACCATCAATCAGCTTCTGTTTATTTACTTTGGCGCTTTTAATCATCGGAGCCATAATCCGCAAACTGGCGCGCGTGGTCGCAATCCCTTCCATGAAAAGCTCCTTAGCCTCCTGCAGATCACGGTTGTACCCGGACGGCGATCCTTTAATCAGATCATACACTCCCAGCTCCGCGGCTTTCACCCGCGAGGCCTTGGCGCGCATCAGCTCACAGACATCCGGATTCTGCTTCTGCGGCATAATCGAACTCCCCGTACAGAATTCCGCCGGCAACTGAAAATAATCAAACTCCGGCATCGTGAAAATCATCAGGTCCTGCGAAAGACGCGACAGCGTCAGCATCACCTGACTCATGGCCGACAGAACCAGATTCTCCATTTTTCCCCGGCCGTTATTGGCATAAAGCACATTATGAGTGGGACGCCCGAAACCCAGCAGATCGGACGTCAATTGCCGGTCAATCGGCAGCGGGACCCCATAACTTGCCGCAGAGCCCAGCGGGCACTGATCGTTCAGTTCATATGCATTAACCAGCCCGACACAGTCATCCAGCAGACTCTCCGCATGCGCCGTCGCCCAGAGGCCGACGCTCGACGGCATTCCCGGCTGCATGTGCGTTCTTCCAACCATTGGAACGTCCTTGTGTTTCCGGCCGAAGGAAACCAACACCGCCGCCAGAGCTGCAGCCTCTTCGAGCGTCTGAAGCAGCTGTTCTTTAGCATACAGACGCAGATCCACCGCCACCTGGTCATTCCGGCTGCGGCAGGTATGGATTTTTTTACCCAGATCACCCAGTTTTTTGGTAAGTGTTCGCTCCACCGCCAGATGCACATCCTGATCCGCCAACTCGATTTTAAATTGATTCTGCTGCGCCAGCCCGATGATTTCCACCAGACCTTCGATCACCTGCATGCATTCATCCCCGGTAATCAGCTTCGGCTTTACCGGCATTTTCGAAAGCATGGTCACATGCGCCGCCGTTCCGATACAGTCGACCGTAATCAGTGCATGATCCAGCTCCACATCACGTCCAGCTGTATAAGCCAACGTTTCATGATTAATAATTCCAACGGTTGTTTTCTGTTTTGCCATGACTTCACCTTAAAAATTATTCATTGCGAATAAACACGAATGCACGCAGATGCTGAAGAATTATCCGTCCTTAATCCCGGGTACGCCCGGAAGATTCCATAATCAGTGTCACCGGCCCGTCGTTCAGCAGATCCACGCTCATATCCGCACCGAACCTGCCCGTTTTCGGAACAAACCCGATTTTCTCCAAAGCCTGAACATATGCATTAAACAGTGCCTCGCCTGACTCCGGACGGGCCGCTTCGATGAAACTCGGACGGTTCCCTCTGGTGCAGTCGCCATAGAGCGTAAACTGACTGACTGAAAGAATTTCACCGCCGACATCCATCACGGACCGGTTCATCTTCCCGGCATCATCTTCAAAAATGCGCAAATGGGCAGTTTTCCTTGCCAGAAAACGGGCATCGTGCTCCGTATCATCGTGCCCGACTCCGCAAAACACAAGCAGCCCCCGGCCGATTTCGGATATTTTCCCTCCTTCAACCGTAACGGAGGCCCGCTTTACCCGCTGAACAACAAGTTTCATTGTTTAAACATAAAGGCCGCAAAGTTCGCAAAGATCGTCTCTTCGCGGGCTCTGCGACCTTCTCTTAATCCGTTAAAAATACGTTATTCTGTGACGTGTGATACACGGAACGCAGGCAGACGGTTCAACGTGGCAGCCACTTCATACCGCCGCGGACGGGCCAGATCGCCGCGTACATCACGTACCAGCGCGTTAAGACCCTCATTGGAAAGATCGCGATCAACCAGATCAAGGATTTCCCGAAGCGGATAACCTTCATCCATATAGCGCAGCTTTGCATAGTAGAGTACATAACCGATTGCGCGCACCTGATCGACATCCGCAATCTGCCGGACCCCATCAAGATCCACCAGCGAACGACCGAACTGCAGAAAATCAATTTCGTCGGTTTCGATCACAAGATCTTCACGGCCGATGCTCGGATCGATAGAGCTCGGCATAATCCAGCGCGAACGACTGAGCATTGAAGAAAGATTCACTGTATCATTCACCGGTATAGACGGAGTGATATCCAGCGCTTTGGCCTCTTCCGTGATATCCGTAACCATAAAATTCTCCACCTTGAGGATTTTATCGGCGATCGGAATAAATTCCGCAACAAGGCTGCTGCCCGCCACCACCATGGAAATACCCAGTTCGTCCACCATCTGACGGGCCCGTGCGGCCAGTGTATTGCGCGATGATTCACCCAGCAACGAGGTCACCCGGGTGTCTGAAGAAAGAAATGTGGATGAAGAGCTGTGCTCATCATACAGCAGAACGCGCGCACCGGCTTCGAGCGCCTCAACCGTGGAGGCAGCCTGCGATGTGAACGCTCCTGCCGCTTTAGCAGAATAGGAGGAAGGTGTTCCGCCATCGGAAAGACTGCTGGCAAAAGCTGATATATCAACCTGCTGAATGGAACGGCCGACTTCAGAGCGAATATTCACCGCATCCGCAACCGTAACCACATATTCGCGGCCGTCACCGGGAATATGATTGTATATCCCCTGCCCAATCGCATCCATCAGGTCCACCCGGCCACTGTTGGATTCGCCCAGAATCAGCGTCAACCCGCTCGGAATACCGAGGCCGCGTACGGTTCCGCTGTGCGGCACTTCGACCTCTTCAACAATATCCTCACTGACCTCAACCGGGTCAAAGCGGACAAAATCCGGAGTATCGGTACCGGTTTCCCGGCTCACCAGCGCTCCTTCGGCAACGAAAGCCACCTGTCCGGAAGCACTGAGATACTGACGAAGCCGGTCAGCATCCTCCATGCAGTTTACATGGTCATCCGCCTCAGACACTTCAATATTGCAGTACAGCAGCGAATTACTCACCACTTCCGGAAGATCTTCAAAAAAGATCTGCTGAGCCATGGTACCATCAATGGAAACAATCGGCTCACCGTCGACCACAATGGTCTGCACCGGCAGCGTGATTTCAATACGGACTTCAATATATTCCCGGGTCAGCAGCAATGCATTGCGGGGAAGGATCTTCTGGTTGGGTGTGGCCACATGAATATGACGGCGGGCAACACCGTTGTGGTCATAGTGCGCTATGGAAGCAATTCGGTTCGCCATACGACGCAGCAGCAGATCCTCCATCGCGGTGCGCCGCACCGGACTGTCGAAGAGATATTCCGGAATCTCTGATATGGTCTGCGGAACACGGATGCTGAATACCGGACGACTGCCCGTCTCTTCCGACAGATCAATGTTCATGCACTTAATGACATAGCGGGTGAAATCGAAATCTCCGATCAGTCTCTGATACTCCGCGAACGGCTGTCCGTCGAGCTCAGCCAACAGATTGTAGAATTCCTTCTTATCCTTCATAGTCCAGTTGTCCTTCTTTTAAGAGAATTACGCGTCCTGCCCAACCACAAGCCGCAATTGGTCGACTACTGTGCCTGTTTCGTATTCTTATTGGAAGCGGACTTTTTATCCTTTTTCGTCTCGGTATTACCGGGTTTATCAGCGGCCTTATCCTTATTATACCCGGAACTTCGATAATCTGTTTCATAAAATCCCGATCCTTTGAAAAGCACACCGGATCCCATGCCGATCATGCGCTGTACTTCCCCCTCACACTTCGGACAGCTCGTCAGCGGATCAGCCGACATACTCTGAAAAGCCTCGAAATGATGACCACACTCTCTGCATTCATAATCATACGTTGGCATAGCACTCTCCATTTACAAACAGATTCAAAAAACGCGGAATTTAGCGACTCCCCCTCTATTGTCAAATTGATTCTGGACACGCCTGCCTCCCGAACTAAACTGCCTCCCCAAACATTGGAGATCTGCATGAACTTTGAATTCGCCACCGCTCAACGCATCATTTTCGGGTGTGGAAAAATCGGCCTTCTCCCGGAGCTCGTTCAGGACCTCGGCAGAAAAGCCGCCCTGGTCACAGGTGGCAATGCCCAGCGGATCGCCCCGGTTTTCACCGCCCTGAAAAATGCAGGTGCAGCTCCCGCCGCCTTCAGCATCAGCGGAGAACCCACCATCGACCGCATTGCCCGACTCGCCGCCGGCGCACGCGAACTCGGTTGCGATTTCGTGGTGGCCTTCGGCGGCGGCAGTGTAATCGATGCCGGCAAAGCCATAGCAGCCCTGCTTACCAATACCCGCGATATCACGGACTACCTCGAAGTCATCGGAAAAGGCCTTCCCCTTACCGAAGTTCCCACGCCGTACATCGCCATCCCGACCACCGCCGGAACCGGCTCCGAAGTCACACGCAACGCTGTCCTGCAATCGGAGGAGCACCAGGTCAAAGTCAGCATGCGCCATCCTGGAATGCTGCCCACCATCGCACTTATCGACCCTGAACTGACCCTCTCCATGCCCCCGAAGTCACAGCCGGCTCCGGGCTAGACGCCCTTGTTCAACTGCTCGAAGCCTTTGTTTCCCGAAAAGCCACCCCCATAACCGATGCCATCTGCCGAGAAGGACTGCGGCACATGGGCGACTCCCTCTACCGCGCCTACACCAAAGGCACCGACCTTGAAGCCCGCACCAACATGGCTTTTGCCAGTCTCTGCGGTGGACTGGCCCTCGCCAACGCCGGACTCGGCGTTATTCACGGCTTCGCCGGCCCCATCGGAGGCATGTTCAAAGCCCCCCACGGAATGATCTGTGCCAGCCTCCTGCATGCCGCTGTACACACCAACCACGGAGCTCTTCAGTCCCGCACCCCCGAAACCGGAGCACTTGAAAAATACCGGGAGGCCGCACAGCTGATTCTGCACAATCCTGATGCCACCATCGACGATGCACTCGACAGCCTCAAAAACATTTGCGCACAGATGTTCATTCCCGGACTCGAAGAATTCGGCGTCACACACGCCGACATCCCCGTCATCGTTGAAAAGGCTCGGAAATCAAGCAGCATGAAAGGCAATCCGATCGAACTTACCGATGAAGAACTGATCACCATCCTTCAGGAATCCATGGACGCCCCCACCGACGGCGATGCCACACTTTATCTATGACATTCGGCCTGACCAATTATTCCGTCCTGGCGATCTATCTCACCGGCATGATCGGCATCGGCATTTATTTTTCCCGACGGCAGGAAAACAGCGAAATGTTTTTTCTCGGCGGACGCAAACTGCCGTGGCTCGTCGTGGCCATGAGCATGTATGCTTCGCTCACCAGCGCGGTCACTTATATCGGCCTTCCAGGCACCGCCTATGCGGAAAACATATCGCTCATCATCGTCAGCATCATGAGCCCGATCGTCGCTCCGTTTATTCTGTTTCTGTTCTACCCGCTTTACCACCGCCTGCGCGTCACTACCTCCTACGAATACATTCTCAAACGCTTCGGTGCACCGGCAAAATATGCCGTAGCCGGCCTCTTTATCCTCGCCCGCCTCGGCTGGCTCGGCACCGTGGTTTACGCCCCGGCCATGGCAATGTCCATCGTCACCGGTATTCCGCCATGGACCTGTATCTGTATAATGGGCCTGCTGGCCACCGCCTACACCGCGCTCGGGGGCCTCTCGGCCGTCGTCTGGACCGATGCCGTCCAGTTTATCATTCTCATCGGCGGAGCCATCTGGATGGCGGTTTCACTGATCAACGGGGTTGAAGGGGGCGCGGGGGAAATCCTGGCCCTCGCCGGGAAAACCGGCCGGCTCGACATCGGCGACTGGAAACTCAACCTGTTCGCCATGACCGGCCCCGCCGTTGCCATCTCGTTCTTTTTCCAGCTCATGCAGGATTACGGCACCGACCAGGTCACCGTCCAGCGCCTTATGGCGACCGGATCGCTCAGAAAAACCGTAAAATCCGTCATGTTCAACGCCGGTACCGATTTCTTCATTATCGGCCTGCT
Source organism: Verrucomicrobia bacterium S94 (assembly GCA_004299845.1). Taxonomy (NCBI): domain Bacteria; kingdom Pseudomonadati; phylum Verrucomicrobiota; species Verrucomicrobia bacterium S94. The sequence continues at coordinate 3,875,185 of CP036201.1, read as the reverse complement.
GATGTTTATCGGCCTTGGACTTTTCGCTTTTTTTCAGGAAACGGAACTCCCTGCCGACATCACGCCGGACAAAGTAATGCCATACTACATTATCCACCATCTTCCACAGGGCATCTCCGGCCTGCTGATCACCGCCGTTTTTGCAGCGGCCATGTCGTCCATGGATTCCGGTATCAACTCGATTGCCACTGTCATCATCAGCGATTTTACCAAAGGCGTGGAACATGAAGTGCGTCTGGCCCGCATCATTACTCTGATCCTGGGCCTTCTTGCAACAGCACTGGCGTTCTACGTCTCCACTATCGACGGCATTCTGAAAGCCTTCTTCAGTTTCATGGGGATGTTCAGCGCCCCCGTACTGGCTCTCTTTCTTCTCGGCGCTCTCACGCAAAAAGGAAACTTTAAAGGGTGGCTCGTCGGCCTCGGCGTATCCATCGGCTCCAGCATCTGGATCCAGAAATTCACGCCCGTCCACGAGCTCTACTATTTCCCCATATCGTTTCTTGTCAGCTTCAGCGCAGCCCTCATCGCCAGTCGCTTTTTCCAATCGCCGAAAGTTCCCGCCGGCCTGACGGTCTGGAATCGCTAAACCGCTTTGCAGAAATTTGCGGCGGCTTTTTCGCGCATATCCGCAATGGCCGCCGCCATATCATCCTGCTTATAGAGATAAGACCCCGCCACAAACAGATTGCAGCCGGCCGCCGCCGCAGAAATAACAGTTTCGCCGTCAATTCCCCCGTCGATCGCAATATCCACCCAGTCCGCACGGCGCCGGATTTCAACCACCTTCTCTTCCACATAGTCAAGATACTTCTGACCACCGAATCCCGGATGCACCGACATCACCAGCACTTCATCCACCCAGCGGTTATCCAGACACGAAAAAATCGCTTCAGCCGGCGTTTCGGGATTCAGGGTAATGGCCGGACGTTTTCCCATTTCACGGATGGCCGTCAACGTTTTTTCAATATTACAGACCGACTCGATGTGAATCTGAATCGTATCCGACCCGGCTGCGGCAAACGCTTTGATATGATCCTGCGGCCGTTTCACCATCAGATGAACATTCCGGGGAATGGAAACGTTGGCCGCCGCCATTTTCACCACATCAGGGCCGAAGCTGATATTCGGCACAAACGCACCGTCCATCACATCAACATGAAGCTGATCGGCTCCCGCCTCCTCGGCACGCCGGCAGCCGGCAGCCAGATGGCCGAAATCGGCCGCTAAAATGGATGGCATAATCTGAATTTCGGGCATATCTAAAATCTCCTGAAAACGCGCGGACGGTAACCAACTGCGGAAATCGAGTCAAGACCGCCGCCCCGTTCCCGCCGAAACAAGGACAAAAAAACAGGCCGGTCGTTTCCGACCGGCCTGCTTCACATAAGTTGGTAGCGGGGATTGGATTTGAACCAATGACCTTCAGGTTATGAGCCTGACGAGCTACCGGGCTGCTCTACCCCGCAATCTTAAGTTTTTCAAATTGGTAGCGGGGATTGGATTTGAACCAATGACCTTCAGGTTATGAGCCTGACGAGCTACCGGGCTGCTCTACCCCGCAATCTTTTATCTTCTTTCCCACCGACCTGCACATGGTGCTCGGGGTGGGATTCGAACCCACACGGGATTTAACTCCCACAAGGCCCTCAACCTTGCGTGTCTACCAATTTCACCACCCGAGCGGTTTGGTCGAAAAGAGGTGGAGCAAGATACAGAGGCACTCCATATGGTGCAAGCGGTAAAACAGAAAAAATTCCGATACTTGAAACCAGAATATTTTTCAGCCATTTCTGAAGTGCGCTCAGGGCATTCGTCCCGGGAAACAACTTTCCAGGATTTTGAAATACGTGTAGTGTTCTGAGCATCTACTAAGGCGCGGGATCATGACGAAACAGAAATTAAAAAAAACACTTAAAATTGTAATCGGCGGGATCGCGGCATTGATCATTCTGATTGTCCTGACCTTCCTCTTCTGGCTGGGCCCCACCGTTAAATTCGTGGCCGGGACCATCGGATCGAAAGCGCTCGGGACAGAAGTGAGTATCGACAGATTGAAAGTGAACCCGATGAAGGGCATTATTTCCCTGTCGGATTTCAGCATCCGCAATCCCGAAATTTTCGGGCAATCCAACGCCGTCTCATTGGCCAGCCTGGACATTTCAGTCGATATGGCCTCGCTCTTCTCCAGTACCGTTACTGTACATCAGGTGGAGATCAACAGCCCGCATTTCGTATATGAACAGAATCTCAAAAGCGATAATATCACTGAATTTATCCACAATGTGCAGGCATTTGCCAAAATGGATCCCTCGGCTCCGAAACCGGAAAAAGAAAAAAAGAAAAACCGGAAAACGGCACCGGTGATCATCGTCGAATCTCTGATCATCAACGATGTTCAGGTGCAACTGGCCAACACGCATGATCACGAGCTCGATATCGGATTCGGCATCAAATCACTGGCTGTCAGCATGACTAACGGCACCTTTGTGCTGGATCAGGCATATGTAAAAAATCCGGGGCGACTGGAAACACCGAACCTGTTTACGCTCGACCGCATTAACGTTGAAATGGAGCCCGACTCCATTTATTCCACAAACATTCATATTAAAGCCGTCGAAGTCATCAATCCGCATGCATACGTGGAATATAATTCCGATACGGATACTGCCGGTGAATTTCTGAAGCTTGCCCAATCCCTTATCGCAAAAATCCCCACCAATGCTCCGGAAGCAGAAATGACCAACACCGTTGCCACAACCAATACCGCCGGCGGGGATGCCCCGCCGCCCCCGGATGTTACGTTGGACCTGCTGGCTGTGGACAACATACAGCTCCACGCAATAAATATCGGCGAACCGGATCTTAATGTGCAGTTATCCGTTGATCGGCTTTCCGTGGCCCTGGAAGACGGCAAAGTCGAAATGAAAAATCTCCGGCTATCCAATCCGGAAACACTGGAAACCCCCAACCTGTTTTCACTGGAAAACGTTGCCGTTCAGCTCAAACCCGGTTCTCACAAAACAGCCTCCCCTGTAATCGAAGATATACGGGTTACCAGCCCGCTGGCCTTCCTTGAACTGAACAAAGAAAACAATACCGTCAGCGAATGGCTTCGTGTAGTCAACAGCTACATCGAACGCATTCCGACGTATCCCATTCCCAGCCTCCCGCCCACACCGGAAAAACCGAAAAATGACACATTCACAGCCGTGGCGACCAATCAACCGACCGCTCCGCCACTCGAACTGCAACACATTGCCATTGAAAATATTGCAGCTCATCTACTGGATACCACCGACACCAATCTCACCACCCACACCCCGAGAATAATCGCCGGAATTGATGAAATTTCAGCCCGGCTCACCGATGGCCGGATCGAAATCAACCATATCACCGTACCCAACCACCCGGATTTTGCCGCAAGCAACCTTTTTCACCTGGCACAGATCGCCGTCAGTCTTGATCCGGATTCCCTTTATTCCGACCAGATCGTCATTAACGACGTTATGATTGATTCTCCACAGGTCGATCTGGAACAGACCGAAAACAGTGGTAATGTCGCCAGCCTCCAGGGCACCTTCAAACACTTCATCCCGCCCGAAATTGCAGACAAAATACCCGAACCGGAACAGCCCGAACCGGCCGAGGAAAAAAAACCGTCGCTCCCGATTGCGGAACAGCCTGTGGTCCTGCATCGCCTCGCGATCACCAACCTGAGTGTAAACCTTAAGCTTCCGGTAACCACCAACAACACAGAAACCGCCGGTATGAGCCTCAAAAGCCTTAACCCCATGGAACAGGTTGGAAAGCTCAACCCCATGGGACAAATCGGGAAACTCAACCCGCTTTCATCAGAAGACGAAGAGGCCGAAATCGACCCCGATGCGCCTATCACCCTTGTAGCGTTCAGCGACCTCGTTCTTCAACCGCTCAAAGGCCTGCTGCACATCAACGGACTGCGTATCGCCAACCCGCCGAAATTTTCGCGGCGGGATATGGTTAAAATCGAGCACTTCAGCCTCGACCTTGATCCGGACAGTCTCCAAAGCGACATTCTCCTGATTCGGGATATTCAGCTGACCAACCCGCGCGTCCGCTACGAACGCCATATCCTCAAAGATAACATCAAAGCCTTTCAGGAGAATATTGAACAGGCCGTGCTCCATCGGGAAGAATACACCGACGATACAGAACCCGGACCGAAAATCGCAGAAGCCACCCCGACAACCGAAACCGAAGAGGAGGAGGGCCAGAAGGTTATTATTGAGCGCATTGCCATCGACGGTTGCATTGTATACGCCAAACTTTCGGCTCTTCCGACGCTGCCCATTCCCCTGCCTCTTCCGGAACTGAAGGATATCGGTAAAGAAAAAGGCGGTGCCACCCCGGCCGAAGCCGCGACGCAGGTCTACGACACCTTCTACGAAGAGATGCTCAATGCCGTCAGTGGAGCAACCGGCTTTGCCGGTGATACCCTCAAAGGCCTTGGAAGCCTGACTTCAGACATGGTAAGCGGCGCAAAAGACAGCGTTGGAAAGATTACAAAAGGCACCACCGAAACCGTCGAAGAGGTTGTCGAAGAAACCGTGGAAAAAGTGGAAAAGCGACGAAAGACCCGCCGCGCCGGCGGTCGGCGCAGCGTATTTCCCTGATCTTCACCGGGATTCCCTACCTCAGAAACAAAAAAAAACCTTCGCAAGGGCGAAGGTTTTTTTGTCCCTGAAAAAGGAATTATCTGGATTCCGGCTTATCACGCGGAACACGGTGCCCGGTTCCACTACCCGAACGCTTCTGACCGGGTTTGTGATGTCCGCCCTGCGGTCGGCGACCTCCACGCTGTCCGCCCTGCTGCGGTCGACGGGCCCGCGGCTTACGCGGCGGAGCCGGCGGAAGCTCCGCCAGCAGCTCGTCGGTCGGCATACGGCATTTCAGCTCCATCCCCAGCAGCTCTTCAATCTTCGGCAGTTCGAACGATTCCATCTCACAGGCAAACGTAATTGACTGACCGGTGGATCCTGCGCGGCCGGTACGCCCGATACGGTGCACATAATCATCCGGATTTTCCGGAATGTTGAAGTTCACCACGTGGCTCAGGCCGTCCACATGAATCCCGCGGCCGGCGACATCGGTAGCCACCAGCACTTTGACTTTTCCGGCTTTGAAGTCTTCCAGAATGCGCATCCGCTTTTTCTGCGTCACCGCACCCGACAGCATTTCGCACTTGATGCTGTAGCGATCAAGATCCTCGGATAGACGCTCAGCCTGATCGCGGCGGTTCGTGAAGATAATGATCCGGTCGGGATCATCATTTTTGATAATGTTGTAGAGCAGTGTGAATTTCTGATCATCAGTCACGATATAGACCTTCTGTTCCACACTATCAACAGCTACCTGCTCCGGCTCAATATCAATCCGCTCCGGATCAACCATCCAGGCCGCCGCCAGCTTCATGACATCGTCCGAAAGCGTTGCACTGAACAACACCGTCTGGCGCTTTTCTTTCGGCGGAGTCTTGTAGATGATACGGCGTACGTCCGGAATAAAGCCCATATCGAGCATACGGTCAGCTTCATCAATCACCATGATCTCCGTGTGGCGGATATTGACAACCTTCTTGTTTTCAAAATCCAGCAGACGACCCGGCGTAGCCACCACAATATCGACCAGTCCGTCTTCCAGTTCGCGCTGCTGCTTGTTGTAATCCATGCCGCCGTAAAGTACGACGGTGCGCAGACCGGTGAATTTATTCAAACCTACAGAATCTTCGCCGATCTGCATGGCCAGTTCGCGGGTCGGCGCAATGATCAGAGCCCGCGGACTTGCCGGACTGTGTTTCTCCAACGGATTGTTCAGACAGTGATTGATGATCGAAATCAGAAACGCAGCCGTTTTACCGGTACCGGTCTGGGCCCGGCCGGCCATATCCCTGCCCTTCAACGTGCCCGGAAGAATTTCGCCCTGAATCGGCGTCGCATATTTCCAGCCCAACGCATGAATGCTCTGCATCAGCTTCGGATGCAGATCCAGATCATGAAAACGGATCTTTCCTTCTGCCGGCTCCACTTTAAAAGTTTCCGGATCCCACGGAACATCTTCAACTTTACGACGTTCTGTGGCTCCCGCAGTTACGGCATAAGGAGCATCCGCCGGTCGCTCTCGCTTCGGCTTACGATCACGCGGTTTACGCTCACCCTCATTACGTCCCGGCTTTCTGTCGCCATCCCCCCGCGATTCACGTTTTTTACGCGGCGGGCGCTCCGGCTTAATGCCGTGTTTTTCGTTCCAACGCTGTCTCAGCCGTTTTTCATACGCAATCCGGCGGTCTTCCTCCTCCGGACGGAAATCCTTCATGCGTTCCTGCTCTTCGGCAGACAGCTCAAACGGAGGTATTTCCTTTTTCGGAGTACGCGGCGGGCGCGGTTTTTTCTCCCCCTGCGGCTGTTCGCCTTTAGGCCCCTGCTCTTTACGTTTGCGCTGCGTTTTTTTACGCTGACCGCCCTCACCCTTTCCTTTTACGGGTTTCTGGCCGGGACGCCATTCGACGGTACCGGGCTCGGGCTGCTTTTTATTCTTTTTATCAGTCGTGCTGGACGATGTTTCCTGTTGTTTCTTTGCTTTGTTCCCGGTCGGTTCGTCCTTCTTACCGAACACGGAAGCGATTTTTTTGAGTAAGCTCAATTTCCAGTCCTTTCACATCCGAAGGGCTGGAAGAATGGATTACTGGATCCGTAATATCCTGCTTTGAAATGGGTTGCCTGAATCTCTCCTGTGTAGGCTCAAATCCTGTAGTCCAAAATCCATTCTTCCATCATCAGTCGGATGATGCGTTTTTCAATATATCCTGTAACCAATGGCAGGCCATGCCCTGGGCATGGCCTCCGTTCACATCTTCGTCGAACGGAGCCTGCGCATCCGTATGCCCCACGGGTCCTTTCATGACCGTCATGGGAACGGGCTCAGAGGTATGCCCTTTGAGGGCAACCGGTGTGCGGTGGTCGGTGCACAGCACCAGGGTGTACGCTTCGCCGCGGTTTTCCAACCATTGAAAAACCGGGGAACACACCTTTGCGTCGAACTCTTCGATGGCAAAGGTTTTCTTCTGTGCATCACCCATATGACCGCATTCGTCCGGCGCTTCAATATGAACGTAAACAAAGTCCTCACGTTCAAGAATTTCAAACGCCGCGTCAATTTTGCCCTGGTAATTGGTATCCAGGAAGCCGGTCGCACCTTCAACATCGGGTGCTTCCAAACCGGCCAGTTTTGCGATTCCCTTCAGCAGGTCAACAGCGGAGATTACCCCGCCGCCAAGACCGTAAAGGGACTTGTATGAATCCAGCTGCATAGCCTTTCCCTGCCCCCACAGCCAGATCTGCGTTGCGGGCTTTTTGCCTTCCGCAATACGCTTCTGATTTACCGGATGATCCGCAAACACAGCTTTCGATTTTTCCATTAAATCGCGGATTTCATCCTCCCGCTTTCCCGCCGGCAGATTGTCTGCCACCGGCTTATCGGTGAATTCATGCGGAGGCTCACAATGGCATTCCGCAGGGCCATTATTCCAGACGAGAATATGGCGGTACTGTACACCCGGATGGAAAGTCAGTCCTTCCGTCCCAAGTGCTTCCTGAAGCGAATGCACCAGCGCATGCGCTTCTTCTGTCGTAATGTGTCCGGCCGAATAATCATCCATAATTCCGTCTTCGGTCACCGTGACCAGATTGCAGCGAAATGCCACATCCGACGATTTCATGGAAATATCCGCACCGGCGGCCTCGATCGGCGCGCGTCCCGTATAGTTCAGAGACGCATCGTATCCAAGCAGGGCCATGTTGGCGACGTCGCTTCCGGGCGGCAAACCGTCCGGAACCGTCTGTACCATGCGCGTCTCGCCCAAAGCCGCAAACGTCCGCATCATCGGACAGTCCGCCGCCTGCAGCGGGGTTTTATCTCCCAGCGCTTCAACCGGATAGTCACCCATCCCGTCGCCACATAAAAACACATATTTCATCAGGAAAATCTCCGAATAATTGGGCGAGAATCTCTATGAATTGTCCATAAAAGGCAATTCATAAGAACACCCAAATTATAACAGCATAAACCGCTTTTCAATCCTCGGAACCTCCGTCTCCGAAGAAAACCATGGGGTTATGCCGGCCCGGACACAGCGCGTACTATCCAAAGCGATCAGATCAAACCTCTCTAGCCTGAATTATTCAGGCTAATGCGAAAGCATCCTCATTCTGGGCAATTTCAACAAGTCTTCTATACTCATCCTGTATAGATGCACAATCCACACCGCCAATGTTCTCCGCAGACAGAGATGTAATTGGAGCATACCCTATAAGCATTAAAGAAATAACCAAGAATATGTGCTTTATAATCGACATTATTTTTCCTCCGTTAAAATATTTTCACCGTTGTATTCCAGCGACCGCTCGTTCGGAACCGGATTAAAATGATAGGAAAAGCTGAATTCTCCTTTGGGTAGAAACATGATTTCACCCTCAAAATATCCGTAACAGGCTGAAATAATTTGGCCCTCATCATCCTTCGTTCGCGTTCGAATAATACAGTTCCTCTCTTTTTTAAGCGTATGTTTCGGCGCGCTTGCAATTTTCGGTAAATTCAGCACATAGAATTTTTCCAGCACATTGCTGTATCCGTTTGTCGGGGCAAGATACGGCCACTTGAATTCTGATGACGGCCATTGGAATTTATGTTCCTGAATTCCGTCCCGTTCATTCGGAAAGGTGATACGGCATTGCGACCCTTTTTCCGGCGGATTCAGGGGAATGATTTCAATCAGCATATCGCTGACAACACCGTTCCCATACGGCTGAACCCAATCCCCTCGCTCCAGATCCAGTCCAATCGGCGTGTTATATTCAGGAATTTTAAATTTCCATTCCACTCTCTTGTTTACCATTGGAACCGGATTCTTCGTTCTTCGCATTTTCACCTCGATCGTCGGATTCCACGGATCCCAGCGGTTAAGAATTAGATTTTTCTTGGTCTTCTCCAAACCACCCCAGTCCGCGTAATATCCATCCGCAGAAACTGAACACCCAATCCCCGGTCGAACCGATTTACCAGAAAAGATTATGCGTCCTTCCGGTTCCACCACTTCCTTTCGTCGATCAACCTTTGGCTTTTTATTTCCCCATGGATCATAAACATGTTCAAAAGTTGTTCGAACCACAGCGCTGGTAATTGGCAACCCTGTTTCAACATCTGTTACATGAACAGTAAACTTGGATGCAGGCACAGTCGCAGAAACACACCCTGAAGTTATCAAACTTAAAAATAAAAAATCCATTTCATATCAATTCACCTTCCCTGTAATTGCTTCAAACAATCGGTATACATGGACATAGGGCGCGTTTTTGAGGTCGCTATGCCTCCATTCTTTCACTTCATTATATTTATCTTTTCTAAACCAGTCCTGCTCGCTCGTTTTAAAACCTTCCGAAGGAGATCCGACATGTCAAAATTAGCCGATGTAATTGGCCACTTATTGTTTGGCGCTGACCCCATCGGCCCGGTCCTGGACGGAAAGGCGTGAACCGCTCCCTTGTCGCTATTTTCCGTTGGGAAATTATCTGCGCTACGCTTCGGGACGAGGAGCCAATCGCAGATTTCCACATTGGAAATATCGAGGCCGTTGTCGCCGGTGTGGTATTCGAGACCGCTGCCGTGTGTGCCGATGGTTCCGGCGGCAAGAAATGTATTCAGATGTCAAAGATCAATACGGTTTCTCATCAGACTCCAGACTGCGGCTTTGGGAGTTCGTATTAAAAAAGTAGCTGAAATCAAATACCTCGCCCCATCCGATTTCAATTCGGCCGGTGGTACGACCATAACAGGCGGAAACAACATTTCCGTCCGCATCTAATTCCGTGCGTACCCGAAAGATGTAAAGATCTGTTTTTGGATTAAAATTGCACTCTGTTTTGCGAAGCGTGGCATGTCGTTCCAGAATCAGCTTATCCTGATATCCATCCAGTGGAGCCTTATAAGGAAATTTAAAACTGCTCGATTGAAACTCGTCAGGAACCTCGTAACGTTGAATACCATCACCTTCATTCGGAAAACGGATCGTTGCCACGGCATCGTAATCACCTGAATGTTCAAATCGACGAACCATGTTTACAAAAAAATCGGATTGTGTGCCTATTCCATACGGATCTACCCAATCGCCTTTTTCCAGATCAAATCCGAGATCCTTTTCCCAAACGGGAATTTTCGATGACTCAACCCGCTTATTGATCATAGGCACCGGATTCTTTTTCGGGCGCATCTTTACTTCGATCGTCGGGTTCCATGGTTCCCAGCGGTTGAGGACGAGATTCTTTTTCATATATTGACCTTCAATCCCTCCCCAGTCTCCATAATAACCATCCGCATCCACTGAACAGCCTATTCCCGGTTCCTGTTCTTTTCCTGAGAAGCAGATGATCCCTTCTCGGTTTACTTGCTTTTTTCTGCGGTCTATTTTGGATGCTTTATTGCCCCATGGATCATAAAAATGTTCGAAAACCGTTTCCACCACTGCGTTGGTTACGGGCAACCCTGTTTCAACATCTGTTACATGAACAGTAAACTTGGATGCAGGCACAGTCGCAGAAACACACCCTGAAATTATCAAACTTAAAAATAAAAAAATCCATTTCATATCAATTCACCTTCCCTGTAATTGTTTCAAACAATCGGTATACATGGACATAGGGCGCGTTTTTGAGGTCGCTATGCCTCCATTCTTTCACTTCATTATATTTATCTTTTCTAAACCAGTCCTGCTCGCTCGTTTTAAAACCTTCCGAAGGATTTGACATGTCGAAATTAGCCATAGTGATTGGCCATTTCGCATTGAATGTCGACCCCATGGGGCCGGTCCTTGATGGGAATGCTTTTGCGAGAAGCCAATCCCTGACAATAACATTAGAAATATCAAGTTCGGTGTCATCGTTGGTATAATCAAGATGGCCGGCATAGTCACTGACAGTACCGGACACAAAATCCGCCGCATGGTTTTCATCGAAGAGGATCGCCGGTTCTTTTCGGAAGAGCGGATCGGTTTTCAGTTTTTCAAGATAGTCTGCCCGCCGGGTTTCATTACCCGGCAAAGTATTCAGTGCATTGGTGGCTGCGGCAGGAGTTTCCGTATACTTTCTGTAGCTGTAGCTTGGGGGATGGCTGCCCGGTGTTTTTTTCCGTACAGTTTTTACATGCATTCCATCCTCCTTCGTAAATCCCCATCCCGCCTGCTTACTTGATCCTCCTCCGAAATACGTTGCTACCCAGTCATTTAATCCTTTGTACATTTCCTGTAACTGCCATGCACATTTTTTGTCAGAGGTAAAAGTCAGGGGAAAAACATGAAACCGTAATTCGGGACGGACGGAACTCCAGTCGATCAATTTGATAATGGAATTTACATCGTCGAGCACACGAAGCACATCCTCGGTGCTGGAATAAAAGTTGAATACAGCTGTTTTTTTCTGAATATCCGCAAACTTGTGCCGCCAGGTCAGCTCTGCCCGCGGATCGTTTTCCGGAAACAGACGATACCATTCCGAAGCCCAGGTTTCATGCGGATAGTCCCGCCAGCCCCGCCGTTCATAATCCAGAAACCCTTCCCGTTCCCAGCAAAAAAAGACATCCGGAATTAAGGCTTCATTGCTCGTTACATCTCCGTAGGCTTCGAGTGCCACAGCGGCATTTAAGGCATAATACTGCCGGACCGGGGCATTGTATTCGCAGATAGCAGAACTGACCACCATATTGCCCAGGCTATGCGCCAATACAATGGTTTCCGTGGATGAGAGGGATTGAATATAGTCAGCAACCCATGGAGCAGTCGCGAAAGCTTTCACCACTGAATTCTGGTAATGCGTCCGTAAGGAACCTTCTCCAATACCGTCCCAGATTATGCCGTGATATTCGAGATTTCCGCCGTGCGTACCGATGGTTCCGGCGGCAAAAGCGGCGGCCTTCCCGCTGAACAGCTCTTCGGGGTCATGTCGGAAGCGCGGGTCGGTTTTCAATTGTCAAAGATCAATTTTTCAGCAGATTCACACCGTTCCATTCCAGCGACCGCTCGTTCGGAACCGGATTAAACCAATACACCCAGTTTACCCAATCGGCCCATCCGAGTCCGAAGGGGCCGGATATTTTCCCATAGCAGGCGGATGTAATATTCCCTTCATCATCAACCTGTGTTCGAACCCGAAAAATATAATTCACGTTTTCTTTGAAATTATTGTTTATAGCCCCGGCATTACTTCGAGTTGAATGCCATTCTACAGTCGGTTGATAATTATTGGTCGGAGCAAGATAAGGCCATTTAAAGCTACTTTGTATCGCTTCATCAAAATAATATTCCTGAATGCCGTCATGCTCATTCGGGAATGTCAGCCTGCATGAAACATCGTAATTCTGAGAATTTTTAAAATCCCGTTTAAATTCAAAAAACAGATCTGATTTTACCCCTTTTCCATGGGGGCAACAAATGATTGCTTTTCAAGGTCATACCCGATGGGTTGATTATATTCCGGAACCTTAAACGCACTATAATTCCGCTTTCGGTAAAACATCGGCACGGGATTATTCTTAGGACGTAGTTTAACCTCAATGATCGGATTCCATGGTTCCCATCGATTCAATGCTAAGTTTTTCCATTCGGATGCTTGTCCAGAATGTCCCGGATAATACCCTTCGGCAAATGCGGTGCCTCCAACACCTCCCTGTAAATCTTTTCCCTGCATGACAGCTTCGCCATTTCTATCAACAGGTACTTTCGCCTTCTTTATAATATTCGCCTTGTTGCCCCATGGATCATACTGATGCTCAAAAAAGCTCTGTACAATCGCATTTGTAACAGGACGACCAGTCTCCTCATCCAAGACCCGAACCGTAAATTTCAAAGATGCTGGCTGAGCCAAAGCGCACCCGGAAACCAATGTGACAAGTGGTAAAAATAAAGCTGTTTTCATTTTAGTTTTTCTTTCCTGTCATTTTTTCAAACAGTTTATAGACGTGTATGTATGGTGCATTTTTCCAATCACTGTGCCGCCAGATTTTATTATCATTGGTATCTTCGATTGGCCATTTATCAGAATCAGTTCTAAACTCAATAAACATGTTAAAGTTCGCGCCCTGAGTATCCCACTCTTTATTCTCTGCACTTCCCATCAGCCTCGTTCTGGACGGAAAGGCATGAACCGCTCCCTTGTCGCTATTTTCCGTTGGAAAATTATCTGCGCTACGCTTCGGGACGAGGAGCCAATCGCAGATTTCCACATTGGAAATATCGAGGCCGTTGTCGCCGGTGTGGTATTCGAGACCGCTGCCATGTGTGCCGATGGTTCCGGCGGCAAGAAATGTATTCAGATGTCAAAGATCAATACGGTTTCTCATCAGACTCCAGACTGCGGCTTTGGGAGTTCGTATTAAAAAAGTAGCTGAAATCAAATACCTCGCCCCATCCGATTTCAATTCGGCCGGTGGTACGACCATAACAGGCGGAAACAACATTTCCGTCCGCATCTAATTCCGTGCGTACCCGAAAGATGTAAAGATCTGTTTTTGGATTAAAATTGCACTCTGTTTTGCGAAGCGTGGCATGTCGTTCCAGAATCAGCTTATCCTGATATCCATCCAGTGGAGCCTTATAAGGAAATTTAAAACTGCTCGATTGAAACTCGTCAGGAACCTCGTAACGTTGAATACCATCACCTTCATTCGGAAAACGGATCGTTGCCACGGCATCGTAATCACCTGAATGTTCAAATCGACGAACCATGTTTACAAAAAAATCGGATTGTGTGCCTATTCCATACGGATCTACCCAATCGCCTTTTTCCAGATCAAATCCGAGATCCTTTTCCCAAACGGGAATTTTCGATGACTCAACCCGCTTATTGATCATAGGCACCGGATTCTTTTTCGGGCGCATCTTCACTTCAATCGTCGGATTCCATGGCTCCCAGCGGTTGAGGGCGGTATTTTTCCCTGTAAATTTAAGTCCGGCCGAATCGGTATAAAATCCATCCGCAAACGCTGTTGCTCCCGTTCCTTTCTGAATGGTTTTATTTTCAATGGTAGTTTCCCCATTTGCATCGACTACCTGCTTTACACGAGTCGATTTGCCTGTTCCATTCCCCCAGGGATCCCGTTTTTGTGTGAAATGGCACAACACGGCAGCATTCGTAATTATTTCATCTGTTTCAGCATTCAGGACTCGGACTGTAAATTTCGTTTTAGCCGGGTTTGCCAAAACACAACCCGAATTCAGCAGTAAAATCAAAAATAAGCCTAACCATCTCATTTCACTTCTCCATTCCTGTGATTTTTTCATAAAGCTTGTAAACATGGACATAGGGCATATTTTTCAGGTCGCTATGCCGCCATTCTATTTGATTATCATCGTCCTTATGCCACCACTTCCCCGAATCGGTCATTAGTGTTTTCGCAGTATCCGGATCCGACATGTCGAAATTAGCCATAGTGATTGGCCATTTCGCATTCAATGTCGACCCCATCGGCCTTGTTCTGGACGGAAACGCCTTGGCGAGAAGCCAATCGCGGATTTTCACCTGCGAGATATCGAGGTCGTTATCGCCGGTGTGATACTCCAGATTTCCGCCGTGTGATCCGATGGTTCCGGCGGCGAAAGCGGCGGCATTCTCGCTGAACAGCTCTTCGGGTTCGTGCCGGAAGAGCGGGTCGATCTGTAGCAAAGCCCTGAATTCATCACGCGTTTCCCTGTTCTCATCCGTGTCTTCCAATTTCTCAAAATAGAGTCTGGGCTTGCGCGGACCGACATCAAAAATTTTAAACCACTCTTTAATATGCCAGGAGTCGCCATCTTCAATGAATCCCCAGCCTCCATATTTGCTGATACCGCCGCCGGGCGCATTGATAATCGGAATTTGATCCAGCCCTTTATACATTTCCTGCAGCTGCCACGCGTACGGAGTAGAGAAATCAAAATCGACCGGCGGAAAACTCATCTTCAGATCCGCGTCAATATCGATGATATCCAGCATGTCAATTTTATCATCCACTCGCAAAATATCTTCCGTACTGGAATAAAAATTGAAGACGTCGGTTTTGGTCTGGATATCGGCAAAGCGATGCCGCCAGGTGAGGTTGGTGCGCGAATCGCCACTATCCTTAAACAGGCGATAGTATTCAGAGGCGTAGGTTTCCGAAGGGTAATTGGTCCAGCTATATCCCTTAAAACAAAGCCACCCATCATTCTGAACAGCAAACAGTGAGTCAGGAATCATGTGATTCGTCGGAGCAACATCGCCGTAGGCTTCCAGCGCAACCGCAGCATCCATGGCATAATACTGATAAACATCCGCATTATAGTCCACAATCGCCGACCCCACGACCATATTGCCTAAGCTGTGCGCCATCACCACAGGATCATCGAATGTATTTAAATAAGTTGCCAGCAACGGAGCGGTGGCAAAAGCATTGATAACAGAGTGATGATAGTGTTTTTTACCGGCATACGAACTGGGAGTTCCGTCCCAAATGACCCCGTTGTACCGAGCATTTAATCCGGCATGCCACAGGCGTTTAAAAATCTCACGATGCCATAAACGAGCGGGCGTATCCAATTCATCAAACTTGAGTAACGAGAAATCATCTTTCACGTTATACCCATGCACAAAAACGAAGTCCTTGTCGTTGGTGAGTTCGTCGGGCCAGTTGGGTGTATATATTTCCAAGGCTTGGAAAAACCAGACGCAACTTTTTCAAACCTTGGAAACCCTCATTTTATTCAAATGTCAAAGATCATTTTTTCAGCAGGTTAACACCGTTGTATTCCAAAGAACGGCTGGAGGAATCTGGGTTGAACCAGTATCCAAATTGATATTTCCCGTCAGTCGTCAGTTCAATCTCTCCCGAAATCCGCCCATAGCAAGCTGCGATTATGTTTCCATCCTCATCCATTTGGGTGCGGACTCGGAAAATGTAATTAACGGTTCGCTTTAGGTTCGTTTCAGGCCGGGAAGGGATCTTATAGACTTTGTATTTTTCAAGTTTATTATCATACCCAGCTTCAGGAGCAACATAGGGCCACTTAAAACTGGACTTCAGGTTTTCCGGAAATTGATATTCAAGTATACCGTCACCGGGATTTGAAAAGGAAAGCACATATTCCGCTCTTGATGGATTTTCTGTTTTCCTTGTCTTAAAGACAAAATCGGCGGACTTGCCTCGCCCGTTTGGAGACACCCAATCTCCGACACCCAGATCATATCCTATTTCAACATTATATTCGGGAAATGCTTCCCACTTTTTTCCTTTATGCACCATCGATACCGGATTTTTTATTTTCCGCATCTTAACCTCAATCGTCGGGTTCCACGGCTCCCAGCGATTGAGTACAACATTCTGTCCAGAAAACGAGAATCCATTTCCGGCGGGATAATATCCATCTGCAAAAACAGAAGCCCCCCGCCCGTGCGCCGAATAGTTTTTCCGCTGATAACTGCCATGCCATCTGCATTGACCTGAACTTTTGCCTGATTATATTCGTTTTTTTTTGCCCCCCATGGATCATATTTCAGAATAAAGTTGGCTTTGGCCACAGCGTTGGTGACAGGAAGACCAGTTTCTGCATCTTCTACCTTAACCGTAAATTTTGTTGTAGCCGGATTAGCTAATGTGCAACCCGACTGCATTAATAATACTACAAATAAGACACTTGATTTCATGCTACTGCTCCTTCCCGGTAACTTTGTTATATAATTTGTAAATATGAACATATGGCATGTCCTTGATATCGCTGTGCCACCACTTTGGCACATTATTTTCTCTGTGATGCCATGCGGCTTGGTCAGTCATATAATCAGCGCTATACATGTCGAAATTTACATTTTCCCATTTTTCTGCACTATTAAACGTCGACCCCATCGGTCTAGTGACGGCGGGGAAAGCTTTCGCTAAGAGCCAGTCGCGGATAGCAACCTCACTGACTGGCACGGTGGAGCTGGCGGCGTTGTAGTCAAGGTTTGCGCCATGGGTTCCAAGCGTGCCGCCAGCAAAAGCTTCTGCACCTGCCTCGAACAGTTCTTCCGGCGTGTGCCGAAAGAACGGATCGTCGCGAACCACTTCGAGCCAATCCTCCTGGTCGGGATTATCAGGGCACAGGCGTTCCTTCCATGTATTGGGATGAACAGGCCACAGGTCAAGGCCGAGGAATGAATAGATATAATGACCACCCTCCTTCACAAACTCCCATCCGCCATATTTACTTGATCCACCGCCGAGCATATCGGGAACCAGGCCCTCAAAGAAACCGCTTCTTCCTTTGTAGATTTCCTGAATGTGCCATGCATACAGCCCTTTTTGCATATCAAAGCCCGTCGGAATAAAAAGGAAGGTTTCTGTATCGATATCAACGGTATCCAAATAAATTGTGTACCCATCACCCACACGGAGCACATCTTCTGTGCTGGAATAGAAGTTGAACACATCCGTTTTCTCCTGAACGTCTGCAAAACGATGCCGCCATGTCAGTTCAGAGCGTGAATCACTTTCTCCAAACCGGCGGTACCATGAATAAGGATGCATCTGATAAGGATAATCCGTCCACTTATATCCGGTGAACGAAAGTAACCCTTCCGCATTTCGGGCAAGACGGGTTTGAGGAATTAGATTATTAGTTGGGGTTGAATCGCCGTATGCTTCAAGTGCAACTGCCGCATCCATGGCGTAGTATTGTTCAACGTGATAGTCCGGCAGTCCATGGTCTCCGGTAATGGCCTCGCTGGTAACGATATTGCCCAAACTGTGCGCCATTACAACCGGTTCATTCAATCCATTAAGATAAACAGCCAATTGCGAAGCGGTAGCAAAGGCATTAATGACTGCGTTGTGATAATGATAGCCAACATTGGGCAATCCTGCTGTAGGCGGCGATCCATCCCAGAGGAGGGCGTGGTATCTGGCGTTGGAGCTGGAATGCCAGAGGCGTTTAAAGATGGTTTTGTTCCATTCGTGTCCGGCTGATTCCGTCACGTTATACCCATGAACAAAGACGAAATCCTTGCCGTTGGTCAATTCATCCGGCCAGTTGAGGGGCTTATTGGTGGAGCTGACACCGCCGGCCCGCAGGTTTTTGATGCGGTACATGTTGGTGACGGAGCTGAAGGAGAAATAGTTGGTGGAAATTGAGATCTCCACCCCGTTTTCAAGCGTGTGGACATAGATCTGTGCATTGGTGTTTACTTCAGATGCCGCCAGCAGAACGATCTCGTTTTCTGAAAAAACAGCCGGGCTCTGATCGCCGGCATCCAGGGACCGGATCTGACCGGCCAGCGACTGCGCCAGATCAATATCATGTAAATACGCCTGGGTGTTGTTGGTTAACATGGTGGTTTGAATATAATCCATGTCGATATTCGCTGACAGTTTAAAGGTCTGGGCTGAACCGGTTCCTTTGAACATGGCAGGAAAGAAATCCTCCATATCGGCTTCAGGATAGGCCGCATCGTTACCGTCTTCATTCATCCAGAAGCGGTAGGGATGGGATGCGTCCGCACGATAGAAGTCGTCGGCATCAATGGCGCCGTCGCGGTCCATATCCATAATGAGCGACTGTTCGGCAAAGACCGGGGGCGACAGGGTTGAAAGAACGGTATAGTCATCGGGAGAGACATAGGAGGGATAGTATCCGGAATACACATAGCCGTCCGCAATATAACCGCCCCGGTCATAAACCAGCGTCCGGTCGGTCCACGCTGTACCGCCCGTCAGATCCGGCGCCGTCCAGTCCCAGAACGCTTCGGCGCTGTAATTCGTTGCCGCGGCGGCCAGCCAGGCGGTTTCATGATCCGAGGCGGTGAATGTCCGGAAAATCCCGTTGGTCCGGAATCCTTCCGGGAGATGGTCATACCTGCGTTTATATGCACTGGTTTCATCGGGATATCCAATCTGCCATTCCACCTCATCCATCAGTTTCATATAACCGCGGTGGACCGTTCTGCCGAAGCCATACCGGCGCAGATTTCCCGTAAATTCAAACTGCTGATTCTGAGCGAAAATGGTGACAATGGCGCCGTCTTCATTCGGAACCTGCTCCCACTCCCCCTGTTCAGCATTATATTTCCACTCAGAGCGGATCAGCTGCTGCGGCTGATGATAATATTCCGTTGCGGCATTATAGGTGCCCCAGTAATTCCACGTTGCTCTGGCCATGGCGTTACTGTCTGATGCCGCAAAACCGCCATTTTCATCTACCGACTGCAGCCGGCAGACCACCGTTCTGAACTGCTGCAGACAGGCATTCACCTTTTCCGGAGTCCACGGATTTTCCGCATTGACCAGAACGGAGGAACCGTCCGGCAGTACCGCCAGTCCCGGCCGGTCTGTTTCGGACGAACGGACCAGATGATTGATAAACTGAGGCACGGCATCCGCATAGCCGGATGCCGCATAATCATAAAAAGCCAACGGATAAATATGCTCCTTTCCGACCCATTCAAATCCATTGGTCTCCATCCTGAAAAAACGGCCGCCGTACACAATCGGAAACCGATCATTCTCCAGCGGCGGATACCAGCTCCCGCACTGCTGTTCGATCCAGCCGCCCAGCGCTGCAGCAGATGTCTGAGCCGTGAACGTTCCGTTGGTTCCTTCCAGCGCCAGAATCAGATGATTGATCAGCTCATAGGCAGATCCTGCATTCCGGTACACTGCAGACGGCGGCGTATTCCAGTCGCCCGGAGCACTGTCGATAGATCCCGGCACCGGCCGGGGATCGCCGTCATCTTCGGGCAGTGAAACCTGCGGGGCATCCTGCTCATACGGGTTCAGGTTCAGCGCATATTCCGTGACATTGTCGAGACCGTCCCCGTCGGAATCCACGAAAGAGACGGCACTGATCCGGACAAATCCGCTTTCATGCTCTCCGCCGGTCTCCGGCAATTCGGCGGCTGAAATCGCTCCCGTGGCAGTTGCTGTCCGGCCGGTCGAAGACACGGCAAAGGATACCGCATCCTCCTCCGCCAGGCTGACCTGCGTATAATCCACGGTTTCCCAGTTCTGATCGACAAGATTGGTCCCCTGCTCGACAAAAAGGTAGGCCCCGTCAAAACACGGAGGATATTCAACCGTAATCGAATCTCCATCGTATTCGCTGATCCGGAACTCCTGCGCAAACATGGATTCCGCCATATTCAGAAAGAAAACCGCCGCCAGAAAAGCCGGCACGCCCCATTCCCTTTTCTTCATAAACTTTCCCATGCTTAAATATAGAAAATATAAGAAGAAAAGAGAAATCCATAAAAGGTTAAACTTAAAAAAATATAATTTACACGCTACGGATTACCCGCTGAAACGTTGATCCAACCGTATAATGCCCGGGAAAAAGAGAACCCGATCGCGTTTAATCCCTGCGCCATTTCGAAACCTCTCCGCAACAGTCGATCGCTGAGTTCCCCGCCCGTAAATTCAGAGAGAAAACCCGAAAATCAATTTTTATCCAATCCGGTACGTCAGCATTGCTCTTCAGAAATAAGTTCACCGGCTTATCCGTTAATCGCTGGATTTATAATCAATCAGATTTTTTTCATAATTGACTTTCAAAACCCCGGAAACGCCCGTATATCGCACTTCTTGAAAACGGAATCTACAGCATGGTCGCCGGAACAGTCGGCGGAAATTTACGGTATCAACAACTGGGGTACAGATTACTTCAGTGTATCCGATGCCGGCGAGGTGATTGTTCACCCGCACGGAAACGGCACCGGCATATCTCTTCGCCATATTGTGGACGGTTTAATCGACCGAGGGCTGAATATGCCGGTTCTGTTGCGGTTTTCCGACATCCTTGACGCACGGATCAAACTCCTGCACGAAGGTTTCGGCCGGGCGATTCAGGAGTTTGAATACGAAGGAAACTACCGTGGTGTCTATCCGATTAAAGTGAACCAGCAACAGCAGGTGCTCGAAGAAATCACGGCATTCGGTGCCCGCTACCATCACGGTCTAGAAGCCGGCAGTAAACCGGAACTGATCGCGGCCCTCTCCTACATGCACGATCCCGAAGCCTACCTCATCTGCAACGGTTATAAAGATGAGGAGTTTGTCGACCTCGGCCTTTATGCCTGCAAAATGGGCCTGCAGTGCATCTTTGTGGTGGAAACCCCGTCGGAGCTCGAACTGATCATCAACCGCTCCAAAACCCTGGATATACCGCCGAAAATCGGCGTCCGTCTCAAACTCTCCACTCAGGCATCCGGGCACTGGAACCACTCCGGCGGTGAGCGCAGTGTCTTCGGGCTGAATCCTTCGCAGGTGTGTGACGTCGTCGATCTCCTGAAAGAAGTCAACATGCTCGACTGCCTCCAGCTGCTGCACTATCACGTCGGTTCGCAGATCCCCAATATCCGGGATATTCGTGAAGCAGTCGTCGAAGCCTGTCGCGTCTATATCGGTCTGGTGAAAGAAGGCGCCCCCATGGGCATCCTCGACCTTGGCGGCGGCCTGGCGGTTGACTATGACGGATCACAGGGCGATACCGAAGCAAGCAGGAACTATAATCTCGACGAATACTGCGTAGCGATCGTGGAAAACCTGGTCAGTACGCTGGCCGAAACCGGCGTGCCCCATCCCGACATCGTCACCGAATCGGGGCGCGCAACGGTTGCCTATTATTCTGTACTGCTGTTCAACATTCTCGACGAGAGCCGTTTCGAAATCAGCGATCTGCCTACTGAACTCCCCGAAAACGCTCACGAACTGCTGCACAACCTGATGGCCGTAGTCAAAGTGGTCAACAAGCGCAACGCACAGGAATGCTTCCACGACGCCTTTTACTACCGCGACGAAATTCACGAACGATTCAAACGCGGTACCATGACCCTGCGAGACCGCGCGCTGGCCGGCACCATTTTCTGGCACATTATCACCCGCATAGCAAAACTCACCGGACAGATGGATTATGTGCCCAGCGAGCTGCGCAAACTGCCTTCCATGCTGGCCGATATTTACTACGGTAACTTCAGCCTGTTTCAATCGCTGCCCGATGTCTGGGCCATCGATCAGCTTTTTCCGATCATGCCGATCCACCGGCTCAATGAAAAACCGACCCGCGAAGTAGTGCTGGCCGATATTACCTGCGACTGCGACGGTAAAATCGACCGCTTTGTCGGGCAGTACACCACCCGCGATTCGCTTCCGCTGCATAACCTGACAGATGATGAATATTATCTCGGCGTCTTTCTTGTCGGAGCCTATCAGGAAACCCTCGGCGATCTGCACAACCTGCTGGGCGACACCAACGTCATCACCGTGGAAGTCGACCGCGAAGGACATTTGAATTATTCCCGGGAACTCGAAGGCGACTCAGTGGCCGACGTTTTATCCTACGTGGAATACGACCCGAAAAACATAATCCGCCGCATCCGGAAACTGGCGGAAACCGCCGTCCGCAACGATGCGATTACTGCGAAAGAGCGCCGCA
Organism: Verrucomicrobia bacterium S94; assembly: GCA_004299845.1. Lineage (NCBI taxonomy): Bacteria > Pseudomonadati > Verrucomicrobiota > Verrucomicrobia bacterium S94. The sequence goes on along the minus strand of CP036201.1, from coordinate 3,852,693 downwards.
ACATCATGGATGCTTTCGAAAACGGTATGCGCGGATACACCTACTTCGAACGGTGAACGCAGGCCCCCTCCGCCGCAACGGCCTCCTGCTCATCCTCCGGAAGTGTTTTAAATTTGCCGGCCATCAGCGCAGCCACAAATATCAGAAAATAGCCGCAGGCTTCCAAAAGTTCTTCATAAAGACGCCCGTTTTCCAACCGGATGGTTTCTCGATCGAACAGCCCCCCCGACACCAGTAAAAAACCGCCAATCACAACAAGAATACTTGCCGGAACAGAGACCAGAAATTTCAGATTTCTCTTCAGTATCCGAAATGACTTCAAACAAAATATGCCTACAGCAACCCATCCTGCAGCCATGATCAGATTCCGCCCCGTCCCACTCCCAATCATAATGACCCACCGAGGGACTGCTAAATCCTCAACATCAAGCTCCCTCAATACAAAAGAGAGACAGAGCCATGCCCCCCCGAACATAATACATCGGCAAGCCGGACTCGTTCGCTTCACCCTGATCAGAAATACAAGCATTCCCAACACCAGCAAAGCCACTTGGAGATTTTCAATAAAACCATTCTCTGGAGCTATACCTGTTTCCGGCATTGCTGACGCGGTCCGCACGAACAAAGTTCCTGCCATAAGCAATGCCAAAGCCTTATTATTCACAACCCGTAACATATTTTCCTTAATAACCAGAATAAGAACCCTTCTCCCCGGACACACGTCCTAAAGCAAACTCCATTTTCCAGACGAATTAATCAATTCAAATCAGATAACAAGATTAAAACAAAGGTTCCAAAGGCAGCATTTGACGTAATGCGCTCAACCCGCTACCTTCCCTCACGACAATCCCTTTAAATATGATCAGTTTTACACGAGAATGAGATGAAATTTGATACCGCAGCCATTCACATCGGCCAGGAACCGGATAAAGAAACCGGAGCCGTGATTCCCCCTGTCTACTTAACCTCCACCTTTGCCCAGCTCGAACCCGGACAGACCCGGGGCTACGACTACACCCGCTCGGGCAACCCGGCTTTCGACCGTCTCGGAGCCACCCTCGCCCAGCTGGAACAGGCGGAATATGCCACCGTCTTCGGCAGCGGCATGGCGGCCGTCAACGCCGTCATTTCCACCCTCTCCTCGGGCGATCATGTCGTGGCCGAAGAAAATATCTACGGATGCACCTATCGCATCTACGACCAGGTCTTCCGAAAGTTCGGCATCACCATTTCCTATGCCGATCTCTCCGAACCGGCAAACTATGCGGAAATTGAAAAACAGAAACCGGCCCTGGTCTGGATCGAATCGCCTACCAATCCGCTGCTGAAAATCATCGATATCAAAACTCTCGCCAACGCCGCACACGACGCCGGCACAGAACTGCTGGTCGACAACACCTTTGCATCACCCTATTTCCAGAATCCGCTTGCGCTCGGAGCGGACATCAGCCTGTCGAGCACCACGAAATACATTAACGGTCATTCCGACTGCCTCGGCGGAGTCGTCTGTACCAATTCCGAAGAATGGAACGAAAAGATGATCTTCGCGCAGAAAGCCGTCGGCCTGAATCCGTCGCCATTCGACTGCTGGCTGATTTCGCGCGGCCTGAAAACCCTTGCCGTACGCATGAAGCAGCACCAGGAAAATGCGCTGAAAATCACCGATTTTCTCCTGTCATTGAAAGAAACCGAAACTGTACGCTATCCCTTCCATCCCTCGCATCCTCAGTATGAGCTGGCCAGAAAACAGATGCGCGGCGGCAGCGGCATCGTCACCGCCATCTTTAACCTGCCGTTTGAGCAGGTCGTAAAACTGATCTCCAATCTCAAGCTGTTTTCATTGGCAGAAAGCCTCGGCGGCATAGAATCACTCATCTGTCATCCGGCATCGATGACCCATGCCTCGATCCCGAAAGCCGAACGCGAAGCGGTCGGCATCACCGACGGGCTCGTCCGCTTTTCCGTAGGCATCGAGGATGCCGACGACCTGATTAATGACATCGAGACTTCACTTAAAAATCTATAGAGTTATGCCGCAGGAAACCTTACGCAAAAATCCGCTCTGGCGGGCTGAAGATCTCGGAAAACCGGTGCCCAACTCGCCGCATGCCATCGCCATGTGCCTGCCGCGCTGGCAGGACGTCATCGGCTACGAGGAGAAAAACCCTGTTACTATGCAGAAACTGCACCTCGGCTATCCGCGCTTTTTTTATCATCCCCTGGTCGAGGCCGCCGTTCATAAATTCAGCAGGCGAAGCGACGAATGCGCACAGCTTTATACCACCCGCGATGCCGCCGAGCGCTGCGCAGCCTATCTCTGGGTCAACGATCCGACCGCCGAAATCAGCATACGTAAAACAGACGGTTCCGCCGTTCATCTGATCAGTTTTCCTTCAACACTGGCCGCGCAGGCCAAAGCCTACTGGCAGCATGCCGGCGAGGGCATTTCATCGCGTTGCGCCGAAGCCCTGCTCAACGGCATCCCGGCCCCGGACGCCTCCGCACAAGCGGAAACCCTTAAAAAACGTATTGCCGGATTTTCCGGCGCAACCCCCGAAAACATTTTTCTTTTCCCATCGGGAATGGCAGCCATTCATGCCGCCTACATCGCCGTACGCCAAAACCGCCTTGAAGCCCCGACCGCACAGTTTGCCTTCCCCTATGGCGATACGCTCAAGCTGCAGGAAAAGTTTAATCCCTACCGCGCCCTGTTTTATGATAAAGGCGATATCGCGGATCTGGAACAGCTGGAAAAGGATTTAGCCACATCCCCCATCAGCGGCCTTTTCTGTGAATTTCCCTCCAATCCGCTGCTGACGTGTGTGGATCTGAAAAGACTCCGCAAACTGGCGGATCAGTTCCACTTTCCAATTATCATCGATGAAACCCTCGGCGCCTGCATCAATCAGAATACACTGCCGGTTTCCGACATCTCGGTTATCAGCCTGACCAAATTCTTTTCCGGCACCAGCGACGTCATGGGCGGGGCACTGATTCTGAACGAAAAGTCGGATTTCTATCGCACACTCCGCAATGAACTCCGCACCATTCATGAACCGGAAGCGTTTTACGGAGCCGACATTATCCAGCTGGAAAAAGATTCGCGCAACTTCCGGGAACGGGTTGGACAGATCAACCGCAGCGCATTGGCCCTCAGCGAATATCTGCATCAGCACCCGGCCGTTGATTCCGTGTATTATCCGATGTTTACCGACCGGGAAATCTATGATCAGTTCCGGCGACCCGACGGCGGTTACGGCGGCCTGCTTTCTTTCGTTCTGAAAGAACCTGAAAAGTACACCGAAGCGGTCTACGACCGCCTCGAAATCACCAAAGGTCCAAACCTCGGAACCAGCTTCAGTCTCTGCTGCCCGTTTGTACTGATCGCCCACTATCAGGAACTCGAATGGGCGGAACAGGCCGGTGCTTCACGCTGGCTCATCCGTATTTCGGTCGGCACCGAAGACCCGAAGGACCTGATTGCGCGCCTCGCACGGGCACTGCCCTAGCCCTTCGGGATCTCCGGAATATAACAATAGGTCGGATCCGTTTTCTGCTTCTTCAGCGTATGCCGGATCTCTTTCCAGGTCTCGAAAAACGGACGCATCGGCGGCAGATCGTCTTTAATCGCTTCCCTCAGTTTCGGCAGATTATAGAAGGGCACTCCGGCAAACATATGATGCTCCACGTGGTAATCCATATTCCAATGCAGAAAAAGCGTGAACGGATCGACCTTGACCGACCGGCAGCATAGTCGGAAATCCGGCGTATTGGGCTGCAGCCCCGCATGCTGCGGAATCGTCACCAGCCAGGCCAGCCAGGTGGCGTAGGTCGGAAACGTGAAAAGCAACAGCAGAATCCAGTCCTGCAAATAGATGATTCCGGCTACAATCAGCAGCTGACCCATGAGAACGATGCGGGCATAGGCGAAAACCTTTCTCCGGTCTTTAGAACCCTTGGGAAAGAGAAAGTTTTCCCATTCGCCGCTCAATACGCCGAAGGCATTGCGGACAATCTGCCAGTTGGTGCTGAGAAAACGATCCATGTCGAAGGTGTAATACCCGATCCATTGCCGCAGCGTGACTTTATAAGGAAGCGGAACCTCCAGATCCTGTTTACAATGCACCGTAGCCATATGATGCCGGGTATGGCTGGCACGGTACACATGAATATTTTTCCAGGTAAAAAACCCGATCAGTTTCAGAAAAAATTCATTCAGAGCTTTCGTCTTAAATACAGTTCCGTGCGACAGCTCATGAATACCGGCATGCTCCCCCAGAAACGTGAAGCAGGTTCCATGAATAAACAGTGCCAGCAGCGTAATGCTCCAGTGGAAATGATGCGCTGAATACCACACACCGAAACCGGTTGCCAGAGACAGAAGAATCAGCGAAACAACGTGAACCAGACCTTTGGCATCGCTTCGTTCCATCAGTTTTTTGCGCAGCTCTTTATCAATGGGGCTACGGTACCAGCATATTTTTTCTTCAACGAGTTCAGGCATAGTATCCTCCTGTTAATACTAAATCTCAATAACAGATTACGTTTGCACCGATCCCGAAATACGGCTATATCCGCTCCGTGCATTCTTATGTCTGATTCTGTCAAAAGATTAAATTTCGGGGCCTACGAAAATCCCTACTCCGGCAAAGGGATTGAGTTTGAGCCGCGCGGCATCATCGCCACCTCGGAACTGCCTGCGTTACACGAGGCGGGCTATATTCCAGGCAATACCCACTGGAATTTTCCGAATGTACTCAGTCCATTCTGGCGGCTTTACTACAACTTCGATCCCGGCCACTGCATCGAACTCGATCATCAGCGCTATGAACTGAAACCCGACCGCATTCTGCTTATTCCGGATCATGTCCTGTTTCATTGCATCGGTGAACAGCCAGTACGGAACCTATGGTTCCATTTTTCCCTGGAAAAACGCCTCACCCCGCACCAGCAAATTCCGGTAATTATCAAACCGACCGGCTTTCAGCTGCAGCTCATACAGAATCTCGCTGAAGAAATTTCCAGTGGCAGCGCCGGAACCAACCGCATATTCCACCGCAGTCTGGCGCTTATCCATCTGTGCATCAGTCACCGCGACATCAGCTGGGCCCCACCGCTCCCCGGAAGACTGCAGTCGGTCATCCGCTACATCAGCGAGCATATGAGTGAAAAACTGCCGAACGAACTGCTCGCTGCTCGAGCCGGCATCAGCATCGAAACCCTGTGCCGCCTTTTCAGTAAATACCTGCACACCTCGCCGGCACGCTATGTCAATCAGATCCGCATCAGCCGGGCCGGCCACCTGCTCGAGCATTCCGATCTCTCCATTGATCAGATTGCAGAGGCCACCGGCTTCCCGAACCGCGCCTATTTCAGCCGGGTTTTCAAACAGGTCAGCACACTCTCACCGGCGGAATTCCGCGAGCGGAAACTGACCCACCTGAGCCAGTATAAACATTAGGTTGCCAAAACCGCCGCAGGTGCGGTATTTAGCATCCTCTTTTTTCAGGAGCTAAAAATATGTCAAAGGTTTTAATCATCGGAGCGGGCGGAGTCAGCGGAGTAGTCGTGCACAAATGCGCCGCACTGCCGGAAGTCTTTTCAGAAATTATGCTGGCGAGCCGCACAAAATCAAAGTGCGATGCCATTGCTGCACAACTCGACCGGCCGATTCAGACAGCGCAGGTCGATGCCGACGACGTGCCGGAGCTGGTGGAGCTGATTAAACGCTTCGGTCCGGAACTGGTGATCAATGTGGCCCTGCCCTATCAGGATCTGCACATCATGGATGCCTGCCTCGAAACCGGTGTACACTACATCGATACCGCCAACTATGAACCTGAAGATACCGCCAAATTTGAATATAAATGGCAGTGGGCCTATCACGACCGCTTTAAAGAAGCCGGTCTCATGGCCCTGCTCGGCTCCGGATTCGACCCCGGCGTCACCTCGGTCTTCTGTACCTACATCCAGAAACACTATCTTGATGAAATCCACACCATCGACATCATCGACTGCAACGCCGGCGACCATGGTTACCCCTTTGCCACCAACTTCAATCCGGAAATCAACATCCGCGAAGTCACCGCCAAAGGCCGCTACTGGGAAAACGGTGAATGGATCGAAACCGAACCGCTTTCCGTTAAACGCTCCTTTGCGGTGCCCGAAGATATCGGAGACCTTAATATCTACCTGATGTATCACGAGGAGCTCGAATCACTCGGCAAACATATTAAAGGGCTGAAACGCGCCCGGTTCTGGATGAGCTTCGGCGATTCCTACCTCAAACACCTCGAAGTGCTCGGCAATGTCGGCATGACCCGGATCGACGAAGTGGAATTCAACGGTCAGAAAATCATCCCGCTGCAGTTCCTGAAAACCCTCCTCCCCGACCCCTCCACCCTCGGCCCGCGCACAAAAGGAAAAACATGGATCGGCTGCCAGGTTACCGGCATTAAGAACGGCGAAACCCGAACCATCACCATCTATAACACCTGCGATCATCAGGAATGCTATGCCGAAGTCAAATCACAGGCGATTTCCTACACCACCGGCGTACCCTGCATGATCGGTTCAAAAATGGTACTCGAGAAAAAGTGGAGCGGCAAAGGCGTCTTCAACATTGAACAGATGGACCCCGATCCGTTTATGGACGACCTCAATCAATACGGTCTCCCCTGGAAGGTAGTCGAAGGCGCCGTAGCTGAGCTCGATTGATGGATATTAAAACTCCAGCTTTCATCGTGGATGAAAATCTCGTTCGAAAAAACTGCGAAGTACTTGCTTCCGTAAAACAACAGACAGGCTGTAAAATCCTGCTAGCCCTCAAAGGCTTCGCCCTTTGGCCCCTTTTTCCAATTATTGGAGAATACCTCGACGGCGTCTGCGCCAGCTCACCCTGGGAAGCACGGCTCGGCCGTGAAGAATTCGGCAAAGAAGTTCATGCCTACGCCGCCGCCTATTCCGAGGCCGATTTCGCGGAACTGCTGACACTCTGCGATGAAATCGACTTTAATTCATTCCATCAGCTCAACCGCTTTCGGACCGCCGGCGACACAGACATCAAATTCGGCCTCCGCATAAATCCCGAATGTTCCACGCAGGATCCGGCCCATGCCATCTACGACCCCTGCGCCCCGCAATCCCGCCTCGGTATTCGCCGCCGGGATTTTGAAGGACAGAATCTGACCGGTATTACCGGCCTTCATTTCCACACCCTCTGCGAACAGAATGCCGACGATCTGCAAACCACGCTGCAAGCTGTTGAAGAACAGTTCAGCGATCTGCTGCCTCAAATGGACTGGGTGAATTTCGGCGGCGGGCATCATATTACGCGCGACGACTACGACATCGACCTGCTCGTCAAACTGATCAACGCCTTTAAAAAGAAATACGGTGTGCAGGTCATCCTCGAACCCGGCGAAGCCGTGGCACTCAATGCGGGCGAACTCGTCACCTCGGTGCTGGACATCATCGACAACAACGGCGCCATTGCTATCCTCGATGTCTCCTGCACCTGCCATATGCCCGACGTGCTGGAAATGCCCTACCGCCCGGAGATTGAAAATGCCGCGCTTCCCGGAGCCAAACCCTACACCTATAAGCTGGCCGGGCTCAGCTGCCTCGCCGGCGATATCATCGGCGACTATTCATTCGATGAACCGTTGGCTGTCGGTGACCGGCTGATCTTCAAAGACATGGCCCACTACTCCATGGTGAAGACCACCTTTTTCAACGGCATTCAACACCCGGATATCGCTGTCCGACGCGGTGATCAGGTGGAAATTCTTCGCGAATTCAATTATGCGGACTACCGCGCCAGACTGGCCTAAACAGCATCAGGAATTCATCCACAGCTTCTTCAAGCTCATCCCGCACAAGAAATTCTTTTTCGTCGATACTCCAGCAGTCGTAAATCCCGTCGATGAAAATATAAATATGCCGCGCTGCATGCAGCGGATTGATTGAACTGCGGACCTCCCCCTTCTCTTTCAAGCGCTCCAATGCACTTTCCAGTCCCTTGATTGAGGCCTGCTGGTACTTCTTTTCATTGATCCAGAACTCCTTGAAATCGTCGATGTATTCCATACGCGAAAAGATCGTCATCATGAACTTGTGCACATCGCGGTCATCAAAGAACAGCCGCAGCCGTTCCAGTATCACTTCACGCAGATCGTCCAAAGTCTGAACAGAGTCATCGTTCCAGATTTCCGGATTAAAGTGCCGCGATTTCGTGATCTCGGCACTGAGCTGAAGAAACAGATCCACCTTGTCCTTGAAATGGTGGTAGACCGCGCCGCGCGTCACACCGGCCGCCTGGCCGATATCCGCCAGCGTCGAACGGCTGACCCCTTTTTTATAAAACACCGTTAGGGCGGCTTTGAGGATCGCCGCCCGTGTCTTATCCGCCTCTTCTTTTGTACGTCTCATAATCTTTTCACAAATTTAGTGAGTACCCGATAAAGTCATCCACAGACCGATAGTAGTCAAGTTTTTCATACAAGGCCCGACCCGCCTTATTCTCAACACCGGTCAATAAATCAATCCGTTTTGCTCCGCTCGCTTTTGAATATGCTCTGGCTTTATTCATAAGCGAGCGGGCAATGCCGTTTCCGCGAAACGCTTCTTTTACGTAGAGGTCGTATAGAATCTGAATCCTGATCGCATCCACCGAACAAAACGAGGGATAGAGCTGAACAAAACCAACCGCCTCCCCGCCTTCAAAAGCCAAAAAAATCGCCGACTCATTATTTACGATACGCTGACGGATATACGATTCCGCCAGCGCAGGATCGGCAGGCTGATCATAAAACTGCCGATATAAGTCAAACAGCTTTGCCGCATGCAGAATATGATCTGTCGTAGCCTGGACCAAAAACATTCCAATCTCCCTTTAAAATAAAACTATCCCTCAAACCAGCCGACGGGTCCCGGTTCCAGGTTAATGTTAATCTGCTTCACTTCCGTATATTCATCAAACCCGTAAGTCCCTAAATCGCGGCCGATGCCGCTCTGTTTATAACCGCCCCACGGCGCTTCACTGTACGTCGGGTGGTAGCAGTTGATCCAGGTAATGCCCGCGCGCAGCTTCTTGATGAATTTCATCGCCCGCGTTCCGTTTTCTGAAAAAACCCCGCCAGCCAGGCCGTAAATGGAATCGTTGGCCAGACGCACCGCGTCTTCATCATCGGTAAATTTCTGCACCGCGAGCACGGGACCGAAGATCTCCTCCTGCACAATCCGCATGTCCGGCGTTGTATCGGTAAAGATCGTCGGTGCAACAAAGAAGCCTTTGCCCAGCTCGCCGTCGGTCAAACGCTCGCCGCCGCACAGCAGCGTGGCCCCCTCTTCCTTGCCGATTTCGATATACTTCAGCACCTTTTCCATGTGCGCTTCCGAAATCATGGCCGCCATTTCGACGCCCTCGGCATCGCCCGGAGCCACCTTGATCTGCTTCGCCCGTGCAACGAGCTTTTCCACGAACTCATCGTGGATGCTCTCCTGCAGCAGCAGGCGCGATCCCGCGGAACAGACCTGGCCCTGATTGGCAAAGATTGCAAACAGCGCCCAGTCCACCGCGGCATCCATATCGGCATCTTCAAACACCACGCACGGTGATTTACCGCCGAGTTCGAGCGAAATCTTCTTCAGGTTGCCTGTGGCGGCCATCATGATTTTACGGCCCGTCTCCGTGCCGCCGGTGAAAGCAATCTTTTCAATTTCCGGATGCTCGGCCATCCGCGCACCGACCGAGGCCCCGGCGCCCATCACCAGGTTGGCCGATCCTTTCGGGAATCCGGCGGCTTCAATCAGCTCAAACAGACGCACCGCCGAAAGCGGCGTCAGCTCTGCCGGCTTGAAAATAATGCAGTTACCTGCCGCCAAAGCCGGCGCAATTTTCCACGTGGCCATCAACAGCGGATAGTTCCACGGCACAATCAGGCCGACCACACCGATCGGCTCACGCACCGTCATCGCCTGCATAGGATCCGCCACTTCATAGGTCTGGCCCATCGGCTTCGTACAGAGTCCGGCATAATAGCGGAAACAGGCCGCCGTATCCGCTACGTCATACTTCGTTTCGCGCAGCGGCTTACCATTGTCGCGCATCTCCAGTTCCGCCAGCTCCCCGGCATTCGCATCCACCAGGTCGGCGAGTTTAAACAGCAGGGCCGCACGCTCCTGCGCCGGGGTCGATCCCCACGGTCCGTTATAAAAAGCTTCCTTCGCGGCTTCGACGGCTTTATCCACATCCGCCGCCGAACCTTCCGCTACCGCCGCCAGCACTTCGCCGTTGGCCGGATTGATCGACTCGCGCGTTTCGCCGGAAAGAGCTTCCACCCATTGCCCGTTAATGAACATTTTCTTCACATCACTCATGGTTATTCTCCTTTGAATGCTTCCTGATAAATCCGCAACGCATCGCTTATGCCGATGGGATTTGGATTCACTTCCAGCAACCGAGTGACCCCCAATACCGCTTCGGCCATCGGTTCCAGATCGGCTTCCGGAACGCCTGCATCTTCAAGCGACATCGGCAGGCCGATATTTTTTTTAAGGGCCTGAACCTGCGGCACAAACGTTTCGGCATCGCGAATCCCGCAGAAGGCTTCCGACAAGTCCGCAAAACGCTCTTCATTGCCGTCCAGGTTATGCCGTAGAACCGGCGCGAGCATCAGCGCATTGGCCATGCCATGCGGCGTGTGGTACCGTCCGCCCAGCGGATAGGCAAAGGCGTGAATCGCCGTAACACTTGCGTTGGTGAAAGCCAGCCCCGCAAAAAAACTCGCCATCAGCATGCCCTCGCGCGCCTCGAGGTTTTCCGGCTCACTGCAGGCTTTTTCCAGCCACCGGGCAATCAGACCCAGCGCCCGGAGCGCCATGCCGTCGCTGTACGGATTCCGGCGTTTGGAAAGATAGGCTTCCGTGGCGTGGCAGAATGCGTCGATCCCGGTCATCGACGTAATACGCGGCGGCATGGAAACCGTCAGCTCCGGCACTAGAAAAGCGGCATGCGGCAGGATATTATTCGAGATCACCGCTTTCTTCATCTGCTCTTCGGTGTCGGTCAGGATTGAAATATTCGTCGCCTCCGATCCCGTACCGGCCGTTGTGGGAATAATGAACAGCGGCGCACAGCGGTTCGGAACCAAATCCGTTCCAACCATCTCCTCGACTTTCCGATCATTGAAAAGCGCAGCCGCCACCACTTTCGCAGCATCGATCGGACTGCCGCCGCCCATCCCGATCACGGCATCCGCGCCGAATGCTTTCGCCTGTGCAATCATTTCGGTGACCTGCTCCACCGAGGGATCGCCTTGCGTTTCATTAAACACCGCGACATCGCGGCCCATTTCCGCAACCGCCTTCATTGCGGCAAAACCGTCCGTTTGAGAAACATGCGGACCGGTCACAATGAAAACGCGCTGCGCATTCACCTGCGCCAGTGTGCTGCTCAGCGCCTCCAGCGCATCGGAGCCGCAGAACACTTCGGGCATGGGAATCAGATGCATACCGCCGCCTCCAGCGCTTCTTCAAAGATCTTCAGGCCTTCATCGATTTCCGCTTCGGTCACCACCAGCGGCGGAATCCAGCGCACCACATTGCGGCGGATCCCGCAGGTAAGCAGCATCATGTCGCGCGCATACACTTCCTTGAGCAGTTTGCCCGGCAGGACTGTGTCGGGTTTATCGCCGGCCATCAGCTCCATACCGATCATCAGGCCGCGGCCGCGCACATCGCCGATACACGGATAGTTGCGCTGAAGCTTCTTCAGCCCGGCCATCAGCTGTTCGCCGCGCACCACGGCATTTTCCACCAGGCCCTCTTCCTTGATGACCCGGATGGTGGAGATTGCCGCAGCGCAGCCGAGCGGACTGCCGCCGTAGGTGCCGCCGTGCGTGCCTTTGCCCCACTTGGCATCCAGCTCTTCGCGGTAGGCGATGCCGGAAATAGGCGCGCCGGAAGCCATCCCTTTGGCCATGGTCATGATGTCCGGCTTAACATCGTCGTACTCGTGCGCAAACATTTTCCCGGTGCGGCCGAAGCCGGTCTGGATTTCATCGCAGACCAGCAGGATACCGTGTTTATCGCAGATGTCGCGCAGACCTTTGAGATAGTTGGGCGGTGCGGGCAGGTAGCCGCCCTCGCCCAGTACGGGTTCCACGAAAATGGCGGCGGTTTCCGCCGGTGCGCTCTGGGTATTAAGCACCAGTTCCAGGGCCTGAAGAGCATAGGCGGTTTCCTCTTCCTCCGTGCGGCCCGAAGCATAGGCATAGGGATACGGCGCCACATAAACGCCGGATGGCAGGTTGGGATACTTCAGGCGGTAGACGGTCTTGCTGGTCGTCATGGCCATGGCCATATGGGTGCGGCCGTGGAAACTGCCCTGCATCACAATGATGTTCGGCTTGCCGGCGGCATGTTTTGCAAGTTTGACAGCCGCCTCGATGGCCTCGGCGCCGGACTGGGCATAGAAAAATTTATTCAGGTGCGGCGGTACCACCGACTTGAGTTCGTCGGCCAGCTCGTAGAGCTTGTTGTGCCGTACACAGTTGATCTGGCTGAAGAGCAGATTCTGCGCCTGCTCCGCAACGGCGGCCGACACTTTCGGGTGGCAGTGGCCGGTGCTGTTGACGCCGATACCGCTGGTAAAATCGAGCAGCGATTTGCCGGTATCGGTAAAAAGCCGAACCCCTTCGCCGCGCACGACAGTGTGATCGCATGCATGGGTCCAGACACCTGATAAACTATATTCCATTTCCTTCATTTTTATTCTCTGTTTCTGCACGAAGCTGCTCAGGCGTGTTCGTTATTCATGTCTTTCGTATCTTCGTGTTTAGCCATTTCCTAAATGGCGGGTTGTTGTTGTGTGATACAGTGGATGCCTCCGCCGCCGTAAAAAATTGCGGCGCACTCGGGCATATCGACAATTTCGCGGTCCGGGTAGAGCTCTTTGAATATTTCAATAGCGAGTTCATCCACCGGATCATCGAAAAGCGGGACAAATACCGCGCCGTTGGCGAGGTAGTAATTGACATAACTGCATGAAATCCGTCGGTCTTCCTCCAGCCAAAGCGACGGCTGCGGCATGCGGATGACTTCAATTTTCCGGCCTTTTGCATCGGTCTGATTTTCGAGGTAGGCCATGTTCTGCTCAAACCGGCCGTAGTTGGGGTCGGTCTTATTTCCAGTTGAGAGGTGCATCACCTTGCCGGGCGCAACAAAAGCCGCTACCACATCAATATGACCGTCGGTTTCATCCTGTTCATAGCCCTGATCGAGCCAGATGACCTTTTCCGCACCGAGGTAATCGCAGAGGATCTGCTCCACCTTCTCCTCGCTCATTTCCGGATTACGGTTATCATTCAGGATTGTTGCGCGGGTGCAGAGCACCGTGCCTTCGCCGTCCACATGAATCGCCCCGCCTTCGTTCATGATCGGCGCGTTATAGCACGGCACATCAATTTTGCGGCAGACACGGCGGGCGAGTTTTTTATCGGACTCCCAATTGGCATACTCCATTTCACCCCAGCCGTTAAAGCGCCAGTTCACGCCGGCCAGCCCGCCTTCCTGATCAATAAGGAATGAAGGGCAGGTATCGCGCGTCCAGGCATCGTCGAGCTTGCACGGGATAATCTCGACGTATTTGCCGAGAAAGCGCTCGGCTTCGGAACGCACCTCCGGCGGAACCAGCATTTTGACCGGTTCGAATTCGCTGATCGCATTGGCCAGAGTGGCCACGGCGTGCTTGGCCTCGCGGTGGTGCCCGCGCCAGGCGGTGCCGTCATAGGGCCAGGCCATCCAGCAGGCTTCATGTTTCTGCCACTCGGCAGGCATGTGAAAGCCGTCGGCTTTCGGAGTTCTGGTTTCTTCAATCGTAAACATATTTTTCCTCAAATCAGTGCACCTGCATCTTCGACATGGTGCTGAGCACCACGGTTCCGAGTACAATCAGGCTCATTCCGACAATGGCCGGTCCGTCGGGAATCTGGCGATAAAAGAAGATCGAGAGCACGGCAATGAGCACCATCCCAATACCCGACCAGATGGCAAATGCCGGCCCGATCGGCAGGACCTTCATGCAATACATGAAAAGCCCCATTGCAACCATGTATACGCCGATCACCGCCGCCAGCAGAAACGGTCGGCGAAAGCCGTCGACCTGCTTGGCCAGCAGGCTGGCGGCCACATCCGCCAGCATGGAAATCATCAGAATGATCCATCCGAATTTCATCTTAGATCTGATCCTTGATGGCCTCTTCCATAATCTCAACGGTTTGGTCGAGCAGCTCGTACGGCACGGTCAGCGCCGGCTCAATACGGATGGTCTGGGCATTGTTGAGCGTGCCGCCGCACAGGACGCCGCGTTTGAACATACCGGCCACTACTTTGTAGCCTACGTCGCCGTCGGCAAACTCCACGCCGATCAGCAGGCCTTTGCCGCGGATCTCATTGATCACGTCGGGATACTTATCTTTCAGCTCATTGAGTTTGCCGGTCATGTAGACGCCTTTTTCGGCGGACTGTTTCGGGGTGTCTTCTTCAAGCATCACGCCGATGGCGGCGAGGGCCGAAGCACAGGCGATCGGGTTGCCGCCGGTGGTGGTGGTGTGCATAAACGGATTGGGCTCCATGCATTCCCAGACCTTGGCGGTCGACATAAAGCCGCTGCACGGAACCACCCCGCCGCCGAGCGCTTTGCCGAACGCCATGATGTCGGGTACCACCTCCCAGCAATCGACCCCGAAGATTTCGCCGACGCGGCCGAAACCGGTCTGCACTTCATCGGCAATGAGCAGCACGCCGTAGCGGTCGCACATTTCACGTAGACGCGGCCAGTAGTCGTCCGGCGGCACAATCGCGCCGGCTTCGCCTTGCACCGGCTCAACAATGATCCCCGCAATATCATCGCCGACAATCTGGGCTTTTTTCAGTTCTTCCTCCATCGCATCCGCATCGCCGTACGGCGCATATTTCACGTTGGCGAGCAGTGGCAGCAGCGGCTTACGGTATACCGATTTGCCCATCACGGAAAGCGAACCGGCGGTTTTGCCATGAAAGCTGCCGATGGTGGAAATGAAGCCGGCTTTACCGGTGTGAAGCTTGGCGAGTTTCAGCGCGCCCTCCACGCCTTCGGTACCGGAGTTGGCAAAGAAGCCGTATTGGATATCGCCGGGGGTGAGTTCGCCGAGTACACGACCGAGCTGGGCACGCAGCGGATCAAGCAGTTCCTGCGAATACTGCGGGGAGCGGTGCAGCTGGGCACTGACCGCTTCCACCACTTTCGGGTGGCGGATGCCCAGACTGTAGAGCCCGTAGCCGCCGAGCATATCGATAAATTCCCGGCCGAGGATATCAGTGATGATCGAACCCTGTCCCGACCATTCGGTCATGGCAAAGTCGCCGGCAATGGTGGCGGACTTGCGGTATTCGAGAAATCCTTTGTTAATGTGATCGCGGAAGTTCTCAACCGTCTTGCTCGAAATCTCCTCTTTAACCTGCTGCGTCAGTTCGGTTTTCCCAGAGACAATATTGTTGATCCATTGTACTTCTGTTTTCGCGTTTTCAATATTCCTTGGCATGTTATTTCTCCTTAAATGTTATCTTCAGATTCTGTGCATCGGCAGAGGCGGCTCGCCGAGCCGTCCCGGGCGCGTCCGGCGGTCGGGCCCGGCCCTGCGGAGGCGAGGTGCAGACACAATCCGGTCTTTGAGCGTTCCAGATCATTTAATGAATCTCCCCGCCGTTTTTGGCCGTAAACTTCTGCATGACGAGCACCAGCACAATGGTCAGCACCATGATGACAGTAGAGAGCGCATGGATCTCCGGCGTGATACCGCGCTTGAGTGCCGAATAGATAAACAGCGGCAGTGTGGTCGACTTCGGACCGGCCGTGAAGAAGCTGATCACAAAATCGTCAAGCGACAGCGTGAAGGCCAGCATCGCCCCGGCCAGAATACCCGGCTTGAGCAGCGGCAGCAGCACTTTGAACAGCACGCGCTTGTGATCGGCATACAGGTCATAGGCCGCCTCTTCCACATCATGCCCGATCAGTTCAAGCCGCCCGCGCACCACGAGGGCTACGAACGAAACCTGGAAGGTCACGTGCCCGACGATCATCGACGGCATGCCGAGTTCGAACAGGCCGGTAAAGTGGCGGATCACGCTGAAGGCAATCACGAGCGCCACCGCAAAGATGATGTCCGGAGTAACCACCGGCAGGTGCAGCAGCGTATCGAGCTTGCGCATGGTTTTCTTCTTCCATGGGAAGCGGTACATGCCGATTGCGAGCATCGTGCCGAGCACAGTCGAGATGATCGTCGAGACGACGGCGAGCAGCAGGGTGTTCCAGGCGGCCTTAAGAATGACCTCGTTCCGGAACATCTGGATGTACCAGTCGAGCGTGAATCCGTCCCACGTCAGGCCGAACTTATTGGCGTTGAACGAGAACATGGCCACGCAGAGCAGCGGAATGTAGAGAAAGATAAAAATCAGTCCGGAGTTGATGACATGTCCGGTTGAGCAGCGGTTCATGGTTAAGCCTCCGCTTTCTTGAGTTCTTTACGGCGCGAAGCCATCAGGGCGGACAGGGTGAGCAGCATCAGCACCAGGCTGAGCGCGGCGCCGAACGGCCAGTCGCGCGAGGTGCCGAACTGCTGCTGAATCAGGTTGCCGATCAGCATGTAGCGCGAACCGCCCAGCATGTCCGGCACCACAAACATGCCCATCGCCGGAACGAGCGTGAGCGTGATGCCCACTGAAAGACCGGGCATGGTCTGCGGCAGAATGGCATGGCGGAACACGCGCCAGCGGCTGGCATAGAGATCGTGCGCAGCCTCGACGAGCGCCCAGTCCATTTTTTCAACGGCCGTGTAGAGCGGCAGCGCAACAAACGGCAGAAACATGGAAACCATGCCGAGATAGACCGCAAACGTGCTCGGATAGAGCGGCTCACCGGGATCGATCGCACCGATATTCTGCAGCAGCAGCGAAAGCGGCATATTCGGCGCCAGCGCCAGGAACCAGGCATAGGTGCGGATCACCAGATTCGTCCAGAACGGAATCAGCAGCAGCGCCAGCCAGATGGTGCGCGTTTTATCCGGGCGGCTCGCCAGGAAAAAGGCCAGCGGATAAGAGAGCACCACGCAGAGGAAGGTCGTCACCAACGCCACAAGAATACTGCGCCAGACAATCAGCAGGTTGTCGGCCGACCAGCCGAAAAAACCGAAACCGGCAAGGCGCCGCATGTTATCGATGGTGAAATTCCACTCGATCTGGCCGTAGTCGCCGCGCGATGCAAAACTGACGATGAACAGCGACAGGCAGGGAATCACCAGAAAGATCAGCGACCAGATAAAGCCGGGTGAAACAAAACCGATGCCGCGGCGGGTCAGCGCTTTCTTTTTCAGGAGCCCGCCGTGGAAAACGGTATAGCTTCCGTCAGGCTTCTGCTCTTCAGAATTGTTTTTTTCTTCAGTCATTGAGCATCACCACCGATTCTGCCGGAACGTTAACCATCACTTCTTCGCCCCGGGCAAACGGGCGGACGGATTCGGTTTCAACCTGCAGGCCGTTATCCAGGAAAAGTTCCTGATAACAGCCACGGTAGAGCGAAGTCTGCACACGGCCTTTGAAAGTGCAGGCCGAGGCGTCTTCGGTAACGCTCATATTTTCGGGACGCACTGTAACCATCCCTTTCTCCCACGGAATATCATCAGCCACCGGCCAGTCGCCGTAGGATGTTCTGATCAACCCGTCCGAAACTTTTTCGGCTTCGATAAAATTCTGGGCCTGAAGGAAGTCTGCCACAAACCGGGTTTTCGGTCGGTCGTAGACTTCGCGGACATCGCCGATCTGTGCCACTTCTCCAACATTCATGACGGCCATGCGGTCGGAAACCGTAAGGGCTTCGTGCTGATCGTGCGTGACCATGATAAAGGTTTTTTCGAGGCGCTGCTGAATCTGGCGCAACTCAATCTGCACCTGAACCCGGAGCTTGGCATCAAGTGCGGACATCGGTTCATCGAGCAGAAGCAGCTCCGGCTCGTTGGCCAGAGCGCGGGCCAGCGCCACGCGCTGGCGCTGCCCGCCGGACATCTGATCCGGTTTACGGTCACCGAAACCTTCGAGCTGCACAAGATCGAGCATTTCTCCGGCTTTGGCCAGCGCGTCGGCCTTCGGCATCTTGCGCGACATCAGACCGAAGCAGATATTCTCCGTGACCGTGAGATGCGGAAAGAGGGCGTAGCTCTGGAACACGGTATTCACCGGACGCTCGTTGGCCGGCTTCCAGGTGATGGCTTCGCCGCCGAGCATCACCATTCCGCTGTCGGCCATTTCGAGACCGGCAATCACACGCAGCAGTGTGGTTTTACCGCAGCCGGACGGGCCCAGCAAGGTAAAGAACTCCCCCGTTTCAACTTTGAGGTCGACATATTTCAACGCCTCCACCTCACCGTAGCTCTTACAAACTGCAAATACCTTTAAGTCCATAGCATCATCCTCTCTGTAAAACTCAGATTCCAGCAACGCGGTTCACGCCGTCGTGGGTTAAAAGCGTGCCGTAATGCTGCGGCCGGCGGTCGCGGAAAAAGCCCCAGCCTGAGCGGAAATTGCGCAATGCCTCAAAATCAAATGCCGCCATCCAGATCCCCTCGGTATCGCGGTCGGCATCAACGATCAGCTCGCCTGTTTCATCGGCAATAAACGAGCGGCCGTAAAAGGTCATCTCCACATCTTCATCCCGCTCGGTTCCAATCCGGTTTGAGGCGCAGACCGGAATGAGATTGGCGGCCGCGTGGCCGATCTGTGTACGGCCCAGTGATCGGACGAATCATAGCCCGGCGCTCGCGGCTCGGAACCGATCGCGGTCGGATAGAGCAGCAGGTCGGCACCCAACAGCGCCAGACAGCGCGCGGTTTCCGGATACCACTGGTCCCAGCAGATGCCGACACCGATTTTGGCGTAGGCCGTATCCCAGACCTTGAAGCCGAGATCACCCGGGGCAAAATAGTATTTCTCCTCGTAGCCCGGCCCCTGCGGAATATGTATTTTCCGGTAGATGCCCATCATCGTGCCGTCAGCATCCATCATCGCCATCGAGTTATACGCGGCTTTGCCGGCGCGTTCGAAAAAGCTGACCGGAAGCACCACGCGGAGTTCCTTCGCCAGATTTGAAAAACGCTTCAGGAGCGGATCGTCAAGCGTGGCTTCATGAGCACAGGAAAAATATTCATCCTTCTGCAGTTTGCAGAAATAGGGTCCTTCAAAGAGCTCCTGAAGGAGAATAATCTGTGCGCCCTGTGCTGCGGCTTCGCGGACGAGTTTTTCCGCCTTGTCGACATTGGCCGCGGAATCCTCGCTGCAGGTCATCTGGGTTACGGCTGTTTTTACTTTGCTCATAGATCTTGCTCGATGGAGTTTCTGATCCACAGATTTCACGGATTAGATGGATTTCTTCAGGTGTACTAATCCGTGGGAATCTGCGTAATCTGTGGATCGTTATTGGTTCGTTAGCGGGTTTTGATCATTTTCCAGAGCTCACCGTACATGGCGGTATTCGCGCCGGCATCGAGAATAAACTCCAGCTTCTTCTCCGTGGCCGCATCCGGATAGATGGACGGATTTTCGATCAGCTCTTTGTCAATCAGAGGCAGTGATGCTTTGTTCGGTGTGGCAAATGCGATGTAATTGGAAAGCTGCGCGCCATTCTTCGCATCCAGAATGAAGTTGATGTATTTATAGGCCAGATCTTTGTTCGGTGCCTTCCTGGTGATGCACATGCTGTCGCACCAAACCACGGTTCCCTCTTTCGGAATCACATAAGAGAGATGATCGTTATCTTTGAAGTTGGCAAAGGCATCACCGCTGTAGCAGAACGACATGTCGAGCGTTCCGGCCTGAACCTTGGAAAAGCCGCCGACGTTGGCATCGAAGCCGGAATAACCTTTTTTCTTCTTCGCTTTGATCAGCAGCTGAGCTGCTTCCATCAGTTCTTTCTTGTTGGTGGTGTTCATGGAATAACCGAGATAGGCCAGTGCAATGCCGGTCATCTCGCGCTCGGAATCAAAGAGTGAAAAGCGAGTGGAATCATCCGCTTCAAGAATAGCTTTCCAGGAATCAATTTTACCGAATTTTTCGATGTTGTAGATCAGGCCGACAGTACCCCACTGATAGGCCACCGAATATTTATTGCCCGGATCGAAACTCGGTGAGGTAAACGTATCGGTCAGATTTTTAATGTTCGGAATCCTGGAATGATCCAGTTCTTCGAGCAGACCGAGCTGAATCATCGATGGGAGGATATAGTCAGACGGGAAAACCATGTCATACTGGGAAAGGCCGCCGGCCTGTAGCTTGGCGACCATCTCTTCACAGTTTTCATAGTTCGTTTCAATGACCTTGCAGTCATACTTTTCTTCAAACGCCTTGGTCAGCTCCGGCTCGGTGTATTCCGACCAGATATAGATGTTCAGCTCTTCCCTGGCAGCAGCCGAACCGGCCAGCAGGGCTCCAAGAGCGAGGGCTCCGAATTTCACGTTCATTTCAATCTCCATTGTGGGTTCAAGGTTCCGGGGCCGCGCCCCATCTGAATATTATCCGTGCATCCTTGCCAGCCTATACGCAATCCCCGTGCCACCGGTTGCTTTTCGATATTTATGATCTATCTACTATTGATATTATCTCTTTGTATACATTGGTTTACGATTTTTATTAAACATTCATGAGTGTATGTATACATACTATATCCACACATTCATATATGTATGTGTCACACCTTAATAAGTACATTTTTGTTATTTTCACCCCACTTTATCCTCCTCCCGAAATCACAAAAATTCATGGCCCATCTGCACATGGCCGGGCGACCCGCGAAGTCATTCTGCGAAATCCACAATCCATTCATCGCAGAGGGTCAGGACACAAAGAAACATCCTGTACAAAGCGCTTACAGACATTGGAAAAGATCCGCGCAACCCGTATATTTCCGCCTGTGACCGAGCCGGATCATCACCGTCCCTGTGCAAGCCGCTTACGGCGCCGGAATATCCAGTCCGGAAAAATAATTTTCCGAGTACTTTCAAGCAGCATTGGGACAGCTTTCATCAAGGGCTGCTGATGCCGCCCCGGGAAAGGACGCTCGCGCACATAACACACTTATATTCCCTTCGAAATTAGTACCGCACACATTTGGAGTCATACGGCGACATTGTTCTCCGGTCGCTTATTCGGCACTTATAAAGCATTCCTGCCACCGTCTTTCGATGGCACATCTTCTGCCATAGATCCTTCCTGATAAAATCCACTGATCAATCCGGAAAACCAAATCCACAGAGAACACATACGATGATGAATATTGCAGATAACCGGTTTAAAACAAAAAAGCTCAGCGCGGATACAACGATGATTTTCGAGCCGCATGTCCACCTCCCGGTCCGGGCAAACATATTTCGGGTTGAAGGCTCCGAAAGAGACATGCTCTTTGACACGGATATGGGCGTGATCCCCTTAAAACCCTTTCCGGATACGCTGCACCGCGATCCCGCCAAGGAAATTATCTGTCCCACATTGACCATATCGGCGCAGTGTACGAGTTTGACACCCGACGGCTTCACCCCGCCGAGGCTGAAGAGACGGCAAAGCCCACAGACCAACTCACTTAATTTCGGAACGAGATGCCCGACGATATTTTACAATTACTGCTGGATGCCGGCTACGATCCGGCAGCATCGGCCTGTTTAAAACCAGTACGGGCGTACTCTTTGCCGGGGATGCAATCTACGACGGACCACTGCTTTATGAAGGCCCGGAAACGAGTACCCCGGATTACCGGAAAATGTTTGATCTCCTGAAATCGCTGCCGATCGTCACCATATACGGAGGGCACGATTCCAGTTTTGACCGGACGCGTATGCTTGAAATCATCAGTCACTACGAGGCGATCTGGGACAGGGCAGCTAACCGGCAAACTTCCGCCAGTCCCCAAGTTCGGTGATCTCTTTGCCGATGGCGGCCACTTCGGGTTCGGCGATAAAACCGCAGACCTCCGCCCCGCCCCGGAGTTTGATTTTACCGATGCCCAGCGGAGCCGGAATGGCGGCTACAAATTTACCGAAATTCTGATAGGTCATCCGGTAGATCTCCACATAGATGCGCCTGCCCTTCTCCGCATCGCGGATCAGGCCGGGCTTGGCGATACCGTCTGTTTCAAAAGCATACATCCGGTAAGACTTCGCGGTCTCGGTTGATTCCACAAACGAGGCGCCGAGTTCTTCAAGCTGATGGTGCAGCGGATATCCGTTAAGATGCGCGCCGCAGACCGCAAGATCGATCGTCCGTTTTTTCTTTGCCGGCAGTTCCAGCGGCGTGGGCCGCCGATCCGTTTTACCGACGTTCAGGCCGGACACCTGATGCAGGCGGTCCGCCAGCTGCAGCAGTTTCAGGTCATGCCCCGCAAAGGAGAGCAGCGTCACGCCGAACGGTACCGACGGCGTCAGTACCGTCGGCACTGCAATAGCGGCATAGTCCAGCAGATTCATATAATTGGTGTAATACCCCAGATTGGTATTCAGCTGAACCGGATCCGCATTCACTTCGTCAATCGTATAAGGCGTGCCCGCTGTTGGCGTGACAATCAGATCAACCGATCTCATCACCGCATCCGCAATGCGTTTGAACTCCTGCAAAGTATAAAATCCCCTGAACACATCCGGTGCAGCAATATCCAGCCCTGACAGAATAATATTCCGTGTCGTCTCCAGCACGGCCTCCGGATGCTCTTCAATGAACGGACCGACCGCCGCATAACGCTCATTCACCCAGGCCCCGGAATACAGCAGATCTGCCGCATCAAGGAACGGCTGAAAATCCACCTCAACCCGTGTGCCGCCCGCCTTCTCCAGCATATCCAGACTTTCAGAAAATGCGGATTCATATTCACGGCTTCCGAAAAACTTCAACTGCTCTCTTTTCGGCACCCCGAATTTCCAACCGCTGGAAATTACCGGAACCTGCTCCAGTTCACGGGAATAACAGTCCCCCGGATCAAAATCATTCACCACCTCAAACACTGTCTGGGCATCAGACGCATCCAGCGCAAAAACCGAAACACAGTCAAGACTCTTACACGCCGGCACCACCCCCGAACAGCTCAGTGCACCGCGTGACGGTTTCAATCCGATCAGATTATTGAATGCCGCCGGAACCCGGCCGGAACCGGCCGTATCCGTGCCCAGCGAAAACGAGGCACAACCTTCCGCCACAGCAACCGCTGAACCGCTGCTCGACCCCCCGGAAACATAAGCCGGATCAAAGCTGTTTGGGCAGGCGCCATAGGGTGACCGCGTGCCCACCAGCCCGGTTGCAAACTGATCCATATTGGTTTTGCCCAATGGAATCGCCCCGGCCTCAATCAGCCTGGCTACTACATGTGCCGACTGATCCGGGACATAACTATATTCCGGGCACGCCGCCGTCGTCGGAATACCGGCCAGATCAATATTATCCTTAATCACAAACGGAATACCGTACAACGGCTTCGTCTCCGGCGATTCCCCCTTCAGAGCCCCCACATAAATAGAAACCTCTTCCGCCGTCAGCTTCCGGATCCACACCTCCGGCGCAAGCTCATCCGCCTGCTGCAGACATTTTTCCATGACGGATGCCACCGTCTCTTCACCCTTTGCATACGCCTGATGCAGCGCACTGATCTGTAAACTTTTCATTTTTTCGAACCACAAAATACACGAACCACACAAAAATGATTCTCAGTACCTTTCGTGTATTTAGTGTATTTCATGGCTTTCCTTATTCATTAGATTTAATTGAGCAAACCGGCTGGCCCTGCTTGACCGTATCGCCGGCAGAGCAGAAAAACTGCACCACTTCGCCGGCTGCCGGAACAATCACCGGAATCTCCGTCTTCATACTTTCCAGCACCACCACCTCATCACCGGCTTCAACCGTGTCGCCGACCTTGACCTTGCACTGCCAGACACTGCCGGCCACGGAAGCCGTCACGGCTTCGGCGCCCGCCATGATTTCCGTCTCTTCCGACGACGCTTCCTGCACCGCTTCTTCAAACGTCAGCAGATCGTTGTCCACCCAGTGCTGATACTCTTTCGCAAACGCCGCCTGCTGCCTTGACTTAAACGCATCGATGCTCCCGGCATTCGCCTCCAGAAAATGATTGTACTCACGAATATTGAATGTCGTCTTTTCAATCTTCAGCGAAAAACGGCCCTTCAGAAAATCGCGGCGCATCTGCATCAGCTCATCGCCACCAACCGGATAAAACCGAATCTGATCAAAGGGCTGCAGCAGCCACGGTTTACCGGGTTTAAATTCCCGGGTCTGATGATAGCGATTCCACATCTGCACCGTCCGTCCGACAAACTGATAACCGCCCGGCCCCTCCATACCGTAGACACACATATAGGCCCCGCCGATGCCCACCGCGTTTTCAGGCGTCCATGTCCGCGCCGGATTATATTTTGTGGTCACCAGCCGGTGCCGCGGATCCAGCGGAGTGGCCACCGGCGCACCGAGATAAACGTCGCCCAGCCCCATCACCAGATAACTGGCTTCAAACAGAATATCCTGTACATCCTGAATGGAATCGAGACCGTTGATGCGCCGGATAAATTCAATATTGCTCGGACACCACGGCGCATCCTTCCGAACCGACGACATATATTTTTCAATCGCTACGCGCGTCTGCGGATCATCCCAGCTCAGCGGCAGATGAACGATCCGCGATTCCACTTCCTCCGGCGGATTTTCACTAAGCTCTTTGATCAGCGAATCAATCAGCGCGAGCAGTTCCCTGCGCGGCAGCACGGCCGGATCAAAATGCAACTGGAAGGAGCGAATCCCCGGCGTCATATCAATGATGCCCGGCAGGTTCAGCGCTTCAAACTTGAGGTTCCAGGCATGCACTTTGAAGCGCAGCCGCAGGTCGAGCTGCAGCGGCCCGAACTCCAGCAGCAGATACTGATCCCCCGCCTGCCGACAGACCACTTTTTCAAATTCATCTTCCTCATTCCATGTGCCGATAACCGCCGGCGTATCCTCGATGGTTGCATAGTTCGGCACCGTCATCGGCGTCCCCGATTCGATGAGCGCAGCATTCTCTTTTTCAAGCCGGCCGGCCTCCTCAAGCGTTATGGGAATAAACTGAACTGTATCCCCGGCTTCAGCTGTCCGACTTTCCAGAGCTCCGCACCCACCACCGTGACCGGACAGACAAAGCCGCCCAGACTCGGACCGTCGGGCCCAAGAATCACGGGCATATCGCCGGTAAAGTCGATCGCGCCGATGGCATAGGCATTGTCATGAATGTTCGAGGGATGCAGCCCCGCTTCGCCGCCGTCGGTCCGCGCCCATTCCGGCTTCGGGCCGATCAGGCGGACGCCGGTGCGCGACGAATTGAAGTGTACTTCCCATTTATGCGCCAGGAAGGTGTCGATATCCTTTTCCGTAAAGAAGTCCGGCGCGCCGTGCGGTCCATACATTACGCCGATTTTCCAATGGCTTGAAATTTCCGGCACAGCGGCTTCCGGCAGCTTCCTCATAGTCCACTCATCGTCAACCGAATCGCCGATATGCAGTACATCACCGGCGGCCAATGCCCGCCCTGCATGACCGCCGAAACGTCCGAGAATGAAGGTGGATTTACTGCCCATGTAGTCCGGAACATCCAGTCCGCCGCGTACGGCCAGATAGGCGCGCTGCCCTTTATAGAAAGCGCTCACGCTGACGGTATCACCGGCCCTGACTTCGAACGCTTCGTGCAACGGAACCGTCGCTCCGTTCAGCATCACGGTCAGGTCACCGCCGGCCACCGCCACAACGGCATCACAGTTAAACCTATAACTCCCCCCGACATCGTCATTTCGAGCGCCGCGGCATTCTCCGCATTGCCCACCAGCCGGTTGGCGATGCGGAAACTGAGCATATCCATCGGTCCCGACGGCGGAACCCCGATGCCCCAATAACCGATACGGCCGGGCACATCCTGCACGGTCGTCTGCGTTCCCGGCACGACCACTTCAATCGTATCTGCCCGATAATCAAACGTATTCAGCAGGCCGGTGAAAACCTCACCGCGCCGGAAGGTTTCATCTTCAAGCACCTGCCTCATCAGCTGAATGTTGGTTTCAAAACCGCAGATCGCGGTGTTCGACAAAACGTCCACGGAACGGGCAACTGTTTCATCCCGGGTGCTTCCCGTCACAATCACCTTGGCCAGCAGCGGATCATAATAGGCCGACACCTCGGCACCCGTTTCCACCCATTTATCCACCCGAATGCCTTCCGGGAATTCGGCTTTGGTAATGATGCCGCTCGACGGCTGATACTCCTTGCCGGGATCCTCGGCATAGACCCGGAACTCCATCGCGCAGCCAGACGGCTTCAGATCAAATTTTCCGGGGGTAGGATCTTCACCCGCCGCCAGCTCAACCATCCAGCGCACCAGATCAACGCCGAACACCTCCTCCGTAATTCCGTGCTCCACCTGCAGACGGGTGTTCACTTCAAGAAAATAAAACTGCTCTGTTTCGGTGTCATAAATAAACTCGACGGTACCTGCGGAACGATAGGCCACCTTTTCCGTCAGCGCTTTCGCTGCGGCATGCAGTGCCGCACGCGTCTCTTCCGATATATTCGGGGCCGGCGTCTCCTCGATCACTTTCTGATTCCGCCGCTGAACCGAACAGTCGCGTTCTCCCAGAACAACGACCTCGCCTTTACCGTTGCCGAACACCTGAACTTCAATGTGCCGGGAGGTGCGAATATATTTTTCCAGAAAAACCCCTTCGTCTTTAAAGTAGTTTTTACCGAGGCGTTTGATCGTATCGTAGTGCGCTTCCAGCTCGTCGGATTCGTTGCAGATGCGCATGCCGATTCCGCCCCCTCCGGCCGTGCTTTTCAGCATAACCGGATAGCCGATATGCTCCGCCGCTTCGAGCGCCTCTTCCAGGCTGTTGAGCAGCGGCGTTCCCGGCACCAGCGGCACTCCGGCGGATTCCGCCAGATCGCGTGCCATATGTTTGAGGCCGAACTCAAGAATGTGGCGTTCCTCGGGGCCGATAAATTCAACGCCCAGCTCCAGGCAGGCTTTGCGGAATTCAACATTTTCACTGAGGAAGCCATACCCCGGATGCACGGCTTCCACCCCGTGGTCGTTCATGACCGCCAGGATTTTATCCGTGTTGAGATAACTCTCCTTCGCCGGCGCCGGACCGATGTTATACGCCTCGTCGGCCATCGCCACATGTTCCGCATCGGCGTCGGCATCGGAATAGACCGCCACGGCGGTTATCCCCATTTCCTTCAGCGTGCGGATAATACGGCAGGCAATTTCGCCGCGGTTGGCCACCAGTACTTTTTTAAACATTCAATTATCCTCTGTCGTGTGTAAACCGATGATGACCACGAACTACACGAAACTCAGCAGCTCTCGGGATTTCGTGTAGTTCGTGGTTCGCATTCATTATTGTTCCCAGATCGTCATCTTCACCGGTGTCGGGTTGTAGCCGTTGCAGGGATTATTCAGCTGCGGGCAGTTGGAGACAAAAACAAGCGTGTCCATCACGGCCTCCAGCTCTACATATTTTCCGGCCTCGGATATCCCATCGGCAAAATCGGACCCGCCTTCCGGATCGACCGGAACATTCATGAAAAAGTTGATATTGCAGACCTGATCGCGCTTATCCATGCCGTTGCCCCAGTCGAGAATCCCCTGCAGGAATGTATCGCGGCAGCTGTGCATATAACGTTTTTCATGGGCATAGCGCGACGTGTTGCTTTCGCAGGAACAGGCACTGCCTAGCGTATCGTGCCGCCCGCAGGTGTCAGCCACCACTTTCATCATTACGTTGTTTTCGTTAGAACGGATTTCTGTGCCGAGCTTGATGTAGACGTTGTTCTGCATTCGCAGCGTATTGTTCGCATGGTAACGTTCTTCGGTATTGTTCGCGTTGAAGAACAGGGTATCAGCCGCCTGATTCCCTTCAAGATCGGTAATCCGGAGAATCTCTCCTTTTTTCACCACCTTCATCCAATAGGTTCCTGCTGAAACCGTTTCGCTCAGCCGGGCATGTTCTTCAACCAATGTACTTTCTTTCAATTCACTCATGATCGACTCCTACAAATAATAATTTTCCGAATTTTCAAACCCGCGCTGATTCTCCGGGCAGAGCATCCGGCAGGGATCATCGGCCGCGGCGGGTTCGGATGCATACAGTGTGATACCGATCGGCTTCGCCACATATTCGCTCGACGGATTCAGCGGATGCATACCGGCATCCAGAATGACCAGCGTATCCATCTCGGCACGCAGATCCACGAAGGAACCGGCCGGTGATGCATCAGGAACAAAGGTCATATTGCCGTCGGCATCGATGTCGGTTTTTGAAAAGAAATTCACCACATTAGTGAAGTCGCGCTTGGTCATGCCGTATTTGGCCAGCTCAACCGTAAGCGAGTCATAACCGTTCCGATAAAAATCGTTGCGGGCTTCCTGATAGCTTTTTGTGCCGAAACGCTGGAGCATGTCTTCGCGGTAGGTCACCCCGCAGATGACATCGTGCCAGTCGTTCGATGTATCGGGAATACTCATAAGCACGCGGCCCATATCGGAATAGATACAGGCATGTTTGAAGAGCGATGAGATGTGCTGGATTTTCAGGGTGTCACCCATGTTATAGCGCTCGGTATAGTTGTCCGCATTGTAAAACAGCACCGAGGCATTGCCGCCGCCTTCAAGATCGGTAATCCGCAATGTACAGCCGCGGCGCACAATGTGCGAAAAGTTCCAGCCTCCGGAAACCACGGTTTCATACAGTATTTTTTCTTCGGGTATAGATTTCATCTTCTGCGTCCTTTGTTTATCGATTGGTTCTGAGCGGCGGCAGGATGGCGTCGGCAAAGGTAATCTGCCCCATCATGCTTTTGCTGCATTTCAGCGCGCGGGAAAGCAGGGTATGGAGTACCTCCACCTGCCCCTGCACCAGCCAGATCTCCAGATTTTTTCCATCCTCCAGCATCACCTGAAACGTGGAGATCACTTCATCCAGATAGTTGCGGCGCAGCGCGATCAGCCGGTTGGCACAGTCATCGACCGCCGCGTCGTAGGAGATCGTCAGCGTTCCTGCCATCACGCGGGAACGGTCCAGCTGACGGTGTTTAAGCACTTCACGTTTCACCAGATCCGAGATCATCATGGAGCGGTTATCCATCCCCCGATCTTCCGCCATCTCTTCGAGCTCTTCATAGAGCTCGGCCGGCATAGTGACACTGAACCGTTTGTAATTCTGTTTTTCTTTCTTCATTCCCTTTCCTCTGATCATCCAGCTTCTTTGGCCACCATTTTAACCACCTCAAAATCATCCTGAGCCTCCTCTGCGGTTGGATGAATCAGTTCCTCGAGATGGATTTTAGTGGTCAGAAACTCCGGCGATAAAAACTGACTCGGCGAACGCGGCCTGCTGACCGGGACTTCCACCATTTCCTGCACCCGGCCCGGATTGGCTTCGAGCACCAGCACGCGGTCGGAGAGATAAACCGCCTCATCCAGATCGTGCGTAATAAAAATAATCGTGATATCGATCTTCTTCCAGATCTGCAGGAGATAGGCCTGCATTTTGGCGCGCGTCTGCGCATCAAGCGCCCCGAACGGCTCATCCATCAGCAGCACTTTCGGCTTATTGGCTAATGCGCGGGCAATGGCCACGCGCTGCTGCATCCCGCCGGAAAGCTGTGCCGGATAAAGATCGGCATAGGGTTCGAGCCCGACAATATCCAGCCACTGGAGGGCATCGCGCTCGGCATCAAACTTACTGGCACCGCCGACCTCCAAACCGAACATGACATTCTTCTTTACGGTCAGCCAGGGAAAGAGCGTGTACTTCTGGAACACCATACCGCGATCAGCCCCGGGCTCGGATACTGGATAACCGTCCACTAGAATCAGACCGTCGGTGATCTCTTCCAGACAGGCCATCATGCGGATCACCGTCGACTTACCACAGCCCGACGGGCCGATGATGGAAAGGAATTCGCGCTTGTGCACTTTAAAAGACACCTGGTCGAGAATGCGGCGCATGCCCTCTTCCGTTGGAAAATCCTTCACCAGCTTATCGACTTCGATAACAACCGGCTGGCTTTTGATATGGTCCAGACGCTCCTTCACTTTATGCGACTGCTCTTTATAGGACGGCAGGTTCAGTGTACTGGGCAAATCGGTCATCTCAGGCCTCCGCCGGTGCAGGTTTTATTTTTCGCAGCATTTTGCCGAATCCTGAACGCCGCCCGTCCTCCCAGGCAAACAGCTGTTTCCCGAGCGCACCGAGCAGCATGTCGGTGCCCAGCCCGATAAAACCGAGCACCAGGATCGCGGCATAGACATTGTCGAACATACGGTATTTGGCCTGCTGATTAATAAACCAGCTGATGCCTGTACTGGTGCCGACAACCTCCGCCACAATCAGGTAGGTCCATGCCCAGCCCAGCAGAATCCGCATATCCATATACAGTTTCGGCAGTACCGCGGGAATCACGACCTTGAAAAGCAGTCGTCCCGGTTTGGCTCCCAGCGTTTGCGCGGCCTCAACCAGACTGAAATCCACCGTCCGCGTCGTGTTGGCGATCACCAGCACCTGCTGGAAAAACGTACCGATAAAAATGATCGCCACTTTCGGCGCATCGTTGATGCCCAGAATCGCCACCGCCAGCGCACCGAACACCGGGGCCGGGAAGTAGCGGAAAAACTCCACAAACGGTTCAATCAGTTTGGAAAAATAGCTGAAGACGCCGCAGAGAATACCAAGCGGAACCCCGAACAGCGATGAAAGCAGAAAACCCCAGAAGACCACCCGCACACTGTGCGCCACACTTTCATGAAACCATGGTTCACCATCGCGACGCGGCTCGGTGACGAATGCGGAATAGAGCGCGCGAACCACCTCATGCGGCGCCGGGAAATAGACCGGGTTTACCCGTTTCCCCACCATTGGAACACCGTCCGATGCCTGAAGATTTTTGTTTTCCAGCTCAAAAGTCTCCACGTCGACCCGGTCGCCCGCATCAAAATACAGACTGTCCCCAACCTTCTCAATCTGTACTTCCGGATGCCAGAGACCCGGAATATAACTGATCGCCGACCAGAGCACGAGCGGAAGAATAAACGACGCAACGGTCAGTCCCCTGACGCGCTTCGGCGAAAGGCTCTTTCCGAACCTGAACCATTTTTCCTGTTTAGACATGACACCCCTGTCCCCGGATTTTTCCGGGGATTGGAAAGTTGTATATCGCCCGCATGCTGCGGGCAAAGGGTTCGGCAGACCGGCCGAAGCCGGCCCGCCAGGAGGTTTGAGGAGAGATTATTTCACGGATTTAGTGAACGACGGATCGATGGTGCGCTTAACCGCCACCGGTTCTTCATAAACCTTGTTGGCAACGAAAAACTGATTCACCACTTCACAGGAACCATAAAGTGACTCAAATCCGTCTCCGGGCTCAAGCGCCTTGAGCACTTCGTCTTTGCTCATCATGTAGGTGCCGGAGAGAAAGGGTTTATATTCAGCCGGCGTAAGACCGACGCGGGCGGAGAGAATCTGAAGCATTTCCTCTTCATTGGCCGGATCGGCCATATAGTCGATCACGTCATACCAGGCCGCCACCACCTTCTGCCAGTCGGCTTTGCGTTTCAGAATGCTGCCGGGTGCCACACAAAGCGTATCATAGATAATGCCGGGCGCATCGGCTGTCGTATACACCGCCGTGGATCCCTCGGAGGCTTTCAACGCCATGCCGGAATGCGGCTGCCACGCCACGATCGCATCCACATCGCCGGACGCCAGCACCTGTGCCGCCTGATGCGTCGGCATATTGATGAGTTCCACATCCTTTTCCGACATGCCGTTATCCTGCAACGCCTTGATCAGCAGCGCATGGCTGAGAAAACCGATTTCGACACCGATCTTCTTTCCTTTCAACGCTTTCACATCGGCGATCCCTTCCCGGGCGACGATTTTGTCGTTCCCGTTGGAATAGTCGTTCACCAGAATCATCACGTTGCGGGCCCCCGTGGCATTGAGCACCACCGAGTCGCCGTTGGCCACACAGACCGCATCGGCTTTACCCGCCGCGAAGGCATCCATCGAGGCCACATATTCAAACCAAAGCAGTTCCACTTCCACGCCGTGCTTTTCAAAAAATCCTTTTTCCTTGGCGATATCCCAGGCCACCCAGCCCGGCCAATCGCTATAGGCAATTTTAAGCGGTTCCGCCACAGCAGCAGTGGCAATCAGCGCCATGATCACAGCAATGGGTCTCATAAGGAAGGTCAGTTTCATCTCGGTTTAATCTCCATTGGGTTTGGTTTTTCTCATCCTCTACAGTATTACTAGATAGTTTATTAGTGATACCGTTGCTATACGCAACAGATGTGCCATCCCCCTCAGGCCTGAGTATAAACCACAACTTTTAAACTACATTTCTTCCTATATATAAACAATTTATGATTATTCTATGAAAATATTGTCGCAAATTAAACCGCAGTAGACTCAATACACACAAATACACATATGTATTTATAAACCGAAATCTGACGCATTTTTGTTTCCCCAGCAGCCCCTGCGGTTGCCCCGATTTCAAGACAACTGGCTTAAGCGGAATCTGCGGCCGTGTCTGAGCGGCACTTCATTTTCCGCTATGGCATCATACAGCCGCGACAGGATTCGCGGCACTCCCGCGTGCCCAGCTTGGCATGGTTCAGGTGCGATTACCGTTCAGATCATAAGCATCGTATCACCGCAAACCTTCCAATGCCAACGGGTCTTTTTCCGGCTGTATTGGAAAACCGCCAGCGCCATCAGAGCCCGCGAAAGCAGCGTGGCGATCGCCGCTCCGGCGATTCCCAGCTTCAGGCCGAACATCAGCAGAATGTTGACCGCAATGTTGAAAAAATTGAACAGAAAAATCAACAGGTTGAGAATCACCGTATGGGACCGCGCCAGCAGCAGTTCCCGGATCGCGTAAAAAATCAGCTCCGGAATAATCGAAAAAGCGCTTATATAAAGGTAGATCTGAATCATCTGCTCAAATTCGGATTCATATCCAATCAAAGGAACAATGAAGCGTGCCGTCAGCAGCACCGCCGCCATTAAAACAAACCCGACGCCTCCCCCAACAGCAGCGCCGATCCCGAAAATCAACCTGTTTGAAAAAAGATCCGCTCGCTCCAGCCGAACGTGCGCCCGTGGTCAACAACTGCAACAGCCACACACCGGAAATCAATTCCCCCCTCTCAGTTCCCTGATCGAGAAGGGGAGAGTATATTTAATAGGAGAAGCGGGTCGGCCGGAAAGACACCGTGAATGCAAGCCTATAAACGCAGCGGCTGAAATCCAAAACCATCACTTCAAGGCCTGAAATGTCTCATCTCTGCATTATCTGTTTATTAAATGCGACACGAAATTGTGAGACGGGTTTCTTTTCCCGGACCATGGCCAAAGAAAAAAGCGATGAAAAACAAAACCTCTTCGCACAGCGTCGTTACATCAAACCTAAACAGCCAAGGCCGATTTCATTTGCCACTCTTCCAGCCGATCAATTGTTTAAAAATAATATACCGCAAATCATAAACGCCTGCTCAGGGCGCGGTGTAGATCAGGTAAAGCCCCCCGATCAGCACCAGCACTCCGCAGACTTTCTTAAGCAGGTCGGCACCTTTGGAGCTTTCGTTCCAGTTCATGTATTTCTGCACCAGACCGGTTGAGGTGCCGGCGGCGACAATGACACTGCAGTGTCCGATTCCGTACATCAGCAGCAGACTTCCGGCATAGAGCGGCTGTTCCGCACCGAGTTTAAAGGTCACTCCAAGCATCGGTGCCATATAGGCAAAGGTGCAGGGACCGAGCGCAATGCCGAAAATAAGCCCGAGAATGAATGCGGCAAGCAGTCCTTTTCGTTTCATCCCCACCTGTCCCGGGCCGCTGCCCGGCATGGGAATCACGCCCAGCAGATGCAGGCCGACCACAAAAAAGATCAACGCTACAAACCAGTTTCCGTAGCGCCCGACGTCGCCCATCATGCGGCCCAGCGCCGCCGTAATCAAACCGATCAGCGCAATGGTCAGCAGAATGCCGGTGGCAAACAGCAGAGCCGTCAGAAAAGCCCGACGGGGCGAAGTGCGGCCCTGTTCATCAATAAATCCGATAATCAACGGAATGCTGGCCAGATGACACGGACTGAGAATTATGCTCAGCACGCCCCAGACCAGCGCCGCACTGAGAGCAATCAGCGGGGTGCTTTCGATCGCATGCGTCAAAGCAATGAACAGCTGTTCCATACACTTTCTCCTCCGCTACTCTGCAGATTCAGCGCGGTCTTCAAACTCAAAGCCCAGCTCCTGCCATTTTTTCAGCATATCTTCGCGGGCATAAAATCCTTCATGACGAAACAGTTCCTGGCCATCCGCATCGAAAAAAATCTGTGTCGGAATCATACGGATTCCATACTGCTGTCCGGCTTCCTGGTTTTCCCAGACATCAATGAATTCCACATCAAGCTGTCCGGCGAAGGTTTCCTTCATCTCATCAAGAATCGGCGCCATCATTTTACACGGAATGCACTTGCCGGCTCCCAGATCGAGCAGTTTCGGCAACGGACTGTCGACGGGCGCATCGGCCTCCGCCGCTTCCTGCACCACCTTTTCCTGCGGAATCGGCAGTGTGCAGACACCCCCTTCGCAACCGGCGATTTCCGGAGCGGCATGATTCTTTTTGTTTTTTATGCCTACTACGGCAATCACTGCAACCACCAGCAATACAATCGGTATAATTCTTTTCATAAGCTCCGTATTCCCCCATAACCATATAGATGGATTCGTTCCTGTTTTCCGTTGCCAGCGTTCCCTTTATTTCAGCATTTTCTTTACATCATCCACCGTGGGAACTTTACCCACGACCTTAACGTCGCCATCCACCGCCAGCGCGGGAGTCAGCATGACTCCGAACTTCATAATTTCATTCAGGTCGGTCACTTTTTCGATTTCAGCATCAATACCCAGTTCATCAATGGCCGATTGAGCCGCCTCCGCCGTTTTTTTGCATTTCGGACATCCGGTGCCCAGTATCTGTACTTTCATTTTATGTCCTCCGTTCATTCCTTCTTTAAACGCCGTTATACGACGTATTATTCATCAACTAAGCCCTCCACGGCCCATCGGCCGCACCGCCACATGGCATCTATCCGGTCTCAATTCCCCGACACCGTCCGTTTAATTGAAAAACGTTCCAAAAATCATTCCACTGACTGTCGCCATAACAATAACCAGCGAAACGAACACGACCGTCTTCCTGGTGCCAAGCACGCTGCGAATCACCAACATGTTCGGCAGGCTGAGTGCAGGGCCGGCCAGCAGCAAGGCCAATGCGGGACCTTTGCCCATGCCGTTGTTGATCAGCCCCTGCAGGATAGGCACTTCAGTAAGCGTGGCGAAGTACATGAAAGCCCCGGCAAATGATGCAAAAAAGTTAGCCCGCAGCGAATTTCCGCCCACGGCGGAGGCGACCCATTCGGAAGGAATCAAACCCTCCTGGCCCACCCGGCCGAGCAGCAGACCGGCAATCAGGACGCCGAAAAGCAGTAGAGGAAGAATCTGTTTGGCAAATCCCCAGGACGAACTGAACCATTCCCCTGCTTCACCTTTATCGGTGCTGGTGAACCACGAAAGCCCCACCGCCCCGGCGCTGAACGCAAGGATGGGTTGTTCCGGAAATGTGAGGGCCAAAGTACCGACCGGAACGGCAGTCAACACGACCTTCCACCATTTAATACTGAACCAAAGTACGAGGAATACTCCGAAGGCCGCAGCAAAAATGGAAGTAATGATCCATTTTAAAGAATAAATCGCCGCCCAGAGACCGGTATCCAGATCCGGCTTGCCCCAGTTGGCAAAAACCAGAATCCCAACCATCGAGAAAAAATAGAGGCCGTTCTGCCATAACGGACGGGCCACCTCTTCTTCGGGCAGGGCCATCTGGGCCGCAGCTTTTTCCTGTTCCTCCTTGCGGAAAATAAGGTGCATCAGCAATCCGATCACCACACTGAACAGAATAGCACCGACCGCACGGGCAATCCCCATTTCCGCACCGAGGATACGGGCCGTGAGGGCAATCGCCAGTACATTGATCGCCGGTCCGGAATAAAGAAACGCCGTAGCCGGCCCTAATCCGGCTCCCATTTTATAAATTCCCGAAAAAAGCGGAAGCACCGTGCAGGAACAAACCGCCAGAATGGTTCCTGAAACCGAAGCCACCCCATAGGCTACCACCTTTTTGGCTCTTGCTCCCAAGTATTTCATCACCGCGCCCTGGCTGACGAATACCGCAATCGCCCCCGCAATAAAAAAAGCCGGAACCAAACAGAGCAGAACATGCTCCTGAGCATACCATTTCGCCAAATGGAGCGACTCCATTACAGCATGGTCAAATCGCGTATTCCCGACCGGAAGATAGAAGAACCCCAAAAATATCCCGACAATCCACGCCAGCTTTTTCCACTCAGTCTTCCAATTCATTGCACCACCTCATTACATGGTCATTTGACCTTTTAACCAATAATCGTTCAAAAATTATTTCAATAATGTCGCCTGATCCTTTGCATTGTTCTCAATGACCGCTTCCACACAACTCATGAAATTCATCACGCATGGAACCTTCATTTTATAAAACACCTGCTTGCCGCGCTTCTCGTCCTGCACAATTCCCGCCTGTTTCAGTACCGAAAGATGCTTCGAGATTGTCGAAAAATCGGCATCGATCTGATCCACAAATTCGCAGACACACCTTTCCCCGACCGACAGCTGCTCCGCCATCCACAGCCGCGTCGGATGCGCCAGCGCCTTCAGCACCTTTGCCTTCGCTTC
This sequence comes from Verrucomicrobia bacterium S94, assembly GCA_004299845.1. Taxonomy (NCBI): domain Bacteria; kingdom Pseudomonadati; phylum Verrucomicrobiota; species Verrucomicrobia bacterium S94. Next base: position 3,815,756 of record CP036201.1, on the reverse strand, counting down.
ATACAGATTTTTTTCCTTCCCGGTCATACCATGCTCCGAATTATTATTTGGCAATATAGCCAAATGTAAAAAGTTGTCAACCGTTCGATAAATAAAAACAGAAGTCGGAGCCATATTCCTGTTAATGAATCCGAAACAACTGTCCCTGACATTCGATGAAGTGACCATCCTGGGGGAAAAGCCGACGGACACAATACCGGGTTTACGGAAGTGCCGGACGGTTTCGAATTGGAAATGTTTCAGCTGAAAGGTGCTGAAAAAATCTGAGCCCATAAACAGCGGCCAATATAATACCATTTACCAAAACATTCCGGTCTTAACGACAGCGTTATTCCGCGCAGAGCTTTTCGTCAAAAGCCCGGCGGTTCCCTGGTGCTCCTCAGCTTACTTAACTGAGGAGCTTTTTTCCTCCCCTTTCTCCGACGAGTAATGGTTCCCATTCTCGAAAGGGGAAAAAGCTCAAATGATGTCGGGAGAAACCTACAAGAGCGCGGAGCCGTTTATGACTGAATTTCTCTGCGTCCTCAGCGCCTCTGCGCGGGATCAAATTTATACCGGATAGTTTTAACGTTTGGTATAAATCAACCCCATAACTGCGTAGCGCATTTGAGGGATAAGACGGCCGACCGATTTTCGAAACGTCGCATATTCTTCCGTTCTCTAATATATAGATTGAAGTGCGGAAAACCGGCACTTCATCCACCCAAACCGCCGCTTCATCAAACAGGCCTTGTGAAACGGCTTCTTCGATTGCTAGAAGCCACACATGCAAAACAAAACTGCAAAGATGAATTATGACACGACGCCGTAGTCCATTCTGAGCAAAACAAAGATGGAGCACAATGAAACCTAATCAACTAATAACAACAATGGCCGCAGTAATGATCTGTTCGGCATCATTCGCCGTTTTAATCCCTGCAAATGTGACTGTAACCGGCGACCCCGCTACCGGGGCCGGAGCAACCATCACCTTTAATCATGATGTTAATTTCACGATCGAAAACGATAATTCCATCGGACTTATTAGGTATCACTTCGGTGTTTTATATCCGCAAACGGATTCGTCCGATAACCTCACCGCTTCAAGTCCGACCCTGATCCGGAAAAACGGCGTGGATACCTGGGACCTCTGGCGCTATCAGGAAGCCAGATATGAAATAAGCAACTGGAGCGCCCTGTGGACGTACGATACGGGCGGCATCAGTGTCGGCGACGTGCTTACCATTCCTTCCGGAACAACAGTCACCCTTGGAGCCGGATCCGCCGAAACGCAATTATTTTCAAGCGGCACCTATAATATGTGGCTGCAAGGGAACTCAGGCTCGCTTCTTGCCGGAGAAATATCGACGGCCATTCCTGAGCCGTCCGCAATTGCCCTTATCGCCTTCTTCGGCGGTGGCATTCTCTTCGTCCGTCGTCGTCTGATGATGTAACTTCTCTGCCGAACGGCAATCTGTGAAAAGCGCTCATCCGGGCGCTTTTTTCATTCAGGCACCTTCCGTTTACTTCGCACCATCTATTTTTCATCGTTCAGTGAAAAGCTTTTGAATAAAGCACAGAGCGAAAAAAGGCCCGGCATATAAAATTTAAGCACATGGAGCTCGGGGCACAGGACATTCAGGTGCTGGAGATCAATCAGCATTACGAATACAGCGTTTGGAAAATAAAAGACCAGCTGACCTTTCTCCGCAATACCGACCTCAGAAGCGTTGCCTTACTGAAGTAACCGGCTTCGGAAAAGATGAAAAACCGCCCTTTTGTTTTTTAATTTTTCGTGTATTCAACCGGAACCGCAGTTAATCTGTTTACATGGATTTTTCTAAGTTTGGCGAAAAGTTTACCCGTAAGGCCGGGATCACACAGCTGATGGATGATCTCGGGGCCGCCATGGCGGGCGGAGATATGCTGATGCTCGGCGGCGGAAACCCGGCTCACATTCCGGACGTTCAGAAATGTTTCCGTGCGCGAATGGAAGCCATCATGGCGGAACCGCACGGTTTTGAAACACTGATCGGTAATTATGACGGATCGCGTGGTAACGAAGCTTTCATCGATGCACTTGCCGCGTTGCTCCGGGAACAGTTCGGCTGGGAGATCACCGCACGGAATATCGCTCTGACCAACGGGGCACAAAGCGGCCTGTTTTATCTGTTCAATCTGTTTGCCGGCGATATGCCGGACGGATCGAAAAAGAAAGTCCTGTTTCCTCTTACCCCTGAATACATCGGTTATGCCGACGCCGGACTGACCGACCGTTTTTTCGCGGCACAACGCCCCAGCATGGAATTGATCGGCGACCGCCTGTTTAAATATCACGTCAATTTTGAGGAACTTGAGGTCGGCGATGATATCGGCGCCCTCTGTGTTTCCCGTCCGACCAATCCAACCGGTAACGTACTGACCGATGCCGAAATCCAGCACCTGGACACCATTGCCGGCCATTGCGGCATTCCCCTGATTATCGACAACGCATACGGGCTCCCTTTTCCGAACATCATATTTGAAGACGCCAAACCCTTCTGGAGTCCCAACACCATTCTGACCATGAGCCTGTCCAAACTCGGACTGCCGAATCTACGGACCGGCATTGTCATTGCACCGGAAGAAATTGCCGCGGCCATCGGCGATATCAATGGAGTGCTGAACCTGGCCCCCGGCGGAGCAGGAGCCAGACTGGCCCTGGAAATGGTACGCAGCGGCGAAATCGTGAACCTCAGCAAAGAAGTAATCCAGCCGTTCTATCGCCGCAAAGCCTTTCAGACACTGGAGCAGTTTGAGCATCATCTGGGCGATATCCCGTGCAGAATCCATAAACCGGAAGGTGCCCTCTTTCTATGGCTTTGGTTTCCGGAACTTCCCTGCACGTCAACCCGGCTTTATGAACGCCTCAAAGCACGCCATACACTGGTAGTTCCGGGCAACTGCTTTTTCCCGGGACTGGAACATGAAGAGTGGCCGCACAAACACGAGTGCATCCGGGTCTCCTATGCTCAGGACGATGCCGTTGTGGCCGAGGGCGTAAAAATAATCTGCGAAGAAGTAAAGGAACTCTATTCGTGAAACGTAATGCTTATTGCGAAATGCGTTCCGCCCTGTACAATGTCCATATAAAGCCGTGTGCTATCGTTTATAGATAATACCTGCGCATAAAGGAATTTTTATGAGAATACACCTGTTTTTAATCGTTGCCGCCCTGACGGCCACCGCCCGTGCGGGCGATGTCATCCTCAAGGGCGGGGCTAAAATTCAGGCCCCGCTACTGAAAAATACAGACGGAGCCACCGTACTGGATCTCGGATTTGATGTACTGCGGATTCCCAAAGACGAAATTCTCGCCACCTACGAAGACGAACCGGTGGAAGGTACGGTTCCGACCGACTCCAATGCCCTTTACAACGTCCAGATTCCCGCACGCATTACAACGGCTGAAGCCGCTGAACTTTACGCGCCGGCAGTGGTTCTAGTGAAAACCGCCGCCGGACTCGGCTCCGGATTCTTTACTAATAAAGAAGGATACCTCATCACCAACTTCCACGTCATTGCCGGCGAAAAGAAAATATCCGTCACCCAGTTTCTGCAGGAAAACCAGGTGCTGCGCCGGGTCGTACACAAAGATGTCGATATCATCGCCACCGCCCCGTTTCATGATCTCGCGGTGCTGAAAGTGAACAATTTCGATACCGAAATCACCCCGGTCGTTTTTGCCCCCGACGAAAAAATGAGCATCGGCGAAGCCGTCTTTGCCATCGGAAATCCCCTTGGGCTGGAACGCACCGTGACCGAAGGGGTACTCAGCCAGACTCATCGCAATTTCGGTGGAATCCTCTATCTTCAGGTCGATGCCGCCGTCAACCCCGGGAATTCCGGCGGCCCGCTTTTCAATGCACGCGGTCAGGTGATCGGGATCATCAACATGGGCGTTCCCACCATGGAAGGGCTCAATTTCGCCATTCCGGCACGCCATGCAAAATATATCCTTGATCACATTGACGCCTTCGCCTACGACGCCACCAACCCTGAATCCGGTTTTGTTTATCCCGACGCACCGCGTCGTCCCGGAAAGTTCACCTCAGCCCAAAAGGAAAAATCCGATGTCGTTCTTCCGTAAAACCACCACGCTTGCCCTCATCCTTTCCATTCCGTTCGCAACCCTTGCTCTGCAGCGGACCGAACTGCTTCCACCAAACGGTCAGACCTATTTCCGCATTTCCAATACCGTTGAATTCTGGAAAGCCCTGCAGAAGTCTTCCATCGGCCGACTTTGGCAGGACCAGCAGTTTCAGGACTTTATGGGCAATCCGGAACTCGAAGCCTGGCATGCCTTCTTCTTCGACGGCGATTCCGATGAAGAAACCCGGGTTTTTGTCGAACAGATGGAAATGCTCACCGGCGAAGTCGTGCTGGCCTTCGACTCAAAAACAGACCATATCTTTATCGTTGCCGCGATGAGTGATGATGATTTTGAGCGCAGTCTTGAGCTGGATGATAACCTGCGGACCGTTACGGAAAACCCTTTTGATGTTGTCCGCGACAGCTTTCAGGGTGTGGAAATCATCCAGCATGTAGACAACCCCGGAACGGTAAACGAGATTTCCTCCTGGCAGGCGCACGTCGGTAGCACATTCATCCTTGGTTATGATCGGGAGTGGCTCGAACAATGTATTGTACGGCTCAGAAACGAAGAAATCACGGAGCCCGAAGGTATACCGGTGCTGGACCTGAAACTACCGGTTAACAATCTGCTGGCAAACAGTGCCGACACCGAAGATAACCGGCGGCTTTTTGAAGCACTCGGCCTCATGGATATCAGCGCCTTTAAGAGCCGTATCGCCCTTCAGGATGACCAGATGCTGATCGACAGCTGGTTGTACGTTAATAACCTGAACCGGGGCCTGTTCAACGTGCTCGATACCGAACCGTCTGAACTACCTACCGTCACGTTCATTCCGGAAAACCTCACCTCGCTGGAAGTCGGCCGCCTTGATCTGCCGGGACTCTGGAAAGAGATCCCCGCCATTCTGCAGGAAATCAATCCGGGCACCAAACCCCAGTTCGATATGATGCTGGCCATGCTTCAGCAACAGACCGGAATCAGCATAGAACAGGATCTGCTGACCAATCTGGGCACAAAGTACCTCTCTTTTACAACGGTTGAAGGCGACACCACCTCCTCGGTGGTTGCACTCGAACTCGAAGACGGCATTGCTTTCAAACAGGGGCTCGAATCCGCGCTGACGGCTCCGACCATGCAGCCCTATGTTGCCGCCGCGCTTGATATCTCCGACTTCCTCGATCACACTATCTATACACTGAAACAGAGCCCGCCGGACGAACAGATGGGCATTGCCGTCACAGGCGATTACCTCCTTTACGGCGATCCCGCCGGACTGCGTCAGACCATCCGTGCCATCACCAGCGAACGGGCAGCCAATACCGCTTTCGAGCAGTCTGAACTCGTTCAGGAACTGCGTAAACAGGTCTCGCCGGAAGCCTTCGGATTCAGTGCCATCGACTGGAAAAAATATATGCCCATCATTGTTGCTGAACTTGGAAGCGGAGACCTCCCGGCCATCATCGAACAGAACTGGGCCAGAAGCGGTTCAGTCCTTCCCCCGCCGGATTTCAGCAAACTGCCGACCGCAGAACACATCGCACAGTTTTTCAATATTTCCTATCAGTACATCGAAGCCCTGAACAGCGGACTTCATCAGAAAATTATTCTGAAATACTGAAACGACCTGAAAAACGTCAGAACACAGCTCATCTAAAAAAGGCCCGTGCCGTATGAATTCAACCCATCAGACATTTAAAACTGTAAAATTCATCACCTCGGTTTTAGTTGCCGGACTCTCCTGTTCCGCGTTCCCCGTACAGGGGGAAAATACCGAACGGGACTTCGGGTTCCAGCCTCTGGAAATTTATAAGTTTAAAATGGGCACCTCCCGATTGCTCGTCACCGACATCAATAACGACGGCCTTGACGACATTATTTTTGCCAACAACCACGTATCCCGCCTCGAAATTCTGATCCGGAAACCGGATACCGGCGAAACGCTCGACGACCTGCCGGAACTGGATGAACGTTTTGAAGACCGCGGTATGATTGTTGACCAGGGCATCAAAGCCCTGCGCATCGGCGACCTCAACAACGACGGGCTGAAAGATATCGTAACCTTCGGAACGACCATCGGCCTGCACGTGCGCTACCAGAACAGCGACGGCAGCTTCCAGTCCCCGGAACATATTTTCATTAAAAGCCCCTCCACAGTTACCACCATTCAGCTCGGCGATCTCAATCAGGATGGACTGATCGATATTCTGGCCAGCCACCGCAACGAGGCCGAGCTGCTCTGGAATGCGAAAACCAAACCCTTTATGGACAAAAAAACGCTGACGTTTGCCGGCGACAAAAGTTTCTTCGGCGACATTGCCGATGTGAATAAAGACGGCATCCCGGATCTGGCCTTTCATTTCAACACCACCCGGAATCCGTTCAAAGTACGTTACGGAAAAGGAAACGGCGTATTCGGAACCGAGCAGCCTGTCGATCTTCCGCCTCGCCAGTACATGGATATTCTGCAGTCCGAAAATATCGACGCCAAAGTCGGCATGGTCCTGCGTAACCGTCTGGCTTTCCGGCTCTATGATTTTATCGAAAAAGAGCAGCCCCAGCTGATGGAGGCACAGGAGGTTTCCCCCAGCCGTATCGGCCTCGAAGGAACCAGCAAAAAAGACAACCCTGCATGGGTGGCCGGCGATTTCAATCATGACGGTATGGACGACCTCCTCGTTGCTGCTCCGGAACTGAGCCGTCTTCATCTCTATTTCGGCACCGAAACCGGACTCAATCCGACTCCGGAAAAAATCGATACGCTGTCCGATGTTGTCCGCATGTCCAGAACCTCCACCGGCGATATTCTTGTGCTCAGCCAGAAAGAAAGAATCGCGGCACTGCACAAGGCCGACGACCTGAAGAAATTTCCGGCCATTCAAAAACTGCCCGGTGATGTACTGGCCGCTTCTGCCGTTGAGTCCAATGGCGAAATCTGGTTCACCTGTAAAAATTCCGATAAAGAACTGCTGCTGGTCAAACAGTCCGACGGCGAAGAGCACGAAGTCTTCTACCTCGACGGCATGAAAAACGATCCCGAAGATATGCTGGCCTTCAGCCTCCCCGGCGGCCGAACCGGTATTATCTTCTTCATGGCCTACGACACCCCCCGCATGCAGCTTTACGACGGCGAATACATCGAGCCGATAACCAGCGAATCATTCCGCGCCCTCACGCAGCGCATTGCCCTGTCGAATATTCAGCTGGAAAACCCCGGTGACGGCACCGTCATTACGGTTTCACAGGGCGCCATTGCCCGCCGCTTTAAATGGGTGAATGACCGCTACGAGGTGATCCGTCAGTTCAACCCTGAAAATCCGCGCGGCGAAATGATTGCCTCCACCTCCTACACTCTGCTCGACGGTTCCACCGGAACCTTTTTCTACGATCGCAACTCCGGCGACCTTGTTCGTTTTGCCGAAACCGGCGATGACTGGGGAAAAATCCACATTCCGGATGCCGACCAGACCATCTTTGATCTCGTGCAGCTGCGGCACCCGAAACGGGATCTCATCATCATGCTCGACCGTACCGGCCTGAATGAAGTCATGGGTAACGGCACCCAGCTTGATCTTGAGGTGGCTGCCGAATATGTCTCGCCCTCCGAGAACGCCCTGCTCGCCTACGCCAAACTGGTGAAACTCGGCTCCCCCGCCCGGCCCATGGTCGCGCTGGTCGATCCCTCCAACCGCTCTGTCGAACTCATCTCTCAGCAAGGCGATGAATTAAAAACGGAACTGGTTTTTGAAGTCTTCCTGACCTCTGATTTTGCCGACGTGGGCAAAACACGAGGGACCGAACCCCACGATGTAGAATCCGGCGACCTCAACGGCGACGGCATCGGCGACCTTGTAATCCTCGCCCACGATAAACTCCTCATTTATCTCGGCGAATAATGCCCGCAGCTTAAGCGTAAAACAAATCCGCAGCATGCAAGGCCGGCAGAAGCGCCGGAAACGTTCAAAGAAACTGTAAAAAAGCCATTGCCTATTTTTTCAGAGCTTGGATGATAGACCCCGTTTTTCCAATGGCTGGAAAAACAGGGGAACAGCTATGAATTTACAGGAACTCAACGAGATAAAAACCCGTGCGCTCGCCGCAGCGCAGGCCGCCGCTGATGCCGAAGCACTGGAGGCGGTTCGTATTGAATATCTGGCCCGAAAAGGCCTTTTGCCGAAAGTGATGCAGGAACTCAAGAATGTGCCCGCAGAAGAAAAACCGGTTTTCGGGAAAACCGTCAATGAACTCAAAAAGGAACTGACGGAACTGATCAAAACCAAACAGGCCGAATTTACAGCCGGCGGAGATACCGCTGGAGCCGGGTTTGATCTGACGCAGCCGGGTCAGTGGCAGGGCTTGGGAACCCGGCATCCGATCACCCAGATTACCGACCGCATCACACGGATCTTTCAGACCCTGGGATTCACTGTGGCCGACGGTCCGGACATTGAAACGGTTTTTAACAATTTTGACGCCCTTAATACACCAGCCGACCATTCGTCACGCGACGAACAGGATACCTTCTACCTGAACAACGGCGACCTGATGCGTTGCCACACGTCTCCGGTACAGGTGCGGTATATGATGGCGAACAAACCGCCGGTTCGCATCATTTCTCCCGGCCGCTGCTATCGCCGCGACACACCGGACGCCACCCACTCGGCGAACTTCCATCAGGTGGAAGGTCTTTTTGTGGATGAAAATGTTTCGCTGGCTGACCTTAAGGGTACACTGTCCTATTTCGCACGCGAACTGATGGGACCCGGAGTGAAAGTTCGCTTCCGCCCGCACTTTTTCCCGTTCACCGAACCCAGCGTGGAAGTTGACTTCACTTGTCACGTCTGCAACGGCAAAGGTTGCCGCGTCTGTAAAAACAGCGGATGGATTGAAATTCTCGGTGCCGGTATGGTGGATCCCAATGTTTTCCGGAATGTCGGCTACGATGCTTCTAAAGTCACCGGGTTCGCATTCGGCATGGGCATTGAGCGGATCACCATGATTCTCTACGGCATAAGCGATATCCGTAACCTGTACGAAAACGACGTACGATTTCTCTCTCAGTTTTAGCGGAGTTCACCCCTTATGGCCGACCTGAAGATTCACAAAGCGGAAACCCTCGGCGAAGCCACCTTCGATTCGCCGCTCAAAGACAGTATCATTCGCTTTTACAGCGGAGAAGCGATTGCCTGCAATGATCGGACCAAAGAGCTCGGCAGACTTGAGCACATTTCGGATATCGAATACTTCGAACTTGCAGGTCCGCGTGAAAAACTGTTTTTCAATCCGGCGGAAGTCACGGTCGGCATTGTAACCTGCGGCGGCCTCTGCCCGGGACTGAACGATGTCATCCGCGCATTGACCTTCTGCTGTGAAGAAAGCTACGGCGTAAAACGGGTGCTCGGTTTTAAATATGGTTATGAAGGCCTCGTGGCCAAGTATTACCACTACCCGATTGAGCTCACGACCGATAACACCGATGAGATCCACGAGAAAGGCGGAACCATTCTCAAATCATCCCGCGGCAGGCAGGATGACGATGAAATTATCAATACGCTCGTCCACTACGGAGTGAACATTCTCTTCACGATCGGCGGCGACGGCACCCTGCGGGGCTCACGCGATATTGTTAACAGACTCAGAGAACGCAATATTCCGATCGCCGTCGTCGGCATACCCAAAACCATCGATAACGACATCAGCCTGATTCAGCGCTCGTTCGGTTTCGAAACCGCAGTGGAGGCCACGTGGGATATCATCACCAATGCCCACAACGAAGCCCGGGCCTATAAAAACGGCGTCGGCCTCGTTAAACTGATGGGCCGCGAATCGGGCTGGATCGCCGCCTCGGCCGCGCTGGCCAACAGCGCGGTGAATTTCTGCCTCGTTCCGGAAGTGCAGTTCGACCTCCATGGCCCCGGCGGCTTTCTTGAAGTTCTGGAAAAACGGCTGAAACGCAAGGAACACGCCGTCGTAGTGGTAGCCGAAGGTGCCGGGCAGTATCTTTTCAATGAAACCGACAACGGGACGGATAAATCAGGTAATAAACGACTGAAAGACATCGGTCTGCTATTGAAGGATGAAATCAATAGTTATTTCGCCAGCCGGGGACAGGAAGTAAACGTCAAATATTTTGATCCAAGCTACAACATCCGCAGCCGCCGGGCCAACGCCAACGACTCGATGTATTGTCTGCAGCTCGGAAACAACGCGGTTCATGCCGCCATGGCCGGCTGCACCAACATGATTGTCGGGATGCATCACGGCCGTCTCGTGCACCTCCCGATTTCCATGATCGGTGAACGTAAATTCATTGATCCCAAAGGATGGTTCTGGCAGACCGTACTGCAGGCCACGCATCAGCCGACCAACATGTGCAATTAACCGCAGTTCAGCGCAGCATGTACAGCCTCGGAATCACCGACAGGAAATTTCACGAAACGCTTCGGGCAGCTTTTCAATGATATCCGTTGCGGCAATGGATGCCTGCGACTTTTCAGCGGCGGCCAGATCCCCCGCTCTGCCATGAAGCCACACACCGGCACATGCCGCTTCGAACGGATTAATGCTCTGCGCTGCCAGCCCGGCAATAAGCCCGGCCAGCACATCACCGGAACCGCCTGAAGCCATTCCCGGATTACCGGTCATATTCACAGCAGCCGGAACTCCCGGAGACGCCACCAGCGTTCCTGCTCCCTTGAGCACAACCGTCGCTCCTAGCCGATCGGCTGCCATACGCGCCATACCGAAACGATCATCCTGCACGTCTTCCACTTTCAAGCCGAACAGCCGGGCAAATTCTCCGGGATGCGGGGTCAGAATAAGCGGACATGCCGCCGAAGCCAGCGCTTCGGTCTGACCGGCCATGACGGTGATCGCATCCGCATCCAGAATCACCGGAACAGATGATGTTTCAAGCAGCTGTAAAACCTGCTCCTTTGTCGTGGCGGAACGCCCCATTCCGCATCCTGCAAGAATGGCGGTCCAGTCGTTTTCCGGCATGCCCGAATGCACCATCGCCTCCGGCACCGCCGGCGCCACCAGCGCATGAATGGCTTCAGGCACAAACACAGACACCAGTCCGGTTCCCGAATGCACCGCCGTTTTTGCGGCCATCGTTATCGCCCCGCTGAATCCTTTACTGCCGCCGATGCAAAGTACATGACCATAAGAACCTTTATGCGTATCGCGCGGCCGCCGTGGGAACAGTTCCGCTAAATCGGAGGGATGAATCAAGGCCCGGGCTCCATCTCCGGCGGTCTCTTCAATAAACTCCGGCGGGATACCTATATCAACAACCTCGATATTCCCGACACAGTCGAGATGTTCCGGCTCAATACTTTCGACTTTGGGAAGTCCCATGGTGACGGTCAGGTCAGCGCGTACCGCCATCGCTGAAGGCATATCGATGGCCACCACCAGCGAACGATCCGCCTGGGAATCGATAAATGAAACAGCATCCGCAATCACACCGCGCGGCGCACCGGATATGCCGGTGCCCAGCAGACCGTCCACCAGAATTTCGGCATCAGTTCCACTTTCGGCAGCTGCTTTCCAATGATCGGATGTTTCCAGTGTCTGAAAAGGAACACCGGCTTTTTTCATTTTTTTCAACCAGATCAAAGCATCGCCCCTGACCTTGTTTTCAGAAGCCGCGAGCCAGCATTCCACCGGCCAGCCATCCTCATAGAGCAGCAGTGCTGCAACAAAGGCATCGCCTCCGTTATTGCCCGAACCGGCAACAAAAAGAACAGGGGAATCAACCAGCTGATGATTTCCGGCCAGCGTTCTGATCGCAGCGGCGAGCCCTTCGCCGGCAGCATACATCAGTTCTTCGCCGGGAATCCCGGCTTCAATAGTACGCCGGTCGAGCTCGCGCATTTCTTCTGAGGAGACAATTTTCATTGTTGAGATCCGCGTGATCATGAACCGTTTGTTTTCCGGCCCACGTTTTTTTACTGTTCAGCCTTCATAATCCTGTATGCCGGTGAGCATTTCACGGACAGCACCTTCCAGCCCGAGAAATACCGAACGGCAGATAATACTGTGGCCGATGTTGAGCGTATCGAGATGCGGAATACAGAGGATGCCGCCCAGCGTTTCCATAGTGATACCGTGGCCGGCATTGACTTTCAATCCAAGCTCGTGCGCGTGGTCGGCCGCTTTGATCAACTGTTCAATCAACACCGCCCGCTCATTCGGCTCGGCATCGCAATAGGCGCCCGTGTGCAGCTCAATCGTCGGCGCACCAAGATCCTTGCACGCGACAATGGTTTCGATGTCGGGATCAATAAACATACTGACTTCAATTCCGGCTTCAGTAAGGCAGGTCACCGTTTCTTTCATGCGCTCAAATTGGCCAATCACATCCAGGCCGCCCTCGGTAGTGAGTTCCTGGCGTTTTTCGGGAACCAGGCAGACTTCCGCCGGTTTGACACTGAGAGCAATCTCAACAATCGATTCAACATTGGCCATCTCCATATTGAGCGGCAGCGGCTGAAGCTCTTTCAGACGATAGATATCATCGTCCTGAATATGGCGGCGGTCTTCGCGAAGATGGGCCGTAATGCCGTGCGCACCGGCGCGGGCACAATGAATGGCCGCATCCAGCGGATCGGGATAAACGGTTCCGCGCGCCTGGCGCAGGGTGGCAACATGGTCAATATTAACGCCTAGTTTCATAAATCATCCTCCTTCGCCGGAAAATTGGTCGCAACGCTTTCTGTCTGGAATCGAATGCCCAATCCGGCGGTTGAACGTCCGACCTTCAGCACCCTGTCAGGCCTGAGCCGATTTAATATTCCTCATAGGTCTGGCGGCAACTTTATCATGAATTTCCGGATCGTAAACCGCATATGCGCGGATATCGTTCGCCCGGTTGTAATCAAGGACCTTCTGTCCGGCCGTATAGAGATGATGAAGGTTGCGGCCGTGTTCAGGATAGGTAGCCACTCCGAGCGTAATGGAGGTCTTGAGTTTTTTATGTCCGGAAACATACTCGGACTGCTGGACCAGTCTCGTAATGCGGCTGCCGATAATCTCAGCCTCTTCCAGCGAACACGCCGCCAGAACCAGATAGGCATAACGCTCATGCCGGCCGATCAGGTCGTCCGCGCGCAGATGCTCCTGCAGGATCTTACTGACCCCGGCCATTAGGTCGTCCGCAGCCTTTTCTCCATGAAAACGGGCAATGTGGTCCATATTGTTGAGCCCGATACAGAAAAGAGCCACGTTTTTCTTTTTCCGCCGAAACTCGCTCATACTGCGCTGCATATAAGCCGATATGGCCGAAGGCTTCAGGACTCCGGTCAACTCGTCCAGTATGGCGTTCCGGCGTCGCTCTTTCCAGCCTTTGGAATGTGATTCCGCCAGCTCATCATCAACCCCGGAGACCTCTTCAGCATTGGCCTGAACCGCAACTTCGGACGCGTCCTCCTCATCAGCCTCTTCATCGATAATTTCCGGAAGCACAACCGGATTTTCAAGAGTTGCTTCAGCCAGAGCATTCACGGCAACACCGACCAGCTCTTTACCACTCAGTCCATGCCCCGGATAGGAAGCCATCCCCACACGCAGAATCTCGGACGAAACCGCTGTGCAGTGCGCATCGACATAGCTGATAATACGATTCAGAATAGATTCGGCATCTTCAGGCTCCGACTCCAGAAGCAGCACAGCGGTCTGCGGATCATACAGACAGGCCACATCATCGCGCCGTACTGCATCTTTCAGCGAATACATAATCGGGGAGTCCATGCGGACAGTGATGCCTGATTCCGCCACACGGATCAGTGCAAGAGTAAAAGATGTTCCACGCCGGGCACATCCTGCCAGATACCGGGCAAGCTGAACCCGGAGCACCTCTTCGGCGGATGTTCCGATCTCTTCCGGATCATGTTCTTCGGCCTGTGCAACAATACTCTGAAAACGATAATAACTGGCAACCAGTGTGATCGTAATAAAAGATACAGCAACAGCCGCAACCACGCTGAGAATGCTGGAAACAGGATCAAGCTGAGCCGCGAATACTGGAACGAAGAGCTGCATACATAAAAAAGGCGCCCCGAACCATCGAGGCGCCGCTTCTGGATACCGGGTTAATACATCGCAAATACGGCGCGGCGATTGGCGCGCCATGCACTTTCATCGTGCCCCATGTTATCGGGCATTTCTTCACCGTAACTCTTCGTCTGAATTTTAGAAGGATCAACACCGAGGCTGATCAGATAGTCGCGAACCGCCAGCGCCCGGCGTTCGCCCAGCGCCAGGTTGTATTCCCGGCTTCCACGCTCATCCGTATGCCCTTCAACAATGACACCCTGCCATTTGTTTTTATTGAGCAGTTCAGCCACTTTCTCGACCTTCCCGGCTTCTTCAGGATTAACCTGCGAACTGTCGTAGGCGAAATAAACCGGATCAACCACCGAACGATCCCCGTCCGCCGGAAGGCCATCCACATCACTCAGGGCATATTCACCCATCAGCGCATCGCCGTACAGATTATCAGACCCATAGAGCTCCGCTTCGTTATTGTTGGAACGGCATCCTCCGGTAAAAGCCAGCGTGCAGGCCACCGCCAGAAATACAAACAGATTAAAAAACTTACTCTTCATTATACCATCAACTCCGCTTCTAGATTATGGAGACACTGCGGGGGAATACCAGTCGCCCGACCCTGATATCAAAGCTACAGGAGAATCTTTCAGAGTGTCAAGGAGGTAGATACCGGAACGGTAGCCTGAAGTACGCGAACAGACAATATGCCGACCGTCCGGAGCCCATCGCGGATCCTCATAGTCCGCCCAATCCGTTTCCAGCACCCGGCTCGTACGCTTCACCGGATTACCCACGACAATACGGTATTTCCCCCCGATCCGGCTGCACCACGTAATCAATCCGTTTTCCCCCCAGTCCGGGGAAATGTTTTCGGTGCCCGAAGACGATATCCGCTTCGGCGTCCCTCCATTTCTGGAGACAATATAAATATGCGGCCGTCCACTGCTGTCGGAAACATACACCAGATGATTCCCATCCGGCGACCAGCACGGGCTCGCTTCATTCCCGCGACGTGTTCTGGTAATCCGTTTTGTCAATCCTGTGAGCATGCTTTTAAGATAAAGATCCGGATTCCCGTCCTTGGAAAGAATCACCGCCAGCGTTCTGCCATCCGGAGAAAGCGTACCCATTGCATTCAGGCCCGGATGCTTTGAAATCGGCCGGGAACGCCCCGTCATGAACACATTCGGATAGCCTCGTTTATACGAGGTGTAAATAACAGCCGATCCATCCGGCGACCAGCGCGGAGCCACGACAATACTGCGGTCTTTTGTAACCTGCCGCAGGCCTTTTCCATCGATATCCGCAATATAGAGCTCTTTCCGGCCGGTATGGGTGCCGACCAGAGCAATCTTGGCCGATGCCATCCCCTTTTTCCCTGTCACCGCATAAAGGATTTCATCGGCCGCTTTATGGGCCAGCGTACGGTACGAGTTCGCCGGAGCATTATACGACTTCCCCAGCATCCGCTGACGGCCCGCCACTTTATACACCTGCACATCGGCCTTCATCTGACTGCCCGCACGCACCTGCCCCACCACGCTCACGGCGGCACCGCTCGACGTAACCCGGAAGTAACCCGACCGGTTCAGATCGGCTTTAAGCACCGCAAGAAATCCACGCGAAGCCGCATCGCTTCCCGTACGATAGGCCGCCAGACTGATGGGGATTTTACCCTGCCCGGTACCGGTGATATCGATCACCCGCTGCCCCAACACCGAACTGCCGGCCGCAATTATTGATCCTGTAAGAAACCACTGTCTGTTCATTTAGGAAACCTCACACATCATTACTCAGTTTGTAATAGAAAAATTAATGATAATATTATTCAGATCATACCCTCTTGGCGGAACCCGTGGAAGCATGGTAACACTCCGGACCGCCAGCATCACTGCTGCATCAAATTTAGAATCTCCGCTGGATTGACTCAACCGTGAAGTGAGAATTCGACCGGCCGCGTTAATCGACAGCGTCACCTGTGCAGGACGGGATGTGGGCGAAAGCCCCGAACGGTCCCAGCGGTTATAAAATGCTGAGTAAATCACCGCATCATAAGCGGCAATTTCATTCGGATTCCCCGGATTCTCCACCGGCTTTGCCGAAGATGAAGGCAACGCCTCTTTAGACAGCACATTATTGAGCCGATCCAGATCCTTCTGGCTCAACGCCGGTTTCGGCGGCGCTTTGGGCTCAATTTTTCGGCCTTTTTTAATCTGGTCCACCGGAGTCGGCTTCCATTTCGGCTTTTCCGGCTCCTTCGGTTTCGGCTTCGGCACCTCCTTTTTCGGTTTCGGTGCCGGAATTGTTTTTTTCACCGGCTCCGGAAGCGGTGTCGGAACGGGTTCTGGTTCCGGCGCCGGGGCGGGCTCCGGTTCCGGCGGAGGTTCCGGCATATCCTGCACCTGCTCCACGACCACCGGTGGAGCGGCCTGGCCGAATTCGATAAATGTCACAATTTCCGGTTTATCCTTCGGACGGAAACATCCCTTTAACGAACTGATCAGCAGCAAACCCAGGATGACACCGACGTGGATGCCGAGAACGCGCAGTGCAACTTTACGCTGGAACCGATTCATTACCTACTGTTCTGCCTCCGTCACCAGCGCCATTTTTGTGATATTCGCATCGTGCAGAATTTTCATGACGGCCACCACATCACCGTAGGGCAGTTGCCGGTCGGCCCGGACGTAAATCGTCGTATTCGGATCATCGATCCCAATCCGGGTCATCTGTGTACGCAGCTCATCTTCAGAAACCGGTACGTCATCGAGATAGAGCTGTTTCTGCAGATTCAGGCTGATGGAGCGCGTCTGCGTCTCCATCATATCCGCCGCTTTGCCCTTCGGCAGATTGATGGTAATGCCCTGTTCAATCAACGGAAACGTAATAATAAACGTAATCAGCAGAATAAACGTCAGGTCCATCAGCGGCGTCATATTGATGTCGCTGATCTGGTTCAGATTCACAAGACTGGTTCTTCGAGCCATGGCGTTGTTTTAAGTTCCGGGTTAAGAGTTGAGCACCTTTCGAATGCCTGTGCCTTACGCCTGATACCTCACCCTTCAATCACGTACGTATTCTGAATGGCGGAGGTGAATTCCTGAGCAAAGTTGTCCATCTGCACGGAAATCCGGCGGATATGCGAAGACAGCATATTATAGCCCACCATCGAAGGCAGCGCCACAATAAGGCCGACAATGGTCGTCAGCAGGGCGCCGGAAATACCCGGAGCAACTGCGGAAAGCGCCGCCGAACCGGAAATCGCCATTCCGCTGAAGGCATCCATCACCCCCCAGACGGTACCGAGCAGCCCGAGAAACGGCGCGGCACTGACGGCCGTGGCCAGCAGCCCCATCTGTTCCTCAAGTTTCAGCGCTTCATCGGCCACATGACGATCCACTACGGCCCGGATCGTTTCCAGCTGATTCAAGGTCAGACGCCGATGCAGCTCCGATGCGGTTTCATCCATCAGCGCATCGTCCGGGTCAATCCCCCGTGCAGCCAGTTCATCGCCAAGAGCAATACATCCGGCCAGATAAATTTCATTGAGCGGCGTGGCAGGATACTCCTCCTCCCGCGCATACAGAGCGGTCGGATTATTCCTGCCTTCACGGAAGGCCTCCAGAAAAACGATCGTAGTCCGGCTGGCCATCCGCAACTGCACGCCCTTGGTATACATAATCGTCCAGGCCATCGCAGAGCCCAGAAAGAGCAGGATCGTAATCGCTTTACCCGGCAGTGTACTGTCCCAGAATGCGGAACTGACATCGGCAATCGGCAGCGAAAGCAGCATCGTATCAAAAATTTGCATAGTGTATTCAGTCCTCAAAAAATCAATTTGGAAATCGGCTCCACCTAAGATATTTCCAACCCCTGGAAAAGCAATGGAAAACCGCACGCCGCTCTGAAAAAAAATGAAAGCCCTGTGCTCGGAACACAGGGCTTTCGAAGCAATGCAAGGAGCATCACTAAGGAGTAATGAGAAGAAAAAAAGATGGCGACCCCTACGGGACTCGAACCCGTGTTGCCAGGATGAAAACCTGGAGTCCTAGGCCACTAGACGAAGGGGTCTGCGTTTTTTACCGAAAAAAAATGGCGACCCCTACGGGACTCGAACCCGTGTTGCCAGGATGAAAACCTGGAGTCCTAGGCCACTAGACGAAGGGGTCTGCGGTAAAAACGAGCGCGTAATCTATCAGACTGGGCGAACCCCGCAACAAGAAAAGTTCAGTTTTTTAGCATCCCCCTTTTCCACCCTTCCCGCTTTACTTTAACCCCCTGCCTTGGCACCCTTTGCAACCAGTCACCCGGGGTGCCGCTCCGCATTAGCGGAGAAGTGCGAATACCGAAACTCAACATTCAAATCCGGTTATCCCGTTTGAATCAGTTTCGGATTTCGAACTTCGGATAGGGAACCAGCCCTGTCCGTTGTGCTGAGATTATACCCGTTGAACCTGATCCGGATTATGCCGGCGAAAGGAAGCGTGTTCGATTTTTCGGCGTTTCCGGGTTCCGGGAACGCTTTTTTTTTGGCAGTCGGGGACCATGACCCGGAAAGGAATGGATGAAATGAAACTTACCGTCAACGGAGAAGAACACGATCACCAGGGCGACGGCTCCATTGATGCCCTGCTCGAAGAACTCGGTGCCAAAAAGGAACACACCGCTTTGATGCTGAACGGAACGGTGATTCCTTCCGAAGACTGGAACGCCACCACACTGAAGGAAAACGACGAAATCGAAATGCTCGTTTTCGTTGGAGGCGGGTGAACCGGTTCCCGGTTCTGATTTCCGGCAGAGCTTTCTTTGGTGTGTTCAGTGTATTTCGTAATGAAGGATAAAAATGAAAAACGATATTTTAAACATTGGTGATCAGAAACTCGGCTCACGCCTGTTTCTTGGAACCGGTAAATTTTCAAGCACGCGGGCCATGATTGATGCTGTAAAAGCTTCAGGCACCGAACTCGTTACGGTTGCGCTGCGCCGGTTTAACCGGGAACAGGCGGAAGACGACCTCTACGGCCCCCTTTCTGAACTGAAGAATGTACGCCTCATGCCCAACACTTCCGGTGCCATGAATGCCAAAGAAGCCATCCGCGCCGCCCTGCTCGGTCGCGAATTAAGTAAAAGCCCGTTTGTTAAACTTGAAATCCATCCCAATCCGCATCACCTGCTGCCCGACCCGATCGAAACCTACGAAGCGGCCATTGAACTGGTGAAACAGGAGTTTCTGGTTCTCCCGTATATTCCGGCCGATCCGGTCCTGGCCAAACGCCTCGAAGATATCGGCTGCGCGGCCGTCATGCCGCTCGGCGCCGCTATCGGAACCGGTAAAGGCCTCTCCACCGCCGAAATGATCAGAATCATTATCCGCGATGCCAACGTTCCGGTCGTCGTCGACGCCGGTCTCCGCTCCCCATCCGAAGCCGCCTGTGCGCTGGAAATGGGCTGCGATGCTGTCCTCGTCAATTCCGCCATCGCCGCCGCCGAAAATCCGGCAGCTATGGGTGCCGCCTTCAAAACCGGCGTCGAAGCCGGCCGAATGGCCTACAATGCCGGCCTCATGCCGACTTCCGAAGTCGCGGTGGCCAGCTCTCCTCTAACCCGTTTTCTTTCGACAAGTGATTAGTAATCAAACCCTGAATACACGGAAAATGCAGGAAACCCTGCTTCAGTGTATTCAGTTTATTCCGTGGTTAAAAAATGAATAAAAACTTACCTGACTGGCTGAATCCCGAGCCGTGGCTCGGCCTCGCGTTCTCGACCGCGGACATTGAGCGAGCGATCAATGCCGATTCCCCCAATGAAAAAACACTGGCGGCGCTGCTGTCGCCTCAGGCGGCCGACTACCTCGAACCGATGGCCCGGCGGGCACAGGCAATCACCCGCCGTCATTTCGGCCGGACGATTTCGCTCTATACTCCGCTTTATCTCTCCAACTTCTGCAATGGCGGCTGCCTCTACTGCGGTCTCGCGGCCGATCGCCGCGCACAGCGGGCCGTACTCGACGAAACCCAGCTGCACCGGGAACTGGAAGCCATTAAAAAAATGCACTTCGAAGAGCTGGTACTGCTCACCGGCGAACGCATGCCGGAAGCGGATGTCCCCTACCTGGAAAAGAGTATTTCAATAGCCGCGGAATATATGGCCAATGTCACCATTGAAGTTTTTCCGATGTCTGAACCGGAATACCGCACTCTGGCCGACGCCGGGTGCACCGGCGTGACGCTCTATCAGGAAACCTACAATCCCGTTGTGTACGAGCATATGCACCGCTGGGGCGACAAGCGTGATTTCGGCAACCGGCTCGATGCTCCGGATCGCGCATTGCGCGGCGGCATGCGTTCTGTAGGCATTGGCGCACTGCTGGGACTGGCCGATCCGGTATTCGATATGCTGTGTGTATACCGTCATGCCAAATATCTGCTGAAAAACTACTGGCAGGCCGGAGTCTCCATCTCTTTTCCGCGCATTCGGCCGCAAATGGGCGGTTTCCAGGCCGACTTCCCGGTCGATGAAAAAATGCTGGCGCAATATATTTTCGCCATGCGGATCGTCCTCCCGGAAATTCCGCTGGTACTTTCCACCCGCGAACCGCGCCGCATGCGCGATGGCCTGGCCGGAGTCGGCATTTCAAAAATGAGTATTGCCAGCAAAACCACCGTTGGCGGCTACAGCGCTGACGCCGAGGAATCGACCGAACAGTTCGAAATCTCCGACGAACGCAAGATTCCCGAATTCTGCGATATGCTGCGTGCAAAAGGCCTCGAACCAGTCTTTAAAAACTGGGATGCCACCTATCGCGAACCCGCCCATTACGAAAAATCCTGATAAATCCCGGGCAGCGAATTCTGAATACCATGAGTTGATTTTCCCGTATTCGTTGCCCATAAACCCTTCCCTTATGGGAACCGATCATCACGTAGAATTACTGGCCCCCGCCGGCAGTGCCGATGCGGCATGGGCCGCCCTGCACTATGGCGCCGATGCCGTTTTTGCCGGTCTCCCGCGCTTTTCCGCCCGAGCCGAAGCCGCCAACCTGACCGCGGAACAGCTGGATGAGCTGATCGGCTATGCCCACGCCCACGACCGCAAGGTATACATCACCTTCAACACCCTTGTGCAACAGCACGAACTGCCCGATGCGCTCGAAGCACTCGCCCTGATTCACGACCTGAATGCCGACGGTGTGATTGTTCAGGATATGGGTGTAGCACGAATGGTCCGCCGTTTTTTCCCTGCACTGCAGCTTCATGCCAGCACGCAGCTGGCGGTGCATAATCCTGCGGGAGCCAGGCTCCTGAAGGAACTCGGTTTTTCGCGCGTCGTGCTGGCGCGTGAGCTGAGCCTCCGGGAAATTCGAACCATCACCCGGAACTGCGGAATCGAAACCGAGGTGTTTATTCACGGTGCACTCTGCTATTCCTACAGCGGACTCTGCCTCTTTTCCTCGCACCTCAACAGCCGAAGCGGGAATCGCGGAAAATGCGCCTACTGCTGCCGCATGCAATTTGACCATGAGGGCAAAGCCGTCCTGCCCTTTTCGATGAAGGATTTTGCGGTCGGCGAACATTTTGATGAACTGCAGAAAACCGGCGTCGCCTCCCTTAAAATTGAAGGGCGGATGAAGAAGGCCATCTATGTTGCAGCCGTTACCGACTTTTACCGCAAACGGATGGATCAGGGATTAAACCCCGCCGAACAGCAGAAGCTGCTTTCAGATATTCAGACCATTTTCGGCCGTCCGGCTACCGACCTCTATCTTAAAAATCCGGATACAGACCCGATTGATCCAACCACAAACGGTCACCGCGGATCAGCAATCGGAACCATTGCATCCGTATTTAAAGAGCACGGAAAACAGTGGATTCGTTTCACCACCAACCGGGCTCTGATGAAACATGACGGCCTTAAAATCGAACTGGGCAACAGCAGAAAACCCTTCAACTTTTTTGTGCACGAAATCCGCTTTTCCAATGACCGAAAAAAACAGCTTCTGTTCAGCGTGCCGGCCCGGTCCGAAATCGACATTCAGCTGCCGCCGGATCACCCGTTTGCCAAACCCGGTATGCCCCTCTACTGCTCGGCGTCGCAGGCCGTCCGCCAGCGTTACGGATTCGAAGCACCGCGACCCGGAATGTACAAACAGCGCAAACCATTCGATGCGGCTGTCGAGCTGAGCCCAAGCGGCATCCGGCTGTCCGCAAAAGCCGGAAAAATTTCAGCACAGCGGATGATTGCAGAACCGCTGAGCGAAGCGCGGAAGCCTGAAAAGACCAAGGAGGGAATTCGCAGGAGCTTCGAAAAAACGGGCGATACCGAATGGGTCCTCCAATCATTGAACGTTAAAGACCTCGGTCTTTTTGCTCCGGCCTCCGTGCTGAATGAAGGACGCCGGCAGCTCCTGGATCAGCTGAGCAAAAATCTGAAACAGCAGAAACGGGCCGAACATTTCCAGCGATTGGAAAAACTGGTGCGGCCGCCTGCAGAACCGGAAAAAGAAGAATGCTGGTCAGTCAAAGTCCGGGATCTTTCATTATTAGAGAAACTTACCGAACAGGAATTGAGCCGACTGGAAGTTGTGCTGGAAAACGCCATTCTCTCAGCACCGGCAGGAACCGAACCCCAACCTTCAGGAATCGCCATTCCGGTCATTCAACGGAATCACGATATACAGCGCCCGGCACACACTTTCCCCATCGAAGCCGCCAACCTCGGCACACTGCAGGCATTTGCAGACAATCCCGACCTCACTGCCGACTGGCCGCTGTACACGCTGAACTCCGAAGCGGCGGAACAGTGGCAGGAACTCGGACTTTCAAAGCTTGTTTTATCCCCCGAAGATACCGCGGAAAACCTGAAAGCACTGCTGGCGGTGCTCGGTGACCGGGCAATCGTACCGGTTTATCAGCATACACCGCTGATGATTTCAGCCACGCGTCCGAAAACTGCGCCTCATCTTTCCGATCGCAAAGGCCGATCGATGAAAATCGAGACAAACGGAGACCAGTTTGTTCTGATCTTCGAAGCCCCGTTTTCTCTGACTGAACATCTTGACGAACTGCGCGCCGCCGGTGCGCGGAATTTTCGGATTGATCTCTCCTACGGAGTGAATGATGCTGAGGACGCAGCTGAAATTATCCGAAGAACGATGAAGGGATTTCCAATGCCCGGAAGCTATGACGGAAACTACAGGAAAACACTATGAACCATTTGACACTGACCACCCCCGCCCTGCTTTTTTCGGCCATCTCGCTGATTCTGTTGGCCTACACCAACCGCTTTCTTTCCTACGCCAATCTGGTACGGACCCTTCATGACCACTACATGAAAAATCCGGACGAACTGCTGCGCGGCCAGATTTCCAACCTCCGGAAACGGCTCTACCTGATCCGCGCCATGCAGGTGCTCGGCGTCGGCAGTCTGCTGCTGTGCGTACTCTGCATGTTCCTGATTTATGTAGGATGGATCGGTACGGCGGAAATTGTATTCGGTACGGCCCTGCTGATGCTCATTGCCTCGCTGGGAGCTTCACTCCATGAAATCCAGATTTCGGTCCGGGCCCTGGAGCTGCATCTGAGCGATATGCAGTGAGAGAAATCTGAAATTTGAAATCCGAAATCTGAAATCTGAAATCTGAAATCTGAAATCTGAAAAAAGGTTAAAAAAGATCACCCCTTGTTCAGGTTTCCAGTTTCACATTTCCTGTAAAACGTCATGTTATCGGATTCGGTACAGCCGCCGATGCAGGATTTTCCGCACGGAATTTCGACTTTCTCGATTCTGCCTTTTGCATCCAGCAGTTCGAGCATGGGACGCAGTGCACTGGACTCGATTTCCAGTGCCAGACTGATTTCCTGAACGGAAAGCGCCCCGGGGCGCTCGTTCAGAAGTTTTATGATTCCGCTCAGCATATTTCATCCCTTCCGGAAGGGCGCACAGCGCGCCCCCGCCGGAAACCCTTATCCATTGGACTCAGCCGGCACAGCGGCTGCGCGTTCATTTTTATCGTTGGTTTTGCCGGCCAAACGCATCCCGACAAAGAAAACAACGCAAATCGCCGTACAGACCCCGAGCCAGACCGCCGACACCGCCGGATTCACCGAAAAGGTCGCCACCTGGAAATAGATGGTTGCCATGACCCAGGCCAGAAGCGTGAGATAGGTCACCGCGAACAGCATCCAGCGCAGTCCGATCTCACGGTAAATGGCTGCCAGAGCGGCAACGCAGGGTGCGTAAATCAGAATAAACAGCAGGTAGGCAAAGGCGGCATGTTTTCCATGCTCACCAAAATGACCCACCATGGTTGAATAGGATCCGGCATCGGCTTCATCCACTTCATCCACCGCACCGCTCAGTCCCAGCGGGTCCTTCAACCCATCCCAGAACCCTTCATACCCTTCGGGAATTGCGGAAAATGCGGCCATGATACCGCCCCGGAAATCAAATACGGCCTCCGGTACTTCAGCGGCAAACTCAGCTTCAGCTTTGGCATCAATCTGGGCATAGATCGCGTCGAGCGTTCCAACCACCGCTTCCTTGGCGAAAATTCCTGTAAAGAGTCCTACAGTGGCCGGCCAGTTGTCATCCTGGATACCCATCGGCCGAAAGACCGGCGTGACAGAACGGCTCATGGCACTGAGCAGGGAGTCTTTGGAATCGCTGTTCCCGAAGGAGCCGTCGGTTCCCATGGAATTAAGAAAGCCGAGTACCGCCACGAGCAGCAGAATAATTTTACCGGCTTTGATCAGGAAGGATTTCAGCCGGTGCCAGGTATGCAGCATAACGCCGCTGAACGTCGGCATATGATACGGCGGCAGCTCCATCACAAAACTGGAAACTTCGCCGCGCAGAATGGTTTTCTTGAACAACAGACCGGTGAGCACCGCCAGCGCAATGCCGATAAGATAGATCCCGAAAATCAGCACCCCGCCGTTCTGCGGAAAAAACGCCGCCGCAAACAAGGTGTATACCGGAAGCCGTGCACCGCATGACATAAACGGATTCATCATAATCGCCAGAATCCGGTCCTTGCGGTTTTCAAGCGTCCGCGTGGCCGTAATGCCGGGAACATTGCAGCCGAAACCGACCAGCATCGGGATAAATGCTTTGCCTGGAAGACCGATTTTACGAAGCGAGTGATCCATCACAAACGCCGCACGCGCCATGTAGCCGGAATCCTCCAGAAACGACAGACACAGGAAAATCAGGAAAATCGGCGGAATGAACGTGGAAACCGTCTGAATACCACCGCCCAGCCCATCGGCCAGAATGGCAATCAGCCAGCCCGGCAGCGCCATTTTTTCCAGCAGCACCCCGAAACCGTCCACAAAGATCGTTCCGGTCAGACCGTCAAAGAAATCAATGAACGGACCGCCGACATTAATCGTGATGGCAAAAACAAGATACATGACGAAAAAGAACAGCGGAAACCCGAGCACTTTATTCAACGCCACACGATCCACCATATCGGTGAAGGTTTTCCGGGCTTTATCGCTCCCTTTCGTCACATCCCGTGCAAGACCGTGAATGAACCCGTAGCGACCGTCGGCAATAATCATATCGGAATCATCACCGACCAGTTTTTCAACCTTTTTCAGCTCATCCTCGATATCCGGAAGCAGCGCCTTGTCCGCACCGAGAATTTCCCACGCAAGTTCATCCTTTTCCAGCAGTTTAATCGCCAGCCAGCGCGGGGATACCTTTTTGGTGAGTGCAACATCACCCAGGCTCACTTCCATGCTGCGCAGCACTTTCTCTATATCCTTTTCATACGAAACCCGGACGCCCGGTTTGTTCTGCGTTTTGCTGATTTCGCAGATGGCATGTTTCAGCTCTTCAATCCCCTTTTTCCGGGAGGCGACAATAGGAACGACGGGACAGCCGATATGCTTCTGCAGATGCTCAGTCTCAATACGGATGCCGCGCTGCTTCGCCATATCCATCATATTGAGCGCCACCACCACCGGCACATCCATCTCAAGCAGCTGCGTCGTCAGATAAAGGTTCCGCTCCAGATTCGAAGCATCGATGACGTTCACCACCACTTCCGGACGATCCAGCAGAATGTGCTTCCGGGCCACCTCTTCATCCGGCGAAAGCGCGGAAAAAGAATAAATGCCCGGCAGGTCGGTCACCTCGATGCAGGCGTTGCAGTGCGTATACTCACCGATGACCCGCTCAACCGTAACTCCCGGCCAGTTACCGACTTTCTGTTTAGCCCCCGTAAGAGCATTGAATACCGTGGTTTTCCCGCAGTTGGGATTCCCTACGATTGCGATCTGAAGGTTGCTCATTTTCTTTCCACCTCCAGAACATCCGCCTCATCGCTGCGCAGCACAACATGCGACCCGCGAACCTCGACCTCAATCGGACCGCCCAGGGGTGCTTTGCGAACCACCTTAAACGACGCTTTTTTTGTAAATCCCATACGAAGGAGCTGCTGTCGATAGGCGGCATCCGATGAACTGAATCCTGTAACCACACCGGTCTCTTCTGCTTTAAGTTCCCTGAGCTTCATGTTATCCCTTATCTTTCTTGGCTAAAATTCGAGCGCCAGCTGGACCGTGACAAGATCGGTATCACGGGCGCCTTTGTTCGTCATGTATAAATATTCCAGGCCGATCGCGGCATGATCGTGAAAATTGCAGGATACAACCCCGCCCGCACCGGATTTATGAAAAAGACCACCCAGTCCCGCATCGTAGGCCGTATAAAAATGTTCCGAGCCTTCATATTTAATTCCGGCCGTCCATTTTTCAGCAAATGCCCATGATGCCTCGATATTGTAAGCATAAGGCTTCATATTCTCCCCCGCCCCGAAATCCATCGTTTCCAGCGCGGAAACCACCTCGGCATTGATCATGGCCGGCCCCGCAAAAAGATTCACATAACCGCCCGCACCGGCCGAACGCGTTCCGCCCGTTTCATTCAGTTCCGCAAAACCGTCCGTTTCCAGCATATCGGAAAGAATGTAGGTACCAATAACCGCCCGCTCGCCGAGATTGACATTCATCGCGGCATAGCCGCACTGAATCACATCATCCTCCTCGCCCTTAAAAACCCCGGCACTGACATCAAACCATTCCCCCGCATAGCCCGCCATCACCGAACTTTTATTGATTTCCGCCAGCTCCAGCGTCAGCGGATCCGAGATAAACGCCGTCTCGAAATTGCCGAACGGCAGATAAAACTTACCGGCCTGTCCATAAAATCCGTTCGCCGCCTCGCCGCCGATAACAATAAAACCTTCATCCAGATCGATGGGATCCGTATCATCTTCCTCCCACAGAAACCCGACGTGCCCGCTCAGCCACTCGTTTACGGCGGAATCCAACACAAATTCAAACGTCGCCAGCGTAATATCGCTCTCTTCATCCGAACCCGTCCGGGAATAACCGGCCTCCGCCTCAAACAGAACCCCCCATTCCAGATGCTGCAATCCGTTATCCACCAGAACACTCAGATCTTCCGAACGCAATTCTCCCGCAGAATCCGCTTCGGCAACACGGTCTCCCGCAAAAGCAGCCAATACCGCAACCGCTACCAACCCCTTGACGTTAGCCATTCTTCTTTCCCCAAAGCATCTTCCACTCGCTGGAACCTTATGCTTTTGAATCTTTATTTTTACAGCCCCGGGCACACCCCGGCGGCATCAGTCTTTCAAACAGTCCATCGACGTATCCACCACATACCGGTACTGCTTCCCGCAACGGATGATCACTTCCTTCTGGCCCCGTTTCAGGATCCTGAAGTCAATCGACATTTCGCCGTAGCCATCATGCTCAATCAGCATGTTATACAGCGCATTAATCCGTTTTTTTACCTGTTCGTGGCAATCTGCCATTTTGTTAGTCCCGCTTAAAAATTCCGGTTAATTTAGATGTTGTCCCACGTTGGTCAACCCTATTTGACTGCTTTTTTAGGCCTTCCTAAATCCCTGTCGCTCTAAGGGCTGTATTTAGACAACTGTTTAGACTCAGTCTCAATAACAAACTCGATCTATTTCTGACGCACTCCGGCGCGCAAACGTACGCCCGGAAGCCTGAAAACAAAAAAGGCGCCCCGCAGGACGCCTTTTTCTTGAACGGCTTGAAGACTACCAGAAGATCACATAGAGCGCGACGGTTGCCGCACAGACCACCAGTCCCCAGATCAACGCCGGTTTTGAAGAGGTCAGATCCATCGTGGTATTCGTTTCAAACACCATCTTTTCAGTACGCTTATGAATAAAACCGTAAATCGTCAGTGTCAGCAGCACACCGATCAGCGAATACGACATCCAGTAGAGGAAGTGCATCTCGGGAAAGAAAAAGCTGAGCAGACCGTAAATGATCGGGTTGGCAATAATGCCGATAACACCCGCCCATTCCCCTCCGGAACGATTGATCAGCCCATAGATGAATACACCGAGAATCCCGGCGGAAATATAGCCCTGAATCAACTGAATGTACTTAAAGATACTGTCACTCTTCAGCAACGGAGCCACAATACATCCGATCAGCACAAAGATTCCGATCAGAATACGACCGAATGTCACCAGCTGGAACTGCGTCGCCCCCGGCTTGATATAACGATGGTAGATGTCCATCGTCATCAGCGTCGAAGCCGCGTTCAGAACCGCAGCCAGCGATGAAACAATCGCCCCGAGCAACGCCGCAATGACAAATCCAAGAATACCCTTATTCTTCGGAATCAGCTTGGTAATCAGCAGCCCCAGGGCCGAATCATATTTGTACAGATGCAAATCAACTGTTTCCACGGCATCCTGACCCACACGGGAGATGACAGACTGATTATACGCCTCAACCTCCGCCGCCTTATCCGGATTGGCATTGACCCACTTGGCATCCAGCTTAAATATCTGAGTGGAAGACGGCTCCGTCCTGGCCGCTTCATAAACCGCCAGAGGATCTCCTGCCCGCTCCTCCATGTCCGCACTGAACAGGTTGAACGCAATAATGCCCGGAATAACAATCACAAACGGAATCAGCAGTTTCAGACCGGCCGCAAGCACCAGCCCCTTCTGCCCCTCTCCCAGAGAAGCGGAGCCAAGAATACGCTGCGTGATATACTGGTTGAGTCCCCAGTAATAAAAGTTCGGAATCCAGATCCCCAGCAATAGAATGCCCCACGGCATCGACGGATTGCTGCCCATATGCATCGCCGTTTCATTCAACGCGGAAAACCGCTCAAACGCACCGGCCCCCGCATCAAATTCAGCCGCCGCCCCCGTGGAAGCCACCAGAGATGCCGCATCGCTTGCCGCCAGCGCATCAAATGCAAAATACGCAATAATACCGCCGCCCACAATTAATGCGGACCCCTGAATCAGATCGGCCCAGGCACACGCCTTCAGTCCGCCGATGGCCACATAGATTGCCGCCATCACACCCAGCGCCCAGCAACTGCCTGCCATAGACAGATCAACACCCAAATCAAACATCAGCTCTTTTAACGTCAGCGCCCCCGCATAAATAACGCCGATCAAACTGGCCACAATCAGGATGATAATCATAGAGACCGTCATAATCAGACGCGCCCAGTGATTATACCGCACCTCCAGAAACTCAGGAATCGTGGTAATCCCGGAACGAAGGAAATACGGCAGCAGCACAAACGCCACCACCACCAGCGTGATCGCAGCAATCCACTCCCAGCTCGAAACCGAAAGACCGTAAAGGCCGGCCCCCTGTCCGCTCATACCGACAAACTGTTCCGCCGAAATATTGGCCGCAATCAGCGAAAAACCAATCAGCCACCAGGTCAGACCGCGGCCGGCCAGAAAATAATCCGCCGCCCCCTCATCGCCATGGGTCTTTTCCCCCTTGGACATATATAACCCGACAAACAGCACCGCCGCCACAAAGGCCACAAACACAATGATGTCAACTATTCCCATCTCATTCTCCTTTGAGTTTTCTACTCAACAACAAGCCCGGGCAATCCGCCTCCGCCTATACACCAATCGTCGCATACTAGGACGCCGCCCCTGAAAGATCCAGCCGTCTTTGTCATCAGTAATGACATGAGCCGAATGGTTCCATAATACGGACCATGACGATATTGGCCATGGGGGAACCCGGCAAGCCCATGGATAAAAAGAGCAGCAAGCGCCTCTTTTCCCCGGCGGCACCTCCTGTGCTGCCGCAGTTGCGCTCACAGCAACCCACCATAACCCGCCCGGCACGATCTCAACCGCCCGGCTTCAGCAAACCCATAGCAGAAAATATTTAACGCATCCCGGCTATATGGATACACGTATATTTCATATGGCATTGCGTCATCAACCGCCTTGGAAAATGACAGTTCTCCATCCATCCCATGTCCCCGCCAACAGAAAAACAAGCCAGGTGTTCCGCATAAAAAAGCTGACCGCTCACAGCATAAAGCCGACAGCTTGAACAAGCTCACGTCCCGACCAAGGAGAGGGCGAGGCACCGCCAAAGGCGCGTTGCCCGAAGGGCGGGTTCCAAGAACCCATCAACCCCGTTGCCGTTACGCTGCGCTTCACTGCAGTCACGGCTGCGCCGAGCCGGCCCCCTTCGCGCTTTGCGCTCGGTCAGCTTTCTGCCCCATTCGGACAGCCCTTCACTCAAACGTATTCTATCCGCAAAACGATCTCACGTCCCGACCCTCGGGAGGGCGAGACAACCGCCGTAGGCGCGTTGCCCGAAGGGCGGGTTCCAAGAACCCGTCAATCCCGTTGCCGTTACGCTGCGCTTCACTGCCGTCACGGCTGCGCCGAGCCGGCCCCCTTCGCGCTTTGCGCTCGGTCAGCTTTCTGCTCTATTCGGACAGCCCTTCACTCAAACGTATTCTATCCGCAAAACGAAGTCTCACGTCCCGACCTACGGGAGGGCGAGCCAATCCCCCGAAGGGGTTGGCAATCCCTTTCGGCTTTCTGCCCTATTCGGACCATTGTGGAGAAAATATCTCGCAGTCGATAATCAACAAGGTCTCAATCGCCTTTCGGCTTTCTGCCCTATTCGGACCTGGGCAAAAGGAATAAAAATGAAAAACAATGAAGGAAAAGGTCTCAATCGCCTTTCGGCTTTCTGCCCTATTCGGACTGCAAGACCCTGGCTTACGAACTCAATGGAGTACACGCCGAAGTCTCAATCGCCTTTCGGCTTTCTGCCCTATTCGGACTAAACTTGATGGATGACGAAATCCGCGGGGCCCTGCACAAGTCTCAATCGCCTTTCGGCTTTCTGCCCTATTCGGACGTTTCAAAGCGGCGGCGCACTGGATGACGCCCGGGAATCGGTCTCAATCGCCTTTCGGCTTTCTGCCCTATTCGGACGAGTTCTACTCCGAGACGGGGTATCACCAGCCCCTCCGGGGTCTCAATCGCCTTTCGGCTTTCTGCCCTATTCGGACCTGAGCGAAACTGACGACCTTAGCGCTCTCGATTACTCGTCTCAATCGCCTTTCGGCTTTCTGCCCTATTCGGACCTTGACAATGGCGCGGCAATCCGATTACCTGATGCCGAAAGTCTCAATCGCCTTTCGGCTTTCTGCCCTATTCGGACCGCCGAATGGATTCCTAAAAGTCGTGACTACGATTTATTTGTCTCAATCGCCTTTCGGCTTTCTGCCCTATTCGGACAGCACCCCTTTTATGTCATTGATTCCCAGGAGGTTGCAAGCCCGTTTTGGCGGCAGTCCATTTTTCCCCTCTTTTTCCGGCCGAAATCCGGATGAAAAACCTCACAAAAATAAACACAATTCATTGAAATAAATGCACTTACAACTTTCGGCGGCACCCCCGGGTTTTTAGCGGTTTTGACGTGCCGCCGAAAAAGTTCATAAAATGTAGAGCATGGCCTTTTCCGGACGGACGACGGTTCCGGAAGAACGCGTTTTTTTAACGCATTCGCCACAGATCCGATAAGCGAGCAGAGAATCCTCATCTTTGTTGATAATCCGGTTGAGTTCGTTCCAGAAACCTTCGAAACGTTCCGGCGGCAGGTCGCATTCGAAAACGGAATATTCCACGCGCACCCCGAAATCCTCGCAGGTTTTGGCAACGAGTCGGAGGCGTTTGGCGTCGGCGATGTCGTAGGCCACAAGGTGGAGCATATGTTTGATCTCCTTCCCGGCTGGGTCGTAAAAGCCGTATTCCGGCTGAGCGGGGAAATAACGGCTGAATTCATCGATGCGCATCATGGCATAAGGAAGATTCCGGCTTCATCGGTTTCCGGATTTTCGAGGAGGCGCAGCACACCCCAGACCTGGCGGGTGATGCATTGGCGCAGGTCGGTATGCGGCGCATCGGGAGCTGGTTTGAATTTGCGCTGCATGTGGGATTCATAGTGGACGAAGAATTTTTTACGGGCGGTTTCGTTCAGGTAGGTTCCGCCGTCTTCGGCACTTACATGAAAGTCGGCGGGACCGAGGATTCCATGGTTGAGGAGGTTGAGCACAAGCAGGTCGCAGACGGGCGCGCGCAACGGTTCGAGCAGATCCAGTGCAAGGGCCGGCGTTCCGGCAGAGACTTCGTGCAGCCACCCGAAACAGGGATCAAGCCCCTGCAGGCGCAGAGCGGCATCGACTTCGCTCAGCACAATGGTATAGGTCCAGGAGAGCAGCGCGTTGGCGGCATCGCGCGGCGGCCGGCGGGAGCGGCCGTTGAAGGGTACGGCTTCGGGAAAGAAAAGGCCGAGCCGTTGAAAATAACGCGCGGCGGCAGTGCCTTCGATGCCGCGCAGCGATTCATTATCGGGAGCCTGTCCCGCTGTGCGGGCCAGCTGGCGCAGGGTATCGACCGCGTCGAGGTGCGCGGAGGCCTTCGATTCGTTCCGGTTTGCGGCGAGGCGCTGCAGAACGCGACGCTGATTCCGAATTTTGGCGCGCACGACCTTTTTGGCACAGCTCAGCCGAACCGCGGGATTTTCCTGCTGCCGGTACTGCATCAACCGCCGCGCCGCATTTTTGTCGCCATCCGGATGCAGGGTGCCGTACCAATGACCCTTTTCGGATATAAACGAAACGGGAATCCCTTCGCGCATCAGTTTCTGGAGCACCGATACAGAAACATGCGGGTGCCCCACCACCGTAGCGCGGTCGACATCGTTAAGCGGAACCGACACGCTGGCCGCAGTGCTGCAGTCGTCGCCCGTCCGGCTCAGAATGATCCGGCGGCTCTCGCGCCGTGCTTCGATACGGTTTCCGTTAAAGACCAGTGAAGGCATAATCAGTTCCGCTCCTTTTTGCTGATATGACGTATCCGTTCCAGACGGCGTTTCCCGCCGCCGCAGTCCGGACATGCTCGGCGCAGCGTTTCCAGCAGCACCGCAGTACCTTCCGCCCCCGCCGGCAGCACAACGCTCTCCCGTCCGCCGCAGTCCGGACAGCACAGGCGCATAATTTTGTCCGCTTCCGCCGTTTTTTCCGGACGAAGCGGCCGGCCGACGCGGCTGTTGTTCTTCCCTTCATTCATAAGTCTCCTTTCGCTCAACGCAAAGGAGTAAACCAGAACCGCGGGCCGGATATGAAAAAACGGACGTCCGCCGACGACACGGCCGAGCTCGGAGGCCCCGGGCTCGATGCGCAGCAGTCCATGCACATGGTCGGGCATGTCGACAAAGGGTCCGGGATACACGCCTGTACGCACCTCGCCTCCCCGGCGCCATTCCTCCTCCAGCATTTTCCGCACATTCGGAAGAAAAAACGGGCTGTCGCCCGCCCATTCTATGAATTCCCGATGCGCACACACCGTAACCATCAAGCGAAGCGACATATAATTTTCGCCAGAAAATAATGACCGAAGGGAAAGGTTCAAATACACACCGCCGCCCGCATAGTCGTGCGACTTCAACCGGATCGATCGGCGGTGGTGAATGGACGGATCCTAGGCCATATTTAGCTTTTTTGAATTTTGGGAATGCAAAGCACTTCGTCTTCTTTTACCCCTAAAACAAAAAGCACAAGAATCAGCAATTCATCAAATTTTGCTTCTGTAATAGGCTGCGTTCCATGACCCAAAATGCTGGCATTGCGGGCGCCGATGGCACGGTCGATTTCCTTTTCCTTTTCCAGATAACGCTCCACAAACAGATCCTGTGAACCCAGTGCCTGTAGTAGATGAACAGTCCCTTTCAGACCGAACCGGCAGACGTTCTTTTCATCGGCATATCGTGAATAGTCATCCCGAATGGTTTCCGGGATAGAATCCAGAAGACAGGCAGAATTGTCGAGGTTATGCTGTTCAAGTAAGCGCCGCTTTACCTCTTTCTCAAACAGCGAATAGAGCCGGGCAGTCGCATCCTCATATTTCCCTTCAAGGCGGGCACGCCGCAAAGCATTTGACAACAGCTCTTCGCAAAGGGGTTCCGACAGGGGAAGAGCTCCATCTTTTGCAATTTTCAGCGCCCGCAAATGATCGCGCGCAGTTTCCAGCCATTCGAGCAGCAGGTGCAATTCCGGAAATTCAGCTTCGATCAACCCCTGCACTTTTGGCAGCTCCCGAACCGCCCGTTCCATCGCCTTGAGCGCCCGGGCATGCTGAAAGGCATCCCAGTCGGCGACCGCCTGCATGATGTCTCGGAGAAACTCAACGATCACCCGCACCTCATGCGCCTGCACTTTCTGCAACAGCTCTGAGAGCACTTTGGCGGCATTACTGTACTGCGCCCGATTAAACAGTTCAAAGGCCGTGCGGACCTCAAACCAGCCTACTGCGTTCCATGGATTTTCAATGGCCACCAGCTGCTCCGACCCGTTTTCAACAATTCCCAGCCCCCCTTGGAACGCTTTTGACCGCCGACATACAGCAGTTCACACGGGAAGCGCGATGAGGCCCAGACCACCGCCGCGCTCATGGTCTTGGTGCCGCCGGTATAGCCGCAGAGCTGCGGCCAGTCGATCGTTTCGCCCAGCTTGCGCAGTTCCTCCGGCATTTTTTTCAGCAGTTCAAACGTGCTTACCCCGACATCCTCCGCATCCGGCGTCACAATATGGCCGCATCGGGGGAAATAGCCGACCGCCGGAAGAATCTCCTGCTCTACCTTTTCCCGGCTTGATTCCGACGAAAAAAAGATAATCTTCTCCGGCTTCCGCTCCTTGATGACATGAATATTCGGTTCCGACGAACCGCCTACACTCAGCAATAACACATTTGAATTACTCATAAGATTCGTTCCCCTTCGTTTTTCAACCCACTTCAGAAATCATGCGAAATGAGCTTTCAGTTTACTGCGCAAACCAGTCACATTTCCCATGGCCGCCTCGGAATAAAACATGATTGGCAGGAATGTTTCATTCTCCATTTTCAGCGGGCGCGTCCGCAAACAGGAAGCATGTCTCTTTCTTCTTTGTACGAATCCCATGGCATTGTTGCTGTCTTTCTGAACACCCTCCTGTTCGCGAAAGCTCTTAATCTGCTCCTCAAGCACAACCAGCGCATCCAGCGCACTTTGCTGAACGGGAAAAGTGAAAACTTCAAAACCCCTGCTGCACAAATCATTTTCCAAAGATTGGAAATCCGATTGCTTCGTCATGGTCTGGACCGCTCCCAATCCGCGGTTGGAACGCAATCCCAATCCGCCAAGCGTCATAAAGCATCGAACGGCAAAATCGATCAAATCATCACAACTCGTATGCTTTGCCTGAAGAATCTGAAGCCTGAAACTCCACCCGGCCGGAATCATAGCCGCACTGCCGCTGTCCAAGCGGGTTTTAACAAAGAACCGGTGATTCGACGGCATCTGCCCGCTCTCTGCCCCCGTTTTGCGCAGATCGGAAACACGGACAATCAGAGTACTTGCCTGATTCTCGCTAATTACCCTCTCACCCTTCGTCACTTTTATTGAGCCAAACACCTCAGCTTCCAACTGCCGGGTTCCCCCCAGCGCACGGAACCACCAACGCAGTTCCCCTCGAATCGAGGGTGCGCGGATTTCCGCCTTGGACTGATCCGCCCCGGCGCAGAAGCAGGGGGTGATGATCTCCATCGTTCCATCAAAGAGTGTTTTCATTATGGCATTTTTCCCAGTTTAAGTTCGTTTTTACAATAGGTTCGAAGAGCCGTCACACCCTTAGCGATATTGCCCTTCTGTCCCTGCCGGATCTGGCTCCAGATTTCCGCACCGACTCCCTCCGGCTCGCGCAGCAGTTCCACGATCAGCTTCTTCTGTTCCGGCTTCTGCTTATCAAATTTTGCGATATCGCTTTTGATCACCGCGTTCATATTCTGCTTCGCCCATTTTTCGCGCAGCTGATCCAGCGGCGATGCCTGAGGCAACTTCTTTTTCATGCGGTTGAGTGCATCTTCAATGCGCTGTTTCCCGGGCAACTCCATCCGCTCCGCCGTTGCCATAGCAACCAGTTCGTCGAAGCGTTTCTTCATCTCGCCGAACTGAAACGGCGACGGATCCGCCAGCGCATAGAGCTCCGACTGGATGGCGACGGACTTTTCCTCCAGTAACCGGCGTTTACGCGCCTCCTCCTGCTGCGCAAGACGTCTTTTTTCCTCATCCGGGTTATATGAGAACCAACCGTATCCGGCGGCGGTTTTGGCACCCGCACCGTAAAGAGTCATACCCTCAATCAGAAATGCACGCGCCCATTCCAGTACCTCAGCACCGAAAGGCAGTTCCGCTTCTCCGACACTCCTCAACGGCCGCAGTACAAAACGAAACCGACTGCCGGATTCAATCACCGGAAAAAATTGCGGAATTGGGGATTCGTCATCCGTGGCCCGCTCGTTTTCCCCTTTGTAATAATCCGGATGATGGCAAGTCAGCACATCGGCCACCACCTTAAATCCGCCTGCCAGCGGGAAGGCGGGCAGAAAAGAGACCAACCCTGCAAAGGACTTATATCTGCCCTCTTTTCCGAACCATTCCGGTTTACGGAGAGCCAGGAAATTGTCCAGATAATCCTTTTCGGGGCGAGTGCGAGCCTTCTCCTTTTGGGGCATGGTATCCCCAGTCGGATAGCCGAACGTCCAAGCCACCTTCAGTGCATCCTCGAATGATTTGGTTTCGTTCCACTTTGCCCAGGCTGCATGGCGGGCAACGCCCTTGACGCCGCTGCCGGGAAGATACGGACAGTTGAAATGTGGATGGATGCACATCCCCGTATTTTCCAGCACCCCGCCCGCCAGATGGATCGCAAGGCGCCCCTCCAACTTCATCACGAGTTCGATGCCGTCACGCCAAAGCGACTCGGGCAGATGCCAGTCCTCGCACCGTAGATCGAGCTTGTTGATCCGCTTACAGACTTCGTTCATTTCATTGTCTTTGGTCGTGGCGCCCAAATGAACGAACTTTTCCAGGCGCAACGACGCGGACTCCACCCGATTGAATTCCAGAGCACAGAGTTTACTTAGCAGCGGAGCGGCCTGTTTCGACTTCTGGTTGTCTGATCCTGGTGA
This sequence comes from Verrucomicrobia bacterium S94, assembly GCA_004299845.1. Classification (NCBI taxonomy): domain Bacteria; kingdom Pseudomonadati; phylum Verrucomicrobiota; species Verrucomicrobia bacterium S94. The sequence continues at coordinate 3,778,212 of CP036201.1, read as the reverse complement.
ATGTTCAATTTCCGCCAGTTGTCCATAGAGACTGACGACTTTATCCGGCTGATCGGACAAGAGGTCCGCGACCTCCCTCACCGCGGTTGTTAATGGCAGATATCTACTCATCACTCTCTCCGTTTTCATCAGAAGCAAAACGCCGCAGAAATGCAAGATAGGCCATCGCTTCATCCGTAATCACGCGAAGCTGGGCAGAAGAAATCAGAACGGCATGCTCCAGCAAATCATCCGCATGCGCCCCCACTTTTTTCAGTGCCCCGATTCGCTCATCTTGAAGATGCACGAGAATCTGTTCAAACACCTTGTGAAAGTCGCCGTTTTTATAGGTGCCATCCTTTTTCTTTTCACACGCGAAAGCCAATGCACCGAGCAGTCCGTTCTCTCGAATCATGGTCGGAACCTTTTTAATAATGCCACCGCCTTCCGTTCCGCTGAAGCGGGTTGTCTTCGCAGCATAGAGTGCGTTTTTCGCGCGGATCTGATCCAGATTTTTCATTAGAGCACCTCCACACTGCAATAGCCCAAACCGGTTGACGCATCGCCCCCCACCTGCAGAAAACCTGCTGAAAGCATGTCCTTCAGCTTATCTTCAGCATCCGGAATTTTTGTATCATCCACAAATATTGCACTATAGAAAAGTGTTTCGCTGGGCACCTGCTCCTGATTAAAGAGCGCACCCTTGGCAACTACGCCCGTTTCGTCATTGATGCGAATACGGGAAACCACCTCACAGGCCTGCTCAACAAAATAGGAGAACAAGTCGTTCGAAAGCACCACCAGCCGTTCCGGCATGCTGCTCCAGACCGAATCGGAGCAAACCGATTTGAGTAATTCTACAATGGCATTTGCGTCGCCGACCGACTCAATACGATACTCTTCGAGAACCGCTGTATTTTCGAGCAGGATGCTGCCCGAAGAGAGACACTGGTTCTCCGTCAGCGCAGGCAGATCCGGGCATTGAATGTCCCTATCCCGCGCAAATCGTTCCAGCACCAGCGGACAGGTGATCCAGGCAAACATGCCTTTGGCGGAGCGGACGGGAAAGGCGAGCACGCGGGCTTCGCCGATGAGCAGGCTGCCGGCTTTGGCCTGTATTTCTTTCCCATCCACTTTTTTTCCTCCTTCATCCTCGCCGAACAGCTCTTTGCCGGTTGGGCTCCGCACCCATTTTCCGTTGCTGTCCTTTTCATTCCAGAGGTCGGCGAGCACCCCTTTGAGGGAGGAGCCGGGGATGATGGGGATGCGGGTATGGCGTTCGCGCTGGATGGGCGAGTCGACCGCACCGACAGAGTTGCCCGCGCCGACATGCACGGGGGTTCTTGCAAACAGGGTCATCGTCATTTTTTTCATGCTTATTCTCCTTTTCACTCGTTCGACCTGCAGGCCGATCTTACATTTTTTGTTGAACACATATTCCGAGACCGAAACCTTTTTCTCCGTAAAAACTGCTCATACAGCGTCCCTGCAGGACTTTGACAAGAGTGGCCGCATCCGTTGGAGATTCCGCACGGAACCAGTAGACCGATCCGGCGGGAACCGCGAGCCGAGCGGGACGCGGCCCGCCAATTCGAGTATTCCAACCGGAAAACGGCAACGGTTTCCCGCTGCAGGCGGCGGCCAGAACAGCCTTCGGTGCCTCCGTAAAACTTTTTCGCCACTCCTCGCGGGTTTGGCCGGGCTTTCGCGGCGGACGCTCGGCGGGTAACCGGACGATGCCGTTTTCATCAACCCAGTCCGGTTTCCACCCATTGGAAAACACCGCAGGTGCGAGCAGAATCCATTTAACCCAGCAGCCATCGGATGCATTTTCGGCAACAAGCCCCTGTAACGGTTTTTCGAGCCGTACACATGACAGGCCAACAACACCCTGCTGACCTCCGAATGTAAGCGGTACGTGGCGAGATCCTTCAAAAAGCTTTTCGAGTACATCGGCTTTCACTTCACCGCGCAAAGAAGATTCACATTTGGCGTAACCGCGTAACGAAATCCCATCGCGTAGACGCAGATATTCGGCAAGATAGAATTTTCCGCCCTCTCCCTCTCCTCCGGTATCGACGGAGCCGCATTCGGGATCTATGCCGATTCCCGGACGCGTTTCGATATCGAACAGCGGTTCCGGATTTTCTTCAAGCTCGACTGAATTCCCGTTCAGATAGGCCGAAAACTGAGTACTGCTGATCCAGTGCGGAAGCTCTTTCTTACTTGGTTTTCCCGTAAGCACGGCCACCTTTTCGATGAACGCGGGCAGGTTGCTTTCCTCAGGCCGATCTATCAGCTGCATCGTGTCCCCTCCGGATCAAGATCCAGCGGGCAAGGGAAGAAGATTTCGTCGCCTTGAGCCGGGAAAAGCCCGGCGGTCTTCAGTCCGCCGAAACGAAGGCTGCGGAACTCCTTTTCAGAACGGTTGTCATTTTTATTCGCATTTCGATGTTCCACTTCCCACGGCTGCCGTTCTGGCCATTGCCGTTTCAGCCCCTGAATGAGAGCGTCGTGCAAGACATTGGGCAACGGCCAGTTGGCGCCGCTACCGACCGACGAGGCTTCCATCGGACGTGCATCACGGAAAAACAGGACATCGCGCGGCTCAAGTTTCAGTTCATACCAGCACATGATTATTCTTCTCCTCTCGGACGGTTGATAAAGGCTGCGGCCAGAAACAGATTGGGAAAGTCAGCCCAGCGGTTCGACTCAACGCAATGGTCGAGATAACCATCGGCCAGCGGCAGATCCCGGGGGGACAGCCTTCCATCGCTCTGCTGATACAGCACATGGCAGAATTCCGACCACACCACATCGCGGAATGATTTCGGCGACTTCTCTTCGGCATCCAGACGGTACGGCTTCAGCAACTCCGCCAAAGCGTACGGGAAACGACCAGACAGCTTTTCGTCTTCACTGAACTGTTCAAACGCTAGGTAAAGCGGCAGAGCATTACTTGTCCACTTCCCGCCCCAGTGCAGGGTTTCTCCGGAACGCTTGACAAGGGATAGTGCGAACGCTGCGCGTTCATACCGGTTTTTTGCCCGTTTCTCCGCTTTCTGAGCCTCTCGGACGAGCGCCTGCAGCGGATGGTTACAATGCCCGATTGCGATTCCGCAGGAGACATCCGCCTCCAGCCCAGGTGCCATCAGCGGATACCCCAATCCAGCATCTACGAAGCCATCGCCCCGGCTGTTCAGCTTAACGCAGTTCTGCAGATGATCAGGCAGTGTTTCTCCTCGAAAACAGCAGCGCAGCGCCCAGGCACATTCCAACGCTTCGGTAGCTGGCAACATGGCCAGAACATCATCACCACCGGCATAGATCAGCTGTCCTCCGAACCCTTCCACAACCGGAGCCGCCATATGAAGCGCGACATTGGAAAGCGCCTCGGAAAACTGCTGATGATACGCCGGCGTAAGTGCCCGTTTGAGCTTCGGATCGAAACCGGGCAGTCCCATAAAATAGCCGGGAGCCTTGCCTGCCAGATTATCCACGAACCGCTGTGCTTTTTCACCTGACATCCAGCGCCCCATCTCATCGCCGTCCAGCGCCAGCAGCGCAATATACGGATTGGCGGATTTACCTTTTCCTTTCTGACGCTCTGTGGCCGACAACCGGTTTTTCTCTGCGACAGAGCGGGTATCTTCATAGCCAGCTGCTTTCCAGAAAGCCTGTTCAGAGCAGCCCAGCTGAGGAAACAGCACCTGTTTATGGAACATGCGCTTGAGGATGCTCAACGCACCATACCCCGTTTCGCCGATCTCCTCCTCGCGCCCTGTCAGTCGATCCTTTTTAGAACCGGCTTGTTTTTTGTCTTCCGGAATCTGAAAGAAGTCGCGCAGATTGCGACGACCAGCCAACTGTCGTCCGGAATCTTCGATATGTTCCTGCCAGTAAAATCCTGCGTTGAGTTCTTTTTCTGGATCCTGGTCAAGGTAACACCGGCGGTCGCGATCCGCCTCCGGAATGATTTCACGCGCCAGTTTTTCATGGAGGTTGCATTTTTTGCTGGATCGATCCGAGCGTTCTTTCCACGGTCCTGCCGTCCATGTAATCTGAAGAAAAGTTTCCAACTGATTCACCCAGCGTTTCCGATCGATTTCAGTGGGTGTAAACGCCGCCCACTCGATGCGGTCACGCACTTTGTATCCCTCGCCCACATGCGGCCACACCTTTTCTCCGGCTTCCAGCAAAGCGTTCCGGACAGCCTTTTCCGCGTTGCCCGCGATTTCCCTCGCCTGCCACGCCGGAACCAGCGCGCAAAAACGGTTCGGCAGCGTCGGCCGAAGCAGCCCATCGATCCCGTCACCATACATTCGTTGCCAGAGCGATTCTTCCGCTCCCGATTTCCCAGCAAACCGGATTTGATCGTAAAGCGACTTGTTGAGCAGGTCGAAGATTGGCTGTCCACGCAGATTCGGAAAGATCACGGCATCTGGCCCGACTTCATCAGCCACCGCTTTCATGGCGTGGGCCATCAGCCAAGAGAGCAGATAACTGCCTGCCGCCAGATCACGCGTACTTTTTGCAGCCGCAATAAACTCCTGCACCGGCCCCAGTTGAAACTGCAGAAAGGCCGGTTTCAAGTCCCCGCTTTCATTCACACAAGCCTGAAAAGCGGAGGTCAGCCCCATGTGATTCCAAATAGTATGATCTGGAATGCGTGTATCCGCCGGCAGATAGGCCAAACGCCGATCTTGCTTCGCGGCTTCCTCCGGCCAGCGTCGCCAGTAGAGGAAAAACTTCGATTTCCAGTCTAGGTCACACGGAATCCCACCGATGGCCTTTTGGAACTGTTCTTCCGCCAGTTCCGCCGTTTCCACCGGAACATGGAATTTCAGTGTCGCGTTACAAAACGGATGCTTGAATGGAAAATCTTCGCCGCCGGTAAATTTGGACGAACACTTTCGGGACGGAAACGGAAAACGGTCAGCCGCAGAAGCCGTGTGATCGCAGATTTTAGCAAACGCCTGATAAGCTGCCGGCTCAATTCCCGCTTCATTGCGGAACCCTTCCGCAATTCGTTCATGCGCCCCAATGTCAAAACATTTGCACGGCGGATCGTGCAGGTAAGCCATCAATTTCTTTTTCCAATAATCCTCACTCATTCGGTTTCTCCTTTCGGATGGATTTTTTTCATTAAATGTTCGGCAAAGCGGTTGAGATTGCGGCCTTCGATCAGGGTGATGCCCAGGTCCCGGGCGCGCTGGCGCTCGTATTTGTTCAGTTCTTTGAAGGTGGCGATAATCGGTTTTGTATAGAGCCCGGCATAGCCGCGGATGGTATCAATTTTATAGAGCACATCATCGCCTTTATCGTCCATGCGCGCGGTTTTGCATTCGATAACGTAAAGCTCGTTGTTATAGAGGAAGGCGGCATCGATTTCGTTTTTGGTGCCGGAGGCACTTTCAATTTGAATCGATCCGGCCCAGTCCTGCAGCCCGATGACCTCATCCGCTTTGGACAGTTCGCTCAGGATGTAGTCCTCGAGCCAGAAGCCTTTGCAGAAATCGCGCGCTTCGCTGGAGGCAAACTCGATTTTTTTATCGTCGTAATAAGAAATACTGCCCTGCTTATAGAAAAGATCCAGGAGGTCGCAGGTGGCGTCTGAAATTTCATTTTTCACCGTCAAGGAATAGGCGTCTTCCGCTTTTGCCGCCAGGTAGTTCAGTTTTCCAATCTCTGTTTTATACCGGTCGAATTGTTTCAGCAGCGTTTCCGCTAAATCGACGGTTGAAGCGGAAATTTTCTTTTTCCGTTTCTGGCCGGTCACGGTGTATCCATGAATGGCGAAGAAATCGCGCAGCTGTATTTTATCGGCAATCTCGTACAGGGCTGGATTGGCCGCATCCAGCATGATGATCTGATCCTTTTCCGGAATGACATAAAAGCACGGACGCTTTTCAAAAACCATCTGGGCGGCAATGGTCATCAGTTTGGTTCCTCCCGTCAGATTGACGGCTAGGGACGTTTCCCCTTCGCATTGAATGGCCAGTTCCATGAAGCGGTTCTGCAATTCCTCAAACGCATAGGCATCACCCAGCTCAAAGATTTCGGCTTCTATCTGCTTTGCGGTAAAAAAGGTTTTCAGGATACGGGCTCGTTCGCGCATGGCGTTGCTGGCGCATATAATCACCTTTTCCGGACAAATGGCATCATCCATGACCGGAGTTACATTCGGGATCATCTGTCCCGAGACGATGATAATCTGAGTTCGATACTTTTGCATATTTACTCCCACGTTATTTTTAAAATTTTCCAGCCGATGATGTTGTCGGCGGGCACTTCAGCACCGGGTTCGGGACGGTATCCTGCGGTGTATTCCGGCGAAACGATCCAGCATTCGGAAAATGTCTGGCCGTTGAGCCGGGGCAGGCCGTCGACGGAAAGCTCGAGGGCGGGACGCGGAGAGGCCGGAAGCAGCGGAAGCCCGCAAAACGCCTCGGCGGCGGCAAGTGTGTTGGCATGCCCCCAGAACGAAACAACGGTTTTGCCGCGCGCCGCCTCCCGCAACACCTCCTGCGAAACCGGCACAATCCGAACCGCACGCTTGACAAGCGTCAGCGGGAAGGCGTTTCCGATCAGAATGTGTGAAGTGCTGTGCATGGGAAGGGTTATAAACCGGTTCGGACTGATCCCCGTTTTTTCGGACGTCCGCAATTCAGTTTTTCCATTCAATATTGCTTAACGGAAAGCTGAAGACTTCCTGTTTCTGTAGATCAGGAACGAGTGTCTTGGCCAGTTGAGGGAAGCGGAAAAGGGCTTCCAGCTTTTTGCGGACATCGCCCATCCGTTTGCGCAAAATATCGTCGTCAATGACGAAATTACCATCAGAAAAATATTTATCTTCAAAGGCTCCAGCCCATTCATAATCCAGCTCATCAATCGGCTGGTCCTGCAGATGTTTTTCCAAATAATCCCGGAAACTGTTCCAGCCTTCAATGGCTGGCGATTGCTTCATCCAACCAAGCCAAAAATAGAGCAGGCCAAAAGTGAGTTTCCCGAGTGTTTCCGAATCCTCCGATTCGCGGATTCCCAGCATTCGGGAATGGGGATTAATCCATATATGTGGAAAATCAAATTCACCCGTATTGATCCAACGAACCAATGCAGAATAAGAGCTGGGCGCATATTTAAGATTCTGCCACTTGGAAACACAGACGAAAGGAATGTCTGAAAGCGCAATGACAGCATCTTCTGATGCATATTTTTTCACTTCCTGTGTGCGTTGATCTTCGTACTCATGGATTACTCCAGGTTGCGGAAAGTAGAATGCCGGCTTGAGTCTCTTTTCGAAAGGTTCATTCACGAGGACGTGGCATACCCGATCCTGTTCCCTTCCGAGCAGATTCATGCAGGAGAGCATGAGTGCGCTCATCGTTTTTCTTCCTCCGGCAATCGAGGCAATGATTTGTGTTTTTTCCTCTTCTGCATAGGGTCGAAGCTGCTGCAGCAGAAAATCAGCGCACTGCTCATTTTCTTCCGGCGAAGCAATATCCGCAAAACCGTGAATCATGCGGATAGATTTCTCGATATCGAAGCGAAGTTTTTCAGCAGCCGATTCTCCAAGAGCATCCCGCAGTGAATCCCAAACACTGTCATGTCCGAACAGCTGCTGTACGATCTGTTCCCGCCCTTGAGATGTAGTGATAGCTACTACTTCATCAGGAACCACCGGAGGATTTTCTCTCGATAAAGCCCATACTGTTTCCGTTAAAACCGCCGGCGACATCCCAACCACGCCGATCAGAACCACCTTGTTATTTTCCATCTGCATTCACTCCCGCCCTGAAACAGAGCTTTGCTGGTGCATATCGAGAAGCATAGCTATGCTCTATTCAGGTTCATTTCGCGGCACCATACAACAGTGATAAAATTCTTTTATTCCCACAAAACGTTCTGGACAGATATAATTATTTTTCTCCCTGTACACCGTTCATTCCGCTGAAAACATAGAGTTCAAGTATGACAAAAACTTAAAGGCAGAACAATTATAAAGTCGCCTCGGTCTGCACAGCCCTTTCATCTGTTTCAGTTTGGTAAAAGAACTTATCAATGTGTTGAAAGCCTCTCAGAGATCCCTGATTTCAACATAGAGTACCTGTAGATCGGTTTATGAAATAAAGACAGTATTCGGCTGCCGAAGGGGTCAGTGATTTAAACACTCCATACCGTCATGATAATCTGAATAAAACAGAGAAGAAGATCAGGCGCGGATCATTCGGAAAATGTGCGGAAGTTATTTCTACACATTTTTTCTTGCCTTACTAGACGACCGGTCTAATATGCAACGCATCATGAGTGAAAAACCTACCAGAGAACGGATTCTTGAAGCAGCAGAGGAGCTGATGCTGGAGCGGAGTTTTCACGCAGTCGGCCTGAAGCAGCTGCTGGAGGCGGTGCAGGTGCCGAAGGGATCGTTCTATCACTATTTTGAGTCGAAGGAACAGTTCGGTATTGAAATGATGAAGCATTATATGGCCGAGGCCAGCGCACATAAGCGGTCTTTCATGCTGAACCGGAAACGGGAGCCGGATGCCTTGAAGCGGCTCTTCAACTATCTGGAGGGCAGTATTGCTTTCATGGAGAAAAATCCGGGGAAATTTCCCTGTCTGGCAATCAAGCTCGGCAATGAAATTTCGGAAATCAGCGAGGGCATGCGTGAGGAATTGATCAAGGGCTTTAATGACTGGATCAGCATCTATCGCGAGGTGCTCGACGATGCCGTTAACGCCGGTCAGCTTCCGGCGGATTTTGATACGGCCGCGGAAGCCGCACTGATCCAGGACCACTGGGCGGGTGCCGCACAGCGGGCGGTCATCTTCCGGAGCCCGGAGCCGGTGCGCCATACCGTTGACCAGATTAAAGCCCGCATTAAAAAACACATGAATTAACCTGAAAAAAATTTGAACATATTCTAGACGACCGGTCTATTTTATAACGAACTCCCAACAGAGAGGAAAAACATGAACCTGAATGAAGTTGCAGAATGGCGTTATTCCACAAAGGAATTCGACCCCGACAGAAAAATCCCCGCCGAGCAGTTTGAACAGATCAAAAGTCTGCTCCGCAAAAGCCCATCAAGCGTAAATTTGCAACCCTGGCACTTTATCATTGCCGATACTCCGGAAGGCAAACGCCGCGTCGCCCGGGGCACGCAGGACGCCTTCCGGTTCAATGAACCGAAAGTACTGAATGCCTCGCATGTCATTGTGTTCTGTGTGAAAAATGATCTGGATGATGCCTATCTGCAGCATCTGCTCGAACAGGAGGAAAAGGACGGTCGTTTTGCGGAGCCCTCGTTCAAAGACATGATGCACCAGGCCCGTATCACCTTTGCAGATATCCACCGGAATGAACTTAAGGATACCCGCAGCTGGATGGAAAAACAGGTCTATCTCAATATGGGTACAGTGCTGCTCGGCGCCGCCGCGCTGGGCATGGATGCCGTTCCGATGGAAGGGCTGGATGCAGCGGCTCTGGATGAGGAATTCGGCCTCAGTGAAAAAGGATACAGCCCCGTCGCCCTCGTATCGCTCGGTTACCGCAAACACTCCGATTTCAACGCCGGCCTCCCGAAATCCCGCCTTCCGGAATCGGATATCTTTACCATCCTGGACTGATTAAAAAAACAGAAGGAGTTCACCGTGGAAGCTATTGAACTGATTAAAACACGCCGGAGCGTGCGTAAATTCAAAGAAAATCCGGTCGACCGGGAAACGATGCATGAAATCATCGATATTGCGCGCTGGGCGCCGTCGTGGGCCAACACCCAGATTGCACGCTACACGCTGGTGGATAATCCCGAAATGATTCAGCAGATTGCCGGCGAAGGCGTTAAGGGATTTGCCTATAATATGAAAACGCTGGCAAATGCACCGGGCGTCTGCGTACTGAGTCATGTGAAGGGTAAAAGCGGACGGATCGATCCCGCCAAACTCGACATTGAACTCTCCGACCCCGAGGCCTGGGAGTCGTTCGATGCCGGTATCGCCTGTCAGACCTTCTGTCTGGCGGCGCATGCATTAGGCGTCGGCACCTGTATTTTCGGGGTGATCGACAAAGAAACCCTGCCGAAACTGCTGAATCTGCCGGAAGGCGAAACGGTTTCCGCACTGATTGTCTATGGCTGGCCGGATGAAACACCGCCCCCTACCCCGCGTATGAAAGCCGCCGAAATCCTGCGCTTTGTATAACCCCGCTGAATACGCGGAATACTCCGTGTATTCAGCAATTCATCTATAAACCAAGGAGAAAAGAAATGCTGACCGTAATTGCAACCATCAAAGCCAGGGAAAACACCGTCGACCGGGTGAAATCCGAACTGCTGAAACTGGCGGAACAGACCCGAGCCAACGACGAAGGATGCATCGACTATGTCGTACATCAGGACAACGATACCCCTACACTTTTTGTGGTGTATGAAAACTGGGATTCCCCGGAGCTGCTTCAGCGGCATGCGGACTCGGACCACTTCCAGGCCTTTATTGCAGCAACAGAAGGTGCAACCGAGGAGTTTACAGTGAATACCATGACTCCAATCACAGGATCATAAACAACGGATAAGCCGGTACTGTACCGGTATAAATTTAGCCCCATCCCCCATTCATTCCCTACCATCAACTCAACGAATAGGAAACCGACATGAAAGCATACGTACTACATGAAGCCGGCGGCGTGGAAAACCTCGTCCTGTCCGACATTGAAAAACCCGAAATCAAAGCCGATGAAGTTCTGGTGGAAACCAAAGCCATCAGCATCAACCCGGTCGACGTGAAAGTACGACCGCATGAAGAAGTCCTCAACATGATCATGCAGACCGAAGATCGCCCGGTCATTATCGGCTGGGATATCGCCGGCGTCGTCGCCGAAACCGGAGCAGACGTCACCGACTTCAAAGTTGGTGACAAGGTCTTCGGCATGGTGAATTTTCCAGGACATGGAAAAGCTTATGCGGAATATGTGGCCGCCCCGGCGGATCACCTTGCCAAGATGCCGGCAAACTGCTCTTTCGAAGAGGCTGCAGCAACGACACTGGCGGCTCTCACGGCTTTGCAGGTGTTGACTGGCCGTATTAAAGCGGATGACCGTGTGTTGATCCATGCCGGATCCGGCGGCGTCGGCCACTTTGCCATTCAGATGGCAAAAAAAATGGGTGCGCATGTTATCACTACATCATCAGCTAAAAACCGCGACTTCTGCATGGCCATGGGTGCCGATGAACATATCGACTACCGCGAAGTGCAGTTTGAAGAGGTCCTGACCGGTATCGACTTTGTGCTCGACGGCATGGGCGGAGAAAACATCACGAAATCGGTAAAGGTGATCAAAGACGGCGGCGGTATGGTTTCCCTGCCCGCCCCGGATTTCCCCGAAGCAGCAGTTCAGGAAGCAGCAGCCCGGAACATCAACATTGAGTTTATCCTGGTTCAATCCAATGGCGATCAGATGAATACGCTAGCCGGTATGCTGAAAGACGGAACGCTGAAACCGCATATCTCCGTGACCTTCCCGTTCGATAAACTGCAGGATGCCCACCGCCAGCTCGAATCCGGCCGCACCGTCGGAAAAGCCGTCGTTACGGTCTGATATTCCTGCCGCCGGTGTAGCGGACGTTTCTACAACCAACACAACCGGTGTAGCGGACGTTTACCTGACCAGCAGGAAGGAAACGTCGAACAGACCCGCTCAGCTTCAACTCCCGACGGTTGTCCTTCAGACTCCCGACGCTTTCCTTACGGGTAAGCGTCCTCTACACCAACGGCATTTCCTCTTCAAAAGCGCCCCGGTGTAGCGGACGTTTACCTGACCAGCAGGAAGGAAACGTCGAACAGACCCGCTCAACTTCATCTCCCGACGGTTGTCCTTCAGACTCCCGACGCTTTCCTTACGGGTAAGCGTCCTCTACACCAACGGCATTTCCTCTTCAAAAGCGCCCCGGTGTAGCGGACGTTTACCTGACCAGCGGGAAGGAAACGTCGAACAGACCCGCTCAACTTCAACTCCCGACGGTTGTCCTTCAGACTCCCGACGCTTTCCTTACGGGTAAGCGTCCTCTACACCTCCGGTATTTCCTCTTCAAAAGCTTCCCGGTGTAGCGGACGTTTACCTGACCAGCGGGAGGGAAACGTCGAACAAACCCGCTCAGCTTCAACTCGCGACGGTTGTTTTCAAACTCCCGACGCTTCCCTTCGGGTAAGCGTCCTCTACACCAACAACACTTCATCAAAAAGCTTTCCGGTGTAGCGGGCGTTTACCTGATCAACGGGAGGGAAACGTCGAACAAACCCGCTCTGCTTCAACTCCCGACGGTTGTCCTTCAGACTCCCGACGCTTCCCTTCGGGTAAGCGTCCTCTACACCAACAACACTTCATCAAAAAGCTTCCCGGTGTAGCGGACGTTTACCTGACCAACGGGAAGGAAACGTCGAACCAGGCAACACTCCGCTCCCCATTTCCTGCCCCAATAAAACCGGACCTTACAATTTTTAAAAACACGGGCTTGCCTGTACGCATATTAAGCATATGCTCACAACCCGTTATCGAATATTTTGAGGACTGAAAAATGCACAATAAAATACACCTGATCTATTTCTCCCCTACAACGACCACCCGCCAAACCCTGAAAGCCATCGCGTGCGGTACCAACGGCACCGTACAAAGTGAAACCGACCTCACCTGCCGATCCCCGGAAATACTTCCCGTTTTCAGAAAAAACGACCTCGTTCTGATCGGTATGCCGGTCTACGCGGGCCGGTTGCCGCAACTGGCAGTACAACGCTTTCTTTCCATCAAAGGAAACAGCGCAGCGGCGGTTCCCGTTGTGGTTTATGGCAACCGTCATTATGACGATGCGTTGATTGAGCTTTACGATCTCTGCCGTAAACAGGGATTCCGTCCGGTTGCCGCCGGCACGTTCCTGGGCGAACATTCTTTTTCAACTTCGCAGCTTCCGCTTTCCAAAGGCCGGCCCGATGCCGCCGACCTCGAGAAGGCGGAAGCCTTTGGCCGACAGATCGGAACCGCAGAACTCGAAACCGTACCAGGAAACCGACCCTATAAACCGGAGAAAAACCTGACCGGATCCGCCACATCGGTCGATCCGGAACGCTGCACCGCCTGCGGCAAATGTGTTGAACTCTGCCCTACGCAGGGGATGTCGATCAAAAATTCTGTGGCCGAAGCCGACCCTGACAACTGCATCTGGTGCATGGCCTGCCTGCGCTTCTGTCCGGAAGATGCCCGCAGTCTGACCCTTGAACCCATCAGGGCGACCGCGCAGAAACTGAACGACCATTTTTCCGAACGGCGCGAACCCGAAATTTTTCTCGGCCAATGAGCCCGGCCGAAAAACGTTTTCAAAGCGGCCATGTCAGTTCCATTGCCGCAACCCATCTGCTGCACGACACCTATACCTCATTTTTTGCACCGTTGCTTCCGTTGCTGAGTGAAAAGCTGGGGTTCACTTATGCCCTTGCCGGAGCACTCTCCGTGGTGCAACGCATCCCCGCCCTCTTCAATCCGCTCTTCGGCATCATTGCCGACCGGATACTGATTCGCTCCGGCATTATTCTCTGTCCGGTGGTTGCGGTTGTCTCCATGAGCCTGATCGGTCTGGCTCCGTCAATCATCATGCTGGCCGTGCTGATGCTGGTCAGCGGAATCACCGCCGCGGTTTATCACGTCACCGCTCCCGTACTGATGCGGCGTGTATCCGGCGATAAAGTCGGACGCGGCATGAGCTTTTTCATGTTCGGTGGAGAACTGGCCCGTACCGTCGGACCACTCCTCGTCACCGCTGCGGTCTCCTGGTGGGGACTCGAAGGCATCTGGCGGCTTATTCCCGTCGGCCTGATAGCATCGCTGCTCCTTTTCCTCAACCTGCGCACCATCCGCAAAGAAGACCTTCTCCATTTCAGTACCCCCGCCAAAGAACCGCTTTTAAAATCCTTCCGGGGCATGACCCCGCTGTTCAGCACCATCCTGCCGATTATGTTTTTTCGTGGCTTCTCCAAATCAGCACTCGCCCTCTTTCTCCCCTCCTATATGGTCGATCACGGCCATTCGCTGAAAACCGCAGCCATCGCGCTGGCCGTACTCGAACTCGCCGCCGCACTCGGTGCTCTCGGTGCAGGAAGCCTCTCCGACCGAATCGGCCGCAGAAAAGTTCTGCTCGGCATTATGCTGATTTCCCCGGCACTGATGTATCTCTTCACCCTCTCCGGCGGAATCGTCCTCTGGCTTCTGCTGATCCTGATGGGCCTGCTCTTTTTTGCCAGCACACCGGTCTTCATGGCCATGATCCACGATCTTAACTCCGACCGCCCCTCGCTCGCCAACGGCCTTTTTATGACCATGAATTTTGCCGCCGGCTCCGCCATCGCCATGCTAGTCGGCTTTGCGGCCGACCACTGCGGCCTGTTGCTCACCTATAAAATCACCGCCCTGCTCGGTCTCTTCGCCATCCCGCCTGCCCTGTGCGTAAAAAAATGACCTTCCCCGGCGGCTGTCTTACAGACTCCCGACGGTTGTCCTTCAGACTCACTGCGTGTCCCTCCGGGTAAGCGTTCTCTACACCAACAACACTTCATCAAAAAGCTCCCCCGGTGTAGCGGACGTTTACCTGACCGACGGGAAGGAAACGTCGAATCAACCCGCTCCGCTTCAGCACCCGACGGTTGTCCTTCAGACTCCCGACGCTTTCCTTACGGGTAAGCGTTCTCTACACCAACAACACTTCATCAAAAAGCTCCCCGGTGTAGCGGACGTTTACCTGACCAGCGGGAAGGAAACGTCGAACAGACCCGCTCAACTCCATTTTTTTACACAATTAATTGCGGAACTTTTCCTCCATTCATTTATCCTCTGCGCTATTCAACGAAACACTGAGGATTTATGAACCAGAAATTTATCAATGAAGTCACTGATGCCCTGAATGCAGCCGTAAAGACCGGCACACTGACCGGCTGGAGCCTGAACGCCACGGAGTCACGCAGTCTGCAACGGCTCTATTCTTCACCCGATGGCGCCACGCTGCACTGTCACCAGAGCCGGCGGGTTGAGGGCGAAGACTATAAACTTTCGGTCTACACGCCATCGGAAAAAGAGGGCCTGGTCGGCACGTCCATGATTGACCTGGTCACCTATCTTCCCGTCACGGAACAGATCGACAATGCCGTATCGCTGGCAGCCTGCAGCCAGAACAAAAAATGGACCCTCGCCAAACCGCCGGCTGAAGAACCGGCCAGGGTTGAAACCTGCGATCCGAATGTGCGCGATCATCCTGAAGAGGTCGCCGCCGAAATCGAAAAGAAGTTCAGCTCCGCCTTTGCGGAAACCGAAGGCTGTGCCCTTAATTCCGCCGAGCTCTTCGTCAACTATTCCATCAGCGCCCGGACCAACTCGGAAGGCCTCGCCTACGAAACCGAACTGAGCGAGCTCTACCTCGAAGCCGCCATGGAAAAGGCCGGACAGGAAAACGACAAAGAAGTGCACGAACACACCACATCGGTAACCGTCGCCGACCTGAACGTCAAAAACTTCATTAATGAATGTGCCCTGCAGGTGGCCACGCTGGGCGACAGCGCCGAACCGAATACGCAGGATAACGCCACGATCCTGATTGAAAAAGATGCTCTTTCGCAAATGCTCGATGCTCTGCTCAGTCAGCTCAACTGCCAAAACGAATACATCAAGATCCCATTTCTCAACATTGGAGATACCTTCGGTGGAGGTGACGGCGATCCGCTGCATCTCAGCCTCGATCCGACGATTCCCTGCATGGTACTCTCTTCGGCTTACGCCATTGACGGTCTGCCGGCCCGGGCGGAACGCTGATTGAAAACAACACCGTAAAAAACCGGATCATCGGCAACCGCTTCGGTCAGTATCTCGGCCTCGAACCCAACGGCCTGAGCGGCAACCTTGTCGTGGAGCCGGGTACCCTCGACACGAAAAATATCCAGGGACTGGAATACACACAGATCATTAAATTTTCCTCTCTGCTGATCGATGCGCAGAAGCTGACCTGGAGCTCCGAGATCAAACTCGGCAAACACGTCGCGGCCGACGGAACGGTTACGCTGGTGAAAGGCGGCGTTGTTTCCGGCAACCTGAAAGACAATTTCACCGATTGCCGTCTGTCGGCCAGCATCGGCACCGTTAACGTTCCGAAAAGCAGCTATGCCCCGCCGCTCGGATATAAAGGTCCCGATGCGATGCTTATCACCAAAGGCGTATCCATTGCCGGCAACTAAACGAGGTCTATCAACATGAAAAAATATTATCCCCTATCCGACGAACTCCGTTCCTTTTTTCCACTCCTTGGAAAACTCGTTAAAACGATGGAACAGGGCGTTGAAGATAAAATCTATGCCTTCGCCTGCCTGGAGGATCTCGACCAGTT
The DNA here is from genome assembly GCA_004299845.1 of Verrucomicrobia bacterium S94. Classification (NCBI taxonomy): domain Bacteria; kingdom Pseudomonadati; phylum Verrucomicrobiota; species Verrucomicrobia bacterium S94. The sequence goes on along the minus strand of CP036201.1, from coordinate 3,761,822 downwards.
CCAGAGTCACGTCAGCCAGACCGAAGCAAGCGGGCTGACGATGGACCGCGGGCTGGTTCTGCGCATCCTTGCCGGACAGCGCAACTTTGAATATGCCACCAACCACTTTGATGAAACCGCTCTTCTTTCCGCAGCAGTGACGCTGCGCTCCGAAGCGCTCGATTATTTCCAGTCGCTGGAAAATCCGTCCGTCTACACACCGCCGACCTGGACCGATGAACCGATCAATCAGTTTGCGGAACCGGTCCGCGAACAGATACTGATCAACGGCAAACTGCCCGAGGCTGATACCCCCGTGCATTTCGGCAGCACCTACGATCCGTCCATTTCCGAATCGATGAACCGGGCCGAAACCGCCGCGCGTTCCAAAGTGATCAAAGAAGCCATCATGGAAAAAGGCGGCGACAAACTGGCATCGGCCGGCTGTATGATCCGCCGCAAAGTTAAAAGCCGCCTGTTTGTCGACCGCACCCGCATGATGTCACAGTCGCTCTTTTCCAGCCTCTACTATATTTATGCAATTACACCGTCGGGTAAAAATGTGCGCGATATTATCGGCGGGATGACCGGTGCCGAAGTCGGCGCAACCATTACTGATACACTGATCGCCAAGCTGGTGGAAACCGCCGACAAAGTGGAACATGCCGAACACATCAAACCCGGACGCTACCGCATTATTACCGGCCCGGATGTGACCGGAGTCATTGCCCACGAAGCCTTCGGCCATACACAGGAGGGCGATACCTGCCGCCTTGGACGCAGCTGTGCGCCAGGTCTGAGAAAAAAAGGGGTCAAAGTCGGTAACGAACAGGCGACCATCATCAACAATGCCGGCGTCTTTGCTATGGGGACGATACCCTACGGGGTCAACGGCACTCACTTTTTTGACGATGAAGGGTTCATTGTCCGGCCCCAGGTTATTCTGGATAAAGGTGAACTTTCATCGCCGATGAATGACCTGATGTCATCCATCGTCGGCGATATCAACGGACCGGCGCCGCGGCAGTCAAACGGCAAACGCGAAAGCTGGAAACGCCCACTGATGCCGCGCCAGACCAACACCTACTTCACGGCCGGCGATAAAACACTCGATGAACTCATCGAATTGTGTGGAGACGGTTTCATAGCCGAACATGCAGCCGGGGAATGGAGGATCCCAAAGGGATGGGCCTCACTGCCGGAACGGAATACCTCGAAGAAATAAAAAACGGCAAACGGACCGGCCGGCTCTTTCTCGGTCCGCAGGGCGGGCATATTGAACTGTCCGACCCCGTTCCGCGACTGCTGGATTCCATCATTGCTAAAAGTGTCATCGCGGAAGAGGACCCAACGAATGAAGCCGGCGGGGAACCCATTAACAAATGGGGCGGATGCGGAAAATACCATAAAGAAGGGGTTGAAGCCGGTTGCGGCGGACCGTGGATTCTGTGGTCCGGCATCACCTGCGGGTAAAATTCAGACAGGATTAACAGGATTTTCAGGATCCTGCTCTTCTTGTTAATCCTGTCCAAACATAATCAGCGTTCGGAACGCCGGACGTTCTGGTCGCGGCGCGGAGGGCGTTCTTCGCGCGGACGGGCAATATTCACCCGCAACGGACGGCCCTGAAAATCCTTGTTGTTAAACAGCTTAACGGCGTTGTCCGCCTCTTCAGCTGAAGCCATTTCAACAAATGCAAATCCCCGTGAACGACTGGTGAATTTATCGAGCATCAGATGGCAGGATTCAACTTCACCGGCCTGTTTGAACAGATTTTCGATCTCCTCTTCGGTGGAGGTATAATTCAGGTTCCCTACATACAATCTTTTTTCCATCGTATTTTCTCCGTACCTTGCTGGCATAAAGAAACTCTAGACTGCACATAAAAGAAATCAATCTTTATCCCTCTGCTTCCATCCCCGGCACTCTGCCTGCGCTGGAAAGGGCGAAGACAGCGTGCGGGATTTCCAAGGTCGGAGGATTAACTGGATTTCTGACGGGACGCTTTTTTACGCTCATGCTCAAGCAGAAGTTTTTTCCGCATCCGGATATGATTCGGCGTAATTTCGACCAGTTCCGTTTCATTGATATATTCGAGCGCCTCTTCCAGACTCTTCACCTGTGCCGGAGCAATTTTCATGGCACGGTCTGTACCGGATGCACGAACGTTAGTGAGCTGCTTGGCTTTCTGCAGGTTCACAACCAGATCATTGTCGAGACAGTGTTCAGCGACGATCATTCCCTCATAACACTCTTCTCCGGGATTGATGAAAAAGATGCCGCGCTGCTGAAGACCATCGATCGCGAACGGAACGGCGGGCCCCTTGCCCTGCGATATCAGTACACCGTTCTGACGCTGCTGGATTTCACCTTTGTACGGTTCGTAATGCAGAAACCGGTGCGTCACAATGGCCTCGCCGGCGGAAGCCGTCAGCATTTTGGAACGTAGACCGATCAGGCCGCGGGTGGGAATATGAAACCGGATGGTCTTGCGCAGACCGTGCTGTTCCATGTCCACCATTTCTCCCTTACGGGTTCCGGCGACTTCAATGATTTTACCGGCATATTCATCCGGAACATCAACATGAAGCAATTCGATCGGCTCTTCTTTTTTACCATGTTTCTCTTTGAAAATGACCTGCGGCTGCGCCACCGACATTTCAAACCCTTCACGGCGCATGGTTTCTATCAGAATCGAAAGATGCAGCACCCCACGACCGCTGACCCGGAACGAATCACCACCAGTCTCCTCCACCCGCAGCGCCACATCGCGCTCCGTCTCCTTCAGCAGACGTTCCCGTAGATGACGGCTGGTGACAAACTGACCATCCTGTCCGTAAAAAGGAGAATCGTTCACGCTGAAAGTCATCGACAGTGTCGGCTCATCAATATGAATCGGCGGCAGCGTCTCCGGGGTTTCAAAATCTGTGATACAGTCCCCGATATCAATGTCGGGAATTCCCACCACCGCACAGAGATCCCCGCAGGGCACCTCCTCCACTTCATTGCGTCCAAGCCCCTCAAACGTAAACAGCTGCTTAATCCGGGTCTGCTCCTGCTTCCCGTCCCGACGAATATGCATCAACGGCTGTTTGGTATTGAGCGTACCGCGATACACACGGCCGACACCGATACGGCCGACGTAATCATTATAATCAATGGACGTCACCTGCATCTGCACGGGGCCTTCAACCTTTTTAGGTGCAGGAATATGTTCCAGCACCGCATCCATCAGCGGCAGCATCGAATCACGCGGCCCGTCAAGTACGGTGTCGGCCCAGCCGTCTTTACCGGAACAGTAAAGCATCGGAAAATCGAGCTGTTCATCGTTGGCATCCAGCTCGCAGAACAGATCGAAAACAAGATCATGCACAATATCCGGACGCGCATCCGGCTTGTCGATTTTATTGATAATCACCACCGGCTTGAGGTTCAATTCCAAAGCTTTATCCAGCACAAAGCGCGTCTGAGGCATCGGCCCTTCGGCAGAGTCAACCAACAGCAGCACACCGTCAGCCAGATTCAGCACGCGCTCCACCTGCCCGCCGAAATCACTATGACCGGGGGTATCGATCACATTAATCTTCACGCCCTTATAGTTGACGCTGATGTTTTTGGAAAGAATCGTAATACCACGCTCACGCTCCAGATCATTGCTGTCGAGCAGACAGTCCTGCATCTCCTCGTTTTCGCGGAACAGCTCCGCCTGTTTGATAATTTCATCCACCAGCGTCGTCTTGCCGTGGTCGACGTGCGCAATAATTGCTATATTCCTGATTTCCATGGGTTTCTCCAAAATGCAAAATGAGGCGCGAAGATATAGCTTTCCTGCTGAAAAGCAACGTAACAAAAATATAAAAACCAATATTCACTCCGGTGCTCCGACGGTCATCTTTCAGACTCCCGACGGTTGTCCTTCAGACTCACTGCGTGTCCCTTACGGGTAAGCGTCCTCTACACCAACGGCACTTCTTTCCCAAAAGCGGCCCCGGTGTAGCGGACGTTTACCTGACCAACGGGAAGGAAATGTCGAACAGACCCGCTCAACCTCAGCACCCGGCGGTTGTCCTTCAGACTCACTGCGTGTCCCTTACGGGTAAGCGTCCCCTACACCAACGGCACCTCTTTCCCAAAAGCGGCCCGGTGTAGCGGACGTTTACCTGACCAACGGGAAGGAAACGTCGAACAGACCCGCTCAACCTCAGCACCCGGCGGTTGTCTTTCAGACTCACTGCGTGTCCCTTACAGGTAAGCGTCCTCTACACCAACGGCATTTCTTCCCCAAAAGCGGCCCCGGTGTAGCGGACGTTTACCTGACCAACGGGAAGGAAACGTCGAATCAACCCGCTCAACTTCATCTCCCGGCGGTTGTCTTTCAAACTCCCGACGCTTTCCTTACGGGTAAGCGTCCCCTACACCAACGGCATTTCTTCCCCAAAGCGGCCCCGGTGTAGCGGACGTTTACCTGACCAGCGGGAAGGAAACGTCGGACCTGACCTGCTCCCACCACAACACAGGCAGCCCGGCGGTTCGTCCGGAAAAATTGAAAGGAATGTTGAAAGGGCTGTATTTCACCTCTGGATTCCGGCAACATTCCCTTTATGATTACGTTTCTTGAAGGCAAACTTGATACTAAACAGCTTGGCCGTGTGGTCATGAATGTTTCCGGAGTCGGTTACGAAGTATTTATTCCGCTCAGCAGCTATGACAGCCTCCCCCTGGAAGGCGAAACCTGCCGCATTCTGATACACCACCATATTACAGATGCCGATCAGCGGCTTTTCGGATTCTGCACCGAGGATGAGCGTGACATGTTCCTGAAACTCCTGACCATCAGCGGGGTAGGTCCCAAACTTGCAATCTCGGCACTGTCCGGACTTCCGGTGCGTGAACTGAAGAATGCCCTGATCAACGGCGATATCAAAATGATCTCCTCTATTTCAGGGATTGGCAAAAAGACCGCAGAGCGCATTGTTGTGGAGCTGCGCGATAAATTTGATGCCGGTGATCAACTGGACGCCTTCACTCCGGCCGCAACAACCGGTGGCGATAACCGTATGCACGATGCCGCGCTCGCCCTTACCGCGCTCGGTCAGAAACCCGACGACGCCGCTAAAATGATCAAAGCCGTCGCCAAAAAGATCAAACCCGATACCACCGTTGAAGAGATCATCCGCCTCGCCCTGACCAGATAGTCGCGGAGCCCACGGAAAAGCCCTAATTTTATCGGGTATTCCGTGACAATCCGTGTGTTTCTATGGCTGAATGCTTCCGCTTATGAATAACGAAATCATCACACCGGATCAGGAATTTGAACAGAAGCTTCGGCCCTCGCGCTTTGAAGACTTCACAGGACAGGATAAAATCCGCGAACGGCTCGAACTTTTTGTGCAGGCGGCCCGCCAGCGCAATGATGTCCTCGACCATGTACTGCTTTCAGGCCCTCCGGGCCTTGGAAAAACCACGTTGTCCTACATTCTTGCCGAAGCGATGGACGTCAATATCAAATGCACCTCCGGACCTGTCATCGATAAACCTTCCGATCTCGCCGGCCTGCTGACCAGTCTGGAGCGCGGCGATGTATTGTTCATTGATGAAATCCACCGCATGCAGCGCGCGGTTGAGGAATATCTTTATTCCGCTATGGAAGATTTCGTGATCGATATCGTGATTGATCAGGGCCCCAATGCCCGATCCGTCCGACTGAATATTGAACCGTTCACGCTGATCGGTGCAACCACCCGCAGCGGCATGCTTTCAGCTCCGATGCGCTCGCGCTTCGGGCTCGTCAACCGTCTCGACTATTACGATGCCATCACCCTTTGCAAAATTGTGAAACGTTCAGCTCACATTCTGGGCGTGGAGATTGAAGACGGCGGAGCCATGGAAATTGCGTCGCGCTCGCGCGGTACCCCGCGTATTGCCAACAACCTGCTGCGGCGCGCACGTGACTATGCACAGGTGAAAGCCGACAATATCATCACGGCCGATCTTGCCGATCAGGCGTTGAATCTGCTCGACATCGACGGCGACGGTCTGGAGGAGATGGATAAACGCATTCTCTCCTGTATTATTGAAAAATTCGGTGGCGGCCCGGTAGGTATCAATTCCATGTCGGTTTCTGTCGGAGAGGAAGCCGACACCATCGAAGAGGTTTATGAGCCCTACCTGATTCAGGAAGGCTATCTGCAACGCACGGCCCAGGGACGCATTGCCACGGACCGTGCATATGCAAAATTCGGATTGGTTCCGCCCTCTAAGGATTGAGCAGATCTTTCAACCCGGTGACTTTCCGTTCACCTTTAATCGATGTCAGGTTGACATTATCAATGCAGACCAGTCCATTGATATCGTCTTTAGCCGAAAAGGCAAAGCTGAACGTCTCCAAATCCCACAGCGTACCTTTATCCCCTTCAATAGGAGCATCTTTAAAATCATGATTCAGAACGGTGTTTCCGTCGGCATCAGTAATCAGCAGATTACTCCGAAAGATACCCCGCGCTTTCTCCTTTTTCGTTGTAAATTTTAAATGGAACCACGGAGAAACCGCACTCATCCCTTCCTCCGGCCGAGCCACAAACGTTTCGGGAGGTAAAGGCGGCAGGTTTTCCCAATGTGGTGCATTGCCACGAATCATCCATTTTCCGTCGGGATTGATTCCAATATTAAGCAACCAACGGCTTTCCGTTCTGAATTTAGGATCACCGAAAAGCATGGACAGACCATTTTTGGGTTTATCCACGTTTCCCCCATTGAGACCGAACTGAAAGTCCAGTTCAAAAACTGCCGTATCATCCGGCTTCCAGGTTACCATATTTTTTTTGCGGGTAATCTTCATGAAATTTTCAGATCCGCTAATGATGAGAGCTTTATCGCCAATGGTCTGCGTAATCCCCAGCTGATCCATCACAATAAAGTTTTTCGTCCCTATATCCTTCCGGTCCACCCACCAGCCCTGCTGCTGATGCAGCGGCCCCTCATCGTATCCATTGAAAGTACACTCCTCCGCCTGCAGATTCATCAGCGAAGCTATCGTCACACAAACAATCAATCCAGTCTGTTTCATTAATTACGTCCTCATGTTTCAGATAAACTTCCGCTGAAAAAGCAGGTCCCATGCCTTAATGTTAACGATATCAAAAAAACCGCCTATCCCAAAGAACAGGCGGTTGCGATTCCGAAGACCGCATCTTTTAATCTCCGGAAATATAGTGAATCTGAAAAATCAGTCGGTACGGGCTGTGACTTCCACAAGGTGATATCCGAACTGGGTTTTCACCGGACCCTGCACTTCACCGACCGGCGCACTGAACACCACTTCATCGAATTCCCGGACCATCTGCCCCGGTCCGAATGTCCCAGATTACCGCCTTCGGCTCCGGACGGACATTTGGAATGCTGTTTCGCGAGCTCCGCGAAACTCCCGCCCTCTTCAATCTGCTTTTTCAGGGTAAGACAGTCCGCTTCGGATGCTACCAGAATATGACGTGCTGCTGCTGATGCCATAATTTCTCTCCTTCTGTTTGGTTGAAAACGGAACCATGCAGGGCAAACAGGCCAAGCGCAAGCGCCCATTTCCTGCCATTGGGAACCGGACGGGCGGTCGATTTGGACGATTTTATTGTTGTCACCCTAGAAAGACATAGTATCTCATATAAGGACAACGGAGGTTTTATATGAAAGGTGATATCAGAAAAGCACTCGACTATCTCAATGCGTCACAGCAGCGCGCAACCTATGATGCGATCAAAAGTTACCTGGGTTTCGGTACCTTCGACAAAATAGACTGGAACGAAATTCTCGGTCCGAACCGTCAATACACCTCCTGGGTGGTCAATAAAAAGACCGGTATGCCCAACGGATTTAAGCCCGCCGATCTTCACCCCGACCTCATGGTCAACGAAGAAATCATCACGAAAGGCCGACAGCTGCTGGCGGCTATTGAAGAGTTTGACGGCGAAACCGGTGCCGCCGAATCCGCCGCACCCAAAGTGGAAGTGGCGGACTGCCACGGCAACAATGCCGCCGTGATGTGTCCGAACTGTTCGAAAGCCTATCTCATTTCCGGCTTTCTCAATAAAGGGGTTCGTTCCTGTCCGCACTGCGGGAAATCCAAAGCTGTCTTTGCCGAAGTCAAAGCGGAATGGGAAGCTCTGCACGAAGATGACGTTATCGATTCCGAACAGGAATCCTCCCGGCTGATCTTCAAAAAAGAATGGCTTGGCTACGATGTCTGGGTGACCTTCAGCGAAGAGGATACCACCTATCGCTACCCTCACGACCAGTTGCTGCAGACGTTCATCAGTCGTCTCGGAATCATCGAAGGAACCAAGTCCTGGGATCATGACGGCATTTACAGTTTCCCCCGCCTGAGTGGTGAACAGAAAAAAATGCTCAAACGCTACATCATTGAAGTGCGTAATGTTCCGGAAGCCACACAGGCTGCGGAAACCGGCTTTGAGCTTCCGGAAATCAAAACCGCAAAAAAAGCGGAGGACCTCGAAGACTGAGCCGGCCTCGCCGGCCCAGTTCCGCCCGGACTATTGATTCTGTTTGCTTTTCAGCTGTTTCGCGCCGCCGAGTTCCGCAAAACCGGTTTTTTCCAGATCAGTCCAGAGTGTGCCTTCTCCGGCATGAATGATATTCAGCTTCATTTCCGGATTCAGACTGTCCGCAAAAATCCATTTTGCATAGGCCAGAGGGTCATTAAAAGCTGCCGTTTTAAGCTGAAGCCCTTTGGCCCGTTCGCCATCGGTCTTTTCCAGCGCGGTAGCCTCGGCCTGTCCGAGCACACGCACTTTATCCGCATTGATGGCTGCAGTGGCTTTGCGGATTTCAGCCTCCTTCTTCAGCGTCTCCGCCTGAATCGTGGCCACCTGCTTCTGCAGATCCGCCGCAATCTCAGCCTTGAGCTTTTCAGTCTCCTGCATCACCTGCTCCCCGCGCTGCTGAATCAACGAAAGCTGCGTATTGAGTTCCGCTTCCTTGCGGGCGGTATTCTGCCGTTCTTTATTCGTCAGGTCCTGCTCGACTGCAATACTCGCCTGCTGAATCGGAGCGCGGATCTGATCCGGTACCACTACATGACGGATCAGCGCGTTATAGACCCGGATATCCTTCTCCCCAAGCTCCAGCTCCAGCGACTCCGTCAGATCTTCCTGAAACTTTTCGCGGCCTTCACCCACAATGAAGTCCTTGGCACGATACTCGGATCCCTTATTGCGCGAAATCGAAGTAATCTGCGGCATGATGATTTTATCGACTACAGCCGGCAGATCGCCGTAACGACGGTAAATGCCTGCAATATCACCGGGATCCAGTTCAAACTCCAGCGTCATATCCAGACTGATTTCAAATCCGTCGCGCGACGGAAAACTGACCAGCTCAGCAAGGTTTATCTCCCCTTCGTCTAAAGAGGCCGGAGCAACCGATTTCAACTGTTTCCCCACTGTGAAATCAACCTCCTTACCCCGTTTCTGCGGGAACAGAGAACGTGCACGTTTGCTGAAATAATCGGCCCGTTTCCGCTCCTGTTTTTCGAGCATATTATTCTGCAGCACATTCAGCGCCTGATTCTGGCCCAGCTGGCGCGCTTTGGTCACGACCTTGCTTCCGCTCTGACCCAGCAGCGAAACCTGGTTAATCCCGACTTCAAGCACGTCCACTTTATAAGCCTGCGGATTTACATAATAAAGTCCCGGCTGGAGCACATCCTTGCGAACCCCTTTCTGATGCTTTCCTGCAAACTGTCCCGAAGGGGCCTGATCGCCGGAACGGGAGGTAATCACTCCTGCATATCCGATCGGAATACTGATGGCGTCCACAATTTCAATATTGTATCCATACGGGTTCATCCGATATTTACCGGGTCCCAGCACATCGCGCCAGATACCCTTCTGCCCGCGCACGGCAATAAATTCTCCGGTGGGCAGTTTTTCACCAACCTTCGATGTTACAACCCCGACTTTTCCCGGCTCGATAATCAGAACATCCTCAATCTCCCACTCATAAAAAAGTGGAAAACGGAAATGGCGCCCTTCGCCCAGCGGTTCCTCCTGAATACCTTTCTGCCCCGGTTTCGCCAGAATCTGCCCCGGAGCCAGCGGTTCCCCCACTTTTGCCGTGATGATCGCCATCTCATTCGGCCCCACATAAAAACGGCAGAAGCCCCAGATAAACATAATAGCTATGCCCCCGATAATAAAAATCAGACTGCCGATAAGCCCTGCAATTCCTTTGGCTGAAAGTTTCATTCCACCCCTCCTTTCGCCGGAGCATATGTGCTGAAAATGGAACCGAGCCCCTCTTCGGAATCCGAACTGAGCACCGACAGAATATTCGGAGCCAGTTTCTCATACAACGTATACTGAGCAAATGCACTGCCCGTTCCGAACGCATCCACCCGCGATTTCAGAACCGAAGCCTCTGCCTCGTTCCGTGCAGTAATGGCATCCTTTTCCCCATCTGCAGTCAGCAGAATCGCATCCGCCTGAAACAACGCAGCCTCATATTCCACCTTCGCCACATCCAGCTCCTTCTGAGCCGCAATCAGACGCACACTCTGATCCTGTTCGGCGTCAATCACCGCACGAATCCGCTTGGTATCAGCCTCCACTTTTTCCCGGTTCTGAATAGCCAGCATCTCCTGCTTGGTCAGCTCCGCCTTGGATTTAGCCTGTATGATCTGCTGCTCATACTTCGCCGCCTCCTGCACCGCCAGTTCGCGATCGCGGTTGATCGAGGCAATCTCATCAGGGACAATCACTTTACGCACGCCGACGGCTTTTATATCGACACCCCAGCCCTTTGACTGAGATCGAAGATGCTCTTCAAGGTCGTTCTGAAACTTCTGACGCGTTTCACCCACAATAAAATTCACCGCCGGATGCTTGCTGCCCTCAATCCGGCTGAACCCGCGGGCCCGCGGAAGAATCAGTTTTTTTATGATATCATCCATGTCGCCGACGCGATGGGTCAGCAGGGCCGCCTCCTCGCGCTGAATACCGAATTCAATGTAGCCCTCAACTGTGACCGTAAACCCGTCCAGCGTCAGAAAACTGATGACATCCCGACCCGACATATCGAACCGCTGACTGCGCAAGTCCACTTCAACCGAGTTATACATATAGGGATTCAGATAGTGCGTTCCCGGCGGCAACAGCTCGCCGGCCACCCCTTTCAGCCCGGGGTCCACCCTGAATGTATTCCGCTTATCCTCCGGAAGATCATAATTCAGCACATCGCGGCCGGTCAGCGCGGTAACCACACCAACATAACCGGGTTTAATATTAATGGCATCGAAAGTATGCACCTTGAAGGCATAAGGGTTCACACGGTATTTACCGGGACGGTAAATCTCTTCCATAATACCCTTCTCGCCATCACCCGCCATAATTTTACCGGGAGGAAGCTCCTTGCCGAAAAGCCGGGTAATCACCCCCAGTTTGCCCGCCGGTACGTCCAGGATGCGATGCATCCGCCAGCCCCAGGTATACGGATTCCGGAAATAACGCCCCTCCGGAAGCACATCCAGCTGAATGCCCTTCTGACCCTCTTCCAGCGCAATCACCTGACCGGGCGGCAGATCCTCCCCGGTTTTACGAATCAGTACCGCAATCTCCCCGGCCCCCGGCTCAATCCGGCAGAAAAACCAGACAAAAATAAACAATGCGGCAAGGCCGCCGCCGATCAGTACCGGCAAAGAGCTCAATAATGCAATATTCACCCGAGCTCCGGGCGGTTTAAAATCAATGGAATCACTCATCCCCGTCCTCCTTTTTAAAAATAATCAAACATTGAAAAACAACATCCCCAGCACTTCCAAGGATTAAAAAAGACATTAACACGAGGACATTTTGCAACCACTATTATTTCACCCGGAATTTATAACCGAACAATTCACTTAATAGGTATTGCAATGCCGATTTATCCTCCCTAACCTCTTTCGGGATTTTTTTGGAGAAATAAAATGTTCAGTGACGTACAGAATATGGCGGTGATGGGAAAAAGCGGATCGGGCAAGCAGCCACGGGCCGATGTACTCATTCGCCGCTTCGGCCTCAAACAGCTTTCGACCGGCGATATCTTCCGCCACTATCTCGGCCTGTTTAATACCTTCGGTTACAACGGCGATCTCAACCACTTCTACGACAACGCAGCCGGCGACTTTATTGCCGATGAAGAAATTAAAGACATGCTCGATGTTACCGCAGCACCGGACGCCGATGCCCTCGTGCTGGGGCTGAAAGCAAAATATTATGTAGATCAGGGACTCTTTGTTCCGGACCGCATCACCAACGCCCTCTTCGAGTCCGCCTTCCGGGCTATGGATTTTAAAGGGCCGTACTCGACGGTTTCCCGCGCACCGAAGAACAGGCCCGCTTCCTGATAGAACTTATCCGGCGCGAAAACGTACGACTCGATGCCATCCTCCTGGTCGAGAACGAGGACGAACTCATCATCAACCGCACCCTCGGCCGCCGGATCTGCAAATCCTGCGGCGAACTCTTTCATATGGAATTCCGCCCGCCGCCGGATGAACGCAAAAACGAATGCCTGAAACAATGCAACATTGTTCAGCGTAGCGACGATAATGTGGAAAGCCTCAGAAAACGACTCGCCGAATTCCGCGAAAAAACCCTCCCGGCCATCGAATACCTGAAAGCAGCCGGCATTCCGTTTTTCGCCGTACCCGGGAACCTGCCGGACTATTCTCCCGAACGCGTCGAAAACAGTGTACTCGAAATTATGGGGATTGAGCCGATCACCGGTTGATTGAACTGCGTTTAAATTTCTCCGGAATCGCTTTTGCGTTGAGCCCGTTCGGCCCCTCTGGTATGAACCCCGGCTCAACCGATCAATTTCAGGAGAAAAAAATGGCCATTCATCCAGACGCAGGAAAACCCGTTAAGAAGGAAAACCTCACCGACGTTGCCGAGCTGATCAGCCTATATTATGAAACGCAGCCCGATGTTTCCAATCCCGACGAGCGTGTCGCTTTCGGCACCTCGGGCCATCGCGGAACCTCACTGAAAACCAGCTTTACCGAAGACCATATTATGGCCATCGCCCAGGCCATCTGCGAATACCGCGCCGCCCAGGGCATCACCGGCCCGCTCTTCATGGGAAAAGATACCCACGCCCTCTCCATCCCGGCCGAAAAAACCGCCCTACAGGTTTTTGCCGCCAACGGCGTTACGGTCATGATGGATAAAGACGGCGGCTACACGCCCACCCCGGTAATCTCCCACGCCATCCTCTCTTATAATAAAGGGAAGACCGAAGGCCTCGCCGACGGCGTTGTCATCACCCCTTCACACAACCCGCCCGACAACGGCGGCTTCAAATACAACCCGCCCCACGGCGGACCGGCCGATACCGATGCCACCGGCTGGATTGCCGAGCGCGCCAACGAACTGCTGGCCGAGCAGAACAACGAAGTGGAATCGCTTTACTACCCCGAAGCCCTCGCCGCCGACACCACTGTCGGCTATGACTTCATCACCCCCTACGTCGACGACCTCGAAAACGTCATCGACATGGAAGCCATCAAAAAAGCCGGCCTGAAAATCTGCGCCGACGCCATGGGCGGCTCCGGCCTGCGCTACTGGAAACCGATCGCCGAAAAATACGGACTGGATCTCACCATCCGCAACAACACCGTCGATTACACCTTCAGCTTTATGACCGTCGACGGCGATGGCAAAGTCCGTATGGACTGCTCCTCACCCTACGCCATGGCCAGCCTGATTGAACTCAAAGACGACTTCGACATCGCCTTCGGCAACGACCCGGATTACGACCGTCACGGCATCGTCACCAAATCCGCCGGCCTGCTCAACCCGAACCACTACCTCGCCGTCGCCATCAACTATCTCTACCGCCACCGCGAAGGCTGGAATAAAGACGCCGCCGTCGGCAAAACGCTCGTCTCCTCCTCCATGATCGACCGCGTAGCCGCCGACCTCGGCCGCGAACTCAAAGAAGTCCCGGTCGGATTCAAGTGGTTTGTGAACGGCCTCGTCGACGGCTCCTACGGCTTCGGCGGCGAAGAATCCGCCGGCGCATCTTTCCTCCGCAAAGACGGCACCGTCTGGAGCACCGATAAAGACGGCATCATCCTCTGCCTGCTCGCCTGCGAAATCCTCGCCGTCACCGGCAAAGATCCCGGCGAACATTACGCCGCACTCACCGAAAAATTCGGTGCACCGGTTTATGCCCGCGTCGATGCCCCGGCCAACCGCGAAGAAAAAGCCAAACTCGCCGCCCTCTCCCCGGAACAGGTCACCGCCGAAACCCTCGCCGGCGATGCCATCACCCAGAAGCTGACCCATGCGCCCGCCAACGGCGCGGCCATCGGCGGCCTCAAGGTCTGCACCGAAAACGGCTGGTTCGCCGCCCGCCCGTCCGGCACCGAAGACGTCTACAAAATTTACGCCGAAAGCTTCAAGGGCGAGGACCACCTCAAACAGATCCAGGCCGAAGCCAAAGAGATTGTGAATGCCGCGCTGGCTTAAAACAGATCCACTGATTACACAGATTTCTCAGATTAATAATCCTTCTAATCCGTGAAATCTGTGGATTTTATTATCCGATGGGACGCCAGAAAAACAACAATAAGAATGCCGGGAAGAAGCGCGGGCGCGGAGGCGCCGGGCAGAACCGCGCCGAGACGGAGGCCTTCCTGAAAAAGAACCGCTCCAGACCGGACGTCATCGAAACCGCCAGCGGCCTGCAGTATACCGTCAAAGAACCGGGGACCGGGAAATCGCCCGATGAATGGAGCACGGTCGAAGTCAACCAGCGCATTCTGCTCGTCGACGGCACCGTCATTAAAGACACCTATCACAGCACCGAAACCGATACCTTCACTCTGGAAGAAGCCATCGACGGACTGAAAGAGGGACTTCCGCTGATGAAAGAAGGCGGAAAATTCCGTTTTGTCGTCCCGCCCGATCTGGCCTGGGGAAAACGTGGGGCCGGCGATAAAATCGGTCCGTATGCCGCCCTTATTTTCGATATCCGCCTGGAAAAGGTTCTTTAGAACCCGCGCGTTCTGGACTGCTCATCCACGAGCTTCCTTGCTTCGTTCAGGCGTTTCACAAATTCGGTCAGATAACCCTCCTGCTTTCCGTAGGCCCTAAGCGGAATAATGACGGGTTTCGGCTCGGAAGCCAGCTCCTGCGGCAGTACATAGCAGACTTCGTTTTCAACCATGACGCCTATGAATTCACCGCGGTCGGTCAGCAGATAATCGCCGACCTGCGGCCGCGCACCGCTGATCGGCCGGATATTCAGATAATCAATGCCCAGCATGGGAACAATTTCCACCAGCCCATACGCATTGACATCGCTGTAACTGAACAGCATCGCCGTCCGCATACGGCGTTTTTTAATCCCCGCCATTGTCACCGGCTTAAGCGCACTATCAGCCGCCGCACTGGTATGAGCCAGGCAGACCTGCGGTTCATCTGCGGGAACTATCAGGGTGCGTAATGATCCCGGCTGCGCTTCCCCCACCATCGGCGCAGCCACACCGCGAACAGCGGTTATACGATCGGAAAGGCCGCCGCCGAAAAAGGATTTCTTCAGGCCCAGCGCTTTGAACTCCGCCGGTACCAGCGTAAAACCGCCTACCTGTACGAGCGGCATAAACAACTGTTTATTCACGCGGTACAGCCGTCCGCTGGAAGCGTTCTGCTCCGTATAACTGACCATCACCCGACGCATCGCTTCATCCCGACGAACCCAAACCGATGCATTCTGCTCGGCTTCCGCTTTTTTCTTCTCTGCTTCAAGTTTGGCCAGAGCCGCCTCTTTCTCTTTGTCCTCATTTTTCAGCGTCTCTACCGAAACCCGTGCTTCGACCAGTTCCTCGGTAACCTGTTCCGTTTTCTGAACCAGCCGTTCTCTCTCAGAAAGTGCAACGGCAGCTTTAGCCGCAGCTTCCGCTTCGGCGGCCCGGGCGGCATGAAGTGCCGCCTCGCGATCGGCCAGTGCGGTACGCAATTCTTTCGCCCGCTGCTCAGCCACCTCCTTTTCCGCCCTTGCACGCGCAACCTCTGCTTTGACCGCGAGAATTTCCGATTCGCGCGAATCGGCTGATTTTTCAATTTCCTTTGCCCGCCGTTCGGCCTCTTCAGCCAGCTTTTCAGCTAACGCCACACGGGCCAGCGCGGCCTCGGCCTGCGCTTTGGCCTCTCGTTCGCGGGCTTCGAGCTCACGGGTTCTCGCCCGCGCCTCTTCCGCCTGCCGATTCACCAGTTCCGCCTCGCGGGCGGCAACATCGGCCTGCGATCGCGCCTTCGCTGCCGCCAGCTCCGCCGCACGCAGTTTTTCCAACGCCTGAAGATTTTCCGCCCGCTGGCGTTCCGCCCGCGCTTCTGCCTGAGCGGCCTGCTCCAGGGCCTTGCGGGAAATCTCAGCGGATTCTTTCAGCCGGGCTTCGAGGCGGGCGATTTCCTCGCGATAGCCGGCTTCATTGCGTAATCCTTCTTCAATCAGCCGGGCCGCGCGCCCCGTCGGAACAGGAATATTACCCGCTCCACCTCCCGCCGTGTGCCGGGCATTCAGTGCCAGTACGGAAAGGACCATCACGTCCAGCATACAGATTAAAATTGACCGCCGCATCGTTTCTCCCTATTTCGCATCAGCCGATGCCGTCAGCAGTTCCTGCTTGAGCGGTGTATGGTAGCCCAGCCGCAGAATGACGGAAACAATGATCCCCATGGCAGTCGAAGCATACGCGAACATCAGACCGGCATCCGGGAAATAGGTCATCACAATAAAGCTTCCCACGGAACCGAGCAGGCCGAAATAAAGCGGCAGATCATAATAGATATCAATGGCTTCGAGAAGTTCCAGCGTATGGGCCGGATCGTTTCCCGCCCGCCTGATGGCCTTCGTTTTAGCGAGCGCGGCAATCCATGCAAACAGCTGAAGAACCGCAGAAATCAATATCATCATCCAGGCCATACGTTTTCCGACCCGCTCGGAAACGATGCGCGCCTGCTCAAGCATTTCCGGACTGATCGCACCCGCCCCCTCAGCCACAGGAACTTCACTGGGTCTGACCCAGAACGAGATTCCGATTCCAATGGCGGCAGTCAATGCCAGCACACCGAGAAACATAAAAAAACCACGCAGAAACTTCATAAACCACTCCGGTTTCAGTTCAAAAATGATGGTACCGCAAATTCGCCGTACCAGTTTTCATTTAACGCTCAACGACGTCCGAAAGGGACGAAAAAAAACGGTCGTTTTAAGACAGCGCCCCTATTTTCATATTTTTACGGAAAATATATTCTATCAGGTTCCGAACCGGGAAAACAGCTGAATTCGCTCGCCTGAAGCCGGTAAATTTCTGTATACAGATCTGCTTTTGAAACACCTTGAAAGTTTTATGCCGCAAGTCACTTCAGAAGACCTCGAAAACACGAATCGCAAGCCGTTGGACACCAAGGGATCAGACCCTTTTTCCGCCCGCGCGGTACGGTCGTTTATGGCCCGGATCGGCGACAGCCTGCTCTCGGCCGCAGGTTTTGAACGGGCCCCCGTCGAAGAAGACGAAACCGAATTTGAAGATATTGCTGACCCCGCCGAAGCCGCTGCCGAGGAGCAGCGGATGCTGCGCGAGGAGCAGCTTGCCGCCTGGCGGACCGAATATGCGGACCGCATGACCGCACGGGCCGCGCTTCAGGAACAGTTTTCCATTGAGCGGGAATCCGCTATTGAGCGCATCCGGCAGCATGCCGACACCGTGCAGCAGAAACTGAGCAAAATCAAAGAGGAGCCGCTGCCGGTAACCGCCGTTGCCAAACCTGAACCGATCAAACTTGCTGAACCGGAACACGAAGTTCATGAACAGGTTGCCGCAGTCAAAGATGACTACAACCGTCCCGCCGCTGATCTTTTTGATCAACCGGAAAACACCGATCTCATCTTTATCGATCCTGAAGAACTGGAGCACCAGAAACAGGCGGTTCAGGATACCCTCGACAACTTTGCGGTCGATGCCACCGTCTGGGATGCCGTCGTCGGACCGCGCGTCACACAGCTGCGCCTGAAACCCGGTCTCGGCGTCCGAGTGGAAGCCATCAGTTCCCTGAGCAGCAATCTGGCGCTGGCGCTGGCGGCCGAGAGTATCCGGATTCAGGCGCCGATTCCCGGGAAACCGTATGTCGGCCTCGAAATCCCGAACGGCAATTCCGCACCGCTCAATCTCGGCCTACTGCTGCGTTCCCGGGACTGGCAGGAAACCTCCGCCGCCATTCCGCTGATGCTGGGTATGGAACTGGGTGGAAGCCTCTGTATTGCCGATCTGAATGCAGCACCGCATATGCTGATTGCCGGCGCAACCGGCAGCGGCAAATCAGTCTGCATGAATACCATCCTGATGTGCCTGCTCAGCAAATTTTCTCCGGATGAACTGGAGCTGATTCTCATCGATCCGAAGCGCGTTGAATTCGGGGCCTACGAAAAACTTCCACACCTCGTACGCCCGGTAATTACAGAAGCAAAGCTGGTGGTGCCCGCCCTGCAATGGACCGTGCGCGAAATGGAAGAACGCTATAAAACTATGGCGAAGATCGGTGCCCGGAATATTGCAGGCTACAATGCCAAAATGGATGAGCTCGGCATGAAACGTATGCCCTACCTGGTGGTTATTATTGACGAGCTGGCGGATATTATGCTGACCACCGGTGCCGATGTGGAAACCGCCCTGGCCCGCATTGCCCAGCTTTCGCGCGCCGTCGGCATTCACACCATCATTGCCACACAGCGCCCGAGCGTGAACGTCATCACCGGTATGATCAAAGCGAATTTCCCGACCCGCGTCGCTTTCAAGGTTTCGTCGCAGATCGACTCACGCACCATTCTCGACGGCCGCGGCGCCGAGGCGCTGCGCGGCAAAGGCGATATGCTTTTCAGTCCGCCGGGAATCGGAACCCTCAAACGTGTGCAGGGCCCGTGGGTGGATGATGCTGAAATCGCCCGGGTTGTGGAACATTGCGCCGAACAGCGGGAACAGCACTTTAAAACCTCCATCACCGATCTGGCTCCGTGCGACAGCGATGAAGCCTATGCCCTGCAGGATGCCGAGGCTTCGGACGAGCTGCTCGACCAGGCCATTGAAATTATTCTGCGCGACCAGCGGGCGTCTACCTCCTATATTCAACGCTGTCTGCGGATCGGCTACAACCGCGCCGCTAATCTGATTGAAGAAATGGAACGCCGTGGGATTGTCGGCCCGCAGATCGGCAGCACCCCGAGGGAAATTCTGATCGACAGTTATTAATCATGCCTGCTGACATCCATAAAGACGAACTGCTGGAGGCCATCCAAAACGATGGCCCGCGCGAGGTTGTGAAGCAATACCGTCACAACCTGCTGCCCAGCCGTGTACTGATCGATCTCTACAGTGAGCATCCCGAACGCGATGTCCTGTTGTTTCTGGCCCTTTATCCCACCGTACCGAGCCAGGTGCTGGAGGACCTTGCTGATGCCTGTGCCGACCCGGAAATCCAGGCCGCTATCGCGACCAATCCACGCTGTTCCCATCTTCTCCTGGTCCGTATGGCGCGTGAAGGCGGCCCTGCTGTCCGCGCAGCATTGGCGGCCAATAAACTGCAAAATTCGAAGATTACCTCGGAACTGCTGAACGACCCGAGCCTGACGGTGCGGGCATCGCTCGCCGGAAACAGCACAATTAATGATAACTATCGCGCCGCACTGGCCTGCGACCCCGAACCGGCGGTACGCGCATCGCTGGCCTTTTCCGCCAAACTGCCTGCCGAAATTGCACACGCCCTTTCGGCCGACAACAGTGCGGTGGTCCGTGCCGCCATATTGGGTTTCGGTCGGGTGGACGATGAACTGCTGCAGGGCTGGGCGGCTTCAGACGACCTGGAAATGCAGCGCCTGCTTCTGGGGCGTTCCAAACTGAAGCCGGAACTGATTGATACCCTGCGTTTCAGTCCCGACCCGTTGGTGAAAAATGCGGTGAAGGATCTGTATGAGCCCGATGCGGCCGAGCTGCTGGCCCGCGCAGAATCGGATAGTGAACCGTTACGCGCCGAAACAGCCGGATATTCGGCACTGCCGGTCGAAATTCAGCACATTCTGGCGGCCGATTCTTCGGCCGGGGTCCGTGCCGCACTGGCAGCTAATCCGAAAATCGATGAAGAGGTCGCCCTGCTCATAGCCACCTCGAATGATCCCGCCGCCTGCCGCGCACTGGCTGGAAATCCGAATCTGCCGGAAAGCGTAAAAATCGAGCTCTGCCATCACGAATCGGACGACGTCCGGCTGCAGATGATTTACCGCAACGATCTTGACGAAGAGATGGTGAATATTTTTGTAAACGATCGCGAGGATATGGAAGCGATCGCGCACCTGGCCTTGAAAGGCGTGACGTTTACCCGGACCAAACCGGAGCTGCTTGAAAAGCTGCTGGCACACAAACGCCCTTCCCTCCGGGCCTTTGCCTGTGCAGCCGAAGAACTGACCAATTCCCATGTCCGGAAACTGACGCGCGATGACGCCGTCTGCGTTCGGCTGGCCCTCTGTGAAAATCCGATCCTGACCCGCTTTGCACTGACCGAACTTTCCAAGGACTGGAATCCGGCTGTAGCGGAACGCGCCCGGGAAAAACTGGAACAGCTGCCTGAAACGGACAACGACACCGAATTTAATGAACCCGACGGCGAAGAAACCCTCGTCTCGAAAATTGTGAACTTTTTTAAATAGAAACTGAGTAAGAATCAGAGGTTGAACCTATGGCAAAAAAACTGATCCCGCTGAGCGCCCGCGATATTATTCTGCAGGCCGACGCTGAAACCATCCGCGAGGCGCTCGAAGCTCGTGTGAAAATTGATGACCTGCTGGTCAAACGCGAAGAGGCCTACCGGCAGATTGAAGCGATTGAACTCCAGGTTGAGGAACTGGTGGGCGAAGAAGGCGTTTTTGTATATCCCGAACCGCCGGTCCCCGTCGCCGGATTTGCAAAACCGACACCGGCCTCCCGCCCGAAACCGAAACCCGCTCCGAAACCGGAACCGGAAGGGATTGAGGAAGAACCGGTCGAAAAGGAAGAGGCTGCAACAGAAGTTGAAGAAACAACCGTAGCTGCGGAAGAAGAAACCGGGAATACATCGGAAGAAAAATAGACCGCTGAATACACTGAACGGAATTTCTTTCGTATTTACCGGTGTATCCCGCGGTTCCTCAAATGAATAACCAGATCCAGATTAATCAGAAGCTGATGGAGCGCGAAGATCTCCTGGTCGATATATTCGACCTGGAACGGCAGATCAACGTCATCCTTGGCGGCGAGCCTTATCCGCTTACACCGCCGGACAGTCTGCCCTCGCGCCAAAAGCGGAAAAAACCGAAGCGCAAAGCCGCCCCGAAAAAAGCTGTTGCGGTCCGACTGCGCAAACTGGATCCCGAAACCGAACAGGCCTATCGCATCGAATATCTCGAGGACGGCGAAACCAAAACCGAAATCCACTTCGATGCCCGTCCAGCAGCCCTGCTCATCAATACCGAATTCCCGCACATCCGCGTGCTGAAAGTGGAAACCATTGCTCCGAACGATGCCGGAGAACTGCAGTCCGTCGACGTGATCTACGAATCAGATCCCGAAGAAACGCCCGGCATTCCGGAACGTTAGTTCGGCCAGCTTCTCCTCCGGAATACCGCGAAATTCGGCGGCCTTTTCCAATACCAGTCTCACATTCGCCGGTTCATTCAAAGGCCCCTTTGCCGTGGACGGCAGAATATCCGGGGAATCGGTTTCAATAAGAATGCGATCATCGGGTACCGCACGTATGGCCGGTCCGGCCTTGCGGGCATTCGGGCGGGTGATGGAACCGGAAAACGAAATATAGCCCCCGCGTTTCACCAGTTCTACAGCCACCTCGGCCGATCCCCCGAAACAGTGAATCAGCATTCCGCGTGGCAGTTCTCCGAAATCATCCAGCAGTTCGATCAGTCGCCCCCATGCACGACGGCAGTGAATCGAAACCGGGCGCTCCAGTTTCCGCGCCAGGTCCAACTGCTGAAAAAACACCTTTTCCTGCGCTACGTCGTCGCGGTCTTCAACGGCATGATCGATCCCGACTTCACCGACGGCGGCATCCGGATATTGAATCAGCAGGTTTTCCAGCGTCTTTAGCCATTGCTCCGAACGCTCTTGAATGAACCACGGATGCAGTCCGAATGAAGAATGAGTGCCGCTATAGCGTGTACAGATTTCAATCACACGCGGCCAATCAGCTTCGCAACAGCCCTTTACCGCCATCTTAACCACACCGACATCAGCCGCCCGCTGCATGACTGCCCCCAGGTCGGAAAAAAGCCGATTGTCCTGTATGTGGTTATGCGCATCAAATAGTTTCATCTTCTTAAAAGTATATCATCCAGAACCCACGATCGTGGAGCTCAGAATAGATAGCTATCGTTTTCGGCGTTTAATATAATTGAGGGCCTGGCTGACGGGCAGTTCGTCGGAGGAAGGACCGTTGCGGATATAGAAGTGTTCTTTGTTTCCGTCTTTTACAAACACGGGTTCTTCTGCCCGGACGCAGTTGACGACGCCAACGGTTTTTCCCTCGATTGGAACAAGGAGAAAGCGAATGTATTTGGAAAGGTCGGCACCGATATGTTTACTGATGAGATTTTTGAAGTGGAGGCGGCATTTGTCTTCGCTTTCAAAAACATCGCGTTCGAGACCGGTGATTTCACCATCATCAGTCACCCCGAGCAGCAGAACGCCGCCGTCGGTATTGAGAAAACCGGCTACACCTTTGATCCAGGCGAGCTCAATTTCCTTTCCCGGTTTTTCAGTGTGCAGATTCATGCGCATGGTGGATTTGAATTCGACGGCGCGGTTTTCCCCCTGCCCGATGAGCCGGCGGATACAGGCTTCGGGATCTTCAGGATCAAAAAGAATCGCTCCTGAAAAGGGATGGCGGTTGCGATAGACCAGCCAAACGGCAAGACCGGAGGCAACCAGCAGGGATAGCACACCCATTCCAATTACGCGGTACATCCGGCGGCCGGCATGCTGAATGATGTCATTTTCAGGAACCATTACACCAATCCAGGTGCTCCGGTTTTCGATGTCCAGCGGCCGGAAACCGCACCACCAGACCCGGCCCTCATGAAATACAGAAACGACTTTATCTGCCAGCGCCTTTTCGCCGGTCCAGTTTGCATGCACTTTCCGAACCAGCGCGTCCTCCACATCAGTCATGGAGGTAAAACCGGATTCTGATTCCCTGGATCCCGGTATAAAAAGCATGTTGTCGTGCCGGAAGATAATCACGCGAGAATGTTCGCTTGGAGCCAGTTTAAAAAATTCCTGAAAAGGCTGTCCGAGCAGAATATCAAATGCCACCACGATCTGCCGGTTGTCTTTCCTGCGCACAAACGATGTGGACGCGGAAATCCCCGCTTTCTGCATTCCGAAGAAGGTGTAGGGCTGCGTCCAGCAGACATCATCGGAGGCGAGCGCAGGTGTAAACCAGGGGCGGTTGCGCGGATCGAAGGTCGACGCAGAGACTGTTGTCTCCTGCAGTTCGTAGTCCGAGCTCCACAGCTTTTCCTCTGTATTTTCTCCGGCCTGATCCAGCCTGACGAGTCTTGATCGGAAACGGTCGCCATCGCGCTGCAGATAAAAACTGTTGCCATCGATATTCGCCACGGAAATTCCACTGAGCAGCGGCTCCCGGCTGAATACGGGAAAAAGAAGTCTCGCCAGTTCATCATCCTTTTCCAGATGCAGTTCGCCGGATGCCCCCCAGTCGCGCATGAGCCCCAGCGTGGCTTCCACCGAAAGTGTCATCGACTGAAATCTTGCGACCGCCTGATCCGCTGCATTTTCAATGAACTGCTCGGAAATATCGCGGCTGGCCTGCGATGCAAAGTAGGCCACAGGCGTAATAATGGCGACGGATAAAATGACGAGTACCAGCAGCAGGTCCCGGGTGAATCGCATGTTCGACATTAAGCTCTCCGTGTTACATGAAAGGCCGGCCCCAGCCCAGGAACCCTTTGGCAAGTCGGGTCTGAATCACTTTAACCGAACTGTCGACCTCCGGAAAATAACCGACATCGGTATAATTTTCCTGAAATGCCGGATCACGCGGACTCAGTACTTCGCACCCGTTTTTCAGTTCATAGTTTGTGGTGTAGCGGTAGGGCCACACATCAAAGACCGGGAGTGCGGTTGAGATGGTTCCAATAAAACCACTAAAGTACGAGATGACCGGAATGTGCTTTCCTTTACTCACAGTCCAGGCATTAGACGGCTCGCATGCTTTTAGAATTTGCCGTTCAATAACGGCTGAAACGTCTTCATCAAAAATGAACACCCCGCACTCGGTGTTCAGGCTGGCCGATCGCGGATCAAAATTGTGCGATCCGATCAGTGTGATTTTTCCATCAAGCACAAAAGATTTGGAGTGGATGCAGAGTATCGGTCCTGCACGCTCGATATCGGGAATTTCGCTGCGGTCGGTGATTCCGGCTTTCTGAACCGCCCGATCAAGAATCCGGTCGTAGTCATAGACATATTCACGTTGCGAAGCGGGAAAAGGCTTGGCCTCGTAAATATCAATTCCCGCTTTCTTATAGAGTTCCTTCCGGTGTTTGAAGGAAACCCCGTAAACCGGAAGATGATCAGCTGAAGCCAGACTGTTGCTGGAGGCAATGATGCGGAATTTCGGATTTTTTTTACGGATCTCTTTGAATGCACGGCGCTGTTCGCGGCTGTAGATGAGATAGGGCGTCTGATACACCATCCGATCTTCACTCTGAAGAAGAACCTCCTCAAAATAATCATCAAAACTCATACGCTCTTTTTTCCCGCGGAACTTTCGGGGAGTGTCATATACAAAACGGACGCGATCGGCTTCATAGATGTTCAGCGAGTTCCGATGGCTGCAGATGGAATAACTGTCAGCCAGGCGGTCAATCTCTTCAAATGCCCAGGCATCGGCCGGATCAGACAGCCGCACGGACTCCTCCTGCAACTGTTTAAATTCCTCCTGCACGTCCGGGAACTGGGTCAGGAAAACGGCGTCTTTATCCTGCCAGAACAGCTCAAAAGAATCCTGCATATCCCTCACCGCGGGCCCGGCCACGATCACATCGCGATCACGGAACAGAAAATCCGTATCCCGATCATAGTATCTGCCCTGATAATTCCGGCCGCCCGAGATCCCGACCCGTCCGTCAATCAGCAGCAGCTTATTGTGCATGCGCCGGTTCATGCGCCGCGTCTTGAAAGCCAGATTTTTCCAGAACCCGATTCGGCCGACATACGATGTTTCCGCCATAGGTTTATACAGGGCAATTTCCAGATTATGGTGTGCCCGTGCCATCCGGGCCAGCTGCTCCGAATCCGCAGGGGTAACCATGGCATCGATCAGCATCCGCACCAGAACCCCGCGTTCGGCCGCCCGCACCAGCTCATCGAAAACAAAGCGGCTGGCGGCATCGTCTTTCCAGATAAACGTCTGCAGATCGATCGACTGCTTCGCGGCACGAATCAGGTGAATCCGGGCCAGCAGCGCGTCGTCGCCCAGTTCCAGAATACTGATGTACTCCGCCGGATTTCCATGTTCCCTGTTTTTCCAGGCTTTGGAAGCGAGATCGAGAAATTCGGATTCGACCGGTTCGATCTCGTGTACGTCGTGCCGCTTCAGACGCTGATACGTAAACGCATTTTCCAGATCACGTTCGGGAATCGTTGAACAGCCGGCCAGCAGCCCCAGTACCAGCAATATCGCCGGGCTCAACCACCTGCTTCTGTTTCGTTTCCTCAACATAGGCCGCAGATTCTATAGCGATTCCGATGTAAATCAACCTATCCCCGGCACAGATAACGATCTGCAAAACTGTTAACGTTGACATTTTGCAGCCGGTCACCCCAATATACGGGACTTTTTACACATGAATTTCCGCCGGATCAATTGCAGCAGGAAAAGAGGAATGAATATGAAAAAAGAACATCTGTTCTCCACACTCAGCATAACCGCCCTGATGACTGCCGCAGCCGTGTATGCAACGGATGTACTTAATCTCGATTTTATCGCCTCCGAAGGCTTTTCCGAGGGCGGCACGCTGGATGGCACCGCCGCACTGGACACCCAGAGCGGATGGTATGCTGTGGAGGTCAACGGAACGGGGATAGCCGTATGCAGCAACCAATGGAACCGTGCAACCGGCTGGGCCTCTTTTTCACTCGGTATCGGCGAATCCGCTGTGATCGAAACCACCCTGCGCATATCAGATGCCGACGGCATTTTCAGCGACGGCGATCTGCTTCGCGCAGGCTTTGCGCACAACAGTGTCAACCCCGGCGGAAAAACTCCATCCATCGGTTCCTATCTCCACACGGCGGCAAACGGAACCTACTGGTTCGGAAGCGAAGCTGCGACCAACCGGATTACAGTGAACTCATCGGATACCGGCGACTGGATTACGTTCACCCAGTACATCACCCGCTCCGCCGTATCGAATACTTTTACCGGTCTGGCCTTTGCAACCAATTTAACCAAAGGGGTGAATCTCGGGTCGTTTGAAGCCTCGTGGTCACAAACAACCGACGACGGATCGTGGAATGATGTCATGCGGCCGGGCATACAGTATCTCAGTGCATCACAAGACAGCGCAGTGGAAATTGACCGCTGGACGGTATACACCACCGCAGAACCGCCGCCGAATCCCGATTTCATCATCCCTTCACAGTCCGGTTCCGAAACCAACTCCGTCATTGTTTCCATTGACATCACCCGCAAACGCGCCATCGGTGGTTTTTCCGGATTCAACCGCGACACCTGGTTCGGCATCTATCAGGACACCGGATCTGCCGACTGGATCAGCATTGACGGAAAAGACCCGAACGAATGGGTCTATGAAGACGGAAACATGCTGCCCTCCCGCGGCACCTGGGATTTTGAAAAATACTGGAACGGAAACGATTATACCTATTTTTCCGAAGACCCTCTCCGTCCCGGATTTCTTGATACCAATGAAGTGTACTCAACCTACAGCCCCGGCCGGCTGATTTATGCCAAAGAGCTCGCTCCGCACCACAGAACCGTCATGTCGGGAGCCGGACACGGACGGTTTGCCGAATTTATCTGCTGGCCGACCAATCTGACCCATGGTGTGCTCACGGTCTCCAATCATCAGTCCCATGCGGAAGCCACATCGGCCTATTTCAAAAAAATTCATGATGTCAATGCACTCATGCCTTATTGGTATGAAGTGATGAACGAAAGCACCATTCAGAATAACTTCGGCTGGCACTGGGATTCCGATTCCTGGGACAAACTTGCCGAATTCCACAATGCCGTAGCCGACCGGATGGCGGTCGACTGGCCCGATGTCAAAGTGGCGGGTCCGACGGATGCCTATGCATTCCGCGACGGTCCCGACAGCAGTTTCACCACCTGGATGAATACCAATAAAAAGTTCATCGAGCTGAGCGGTAAAAAAATCGGCGCCTATGCTTTTCACGCCTATGAGCATGATTTCACGAAAGCCGATCAGGGCAGTTATTCCACGGTTTATGACGCGCAATACAGCCACTATAATGTCTGGTCCAAAGGCCGCCTCGAATCATTTATCGACCTCTGGGAAAACGAACATGAAATCCGCTGGGGCGACCGTCGGCCTTTTGTGATGTCGGAATACGGTATTCTCGGCTGGGATGAGACCAATTATTTCACTTATCTGAAATCCTGCAATGCGATGCTCGTAAAGATGATGGACCGGCCGGACATTATGGACAAAATGAGCGTCTTTATTCTGATGCTGACACACTGGGATGTTGCCAACCGCAATGCCATGTTTGTCTGGAATTATGACACCGAAACCTGGGAAAAATCACCGGCCTATAATTATCTCTATTTCTGGGGCGACCTGAACGGTGACTATCTATTCAACCGCTCCGGCAGTTACCACCTCCTGAGCCGCGCCTTCCTGGATGAAGATCAGCTCTACGTCGTGCTGCATAACAACTACAACAATCCGTTTTCAGTCAACCTGCAGAACACCCTTCCGGCTGGAACCACCATCACGAATGCTGTGATCAAAAAGCTGTATGGAAACGGAAGCAACCTCGTGTACGAAGCCTATACACCGCTGACCTCCACAACCAATATTCTGCTGGAAACCGAAGCCACAGCGATCGTCCGTTTCACGCTTTCCGGAACCCCTGAACTGCCGCTGGAATTTGAAGACAGTTATTATGGAAATAAAGTGCTGGAAGACATCGATGCGAATACCGATGAAACCTTTACCATCCATATTCCCGCGGGCGTCAATGAGAACATCAGCGGCGGAACACTTTATTATACGCTGCATAAAGCCGACGGTTTCAGCTACAATCCGGAAATCACGTTCAACAGCATCAGCCTGACCAACGCCCCGGATATCACTCACGCGGCCGGCGTCGTACGCTGCTGGAAACAGTTTGCTGTTCCGGTTCCGGCCGACACACTGACCGAAGGCGACAACACCGTTCAACTGCGCTTCCCGGCAGCTGGCGGGAAAATTACAAATGTCCGGCTAGCCCTCGTGGGCGACGGCCGGAACTTCATCAGCGGCATCCCGCTTTTGGACGGCGGCATGCAGGTGGAATGTCCGACACAACCCGGCCGGAATTACCGGGTTATGCGCAGTGCCGATCTCCTGCAGGCCGGAAGCTGGACAGAGATCGCCCGCTTTCCCGGATCCGGCGAAACGGAAATTATCGAAGATCCGGATGCCCTGCCACAGCAGTTCTACAAGGTCGAAATCAGTACACCGTAGAGCTTTCATTGTGCCTATACACCCGAAGCAGTTATGCCTTACCCCGGCCGCTCCGCCCTGTATAGATTTCAGTAAACAGTTTCCCTTGTCGTTTTCTAGTCCTTATTGATTTGCCCCCTTTTTAGAGCACCGTTATATTCGCCGCTCGTTTTGGGGAAATTACTCCGTTTTAACCAACTAGAAGGAGACAAGTTATGTCAGAAATTATCGATGTACTCGCTCGCGAGATTCTCGACTCCCGCGGTAACCCGACTCTCGAAGTGGATATCGTGCTCGATTCCGGTGCAACCGGTCGTGCTGCGGTTCCGTCCGGTGCTTCCACCGGTGTTAATGAAGCCCTCGAACTGCGTGACGGCGAAAAAGAGCGTTACCTCGGAAAAGGCTGTGAAAAAGCTGTGGCCAACGTTAACGAAATTATTGCTCCGGCGATCATCGGTATGGATGCCATCGACCAGGTCGGTATTGACAACCTGATGCTTGAACTCGACGGTACCGAAACCAAATCCAAGCTCGGCGCCAATGCCATGCTCGGCGTTTCTCTGGCCTGTGCACATGCTGCAGCGGACGAACTCGGCATTCCGCTGTTCCGCTACATCGGCGGCACAAACTCCAAAGCCCTCCCGGTTCCGATGATGAACATCATCAACGGCGGTTCCCACTCCGACGCTCCGATCGCTTTCCAGGAATTCATGATCCGTCCGGTTGGCGCTCCGACCTTTAAAGAAGGTCTGCGTTGCGGTGCTGAAGTATTTCACGCGCTGAAAGCCATCATTAAGAAAAAAGGTCTTTCCACAGCTGTGGGTGACGAAGGTGGATTTGCTCCGAACTTCTCCGGCGGCACTGAAGAAGCCCTCGACTCCATCATGAAAGCCATCAAAGACGCCGGCTACAAACCGGGTAAAGATGTGACGATCGCTCTCGACTGTGCTTCCTCCGAGTTCTACGAAAACGGTGTTTATGACTACACCAAATTCGAAGGTAAAGACGGGGCCAAACGTTCTTCCGAAGAACAGGCTGAATACCTTGAGGAACTCATTTCCAACTATCCGATCGACTCCATCGAAGACGGTATGGATGAACAGGACTGGGCCGGCTGGAAAGTCCTGACCGAAAAAATCGGCGACAAATGCCAGCTTGTCGGCGACGACCTGTTCGTAACCAACGTGAAGTTCCTGAAACGCGGCATCGACGAAGGATGCGGCAACTCCATCCTGATCAAAGTGAACCAGATCGGCACGCTGACGGAAACGCTCGACGCTATCGAAATGGCACACAAAGCAGGATTCACTGCCGTTGTTTCCCATCGTTCCGGCGAAACCTCCGACACTACCATCGCGGACATCGCTGTGGCCACCAACGCCGGCCAGATCAAAACCGGTTCGCTCAGTCGTTCCGACCGTATCTCCAAATACAACCAGCTGCTCCGCATCGAGGAAATGCTCGGTTCCGACAGCCGTTACGGTGACGAACTGAAACCGGTCGTTGAAAAGAAAGCTTCTAAAAAGAAAGCCTCCAAGAAAAAGGCCTCCAAAAAGAAAGCTTCCAAGAAAAAAGCCGGCAAGAAAAAAGCTTCCAAGAAGAAAGCATCGCAGAAGAAATAAGCTGAACGCTTGATTTTTCAGCGCATAAGGCGTCCCCCAGGGGCGCCTTTTTCTTTCTGAGAGGGAACACGGCTTTCTCTCCCGGGAAGCATTTTCACCAACGTTAAAACTTCCTTGTCGCCGTTCAGTTTCACGCTATATTTCAACTATACTATTTCGCATCACGACCTGATCGTTACTTTCTATGCAGCAGACGGAAAAATACTGGAACCTGATCAATCGCATCGTGCTGATCGCCATCATCATCATGGCCGGCGTCGGGGTGGTACTGGCATTCACACCCAAAGTGCGTCAACTGCAGGAATACCAGCAGACCTGCGATTCGCTGCAGCAGCGCATCGAAATCACAGTGGAAGCCGAACAGGAACTCATCGATAAACAGCGGCGTTTCAAAACAGATCCGGAATTTGTTGAAAAAGTGGCGCACGAAGTCGGTTATGCCCGCACTAACGAAACCATTTTCCACTTTCCCGAGGAATCCGGAGGGTACTGATTCACCCCCGGAATTCCGGCATTTATTCCCGCACGCCTCGAAATCGATACATTCAACACTTTAACTTTCCCTGTTCTTCCCTATTATTCGGCTCATGGAACCGATTACCCTTTATTTCACCCTTCTGCTGGTCGGCTTCGTGCTGATCGGCATGGAGATTTTTATTCCCGGCGGCATCCTCGGCATTTTCGGATCCGTGGCCTGGATCGTTGCGGCCGTGATCGGCTTGAGGAATTTTCCCGAACCCTGGAACCTGATCAGTGCCGTCGGGCTGTTGTTGTTCGGTATTCTGACCTTCGTGGTCTGGATTCGTTATTTCCCGAAAAGCCGGATCGGAAAAAGCCTTTCCCTCCAGGTGAATCAGGCCGATTACAAATCGCCGATGGAAGAAAAGATCGAGGTCGGCACTGAAGGTAAAGCTGTTTCCACATTGCGCCCGTCCGGTATTGCTGTCTTTAACGGAAAGCGGATGGATGTTATGGCCGACGGCGAATGGATTGAAGCCGGCCAGCGCATCCGGGTTTCCTCAACCTCCGGCGGTCATATCTCCGTCGTGAAAGTGTAATATGCGTTTAAAATTATTTTTCTCCACACTCGCAGTCTCCACCGCTGTGCATGTGCAGGCCACCGTTCCCTGGATTTCCACCAACGTCTATACGGTAAGCCTGGGCGATTCGGTCAAAAATGAGCAGTGGGTTTATGCCAACGAAGCGGATGTTTCCGGCACGTTTGAAAATGATCTTTTTATCGGCACGGCATTCCCGCTGCAGCTCTCCGGCATCTACCAGGGTAACGTGCTGGCGGCCAACGTCACGGAAATCGAACAGACCGGAAGCTGCGAACGAAACCTGCGCATGTATGCCCCGACCATCAAGGTGGACGGCGGTATTGCCGGAAACCTGCTGGCGGCAGGCAACACCATTGTTCTCGGTACCAATGCATATATCCATGGAAATGCCCTCGTCTACGGGGCCATGAGTGTGGTACAGGAGGGGCATATTGAAGGCGACCTCGAAGTTTCAGCCCAGACCGTTACCTTTGCCGGAACCATTCAAGGCAGTGTTTCCGTACGCGCACAGGACATTGTCTTCGCCAAAGGAGCCCGGATCGAAGGCGATTTTGAATACCGAGCCCCGAGAAAACTGTTTCTGGACGCCGATGTTATCGGCGGCACCGTTTCAACCCCGCCGGCCGCGGATCTGCTCTCTGCCGAGCGGCTCAACAAAATTCTGATCAGCTTTTTGGCGGCATTACTGGTCGGCATTCCGTTCCTCACACTGTTCCCGATGACCACCTCCATGTCGGCACAGCTGATCAAACAGGCCCCCGGGAAATGTCTTTTAATCGGCCTGATTGCATCCCTCGGCCTGCCTCTTTTCGGTATGATGAGTATCACCTCTCTCATCGGCATACCGCTGGGCATCCTGCTGCTGGGCTCATGGGCGGCCATGGTGTATCTCAGCCGTATCCTGCTGGCCCTTGTGATCGGAAGTCTGATTCTGCGGAAAATAAATAATTCCCTCGGCAAAATCATCGGCGTGGTTTCGATCGGTCTGGCCGTCATCTATGGAACAACGATATTTCCAATCATCGGAATTCCCGTCCAGATCATCGTCTTGCTACTGGGCATGGGATCGTTTATACTCGCACTTATCGAAAAGCGGAGGCTGATTCTTCAGGTTCCGGTCAATTTAAAGAAACTTCAGAAGTTGAGAGACGAAAACTACAATCCCAAGGAGGATGAAAAATGATCTATGTAATTCTCATTCCGCTTATTCTGTTCCTGCTGGTCTTTTTTGCCCTGGCCATTTCCGTGATCAACCTCTGGGTCCGCGCGCTGTTTGCCGAAGCCCCGGTCCGTATCCGCGACCTGATCGGTATGAAACTGCGGCGCGTACCGCCAAACCAAGTGGTACTTACCTATATCTCTGCGATGAAAGCCGGATTAACCATGACCACCGGCATGCTGGAGGCTCATTACCTGGCAGGCGGCTCCATGCAGAACGTTGTTCGTGCCATGATTGCAGCCGACAAAGCCAATATTGAACTGAAGTTTCAGCAGGCTGCCGCCATCGATCTGGCGGGCCGCAATATTGTGGATGCCGTACAAACTTCCGTAAACCCCAAAGTGATCGATTGCCCGGATCCCTCTAAAACCGCAACCGGCATGCTGGATGCCGTGGCCAAAGACGGCATCCGCCTCCTGGTTAAAGCCCGTGTAACCGTTCGCACCAACCTTGACAGTCTGGTGGGCGGAGCCACAGAAGATACCATTGTCGCTCGTGTTGGACAGGGCATTGTCTCGGCTATCGGCTCCATGGGCTCCTATAAGGATGTACTTGAAAATCCGGATTTAATCAGCCGCAAGGTGCTTGAATCCGGCTTAGATGCACAGACCGCTTTTGAAATTGTTTCAATCGATATTGCCGATGTTTCCGTGGCCGGCGTCGGCCAGATTGCCAACGTCGGTGCAAAACTGGAAACCGACCGCGCCGACGCCGACAAGATTATGCGGCAGGCCGAGGCTGAAGGCCGCAAAGCCATGGCCATTGCCGCCGAGCAGGAAATGCGCGCCCGCGTACAGGAAATGCAGGCCAAAGTAATCGAAGCCCAGGCCGAAGTTCCACTGGCCATGGCCGAAGCATTCCGCAAAGGAAATCTTGGAGTCATGGACTTTTACCGTATGCAAAATATCGTAGCCGACACCTCCATGCGCGAATCGATCGCCAGCGGTGATGAAGACAGCGAAAGTAAATCCTAAGAAATACTGAAACCGAATCCGGTCTTTAATAACCGGAAACGGTTTCAGGATTCCTATTGAAGGAGGTTCTATGGATGACTTAATTCCGTTTTTCGTATTCATCATTATCGCGCTGATCAACCTTGCAAAGTTTATGATAGAACGCGGGGCGAAGGAACAACCGCCGCCGGCTGAGGGAGAGAACCTGCCTAAGCACCGCCCCTCTTCTCCGCTGGAGGATTTTTTTGGAGAACTCGCCAAGAAACTTGATCCCGTTGAAAGCCCGGCCGATCTGCCGGACCCGCCGGACGACTATGCAAAAACGGACTTTACCGCGGAACAGACTACTTATGAAGCGGCTCAGAAAGCCGAACCCGAAGACAAGTCATTGACAACCGAAAGCATCCCTGTGGCGGAACCGGCCGAGACTCACCCCTCTACAGAGGTGAAACTCGTTCACACCTCGCCTTTACAGTCAGCCATGAAGGCTATGCCGGTCATGAAATCCTCTTTTACTGCGGGCAATATACCCGCCATGCCGGTTATGCGAAGCAGCACCGCCGGCTCTATCCACTTTTCACTCAGCAAACCGGCGGAACTTCGGAAGGCGATACTCGCCAAAGTGGTGCTCGATCCTCCAAGGGCTTTCGATACTTCATTTGAACATACAGCCCGTCGCTGAGAGTTCCAAAGATTGGAAGTTGCCAATGCCTCCGGGGTTTAGCTTAATACCCGGATGAATACGTTATCTTTAACTGATCTCCTCGATGTTGCCGTAGCCGCAGCCAAAGCGGCAGGCGGGCATGCCTACAACAATAAAGCCCGTCGCACCGAAACCAACGAAACATTTGCACACGATATTAAGCTGGTACTCGACGTTGAAAGTCAGAAAAAGGCCGAAGCCGTCATTTCGGAAACCTTTCCGGAACACGGAATTCTCGGCGAGGAAGATGCTGCACCGAATCAGCTGAGTGATTACGAATGGATCATTGATCCCATTGACGGCACCATGAACTTTTCGCACGGCCTTGAATACTGGTGCTCATCCGTGGCCGTCCGGCATAAAGGAGAAGTGGTTGCCGGTTGCGTTTATGCTCCCGACTACGATGCCTGCTATACGGCTCATCGTGACGATACAGCCCGGCTGAACGGAGAACCGATCCGGACAGCCCAAACCCCCGCCCTGAAAAAAGCGCTGATCTTAACCGGACTGTCAAAAGAAATTGAAGTTAACCCGGATCTCTATTTCGGCCGTTTCCGGAAACTGACGCTGAACACAAAAAAACTGCGGCTGATGGGTGCCGCCGCGCTGGACCTCTGCCATGTGGCTGACGGTACTGCCGATGGTTTTTTCGAGGGCAGTATTTTTCTCTGGGACTATGCCGCCGCAACTCTGATCGTTGAACAGGCCGGAGGCGTTACCCGGGTTTTTCAGGATACGGAACCGGCCGGTTCCGCCACGGTAGTGGCTTCAAACCGGAATATCTTCGATGACCTGAAATCGATTTACACCGAACCCTGTTAATGCAGAATCACGGAATCCTCCCATGGCAAAGAAAAAAAAGAAGAGTAAAGCATTTCCTGATATTCACTGGCTCTACGAAGCTTCCGTTCAGAACGTGGACACCGATCTTGATTTCGGAGTACGGGTCTACCGTAAACACTGGAAGCGGAAACCGTTGACCGTACGCGAAGACTTCTGCGGGACAGCCAAACTGGCGGCACGCTGGGCCCAGCGGAATAAGCTGAATGAAGCCTGGGGAATTGATTTGCACAAACCTACGCTGGATTGGGGCATAAAGAACAATGTTTCCGGCCTGACCGAAAAACAGCGCAAACGGCTGCACCTCATTCATGGCGATGTCCTGGAGGAAACCACGCCGAAAGTCGATATAACCTTTGCGCTGAACTTTTCCTTCTGTGTCTTTAAAAAGCGCGAGGTACTGCGTGATTATTTCAAACGCGTCTGTAAATGCCTCAACAAAGAGGGCCTCTTTATTCTCGATATTTATGGCGGCACCGAAGCCATTATGGAAAAAGAGGATGATGTCCGGGAGATTCCCGGTCTGACCACCCCCGACGGACTGGAGATACCGGACTTTGAATACATCTGGGATCAGGCCTACTACAACCCGATCAACCACGACACCACCTGCCATATTCATTTCGACGTTCCGGGCTATGGCAGAATTGAAAAAGCATTCACCTATGAATGGCGCCTATGGACTCTTATGGAACTGCAGGAGGTTTTAATCGAAGCCGGCTTCTCAAAAGCCGAGGTCTATCTGCACGACTTCGATGACGATGGCGAATCCGATGAAATCTACCGCCTCCGTAAAACCTACGAAAACGTCCAGGGCTGGGTCTCCTATGTGGTGGGAGTGAAATAGTGAAAACACGAAAAGAACGTGCGGAATATATTGCCCGGAAACTCGACGAACTCTATCCGGAACTCCCGATCCCGCTGGATCATAAAGACGCCTATACCCTGCTGATTGCCGTACTGCTGTCGGCGCAATGTACCGATGCGCGGGTGAATATGGTAACGCCGGCCCTTTTCGCGTTAGCCGACAACCCGCACGATATGGCGAAACTGTCTGTAGAGAAAATTCTCGAAACCATCAAAACCTGCGGGCTGGCCAACAGTAAGGCAAAGAACATCAAGCGACTCTCCGAGATGCTTGTGGAAAAATATGACGGTGAGGTGCCGCGTACCTTTGAACAGCTGGAGGAACTTCCAGGGGTTGGACATAAAACCGCCAGCGTTGTCATGATTCATGCCTTCAAAATTCCGGCCTTTCCGGTCGATACCCACATTCATCGCCTCGCCCAGCGCTGGGGATTGACCAAAGGTAAAAATGTCGAGCAGACCGAAAGAGACTGTAAAAAACTATGGCCGCCGGAAGACTGGGAAAAACTGCACCTGCAGATCATCACCTACGGGCGCGAATACTGCACCGCCCGCGGCTGCGACGGCACCAAATGCGAAATCTGCCGCACCACCCATCCCAACCGCAAAAAGCCTTTCATCGCCAACAAAGCTTAGATTTGTTTCCGGAAGAGTTCCCGCCAGGGAAAAAAATAAACTGCGTAGACCACAGCATAGACCGCAAAATGGTCCAGCTTCATAAAATGAGCTCCTGCAAAAAAGAAAATCAGCAGGTGCATGCGAATAACATTTTTATAGGGCCCGATCATAAAATCAGCCCCTGATTTCTTCCTGGATTCGGAAGCCCCGTTTTTGCGCAACGCTTTAATATCCGTAATCCCCTGCGTTTTCTGCACAATATTCATAGCCCCCGCAACCGGCTTCAACAGATTTTTCCGTTCAGCAATCAGAGCGGGAATCAGAAAAACTCCGTATATCGGGAGCAGGGTCGAAAATGCTCCGGTCAGCAATCCGAACGGATTCATAAAAAAACCGGAAAATCCGCCCTCCGGCATTCCCGGAACCGGAAAAAAGGAGGCAAGAAATGCGGAGTGACCGGCATGAAACCCGCAGAAGTGAAACGAAAAAAAGGCGATAAAAAACAGCGCCACCGCACCACCGCCCAGAATGGCGGGAATTCTGTATTTCCGTTCGAATTCCCGGTGCGTCATCATATGAAGACCGATATAGATGCCGCTTCCAATCGTGACGAGAATCGTCAGATACCCCACCATTAAACTGCAAAACCACAAACTCCAGACCAGATCCCCCGTTTCCCATCGTAGAAAATAGGCCGCTGCCAGACCGATGGCAAAAGCCAGCAGATCGGGGATTATTCTCATCCAGATTGGGCGCTCCTCTTTCATACCAAAAAACATTAGCAGAATCTGCGCCGTTTTATTTTAAGAAACATCCCTACGTACAGTTCACTCGAAAACCGCCCCGGAATCAGGTACAAAGCGGAATATTGCGGAACTGTGCGACATCAAACAGTCCGTTATGGTTTATTTTAAGGGCGGGGATCACAGTCAGAGCCATGAAGGATGCCGTCATAAAGGGCGCGCCGATTGTACACCCCGCATGCACCACCTCAGCATTCAATTCCTGATAAAGCCGGCTGATTTCCTCTCCGGGCCGGTCGCTCATCAAGCCGTAAAAGGGCAGCGTGATTCCGGTTACGTCGCTTTCAGAGGCATAGCACAGCCCCCCTTTATGCTCAACAATCCAGCTCAATGCATTCACGATGCTTTGGTCGTCACCCCCTATCGCAAGCAAGTGATGGCTGTCGTGGGCGATACTTGCGGCAAGCGCACCTGATTTCAATCCGAAGCCCGTGATGAAACCGATTGCAGGCGGGGTATTTTCATAGCGGTCCAGCACCACAATCTTCAGAAGGTCCTTCTCCGTATCGGATACAATTTCAGCCCCGGGAACCACCGGTACG
Organism: Verrucomicrobia bacterium S94; assembly: GCA_004299845.1. Classification (NCBI taxonomy): domain Bacteria; kingdom Pseudomonadati; phylum Verrucomicrobiota; species Verrucomicrobia bacterium S94. The sequence continues at coordinate 3,723,809 of CP036201.1, read as the reverse complement.
GTTTTCCAGCCGGTTAATAATTCACCGGGAACGGCCTTGATCACATTCATCGTTTCCGAAGACGCCGTCACTTTTATGGAATCCGTATCAGGAACAGCATCCCTGAATGTAAATTGAGGCGGGATCATCTTTCCCGGTTCGAACAGCACCCCGTTCTGATCAAAAACCTTAACCCCGTTTATATAGGTTTCCAGAACATTGAAATCCACCACATCATCAACCACAATGAAATCTGCGGGGTCGCCTTCGTTAAGCTGGCCAACGGGCAGTCCGTAATGCGGAACCGGATTTGCAGTTGCCACGGTCAAAACATCAAACAGATCGTATCCCCTGGCCACTGCACGGGACACAATTTTATTCATATGCCTCCGTTCCAGATCGTCGGGATGACAATCGTCGGTACAGATCATTACCGATTCGGGATATTGTGGGATCAACGCGGCAAGCGAGTCAAAATTACGCGCAGCACTCCCCTCCCTGATCTGGATTTTCTGACCTGATTCAATCTTGGCGAGTGCCTCTTCAAGCGTCGTGCATTCATGATCGGTCGAAATCCCCGACTGAACATATTTCCGCAGATCCTCTCCTTCCAGCCCCGGTGCATGGCCGTCGATGGGTTTGCCGGCGGCACGAGCGACCCGCAATTTAGCATGAACCTCATCGTCACCTCCAACAACACCGGGGAAATTCATCATCTCAGCCAGAAAATGGAAATCTTCCTCTGCCAGTAAACGTTCCACATCCGCTGCCGACAACACCGCCCCGCTCTTTTCAAGCGGTGAGGCCGGAACACACGATGGAACCCCGAAGAAGAAATACAGCGGAACGCTTTCCGCATTGCGAACCATAAACCGCACGCCGGCCTCACCCGCCACATTCGCTACCTCATGGGGATCCGCAACGACGGCAACGGTACCGTGTTTTACGGCCACCCGTGCAAATTGCGACGGGATCATCAGGGAACTTTCAATATGGACATGCGCATCGATAAAACCAGGCATAATGAAGGGCCCTGCAACACGATCATCCCGTATAATCGAATGAATTCTCCCCTGCTGAACCTCTATTCTGGCTCCGAACTTTTCCCTCGTTCCGGGACGGATCAGCACTCCCGAAACCGAAAAATGACCCCTCGATGATATTTTCCGAGAATAATCAGTATCAGACATAATTCCACCACCTTATTACAAACCGATAAATTCCATTTCACTTTTTATTGTGTGCTTTCCGGGCATGATTTTCCAGCTGTTCCAACAGCATACTTATTCGCCGCCCCCTCCGGATCCCACCGGGACTATACGCCCGAAAAATACGGAAATTTCCTTTTCCTGATGTTCATCACGGGCTGAGGATCATCTTTCCGACAACAGCTTTACTCGCATACAACACAGAAAACCTCATCATTCCATGTTGTGCCATCATCCCCTTGAACCACTTCCACAAGCCACAACCTTATTTCATACAGAAAACCAGCAGACCGGCCAATACCAGACAAAACAGGAACAAGACTCCCACCCCCATAATAACGCGCGGCGCCATATACTGTAGTTTTGCCACATAATGCACCGACTTTTCCGGGTCCTCCGTACAGAGCAGCACCTCGGTCGTTCCATCTTCGGCAATATATTTATCGGCCAGATTCACGTACTGACTCATAATTTTATAGGACCTGCCGCCATACTCAAATTTAACAGAAAGCGTGTCTTCCCGACGAAACTCCCCTCCCCGCGTAGACGTTGAACGGTGAATCCCGGTTATCTGCGCCGGCACATGCGGCCATTCATTTTCCATGCTGCGGCGAATCCCCTCCAAACGACGCCCGAAATAAATCATCGCAAAACTAGACAGAATGAAGACAGACAGCACCAAACCCGAAATAATGCCTAGTCCAGAGTCCGCCTGCGGATCCTCCCAATGCGACAGTTCCAGAATCTTTGCATTCAGCTTCGACTCAATCGGCGCAACCGGTGCACCCGATTTTTCAGCCTGTGCCTGCTGCAGCATCAGGGTCTGAATATCGTCCAGCTTCTGCAAATATTCCTGATCCTCCGCACTGAACGACTGAATTTCAAAAACCTGCCTATCCCCGTCGGCAAACTCAATTTCAACCACGCCTTGCGAACTGGACAGCCGTTGCACCGTCCCCTCGAATGAGCGATCCCCCAGCGTGAACACATGATCCGCCTGAGCCGCAAAAATCATCCCCCCGAAAAGTGCAACCCCTAGAAAAAAAATACGCATCCTCTTCATCCTTTCATCACATCCCCTGCGCCCGTCACCGACACACCGGTACCGATAACGTACAAATGGTTTCGCACCGTTGAATAAGAGGTCTTCAGTAAAAAAGGGACCCCTCCGGTCATTCCACCTCAGCAGCGACGATGTATGCTGAGCGGTTTTTCAGATCGCCTACTTCAGACCGAAGAGTCGTTCCATGTTAAGGTGTCCCTGATTCCTGAGAAAAACGCTGCCAGATTTCGTCATGACGAATAGATCTCCGTGCCCGAAGCATTTAAATTCACTCGCTATTCAGAAACGTTTTTAAATTCAATAAGCTCCGGATCGTTCTTTCCATCATAACGCCAAAGACAGTTTTTATATTCAGTATTACTACCTACAAAATACAAATGCGCTTTATATTTGAAAGTGACATTATTCCGGTTAATTTCCATGGGTTTATCCAAAAACGTGATGTCTTCAAGCTCTTGGGTTTCAGGATTAAAACGCTGCAGCACAGACCTGATCATACCTTTAATTTTTAGAAATTTACCAATAATCAGATTGCCCTGAAAAGAGGCAACAAGGTCTCTTACCTCGATATCATTCTCTGCAAACGCCTCCGTCACATCTCCGAATACGTTTTCATTCTTATAGTAGAGCACCTTGGACTCAAAGGATTTCGACTTTGCATTAAAATAAACCGTGTTGCCTATCGATTTAAGATCATCGCTTATTTTATATACCTGCATATACTCAGGTAGTGATTGCTCATTTTTTATGGTCCGGCAATCATTCTCAATACGCAGGAATGTGCCATATAAATTTTCTACAAGAAAAACACCATTTTCTATTTTAGCCCAGCGTCCGACTCTGAATCTTTCAGGAAAATCCCAACTTTTATATCCCCCATTCTGTTTAAGAATATACGGGCATCCATGAACTGTAATACAGAGATTACCATCAATTACGGGCAAAGTATGGGCACGACCGTAAGGAATACCATCCCGAATAAAATTGGGATAAAAAGGATTACACTCCACTAAGAATTTGAGGGACCCGTTTTCGTCTGCCGCAAACAAACCTTCTACATTATTATCGGCGACAGCACTGAAAACCAGGCCGTAATTTTCCCATGTGGTGAGGTGGTTAACCTTGGTTACACCATCAATAACCAAAGGGCCTTCTGTAAAACTGTATTGAAATAATCTGTTTGATATACGGCCATTACTGAATGAAAAGTATAGTTTATTATCGGCTACGGCCAATGAGCTGATACCCCGGACATGGTTGCCGTACTCGTCGCCTGTATCAAATTTTAATTCCGATTGGCCCTGTGCCTCCATCGCCTCAAAATCCGAGACCCCGATTAGTTTGTTCAGCGAATTATCGCCATCAAACTCCCACAGCTCATTACAATACGTACTGCCGTTCAATATAAGATATAGCTTTCCATTCAACTCAACCACATCGTTAATCTGAATACCGTAATCAATTCGGTCAGTGACCGCTAAGGCTTTGTAACGTTTTGCAATACGGGAAGCGGCCGATTCTGCTTCGGAGGGCAGAGGCGGCGGGGGTACAAATTCCCTTCGTCCTGACTGCTCTCCTAATTCATCATTATTTTCCGATTCCCTGCTTTGTTTGATGTTCAATACCGAACAGCCACTTAATGATATTAAACAAAGCGTTATAATAAATAGTTGTCTCTTCATTTCCGGCCACTTAACTGATTTTAAAATTTATCTACTCACCACCCCGGGCTGAATAACCGCAATATGGGTACTTTATTATTATATTTTATTCCATAAGAATTTCCTCTTAAATAATTTTACTACAAACTTAAAAACGGAAACCCGTCCCGAATGACAGCAGTTTGAGGGGAGAAGTGAACTCATTCTTTAAACCACTCGGCAGCCAGTGATCCGGTCGCAAAAGTTTCGCATAAAAATCTGCACAGAACCGTAAATTAAGAGAAATGCCCTTTTCTTGATGCTCATCAAGGGCAGTGGAGCATCTTTCCGGCAGGATACGTCCACAATTTGAAATGAGGAATGAGCCATGAAACGAAAAATCATCGAAATCGACGAAGACCTCTGCAACGGATGCGGAGAATGTATTGTAGGCTGTGCGGAAGGTGCACTGCAGCTGGTAAACGGCAAAGCCAGAATGGTGAAGGAGGATTTCTGCGACGGCTTCGGCGACTGCATCGGAACCTGCCCCACCGGGGCGTTGCAGATTGTCGAGCGCGAGGCCGCCGCCTATGATATTGAAGCCACCCGTGAACATGTGGCCCAAATGGGCGAAGAAGCCCTGAAAAAATTTGATGAAGCCAACGCGGAACACGAAGCCAAAGAACAGACTGCGGCCAAACCCGCCGGCGGCTGCCCGGGGCTTAAAATGCGTTTCGGAAATAAAACGACTTCGGAAAAACCCAAAACGGCGGAAACCGAAGTGACCGGACAGGTAATCCGCTCCGATCTCGATCAATGGCCGATCCAGCTGCATCTGGTTCAGCCGCAGGCTCCTTTTTTTGCGGACAAAGAACTGGTGGTGCTGAGTACCTGTTCGCCGGTTGCTTCGCCGGATGTACACTGGCGCTATGTCCGAGGACGCGCACTGGTGGTCGCCTGCCCGAAACTGGACCGCACCGAAGGTTATGTTGAAAAGCTCTCCCGGATTATGGCGCAGAATGCGATTCCAAAAGTCATTATTGTCCGTATGGAAGTTCCGTGCTGCGGCGGTTTAACCGCCATTACTCAGCAGGCCCATGCGCTGAGTGGCCGCTCTGACCTTGAAATCGAAGAAGTCACCATCGGCCTCGACGGCGAACTGCTCGCAGTAAAACAACTTTAGTGTATAAGTGCTTCCGGGTTAAAAGGTCTCAACGACCTTTCAACCTTCACCCCCTCAACCGGAGCAAATAAAATGAGCGACGAATATAAAGGCAGACCCCTGAACCTCAAAAATGAAATCTCCTACGCCGACGGCGCCGTCATCAGCAAAATGCTGCTGAAAAAAGAAACCGGCAACATCACCCTCTTCTCCTTCGACAAAGGACAGGGCCTCAGCGAACACACTTCCCCGTTCGACGCCGTCGTACAGGTAGTCGAAGGCGAAGGCGCCTTTATCATCGACGGCAACCTGAAAACGGTTAAAGAAGGCGAAATGATCATTATGCCGGCCAACATCCCGCACGACGTGCAGGCCGCTGAACAACCCTTTAAAATGCTGCTGACGATGATCCGGTCCCAAAACAGCTAACCGCTTTCAGCCAACAGATCACGGCTTTTTTGCTCAGCTGTCGGCTGACCGCTTAAGACTGCACGCTTTTCAGTCCAGCCACTTCCACGGATTAGAGAGCATCCGGATTTCCCGCCCCTTCCAGCAGATAATTTCGTCTTCAGTCAACCGCTGAATCAGACGCGATAAACTTTCGGGCGTAGTCCCGATTCCGGCTGCGATATCCTTTTTAGACAGCGGCGTATGGATCAGCTCTTTTTCGCCATACTGGTCCCTCAGGAACGTGAAAAAGCGATATTCCACGTCTTTGGTCGTCAGCTCCTGAATGCGCTCGGTCAGATAGCGCTGCTTCATCATGAGCTGGGCAATAAAATCGCTGCGGAAATCCTGCTGTGCCAACAGACGGTGAATACCGTCCTTCGGAAAAACCAAAACCTCAACCGGCGTCACCGCCCGCGCTGAAACCGGAAAACAATCGGCCTCGAACAGCACAACCTCGGCAAAAATTTCGCCGGGTTTCACCACACGGATGACCACCTCCCGGCCGTCGTCCGTATTTTTATGCAGTTGCACATTTCCATCGATAAGCAGAAACATACTTTTCCCGGTTTCACCTTCGTGAAAAAGATAGTCCCGTTTCTTCAGCTTTCTCAACGAGCAGATGCGCGCCAGTTCGGTATGATGCTCTCCGTTCAACCCTTTGAAAAAAGAGGCGTTTTTAATCAGCAGTTCAATTTCCATAACTGCCAGTCTGTATGCCGGGCTTAATGCATGCAATGGCCAAATATCGGAAATAGCAGAAACGAATATCTTCAATTCCGGATTCTTTTTTCCTGATTTTGGTTATAGGGTTTCAACCGCTTTTGGAGATTTCATGTTTCTGTTTGGGAAAAAAGAAGAAACCTGCGTCCGGATTCCGCTGGAAGCCAAAGGGCGGTTATACGTCAGCCCTATGCCGTTCGGCCCGTACGACCCGGGAAATGCACTGCTGAAAATTTACAAACGTCATCACATTCAGTTTGTGGTGATGCTGGTGACCGATGCGGAGCTGGCCCGGAAAGCCAAAAAAAACGTTCTTAAAATCTACCATGAAAACGGAATCGAACCAATCCGTTTTCCCATAGCCGACTACACCAGCCCGGAACTTCATGAATTATCCAGGGTGGTCGACAAAGTAAGCGGCTATCTCCGGGCCGGAGCCAATGTGGCTGTACACTGCAACGCCGGTGTCGGCCGCACCGGTGTCATGACCGGCTGTATTGTCCGTGATTTTATGGGTATTGACGCCGAAGAAGCCCGCACCTATATCCGGCAGTTTATGCAGACAAACATGACCGATGAACAGCGCCGGCTTATGGCCCGGTTTACACCACTTGCAGAACGTCTGAACAGGGAAAGCTAAAATGAATAATGTCTGGTTTGCAATGGGGTTAACCCTCTTCGCCGGTATGGCCACCGGCATCGGCAGCGCGCTGGCATTCCTTGCCAAACGGACCAATTACCGCTTTCTCTCCATCGCCACCGGTTTTTCCGCCGGGGTTATGCTCTACGTCTCCTTCGTTGAAATTTTCATCAAAGGCGTTGATTCCCTTGTCAAATCCTATGGCGATCCACTGGGCCACTGGATCAACTGCGCCTCCTTCTTCGGCGGCATGGCGCTCATCGGCATTATTGACGCGCTGATTCCCCACGCGGAAAATCCGCACGAAATCCATACCGAATACGAAACCAAACCCCTCCACGACCCTGATGCCCCGATGCCCTCATCCGAAGAACTCGAGATGAAAACCATTGCGGAAGAAGAGGCCCAGATCAAACACAACGCCAAACTGATGCGCATGGGACTCTTCACCGCGCTGGCCATTGCCATTCACAACTTCCCGGAAGGCCTCGCCACTTTTCTGGCAGCCCTGGACAACCCCACCCTGGGTATTCCCATCGCCATCGCCATCGCCCTGCACAATATCCCTGAAGGTATAAGCGTATCCGTTCCGATTTTCTATGCCACCGGCGACCGCAAAAAAGCCTTCATATACTCCTTCCTCTCCGGACTCGCCGAACCGGTAGGCGCACTGATTGCCTATTTTGCCATCCGCTTCTTTGTCGGCGGAGAATCCGGCGTCATTCCGCCGCAGATTATGGGCGTTCTATTCGGCGGCGTAGCCGGCATTATGGTCTACATCAGCCTCGACGAACTCCTGCCCACCAGCCGTGCCTACGGAAAAGGCCACGACTCCCTCTTCGGGCTCGTCGCCGGTATGGCCATCATGGCGCTGAGCCTGCTGCTCATGCGCTGACTCCTCCAATGCTCACTCCCGGGAGCCCCTTACACCTAAAATATATCATCCAACCACTACGATCGTGGCAGCTGAATGATATACATAACAACCTCGGTTTTGCTTCACGGCGCAGATAAAAACCCGTACATTTGATGGACTGAACTCGAGAGCGCCGCTCCGCCGTTTTCCACGAAATCAATTGAGGTAAATATGTTCCCCGAAGTTAGACTCAGACGTCTTCGTAAATCAGCAGGCATCCGCAAAATGCTGGACCTTCCCCTACCCGGCCCCGAAAAATTTATGTGGCCGACCTTCGTCATCGACGGTGAAGGCAAACGCGAAGCCATCGAATCCATGCCTGGACAATACCGGCTCAGCATTGATCAGCTTTTAAAAGAACTCGAACCCCTGGCCGATGCAGGCATCGGCAGCGTACTGCTCTTCGGTTTGGCCGAGGATTCCGAAAAAGATGCCGTCGGATCGGAAGCCTTTAATGAAAACGGTACTGTCCAGCGCGCCATTACCGCCGTCAAAAAGGAGTTCCCCGACCTCGTTGTTGCGGCTGATGCCTGCGTCTGCGCCTACACCGAGCACGGCCACTGCGGCCCCCTGACCGCTTCCGGTGATGTGGATAACGATGCCGCCATCGCCAACCTCGCCAGAATCTGTGTTTCCCAGGCCGCCGCCGGCGCCGATATTGTCGCTCCGAGCGCCATGATGGACGGTCAGGTGCTGGCCATCCGTGAAGGCCTTGATGAGGCCGGTCTGACCGATACCATCCTCATGAGCTATTCCACCAAATTTGCCTCCTCCATGTACGGTCCCTTCCGCGATGCCGAAAAATCGCAACCCGGCAAAGGCGACCGAAAAGGTTATCAGGCCTCGTTCGGCGACCTCCGTACCGCACTGCGCGAATCGGAACTCGATGAAATGGAAGGGGCCGACATGCTCATGATCAAACCGTCCATTTTCTACCTCGATATCCTCGCCAGAATGCGCGAAGCCACCGATCTGCCGATTGCGGCCTACAATGTCAGCGGCGAATATTCCATGCTCCACGCCACCGCCCAGCGCGGCTGGGGCGACCTCAAAGCCATGGTTCAGGAATCCACCCTTGCCCTCACCCGCGCCGGCGCCGACATTCTCATTTCCTACTGGGCCAACCAGTACAATGAACTGTTCCGCGATTAAGGATTGGATTCAGGAAGTTTCATCCTCCAGAATGGAAGAATGAAACTATTCCACACCTCCGACTGGCACCTCGGCCGTTCACTCTACGGCCGGGGGCGGTATGACGAATTCACCGCTTTTCTGAACTGGCTCGCCGAACAGATCGAACAGCGCAACGTCGATCTCCTGATCATCGCAGGCGATATTTTCGACACCACCGCCCCGAGCAACCGGGCCCAGGAACTCTACTATTCCTTCCTCTGCCGCATCGGAAAATCGGCCTGCCATTACGTCGTTGTGATTGGCGGCAACCACGATTCCCCCTCCTTTCTAAATGCTCCCAAAGCCGTATTGCAGGCCCTCAACGTCCACGTAGTCGGCGCCGCCGATCCGGAAAACGAACTGCTGATCTGCCGCGACGCCGTAGGAAATCCCGAAGCCGTCGTCTGCGCCGTCTCCTACCTGCGCGACCGCGATATCCGCCGCTCCGAAGCCGGGGAATCGATCGACGACAAACGTGCAAAACTCGCCGAAGGCTTCCGAGCCCACTATCACGAAATCGGCGAACGCGCCGAAGCCGCGCGCGGCAACCTGAATATTCCCATCATTGGAACCGGACACTGCTTTGCCGCCGGCGGAACAACCCTCGCCGATGACGGCGTGCGCGATCTCAACGTCGGTTCGCTTGACCACATTGAAGCCTCCGCTTTTCCTGCCTGTTTCGACTACCTCGCCCTCGGTCACCTCCACGTTCCGCAGAACGTCGCCGGCTCCGAAACAATGCGCTACTGCGGCTCCCCCATTCCCATGGGCTTCGGCGAAGCCGGACAACAGAAACTCGTCCTCGAAATCGATTTCACAGGCCGCGCCCCAACCGTCACCGAAATCCCCATCCCCACTTTCCAACCCTTGGAACGGATCAGCGGCGAGCTCGATGAAATCCACGAAACTTTGAAACAGCTCAAACTCAAAGGTTCCAACGCCTGGCTCGAAATTGAATATACCGGCAATGACGTCGTCCCCGATCTGCGCGACCAGGTCGAAACCGCCATCGAAGGGTCCAGCCTTGAAATCCGCCGCATCAAAAACCGGCGCGTCATCGACCGTATCCTCCAGCGCACCGACACCGCCGAAACCCTCGACGACCTCGAACCCGCCGACGTCTTTGCCCGCTGCCTCGAAACCCACGAAATTCCCGACACCCAGCGCCCCGCCCTCACCGCCGCCTACACCGAAATCCTCCAAACCCTGAACGAAGCCGATCCCCACGCTGAATAATGAGGAAAACCCATGAATGAAAAAGAGAGAAAAGAAAGCGGCGAACTGAAACGAAATGCAACTGTTTCCTATTTGGAAACAGCTCAACAAAAGGGTTCTCGGCAGATAAAGCGAGAAGTCGAATTCTTCAACTCTGATGCCATCAGTAAACACTCTTCCGCACAAAGCATCTATCTGAAAACCGATACGAGAAATACCACATCGTTCAGAACCGGCTGTTTGAATTCGAACCAGATCAACTGATAAAAATTTGGAATACAAGGACGCTTAACCATGAATAAAAATACTACCTCTGTTAGAGAGTGGCTAAGAAAAAGACCGAAATGGCTACAATTAGCAACAAAGAGAATCTTAGAAACAGGCGATCTGAATGACGGTATAATTTCTGAGCTGACAGCCTTATGCAAAAAAGAAGCTAATAATGCATTCCCTGATATCGATTATAGTATTCCTACTCATGCTTTTGATGCACATGATTCTGAAGAAATACGTTTATGTTCAATCAGTGAAGTTACTGGAGTAAACAAACTGGCACCCCGCAAACCTCTTGATTTAGGTAATAGTGATATTGCTGTTATTTACGGTCAAAACGGCTCAGGTAAATCAGGTTATATAAGGCTTCTCAAACATATTTGTGGAGCCCGCGACTGCATTCGCGGCCCACTGCACCACAACGTATTTTCGACTGAAAAAACGGTTCAGAAAGCCAAGGTTTCATTTCTAAAAAACAATAGTCCTGTGGAACATGAATGGGATGGATCGGGAGTCTGTGATGCCCTTTGTTCTGTTGATATTTTTGACTCATCGTTTGGCCGGGTATTTATGGAAAACGAAGATGAGGTCAGTTATGAACCTCCCGTTTTGTCTTTTTTCAGCAGGCTGATTGATGTTTGTGAAAAAGTTGCGGCAAAGCTCGATGCAGAAGCAGGTTCGTTAGAATCAAAACTGCCGAGAATCCCAAATGATCTCCTCGGCTCCACCGGAGCGGCTTGGTTTGAAAAACTTAGCGCCAAAACAACAACTGATGACGTTGACTCCCATTGCTCTTTCTCGTCGGAAAATGAAATAGAACTTGAGGATCTTCAAAAAAGAATTTCAGTGACATCGCCGGCTGACAAAGCGAAGCAATTCAGGACGAAAAAAAGCCATGCTGATGGCCTTGTTAAGGATGTGCAGGCTTATCTCAGCCAACTGTCTGATGAGAATTGCAAAAGGATCATCGCAGCAAAAAAGAAATCCATTCTGAAAAAGTCAGCCGCTGAAGCAGCGGCAAAAGATGTTTTCAGTGGTGCAAAACTCGGAGGCGTTGGATCTGATGTCTGGAAAGAGCTATGGTGTGCCGCACGAAAATATTCCGAAGAAGTGGCATACACTGGACAGGAGTTTCCCCATGTCCAAGATGATTCTGTTTGTGTACTTTGCCATCAACCTTTATCCGAGGAAACCAAACAACGGTTCATCTCTTTTGAATCGTACATAAAAGGTGAAACACAAAAACAGGCCACAGAAGCAGCCAGAGAGGCCAAACAGGCAATTGATGGTCTGCCAGATATCCCCAGCATTGAAGTATTAAATACCAAAATTGATGCTGCTGGGATTGAGAATCAGGACATCATCAAGGCTTTGAATGATACAATCACCTCCCTCCAAGACAGAAAAATCAAAGTGTCGTCATTTGACTCAATAGATGAGCTGGGTACCAGCAGCCAATCCCCTGAGTGGCTTGAAAAAATATGGCGAATTTCACAAGGTTATGAAAAGAACGCCAAGAAATATGAGGAAGATGCAGAAAAGGATAATCGAGTTGAACTGCAAACCAAATTAAAGAACCTTCAAACAAAGAAGTGGCTCGCTGAACATAAAACAGCCATTCAGGAAGAGGTCAATCGCCTGCAGTCACTCGAACGACTCAAAGAGGCCAAAAAGAAAACCAACTCCAGAGCCTTATCCACGAAAAAGGGAGAGTTGGCAGAGACACTTATTACGGATGCTTTTGTTCAGCGGTTTAACGACGAGCTCAAAGCCTTAGGGGCATCTCGACTCAAGGTAAAGCTAATCAAATCCAAGGTTTCAAAAGGTAAGGTCCTCCACACACTTCAGCTGGACGGAGCCGCCCACAACCTGAATGAAGTTCTAAGTGAAGGTGAGAATCGTATCGTATCAATTGCGGCGTTTCTTGCTGATGTTACAGGCAGAACCTATCCGGCTCCATTTGTATTTGATGACCCTATCTCATCACTTGATCAGGATTATGAAGAGGCGGTTGTTCAACGTCTCTGCGCTATTGCCTCCGAACAACAAATTATCATATTCACCCATAGGCTATCGCTTTTAACCATGGTTCAATTATATGCCGGAAAGGTTGAAATTAAGCCCGAGATAATATGTATCCGAGAAGAACCGTGGGGAACAGGCGAACCGGGAGACACTCCATTTTTTGCTAAGAAGCCCGACTCAGCTTTAAAGCAACTCATCAATGATCGCCTTTCAAAAGCAAAGAAGCTCCTGAATGAACACGGGAAAGAAGTTTATGAGCCCTATGCAAAATCTTTGTGTAGTGATTTTAGAGATCTGTTAGAGAGGATGATCGAAGTAGAGTTAATGGGCGATATTGTTCAGAGGTATAGACGGGAAGTACATACAAAGAAAATAGCAGGTTTAGCCAAAATATCTGAAGCTGACTGTAAATATTTTGATGATTTGATGACAAAGTATTCAAGGTATGTGCATCCCCAGCCAATAGAAGCTCCTGTTCGCCTACCAGAACCAGAAGAGCTTGAAGCTGACTTTGCCGCATTAAAAGACTGGCAAGCTAAGTTCAAAAAACGCCCAATTCCCGTAAAGTGAACAATGGAGAAACCATCTGATGCCTAAAGGCTTCATCCCGAAACATGGCGGTTATCAGGATCTGCTGTCTTATCAGCGGTCGGTGGTGGTTTATGATTTTACCGTGGCGTTTTGCCGGGACGTTTTTCATAAGTTTGACCGGACGATCGATCAGATGGTGCAGGCGGCGCGAAGTGGAAAACAGAATATTATTGAGGGCAGCATGGCTTCAGGAACGTCGAAGGAAACCGAAATCAAGTTGACCAATGTTGCCCGTGCGAGTCTGGAAGAGCTGCTGGAGGATTACCGTGATTTTTTGCGGACACGTCAGGCGAAAGAGTGGGACAAAGAAAGTAAGGAAGCGCTGTTTGTGCGGAATCTGGCGAGAGGAAAGATTCGGCTGAAGAAAAAAGAAAATGGGACACAGACGACCCATGAGGCGCATGAAAAACACCCTATGTCACCTGAGTCCCGTACGTCCCATCCCGTCACTTACGAAACCTTCCGCCCCTTCGAAGACCGCCCGGCGGAAGTGCGCGCGAATATCGCCATTTGCCTGATTCACCAGACCAACTATCTGCTTGACCAGCAGCTACGCAAACTGGAACAGGATTTTCTCGCGGAAGGCGGCCTGCGCGAACGCATGTATCGCGCCCGCACGAATGCGCGCAACAACCCCAACTAACTTTTATGAAAATACTCGAACTGCGCTTTAAGAATATCAACTCGCTGTATGGCGAATGGTGTATTGATTTTACAGATCCGGATTTTGCGGCGGACGGGCTGTTTGCGATTACGGGGGCGACGAGATCGGGGAAGACGACGATTCTGGATGCGCTCTGTCTGGCACTGTACGGCCAGACGCCGCGGCTGGGTAAAATGACGCAGAGCGATAATGAAGTGATGTCGCGGCAGACGGGCGACTGTTTTGCGGAGGTATTATTTGAAGCCGCCTCGGGAACCTTTCGCGCAACGTGGCATCAGCATCGCTCGCGCAAAAAAGCGGGCGCGGCGCTGCAGGCGCCCAGACGCGAAGTGGCGAAGGCCGACGGAACCCTTCTGGCGGAAAAGCTGAAAGACGTGCAGGAGCAGATTGATTCGATTACGGGCATGAGCTTCGACCGCTTTACCCGCTCGATCCTGCTGGCGCAGGGCAGCTTCGATACCTTTCTGAAAGCCGATGCCGATGAGCGTTCACCGATTCTGGAACAGATTACCGGCACCGAAATCTATTCCGAAATTTCAAAGGCGGTACATCAACGCAACAGCGCCGAAAACCGGGTATTGAGTGAATTAAAGGCCGGGCTCGGCGGCATTGCATTGCTCAGTGAAGACGAGCTCGAACAAATCGGATTTGATCTGAAGCGGCTGGAAGAAAAACACCGGACCGAAACGAAAAAGCGCGATGCCGCCAAAGCTGCACTGGATTGGCTTGCACGTATTGAAACGCTGGAAAAAGATCTGGAAACCAATCGCGCGGAGCAGAAACTCTGGCGCATCGAAAACGAGGCCTTTCAGCCGGAAGCCGAACGGCTCGCACTGGCAAAGCGCGCCCGGCCGCTGGATGTCGAACACCTTAAACTCGTCAACCTGCGTAATCTTCGCTCGGAAATAGAAACCGATTTGAAGGACGCCAACAAAGCCCTCCCCGAACTGGACAAGCAATACAAAGAGGCGACCGACGCACTGAACGCCTGCACCGAACAGCTGGAAGAAACAACAAAGGCGCAACGGGAGCTGGCTCCGGTTCTGAAACAGGTGCGTGCGCTCGACACCACTATTGCCGAGCGCTCGGCCTCACTCGAGAAAGAGGCGGAACAGATCGCCGAATTGCAGAACGAACAGATCGCGCTGCAGAGCAAAGAAACTGAAAACCGGGCAAAGCTTGCGCAGCGCCAAACGGAACTCCTCGAAGCCGCAACCTATCAGGAAACGCACCCGCAGGACGCCGCATTGGTCGGTCAACTCGCCGCGATCTTCCAATCCCTGGAACAATTGAAAGCACTGGAGGCCGATCAAACTGAAGCCCGTTCCGAAGCCGAAGCTGCGGACGCTGCCGCAAAAACGGCCGCTGATACCGCCAAGACCGCGGCTGAACAACTGGCCGCGGCACAAGAACAATGTGCGCAGGCAGAAACCGCGCTCACCGCCGTCAACACCGATCTGGAAACGGCCTGCGCCGGACAATCCTTCGCGGAATGGCAAACCCGGCTGAATGAACTTCAGCGGCGGTTTAAACTGGAAAAACAGGGGACTGAAAACCGGAACGCGCTGAGCGCAAAAACCGCCGAAGTCCAAACAATCACCGACGAACTGGCCCAAAAAATTAACGAACAGACCGGACTGCAACGCGAGCAGGAGCTCCTGCTCCAGAATCTGCAGTTGCGTCGGGAAATAGAAAGTCTGGAAGCACAGCGTAGCGAACTGATCGACGGCCAACCCTGCCCGCTCTGCGGCGCACTGGAGCACCCGTACGCCTCCAAACTCCCTAAGCCGGAAACCGATTCCATCGATAAAGTCAATGCGGCGCTTTCAACGCTTGCAGAGCAGATCAATACACTGACCGGAAAGCGGGCCGCCGCCGAGGCGCAATCTCAAACGCTCCGGGAATCCATAGAACGCGATGAAGCCGAACTGCAGACGCTGGCAGCAGGTACCGCCGATGAAGCCGACGAAATCGCCGGACGCATTGAGCGGATTAAAACGCTGGAGCAAACCCTGGCCGAAGCCAAGGATGCTTTCGATACCGCCCGCGCAAGACTGAGCGAACAACGGCTTGCTGAACAAACCGCACAGCAGACCGCCGCATCGGCCGAGGAAAAACGCGAAGCCGCGGAACGCCGGAAAACGGAAACCGCCGAACGGTTCGCAAAGGCGGAATCGAAACTTTTCCAAACCCTGGAACCCTATGGTATTGAATCGCAGGAAACCACCGCAGAACAATTGAAAGCACGACGCGATCGATGGGTGGATAGCGAAAAGCAGTCGGCCGATCTCAAACAAGCCATCGCGCACCTCGAAACGACGCTCGCAAATCAGTCGGAACAACTGGATAACCTGAAGCACCGCCATAGGGAATTGACGAAACGGATTCATGAACAGCAGTCCTCCTTGACCCAATTAATTACCGATCGGCAAACCCAGTTCGGCGACCGCCAGCCGGATAAAGTGGAACACGAGCATCAAACCGCACTGGATACCGCCCGCGCAACCCACGACGCCGCACGGCAGCACCAGCATCAGATTGAACAAACGCGGACTCGGGTGCGGGAAAAAATCCGGACCCTGGAAGAAAACCGGCAAACAAACGCAGCAGAGCTCGCCGAACAGGAGTCACTTTTTTTCCAGACGCTGGACACCGCCGGTTTTGAAGATGAAGCAGCCTATCTTGCCGCCCGGCTCACGGAGTCCGAACAGACCGAACTGGAAAAACGAGCCGACGAACTGAAACAACGGCAGATCCAGCTCACGGCACTGGAAACGGAAAAAGTGAAACAGCTTCAGGCGGAGCGGGCACAAAAGCATATGGAAACCTCGCCCGAAGAATATGCGGAACTCTCGGACTCCTGCATCGCCCTGCAGCAGGAAATCGGCGGACTGAAAGACCGGATTAAAGCCAACGAACAGGCACAGACACGCCATGCGGAAAAACTGGCGGAAATTGAAAAGCAGCAAACTGAGTGCCATCGGTGGAATACACTGCACGAGCTGATCGGATCGGCCGACGGCAAAAAGTTCCGCAATTTCGCGCAGGGACTGACTTTTGAATTAATGGTCTCGCACGCCAACCGGCAGCTGGCCAAAATGAGCGATCGCTACCTGCTCATCCGCGACATCGAGAAACCGCTCGACCTTAATGTGGTGGATAACTATCAGGCCGGCGAAATCCGCCCGGTTAAAAATCTGTCCGGCGGTGAAAGTTTTATCGTCAGCCTCTCGCTGGCGCTGGGCCTCTCCAAAATGGCAAGCAAACAGATCCGAGTGGACTCGCTCTTTCTCGACGAAGGTTTCGGCACGCTCGACGAAGACGCACTCGAAACCGCGCTGGAAGCACTGGCCGAATTAAAACAGGATGGAAAACTGATCGGTGTCATCTCGCACGTCGGCGCGTTGAAAGAACGCATCGGCACACAGATCAATGTGCATACCACCAGCGGCGGCCGCAGTCGATTGAGCGGAACCGGTGTTTCCAGCCCCAGTTAAACGATCGGCTTAAACAGCTCTTCCAGATCCGCTTCATCCCATTTCTTCAGCGCGGCTTTCTGATCGCCCAGCAGCCCCTCAATCAGCCCCTTTTTACGCTCCTGCATCTGCAGCACGCGCTCTTCCACTGTTCCCGCCGCAATCAGCTTATAAACAAACACCGGTTTATCCTGCCCGATCCGATAGGCCCGATCGGTCGCCTGCGCCTCGGCGGCCGGATTCCACCACGGATCGAAGTGAATGACGGTGTCGGCAGCAGTCAGGTTCAGGCCCGTTCCTCCCGCCTTTAAACTGATCAAAAAGACGGGGACCTTGCCGTCCTGAAAATCCGCAACAGGCTTTTTACGATCCTTCGTGTTTCCCGTGATTTGCACATAATCGATCGCCCGCCGGTTCAAGGTTTCTCCTATCAGTTTCAGCATGCTCGTAAACTGTGAAAAAATAAGAATCCGCCGCCCTTCCGGGATCATCTCGCTCAACATCTCCAACAATGCATCCAGCTTCGCGGAATCTGCGATTCCGGCGGCGTTGCGCGATTTTAAGAGCAGCGGATGACAGCAGACCTGCCGCATTTTCAGCAACGCGTCCAAAACAATAATCTGCGAGCCGCTCAGCCCCTTCGCCGCCACTGCGGCTTTTACCCGTGTATCCATGGCCGAACGAACCGTCTCATATAAATCCTGCTGCGCAGGCGTGAGTTCAACGCGTTGAACGATTTCCGTTTTCGTCGGTAATTCCAGCGCAACCTCGTCCTTTGTTCTTCTTAATAAAAACGGGGCAATGCGGCGGGCGAGCACCTTTCGAACCGTCTCGTTATTCTGATACTCAATGGGATTGCGGAACCGGGCACGAAACTGTTCATGAGTTCCCAGCAGGCCCGGCATCACAAATGAAAAGAGCGACCACAGTTCCATCAGATTATTTTCCAGCGGTGTGCCCGTCAGCGCCACCCGTTGTTCAGCAATCAGCAGACGAACCACACGCGAGGCATGCGTTCGATGGTTTCGAATAAACTGCGCCTCATCCAAAATGAGCAAATGATATTCGTGCTGCATCAGTGCTTCGCCATCGCGCGTCAGCAACGGATAGGTCGTCAGAATGAGATCAAACGATGCAAACGCTTCAAAATGATCTGCCCGACCGCTCCCGTGCGAAACATGCACCTTCAGCGAAGGCGCAAATTTTTTAGCTTCCGCCTCCCAGTTATAAATCACACTCGTCGGCGCAACAATCAGGCACGGGAGCTTCATGCGACCCGACGTTTTTTCAATGACAATATGCGATAACGCCTGCACGGTTTTCCCCAGCCCCATGTCATCAGCCAGCATCGCACCCAGATTCATCGATCGTAAAAGCTGAAGCCAGTTCACGCCCTGCTGCTGATAGGGCCGCAGGGTGGCGCGCATCTGATCGGGAACTTTGACATGCGGGGCATCAGTGACCTGCTCCAGCAACACCGCCTGCTTTTTCAACTTTTTCGGAAGGGTTGTTTCGAACACCTCTTCATCCTGCAATCGACTTAACTCCAGCGCGCGAAGCCAGGAAACTTCCATGCTATCGAGATCATTACCCGTGGCCCCTTTATTCAGCATTTCCAGCAACGTCGAGGCCAACAAAGCAATGCGCTCCTGCGGAACCACAACCCGTCGGCCGTCTTCCAGCGTGATGTATTCCGCCGATGTTCCATCGCGTAAATAAGCGACCAAAAACGGCAGAATATTGATTCGGTCGCCCTGTAATTTGAAACCAACCGTGACACGAAAATCATCCGCCGCCGGCTCCATATCCACATACCAGCCCTCCGGCTCCCGTATGGCGCAATCAAACGAAGCATCCTGCTCCACCGTCCAGCCGGAAGCCTCCAGCGCGGGAACCGACTTCAGAAGAAACCGCAGCCATTCTGACTCGGAAGCACAGGTTTTACACCCACTGTGCGGATCAGAGGAATCGACCCAATGATACACCCGGGTCAGCTTCTGAAGCCCGGCCTCTTCCAATTCAGCCTGCAACTCGGCTTCATCGGAATCCGGAGCAAACCGCACGCGCGCCGCATGCACGAGTTCGGTTGATCCGGCATAGAAAAAGTTTTTCCTCAATTGATCGGGCTCCAGCGAAACCAGCGAAATCATACCCTTGGAACCCGTCATTCGCTTGGATTCCGAAACCGACTGTTTCTGTTTTCCAGACATCGCTTAAACCTCTCCGCGAAGCAGCCATTCCTGCTCAAGACCCTTGCCGCATTGTTCCATGGTTGCAATCAGTTCCGCCAACGCCCGCTCTTCACCCGGCTGTTTCGGCGGCCACAGCTGGCGCTGTCGGTCAAACAGCGCCGAATCGCCGTATTTCCGGATCTGTTCACCGATCCCGTCCGGTACCAAAAAGCGGCAGCGTTTTTCACCCAGAACGAAACGATATTCATTGCAGTAGATCGCGATACCCGCAGGATCAAAATCCCCAAAATGCAGATAGTCATTCGGAATCGATTTCAACCATTCCACCGGGCTGTTGCTGTGATAGCGCAATACCAATACCACCGCTTTTTGCGGGAACAAATCCAGCAGTCGATCCGCCTTCACAAAACATTCCGGATTTTCAACCCCCACAATCAATGCCATTGAAGATAGCTTCAGCACAGAGTGATCCCGCACAAAATATTCCACGCCATCCGGCAAATTGTCCAACCGGGTTTTACCGATTCGAATATCCGTACCAAATCCTTTGATAAAAAAACCCTGTAGCGATCTGCGCCGCAGGGTTTTGGTCGACGTCGTCGCCCGCAGCGATTCCTCTCCATCCGCGTGATCCTTCTCCAATAGATTCAGATAGGCTGTTAAATCATGAATTCCGAAATGGAGCTGGAGCACACTTCGGAGCGCACTGGGATCCGGACAAAAACATACCGCGCGATTCCGTCCCGTGACGCGTCGAACCACCGCACGAAGTTCTTCGAGCTTTTTGAGTTGGCGCTTATTCCCAAACGCGCCGGCATTCACGGGCTCTCCGGCCAGTAATCGCTGCAGATTCAGGGCGAATCCTTTACTTATTTTTTCACGAGGCATGACTGATCAACTTGGTTATCTCGGTTTTATTCTCTCGGTCTTTGCGGAAAATATAGATATGTTTATAATCCTGTTCATTGTGGGAATTGGGCGATCCATTAATCATGCAAATCCCCCGTTCAGCTGCGAACTTAATCAGGCTGGACACGTTGCTGTCATGCAGGATGCCGACCTCATCCACCAGACAATGCAACACCGCGGGCTCATCCTGTTTGCGCGAGCCGCTTTTAAAGATATTGAGCAGATTGATGTAGATCATCGATTTCACCAGCACGTCAGTTCCGTTCGAACCGACATTGGCGAGCCGGCTGACCCAGCTGGTATCGTTTTCGTTTTCACAGACGCGGAATTCCAGATCGAGCGCATCTTCCAATTTCAACGTTGTGCTCTTGGCCTGTCCCATCTGCAACCGCAGTTCATCCAGCAGTTTTACCGCTTTTTCATCATTCCCGCTGTTCCCCTGATTAAACAGATCAAGTTCGCCGAAACTCATGTGGTTTTCATTCTGGAAACGACAGATTTCGCGTAATACCTGAAAAATGCGGTTCGTGCTTTGCTGCAGCCGCATTTCAATGCTCCGCACAACACCCACAAAGTTGGATGTCCGGAAATCGCGGTTGATTTTCTGAATCACTTGATACACTTCGTCCTCACGTTGCAGCAGACGATTGGTCTCGGTGACCAGTGTTTCCAGCACCATTGAATATTTCCGGGTCACTTCCGTCTTCAGCGTAATGATTTTCTGCTCACGGACAAATTCCTCCAGCCCGTCCGCAAAGGCTCGGAACGAAGCCTCGCCGGACAAATGCACCTCAAACCCCAAACAGTTTCCCTCGCTGAAGAGTCCGGCAAACGCCGTGATCCGCTCGGTCAGTTGCTTAAACTGTTTTTCGAACTTCCACGCCAAGGTTTTCAGTTCATCGATCCATTCCAGGCAGTTTGCGGATTCCGAAAGATCGTTGTGCAGAATGAACGATTCAAACCCGGCAAAAAGTTCATCGCGCTCGAACGCTTCAAACGCAACCAGCTCATCCTTCATCGTTTGACGATCCGAACGGATTTCAGCCAATCGGGCCTTTACTTCATGCAACCGTTCCTGATCCTGCTGAATACGTCGTTCGAATAAATGAGTCTGATGCTGCAAACGGTTTTCAATCTGTCCACGCTCCCGCTGAAATTCCTCCAGCCGGTCGATCCATTCCCGCCGGTCTTTAGCGTATTCAATCAATGTCGGCGCCTGCTGCTTAATCTCCTCCAACTTCTGCCGAAGCCGCTGAACCTCCCGCTCCAACTCCGCCACCTTTTCCGCATCCACACCTTCGGATTTGAGCAGCTGCTCCCGTTCCGTCCGCAGCGCGGCCAGCTGATCTTCCATTTGCTGGTTTTGATTCGCGCGTTGCTCTTCCGTTTCCGCTTCGAGGAGGTTAAGCTCTTTTTCAATCGCCTTTTTACGGCGCTTAAAATCGGAATCCAACCGCTTGAGCGAAGCATCCCGTTTTCCGGTTAGATTCTGAATCATAGCTTCCAGCTCCTGTTGCTGCCCCCGCAATTTATGGCCCTGTTCCTCCAGCGCCGCCTGTTCCTGCCTGCGCTTCGCTGCAACCCGTTCCTCCAGCGCCTGCTGCGCCACCACCGACCGTTCCAGATCACGCTCGCACTGAAAATATCTGGCCGTCGCCGCTTTGCCCTCGTCCTGTTTTTCACGAATGAGCCGATTATATTTTTGAAGCTGCCGATCCAGTCCCGCCTGATTTTCCGCCAGCTGCTTTTCAATCCTCGCTGATAGCTCCGCGCATTCTTTTTCCGTCGAAGCGATCGCAGTTTCCAGCTCATTTTTCGACAGAGGAACCGATTCCAGATGTTCCATCTTCAGCGCAATACCATACAGCGATTGCCCATTGGTTTTTTGCGGCGCCAATCCGGAGTGCAACAACACATCCCGGCGAACCACCTTGCCGATCGTTTCCTCCCAGCCCTCTACCTGCTCATCCAGAAATTCCACCAGCGAACCGTGCAACGCTTCCAGCTCCCGCTTATGCTCCGTAAGCCGCTCCTGCGCCATTCGCCGCGCATCCAACAGCGGCCGCAGCGCATCGGCCCCTTCCGCCTCCGCAATCTTCTGACGATCCTCCGCCTCGCGCTGAAGTGATTGGACCGCCTCTTTGATTTGCCGCTGCCGGGCCTCCGTTCGGATCAGCTCCTGCTCCAGCTCCTTCTTCCGCTCCTCCAGCTCGTTCCGCTCAGCCTCAAAAAAGCGAGCCTGATCCAGTTCCCGCAACTTAAAATCCAATTCCCGCAACGACTGCGTTACATCCTCTTTCTCCTGCTGAAAACTACCGACATTTTCCGCGAACTCCGCCTCAACCGCAACCGTTTGCTGATCCAACGCAGCCCGCGCCTGATCCAATTCACCCCGGGCACAATCTTTCTCTTCATGCAATTTCGAGAACAGCTTTTGAATACGTTCACCGCAACTGTTTCGTACTTTCTGTTCCGCGATTTCAAACTGTTGTTCCTGCTGCTCCACGCGGGCGGTTAACGCCCGGAGCTGCTGCTCCCGAATGGATAAATCATGTTCCAGATGCGGAGCCTCTTTCGCAGCCGCCAACAGGTTCTCAATGCCCTTTTCCGCATAGTCCCGCTTCAACTTATTGGCGCGTGAAATATTTTTCTTTATCACCGCCAACTGATCACCCAGTCGCCGCTTTTCCGTTTCGAACCGGCCTTGCACCGTCTTTAGCTTTTCAAACTGAACCCGCTCCGCTTCCGCGTACTCCGCCTCCTGTTCCTCCAAAATCCGCGCCTGTTCCCGCGCCCGATTGGCGGCCGCACCAATGCTCCACGCCGCGTCACGCTGGCGGCTTTCCAGTTCCTGAATCGCTGCATAATGCATCAGAATCTGTTCGGCTTGCGACTCGCATCGCTGATATTGCACCACATCCGCATAGTGACTGCGCGCCGTTTCCAGATGATGCCGATTCGCCTCCAGATTAATCTCCACCGATTCCTCGCTCAGCGAATCAATGATCGTCTTTTTGATATAATCGCCGTCCAGATTAGCGTTCAGAAAAATATTCGAAATGGTTCTCGGAATCGTTGAATAGTTGGAAGAACTACGCATCAATGCATAGCGTCGAAACGCCCGGTTTTCGCCATACAGAATATCGCGGTAATCCGTCAGGCTATATATCGGCCGCTCCACCTTTACGCCCTGCGAAGAAAGCTGAGCCAACAACTCTCCTTCGCTCCGAGCAGCCGTTCCTTCAATCACCGCATCGCGATCGTAAGCCCCGTCCACAAACCGGAAGCACAACCGATTCTGCCGTTTGTAGAGCCAGACGCAAAAACGCCGTGCGCCCGCCTGCACCTCATAGAAAATATAGGAATCCGCAAACGGAAAATAGAACTCCGCAAATGCTTTTTTCTCTTTCGAAATACCCAGCTTCCGCTGATCCGCATTATAGAAAAACAACAAAGCCCGCAACAGCGTACTTTTTCCCGTTCCCTGCGTGCCGATAAAATGAATATGCCCATCGAGCTCAATCTCCCGATACCCCACATTCGCGCTATTCACCAACACCATACGTCGCAACTGATTCATTGCGCCCCCTCATCATCTTCAAAAATATTCACCGCCATCACCATCCGCTCCATATAGTCCCAGGCATCGAGCAGCTTCCAGGTTTGACTGGCTTCGTTTTCCAGTTCAATAAACCCCTCCTTGCGCAATTCCATGAAAAGGGTTTCGAGCTGTTCCGCATAATTCTTTTTTCCGCTTCCACGCTGAAGTGACAAAAGTTGATCTTTCAGTGAGCTGTTCAATTCAAGTTGACTCACGATATCGTGCGGCGACAGGCGGGCGCCGCGGCAGAGGTCTTTCCGATAGGTCGTGAAAAACGCCAGGATATCCAACCAGCGGAGTGCTTTCTTTATCTTTCGTTCCCGGCCCTGCACATCCTCATTGACACGCGAAAAGTAGTAATAGTTATTGCCCGTTTCCAACCGGAAACCCACCTCTGCGAACGTTTCACGCAGCCGCTCCTCATGCTCCTCCACATATTGATACAGATCCCGCCCGCCGGGCTGTCCTGTATTCGAACAGATGAACTGCCCCTTGCTCAACACCTCAAAAACGTCTGCCGTTTTACTTATCGCCGCTGTTCCCATTCCATCTGCTCCTCAATCTTTAACGTGCCCGTAACGACAGTTGTTAAATCATCAACAATAGAACCCCTTCTACCTGAAAGTTTCCACGTAATAAAATCCTGCCCATCCACCCGCTTCGCTCGATTACACCGATTTTCACCGATTAATTTCCCCTCAGCATCTGTGCAAATCCGTGCCATCCGTGAGTCATCCCCTTTCTCGCATTATCCATCCACCCGCTTCGCTCGATTACACCGATGTTCACCGATTAATTTCCCCTCAGCATCTGCGTAAATCCGTGCCATCCGTGGATCATTCCTTTTCTCTACGTTTTCCATCCACCCGCTTCGCTGGATTACACCGATTTTCACCGATTCATTTCCTCCCCAGCATCTGTGTAAATCCGTGTCATCCGTGGATCATTCCCTTTCCCGTATTTTCAATCCACCAGCTTCACTCGATTACACCAATTCTCACAGATTGATTCCTCCTCAGCATCTGTGTTAATCTGTGCCATCCGTGGATCATTCCCTTTCTCGCATTATCCATCCACCCGCTTCGCTCGATTACACCGATGTTCACAGATTGATTCCTCCTCAGCATCTGTGCAAATCCGTGCCATCCGTGGATCATTCCCTTTCTCGCATTATCCATCCACCCGCTTCACTCGATTACACCGATTCTCACAGATCTATTCCAACTCAGCATCTGTGTTAATCTGAGTTATCCGTGGACCATTCCCTTTCTCTACATTTTCCATCCACCCGCTTCGCTCGATTACACCGATTTTCACCGATTCATTTCCTCCCCAGCATCTGTGCAAATCCGTGCCATCCGTGGATCATCCTTTTCCGTATTTTCAATCCACCCGCTTCGCTGGATTACACCGATTCTCACAGATTGATTCCTGCTCAGCATCTGTGCAAATCCGCGCCATCCGTGGATCATTCCCTTTCTCGCATTATCCATCCACCCGCTTCGCTCGATTACACCGATGTTCACAGATTTATTTCTCCCTCAGCATCTGTGCAAATCCGTGCCATCCGTGGACCATTCCCTTTCCCGTATTATCCATCCACCCGCTTCGCTCGATTACACCGATTTTCACAGATTCATTTCCTCCCCAGCATCTGTGTAAATCCGTGTCATCCGTGGACCATTCCCTTTCTCTACATTTTCCATCCACCCGCTTCACTCGATTTCAAAAAGGTTCAAGAATCAATTCACAAATCGTTTATATTCAAGTTGAGATTTACCGAAATTGACTAACAAACCTACTTTTGCGTCAGAGGCTTTCAAATAATTTATAATTTGAGACTCCTCTTTTCCGGACAAGCCGGACAGCGCTTTTAGCTCGAGCGGAATTTCATCGTAACAATAAAAATCGACTCGATAAGGCGTATTTAATAGCTCCCCTTTATAAAAAACAGGCAACTCCATTTCCCGTTCAAAAGGAATTCCGCGCAGAATAAACTCCTTTTCCAGCGCATCCTGATAAACGGCCTCCAAAAACCCGCAACCCAAAATCCGATGCACCTCCATACACGCACCAATCATTGCATAAGTTTTCTCTTCTTTCTGCATGCCGTTCTCCGACCTATTCCGCATCACACTATGTGCCATCCGTGAGTCATCCCCTTTCTCGCATTATCCATCCACCCGCTTCGCTCGATTACACCGATTTTCACCGATTCATTTCCTCCCCAGCATCTGTGCAAATCCGTGCCATCCGTGGATCATCCTTTTCCGTATTTTCAATCCACCCGCTTCGCTCGATTACAGATTCATTTCCCCTCAGCATCTGTGTTAATCTGTGTCATCCGTGGACCATTCCCTTTCTCTACACTTTCCATCCACCCGCTTCGCTCGATTTCACCGATTCTCACAGATTTATTTCCTCCTCTGCATCTGTGTAAATCCGTGCCATCCGTGGACCATTCCCTTTCCCGTATTTTCTATCCACCCGCTTCGCTCGATTACACCGATTTTCACCGATTCATTTCCTCCCCAGCATCTGTGTAAATCCGTGTCATCCGTGGATTACCCCCTGCGCCTTTTATCCATCCACTCACTTCGCTCAACACCCGGACTCCCCTTTTCCATAAATCATAGCGACTTCCAGGCCATCGATAGTTTTGATTTGCTCTGAAAATTCAAGCTCATCCGCAAAGCGCGAGGCGAGCTGACAGAAAATACTGACGCGCTGGTCGTCATCGACCGGTTCTTTAAACTCGTGTTCCATAACGAAGGAAAAAAGATCGCCCGTACGCTTTTGAAACATATTTTTGAGCGCGTAGAGATTGATACGTCGCTCGGCGGCTTCTTCGCTGGAAAAGGCGGACTCCGGCAACTCGCCGGCACGATTTTGTTCAAGATGCTTCAGCATCTTCAGCTTGGCGCGCACTTTCAGCACCAGCTCCTGCATCGCTTCCTCCTGCTGCATCTCGGAAAGCGAAAGGCGCGAACGCAGCGACTCGGGCGGAATAAGCGGCAAATCCTGATTTCGCGCAGCCAGTGGATAAAAGTCGGTCTGCTCCTGTAGATAATGCCGATCTTTCAGCATTTTGAGGCGCAGCACTTTTTCCACCACCGCCACCCGCCTTTCAATATGGTTCAGATAGCTGATCACCTTATGCTGCACTTCAATCAGGTTATGCCGGCTCTCATGCAGCATCACCTTCAGGCGATGAACGACTTAAAACATTTCCTCGTCGGCCGCCGTGTTGAAAAAAAGGCCATCCTCCAGCATGCGCTCCACCGCCCGAATCACCCCTTCGAGCGCGTCGCGCTGACTGCGGATGTCTTCCAGTTTTTCGCGTTTCAGATCGAAATGGCTCTCCGTAGTGTAAGTCTCTTCCATATTGTTGCGCAACGTTTTCACATTCAACGCCGCAATCCGGGTGATTTCGCGCAAATGTTTTTTGATGCGCAACAAATAGCGCTCCTGCCGATCTTTTTCCCAATAGGCTTTGAGCCGTTTGATTTCGTTGAGATTTTCCTGAATGTAGAGCACATGAACCGTCTCATCGACCTCCATGTATTCGCTGAAAAAATCGTGGAGCTGCGACCCCAGTTTCACAAATCCCGGCGTACGCACCAACAGCCCGTAATCCTCCAGCCGCTCCAGCTTATCCGAACGGCCATCCATCAGTTCCAGCACCGCTTCCTCCGGCACCTCTGTCATACGCCGTTCAAACAGCGCCGAAAACAGTTTTCGATGCTGATACAATTCCCCCAACAGAAGTTCGATTTTCTCGTATTTCGACATCCCCGGAAAATACGGGACGGATTGGTCTAAAACAAGGTGTTTGCATACTCTGCAATCGACGCGGTGTTTTGCATGAATAAACAAAGAATGCCTGGGCATTACCGCCACAATGTTCTCCTTACTTTAAGGAGGAATACATATTGGCCCATAACACGAAATCCCAATAGACAATAAATTATTCCGTTGTCCTAACAGGCAAACAATCTAAAACCCGCTAAAACTTGCACTCATATAAAATAAGTATATATTCTACTTTCTTTATCTTAGATAAATGCTGTGGCGGAGTTTTTAGAGGCGCCCGAATACCCCGAAAAACATCCCGAATAATTATACTTATGAAACCCCGGAAAAATACGATGAAAAAACTATCCGTTCTGATGACACTGCTTACAACCGTTGCATCTGCAACCGTCCATTTCCCATTCCCGCAGAATATATCTTATGATTACGGATATAATCTGACCTCAGTATCCGCATCACGTCTTAAAGAAGCTTTCGAAATCTGGTGGGGAAATTTTTATGTAGAAAACGGTAATTACGCCCGAATTAAATTTGATGACCCGAATTATACCGTATCAGAGGGCATTGGATACGGAATGCTTCTGGCCGTGTATATGAGCAGCGATACAACCAGTTATCAGGATGAATTCGACAAACTTTGGGCCTATTACAACAACTTCCTCGATGACAACGGCTTAATGCACTGGAAAATAGATGGATTCTCCCAAGTCAATCAGACCGGAGCCGCAACAGATGCAGAGCTGGACGTCGCTGTTGCGCTGATTATGGCCTATTATCAGTTTGGTGATGAAAATTACAAAACCGATGCATTAAATCTTCTTGAAAAAATAAAGACATACGAAGTGGATAATAATTACGTCCTTAAACCGGGGGATATGTGGGATGACAAAAAAAATCCATCCTACTTTTCCTATTTCGGACTCAAGCTGTTTGCCGCCTTTGACTCAGAAAATGCAAGCTTCTGGAATAACGTTGTAAATGCCACTTTTGAAGATGTTCTGGAAAATCAGAGTGCTGCCGGCATCTCTTCCGACTGGTACGCGCCGAACAATCCAACCGATACTTTATCGACGGACATGAGTTACGATGCCATCCGGACTCCATGGAGAATTGCTCTTGGATATGCATGGTGGGGCGGACAGGATGCGGAAACCTATCTTGACAAAGCTTTAGCAACGTTCGGGAACACCTCGGTATCACTTGTGAACGATAAGATTGATTATGAAACCGGCACCTTTACAGGAACCTGGAATAATGCAACTTTCGTTGGCGGAGTCGGATCCATCTTCATGAGGTCCTCTGCCTACGCTTCACAGCTCACGGCCTACTACAACAACCTCGAAAATGATCAGGACTGGGATATCAGTAATTCATATTTTGGCGGGGCTTTCGATATTATCTACCGCCTGACCTTCTCGGGCAATATGCCGAATTTTATGGCCATGTCAGAGCATACAGAAGACAACACAGTACCTATTACCGATTTTTCATTGGAAAGGAACAGTTCCGGCGAACTGCAGATCAGAATTTCCGTGACCGATTCAGAAACTGATCACAGCTATCAGATCCTCTCAACGGAAAGTCTGTCGGATCCCGATTGGCAGGAAATCTCCGATGCGATTGCCGGGAACGGAACAATGCTGCAGATTGAAATTACAGCCGACTCTGGACAGACCAACGGATTCTACAAGCTCGAAGCCCGGCCGTTCTGAGGCCGGCCGTACATCATTTTCCGTAACGAAACATAAACCGGTTCTTGGCGGAGCTGAAACTGGATGGCAGATTACCGGCTGTTATCCCTCTGTCCGGGCACCGAAAAAGACATAATGACTGTGAACCCATGCAATCCAAGTTCCCGGTCGTTTAACCAGACAGGGCGAAAAATGGAATCAGTATAATTTACAACAGGAA
Organism: Verrucomicrobia bacterium S94; assembly: GCA_004299845.1. Lineage (NCBI taxonomy): Bacteria > Pseudomonadati > Verrucomicrobiota > Verrucomicrobia bacterium S94. The sequence continues at coordinate 3,694,188 of CP036201.1, read as the reverse complement.
AACACTATGAATTCAGCAAAATGGTTTGAACGCGCACAGAAAGTGATTCCCGGCGGAGTGAACAGCCCGGTCCGCGCCTTTAACGGGGTCGGCGGAACGCCGGTTTATTTTAAATCGGGTAAAGGCGCGTATGTGCAGACAGAAGACGGCACGGAACTGATTGATTTCTGCGGATCGTGGGGCCCGTTGATTCTGGGGCACGCCCGCGATGAAGTGGTCGATGCGGTTGCCAAAACGGCGGAGAATGGATTGACCTTCGGGGCTAACACCGCCAAAGAAGCGGAATTTGCGGAATTGATCACCAGCCTGATTCCGGAAATGGACATGGTGCGCCTCGTCAGTTCGGGCACGGAGGCGGTCATGAGTGCCATCCGTCTGGCGCGCGGTTATACCGGGCGGCGCAAAATCATTAAATTCGACGGCTGCTACCACGGCCACTCCGACTACCTGCTCGTCGCCGCCGGGTCCGGCCTGCTGACCGGCGGCACCTCCTCTTCCGCCGGCGTTTCGCCGGCCGCCACCGAAGAAGTCTATGTGGTTCCGTACAACGATCTCGCAAAAGTTCAGGAAGTACTGAAAGCCGACGGGGAAAATATTGCCGCCGTCATCGTCGAACCCATTGCCGGTAACATGGGTCTGGTTGAACCGGAACCCGGATTCCTTGAAGGACTGCGCGAAGCAACCGCAGCCTACGGTACCCTGCTGATTTTTGACGAAGTTATTAACGGCTTCCGTCTGGCGCCGACGACATTCGGTCATACCATCGGCATTAAACCCGACCTCACCACACTGGGAAAAATCATCGGCGGCGGTATGCCGATCGGGGCCCTCGGCGGCAGCACGAAAATTATGTCCAGCCTCGCACCGCTGGGTCCGGTGTATCAGGCCGGCACACTCAGCGGCAATCCGGTGGCGGTGGCCGCCGGTATGAAAACGCTGGAACTGCTGCGCGATGAAAATCCTTATCCAGAGATGGAGAGACTTGGCAGAAAACTGGCTGACGGGATCAACCGTATTGCTGCCGAAAAAGGGTTGGATCTGCACTGCGCACAACGGGGCGGCATGTTCACGCCGTTTTTCCGTAAAAAGGCCGTTCGGAATCTGGATGACTCCAAAGCGTGCGATCAGAAAGCACACGCGGCCTATTTTCACCATATGCTCGATCACGGGTTCTACACCCCGCCGAGCGGATTCGAAGTCGCCTTCGTCTCCGCCGCCCATACCGAAATGCACATCGATGCCTTCCTGGAGGCATTCAAAAAAATGTAGCGGCTTTGCCGCTTCGTCGAAGGTCGGAATGCCCACCGTCAAAGGTCTCCGACATTCGACCAAATATTTTATGACCTTTGACAAAAGGGAATCATGCACCCATGGGATGTCAGCCCGAAGGAAGCGATTGCCATTCAGAAGTCGCTGCAGTCTCATATCAGACTGACGGATGATTTCGGGGAAATTAAAACGGTGGCCGGTGTGGATGTCGGCTTTGAAGCGGACAATACCATCACCCGCGCCGCCATTGCCGTACTGGACTTCCAGACCCTGGAAGTGATTGAAACGGCGGTGGCTCACCGCCCGACATCTTTCCCGTATATTCCCGGTCTGCTCTCCTTTCGGGAAGTGCCCTGTGTTTTAGAGGCTATGCTGAAGCTGAGTGAAGAACCCGGTCTGCTTTTATGCGATGGCCAGGGCATCGCCCATCCCCGTCGTTTCGGAATCGCCGCCCACCTTGGTCTGCTGCTCAACATCCCGGCGATCGGTGTCGGAAAATCGCGCCTCATAGGCACGCATGATGAAGTCCCGCCCAAAAAAGGCAGCTTTGTTCCGTTGATGGATAAAACCGAACAGATTGGCGTTGTCCTGCGTACGCGTTCCAATATCAAACCGCTCTATATTTCCCCCGGCCACCGCGTCAGTATTCACACGGCTCCGAAACTGGTTATGCAATGCGTCACCCGATACAAACTGCCGGAAACCACCCGCCATGCTCACAAACTCGCGAGCGGCTGAATAATACCGGTGCGGAAATAGACCTGCGCCTCAATACACGATCACATTATTCAGAAGCGGGCGCAATGTATAACAACCGGGGTGATTTTACAGAAGTACCTGATCAACGCGGGCGATTTCGAAGGTGCGGCGTAACGCGGGGGTGAGGTTTCTGACGGACATACTGACTCCGGAATCAGAAGCCTTTTTTTTGAGGGCGATGAGATAGCCGAGCCCGGCACTGTCGATAAAATCGAGCTGCTCAGCGTTAACCTCTATTGATTTGAGCCTCCCGTCCTGCAGCAGTTCCTGCTGCAACGACTGAGTCGAATGTTCAAAAACAGGAAGCGAAGCAGCACTGAGTTCGATAGGCAGTTTTAACTTGAGCTGACCCTCCGAAAAAACAGCTTCGCCATCGGCATGTTCAGCCAGTTTATCCGCCGTCCCGACGGCATCCTGCACGGTGCAGACGATCACAAAATAGTCTGTCAGCCGGCAGGTTTCCAGCAGGGTCCTGACTTTCGGACGGAGCGCATAGAGAATCAGACGACAGCCCTGACCGCGACAGAACTTATTGATTTCGAGCAGGGCACCGAGCTCAAGACTGTTGAGCCAGGGAATAGCGTGGAGATCAAGCAGCAGGTTATTTTCGCCGGTCCGCTTCTGCATTCTTTCAATAAATTCCGCAGCCTTCTGTCCGGTTTCCAGGGATTGGAAATAATCGGTAACAATCCGGTGCTTTTCCAGAGTCCGGATGTGCTGCTCATCCAAAGACTGAAAGCTGACTTCATGATCGGGCATATTATGAATCGAATGCATCTGGCGTGAAGCGGAGAGCAGAAAACGCAGATTGGCAACGTAGCGCGAACATAAGCGATGCGGGCTGCAGCAGACGCGCCAGAGCCATTCGAGGCAACATTTCTGCAGGAATTTCGGGGCCCGCTTCTGTTTGCCGGAAATAAAATCAAGAGATGCTCCGATGCCGATGGATACAGGAATATTCCAGCTGCGTACATGCATACTGATAAACTTATCCTGCTTCGGAGCCCCGAAGGCAACAAGCAGAATATCGGGTTTTGCTTTTTCCAGTCGCTGAAGAATTTCGCGATGATCCATTTCAAGAAGCGGAGCAAACGGCGGTGCAAAACTGCCGGCGATGATGAGGCCGGGGTGGCGTTGCTTCAGAATGTTAAGCGCGTTTTCAGCAACCCCCGCTGCGGAGCCGAGACCGTAAATGCTCATCCCCTCCTTTGCCGCACGCTCAGCAAGCAGCGGCGTGAGGTCTGAGCCGGTGACTCGGTCTTTGAGTTTCGGACCGAAAAACGGAGACAGTTTGACCATGGGAAAACCGTCAGCGAGCACAAGATCAGCATCAATGAGAATCCGGCGGAGTTCGGGGTCATCCCAGGCCCGGGTAACAAAATCGAGGTTGGCCGTGGCAATATTGGCCGGCTGGCCGGAACGCACGCGCTCGACGATCCAGTCGATGGCCTCCTCGAACGTGACGTTATGAAACGGCACACCGAAGATCACCAGTGGCACCGGAGTTGTTTTATCATCCATATAGCAATAGATGCTATGTGGAGCGCATGTTGGTTTCAAGTTTTTCAACCTCCGGAATTCTTTAAAAAAGGGCACCGCAACCTCTTTCTTCGTGCGACTCACGGCTTGTTGCTTCCAGGTAAATGCGCTAGGTTTCAACCTCTTTTTGCAAATTAGGAACTGACATGAATTGGATATTGAAGAAGATTCTCGGCTCGAAGAATGAGCGCGACCTGAAAAAGATGCGTCCGCTGGTCGAAAAAATCAATGCATTCGACGAAGAGTATAAAGCATTGAGCGACGAGCAGCTGCAGGCCAAAACGCAGGAGTTTAAAGATCGTCTCCAGAACGGCGAAACCCTTGAAGACATAGAGCTAGAAGCATTTGCTGTGGTGAAAAACGCTGCGCGCCGTCTGTGCGGTACGACGGTGGAGGTTATCGGCCATCCGATCGACTGGAATATGGTTCATTTTGATGTCCAGCTGATTGGCGGTCTGGCCATGCATAAAGGCATGATTGCTGAAATGGCGACCGGTGAAGGTAAAACCCTTGTGGCCACCCTTCCGGTATATCTCAATGCACTTTCCGGCCAGGGTGTCCACGTGGTCACCACCTCCGATTATCATTCGCAGCGCGACTCTGAATGGATGGGCCATCTCTACAAGTGGCTGGGACTGACAGTCGGTTGCCTGAAAAACATGATGCCGCCGGCGGAACGGCGTAAACAGTATCTCTGCGACATTACCTACGGCACCAACTCCGAGTTCGGCTTTGACTACCTGCGCGACAACATGGCCTACAGTCCCGAGGATATGGTGCAGCAGAAAGGGCACAACTTTGCCATCGTCGACGAAATCGACTCGATTCTGATCGACGAAGCCCGTACCCCGCTGATTATTTCCGGCCCCGCCCCTATTCTTCTACCCAGTATGAGGAACTGCAGCCGGCAACTGAACGTCTGGTACGCCGGCAGCGTGACCTCTGCACAAAACTGCTGAAAGAAGCCAAAGATCTCCTTGAGCGGAACGAAGATTATGAGGCCGGTCTGAAACTTTACCAGGTCCATCAGGGCATGCCGAAAAACAAACAGCTGATGCATCTGATCGAGAACGTTAAATATCGCAAACTTCTCGAAAAAACCCAGATGGAGATGCTCAAAAAGGAAAATGAAAAACTGGCCCGTGAACTGCGGCAGGAGCTTTACTTCACCATCGACGAAAAAGGGCACGATGCCGACCTCACCGAAATCGGCTGCGCGGAGCTCAACCCGGATGACCCGGATATGTATGTTCTGCCGGACATGGTATCCATGATGGCGGAACTCGACGGCGCAACCGATATGACGCCGGAAGAAATCATGGAAAAACGCCGCGCGATTCAGGAGGATTATGCCCTGCGAAACGAGCGGGTTCACGCGGTTGACCAGTTAATCCGCGCATACAGCGTTTATGAAAAAGACGTCGATTATGTGGTGCAGGACGGACAGGTGCATATTGTCGACGAGCACACCGGTCGTCTGATGGTCGGGCGGCGCTGGTCGGATGGGCTTCACCAGGCCGTGGAAGCGAAAGAGGGTGTAACCATTGAGCGCGAAACCCAGACGCTGGCCACCATCACCATTCAGAACTATTTCCGCATGTATAAAAAACTCTCGGGCATGACCGGTACTGCGGAGACCGAAGCCGACGAATTTCATCAGATCTACGGCCTTGACGTGATGGTGATTCCGACCAATCGGCCGGTCCGCCGGGTGGACCTCAATGACCAGGTGTATAAAACACAGCGTGAAAAATTCCGGGCCATCATTGAGGAGATTAAAGCCGCCCATGCCCGTAAACAGCCGGTACTGGTGGGTACAGTCGCCGTTGAAACCTCGGAGGTGCTCAGCCGCATGCTGCGCCGGGAGAACATTGTCCACAATGTACTGAACGCGAAAAACCATGCCCGCGAAGCTGAAATTGTCGCTAACGCCGGACAGCCCGGCGCCGTAACCATTGCCACGAATATGGCCGGTCGCGGTACCGACATCAAACTGGGCGAAGGGGTAATCTATCTCGACAAAAAAGACCTGGACTCCAAAGAATTTTCACTGGAGTCCAAGGTCGACGGAAAACCGCTGAGAAAACTGCTCGAAGAAAAACCATGCGGCCTTTATGTGATCGCTTCCGAACGCCACGAATCGCGGCGGATTGACCGCCAGCTGCGCGGCCGCTCGGCCCGGCAGGGTGACCCCGGCGTTACCCGTTTCTATGTTTCGCTGGAAGACAATCTGATGCGTCTGTTCGGATCCGATCGGATTTCCAGTATCATGGAACGGCTCGGCATCGAAGAGGGCGAAGTGCTGGAACATCCCTGGCTCAACAAATCCATTGAAACAGCCCAGCGCCGGGTGGAACAGCAGAACTTCATGATGCGTAAACGTACCCTCGAATACGATGATGTCATGAATGCCCAGCGTACGGAAATCTATGATTTCCGCTCTGAGGCGCTGACCACGGAAAATCCGCGCGAGCTGATTTATCATGCCGTCGAACAGGCGATTCTTTCCCACGCGACCGATGCAGCGGTTACCAAAAACAAAGAGGATTGCGGAGTATTCATCGCCTGGGTCAACACCACCTTCCCGCTCGGTATGCGCACAGAAGATCTGCCGGATGAAATCACGGCGGAATCCCTCACCGAAACAGTGCTCAATGCGGTCAAAAAAGCCTATGACGTGAAAGCCATCCACGAGGATGATGAATCGCTGGTGCGTCTTGAACGTCATATGATTATTCAGTCGATTGATGAACACTGGCAGGAATACCTGCGTAACATGGACAGCCTTCGTGAATCCATCGGTCTTCAGGCTTATGGCCAGCGCGATCCGCTGATTGAATACAAACGCGAGGCCTATCATCTGTTCATGGATCTGATGGACCGGATCTATGAAGAGATCTCAACCGCCATATTCCGTTCCGCCACTTCGATTGAAGCCATAGAGGAATTCTTCAAAAGCATGTCGAATATGCGGGCACAGCATAATCCGCAGGTTTCGGCTCTGGCCGTTGCCACTGCGCAGGCTCAGACCGCCGCTCAGCAGCAGGCCCGTCCGCAGCCCATCGGCGCACCGCCTCCGGGCATGGGTCTTCCGCCCGGCATGGAACCTCCGCCGCAGCCCAAACCGGTACCGCAGGCGGTGGCGGCTAAACAGGTCGGACGAAACGACCCCTGTCCGTGCGGCAGCGGCAAAAAATACAAGAAATGCTGCGGTGCTAAAAATTAGAATGCTTCATAAGGTTCCCGGTGAATGCCGGGGACCTTTTTTATGTACGTTGGGAGAGAATCGATTCCACGGAGAGATGGTCGAACGGGAGGAGCTCGTCCGGCAAATGCTGAATGCCTATTTCCCGCGCAATCTGATAAAGAGCGCAATCCTGCTTTTCTCCATAGCAGAAAACCTCCTTTACCGTTCGAACCGTATTCTCCAGTCCCTCATGGCGTTCAAAAAAAGGGCATTCATTAATAAACTCACAGACACATTCTGTTGTTCCCTCAGAAATCTGCATGAATATACCTCCAAAATGTAACTAGTAAAATTTACTAGCCACCCGCCGCACCTTCAAGTTAAAGTATTATTTAATCTCCCCGCACCCCCATCCGACCGCCCTTTTTAAATTTACAAACCCATACTGTGTTTGTAATTACCAACCATGAATCTTCCTGCGCTCATCCAAAAAAAATGTAATGCCTATCATCTGCCCTCCCCCGATTCCCCCATTGTAGTCGGGGTATCAGGCGGTGCCGATTCCGTGGCACTGGTCCGTGCATTTCAAACATTGAACATTCCGTGTACACTGGCCCATCTTAATCATCAGCTTCGCGGTGCGGAATCCGACGGCGACGAAGCCTTCGTCCGTAAACTGGCGGAAGAAACCGGATTTCCAATGGTCGGAAAGACCACAGATGTCCGGGCCCTGGCAGAAAATACCGGGCTGTCCATCGAAATGGCCGCTCGGCAGGCGCGGCACGATTTTTTCGCCGAATTCAGAGAGGCCGTTATTGCCCTCGCCCACCACGCCGACGATCAGGTTGAAACCTTTATTCTGAAACTTGCCCGGGGAGCCGGTCCGGAGGGACTGAGCGGAATGCCGTGTTTCCAGATCCTTGGAAACCTTCGGATCATCCGGCCGATGCTGGAGATTCCGCGATCCGCAATTCTTCACTGGCTGAAAGCAAACCGGTTTACATGGCGGGAGGATTCCAGCAACGCAGATTCCGGATTTCTGCGCAACCGGGTACGCCACCGGATTCTTCCCCTGCTTGAAAAAGAACTGAATCCCCATATTCGCGATTCAATACGTCGGACCACCGAAATACTGCGCGCTGAAAATGAATGGATGGAGCAGCGCATTGCCGGGTCCAGATTATCGGATCCCGGATTACCTCTGGCAGCAAAACGACGCCTGCTGCGAAACTGGCTGTTTGACCATGGTGCTGAAGAGGCCGGATTTGAAACCGTGGAGCAGATTCTTCATTTAATGGAAAAATCGGCCGGAACATTGATCTATGAACTGAATGCCCGGCAACGGGTGGTGATTGAATACGGCGTTCCCCGGTTTGAAGACGCCTCCTCCCGGTCTCCGGAAATTTCCTGGCAACTGACGGTAAAGGCCGGAACCGGCTGGAAAAAAGATCAAAGCCGCATCGGAGATCCGGTCGCCGAGGCCTCGGTCTGCGCCCGCAAGGCCGGCAAACGGAAAATTACGGTTCGCTCCGTGCAGCCCGGCGACCGTATGACACCGCTGGGCATGCAGGGTTCCCGGAAACTGCAGGATATTCTGACCGACCTTAAAATTCCCCGGGCACAGCGAAAAATGCTGCCTGTTGCGGTATGTGAAGGGGAGATTATCTGGCTTCCGGGCTACCGGATTGCGCGCGGCTGGGAGGTCACGGATTTCTCCGTTCAATCGCTACACCTCAAGATTGAACAAAAAGCGGACTGAATGACTCCAAGTTTGTTCCTGTACGCGTTGCATTCGCCCCCGGTGAATGCTAGTTTTCGGCCTGTTTTTCAAAGAAAGAAGAGAATATGTCAGATAATTACCAACAGAAAGATCCGAAGTCAGAGAAGCCGAACAAGAAAGGGCCCCCGCCAATGCCTATGCGCGGCCTGGCCATTTCCTTCCTGGCCGTTGCGGTTTTTCTCGTCGTTTTACAGCTTTTCACGAAATCCCCGGATGCGGCCAATGAAATGTCCTATTCTGCTTTCATGAAGCAGGTGGAGGCCGAACGCATTTCCAAAGTGGTACTTTCGTATGACAGCTCAGGCAATCAGTTCGCCACCGGTGAATCAAAAGACCTGAATGCAAGCGGAACCACTAAATTCAAGGTCTACATTCCCTTCCGCGATGACACGATGCTGCAGGAAACGCTGAAAGAGCACGGCGTTGAAATTGAGAGTAAGCCGCTGAAAACCGCGATGACCTCAATCCTCATCAATATTGTCCCGTTTCTGCTCATTTTCGGCGTCATTTATTTCATCTTTATCCGTCAGATGAAAAATGCCGGCCGAGGAGCCATGAGCTTCGGCAAAAGCCGGGCTAAACTGCTGACGCAGGACAAAAACAAAATCACCTTCAATGAAGTGGCCGGTGTGGATGAGGCCAAAGAAGAACTGCAGGAGGTTGTTGAATTTCTAAGGGATCCGAAGCAGTTCCAGAAACTCGGCGGTAAGATGCCGAAAGGGGTACTGCTCTCCGGCTCGCCGGGTACCGGTAAAACCCTGCTCGCCAAAGCAGTGGCCGGCGAAGCCGACGTTCCCTTCTTCACCATTTCCGGCTCCGACTTTGTGGAAATGTTTGTGGGTATCGGCGCCTCCCGGGTCCGCGACATGTTCGAACAGGGCAAAAAAAACGCCCCGTGCATTATTTTCATCGATGAAATTGACGCCGTCGGCCGTAGCCGTTTCAGCGGAATCGGCGGCGGACACGATGAGCGCGAGCAGACCCTGAATGCCCTGCTTGTGGAAATGGACGGTTTTGACACACAGGAAGGCATTATTATTGTGGCGGCCACCAACCGCCCCGATGTTCTCGATCCGGCCCTGCTTCGCCCCGGCCGTTTTGACCGTCAGGTGGTGGTTGACCCCCCGACCCTCGAAGGCCGTGAGCAGATTCTGAAGATCCACTCCCGCAATGTTCGGCTTTCCGACCAGGTAGACCTTCGTAAAACCGCGCGCGGAACACCGGGATTTTCCGGAGCAGATCTGGCAAACCTGGTGAATGAAGCCGCGCTGCTCGCCTCGCGCCGGGGAGCGGATTTTGTGGAACAGCAGGATATGGAGGAAGCACGTGATAAAGTGATGTGGGGCCGCGAACGCCGCAGCCACGTGCTGGACGCGGAAGAGAAAAAACTGACCGCCTATCACGAAGCGGGCCATGCCGTTGCGATGTATCACATGCCGGAGTGTGAACCGATCCATAAAGTCACCATCATTCCGCGCGGCCGGGCGCTGGGTGCCACCATGCAGCTGCCGGAGAAAGACCGCTATACGCAGAGCCAGAAACGCCTTGAAGCCGATCTGGTGGCCTTTATGGGCGGACGCGCAGCTGAAGAACTGATCTTCGGAGATGTGACCACCGGAGCACACAATGACATTGAGCGCTCCACGATGATCGCCCGGGCCATGGTCTGTGAATACGGCATGAGCAAAAAACTGGGCCCGCAGAATCTCGGCAGCAACAACCAGCCGGTCTTCCTCGGGCAGGGTATTACCGGATCGCCCGATTTCAGTGAGCAGACCGCCCGGCTGATTGATGAAGAGGTTCGGCGCATCGTTACCGAAGCCTATGACAAGTGCATGAAAATCCTGACGGATAACAAGGAACAGCTGATCGCTCTTTCCGAAATTCTGATTGAACGCGAAGTGCTGGACTTTGAGGAAGTGGATTCGATCATGAAAACCGGTAAACTTCCGGAAACTTCCGAAAAACCGGAACCAGAGAATTCCGCCGGAAAATCAGAATCGGAAGCAACCGACGAAAAACAGGAAGACGGTTCTGACGGACCCAAAACGGAAGAGGCCTAGGGTTTACTTTTACAAAGTCTCGAATTATGCTCTGAAGCATGAAAACAATGAGATCAGTTTTAGTAGCAGGTGTGGTTGTTCTTCTGGCAGGATGTGCCACTTCTTTTAAACCCTGGAAACTCAGTGATGTCCGGGAAGGGATGACTCGGGAAGAAGTGGAATCTGTTCTGGGCAGGCCCGATGCTGAGGAATCACGGAACGGTGCGGAATACCTCTATTATACCTATGAAGAAGAAGCCCGTGGTGCAGAAATTTACGACCCGGTAAATCAGGATATGAAGCGCAAAGCCGAAGTACTGACCCGCATTCTTTCCGAAAGCAGATATGAAGTCGTGCTCGTAGACGGCAAGCTGATCAACTATAAGGAAATTACCGACTAGCGGTTCTGCGGGTTCAGATAAGCATCATCGGCCAGCGGATCGTAGGATTTGTTCCGCTCTTTCCATCGCTGATAAGTGTCAGGACGCTTGAACTGTTCTTCCTGTTTCTCCAGGTTCTGATTCAGCCCTTCCCACTGTTTACGCCGTTGTTCTCGTTCCTGCTCATACGCACTTTGATAGGGTTGATGCCCTTGTCGGGACTGCGTTCCGGAACCGGTAGTCCCGCCGTATTGCTGAGAACTGTCTGAGGATCTGTACTGAGGGAACGGAGAAAGCAGCCCTTCTTCGGGATCGGCCCCGAAGGTCCGCCTGTTTCCCTGCAGACCGAAGCCTGAACTGTACGTGTTCCGACTGCGCCCGAACAGCCCTGAATCAGTCTGGAATGGAGAGGAAGCCCGTTCCCCATCCCCCGGGACACGTGTTTCCCGGCCGAAATAATCTCTGACGGACCTTTCAGCCCTCCGTTCCCCGTCTCTTGAATAGGTTTCCCTGCGGCGCTCAGTCCCGTCTTTTCCGGAACGATCCCACGACCAAAGGTTGTCTTCGCTCTCCACCGAAGCGGAATCGATCGGATTTCCGTACATATCAAATTCCGTGACCTCTTCATCGGAATCGCCTAGCAGCCAGTTTACATCGGCCTTGGGCACCGGCCGGGCCGGAGGCGGCGGAATAAAGGGTTTGTCCAGCGGCTCCTCCCGCTCGAGCGACATATCTTTCGTATCCCGGAACTTTTCCGACTCCAGAAGCCGTTCATCCTCCTCCATTTCGGACGGCACCACTATTTCACTTTGGGTGATGGTTGCGTTTTCCCGAAGATATTTACGGACAATTCGCTGTTTTCGTTCTTCCAGTGTTTCTTCACGCGCGGATACAACCACGGGAAGCAACGCCAGCATTAACAGAATATGGATGAACTTATTCATTAGCCATAAACTACGTCTCACAAATCAGCTGCGTCAACATCGCTTGTCATGAAAGTTCCTGCGGCGGAAATCTCGTTCCGCCGGAAACCATGACAAACTGTGCCCCTCTTCCCGACAAAAAAAAGTCCGCTCCGGAATTCCGGAACAGACCTTTACAGCTACAGATGTTTTCAATTTAAAACGTATATCCCAGCGAAACGGCCAGCAGATGAGTGGTTGTTTCAAACGTTCCGGCAAGTGTCGGATCAAGAGCGGTATAGTTGCTTCCCATATCACCCTTATCCGACCAGAGATAAGAGTAGGCCGCATCCAGCGTCATGGTGTTCCGGAACTGCCTCCCGAAACCCATCGTAATCATCTGGCGGTCCGTTCCGGGCATCTCCGGAGCACGGGTTGAATCCGGAATGGGCGATTCATCCCAAATATACCCGGCGCGCAGCTTCCAGTCATCCCCCAGCGCGTACTCCGCACCAAGACGGACACTGATGACATCCTCCCAGTCCTTCTGAGAAGTCAATGCGGTTGTTGCTGGATTCTCGATATCCAGCACGTCATACGTACTCCATTCGGTCCAGACTAAATCCAGACCAAGGGAAAGGCCTTTAAAAGTTGTATTTGCAAGTCCCACATTGATAGATGAAGGCAATGTTAATTCAGCAGATGCCGGAAAGCTACCTGTTCCAATTATGTCCACTGAGCCCGTAATATCCAGATTTACACGTGACTGATAACGTAAACCCAATCCCCAGTCATCCAGCGGCTGGAGATGGGCGGAAAATGTGCCGCCATAATTGATATCATCCCCCTCAACCACACGACCGGTTCCTTCCAGTTGTGCCTCAGCATTCACCACATTCAACCCGGCAGAAACCGCCAACGCCTCCGTCACCTGCCAGACCACAGAAGGCGTAATGTAGATGGCCTCAAGATCGGAATAGGTGGCAATCGCCGCCCCCGTCCAGCCGTCATCCCATTCCGTAATCAGCCCATAGGGCGCATTTATTGAAAGCGTTCCGGTCAGCCTATCACTGAGCGGCTGCACATAATAAAGATGCGGAATCGCCCGCCATTCATCCGACATGGTATCATTCTGCGCAGCCGAGATATCGCTCTTAAAATCCGTATGAATCGAAGCAAACGAGCTTCCGATCATAAGGGCCGGACGTTTGGCTCCGCCCAGTGCGGACGGGTTGTACCACGCCTGCGAGGTCATATTGGTCCGGCCACTGATTGCTCCGGCCTGTCCGAGTGCCTCGGCAGACCCTTCCGTGTAAAGCTGGAACCCGGCCCCCATGGCTGCACTGCTGATTAACGAGGTCAGTGCAAACCCGCCCCACGTCCATTCTTTCATATTTTTTCTCCTGGTTGTTTCTCTTAACTTGAATCGCTCCGGCTTACACACTGATGTCATAGAGGTAGCGCTTGATTTTCTGCGTAGTGGTTTTTTCAAACTCCTCAAACCGCACCTCGATTTTCCGGGGGCGTTTGTAATCGGCGAGCGCCTTAAGCTTTTCGCGCACATCTTTGCGCACCAGCTCCTCAATGACCTCATCGGTAAGATTAGCCCCTTCATGGGTGTGCATGCCGTCGATAATTTCCTGATTCGGCACCACAATCAGACCGACACGCTCCCCGGTCTCCTCGGCTTCCCGGTAACCGAGCGCCAGACATTCAAGGACGAGTTTGCTTTTCAGCACCTGCCGCTCAACTTCTTCAGGATAAATATTTTTGCCTTCGCGGTTAACGATCAGGCTTTTTTTGCGGCCGCTGATCACCAGATATCCATCCTCATCAAAACGGCCCAGGTCGCCGGAATGATACCAGCCGTCCCGAAGTACTTTGGCGGTCTCCTCGGGATTGTTCCAGTATCCCTGCATCACGTTGTCGCCTTTAGCACAGATTTCACCGATCCCCTCGGCATTGGGTTTATCAATTCTGATTTCAACCCCTTTGAGCGGAAGACCGACTGTTCCGACCTTTGGCGCATCCAGCGGATTAACCGAAAGAACCGGCGCGGTTTCTGTGATGCCGTAACCTTCAACCACCAATAGACCGAGTTTATTCCACCCTTCAAGCGTGGCCGGGCTGATCGGCGCACCGCCGGAAACAACCAGCCGCAGTTTTCCGCCGAGCCCCTCTTTGACTTTTTTACCGATGACCTTCGCCAGACCGGCATTGAACATAATCCGCGCCATCTTCTTTGCGTTGACCCCGTCCATAACCCGCGCCAGCATTTTGTCGAGCAGCAGCGGAACCGCCAGCATAATGGTCGGCGACGCATCAGCCATATCCGCCTTAATGGTTTTTAGACTTTCAACCAGAGAAACCTGACAGTGCTTAAAGATCGGAACCAGCACGGTGCAGGTAAACGCAAACGAATGATGCAGCGGAAGGATCAGCATAAAATTGTCCTCCTTCGAAAACCGCAGCGAACGATCTATACTTTCCACGTTCGCCAGAAAGTTCCGATGCGTCAGCACCGCCCCCTTCTGGCGGCCCGTTGTGCCCGACGTATAGATAAACGATGCCGGCGAAGCCGGCGAGGGACTCAACCGGTCAAAAGCCCGCCCGTCCGTCATGGCCTTTTCATGAACCGCATCAAACAACGCCCCGTACATTTCGCATTCCAGCTCTTCACACAAATGCGCGTTCCGTTCATTACAGTCCAGCATCACCAGATGTTTCAGCTCCGGAATCCGCTCTTTCATTTCCAGCAGATTCTCCGCCATACGGCAGGAACAGAAAGCCACCGAAACCGCACAGTCCCGGAAAATATGCCGCACCTCGCTCTCCCGCAGCTTCGCATCCACCGGAACCGCAACCGCCCCGATGCCTACAATTCCGTGATAAAGCTCAAACCACTCCGGCGAATTCTCCCGGTAAATCGCTACGCGGTCCCCCTCCTGGACCCCGAGTTCCACCAGCATTTCCGAAACATGCCAGACCCGTTCCCTCAATTGTCTGAACGAGCGGGTCTGCCAGCGACCGTCCGCTTTAAATTTCAAGGCTATGCAATCCGGGCTCTCCTCAGCCGCCCGATTCAGACAGTCCTTAATCGTCATTCTTCTCTCCATGTTAAAGGGAGCGATTTTGTCACAATTCCGCCGCCGTTGTAAAACACGAAAAAAGCCGCCCTCGCGGACGGCTTTCTGCATTCGGTATAAAATGGCCGTTTATGCCGGCCGTATCGTAACCGGCGTTTCGTGGAGCAGGTTTTCAGAAACCGGGCAGCGATGATCCACCTCGCGAAGAAAATCCAGTTTTTCGTCATCCGTCAGATCCGCATCCACATCCACCGTAACCGTAATTCCTTCAAACCCTATACGGCCGTCAACCGGCTTGCCCAGCAGTCCGTCCGTATCCAGATCGCCCTCTACTTTGATCGACATACCCCGCAATTCAATCCGTTTCTGCATGGCCACAATCCGGCCAATAGTTCCGAGACACCCCGCCAGCGAAACAAACACCATTTCCAACGGTGTTACCCCCGTATCCGTTCCGCCCGCATTGGCCGGCTGGTCAATCACCAGTTTATGACCGCGCACTTCACTTTCGATCACAAATTTATCATTCAGTTTCGATTCAATCGTCACCGTCTTCTTTGGCATAATTTTCTCCTGTTAGCTGAGCCCAAAACCCTTACAGAATACCGTATTTTTTCCAACCATTGGAATCCGTTTTTTAAAGGCTCCATCCTTCACGGTACTCATGCTGCACATAGCGGTCTGCTATATCATTTCCGGTTTTCATGGTTTCCGGATTCCAGGAAAGCGTCGTTTCCGGTCCCACCCGCATGGCCACACAGGCCAGCAGCATCATTTCAGTAAGCGGGCCGGCGTGGTCAAAATTCGACAAGGCTATGGACGGATCACCCGCTTTAATGGCGCTGAACCACTCCTCATAGTGCGAGCTGACACGCGGCAGACGCTGCGGCACATTTTTGAGCTGCGATGCGGCCTGCTGCATATCGGTTTCAGGGAAGATTCGGGGCGACACACCGTAGCAGGACTGCATCATGCGGTACCGATCGCCGAAATAAAACACCCCGCCGTTTTCCGGAATTGTTCGTTCCGGATCCAGCCCTTCCGGCCGCGGAACCCTGTTTTTGCCATCATACCATTTCAGCGTAACCGGCGGCTGTTTTCCGCGCGCCGCAAATTCATAGGTCACGATCGTTGAAACCGGAAAACTGTCAGCCGCACTCGCCGGATTTTTCCGCTCAAAATCAACAGTCACACGGAGCGGTGCACCCAGCCCGAGTGCCCACACCGGATGGTCGATAATATGCGCCGCCATATCCCCGAGCGCTCCGGAACCGTAGTCCCAGAACCCCCGCCAGTTAAACGGAACAATTTTCGAACTGTAAGGAGCCTCCGGCGCCGGACCGAGCCAGACATCCCAGTTCAGGGTTAAAGGAATACGCTCTGCAGCCGGGCGCACAATGCCCTGCGGCCAGATCGGACGGTTCGTCCAGCAGTGTACCTCCTTCACATCACCGAGAATTCCGGACTGAATCCACTCCACCGCCATACGGGCCTGTCCATTGGAATGTCCCTGATTTCCCATCTGAGTAACAATCCGGTTTTTACGGGCATATTCCGCAAGAATCCGGGCTTCGGAAATGGTTCGGGTCAGCGGTTTCTCCGTGTAAACAGCAAGGCCGTTCTGCATGGCGGCCATCGTCACCACCGCGTGATTATGATCCGGAGTCGACACCACCACCGCATCGAGGTTTTTCGCCTCTTTATCCATCATCACCCGCCAGTCATCATATTGCCGGGCTTTATCAAAATGCGAAAACGCCGCGGCGGCGCGAGCCGAATCAACATCACAGAGCGCATAAATATTATGCTTCATGCACCCCCGGATATTTGCCTGAGCCCGGCCCCCTGCTCCCACAAAACCGATATTGAGCCGTTCACTCGGCGGAAGCTGTTCGGTTTCAGGAAAAGCCGATTTCTTTTTTGCGGCCTGAGCCAAAACCGATGAAGGAAGAATAGTGAACGCGGCACCGGCTGTGCCTGCTGCCAGTATACTGCGGCGCTTCATGGTCTTCATATATCACTCCTTTGGAAACCGATAAAATTAGGCGGAATCCCAGTAAAAATCCATTCTTCTCCGACATCAATTCACCTTTTCAGATGCCGGAATCCAGTACCGGTTCAGGCACGGCTTCTTTCTGCTTTTCAGATCGCGGTTTTATCTCCACTCATGTTTCGGATAACGCCCCTTGAGTTCCTTTTTAATCAGCGGATAGGCATTTTCCCAGAACGACTTCATATCCTGCGTCTTCTGCTGCGGCCGCTGATTCGGAGCCAGCGCCTCCACCATCACCGGAATCCGGCCGAACCCAATGGTCGGAACCTCGTTCAAGCCATACAGCTGCTGTATCGTGGCGGCAACCACCGGCGGCTGGCCGGCTTCATAACGCACTTTTGCATTAAACCCGCTCGGCAGTTTTATCCGTTCCGGCGCCTGTTTCTCAATGATTTCCAGCTGTGCCGGATTCAGCCACGACTTCACCGTTTTCCATACCGACCGCGTCTTCAGATCCTTTTTACACACCGCCCCCAGACAGATCTCCTGAATCATCGCCCGCCGCGCCTCTTCATCAATCTTCGGAATCCCGTAATCCGGGCAGCCCTCCGCCAGACAGTTGACCCGCGCAATCCATTTCTCTACCTGATCGTCCCATTTATACAGATCCAGCCGGCCGGCAATAACCTCCTCGGCAATCATCTCCGCCGCCTGATCCGGATCCACCTCCGGACTCAACTCCGCCTTCAGCTCCAGCCCGCGGAACGCTTTCCAGTGTTTGGAAAAAACGCGCTTCGCTTTCGGGTCATACACCGCCTCAGTGATGACCTCAATATCATCGGGAAACAGCTCCTCCAGCCAGGCCTCCTCCACCGCCGTACAGAGATTCAGCTTCACACTCCGGTCGCGCCCTTCAATTTCGGTAATCTCCGCCGCGACCAGCAGCTCGGCATCGCGCACTACCGATTCCCGGTCCAACGCCCCGGAACGACCATGCACCACGGCACAGTTCAGCGTACCCCGGTCCCGCCGCTTCGCCACCTGATCCGAAAACGCCAGCAGAATACACTTCTGCAGATCCTCATCCGCCGGAGCCCGCGTATTGACCTTCAGCCCCTCGCGTTCAGCCATCTTCAAAAACCGTTCATAAAGCGGCTTCACCTGCCGCGCCGCACCGGCATGAATACCCAGTTTCCGGCAGGCTTCCACCCGGTAACCGTTCCGCTCCGCAAAACTCCACGCACGCATCAGCCGCTTAAAATCCGAAACATCATCCTCGCCCAGCTGTTCATCCCGCTGGCCGCGCGTCCGGCCGCCTTTATTCCGCTCCAGAATCGACCGCCCCTGCGTCAGCGCCGCAATCAGACACGCCTGCCGGACACAGCCATATTCCCCGCCCGCCAAAAGCATCCGGGCATAGCGCGGATGCATCGGAAACGACACCATCTTTTTTCCAATACCCGTCAGCTTTCCCGCCTGATCCAATGCGCCTAAATCCGTTAAAAGCGTCAGCGTGCGCGCCAGTGATTTCGGATCCGGCTTTTCCAGCCACGCAAAATGTTCCACATCCTCAATGCCGCCCGCCTTCAGCGTCAGCACCACCTCCGACAGATCATGCCGCAGAATTTCCGGCAGCTCCTGCATCGGCCGCGCCGCATGCTCCTGCTCCGTCCACAGCCGATGGCACGTTCCCGGCGCCGTACGCCCCGCGCGGCCCGCCCGCTGATCCGCCGACGCCCGGCTGATCCGCTCAATCAGCAGCGTATCAATCCCCCGGTTCGGATCAAACCGGGCCATACGCGCCAACCCGGAATCGATAACAATGCGAACCCCGTCAATCGTGATCGACGTCTCCGCCACATTGGTCGAAACAATACACTTACGCTGCGTACATTCGCCCACTGCCGCATCCTGTTGTGCCGGCGGAAGCTCGCCATGCAGTGGCATCACCGCAAAACCCTTCGCGCACCGCTTCGACCGAATCGCCTCCACCGTCCGTGCAATTTCATATGCCCCCGGCATAAACACCAGCACATCGCCCTCGGCCCCCGATTCAATCGCCTGCTCAAAGGCATCTGCCGCCGCATCCCAGACCGGATGATTCCGGAAATCGATCCGCTTCCGCGCATACGAAATCTCCACCGGGAACATGCGGCCTTCACTCTTGAGCTCCCGGCACGGCGCCAGGTATTCCCGCAGCGGCCCGGCTTCGAGCGTCGCCGACATCACAATAAGTTTAAGATCGGGCCGCACCTCCTGCAGATGCAGCGCCCGCGCCAGCGTAATGTCGCCGTAGATATGCCGCTCATGAAATTCATCAAAAACAATCGTCGAAACACCCCGCAGCTCCGGATCACTCAGAAACTGGCGCAGCAGAATCCCCTCGGTCACATAGCGAATCTGCGTTTTTGCGGAAACGGCCGACTCCATCCGCACCTGATATCCCACCTCATCGCCCAGTCTTCCGCCGCGCTCATACGCCACGCGCTTCGCCAAAAGCCGTGCCGCCAGACGCCGCGGCTGCAGCACCACCACCTCGCCCGGCCCGGCACTCCCGCCATCCAGCACCATCTGCGGCACCTGAGTCGATTTTCCCGACCCCGTCGGTGCTTCAATAATGATACGGTTCTGCGTCTTCAGCGCGTCCGACAGCTCGGCACGCAGTTCATAAATGGGTAATTGTTTCGGATCCATAGGCGCGACGTTATAGCCGAATGTTCCCGCGGTTGGAAGTTCCGATAAAAACCGGCACCGCACAATCCCCGCTCCAACCTTCATTTTCTTTACAGCCGAACTTCATACCCATAAAGTTTAACGTGTAAATTGGGGACATATTCACAAACAACCCTAACACCCACTTGATGAAGAAAAAAACATAACCAGTCATTTGAGACTGTCCGTCAACGTAAAACCTGACTTTCTATCGATCCGTTTAACCTAATGGCATCAGGGTGCTCGTACATCACTTTGACTAATCCGGAGCCTCGTCTTTTGAGCACACTGATGTAGTGCCGTTCGTTGTAGACGAATCCACTCTTTCCAGCATTATGGAAAAGAAAAAACTAAAGCTGAGCAGACGGGAAGATTGCCCTGCAGAAAACAGGAAATAAACAGAACCGGCCGGCCGAGGCGAATGAGTCTACGTTAAGCCAATTGACAGGCTTCATTTTTGATCTCCTCGGTCTATCTTCAACGCTTCCCTACGGGTAAGCGATCGCTACACCCAAAACAGCTCCGGCCGGTGACCGCGCGTTCGGCATCGTTGATTTCGAAGATTTTTTTCGTGGCGTTGTCCATCCTGCGCTGACTTCTTTCCATGTGATCCTCCTATGTAATTACTCTCGCGGTCGGATCGTATCAGCCGGAGGACCGTTTATTCAAATGCATGAAACTATTTGTACTTTCCCGCTTTTACCGGAATATATGACCTCTCCGTCAACCATGCTCCAACATTGGATAATACATGAAAAAAGCATCTTTAATCACCATCGGAAGCATCCTGATCGTCTCAGCTCCCCTCAGTTTTCTGGCCGGTGTTGTGTATACACTTCTGTTGCCGAACATCTATGAAAGCACGGCGGTTGCTCAAATTTCATTTCCCGAAAATCATAGTGAAAAATATACTGCAGATGCTCTCCTCGCTTTAACCGAACAAACCGCAGGGCCAGCCGACGATTCAGAAATATTTCGTCCCGTGATCGCCGAATTAAAGCTTCAGGAATCCTGGGGCGAGAAGGAGAAAAACTACCCTTACAGATCGTCCATAAAATCCTGCAGAATAGCATTCAGATCAAAGCTGATGAAAATACAGTGGGTTTAATTCAATTTTCAGTGAAAAGAGATAATCCCGCAGAAGCGGCTGATATTGCCAATTCAATCTGTAAACACTTTGCAGATCGAAATGATGGAGCAGCGGTGGCTAAAATGGCTCAACCTAACCATCGACCGGTCTCCCCAAACCTTTTCCGGAGTGTACTGGCCGGTCTTTTTCAAGGAGCAATTCTAATGGGAATAGGTTTAACTTTTCTGTTTGCAGGAATCAGAAAACAGAAATCCAAACCGGCACCGGCCTATGCGGAAAACCCCCACTGAACAAATGAAGTTATGTACTGCAGAATGCCCGTGTAATGTTTGTTACAGTCAGTGTACTGCCCTTTCTGTAATTTCAGGAAGGTACCCCCCGAAAAAGCGAAAGATTCTGTACACCAGCAAAACCCACGCTCCTCAATAAAACCTGTCAATCCGGCTATCTGCTCCTTCACCCTTTACCCTTCCTCTTCATCCTTCACCCAAACGTATTCTATCCGCAAAACGGTCTCACGTCCCGACCCTCGGGAGGGCGAGACAACCGCTAAAGGCGCGTTGCCCGAAGGGAGGGTTCCAAGAACCCGTCAACCCCGTTGCCGTTACGCTGCGCTTCACTGCCGTCACGGCTGCGCCGAGCCGGCCCCCTTCGCGCTTTGCGCTCGGTCAGCTTTCTGCCCTATTCGGACAGCCCTTCACTCAAACGTATTCTATCCGCAAAACGGTCTCACGTCCCGACCCTCGGGAGGGCGAGCCAATCCCCGAAGGGGTTGGCAATCCCTTTCGGCTTTCTGCCCGTTTCGGACGATTGCTGAAGTACTGGTTCCAGCAATCGAAGCGGGGGTCTCAATCGCCTTTCGGCTTTCTGCCCGTTTCGGACAACATTTAAAGATGTGCCAACGAGAACAGTCTATGATCGCGAGTCTCAATCGCCTTTCGGCTTTCTGCCCGTTTCGGACGCATTCAACGAAATCGAAATCACACTCGGCGATGTTAAGTCTCAATCGCCTTTCGGCTTTCTGCCCGTTTCGGACTAGTGATGGCGTTCTACGAAAAAGCGAATCAGTCTATGCGGTCTCAATCGCCTTTCGGCTTTCTGCCCGTTTCGGACTGAATCGATCTACAATGAAAACTTGGGGTCGGCACCGAAAAGTCTCAATCGCCTTTCGGCTTTCTGCCCGTTTCGGACTTGAAGCGTCCGGTTGGCATGATGCTCTGGGCGCATTTTGTCTCAATCGCCTTTCGGCTTTCTGCCCGTTTCGGACTTCCGAGGTGCACAAAGAAAAATTCGGAGAAGATTTCAAGGTGTCTCAATCGCCTTTCGGCTTTCTGCCCGTTTCGGACCAAATCGGGCCATGAAATTAACCAAAAACTAGACTTGCATGTGTCTCAATCGCCTTTCGGCTTTCTGCCCGTTTCGGACAACGGATACGGGCAACAAGCCCGTGTCGAATCAGCCAGTCTCAATCGCCTTTCGGCTTTCTGCCCGTTTCGGACGTTAACGCGGCGCAAGATAAAGCGGCACAGCTCAATGCGCGTCTCAATCGCCTTTCGGCTTTCTGCCCGTTTCGGACGATATCATCGAACTCGTTAACACTGGCGCGTACACAGAAAAGTCTCAATCGCCTTTCGGCTTTCTGCCCGTTTCGGACGAACTTACCGGCACGGAGAAACAAACAGCATGGGCGGAGCAGTCTCAATCGCCTTTCGGCTTTCTGCCCGTTTCGGACAGATTGATTATGCTTTTGAGACACACGCCAAAAGATGTCGTCTCAATCGCCTTTCGGCTTTCTGCCCGTTTCGGACCGCCGAGGGTATCTGCTCCGGCGAAGATCCGCTTAAAATATAGTCTCAATCGCCTTTCGGCTTTCTGCCCGTTTCGGACGCGTTTATCCCCGCATCGCAGGTGTTCGGGCGCGACTGGGAGTCTCAATCGCCTTTCGGCTTTCTGCCCGTTTCGGACGACTCCCTTTCATTTGCGGTAATGCACCAGACTGCGCATGGTCTCAATCGCCTTTCGGCTTTCTGCCCGTTTCGGACCAAGTGTTATGAGGATCATAAGGGTGTGGTGTTCTTTCAGTCTCAATCGCCTTTCGGCTTTCTGCCCGTTTCGGACAAAATCCATCCCGAAACGGGCCAGCCACCCGCCCGTTTCGTCTCAATCGCCTTTCGGCTTTCTGCCCGTTTCGGACATTTCGTTGAAATCAATGGGGTCGTGCTGGTGAGAGTCCAGTCTCAATCGCCTTTCGGCTTTCTGCCCGTTTCGGACAGAATATCACTTGGACGGACGTCGCCTCCGTAGAGGCGGTGTCTCAATCGCCTTTCGGCTTTCTGCCCGTTTCGGACATGCGCAACGGCAAATACATTTATAGCCCAAGCGACATAGGGTCTCAATCGCCTTTCGGCTTTCTGCCCGTTTCGGACAAAGGTGGGAGTAGAAATGACGCTGTACATCATTCGGGGATTGTCTCAATCGCCTTTCGGCTTTCTGCCCGTTTCGGACCAGATGCGACTGGCGGGCAATGCAGTGTGGAGAGGGCCAAGTCTCAATCGCCTTTCGGCTTTCTGCCCGTTTCGGACATCCTAAACTGGCGTGTTATTATTGCAGGCACGCCAAGGCCAGTCTCAATCGCCTTTCGGCTTTCTGCCCGTTTCGGACAGCACCCCCTTTATGTCATTGATTCCCAGAGAGTTGCAAGCCCGTTTTGGCGGCAGTCCATTTTTCCCCTCTTTTTTCACCCGGAATCCGGGCTGATCAACCTGTAAAAATTTTCACTACCAATTAAAATACAGCATGTTACGATTTTCGGCGGCACTCCCGGGTTTTTGACGATTTTGGCGTGCCGCCGAAATCCGCACCGGGCACAGCCGTCGCACCGGCCCGGGAATGGATTGATTTCGGCAGAATAATGTATAATATACATACTTAATATGCATTTTAATAAGCATGGAGACGGCCGTGAATACGGAACGTGCTGTCGTATCATCAAAACGGCTTTCCGTTTATTTGCAAAGGCCAACCGCACAAAGCATCCGCGGCTTAACCGGAAGCGCTAAACAATAAGGGGTTAATCATGGCAGCCGAAGACATAATGAACAGTGATGACTTTAAAAAATGTGCCTCCTTCCACGGGCATGTCTGCCCCGGCCTGGCCATCGGTTTTCAGTCCGCCCGTGCGGCTTTGGATCAATTGAAACAAAACCGTGCGGCCGATGAAGAGCTCGCAGCCGTGGTTGAAACCGATGCCTGCTCCGCCGATGCCGTCCAGGTGCTGACCGGCTGCACTTTCGGTAAAGGGAATTTTATTTTTAAAGACCACGGAAAAATGGTGCTGACCCTGTTTTCCAGAGAGACCGGCAAAGGCGTTCGCGTGGCGCTGAAACCCGATGCGTTCCAGCCGAGCGACGAGCATAAAAAACTCATGCAGAAAGCGAGCTCCGGCGAAGCCGATGCTGCCGAATCAGCCCGCTACCGCGAGCTCCATCTGGAACAGACCCGCCGTATTCTGAAAACGCCGCCGGAAGAACTGTTCAGCATTACGGCAGTCCGTATGAAACTTCCGCCCCGGGCGCGCATCGAGCCCTCCGAGCTGTGCCCCGTCTGCGGCGAACCGGTCATGCCCTCCAAAATGGAACCGGTCGACGGGCAGCGAATCTGCCGGGCCTGCTTATAGCAGCCATCCCCAACCGAACCCCGTACAACACCTTGATGCCGCCGACTATGCGCCGGATATCGAGAAAATAATCACCCCACATTGAAGCCGCCGGTTAGAAAAAGCGCCTTTTCATATTTTTATATTGACGTATATTAATTTTAATATATGTTAATCCGCAACCTTCCCGAAAATCCCGGGGATGTCATGAGAACTGTACGAACCGCGATGCCGGAATAAGCGTGTAAAGGAGCCAACAATGCCCTGCGATAAACGAAAGATCATTGAAGACGAAGAACCCGCTGTAACTGAAAATCAACCGACGACAGGAGAACAGAAAATGAGCACAACATTAGTCATGCGGCGGATGCCGGAATTTGAACTCGAAGCCTACGATGCCGCGAAAGGAAGCTACACAACGGTATCGAGCGAAGACCTCAAGGGCAAATGGTCCGTCGTCTGTTTCTACCCCGCAGACTTCACCTTTGTCTGCCCCACCGAAATTGCCGCGATGAATGCGAGCCAGGATAAACTGAATGAGCTCGGCGTGAACGTACTGCCGATTTCCGGCGACACCAAATTCAGCCACAAGCGTTTTGCGGAAACCGAACCGCTGCTCAAGGATCTGAAACTGACGATGGGTGCCGACAACACCGGCAATGTGGCGCGCAAATTCGGGGTCTGGATTGAACAGGAAGGCGTGGCCCTGCGCGGCCGCTTCATCATCGATCCCGAAGGCGTGGTGGTTGCCGAAGAAACGGTAGCCGACAGCGTCGGCCGCAACGTCAACGAACTGATCCGTCAGATCGAAGCATGGCAGCATGCCTATGCCACCGGCGAAGTCTGCCCGGCCAACTGGCGCAAAGGCAAAAAGACGCTCCCGGTAAATACCGATATAGAGAACATGACCGGCAACGTCGGCAGCTATGTCACCATTGAGGATATTCTCGCATAAATCATACCGCGGTGCCGCCCGGGCCTTCCCCCGCCCGGGCGGCGTTCCGAATATGCAAACAGGTATAAGGACCGAAAAATGAAAAAAACAGTTATCACACTCGCGGTCGGAATCGCCGGCGGTATTTTACTGACCGGCATCACCATGGCTGCGGTGATGCCGAAAATGATGCTGCATGAAAAAGTGAGCCCGCTGGGCTACACAGAAACCATTCAGCAGCTCGAACAGGCCGTTACCAATGGCGGATGGATTCTTTCCCGCAAAGTGGATATGCAGAAAAGCATTGCCCGGCACGGGAAAAACATCCCGAAACTCACGCTGCTTAAAATCTGTCAGGCCGATTATGCCGACCGGATTCTCAATACGGACGACGCGATGTATGTTTCCGTCATGATGCCCTGCAGTATGGCGGTTTATCAGAAGAGCGACGGCAGAACCTATGTCTCCACCATGAACACCGGCCTGATGGGACGCCTGTTCGGCGGCGTGGTCGCCGATGTGATGGGCGGGCCCGTCGCTGACGATGAAAAACAGTTCACCCGATTTCTCACCCTCTAAACAAAGAAAGGAAATACCATGAAAGCAATCATAGTGACGGATGAAACCTTCAAAGAAACCATTGCATCCGGCGTAACGCTGGTCGATTTCTGGGCCCCGTGGTGCGGGCCGTGCAAATTCCAGCTTCCGATTCTCGAAGAAGTAGCCGAAGCCGTCGGCGACCGTGCAACGGTGGCCAAACTCAATGTGGATGAAAACACGACCACGGCGGCGGAATACGGCGTACGCAGCATCCCCACTCTGATTCTCTTCAAGGATGGGCAGGTGCTCCAGCAGATGGTCGGCGTTCAGCAGAAAGAACAGCTGATTCAGGCCATTGAATCGGCACACTAACACAGGAGCATTCCATGTGGACCTATCAAACATCCGTTGAATGGAAAACCGACAAACAGGGAACCGCCTGTTGCGAAGGAAAGCCTGCCATCGACGTGGCCACGCCGCCGGAATTCGGCGGCCCGGAAGGATTCTGGACGCCGGAGGATCTGATGACCGCGGCCGTTGAATCCTGCATTATGGCCTCTGCACTCTATTTTCTGAACCGTGGAAAAATCGGCTTCCGCTCCTACCGCAGCCAGGCCGCCGGCACCATGAAGAAAGGCTCCGCCGGCCTGGTTTTCAGCCGGATTTCTGTAAACGTCACTCTGGAGCTCGAGGATGCTGCCCAGGCCGATGCCGCCCGGAAAGCCCTGCAGCAGGCGGAGAAAACCTGCCCGCTCTCCAATACCCTGAGCTGTCCCGTCGAACTGACCCTCGAAATCCAGTAGTTCCGCAGTTGCCGGAAACACCTGCCGGACGGAAACGCTCGATTCCGGCAGGACGATTCTGTAGAAATCGATATATGCTTAAACAGATGGCGGTGCATACGGTGCACCGCCCGAATTTCAATGTAAAACCGGGAACTGAAAAATGAGCAAAACAACCCCGTGCATTCGGCAGGGAAAACTGAAAGTCGAGACGCTCCAGCGGGCGGCGGAAACGTTGAAAATGCTGGCGCATCCGCAGCGCTTGCGGATTATTGAAATTCTGGAGCGCGAACAGGAAGTTCCCGTTCATGCCCTTGTTGCAGAAACCGGATTTGCCCAGGCCGTGGTCTCGCAGCACCTGAACCAGATGCGCCGCGCCGGCCTGCTCTGCTCCTCCCGCCACGGAAAAGAAATGTGGTATTCCATCTGCGATCCCCGCGCCCTCTCCATCCTCAACTGCATCTGCAACAACTGCACCACACAGGACTTCGAAGAAGCCTGATACCAAACGTTAAAACGATCCGGTATAAATTTGATCTCTCGCAGAGGCGCTGAGGACGCAGAGAAATTCAGTCACAAACGGCTCCGCGCGCTCTGCGTCGCTGCGCGGAATAACGCTGTCGTTAAGACCGGAATGTTTTAGTAAATGGTATGATACCCTGTTGGATTACTTCTCGGTATAAACCTCGTAGTCCGGAATCTCCGAAGTTTCACCACGGAGGACTCAGAGGAACACAGAGGAAGGACGCTGTGCTCTCCGTGTCCTCCAGCGGAGCTGGGTGGTAAAATATACCCGTATGTTTTAGCGAGTAGTATGAATCCTTTATGACGCCAACAGCGTCAATTTACCCGCCCCCTCAGCGCTCGATGACGGGGCGGTTCTTTTTTCAAGCGAATCAGACCACGCACCGCGCGATTTATAAACCAACCGTTTTTCCGGATCTATAAACGCGATGCGATCACCCCACCTTCCAACCATTGGAAATGTGGATCAAATCCCGCACCACCCCGTCCGCCCGACCCAGCCCTCATTTTCTTTACAATCAAACTGCATACTCATAAAGTTTATCGCAACATTCACAACTCGTTTTACAGCACACTGCACGGGCTGATAGGGGAATAAACAGAATCGGTATATGCAGTGCATAACAACATGCAATTCAACACACTGTTGGACATAATAAATAAGGAAGAGCAATGGGATTTTTAGATTGGCTTACAAATTCACCCCAAAGCAATAGCTCAGGGTTATCCCAAGATATTTGCTTCAGCACCTATGAAAAAGAATTCTCAGCCCTAACGAGCAAAGCAACAGACATTGCTCTTCCTCACCTGCCAACTTTATAGTAAGAAAAAGCAACGGTTGGTTTGTGTTGATGATTATGGGGTTCCCTACAAGGATGAATGGTTCAAGGAGCTAGAATATTTCTATCAACAGCTCCTGCAAAATGAACTCAATGACCTTGAAATACAAGCGATTGCTTCTCTCGCGAATTATCGACTTTTCACAGGAGAACGCACATTTTTCGATAATGGCTACGCGATTGAAGAAGAACAAATTCACCAAGGGCTTCTAAGTGTACTTGATGGTGTAGTCGATGTTCAGACTAACTACGAAGAGGAATCAACTTCTGAATATTCAGATGACATAACGCCAGAAGAGTATGAATACTTTGTCACTGATATCCTTAATGATAATGGTTGGGTTGCAGTAGTGACCCAAGGGTCAGGAGATCAAGGTATTGATATTGTTGCGGAGAAAGATGATTTTCGTTTAGCAATTCAATGTGAAAAATATTCAAAGCCAGTTGGAAACAAAGCCGTTCAAGAAGCATACGCAGGTGAAGCATTTTATGAAGCAAATGCATGTGCTGTGGTAGCCCCACCAGTCTGCAATTGAGTTTGCCGACAGCCAGGGCCATCATGACGACCTTGCAGGCCTAACTGTTACCTCTCCAGATGAGTAATAACAACGAACATTTAAATTTGCCCTCTCCCGCCCATATTTTGAGGTGTATTGAAGAATGGCGTTCATATGATTTAAGAAAACTGAGCGATGTAGAAATTGATGCCAATCTCGTCTCATTTCTTGATTCGCTTGGCGAATACGTTTTAACGACAAAACGAAAGACTGTGCCTTGCTTGTGGCGAATCAGATCAATGGATTACCTTCTCAAGTCAGAGTCTGAGCTATGGGAACCTCCTGTAGATAAGACTCCAATGGGGCGATGTAATGCTGAAAAAAATCCCGTTCTATATACGTCCCTCAAATTAAAAACCCCATTTGAAGAGTTGAAAGTAAAACCGGACGAACCTGTTTACTTGATTAAATATAAACAGAGAACTCCTTTGAACCTTCGAACTGTAGTTTTATCTGACAAAAACACCTCTATATCTGGGAGGAAATTGTTTGATGATCAAAGCTTCATTTCACATCTAATCTTACGCGACTTTATTCGTTCAGAGTTTCTGAAACCCGTCGGGAAAGGAACTGAATTTCTTCATCGGATTTCAGCATCTATGACCCGAACTTGGTTTGATGACGATGATATCGATGGCTGGCTATATCCATCCGTTCATTCAGTAAATGATTTAAATATAGCTCTTAAACCTAACGTAGCTCGCTCTAAACTTGAAATTGACTCTGTTCGAATAGCAAAAATGGTCGATAAGAAATCAGTAGCTAAATCTAATATTTCTGCTTCAAAGCAGCCTCTGTTCAATATGATGAAAATGGTTATTAAGTCAGACTTCAAAGCGGAAATAAAAGAGGATGGATTATATTGGTTTCCCTGTAATGAATTAGGAGGTGACTTTTAAAATGAAAAAAATTGCTCCAGTACATCCGGGAGAAATCCTGAACGAAGAATTCCTTAAACCTATGGGAATCAGTCAAAATAAATTAGGTCGTGATCTGGGAGTTTCTCCACGCCGGGTGAATGAAATTGTCCACGGAAAAAGAAGCGTAACCGCTGATACAGCCTTGCGTCTTTCGGTCTATTTTGGGAATTCAGCATCTTTCTGGCTGGGTCTCCAGATGGATTACGATCTTGATGTTGCAGAAGATACCATTTCCGACAAAATCCATAAAGAAGTTCACCAACTCGCTGTTGCATAAAAAAGGGCAGGTGTCAGGGCAGGTGTCAGTCCTATTATTTCAGGGCAGGTGTCAGTCCTATTATTTCGTTATCAGCCCCAAAGCTGGCGATCGAGGGTGCGGTACTGAATGGCCTCCGGAGTGGTGCGTCCGCTCTGCCGCCCGCCACGTCGGGGACGTGGCCTACATTTTCCAGAGCTTGGAAAGTTCCAATGACTGGAGGGTCGAAAGCTTCGGCGAACCAGCCCTACCCATGAACCGCCTGTCTTTCCTTTCCGTGTATTTCGTGTATTCCGTGGTTCATAATTTTCTCGTGCGCGCAAGACCCTGCGCGGCACCGGTACGGCCCCGGAAAACATCGCGGATCACCTCGTCGTCGAGATCGGGAATATGCACCGGGGTCAGGTGTCCGAACCGCAGAAACTCCGCCAGCTTCCGCGCATCGCACCGGTCGGTTTTCTTTTTGTCTCCGGACTTTGAGGGAATCAATGAAGGAGCAATAACCTCTCCCTTTTTCAGATCGTACTTCTTGAGGATTTTCCGGACAGCCTCCACTGTTCGGTTCAGATACGCAGACACTTTTCCATACAGCACCGCCGGCTTCATATCATGAAAAGCCAATCCGATTACATTTGGAAACCTAAACATAATCATTGAGCACAGAGTATCACTAAAGTATCATTTCGACTATGAAAACAGAATTAGTGACCACATTAAAAAGACAAGCGACACAGATCCTGTCCGATCTCCATAGTTCCGGCGAACCCGTTTTGATTACTGAACACGGAAAACCATCAGCATACCTTGTTGATGTTGACTCCTATGAGTTCATGCAGGATCGGATGAAAATCCTTGAAAGGATCGCCAGGGGGGAACGAGCCATTCTTGAAGGCAGAACCTACACACAGGATGAAGCCAAAAAGAAGATGAAAAAATGGCTGATCTAATTTGGACAGAACCTGCCCTCTTAGGTTTAGATGAAGGTGCAGAATACATCGCCCTAGATAATCCTACGGCAGCATCAAATTATGTCCAAAAGATTTTCGACAGAGTTGAGCGGCTAACTATCTACCCAAACTCAGGGAAACGCCCCAAGGAACTACCCCGCACTCCATACCGTGAAATCGTAATTCCCCCATGTAGAATTTTTTATCGGGTCGAAGATGATATTGCATACATTCTACAGGTCATGCGTGCAGAGAGATTGCTTCAGCCATTTCTGTTAGATAGACGAAACAAAGATAAATAATTTTCCAACCAAAACATTGAGCCTACTGGGACAACGCCGGTCGATTCGGTCAAAGTTGGATTCCCAAGCGGGTCAGGATTAACGTTAGCTCTTGATAAATAAGCAAAATGGACAACACAAAAATCCAAGCCCCATTTCATGTCGCACTGCGAAACGCAATCATCATTCTCGTCATCGCAGGAATAAGATCTGCAATCATGATTCTACGAGATGGAAAACAATTTCAGTGGTCATCCGAATATCTACAAATCATTCTCATCTGGACTGTTTCCATATTAGGGATTTGTTTTGGACATGCATATTTAGGAAGTAAAACAGGAAAAATCACAGCCGGAGTAATTGTGGGAATAATTACTGCAATCATTATAGGAATCACTTTCAAAAAAATATGGAGCTAAATCGGGTAAAGAGGAGTGACTAGCTTCTCCTCCCCACACCACCGGACATGCGGGTCCGCATCCGGCGGTTCGCAAGGCACCATCCGATAAAATCACCTTGGATAGTGCATCCGAGACCATTGTTCGTGAACCGCTCTCTTCGGTCACTATTTCCTACGAAAATTATCTGCGCTACGCTTCGGGAGGCTGATCACCCCTTGTTCTTTCAGCCATGCGTTGCCCATGCCCATGTTCGTTGCCAGCGTGCTTGGCAGGCCGGCGGCCTGCGATACAAACCTGTACCGCAGACGGCTCGTCTGCACTCCCGAAGGGAAAGCCCATTCGAATATTCTTAACGTCGTGCCAATCCGGACCGACCCTTTTCCGGTCTGCTTCAACGCAGCATACTTGACCGGAAAGATGCCTGCGGTACGGCGGCGGGGTCAGGCTTCGCCGACGTAGAACCATTCGCCGTTTTCTTTTTTAAAGACGGAGTGTTCGCGGTGCTGCTGCTCGGATCCGTTCAGCCGGTACTGCGCCACAAAATCGACGGTGGTTTCTTCGGCGCGGATGATCAGCAGGCGGATCCATTCCGCCGCATTCATCCATTCGGTAATATTCTGCGCCAAATCCGGCGTGCGCGATTTCGGGAGTGTGGTGCGGACGAGATAGTCGACGTCTTTTTTCACGTAGGCGGAATAGCGCGAGCGCATCAGCTGCTCGGCGGTCTGCGCTTTTTCAGCGCCGGAAATAAAGCGCCCGCAGCATGCGCTGTACGACTCGCCGCTTCCACATGGACAACGTTCTGAATTCATTTCTGCATAATACTCCTGCTGAAATCACATGTCGCCACGGAAAAACACAGATTCACACGGATAGAAATTAATCGGTTTAATTCCGTGTTTATCAGTGGCTGAAGCCCCCTACTCCTCCTCTTCCTTTCCGCGGGTGCGGAGGGCGTGAGTCTTTTCACGCAGGGTCATGAAGAGCACAAAGAGCGCGGGAACCAGCACAATGCCGAAGACCGTTGCCGCAATCATTCCGGTAAATACCGTGGTGCCGATAGCCCGGCGGCTGGCGGATCCGGCGCCATCAGCAAACATCATGGGCAGCACCCCGAGAATAAAGGTGAAGGCGGTCATCAGCACAGCGCGGTAGCGCTGCCCCGCTCCATCGGCCGCAGCTTCCAGAATGGAGAGCCCCTCCTCCCGCCGCGTCTTGGAAAACTCGACAATCAGAATGGCATTTTTACTGGCCAGACCGATCAGCAGAATCAGTCCGAGCTGGGCATAGATACTCAGCGGCATCTTCATCAGAAACAGCCCTGCCAACGCACCGGCAACCGCCACAACCGTGGAAAGGATCACCGGCAACGGTGTAGTCCAGCTTTCGTACTGCGCCACGAGGAAGAGGTAACCAAAAATAACGGCCATCAGCAGCAGCACGTTGGTACTGTCGGCGGCGCGCGATTCATGATAACTCAGGTTCGACCATTCAAAGGTGTACCCCTCCGGAAGAACTTTTCTGCCGATCTCGCTGACCGCATCCATTGCGGCACCGCTGCTGACAAAGGGCAGAGCGAACGCATTGATGGTTGCCGCCGTGAATTTGTTATAGCGTTCGATATTCCGCGGGGCGAGCGTGGTATCGAGTTTCACCAGACTGCCCAGAGGAACCATATCCCCGGTTCGGCTTTTCACATGAATGCGGTCGAGTGAATCCACGTTTTTACGGAACGGCCAGTCCGCCTGAATAATGGTCTGGTTCACCTGTCCGTCGAAGTTGACATCGTTCACATACATGGAGCCGAGATAGGTCTGCAGTGCACTGAAGATGGAACTGATTTCCACATTCAGCAGAGCGGCTTTTACCCGGTCAACCTCCAGATGAATGTGCGGTGTATTGGCCGAATATCCGCTGAAAGCGAACATGATTTCCGGGGCCATGTTGATTTCCATCAGGAAGCTGTTGAGTACCGCCTGCAGTTTCTGTGGATCGTTGTCCTGCAGGGACTGCAGGCGGATGTCAAGCCCTCCGCTGTTTCCCAGCCCCATAATGGCCGGCGGCACGAACAGATTGAGCTCGGCGCCGGACACCGTAGCAAGACGGGCCTGCAGTTTCTGCTGCAGCGCGGTCACATGAAGTTCCGGCTCCATGCGTTGGGACCAGTTATCCAGACCGAACATGAAAAAGGCTACATTTTCGCCGGAACCGCCCATCATACTGAAACCGGTCACCTGAATGATATAACTGATTCCCTTTTCATCCCGAAGCGGGGTCAATACTTCATCCAGCAGTGCTTCCGTACGCGCCCGGGTTGCTCCTTCCGGCAACTGCGCCATACCGAAGATAATGCCCGCATCTTCATCAGGCAGAAACGACGCCGGTGTCATTTTATAAAGTCCGTAAGACACCCCGAAAACACACAGCAGCATAAATCCGGTAATGAGCAGACGGCGGGCCAGACTGATTGTGCCCGCCACATAAATACTGCGCGCACGCCTCAGCCCGGTATTGAACCAGCGCAGTGGACCGTGCTTTTTCGGTTTAATGACTTTGAGCATGACGGCACAGAGCGCCGGGCTGAGCGTCAGCGCATTGACAGTGGAGAAAAACACGGCGGCGGAAATGGCGACGGCAAACTGCTGATAGATCTTTCCGGTAATGCCCGACATAAAACCGATCGGCACAAAGATGGACAGCAGTACCAGCGTGGTGGCGATCACCGCACCGCTCACCTGCTCCATAGCTTTTATAGTTGCCGTTTTGTGATCGAGCCCTTCACTCTCCATAATTTCCAGCACGCGTTCGACTACCACAATAGCATCATCCACCACCAGTCCGATGGCCAGCACCAGCCCGAACAGCGTCAGGGTGTTGATGCTGTATCCAAGCACCGCCAGTACCAGAAAGGTCGCACAGAGCGATACCGGAATGGTGATGGCCGGAATCAGCGTCGCACGCCAGTCCTGCAGAAAGACATAACAGACCACCACCACGAGGAAGAAGGTCAGCAGCAGTGTGATCACAATTTCACGAATACTGGTCCGGACAAACTCGGTGGCATCATAAGGCAGGATCATTTCCAGACCGTCCGGTGCCGTGCTGCGCATCTGCTCCAGCTCGGACTGCACCTCATACATGGTATCCAGCGCATTAGAACCGGGTGTACGGGTCAACCCCAGTGCCACAGCATTGCGACCATTGTATTTGGAAGCAAACAGATAGCTGTCCGCTCCTTTCTCCACGGTGGCAACATCCTTCAGATAAACGACCGCACCGTTTTCTTCTGCACGGATGACAATGTTTTCAAAATCAGCCGGATCATTCAGACGACCTTCCGTGTTCAGCGTGTAGGAAATCTGCGCCGTGCCATCATCCGGCGAAGCTCCGATTGAACCGATCGAGGCCTGGATATTCTGGCTGCGGATTGCGGATGTCACTTCATCCGGGCTGATCCCCAGTGCCGACAGACGGTCTGCATCCATCCAGACGCGCATGCTGT
Organism: Verrucomicrobia bacterium S94; assembly: GCA_004299845.1. NCBI lineage: Bacteria > Pseudomonadati > Verrucomicrobiota > Verrucomicrobia bacterium S94. The sequence continues at coordinate 3,659,310 of CP036201.1, read as the reverse complement.
ATTTCGGACCCCAGACCTGTGCACGGCTCACGCCGCGGATACGCTCCAGCGACGGCTGGATAATTTTATAGGCATAGTCGCTCAGAAACAGATCATCCCTACTGCCGTCCGGTGAACGGACAACAATGAAACCGAGAAAATCCGATGATTCAGTCTCCACCGTCACGCCCTGCTGCACCACCTCGGTCGGCAGCAGCGGTTCGGCCTGGGCCACGCGGTTCTGCACCTTCACCTGGGCCATATCCTGATCCGTCCCCACTTCAAAGGTAACCGTCAGCGTATACATACCGGCGTTGTCCGAGGAGGACGACATATAAATCATATCCTGTACGCCGTTCACCGCATCTTCAATCGGCCCCGCCACCGTGGCCGCCAGCACTTCCGCGCTGGCACCGGGGTACATGGCACGCACCACAATCTGCGGCGGCGTCACCTGCGGATACTGAGCAATGGGCAGCGACGAAATCGAAAGAATCCCTGCCAGCATCAGCACAATGGAAATCACTCCCGCCAGTCGCGGGCGTTCAATGAATACCCGGGAAATCATTGTGCCGCCTCCATAAGCGTAACGGTTGCGGAAGCTCCCGGCTGTACTTTCTGCACACCGTCTACCACCACACGGTCACCGGACTTCAACCCCGACGTAATCACATAATCCTTTTCAACCGGTTCACCGAGCGTAACGCGTGCAACCCCGATTGTGCCCTCTTTATCTGCAGTCAGAACATAGGGCCCCTCCTGGTCGACCAGAATCGCCTGTTGCGGAATACGAATACCCGCCGGCCGGTCCGCCGGACCGACGAGAATGGAAACATATCCCCCAGGCACCAGCAGTTCATCCGGATTATCAAACAGATAACGCACAGTCATCGTTCCAGTACGCTCATTCATGGTATTATCATCAAAATCCTTTTTTCCGATGGCGGGAAGTTCTGTTCCGGTCGGCAGACGAACCCGAGCGACCAGTTCATCAGTGGAGCCCGCAGTGACGCGTTCGCGATACTGAAGATAAGCCCGGTCAGTGACCGAAAAAACTACGCGGACCGGATCCAGCTGAACAATGGTTGCCAGCGTCTCACCCATCATGGGATCAATATAGTTACCCTTTGTAACCAGTGCCGCCCCAATGCGCCCATCGATCGGGGCACGGATTTCCGAATATTCAAGATCCAGCCGGGCCACAGTTAGATTGGCTTCGGCTTGTTTCAGGTTGGCCATTGCCTGCAGTTTCAGCGCTTCAGCCTGATCCTTATCGGATTGCGACACACTGCTGCCGGCTTTTTCAATCCGCTCAAAATAACGCTCTGCCCGGTTGAGCTCGGCCTCCGCGCTGGCCAGATCGGCCTCGCGGGCCTCCACCATCGACTGATACCGTTTCTGATCCACCGTAAAAAGCAGATCGCCCGCCTTCACCATCGAGCCTTCCGTAAAGTGCACTTCATCGATATACCCCGCAACCTCGGTTTTCACCCTCACCTGCTGAACCGGCTCAACGGAGGCGATATATTCCTCCCGCACATCCACCGGTCCCTCCGCAACTTCAATCGCCTTCACCGCCGGCGGAGGCATTTCTCCGGGCCCACCCATCATGGCCGACATATCCATGGACATCATTTTCCCGGCAAAAATTCCGACGCCGATACCCACTGCGAACGTCACAATGAATACGACAATAGCTATAATCTGTTTCAACATATCTTTCTCCTTGTACCAACAACAACTAGGCCTTCTGACTGCCGATCACCAGATCGAACCCATCCATCAGCACTTCAATAAATTTTTCACGGCCGATATCTCCATACATAGACAGATGTACCGCGCCCACCCACACCGCGCCGAAACACCGGGCCAGTGTCTCAGCCTTTTTATCGCGCTTTAGCGCACCTATCTCCTGCAGGTGATCCAGTTTTTCCACCAGCAACTGCATCGGATCATCGCGCAGCGTCTTCAGCTTTTCCCGCACTTCCTCCATCATCTCCGTCGACCACTCAATCTGAAACGAACAGAAAAATTCAAACTGCCACGCCCGCTCATCACAGACAAACAGACGGGCGTATTCCAGCACATGCTCACGCATCTCCTCTACCGAATCCGGCAGTGCGGAAGTGCCTTTACACAGGCGCTCTTCTGCATAGATAATGACCGCCGCCAGCAAATCGGTCTTGGTTTTGAAATGCCAGTAAACCGCACCTTTTGAGCGGCCGATTTCCGCAGCAATATCCACAAAGGTTGTTCTCGAATAACCTTTTTCTGAAAAGATTCTGAGCGCCGCCTCCAGAATATCAATCCGGGTCTGTGCCGCCTCTTCTTTTGTCCGCCGTGCCATGCAATGACCTCACCGTTAAGCGCCGCGTTTATACATACCTCCAAGTAGGTATACAAGCAAAAGCCCGTTTATTTAGCGTATGTTTATGAGCGGGTTATGAGCGCAGTATGTTCCCGGAAAACAGATGTCCGGCGGAACGGTACACCGGCGCGGAATTACAGCTTTTTACCGAGCAGAAAATAGACCGGCACATCGAATCCGCGGTTCGGCCTGAACAGCCCGGCGTTGGAAATGTGACGCCACCCCAGGGTTGCATTCCATTTCTCTTCCTCACCGAACCGCACGCCGACTCCCACAAAATCGTTAAAGGCAAAATATCCGCCCAGTTCCATGTTTCCGAGATAGCTCTCCGTCAGATAGGTAGGACCGGCAGCAGCCATTACATATGTCCGAAACGATGCAGTGTTCCAGAAATACAACCGGAGAGCGGGAATAATTGAAAAAGCGTAAACCGCATCTTTGTGTTCATTGCTGCCCAGCCAGGTAACGCCGGCCCCGAGATCAAATTCCACCCGGGTCCATTCCTTGGAATAAAACATATACCCGAGATCAACCACGGCATTGTATTGGTCCGGTTCCGTCAATGTTCCGCCCTGAGGGCCGGCCCCTACACCGAAATAGAGTCCTCCCCCGGCATCGACCCTCATGCAAAGCAGAAGGATGAATCCTATCTGAAATATCCGACGCACAGCCTACCAGTCCAGTTCCGTATCCGTGGCCAGCGCGTGGATCACCGCACTCGCGGTAATGCAGCCGACACACACCACACCAAGCAGCGCAGAGACCAGCAGAGCCGACCATTTAAACGATACGCCGGACCACTCCGCCAGGTGATGCGGCAGGGTATTCCCGAAGATCGGAACCACCGACCAGATGATTCCGGCCAGAAATATCAGCCCGAAAAAGGACATCACCGCAGCAACCGAAAAAAGGAACAGTTTCTTTTTTACACTCATGATGCATGTACCCGTTCAGCACCTGCCGCTTCCGCAGGCTGTTCATGTCTGCAGCACAGGGTCAGATCTATAAACCGGGTTGAAAACCGGTTAAATCCGTATGCGGAAAGAAACAGCAGCGTGTAACCGAACAGTTCACTGCCTTCTTCCACCGCATTCTTCACCCAGCGTTGAACCGTCGCAAGCTGCTCTACTCCGAAAACCGATTCCCACAAATCCTTCATTCCAAACAGGCGGGAAAACACAAAGATCGAAAGACCGGCCGCCAGTAAGGCCCCGAACGCGGGAGTATATAGAAAGACTTCCAGGTTCCGCTGAAGCTGCCCGCGCCACCGCCACGCAAGCGTCAACGTAATGCTCCCGGTCAAAACAGCAAAGGGAAACCAGGCTCCATGGTAAAGATGGTCCAGCGCTCCATCCATTTCCCGGATCATCATCACCAGCGTTCCGCCGGCCATCAGAATCGACAGACTGCGCCACTCTTCAACATGCACAGCTGTGCGGGCAAAAATGACCGCAGAGAAAAACAGATAGACCAGCTGCATTCTTTCCGTGGCCGAATTTTCCCCAAATCCTGATGTTTCAGCAACCATTCCCGCATCAATCCTGATCATGAGCACCGAAATCAGAACGCAAACCATACACAGGATCAAACTCTTCATAATATCCATTGTATATCCGGAATCAGAATTCATATGTTTTCTCCTATTCGAGTTCCGCCAGAATGCGGCCGGTCTCAATATCGAGCTGATTCAGCACCAACTGATAGGCAATATAGGAAGAGGCGTAAGTACCCCGCGCACGGACCAGATCGGTCTGCACCTCATTCAGACGGGTAATCGGGGCCATGCCGGCTTTATAGGACTTTTCCACACTGTCCCGCACCTGAACGGAAAGCTGATGGATTTTTTCCGCCCGTAGAAAAACCTCCCGACTCATTGCCGCTTCATCAATCCGTTTCTGCAAGGAAGAGCGGATGGAGAGACGTAGCGATTCCTGCTGCTGCTCCAGTGCACGCATTTCGGCCTGGGCCTCTTTCACTGCCGCCGCTTTACGCCCCCCGGAAAAAAGATCCCAGGAAGCTGTCACCCCGGCAAACGAATCATAATTGCCGTGATCCCCCGCCGTGGAATAACCGCTGCGGTCGGCATAATTCATTTCCCCGGTCAGAAATATCTTGGGCAGCATTTCGCCTTTTGCCGCACGCGTCTGCTGGGCCAGAGCAAGTCGGCCGGAGGTGAACGCCTGGTAGTCCGGACGATGCACAAGCGCATAGCGGAACGCACTCTCCAGATCCGGAATGGATCCGCCTTCATCAAAATCAATCGAAAGCGGCTGCATGGATTCCGGAAGCCGGGCTTCAGGCAGAGCCATCAGCTCCGCAAGAATCGTGCAGGCGGTTTTATAGTCCAGCTCCGCCTGCAGTTCCGAAGTCTCCGCCTGCAGCGCCCGGATAGAAAAGTTATGCACATCCGATTCCGGCAGATCCCCCGCTTTAAAACGCTTCTGCGCATCCGCCTCAAGGTTCCGGTTAAAGGCGAGGTCGCGCCGGGCAATGGCTACATTTTCCCGGGCCAGTTGAGCCTGCCGATAAGCAACTGTGGCAGACTGAATCAGCAGCCGTCGCGTCTCCGCAGCAAATTCGTGTGATTGCTGCACACCGTATTTCGCCGCCAGCGAACGTGCTTCGCGGGCAAAACCGTCGAACAGCAGCCAGTTGGCCTGAAGACCGCCGGTCCCCTGAATAAAACTGTCGCTGTAGCGCGTTGTGACATCTATATCCGGATGAAGGCTCGCATCAAAATGGCCGTAGGACCCACTCAATGTAACCGTCGGCAGATACGCCGAACGCGCCTGTGTCAGCACGGCTTCGGCAGCCGCAATACGCTGGATTGCTTCGCGGACAGACGGGTTGCCGTCAAGTACCCTCAACCGGACATCCGCCAGGCTCAGCCCGTTGGTCTGAGCCGCGCCCAGTAACGGCATCATCAACGCAAATAAAATCCATTTCTTCATTTCTGTTCTCCCTAAAGATGTTCCTGATCCGCTTTGATGCGGTAAACGAGCGTGTAAACCACCGGCACCACAATCAGCGTCAGGAAGGTGGCCGCAAAAAGACCCCCCATAATAGTAACCGCCATCCCCGAATACAGGGCATCGGTCAGAAGCGGAGCCATACCGAGAATCGTGGTTCCGGCCGCCATAATCACCGGCCGCATACGACTGACCGATGAATCGAGCACCGCTTTATACGGCTCAATTCCACGTTCCAGCTGCAGTTCAATTTCATCAATCAGAACGATGGCATTTTTGATCAGCATACCCGACAGCCCCAGGAAACCGAGAATCGACATAAAACCGAACGGCATACCGGTGAGCAGTAAGGCGGTAGTCACCCCGATGATCGACAGCGGAACACACATAAAGATAATCATCGGACGCCGCACCGAGTTAAACAGCCAGATCGTAATCACAAACATGCCCAGCATACACAACGGGAAGGTCGCCGCCAGCGGGGCCTGTGCTTCGGCCGATTCTTCGGCTTCGCCCGCCCACTCAAAACGATAACCCGGCGGCCGTTCAATGGCCTCAATCTTATCCGCAATCTTACGGCGCAGCGTTTCGGGCAGGCCGTGAACGGGATTACACTGTGCCGTAATCGTATTGCGGCGGTCCCGGCGCATCACGTAGGGCCATTCCCACACTTTTTCCAGATCAGACACAACCTGACCGATCGGAATGAAGGTTTTGCTGACCGAACTCCACACCTGAATCTGGTCGAAATTATCGATGGATGTACGCTCTGATTCCGGTGGCCGGAACAGAATCGGAATCAGTTCATTCTCCTCGCGGTAAAGCCCGACCGGCGTACTGTTGAAATTGAGCTGAAGCGAAGAGGCCAGATCCGCGCGGGTCACACCGACCCGGCGAGCCTGTGTTTCGGAAAATACAGGGCGCAGCACCTGCACCTGCTGACGCCAGTCCAGCCGCACATCTTTTGCCGTAGGCTCGTTCTGCATAATCTCCAGTGCCTGACGGCCGAGTTGCTCCAGCACGGCTTTATCCGGACCGGAAAACCGGGCTTCCACATAGAAGCCCAGCGCAGGCCCGTTCGGAATTTTACTGCAGTAGGGCTCCGCATCGTAATAGTTCTGTTTGAGGTAGAAATCAATCTTTTCCACCATCTCCGGAATATCGTGATAATCTTCCGTTTCAACGAGAATCATCCCGTAACTCGGATCCGGCGTCTCATAATTGTAGGAAAGCATAAAGCGCAACGTACCCTCACCCACAAACGTGGAGGTCTGCTTCACGCCGTCCATGGCACGGATGTATTCATCAATTTTGGCCACATCCTCCGCTGTGCGGTCAATATGAGTTCCCGCAGGCCGCCAGTAATTCACAAAAAAGTATGGCGTCGGTGATCCCGGAAAAAAGGCCTGCGGCACAAACCGGAAACCGAAGAATGCAGCAAAGAGCAGGATCAGCGTGGCACCCACCGTAATGATCCGGTGATGAACCGTCAGATGCAGTACCTTACGGTAGCGGCGGAACATCGGCTTGTCATACGGATCCGCCCCGTGCGTATCCGGAATCTTCAGGAACCAGACACAAAACAGCGGTGTCACTGTAACCGCCAGTACCCAGCTGATCAGCAGTGAAAGCAGCATGACATAAAACAGCGAACGGCAGAACTCGCCGATGTTACCCGGCGCAAAACCGATGGCCGTAAAAGCAAGAATCGAAATAAACGTGGCTCCCAGCAGCGGCCATTGCGTATCGCGCACCACGTCAACCGCAGCTTCTTCCCGGCTTTCCCCGCGCTCTACGCGAATGAGAATCCCATCCGCAACCACGATGGCATTATCCACCAGCATCCCGAGTGCGAGAATCAGGGCACCGAGCGAAATTTTCTGCAGTTCGATCTCCATAATATACATACCCAGCAGCGTAGCGGCGATATTGAGCAGCAATACCGCACCGATCAGCAGACCGCTCTGCCAGCCCATGAAAAACATCAGCAGAACAATCACAATGATCACCGCCTGGATGAGATTCATCACAAAACCGTTCACCGCCTGGGTCACCATTTCGCTCTGGTAATAAATGGAATTGAGCTCCATGCCTTCGGGTCGCGTCTTTTCCAGCTCGGCCAGTTTTTCCTTAATGGACTCGCCCATGGTCACGACGTTGCCGCCCGCAACGGTGGATATACCGATTGCAATGGCGGGTTCCCCGTTAAAGGTCATAATCTGAAATTTCGGGTCGTAGTATCCCCGCGAAACCGTGGCAATATCGCCAAGCCGGACCAGCCGGTCTCCGTCGCCGACATAAAGATCGGCAATCACCTGTTCACTGGCAAAATCTCCGGTGGGTGTAATACGGATATAATTGCCGTCAATTTCAACCTTGCCGCTCGGCTGCACCACGTTCTGCGACTGCAGGATGCCGGCAATCTGCTCGGGCGATAATCCCAGCTCTGTAATGCGGGCGCGTTCGAATTCAACATAAATCACTTCCTGCTGAAGCCCCCAGAAGGCAATGCGGGCGACGTCGTCGCAACTCAGCAGTTCGGTCTTCAGTTCTTCGGCATAGGCTTTGAGATCAGCATAGGAATACCCCTCACCGGTCAGTGAAAAAAGAACTCCGTACACATCGCCGAAATCATCGTTAATGACCGGAGTTCCGGCACCGGGCGGCAGCTCGCCCTGCATATCACCCACCTTTTTGCGCAGCTCGTCCCAGATCTGAGGCAGTTCAGAACTTTGATATGTATCCTGGATATCAACGTAGATCAGCGAAAGCCCTTCCATAGAAGTGGAATAGACCTCTTTCAGCTGACTCATCGCCTGAATCGCCTCCTCAATCGGATCCGTGACCTCCTCTTCCACTTCGGCCGGGCTTGCGCCGGGATACTGCGTGACCACCAGCGCGGTTTTGATGGTGAAGTTCGGATTTTCCAGACGACCGAGACGCTGGTAGGACATCAATCCCGCGATAATCAGCAGGACGGTCATCACAACCATCACGGTACGTTTTTTTAAAGCAAAAGCTGCTGGATTCATAATCGTTCCCTTTATTGATCGTTAACGACACGAACCGGGCAGCCTTCATGCAGAAACCGACTGCCGGAAACCACCGCAAGTTCACCTTCACGCAACCCGTCAGTAATAACCACCCGCGAAGTTCCGTTCAGCTCGCCGACCTGCACTTCACGCTGCCTGACCGTGCCCGTATCCTCGTCGTAGATCCAGACTACCGAAACACCGTCCGCAGACGACGCCACAGCGGATACCGGCAGCGTAATCGCTCTGGACTGCTCAGACGATTCCCGGAAGGTCACCGTGGCCGTCATACCGGGAAGAATACGGCCGGATTCCGGCGCCTTCATTTCAAACGTGGCCGCGTAGGTCCGCGTCATCGGATCCGCTCTTGTGCTCCACTCTTTCAGACCGGCTTTAAACTCCCGGCCCGGCAGGGCCGGAAACGTGACATACGCGAACAGTTCCTTCGCATCCATGGGGACATGAACCACTTCGTTTTCCGGAACATGCACATTGATTTCAAGCTGATCAATAGCATGATAATGCAGTACCACCTGTCCGGGACTGATCATTTCATAATTTTCAACCCGCTGTTCAGTAACGGTTCCATCATAGGGCGCAAGCAGCGCCGTATCCTGCAGGGCATGCCGGGCAATCCGGAGCTGTGCCTTAAGATCTTTCACCGCAGCCTCAGCAGAATCCATCACACTTTTAGCCCGGTCATAATCCGCCTGCGGCACCACCTTTTCCTTAAAAAGCTCCGCAACACGCCGATAATCCTGTCGCGCATTTTCTGCACTGGCTTCCTTGCCCTCAAGCTGTGCTTCAAGCGAAAGAATCCGGTCTTCAAAATCGCGAGGATCAATCTGCATCAGCAGGGTTCCCTTTTTCACCGGTTCACCGAGAACCACATTCACCTGGGTCAGCGGGCCGCCGACACGAAATGAAAGCGAGGCCTCTTCGGTGGCCTTCACCACACCGGGATACGAGCGTATGCGCGGTTGCAAAACGGCCTTCACCTGTTCACAACGAACCGGACGCGCTGTATTTTGGTGCTGCATTTTAACTTCATCATTATGCCGAGCAACTTCTCTACGGCGAACCGCTGAAGCCGCAATGAGCGCAATAACCACAAGCGCCAGTACACCGCCGCCGATTCCGGTAATCAGTTTTTTATTCAGTTTCATTCAATACACTCCGTTAAAATTCAATCTTGCGGCAGACCCAGCAGCAATTGCGTCTGCCTCACCAGCAGGTTTTCCAGCGTCCGGAAATAGGATTCCGAAAAATCCTCTGTACCCAGATGATCCAGCATCGCCTTGCGATAGTTCGCATGCGCAAAAATCGGCATTTTCAATATCGCCACATGAGCAAACGCCTGTTCATCCGTCAGCGACGGATCAATAAGCCTTAAAAAGCGATACAGGCTGTCCAGATTCGGCTCCATCACATCGCGGCGGAATATGCGATACAATTCATCATCCCGCTGCATCAGCTGATAAATCACCTGCGAATGCCAAAGCGGACGGTTCGAGCGGAACAGATCATCCATTTCCCGCACCACAATCTGACGCACCGCACTCGAAAGCTCCTCCGGGGTCGGCTTCTCAGGCAGCTCAGCAACCACCTCGCGCTCCACATCATGCCTGCAACCCGCTATCGCTCCGCGGACCATTTCCTCCATGAGTCCATCCTTACCGCCAAAATGGTAGTGAATGCTCCCTATATTCTCCCCCGCCCGTTCGGCAATCGCCCGGGTCGAAACGTTATCAATGCCATGCAGTGCCGCGAGCTCGCCCGCTGCACAAATCAGATGCGATTTCGTCGAATCCGCTGCCGGATAAGCTGTCATAATTAACCTCCTCAAATTTAATCGAGCGGCTTAATTTAATCAGACGATTAATTTAGTCAACTGATTAAACTCTGTTTTTAATCAGTCGACCAAATTATGCCCGTTCTGTGAGGATTAGAGAAGAGAGCCTGCAACCGAAACCGGCGGCTCCACCCGTTTTATACAACTGATTCTTCCGGAGCGAATTGAAACAACACCGCTGCTAAGCCGCTATTCCTCGATCGCCTCTGCAGCAGATTCCCATTCCGTTTCCAGCTTTTGAATTTCTGTCTGAATTTCTGCCAGACGGGCATTGATAGAGGCAAAATCGGCATCACGTTTTGACATCATTTCCTCGGTGAGTACAACCTGCTCTTCCGTCAGTTTCTCGATTTTCGCCTCGATTTTTTTCAGAACTTTTTCCGCTTCACGCCGGGCCGCCCGCGCTTTACGCGCATCCCTGCCCTTCAAAGACGGTTTAGCGGATCCGGAAACAGCATTTTCACCGGTTTGCGGCGGCCTGCCGACCGACTGCTGTTCACTTTTCTCCAGAAAATAATCATAATTTCCGGGAAACCGGGAAACTCCGCTATCATCGATATGAATGATCTGATCAGCGATATTGCGCACAAACGTGACGTCATGACTCACCACACAGATTGCGCCCTTGTAATCCTTCAGTGCCTGCTCAAGTGCCTCACGCCCGTTAACATCAAGATGTGTCGTCGGCTCGTCGAGCAGCAGAAAATTAGGCGGGTTGATAAAAAGACGCGCAAAGGCCAGCCGGATTTTTTCACCACCGCTGAGCACAGAAACCTTTTTATCAATCGTGTCGCCGCTGAACCCGAATCCACCGAGTAAATTCCGCACTTCGGATTCCACAGCCGCCGGATGCTGATCCTTTACAATATGATACACCGTTTTTTCCGGATTCATGGTTTCGGCGAAATCCTGGCTTTGATAACCGATCACCACCTTATGTCCGACCACGCGCCGGCCTTCCGAAAGCTCCAGCGCCCCGGCCAGCGTCCGCAGCAGCGTCGTTTTTCCCATTCCATTATAACCGACCAGCGCAATTTTTTCACCGCGATTGATGTTCAGATCCAGAAACCGGAAAATCCAGCGGCAGCCGTCGTAGGAGAATCCGCCCTTTTCAAGGCGGATAATTTCATGCCCTGAATGCGGCGGATCCGCCAGACGGATTTTCGAGGTATTCGCCACCGTCGCCGGCGCCTCAATCCGTTCCATTTTCTCCAGCTGTTTAATCCGGCTCTGCACCTGTGCCGCCTTGGACGACTTGGCCCGGAAGCGTTTGATGAAACTTTCCATCTGCTCGATTTCGCGGTCCTGGTTTTCCTTCGCCGCCAGTTGATGGCGGATGCGGTCCTCCCGCTCGGTCAGATAATAATCATAGCCGCCCTGATATCGGGTCGCCTGCCCCCCCGCAATTTCCAGTGTCACCGTCGCCAGCGAACGCAGCAGATAGCGGTCATGCGAAATCAGCAGCATGGTACCTTCATACCCCCGCAGAAATTTCTGCAGCCACTCCACCGCCGGCAGGTCGAGGAAGTTCGACGGTTCGTCGAGCATCAGCAGGTCCGGATTAGCAATCAGCGTTCGCGCCAGCTCGGCCCGCATCTGCCAGCCGCCGGAGAACGAGGCGAACGGGCGGCTGAATTCGTCCTCATGAAAACCCAGTCCGCTCAGCGCCGCCTCCGCCCGCGAACGCATTTCGTAGCCGCCCAGGTGCTCATAAGTATGCTGCAGCTCGCCGATCTGCTTCAGCGCACGCTCCTTTTCCAGCTCCTGAAAATCGTCCATTCGATGTTCCAGCGCATGGATTTTTTCGGGAATGGTCTTCAGCTCGGGAATCGAATCCTCGGTGTATTCCAGCAGATTCACATCCACTTCGTGCGGATTCAGCTGCTGCTTCAAATGCCCGATCCGGCAATGCTTCGGCAGCACAATTTCACCGGTATCCGCTTCAATCTCATGATTGAGCAGACTGAATACCGTCGATTTTCCCGCCCCGTTCGGGCCAACAATCCCGATCCGTTCCCCGGTATTGATCCGGAACGTCACATTTTTGAGCACATCCTGTGTGCCGAACTGTTTACTCACCTGTATAAAATCAATCATATAAAAATTCCAAAGGCTGGAAAACGTAACCGATTACAACAGGGACGGAAAATAAAAAACCCGGTTCGAAGCTTCGAACCGGGTTTAAAAATGGAGCGAGCGATGAGATTCGAACTCACGACAGTCACCTTGGCAAGGTGGGGCTCTACCACTGAGCTACGCTCGCACGTTTCGTCCCACGGCCGGCCCTTCCCGGGCTTCGGCCTGCGCCGTTTTCCCAACCTTTGGAAAAATGGCGGAGAGGGGGAGATTCGAACTCCCGGTGCACCGTAAAGCGCACACACGCTTTCCAAGCGTGCTCTTTAAACCACTCAGACACCTCTCCTCAAGTGGAACGAGTCGGAAAAGCTACACACTTCATTTTGGGAAAGCAACCGGGTTTTTACGGAAAAATTAAAGCTCCATATCGGACCGATTTTGTACTTCAGCGGCTTGACGTGACCAGAACAATCATGTTTGTTTCGCGCCGTGAACCGCATCCGTACACTTCTGAGCCTGATCTATCTGCTGCTGGTGGTTTTGCTGCCCTGGCTGCATATGCCGCTGCATGCCCACAAGCATGTGCAGGAAACCGCCTGCAGTACAGGATGCACCCATTCGGAAACTCCTGCGGATGATTCCCACGAACACGATGACTGCGGGCTCTGCAATCTGGCCGCTGTTCCGGCTGAACTGCCTCCGGTTCTATCGGTTCCGAAACCCTTCTTTGTTTTCATCGAATCCCTCGTTGAAGAATATACGTTTCAGACTCAGGAACACTGGCAGCCGCATCAGGCCCGCGCACCTCCGTTTATGACGGTTTAGCACAACTTGCTATACCCCTGCCCCGGCAGGTTTTCAGTCAAAAATCAATAAACGGAGAAGCCATGAATTATCTCAATTCCTCCGCCATGTTTGTGGCGGGTACTTTACTTATTTGCAATGCTTCCGCCCAGGATGCGGCGGTATCTTCCGGAATCACTTTTAATGACTCCACGGGCGCACTGCGCGCCTTCAATCCGGCCGTTTCGGCGACTATCGACATGTTCTACTATAACGAAAATTCCGATGAAGGCCTTTCCCACATGAAAGAGGAAGTCGCGGGATTCGGTGGCCATTCCCACGATGAGGATGAACACGATCACGACCACGGTTATGAAAACGGGTTCAACCTGCGGCATCTTGAGCTGACCTTCTATGCAGAAGTGGACAACTATTTCAGAGCGCAGGCTATTGCGGCCATCTCTGAAGAAGGTGCTGAAATGGAGGAAGCCTGGGCGGAAACCACCGGACTGCCGTGGGGATTACAGGCCAAGGCCGGTAAGTTTTTCAGTAACTTCGGGTACATCAATGCCCAGCATTCCCACCAGTGGGACTTCACCGATCAGCCGCTGATCTATGAACTGACGCTGGGCTCCCATGGTCTGAACGACAAAGGGGTACAGGTGAGCTGGCTCGCCCCGACGCCGTTCTATCTCCTGTTCGGTGCCGAGGTTTTCCAGGGCGACAATGAAAATATGTATGTTCAGGAAGAAGCTGATGAACTGCCGGAAAATGACGGACCGCGCCTCGGTGTCGGCTGGGTTAAAATTGCTCCGTTCCAGTTCGACAACAGTGAACTGCAGTTCGGCCTCTTCGGCGCCAGCGGCAGCCATCAGGAAATCCATGAAGAGGAGGTTGGAGGCATAGATTATGATTATTTCTACGATGGCGACAACATGTTCTTCGGTGGTGATGTCGTCTATAAATACAGTTCCGGCAAGGCCTATGGTCAGGGCGATGCGGTTGTACAGGCGGAATATTTCTACCGTGACAAAGATCTGGATCTGAAAGATTCAGATGCTCCCGGAGCTCCAATCGGCAGTGCACTTACCGGCGCCCAGGACGGCTACTACATCCAGGGCACCTATGGTTTTCTTCCCCGCTGGCGGGCCGGTCTGCGCTGGGACCAGGTGGGTTTAACCAATGAAGAACAGGAACCGGGTGAAGCCAAAGAGGAATTCGGTGACAGCTGGCGGGCTTCGGCCATGGTCGATTTCCGACCTTCGGAATTTTCGCAGATCCGTTTCCAGGTGAATAACGGGGACTATGATCTCGGCGATGAGGGTACGGAAAACGTCTGGGAAGCTTTTGTACAGCTTACCTTCTCACTCGGTGCTCACGGCGCTCACAGCTTCTAGGAGATCATCATGCTTAAGAAAACAGGAATACTCTTTCTCGCTCTGGCCGCGTCAGCCGTCAGTTTCGGTAAGCTGAATGTGGTAACCACCACATCCGACCTGGGTTCCATCGCCGAATCCGTCGGCGGCGATCTGATCAAGGTGCAATCCATTGCTACAGGCAAACAGGATCCGCATCACCTGCAGGCGCGCCCGAAATACATCATCATGGCACGCAATGCGGATCTGTGGATCCGTACCGGCATGGAACTGGAGATCGGCTGGGAAATGCCGGTCATTGACGGCTCCCGCAACCGGAAAATACGGCCGGGTCAGTTGGGTCATCTGGATGCCTCAACCCACATTCACAAGCTTGAGGTTCCGGATGCCCGCATGCTGACCCGGGCCATGGGCGATGTCCATGCCGCAGGAAACCCGCACTATCTGACCGATCCGGAAAACGCCCGGCATGTGGCTGCAGACATTGCAGACCGTCTGGCCCGGCTCGACCCGAAAAATGCCGATACCTACCGTAAAAATGCGGCAGCTTTTTCGGATAAAATCGAAAAGAAAATGGCCGTATGGAAGCAGAAACTTGAACCGCTGAAAGGGAAGTCCATTGTGACCTACCATAAAAGCTGGATCTATTTCTGCGACCAGTTCGGCATCAATATCGCGATTGAACTGGAGCCCAAACCCGGCGTTCCGCCGAGTCCGGCCCACCTGACCCGCGTTATTCAGACGGTGGAAACCGATGATATTGAAATCATCCTGCAGGAACCATGGTACAGCACCAAAGCCGCGGAAAAAGTGGTCGGAAAGACCGGAACCCGCATCGTGACGGCCCCCATTTTTACGGGCAGTGATCCGGAGGCGGGCGACTATATTGCGCTGATCGACCTGATTGTGAAGCGTCTGACGGAGCAGCCCGAGTGACCGACCCGATCATAACCTGTTCGGACGTCTGCATTGCCTATGGACGGCAGGAAGTGTTGCACAGCGTGAATCTTCAGATTCCACGCGGTATTTTTCTGCCGTTCACCGGCCCTAACGGATCGGGCAAGACGACCTTGCTTCGTGCCGTGCTCGGTCTTGTTCCGATCCGGCAGGGGCAGATTATCACCCCGTTTCGGCAGACCCCGGCAGGTTATGTTCCGCAGCACCGGGTTATCGATCCGCTCTATCCCGTCTCCGTGCGTCAGATTGTGGAAATGGGACTCTCTACGGAACGCCGGCTGTTCCGTCCGCTGACCGGCCGTCAGAAACGAGCGGTGGTCACTGCTCTTGAAGAACTGGGCATGGCGGAACATATGCAGAAAACGTTCCGCGAGCTCTCCGGCGGTATGAAACAGAAGGTGCTCATTGCCCGTGCACTGGTCCGTCAGCCGGACGTTATCATTATGGATGAACCGACATCTGAACTGGATGAGCAGTCGGAGCACGATGTACTGAAGCACCTCATGAAATTGAATCAGAACGCCGGAAAAACCGTGCTCATGGTCCATCACGATCTGGAACTGGCCGGAACCCTCTCGGATACAATCTGCCGGGTGGGACGGGGAAAAGCCGAAATGGTGAAGCTGAACGGAGGGCGGACGGATGCATGATGCCATGTCCTGTATCTACTGCCAGTTTCCCGAAGCGCTGACGGCAGGGATGCTGATTTCCGCCGTCTGCTCGCTGCTCGGGGTGTTCGTGATTCTGAAACGTGCGGTTTTCATCGGCATTACCCTGTCCGAAGTGGCCGCCTGCGGGGTGGCCGCCTCGTTTTTGTTGGGGATTCCTCCGATTGCGGGATCGTTTGCACTGGTGCTCGGAGCCGTCAGCCTGTTCGCCATACCGTTTGAAAATCAGCGGATTCCGCGCGATACGCTGATGGGCATCATCTTCATCGCGGCGACGGCACTGACTATTCTGCTGGTTTCCAAAAGCGGCCCCGGCCTGATGGAAATCAACGCGGTGTTGTACGGCGATCTGATTCTGGCCTCAACAAAGGAACTGAAGATTCTGTTCAGCATTCTGACGCCCTCGCTCATTCTGTTTATCTGCGTGCTGCGCCCCACCCTGTACAGTTTTATGGACCGGGAAGGGGCAAAGGTTCTGGGCATTAAAACCTGGATCTGGGAATCGCTCTACTTTCTTATGCTCGGCATGATTATTTCCGCCGCCTCGCAGATTGCGGGTGCCCTGCTGATTTTCTGCTATCTGGTGGTCAGTCCTGCCGCGGCACTGATGGCGAGCAAAAAAATTGCACATGTACTGCTGATTGCCCCGCTGCTGGCTATGCTGGCAACATTTATCGGCATGGTGGTTTCGTTCAATTTCGATCTGCCCACCAATCAGACCATCTGCATCAGCAGCTGTATCTTATTTGTTCTTGTTTCCACAATCTCCGGTGTCTGTCGGCGCCTGCTCCCGATTGAACATCAACATTAACCCCAAATTTACTGAATCCTATGACGACAACAAAAACATCCGGTATTCTTGATCAGATCGCCATCGGCATGGCCCTCCTCTGCGGTATTCACTGCCTGCTGATGCCGGTCGTCCTGGCCGTGCTGCCCATTGTTGCAGCCAGCCTTTTTGCACACGAGCATTTCCACCTCTGGATGCTCCTGCTGGTACTGCCGACGACCAGTATTTCCATTTTCATGGGCTGCCGGAAACACAAAGATAAATGGACGGCAGCACTGAGTCTGACCGGACTCGGCATTATGATTGCGGTGACCGCATTTGAATATGCCGCACATTCCTCCTGCGCCTCCTGCAGCAGCTGTTCACGCGCCGTGTCCGAGGGCGTACCTCCAATCGCCTGGGTCAACACCCTCGGCGGCCTGTTTCTGGCCTCTGCCCACATCCGGAATTTCAAACTCTGCCGGAAAAGCGGGTGCTGTCATTGATTCGCCCAGAAAATAATATAAATATTCCGTAGTGAATATAATCACATACAGGCGATTTGCACACGCCACCCTGGCAGGTCTTTACATGTTCCTGCTGGTTCTTCTGCCTTATGGCCATATGCCGCTGCATGCCCTGGGAGGAACTGCGTCTCATCATCAGCAGCATGATTGCAGGCACCACTGCTGCGGACACGCGCACTCCGATGCCTCCGGTTCAGAGACAGATACACCACTGGAAGGAAAGACGCATAAATGTCCTTTCTGCGATCTTGCACAGCTCATATTCATCTCCTCATCTGCAATCTCTGCTCCCGAGCTCCTTTATGTTCTGACGCTTCCGGCTGAAGCCAGTCCGGGACTGTGCGGAACAGAACGCCTATACTCCCCGCGGGCCCGGGCCCCTCCGTTCACGACTGTCTGAACACCATTCCAAACCGGTCCCGGCTTCGGGACCCTGCAGTCATTTAAAAAACGGAGTTATTTCAATGAGACGATTTATTCTGTCCGCGCTGTTTGCGCCGGGCCTGATTACGAACGCCTTCCCGGAAGAAGGCACAACCAATACGGCGGCACAGACCGTCGATAAAATACTGGAACCCGAAACCGTCGTTGTCTCCGGACAGGCGGTTGATCATAAAAACCGGGAAATCAACAGCCGCTCGCTGAAGAGGCAAAACCTGGTCGATTTTTCAGAAATCCTGTCTGACGAAATGGTCGAAGTATCCATGATTCGCAAAGGTGCGTATGGAAACGACGTTTCCGTACGCGGCTTCGGCCAGGAAAATTTCAAGGTGCTGCTCGACGGCGGGATTCTTGAGGGCGCCTGCGGCGGCCGTAAAGACCCGCACCTTTCCCACATCAACATGCTCACCGTGCAGAAACTGACCATGCAGCAGGGCCCCTTCGACGTCACTCAGATGGGTGCTCTGGGCGGATATGTAGACGTGATCACGAAGAAGCCGGAACCGGGATTCAATGGAGAGGTTCTGGGAAAAATCGGAAGTTACGGCTATTACAGCGGGGGCACGTCCATCAGCGGCGGAGACGATAAAATTCAAGGCCTTTTCGGATATAACTATTCCGAATCGGGTCAATATGAAGACGGTGACGGCAACGAAATCTGGACCTTTCGGGAAGGTCAGCCCAGTTCCTATAACGAGGACGGAGAGGACGCCAATTCGTTTCAGCGAAACGACATCTGGGGCAAGCTGCAGTTCACGCCGGGCGAAAACCAGACCATCCTGCTGGAACACACCTATGGCAAAGCGGATGATATTCTCTCTCCTCGTTCCTCCATGGACACCGAAGAAGAGATCACCAACCTGAGCAAAGCGAGCTGGGAAATGCGCGATCTCGGCAGCCTGTCGGAAAAGCTCACCCTGTCATTTTACCGCAATGAAGTGGATCACCGTCCGTACCAAAAATATCGCGATGTGGCTGTCCCCAAGAACAACGAGGTTGAGTCGGTCATTACCGGCGGCGGTATTCAGAATGTAACTGAAACTGATTTTGCCGTGCTGACCTACGGGCTGGATGTCTATCACCGGGACTGGTGGGGCGATGTCTATAACAGCGACACCGGCGCAAAATTAAATGACGATCTCATTCCGTCCGTCCAGTCTGTAGATGTAGGGGGATACATTCAGATCGATAAGGATTTCGATTCCTTCTCTCTGGGCGCCGGACTGCGATATGACCACTTCCAGCAGGAAGCGGATGAGAACCTCGTTTATACCGGTGCGTATATCGATGGCAACCGCCAGACAGACGACCTTCTGGGCGGAAACATATCGGGTCAGTTTTTCCTGAATGACAGCACCATGATTTTCGGGGGAATCGGGCGGAACTATCGAACCCCGACCTCTACGGAACGTTACATTCAGGGAAATACCTCGTATTTCGGAAACCCCGACCTCAAACCGACCGCCAACACCGAGTTCGACCTCGGCATCAGATATGAATTCGGACGCTGGATGTTCCAGACCAAAGGGTTCTACTCCGACCTCAAAGACTATATCTATCAGGAAAGTAATCTGGACGGTTATAAAAGCTATACCAACATTGATGCCCATATGTATGGCGGAGATATCAAGGCCCGCGTCGATCTGCTTTACGGACTTTCTGTGGACGGAGGAATTGCCTATCAGAAAGGCCGTAAGGACAGCTTCCCCGACAACAACACGGACCGGGATCTCGGTCAGGTGGCTCCTCTGAAAAGCAAACTGGCCCTCAATTATAATAAAGACCATCTATGGAATCGGGAGGAAACCGGACTGTTCGGAACGATTGAATGGGTTCATTCCGATGAGGCGGCAGATATTGATGCCGATGCCGGCGAACAGAATCTTTCCGCATGGGACATCATGAACCTTCGCGCAGGGTTCCGGTTCAGGTCGTGCACACTGAACGCAGGCGTGGATAATGTATTCGACCGGACGTACGCAATGGCAAACTCCTATGAATGGGATGTCGTCAGCGGAACGGCTTCCACGCCGGTCATCGTCAATGAGCCGGGCCGGTTCTTCTACGCGTCATTAGCGTATACCTGGTAGGCTGATCCCTCCGGGAAGTACTCTTAAGTATTTCCCGGACCGCCTATTCCGAAACTGCAGCAAAACGTTGTTTGAGCGCTTCGCATACCGGCGGCGGAACAAACTGCGTGATGTCCCCGCCGAGCGATGCCACGGTGCGGACATTGCTGGAGCTGACGTAGGAATAGTCCTGTTTCGGCATCAGGAAAATAGTTTCAATTTCGGAGTCAAGTTTCCTATTCATCAACGCCATCTGAAATTCATATTCAAAATCGGAAAACGCGCGCAGTCCGCGCACCATTACACGGACATTCTTTTTCCGGGCAAAATCAACCAGCAGGCATTTAAACACCTCAACTTCAACACCCGGAAGATGTGCGGTGCACTGTTTGACAAACTCGACACGCTCTTCCACAGTAAAAATCGGATTTTTACCGTGGCTCGGTGCCACAGCAATCACCACGCGCGGAAAAATGCGTGCAGCCCGTTCAATAACGTCAAGATGGCCATAGGTGATCGGATCGTAAGTTCCTGCGCAGAGTGCGGCTTCGTTCATGATGCATCCTCGGTTTTCAGTTTCAGAATAAGGACGCGTGTCTTTCCATAGCGTTTATCCCGCAACACCTTCCAGTCCGCGGAAATCACCGGTTCGCCCTTGGCTCGCATTTCGTACACCAGCACTCCGTCCGGTTTCAATACCGAATGCTCCGCAATTCCGGCCAATGTATTTTCCATGGCATCAGGCAGATCATACGGCGGATCCGCCAGAATAACATCAAACGCTTCCCCGGCACAACTCAGCCAGCGGATCGCATCCGACTTAAACACCTTAGTTTTCCCAAGATTCGGATGGTTCAGCTCTTCGATATTCCGCTGCAGATTCCGCCATACCCCGGCATGCTGCTCCACAAAAGTGACCGCTCCGGCCCCCCGGCTCCAGGCCTCCAGCCCGAGGGCTCCGGAACCGGCAAACAGATCCAGAACACTCAACCCTTCAACAGAACCCAGCGAGGAAAACACCGCTTCACGCACCGCCTCCATGGTCGGCCGGACCTCCTGATCCGGAACCTGAAAGCGGCGGTTACGTAAAAATCCACTCGTTATTCGCATTTAAAGTTCAACCTTATACACCATTGCGGCAGCATCGTCTGTTTCTGCCGCGCTGATCGACAATCCGTTTTCCGTCATCTTCCACTCAACGGCACCGCCGTCCAGAACCGTCACATTTTTCACCGTCATTTTTTGCTCAGCAAAGGTTTTCAGAAGCACTTCACTTCCGGCCTCCGGGACCCCCATGATGATGGCATAAACGGTTTTTCCGTCTTTGGAAGCCGTATAGCGGATATCCTTTTCCGTATACTTCAGCGCCATAAATTCTTTCCGGGCGGCAAATCCGCCCTCCGGCTCAGTAGTCGGGCCCTCCGCCGCATTGATCCACGGGCGGGTGGAATAAATGGCCTCGCCGTTTTTAGCCAGCCACGCCCCGAGGCCCAGCAGCACATCGCGCTGATCCTGCGGAATGGTGCCATCGGCTTTCGGCGAAATATTGAGCAGAACAACACCGTTTTTGGCCACGGTATCGATCACCGCATGAATCACCGTGCTGAGCGGTTTGATTTTCAGGTCCTGTGTATAACACCAGCTGCCGGTACTGATCGTGTCATCCGTCATCCACAGTTCCTTGAGCGCCTTCGGTTCGCGTGATTTTTCATGGTCGTTGATACTGAACGTCAGCGGCAGATCGTTCTGTTTGCGGATAATGGCGACATCTTTATTCCATTTTTCGGCCTCATTGAGGTAGTAGGCCGCAAAACGCTGCCGGTAGATTTCCGGAATCCGGTCGAGCCAGCTGTCGAACCAGATGATGTCCGGCTGATAGTTATCGATCACTTCTTTCAGTTTTCCGAGCCAGATGGTTTCGTTCCACTCCTCTTCCGGCACATTACCGTACAGCAGGCGGAGCTCAGGATCATCGGATGTCGGCGGCTGCCCTTCGATCCAGGGATAGTGGCTGTTTCCGAATCCCTTTTCTCCCGGTTTATCCGAATAACGCTGAAGGTTGCGCGCATGATGGAACGTGGCAATGGTTTTCATGTCCCGTTTTTCAAGTTCGGCAAACAATTTGCCCAGAATATCCTGCTTCGGCCCTTTGTCGGCCGCGTTCCAGGGCGTAATCTCCGAATCCCACATGGAAAATCCGTCGTGATGCTCTGCCACGGGACCGGCAAATCGTGCGCCGGCTTTCCGAAAGAGCTCCGCCCATTCCGCTGCGTCGAAATGCTCCGCAGTAAACATCGGTACAAAATCGTGATATCCGAATTCCGACGGTTTCCCATAAGTCTCCACATGGTGTCGGTATTCTTTCCGGTTTTCAAAATGCATCCAGCGCGGATACCACTCGTTTCCGTAGGCCGGGACGGAATAGGGCCCCCAGTGAAAATAGATCCCGAGCTTTGCATCTTTCAGCCATTCCGGTGCGGCCTCGTGCTTGGCGAGCGATTCCCAGTTCGGCTCATATTTTTCTGTATTCTCGCTGGCACAACCGGCGAGAAGGGCTGCGGCAGCGAATGCAATGCAGGCTTTGTTCATCATAAATTCTCCTGTAAATGCGAAACAATTATCGTGCATGTTCATAATTAACGGCACAAGCACGAATCTATGGACGGCTCGACAAGTGCATCACGATGTGGTAGCACCAACGGCTTAATTAACCCAGATGATTCGCCATGGTGCAGCAAAAACATAGAGAAGCTCTGAAAAACGCAAAACGGATTGTGGTGAAAGCCGGCAGCAAAGTGCTGGTGGAAAATACAGGGCGACCGGACCGGAAACAGCTGAAGGCACTGGTGGACGGACTTTCCGGAATCCAGAATTCGGGCGGTGAAGTGGCCTTTGTTTCCTCCGGCGCGGTCGGGGCCGGACTCGATGCTCTTCATTTTGCCAAACGCCCGAAACATATCCCCGATCTT
This sequence comes from Verrucomicrobia bacterium S94, assembly GCA_004299845.1. Classification (NCBI taxonomy): domain Bacteria; kingdom Pseudomonadati; phylum Verrucomicrobiota; species Verrucomicrobia bacterium S94. Next base: position 3,636,475 of record CP036201.1, on the reverse strand, counting down.
CAGATGGCGGCGGCGGTGGGCCAGATTTCGCTCATCAGCGCCTATCACGACCTCTTCCGGGCCAACGACATAACCGTGGGGCAGGTTCTGCTTACACACGATGCCCTTAAACACCGCGAACGGCATCTGAATGCACGAAAAACACTCATCAATCTGATCAATAACCGTGTGATCCCGATCATTAATGAAAACGACACCATTTCCACCGAAGAGATCAAATTCGGCGACAACGACGTTCTGGCCGCGCTGGTTTCGATTCTGATTGATGCCGACGCTCTGGTTCTGCTGAGCACAACCGACGGCCTTCGCAACGGCAATGAGCGGGTTTCCTATATTGAAGAGGTGGACAACGAGGTACTCGCGCTGGTGAGCGATAAATCGGACCCCCTTTCAACCGGCGGCATGGCCTCCAAACTGAAATCCGCCCAGATTGCCGCCCACAACGGCATTCCGGTGGTCATTGCCAACGGCCGAAATACAGACGTACTGTCCCGTATTTTTGAGGGCCGGGATGAAGGAACCCTGCTGTTTCCCAAAGCCGGCAATATTTCCAAACGGAAAAGCTGGATCGCCTTTTTCAACCGTGCGGAAGGAAAACTGCTGATTGATGCCGGTGCGGTTACGGCATTGCGAAAAGGGAAAAGCCTTTTGCCGGTAGGCATTAAACAGGTTCAAGGCCGGTTTAAAGTCGGAGCCATGGTCGACATCCTGTCGCTCGATGGAGAACGGGTGGCCCGCGGACTGGTCGAACTCCCCAGTAGTGAAATTGACGAACTGAAAGGCCGGAAAAGCACTGGAAAATCCGGTGAAGCGGTTCACCACGATAATATGGTTATTCTTTAGGAAGGAAGAAATTATGGACGTTAAAGAACAAGTACTCGAAATCGGCGCAAAAGCAAAAGCCGCCAGCCGGGAGCTGGCCCGGCTGTCCACCCGCCGGAAAAACGCGATCCTGGAAGAGATGGCCAAAGAGCTGGATGCACAACGTGCCTTTATCCAGCAGGAAAATCGGAAAGACCTGGAAGCCGGTCGCGAAGCCGGACTGAGCAATGCCATGCTCGACCGTCTAGAACTGACCGATGCACGAATCGACAGCATGATCAAAGGACTGCGCGATGTCGCGGTACTGCAGGATCCCGTAGGCGAAGAGATCAGCACATGGAACCGCCCGAACGGACTTGAAATTCATAAACGGCGAGTCCCGATCGGCGTGATCGGCATCATTTTTGAATCGCGGCCGAATGTAACCTGCGATGCCGCAGCCCTCTGTTTCAAAACTTCCAACGCGGTTATTCTGCGCGGCGGTAAAGAGGCGATTCATTCCAATCTGGCCATTGCCGCAGCCATGCAGAAAGGCGGCGAATCCAAAGGCATGCCTGAAAACTGCATTCAATTGATTCCGACCATCGACCGCGCTGCTGTGGAAGTGATGTGCCAGATGACGGATTACCTGGATCTGATCATTCCCCGCGGAGGTGAGGGCCTGATCCGTGCGGTGATGAAGATGGCGCACGTTCCTGTCATTAAACATTATACGGGCGTATGCCACACCTATGTGGATGCCTCCGCAGACCTGAATATGGCACTTAAAATTTCTGAAAATGCAAAATGCCAGCGCCCAGGGGTTTGCAATGCCATGGAGACCCTGCTTGTACATCGTGATATCGCGGATGAATTCCTCCCGGAAATGGGCCGCATTTTTGATCAGCACGGCGTTGAAATGCGGGGTGACAGCCGGACCACATCACTGATCGGTACGGCCGTTCCGGCCAAAGACGAGGATTGGAGCACGGAATATGTTGACCTGATTCTTTCCATAAAAGTGGTCGACGACGTCGATGCCGCCATCCGGCATATCAATACCTACGGGTCCGGCCATTCGGATGCCATTGTTGCGGAAGATGAAAAGGCAACCGTACAGTTTCTGAATGAGGTTGATTCGGCAACCGTTTACGTGAACGCCTCAACCCGCTTCACAGACGGTGCGGAATTCGGCATGGGGGCTGAAATCGGAGTGAGTACCGATAAACTTCACGCACGCGGCCCCATGGGCCTGGAGGAACTGACCACCTACAAATATGTGATCGAAGGAAAAGGCCAGATTCGCGAGTAAACAGATTCTAGTCGCTCCCCGGGCCGGACTGCTCTTTCGGAGCAGTTTCGGCCTTTTCCGGATTAATACTCACCGTTTTGGTCGGATCCGTTTCCGTGATGGAATATGGTTTGAGGATCCCGCGACTGCTTCCATCTTCATCCAGATCACGCAGCACAAAAATAAAATCACGGATGTGAAGGTTGTATCTGGGTTTCAGCGCAAGAATTTTTGCCCGCAGTTCATCATCGTAATAATGCGTAAAGATCAGTTCATTGATCCCCTGCTCCTCAATCACTTTTTCAAGCTCGGAAAAATTGCCCAGTACCGGATACCCGAAAACAGATTTGTGGTACAACGCCAGATTATCATCAATCATACCGACAATTTTACGCGGCGCCTTCTGCTGATCCTCAAAGGTCGCCTGACGCAGAAAAAGAATCGCATTCTCTCCCGCTCCGAGAATCAGCGTTTTAATATCCTTTTCAGACCCGACCGAACACCGCAGCCAGGCATTCAGATCTCGGGCAATACGCAGGGCGGAGCGCATACCTACGATTCCTGCAGAAGCAATAATCGTATGCAGAACAAGCCCCAGCACCAGTTCTTTAACCGTCAGATCCGAAGCCCAGAGCAACGCCACATAGGCCAACGCCTCACCGGCCATCAGCTGCAGAAAAAGCACCAGCAGCTGTGAGTTCCGGGAGCGGGTCCAGACGACCCGGTAAATGTTATAGAAAAAGAGCGTGGCAAACGGGATGGTCACGCACACCGTCAGGTGCAGAACAGAAAACGTCCGCTGCAGCACCACCCCGAATACAAAATAGGTGGCGAACAGCAGACAGGAAATATCCCAGCTGACCGCGACCAGCTGACCGACCAGATTCCGGGGACGCCTCACCCCCTGAAGAACAACCTGCGTAGTCGTCCACAGCTCGATCTGGGCAATACGGCGCACCACAATGTGAAGCACAACAATCATCCCCACCATCAGCAGGGCCGTCCGGTTGTCTTCCATGGCCGTAATCCCAAGCGCAATCAGACAGATGAAGATCGCGGCACCATAAAGCGCAATGGCCGCTTTTTTCTGCGTCATGCCGCTGCGCATCAGTTTATGGTGAATATGATCCAGATCCGGTCCGAATACTTTCGTAGCGACTTCATCATTCCGGATCATGGACACCAGCTTGCGCCCCATACGCCGCCATACCGCCAGAATAACATCAAATGCCGGAACCCCGACAGCGAGTAGCGGAACCACCAGCGCCACGACCATCTGCTGCTGCACATTGGCTTTCAATGACACCGCCGCCAGCATAAACCCGATAAACATACTTCCGCAGTCCCCCAGAAAAATGGAGGCCGGATTAAAGTTATAGCGGAGAAATCCCAAACAGGCCCCGGCCAGAGCGACCAGCACAAGAGCATCGGTCGGCTGCCGCAACGACAACAGCATACCCGCCAGACCGGCACTGGCAATCATCCCCAGTCCTGCACAGGCGCCGTCCATTCCATCGATCAGATTAAACGCATTAATCAACAGTGCAAACCAGAACAGAGTGGCCCCGAGATTGATGAACCATGGAAGCTCCATCCCCAGAAACGCCTCAAAGGAAAACCCGCCCAGATACATCAGTAACGCAACCCCCAGCTGCCCCAGCAGCTTGAACCAGGCGCGCATATCAAACCGGTCATCAAAAATACCAACCAGTAGAAGCAGTGTTGAACCCGCCAGAATACAGAGCCATTCCTTCAGCTGCGTGGCTCCTGCAAGGTTATGCCAGGGCCCGAAATAGACCACAAGCAGGGCCAGGTGGGTGGCAATGAACACGGCGATTCCCCCGCATCGCGGAATCGGAACCTTATGAATCCGGCGCTCATCCGGTTCATCCACCATTTTCAGCGCAGGTGCCAGCTTCTTAACCCAGGGAACCAGTATCCACGAAGATATCAGGCTCACCAAAATAACCACTAAATATTTAACCAATGATTCCATTCCCTTTTCCGGATCACTCCCTGTCATCCAGCTCCCGGTCAAATTTCTTCTTAAAGAGCAGGACGCATGCCTAACCTCTTATTGAGATTCACTGTAGTTAGGCATTCTTCAAAATGAAAGCTGTGAAACAGGGAAACATTTTCCCGCCCTCTCATAAAATTTCCGGAAAGCAGGCCCTGATGCGTCGATCATAAACAGAAAAAAAACTTCGTAAACCGGCCATTTCAAAGGGTTATGAATGCTCCGCAAAAAAAGTGAATATTTCCACTTGCGCGAACGGACGAAATGGATACTATATCCGCTCTTTCAACGGGGGTGTAGCTCAATTGGTTAGAGCGCCAGCCTGTCACGCTGGAGGTTGCGGGTTCGAGTCCCGTCATCCTCGCCATTGATTTGAGGCTTCGGTTTTCCGAAGCCTTTTTTCATATTCAGGCCACAAAAAAAAGCGGCTGATCGACCGCTCTCGTTCCGTATTTGATAGAAGTACATTATTCTGTCGCCGTCAGATCCGGACGCTCGGAATCCAGCTCCCGGAAAAACAGCTGCTTCAGCCGCTCAACCCGCTCCGGATATTTCGCGGCCAGATTATACCGTTCTTCGTTATCCTCTTTAATATGATAAAGCTGGAAGTCATTTTCCCCAACCCGAATCAGTTTCCAGCCATCACGGGTTATGAGCGCCGAACGTCCCATGAACCGGTTCTTATTCCGAACAAATATAAAATCATGAACCTGCTTCTGTTTTTCTCCCAGCAGTGTTGGCAGATAGGAAACTGAATCTTTCCCCGACGGAATATCTGTTCCTCCAAGATCAGCCAGTGTTGCCATAAAATCGTAATGCGCACTCAGAAGATCGGTTTCGGTACCGGGTTTGATTTTTCCCGGCCAGCGTACAACCATCGGGCACTGAATACCTCCCTGATAACCGGCCCGTTTCAGTCCGGCCCGTCCTCCAGCCCCCTTGAAAACATCATCCATTTCCGAAGACCGCCACTTATGCTCTTCGAAATCCGCCGGGAACCATCCGCCAGAATCTGCTTTTTATATCTTGGTTTGTCATCGCCATAGTACAGTTCGTGACCATTGTCCGACGTAAAAAACACCACCGTTTTTTCATCGATTCCCAAAACCTTAAGCTCCTTCAGAATAAGCCCTACATGGTCATCCAGCATTTTGACCATCGAGGCATATTTTTTCTCCGCCAGACTCAGATTCGGATCATCGGCAAAATCGGGATGAAGCTCAGGAACAGCCACCGGTCCATGCGGAAGTTGAGTCGGATGATAAATAAAGAAGGGGCGGTCTCTGTTCTCACGGATGAACCGAAGTATACTTTCAATAAATACATGCTGGGAATAGGTCTCTCCCCCGCTTCCGACCGGTTCATCCCCTTTTTCAGACCTTTTTCCGCAATCCGCACGGTCATTGCCTTTCAGCGGAACTTTTTCACCGTTACGCCAGATATAGGGCGGATAAAAACCGTGGCAACGCTGATGATCATACAGCCCTTCATAAAAATCCCAGCCAAAACGTTTCACCCGCTCATGCCACGTTAAAAAACCGCGATCCAGCTTACCGAACTGCGCCGTCCTGTACCCCGCCCGCTGCCCGACCTGTCCCAGAAACACCTCCCGGTCAGGAATGGGCAGCGAACCGGCTTTATGCTCCGCCATACGCCGCTGAAATTCCGCTTCTGTTATTCTGCCGGCATCCCGTTCAATCGGAAGACCGCCTTGATTATGCGACCAACCGCCTTTCCGGCCATCATGCATCCCGGTGGCCAGCGTCCAGCGCGATGGCGCACAGAATACCGCCCCGTAATAGTTATTGAACTTCATCCCCTCAGCCGCAAGCCGGTCAATATTGGGCGTTTTAATGATGCTCTGCCCGTAACAGCCCAGCATCCCCGGCCCCAGATCATCCGCAAAAATAAGAATCACATTCGGCCTTTCAGCCAAAGCCGAACCACACACCAGCAGCGCACAACAGATCAAACTCCGTATGCTCATATTCTATGCCCTTTCAAAAAAGCTCCACACCCCGTAGAAAAAAGACACCGCCCGCACAGCGCTCTTAAACCGGTCACCGACGTTCGAAATCGCTCCAGGTCCTAAAACAGTCTTTTATAAAACCGCCTTATTCACCGCCCTCATTTTTTCCCGGTTTCAAACGAAGCAGTTCTTCTGCAAATGCAATTCCAAGCCGGCGCTGACCTTCTGCATTGTAATGAACGTGATCGCTTTTCTTCGGAAAATCCGACCATGACGGATCGGTGGATGTAGCCACCATCCCAACCCCCGAAACCTCCGCAGCCACCTTGGCCATCGCCTTTCGAACAGTGTCCGGACCATCAGGAAAATCATTTTTTCCGCGCACCGGACAATTGATCTGTCCGATAACAAACGGCATCCCGGGCTGTTCCAGTTCGTTGCGATAGGCTGCAATCAAACGCTTCAGATTTTCCTCATAGTTCAACGCCGAAAGCTCCAGCCGCGAATCCTTCTCCCCCTGCATCCAGCACATACCCATAAGCTCATAGCTCTTCCCTTCCTGCTCCAATACCCGAAAGTTTTCACGAATACTCTGCATGTGCTCCTGAAAAAGCCGCAGCTGCTGCCTTACCTCTCCTTTTTCCGAAGCCATCGCTCTTTCCGGAGTCCAGTCCGGATTCCACGCTCCATGCAGCGATGTGCCGCCAACCGCCGTCTTGATCAACAGAAACTCCGATTCGGGATATTTTTCAGCCAATGTCACCCCGGTCAGCACTTCCGGACCAAACGTCCGGCAACGCTTTCCCTCATCAAACCAGGAAAGTTTTTGAGGGGCCCGGCCCTGTGAACTGACATACACCCGGTTGGCAGCGGCATCGACCCGCGACTGCACCGTTTCATCGAGCTCGGCGAAAACACCCCGTCCCGCCATATTCGACTGTCCACCCAGCAGTACAACCTTCACCGGATCCGCAAAAAGCGATACTCCCAAAAACAATAACAGAATAAGCGTACAGATTCGTTTCACCGACCAAACTCCTGTTTCCATTTCTCAATTTCCCCGAACTTATTTCCCGGCCGGGCATCGTCAGGAGTAATCACCGGTTTATCCCTATAATATACAAAACCTTCCATCCGGATATTTTCGGTTCGAACCGTAAAATGCCCCTCCGTCTCATCCTTCACGGCGGTAATGGATGGCCCTCGGAAAAACTTATCCTCCCACACCAGATCAAGATCTTTATAATATTCCTCAGGCATATACATAATCATATGCGTTTTCACCTGCGCCGCCTTCCCGAAAACAGCCGTGATATTTTTCACATAACTGCCCTCCGCAAAAACACCGTCGGCAGCATCGGGATTCCGTTCCAGCTCCTTCTTTTTAACGCCGCCTTTACTCATGGTTACCGCAAAAGCACTGCTGATGGATTTTACATTTTCAACCTTCACCAGACCGTTCATGGCACTGTGCGGACCGAACATAACAGCACAACGCCCGTTCTCGTTCACCACATGTTCAGCTGTAATATCATAAACCCCGGTCTTATCCCCCAGCGCTCCGGTTTCCAACCGTAACGTCACGCCGCCTTCCGCATAAAGGTTTTCAAAATGAACCGACTGCGCCCCGTGCAGCTGGGTGAGACCGTATCCGGGACTGGCATGAAAAATCCGGCAGTTTCGTACCGTGCCGTCGGTCGAGCGGGAAAGCGGCCATTTTGAACTGTCATACCGGGTCTGCTGCGGAGTCAGCGTAATCCCGCAGTAGACGCTGTAATTATCGTATATATCGACATTCTCGATCAGAAAATTTTTCACCATTTTGGTGAGTATACCCCGGGCCCCTTCACCCTTGACGCGTTCTCGGTCCGAATAGTCTATAATGAACGGGCCGCCGACCCCGCGAATGCTGACGTTTTCGATGTAGGCCATTTCATCCGCTTCCGTCCAGGAACTTTTTCTTTCCGGCCGTTCAGCATCCAGCAGAAACATCATGGTCTTCGTTCCTTCCGGCCAATGCAGCTTTAAAACAGAACCCGCTTCAATCAGCAGATGGATGTTCGAGCGGAGCCTGACTTCGCTCAATCGATACGTCCCTTTCGGAACCCATACGCGGCCGCCGCCCTTTTCGGCCAATTCATCAATCGCCCCCTGAAATATGTCCGACTGATTCGATGCTGCACCGTCATCCTTGAGCCCGTAATCCCGGACCAGATCAACAGACCGTCCGACAGAGTCCATCGTCTCGGTATACTTCGCCGATGCGGCAATCGCTATAGAAAAAATACCCGCCGTTAACAATCGCGTAATCATCGTCTTCCCTTCCTGTTCACTTACCCCATACCACAGTGCACCGGCACAACATCTATTCGATTCGGTATGCTCCTCTTTTCCCCAGGTCCGGAATAGACAACGGTACGCCGAAAATATATGAAGATTCGCCATTCAGCACAAACGTCCGGCAGAATGGCGGAAAATAAATATGATACAAATCCCGCAACCCGATTCCCGACACTCAACATCAGAAACTGTATTCCGCGGAATCATCCCGATCCCGCCCCATGAAATACGATTTGTACCCTTCCTATGTCCGGTACTGAAATTCCGAACCGTCCCTGTAATTGAAGCTATTTCACGACCTTTGCGATTCCCGATAAAAATAACAGATTTATTCCGCTTCATAACGGACGCCCATTCATAGGATAAATTACACCAATGAAGACAAAACCCCACATCCCCAAAGTAGCCATTCTGCTGAATGCCAAACTGGATTGGGGACGGAATATCATCAACGGAATTCTGGATTATGCCCAGGAAACCGGCCCCTGGAAGGTCTGGCTGCGGCGCGATGCTCCCAATATATTCCATCATCTGCCGGAAAACTGGGAAGGCGACGGCGTAATTGCCCGGGTTTCAACGGAATCACTCGCTGCTGAAATGACCGAACGCGGCATCCCTTACGTCAACGTCGATGACAACCCCCTGCCCGATCTTCCTGCACCGAGTTTCTTCACCGACGATAAAGCAGGAACCTGTATGGCCGCGGAACTATTCATTGAAAAGGGATTCAGAACAATCGCATTCGTCGGTTCCATTCAGAAACCCACCAACCTCCGTTATACCCTCTCGTTTAAAGAGGCTTTGACCGGCTACGATATCCCCTGTCACTTTTTTGAAATCACACCCGACTGGTCGTCAGCACAGAACGAACTTCGGGCGTGGCTGCTGCAGCTGCCCAAACCCGCCGGCCTTTTATGCCTGGGAATCAATGGTGCCTCCCGGATCGTGAACCAGTGCAATGAACTCGGCATTTCGGTACCGCACGATATCGCCATCCTGGCCAGCAACGATGATCAGATCGGCTGCCATTCCTGTTTTCCGCCGCTCTCCGGAATAATCTCCCCCACAGAACAGATCGGTTACCGCGCCGCCGCCAAGCTGCACCGTCTGATGCAGGGCGAACCGATGAAAGCCGAAGCCGTTTATATTCCGCCGCCGGGCATCGTTGAACGGCTTTCAACCGATACACTGGCGGTGGATGATCCGCGACTCATCAAGGCCATGCAGTTTATTAAGGAACATGCTTTTGAACCGATCACCATGGACGACATTCTGAAAGTCGTTCCCATGAGCCGCCGCTCGCTCGAACGCCGGTTCGCAGCCGTCTTCAAACACAGCCCGAACCATGAGATCCGCCGGTTGCGCATGAACCGGGCAAAGGAACTGCTCGCAGAAACCGACCTGCCGATGGCCGACATCGCTGAAGCCTGCGGATATTCCAGTTATAACTATCTCTCACACGCATTCCGGAATGCCACCGGAATGGCCCCTCAACCTACCGAAAACAGTTTCAGTAACCCGAAGTCTACTCACCCTGACGGCCGAGCTGGCTCTGCAGTTCCATGATGGTCTGATCTTTACCGACCGCCTCAAGCTCCAGTTTCCGCACCCGTTTCTGCAGCTCCTGCACATCCGCAGGCAAATCCGATGCCGCCGACGAAATAATCACAGCGCCATTCACAGCCGGTTTTTTTGAAGCTGCGGCATAGGCGGCATCATAGGCCGCGGGCAATAAAGCAGGCTTTGATTCTATCGTCAGTTCCGCCGGCTCCAATCCTTTGGAATAGGCTTTCACCGTAATCCTGCCCGGTTCCGTTGTTGCCCGGATAAGTGCTGTCGCCACACCGAACTCAGTCTTCTTCGGATTGGCATACGTGGAGGCATCACCGATAATCTCTCCCTCGCCTTCCACCACAAAATGAATGTACTCCGAGGCCAGTACTTTCGGGGTTCCGTACTGATCAACCACGGTGGCACGAACCGGTATAAAATCGGAACCGTCGGCGGTCAGATCGACTCCAACGCCATCCAGACTGAGCTCAATGCCGGTTGTGCGCTGCGCATAGGGAACAACATCCCGGGCAACCACTTTACCGTTGATCAAGCCTTCGGCTACCATGTCCACATCCTTAAATTTCGATGCGCCGTCACGATGTTTTTTAACCACCTGCCAGTCATAGGCCTTCTCGAAAACAAACGGCGGATGCGGCAGATTAGCCAGACTGCCCTTACGCTCCGGCTTCCGCGTTCCCTTATCTTCACCGCAAACCGTCAGACGAACTTCCTCACAGTTGCTGTATATCACCACATCAGGACCGGACACCTGGGTGTGTTCATGCGCAATCTGAACCATCGGCTGTTTGCCAAGATGCGGAATTTCATAATCCGGATCATACTGGCTCATATAAAGATAGTGGGTATAGCGCGGAATACGGAATCCATCAAGATGCCCGCCGCGAAACGGATCGGGATGATAACCGCGCTGATGATCGATCCCCGCCCACACCGTTCCCCCGATCTTGGCCGGAAGAGAACCGAAGGTATGCGCCAGCGAAACCTCCTGAATGCGCGACTGCTGCAGCAGCGCACGTTCTCCCCATTCGCGTTTTATCCGCTGACGGGCATTCTGCGAATACCAGTTGTCCACCTCACCGCCGTCTCCGTATTCACGGTGAAAAGAAGGATGGTCTTTTCCATCGCAGTTATAGTGAAAGTCAAAACCGCCCTTTTCCGCCTCATGATGATCCGCCACCGTGAACACACTCGGGAACGGATATTCCGCATGTGTAATTTCATGCATCGTTTTCATCGCATAGTCCGGTTGCTGCGGAAACTCATTGATGCACGTTTCCCACAACAGCATCGAAGCTACGTTCCGGTCGCGCCGAACCAGCTGTCGCGTATCATCAAACAGCCGCTCTTCAAAGATTTTCTGCTTAAAATTAAAAAAGTGCCACCCCGGATTCGCGGTCGTGGTCAGAATGCCGTAATAATCGCACGCATCATAAAAGGCCGGATCCATCGGATAATGCGCCGCACGAATGACCGTACAGCCCCCTCGCCGCAGCAGCAGCGCATCGCGCCACTGCCCGGAATTGGGCAGCGCATTACCCACATAATTATAATCCTGATGCCGGTTTGCTCCGACAATCTTGCGGCCGAACGGTTTTCCGTTCACATAGAATCCATCGGATTTCATGTCAAACGTACGGATACCGAAGCGCGTTTTCAGACTGTCGGCCAGCTTCCCGCCAACCCGGATTTCCGTGCGGACAAAATGCAGATTGGGATCATCCGGGTGCCACAGTTTCACGTCATTCAGGTCAAGCTGCCCGGCCAGCTGCCGGGTTTCACCACCGACCAGTTTAACCGTCTGCTTTAACTTCGCAACATGCTTTCCCTCCGCATCCTCCAGAATACTGCACACCACAGCTTCCAGCGGCTGAGTGCTTTCATTCGCAACCTCGGTCCGAATCTCAACCTTCGCACGGTTTCCATTCACTTCCAGCGTAGCCGGAAAAACTCCGCCGCCGGCTACCGTATCGCTCAGCTCGCGCAGTGTCACATGCAGGGGGCTGGTCTGAATCAGATAGGTGTCGCGATAAATGCCGCCGTGATACGAAAAATCCAGACCGCTCTGCTTCTTACCCGGCGGATAAAGCGTGCTGTCCGAATTATCCGCCATCACTGCCACCACATTTCCCGACGGTTTCACGACATCTGTAATATCGATGGCAAAAGGAAGGTAGCCTCCGAAATGTTCCGCCACATGCCGGCCGTTCACCCACACCTGCGCCTCCCCCATCACCGCTTCAAAGTAGAGATAGACTCTCCCGTATTCAGACGACCGATGAACACTGAACCTTTTGCGGTACCACGCAATCCCCTGATAATTCCGCCCGCCGCTGGCATTCTCGCCGGTAATTTCCAGACCGTGCGGAAGGTTTGCAGCCTCCCATTCCCGATCATCAAAATCAATCGCCTCGGCCCCTTCCACATCCCCTTTGTGAAAACGCCAGCCCGGGTTAAAATTCTCCACCGTACGCGGACTGCCCTCTACCGCATAGAATCCTGCGGTTGAATAAACCGGCTGTTCCGCCCGACCCGAAAAACTCAACGCACCGACCAGACTCGAAATCAATAGCATCTTCTTCATTCAACATCCTTTTCCAGAGTGAATGCACAGATTACACATTCCACTCTGAAAAAATATTGAACAAACCGCTTTTGATATACGGTTTTTTGTCAGGTTACAGCCGCTCCGGAAAACACGCTCCCGGTCCGACCCGTCATTCCCCGGCAGTCCAGGCCGTTCCGCGAACCAGCAGTTTTTTAAACCCATCACTGTTATTGATAAACCAGTCATCATGCCCCAGCAGCAGCGTGAAGCAGCGCCCTTTACCGAATTCTCCGGCCAATGCCGCCGGTTCCCAGTTTCCGGTATACTGCGAAAAGGATTCCGCCAGCACAGTAACACCCGGCTGTACAAACGGTTTAAACCAGAGTTCATCGGTGGTCGTAAAATTTTCCAGCCCCCGGACTGCCGGATGATCCGGCTTCGCAATCCGCACCTCGAATTCGTGCGGCTTTTTATGCCCGGTTCCACCCTTCCAGGTGGCGAGACAGATCTTCTGGTAATCCTCCCAGTCATAAAACGAGGACGATCCGGCATGCACCGCCACGTGGCCGCCGCCGTTCCGCACAAAATCAACATAGGCTTTTTTCAGCTCTTCCGACCACGAAGCCGGTTTGTTTTTTCCGAACGCATTCCAGTTGCTCAGCAGCACATCATAATCCGCAAGAAAGGCCGGCGTCAGTTTTTCCGGATCGGTTACCACATCAACATCAAACCGCCCCGATTCCTCCAGAACGGCTTCCAGCACCGGCGTCGTTTTTTTCCAGTTGTGATTATTCGCCCCGGTCAGAATGACGGCCTTTGTTTTAGTCCACCGATTCCATTCGGCGGCAGCCATTGCGGCATCAGCTTTGCCGGGAAAGACAACAAGAGAATATTTCAGGGTAAGCGATTCTCCGGCTTTGATTACCATCGGGCCATCATGAATAACCGAGGGACTGAAGTAACCCATACCGGGTGAGGTATACCACTTTGTAGGTTGATTGGGATTGGAAGGATGATCCATGAACAGTATCCCGCCTTTTTCAGGCGCGTTAAACAGGATCCACTCAGCAGGCTGATGATGTGTTGCGTTTCCTCTTAATCCTGCACTGCTGATAAACGCCCCCTTTGTCATTTCTCCAGTCATTCGAACTGAATAGCCGGCATAACCTCCATAAGGTTTACCCCCTTCCTCGTGCGGTAACGGGGTGCGGTTTAATTCTACATCGTGGTCCTGTGCTGTGAACGTACTGGACCATTGAATACGGTAAGTACCGTCTGTATCCGGTGGTAAAACGGAAAGCGACCGGAGTTCTTTTAAAACGATTTCATCATTCCATGACGGGGAATAATCAATAGCCAGCCGGAACTGCACTTCATTATTATCTGCAACTTTTCGGACAACCTTCGTAATAATGGTTGCACCCTGGGATTGCCGTGTTTCCCGATTCTCTTCCCAATAGTTTACCCCGTTAATGAATTTCCACGAAAACCAAACTGCGCGATGCCACGGATGATCTTTCGGGCGCAGGTCGGTAAACACTGTTCCATCGGTTGAGACCAGCGGATGGAAATACGGTTTTCCCTCCGCCGGATCGTGATGATATGTCCAGAGTGTTTCTCCGTTCCATTCTGCAGAAACGGCATTCGGCGTTTCAATGATTTCAATCGAAGCCATAGACGACACCACCGTCAGTAAAACAAAAAGCAATATTCTCATACCGGACCCATACTTTTGATGTTTAACGATTATTCCATCAAATTATTCGAAAAAACGAATCCTGTCGTTTTGTTCTCTGCAATGATGGATTTCGAACATTGATCCGGAATACGGATGAGAAAGATACGGAAACGGTTCGTTTCGGCTCATCCGGTCTCCTTCACAGATACCGGAAAATACTGCGGCTCACTTCACGGGCCTGAGCCGCACGCCCTTCGGTCCCGTAGTGAACATTCCCCGGACCCCGCCACCATTCCGTCTGATGCGGAGTGGTGAAACGATAGAGATCATTGACCGCAACTTCCGGAAATTCCTTCAGCACCTCCATTGCGGCTGCATTGTATTTCACAGCATCACCGGAAAATCGACCGTCCGCACCTTCCGGCACCGGTGTGGTTGTGGCAAAAATAAGTTTGGCATCCGGTGCTGTCTCCTGCAGATATCCAATCATTGCGCGAAGATTCTTTTTATACTCGTTGACAGAAGAAACCTGTGTTCCGTTATCGCGGTCGAGCTTTCCGTTTTTAATATACTTCAGATCATGCAGGCCGACGTTGAAATGGATGACATTCCACGCAAAATTCCATGGATCATCCAGCTCCGGATTCTGCATGACGGACTCCATTTTCTGCATTTTCGGAATAAAAGATCCTGAATCCCCGCCGTTGCAATAGATACGGTAGACGTTGGCTTTTCCGGTAAGAAGGTTTCGCACATCCGTTGTATAACCGATAGAAACCGAACCTCCATAGATCAGCACATTAGGCAGCTGCGGAGTATTCTCCACATAGGAAAATTCGGTGCGCCTGCCCATCTTTTCTCCAACAAGATTTTTCCATGCGGATTCCGCAGTTTCCGCCGGGACAGACCGGCACGCCAGTAACAGCAAAACAAACACTATGCTTCTTTGCATTTATTTCAGTCCCGACAGAAAGTGATCGTTATGTTTACGGATTAGCATCGTCATACGCGCTACCACTTCGGGATGTTCTTCAGCGATATTCTCGGTTTCTTTCGGATCCCGGCCAGGATCAAACAGCAGTACGTTCTGTGATTTCCCGTTATTAAAAAGCACCATGCGGTAATACCGATGCAGCCCATATGCCACGACAGCATCCATAAAACTCCCGATTTTCATCTTCACCGGCATTCCGTCTCCGGAACGAATCATGGATTAACGTTCCGGAAAACGACCTGCTTTTCCTGCCGGAACAGAAACCACTCAGCGATAAGAAAGAGCGGCGTTCAGTTTTTTCATAACCTTATCGTTTTTCCCCAGCGGCTCATTATGCGCTTCAACATATCCCTTCAGTTTTTGAGCAAGATGACGGATAACCGCTTTGTACGCAGGATCGCCATACAGATTGTACCGTTCTTCGGGATCCTCGACATTGTCCATCAGCCACGGTCCCGCATTGGTATTATCCAGAATCAGTTTATAACGGGAATCAAAGGCCGCAATCCATCCGCCCATACGGCTGAAGGTAATGTCATCCCAGTTCTTCGGATGATCATTATGAATTAACGGCGTTAAATCTCTTCCAGCCGTTTTCGGCCGATTCTTCACTCCCGCCAGACTCAGAAACGTTTCCATCCAGTCCGTGGCATTGGCCGCCTTGGTGACCCGGGTTCCGGCCGGAACCGCTTTGGGATAATACAGCACAAACGGAATTTTGGCCGATCCCTCATAGGGCACTCCCTTGTTGAGACGATGATGCTCTCCCATCAGATCCCCATGATCAGATGCAAAAAGAATGATGGTATTTTCCAGCAGCCCTTCCGCCTTCAGCTTATTAACAATCCGTCCTACGTTGTCATCAATACACTTCACCATGCCGTAGTACTGCGGATAGATTTCCCGCAGCGTTTGCTCCCCTTTGATCGTAGGATCAGCCGCACGCCATTTGGGATCGTCTTTTCTGATTTCATAGTAGAACGATTCGGGAATTTCGAACTCCACATCCTTGTACATGGAACTATACGGCTCGCGAACCGAGTTCGGTCCATGCGGATCCGGAATACTGCACACATAATAGAACGGACTCGTTTTATGTTCTTCGATAAATTCAATTGTCCGATCCGCCAGCCAGTCCGTGGTAAATGATTTTTCATCGGCCCCATCCACCTGATATGACGGACGTCCTTTAGCATCTCTCGCAGCAACACACGGCACACCGGATTTTTCAAAGCCCATTTTTTTCCAGTGTCCGCGATTGAACATATACCGGTTATCCTGAAAACCGTAGCAGGGTTTCGGCTCCCATCCCGGTTTAGCCTCCCCGCTCAGATGCCATTTGCCGCTGTATCCCGTATGGTAACCGGCCTCGCTGAGAACCGAGGCGATGGTTGGATAACGCTCATCCATCACCATATCATTTCGCGGCATATTCACTGTCTGAGGATACTGTCCCGTAAACATGGAGGAACGGCAGGGCGAACAGACCGGCGAACTGGAATACATCTGCGTAAAAACGGCCCCGTTATCCGCCAGCCAGTCAATGTTCGGCGTTTCGACAACCGTCTCACCCCACGGCCGGGCACGTTTTTCATCCAGCAGTTTCCGATAACAGCCCAACGTTCGGAAATTATGTTCATCTGTAATAATCCAGAGAATATTGGGCTGCCGGGATTTTTCTGCCAGCACTCCTCCGGCAACTGCCGTTGTTCCAACAGCGGCAAATCGAGTAAAATCACGCCTATTCATCCCCGTCTCCTTTATTTAAAAGTCCATGATGCTTCAACATGCGAAAAACGCACTGCCGTACACCCGTTCATAAAACCAACGATGCGGTAACACCGGATTGGTCAAAAAATACCTAGCCAAAGGGCTATAAAAAACCGGCCGGTTTATCGTTTACTTTAGCACCGGCCGGTTAAGCATCCTTTAAATGGACTGAAATTCCATCGGCGTTCTACAGCTTCAGTTTGTATATCCGGGATAATCGTGCGCTGTATCGTAAAGATCAAACGGCTTCATAGCTTCGATAAGCCGGTCGCGCTCTTCGCGGTATTCTTTCGGCACCATTTCCCAGTCGGTAATCTCCGTAAAACTGATGAGATCTGCCGGGTCGGATGAAACATCCCACCAGACTCCATTTCCATCGCGCATCACGTGATGCCCCCGAATAAACTGCTTATCTTTTTTATAGGAATAAATCCATTCGCGGTGATCTTCGGCATCGGTGGTAAGATAGGGCCAGAGACTTTTTCCATTCACCTCGTAATCTTCCGGAATTTCCGTACCGACAAGATCCGCAACCGTGGGATAGACATCGGCCAGGTTAACCAGAATATCCTGCATGCCCTGCTTGGTAAAATTAAAGCCGGGAGCATATACGATAAACGGAACGTGGGTGCCCTTCTGGCGGTCTTCATATCCCTTACCGTACTGGCTGGTTCCGTTATCCGCTGTAATAATCAGCACAGTATTGTTTTCGATACCCAATTCACTGAGTTTTTCGAGATACTGCCAGATCTGATAGTCAATGTAGTTAATGTGCGAATGAATTCCGGGTTCGCTCACGGTGCCATGGGTATCATATACGCCCCGGTCACCGGTAATGCGGGTTTTGACCCGGTGATATTTCGACCCATCCCATTTTGCAATCGGCGTACCCGGCCATTTGTTACCGGATTCCGGATGGAGAAAGTCAAATGCATCGTGCCCCAGATGAGAGGTATGATAGATCAGAAACGGTTTATTCTGGGCATGCTGGCGATCCATGAAATTAAAAATGTGTTCCAGTTCCACATCCGCTCCATAGGTATGCAGGCCAAAGCGTTTCTGCTGTTCCGGCGTAACCGGCCACCAGTCCAGCTTTTTGTCGGAATCCGGATGATACATTACACGCACATGCGGAAAGAAATTCCAGCTGTGCTGCTTGTAGCCGGGATATTCTTTTCCGTCATCCAGATTCCAGATACGTTTCCGTCCGTTTTTCATCAGATCGCGGCCATCGGGACCTTTCTTAAAAACCAGTTTAAAATCGGCATAGGGATTATCCAGATCCTCCCATCGGCCGGGCGTAAAACAGCCTTCATCAAACCCATACCGTTCATAATCACCAACGATCTGGGTTTTGCCGGCCCAGTATGTTCCATACCCCGCCTGCCGGGCCAGATCGCCCATCATGATCGGGCAGGTGATATAGAGCGGAATAACCTCTTTTCTGTTGGTATCCGGATTGATCCAGCGACCGAAATCCCCGTTATGCCACCACTTGTGCAGATGCGCATACCGGCCGGTCATCATCATGGCTCTGCTGGGCGAACAGATCGTGGCGCCCCAGGCGGTTTTAACCGTAACCCCCTCCTCTGCGAGACGCTCCAGAACCGGCGTCTGGGCGCGGTATTTCGGATCCGATGTATTCTTCGCTTTCGGACTGCTCCAGACGGAAGAGCCATAGACCGGAAACTCCCGGGCACTGATGTCATCGGCAAAATAGATGATAATATTGGGTTTCTGCGCCGCCGGTTTCGGATTGCCGACAGCCGGGTTCAATCCCGCAAATATACAGAATGTTAACAGGAGAATTACTTTTTTCATGATTATTTTTCCTCGTATACCTTTCCGGCGACCAGCTTTTTCGGTGCTCTCCGATAGGCTTCCCCGAACTTCGCCTGTTCTTCAAAATAACGTCCGCTCTCGATCAGACGCGGATCCCCGGTTGCCCGGAGTTCGGCCAGCAGTTTCTTTTCCAGGCGATTCACCACTTCGCGATACTCCGGCTGCTGAGCCACATTATTCATCTGATGCGGATCATTCTTCAGATGGTAAAGCTCGATACGCGGCCGCTTCCCGAAGGCCCGCTCAAAATAAGGTCTGCAGGCAGGATCATCACGATGCGTCACCAGCCAGGCTTTTGTCGGCCCGGCATCCATATCGGCAAAAACCGCCTTGCTGTTTCTGTGCAGCTCTACGGCATCCGGCTCATCCGCAGTATCCAGCCGCACGGCATCACCCAGAGGTGAACGGTCGGGCTGGAAATTGATAATAAACAGATAATCCCGGGTACGGATGGCGCGCTGCGGATAGGGCAGGTTTCCCGCCCGGGCGGAGGGCACATGCCGTTCCCGGCCGATATAAACCTGCGTCCGGGACGGGTCGACCCAGCCCGCTTTCTCCGATTCCAGTACAGGCCATAACGATTTCGCCGTCATCACTTCCGGCACCTCCACGTTACCGGCCTCCAGAAACGTCGGGGCCAGATCCGGCAGTGAAACAAAGTCCTCCACCAGCCGTCCTCCTTTGATCCCCGGCCCGGCCAGAACCAGCGGAACGCGGGAACCGAAATCGTAGAGATTACACTTTCCCTGCGGAAATCCGGGGGCACCGTGATCGCCCGAAACCGCAATAATCGTACGATCATATTCCCCTGTTTTTTTCAGTTCATCAATCAGTACGCCGATCGCCATGTCAAAAGCCATCGCCTGCCCGAAATAATCCGTCAGATCCTCCCGCACTTCCGGAACATCGGGCAGGTACGGCGGCATTTTTCCTTTCAGTGCATCCGGATCAAGTCCCCACTGGGCCGCTCCGGAACCTTTAACCCAGGAACGGTGTGTGGTTGTGGGACCAAACCAGAAACAGAATGGTTTACCCTCTTCGCGGGCATCCAGAAAACCCCGGAAGTTACGGCGGACCTGAGCCATCACTGCCGCTTTGGCTTCATCGGCCGGCCTGCCCTTTTTTAAAGCGGCGGCAACCGGATAGGAAATGTTACAGATCGACCGCCCTGCATTATTGTATTTGTTCCGCTCCCCCCGTACGGTGCATCCGCCGGAGCACCCGGCCCCCAGACCTTATTGGAAAATCCGATATGATATCCCGCCTGCTCCAGCAGCAGGGGATAGGACGGAATTGAATCATCCCAGGCTCCCGTAAGAACCGCTCCCGTACGCGTCCGCCAGAAATGCTGCCCGGAAAGCAGGGAACTGCGGCAGGGCGTACAGGACGGTGAACTGACATAGGCATGATTAAACAGCACGCCTTCCCGGGCCAGCCGATCAAAATTCGGTGTTCTGATGACATCGTTCATCGTTCCCGGACCATCAACCTCGGCATAAATACCCGCATGCCGCCCCCAGTCATCCGCAAAAAGGAAAAGAATGTTGGGCCGGTCATCGGCCAGCACCGATACCGCTCCCAGCAAAAGCGTTATACATATTTTCTTCATCAGAATTCCCTGTTTGCGGTCTATTTGATGGTTGCATCAAACTGCACCATTCTCCTTTTCAGCACCTCGACCTTTTCCGGATATCTGCTGTAGAGATTATGCGTTTCAAAGGGGTCATCCTTCAGGTTAAAGAGCATCGGTTTAAACTGGCGTGGTTTTACATTTTTTCTGAATTTCGAAAGATCCCGATCGCCTTTATAAAGAAACTTCCAGTCGCCCACCCGGATTCCGTCCATATCCGGCAGATTGGCTTCATAATAATAAATTTCATTACGCGGGGATTCGGCGGTTTTCCCCGAAAGCAGTCCTCGAACATCATATCCATCATAAATGCGGTCTTCCGGCAGAGCCGCCCCGGCATACCCGGCAATGGTCGGAAAAAGATCCAGCGTCGATACCATTTCATCACACACCGCGCCGGCCGGAACCTCTCCGGGAGCCCAGATGACGGTCGGCACCCGTAGTCCGCCTTCAAACGTCAGAAATTTTTTTCCCCGTAGCGGCCCTGCGGAACCGGCCTCCGGGCCACCCTGACCTGCCGGCCCGTTATCCGAGGTATAGATGACCCATGTACTATGATCCAGCCCCGTTTCTCTCAAGGCCCGAACCACTTCCCCTACACTCCAGTCAATTTCATGAATACAGTCGCTGTATTTATCCGGCCCCGATCCCTGAAAGCGCTCGGATGAATACTGCGGCCGGTGCGGCATAGAATGCGCCAGATAGAGAAAAAACGGTTTATCCTTATTCTCATGAATAAATGCGACGGCCTCTTCGGTATAACGCCGCGTAAGCGTGGTCTGATCAACGGGATATTCGACCACTTCATTGCCCCGCATCAACGGCATGGTGCCTTTCATTTTCTGATAGTTTTTAAGGTATTGTTCCAGATCCTCCTGAAGCATCTCCGGCGTATACCCGTTATTCAGCTTAATATCAGAGGTCATCTTCAGCTCTGCCGAAATGGTCATATCGTTGCTGTATGGAAGTCCGAAAAAAGAATCGAAGCCCTGATTCAACGGCAGATACTTCTGCATATGCCCCAAATGCCATTTCCCGACAATTCCGGTAACATATCCGTTTTCTTTCAGCAGCTCCGCCAGCGTAATCTCCGAAGGCGGCATCCCTTCCGAACCACGGTACGGCGACAGAACCCGCGGTGCTCCGGCCCGTTTCGGAACCCGCCCGGTCAGCAGTCCGGCCCGTGACGGCGTGCAGACCGACGACGCCGTATAAAACTGCGTCATCCGCATCCCTTCGCGGGCCAGCTGATCAATATTCGGCGACCTGATCCGTTTTGATCCGAAACAGCTCAGATCTTCATACCCCTGATCATCCGCCAGAATGATGATGAAATTTTTCGGCACCCCAGCAGCGCCCAGTGCAAGACCGATACATAAAGCAACAAACCCTTTTTTGTGTATTGAAATTTTCATGTCCCGCTCCGTTAATGTCCGGCATCCGAATCTGATGCAATTAAGACCTGTCCAAGCCGGCAGGATTTTCCTTCGGCTAGTCGAATCACGCTTACCGTTGAGCGGTGCGCCCCCGGTTCAATCTCTTTCATAAACGTATATTTTGACTGTTCGCGCCCTGTACGGGAAGCCAGATCAACGCGTACGGCGGGACCGTCATCGGTGATCACTTCCAGCACCACCTCGCCTTTACCCTGCAGCACAGCCGAAAAACCCAGCATGAACCCGTTCCATTCCAACGAGAACGAATCCCCGATCCGATCGGTTTCAACCGCGGCTCCAAACTGGGGCCTCACACCATCGTTTTTATCGGTCAGATCCGCATGGATATCCACGTACTCACTCAGGTCCACCGACTTCCACGTTCCGCTGAATTCAGCAGCTGTTATCGGCAGCATGTACGCATTTGAAAATGGTTTTTCATTCAATGGGGCGGGAATGATATTGGGACCGGTAATTCCGTGATTTTCGATCTTCTTTAAAGAACGGATGAGCACATCGCGATAGATGTCGTGCCCGGCTTCAATCGGATGCGTTCCGTCTTTGGAAAAGAGGATTTTACCCGCTTCCGGTTTTTTGCCCTGAAAAATAAGCGTTCCTTCGTTGAGCTGCTCAACGACTTCGAGACCGAACTCGATGGAGGTGATTCCATAATGGTTGGCGACCGGCTCCATAAACTTCCCGGCCTTGGTCTGCCTTCCTTCCTGAATCTCCGCAATCATGCCTTTTGCAATGGTGTATACGATACAGATTTCCGTATTCGGATTGTTTCGCCAGATCTGCGGAATCATGCCTTCCAACGCCCGGCCCTGATAAGCTCCGCCGTTGTTGACCCGAAACTCAATGAAAACGATGTCCGGGTTGTGAACCAGCAGATGTTCCCGAATGCGGCACGCCCCGAAATCCGGCCCGGTACCACCCATCGCCGCATTCACCTGACTGATATTTGCCTTCGGATATTCCGCCTTCAGCCAGTCCAGCAGCTTATTTCTCCACATTCCACCGTTCGTGATACTTCCGCCGATATACCCGACCTTCACATTCTCCCCGGCTTTCAGTTTTCTGAAAAAGTTGGGAAGGCCGTCCCGTACGCGAAGTTCTTCTGTTTTTAACGGATCATAACCATAACGTGTTTCCGCCATGAGTTGACTCACTCCGAACATCACCACCAGACTGGCTGATATCAATTTCTGAAACATTTATTACTCCTGGCCTATAATGCAGGCCTTTTTCTGCTTGTATTCAAATGATTCAATACGACTTTTTTTCTCAGGCTTCACGATCCCGTCTTCCAGTTTCTGACGCACGTTTTCCCTCAACAGTTATTTGTTCCTGACCCAACTCATCCGCCGGGTCGTTGTACCGCGTTCCGATTGTATAGTGTTTATCATTTTGTCTAATGACGGTTCAGGTCGACCCGCTGATATCAGCAATGAAGAGCAGATAGCTGCCGGCGTTTGGCACAGTTCAATTATCTTCTGCCGATCCGATATAGATTTAATCACTTCTTCCCCCACTTGTTGTTCCAAAGCCTGGAAAGTTCCGCAACGCGTTCCGGATGCTGTCCGGCAATGTCGTCTGTTTCGGTTCGGTTTTTCGTCAAATCATAGAGTTCCCATTTCCCACCCTTGTCCTTTACGAGTTTATAATCGCCCTTAACAACAGCTGCTGTTCCGGCATGCCGGAAGAAGTAGGTATGATCACGCGGCACCGGTTCCCCGTTCAGAACCGGAACCAGCGACTTGCTGTCAGGCTGCATAAGCTTCGTTCCGTTGAATGTTTTCGGATAATCAACTCCGGCGAGTTCCAGACAGGTCGCCATCATATCAACCACATGACCACGCTGCCTGCTAATGGAACCGGCTTGAACTTTCAGTCCGGCCGGCCAGTGCATGATGGCCGGCGTCAACACGCCGCCATTATGAACATTCTTTTTGTAGCGGCGCATCGGCGTATTCTGCGCGTTGGCCCAATAGGGGCCCACCGCACTGAAGGTTAACGGGCTGCCCATTTTTGCCCTGAAATCTTCCCCCTCAGCCAGGGTTTCTCCACGCGCTTCGGCTTTCGCCAGAATATAAGAGGAGGAACCGCCCGATTTTGGAATCTCAGCACAGGCCCCGTTATCATTCAAAAATACAATCAACGTATTCTCAAACTGATCGGTACGCTTCAGCGCGTCCACTATACGCCCGACGTTCCGGTCCATGATATCGACCATGGCCGCATAAATGGCCATCTGGCGCGCATACCATTCTTTATGTTCTACCTCCTCCCATTTCGGAACCTCGGGTTCCATCGGCGGGAGCGGGTAGCGTTCGGCATCGATGATGCCCATCTGCAGCATGCGCGCATACCGTTCGTTACGCAGCACCTCCCAGCCGTCGTTATATCGGTTGATATATTTCTGAACAACAGCCTCCGGCGCATGCATCGGCCAGTGCGGTGCGGTGAATGCAATATACTGAAAGAACGGGCAATCTGTTACAGCAAACTTTTCAATCTGACGTACCGCCTCTTCGCCGATACGATCCGTATAATAGAAGTCTTCTCCGGCTGTGATTGCCTGATCGTTACGGGTTAATGTATGAGGGTCATAATACGAACCCGCCCCCGACAGCGTTCCGAAAAAGTCGTCAAACCCACGTTGGAAAGGTGCATTCGGACCGCCCGGCCCTTCCGATTTATCAGACGCATGCCATTTTCCGACCATGCCGGTTTCATAACCCGCTGTTTTCAGCAGCTGTGCAATCGTTACGTTTTTCGGACCTCGAAACCATTCGATATAGCATCCGCTCATTAACGCTGAACGGGAAACCCAACAACGGGAACAGTTGTAAAACTCCGAAAAACGCAATCCCTCAGCAGCCAGCAAATCCAGCGCAGGCGTTTCTATTTCTCCGCCATAACAACCCAAATCCGAATACCCCATGTCATCCGTTAAAATGATAAGAATATTCGGCTTCGCATTTACACCAAAAGAACTGGAAACAAAAAAACCGAGCCACGACAGCCACAAAACACACGAACGCTTAAAATAGTGCCCGAAACGTTTCGATGTGCAACCTACAGCTCTACGACTACAACTTTCGATCCTCAACTCACTCTTCATTTTCTACAGTTCCCGCACCCAGATATTCCGAAAGCGGACTTTCTGTCCATGATCCTGCAGACGAAGCGGCATTTCTGCGGCATGCGGCCGGTAATAAGGAGCTCTTCCGAAGGTGTTCGGTCCATAGAGCTCCGTATGGTTCTGAATTAGAACCCCGTTGTGAAATACAGTCACATAGGCCGGCGTTACCAGCTGTTTTCCCTTGAATACCGGAGCTTTGAAAACAATATCATAACTCTGCCATTCGCCGGGCTTTTTCGCCGCATTGACCAAGGCCGGAAACTGCCCGTAAACCGCCCCGGCCATCCCATCGGGATAAACCGGATTTTCCCACGAATCGTGAATCTGGATTTCATACTGATTCATCAGAAAAACCCCGCTGTTTCCAAGACCATGCGGTTTGGCCCCGTTTTTTTCGGGAACCATCCATTCAAGATGCAGCTGTATATCCCCGAAGGACTGTCGGGTCAGAATATTTCCGGCTTTAGGAACCACTTCCATATAACCGTTTTCCACTTTCCATTTCGCGGGTCCGCCCTCTTTTGATTCCCAGGCGTCCAGGCTGGTTCCATCGAAAAGTACAATCGCATCAGAAGGAGCCGCCGAATCGGTTATTCCCGCCTGTACCTTAGGCGGTTGCGGACGTGTGGTATCATGTACACGCCAACCACTCGGAAGCATCGGCTGCTCCTCAGCCAACAGGCTGCCCGATACCATCAAAACGCTCACTGCCGTCGCAGCAATAGAATCTCTCATTACTCAATCCTTTCTTTTTCGCAAATTCAACCACGGAAGCACGCCCCGCCTCAGGGCGTGCTTTAAACGGTTAATTACGCTTTTTTCCAAAGATCCACGCCAACATCCCAGCCTTTGCGAACCGGTTGTTTGACGTACCGATTGAGCGAAGCATCCCTGAACGTCATGCTTTCAGGATCCCAGTCACATTGTTTTCCGGTACGGCGGGCAATACCCCCCAGACAACAAAGTTCCGTCAGCGGTGCAGCATAGTCAAAGTCGGAACCAACCTTCGGCCCGCCTTTAATCGCATTGAACAGCTCGGTCACCGGACTCTTGGATTTCAGGCGCGGAATCGTAGGTTCCGGCAGTTCGGTTTTCCGGAAGCTGTACCAGTCTTTCCGGCTCATCAGAATCACCGGATTTTCCGCACGGATACCGGGATGATAGATCGTACGCTTGGTCCCTTTAATCAGAATACCTTCATTCGGTAGTTCGGAGCCATAATCAAAATCTTCCGGCCTTTCGGGTTTCAGACCGCCTTCATACCACTTAACCGTCAGAGGCACATGTTTTCCGCGGGCCGGATAGTTGAACTGCACAATACCTTTCGGCCCCGTAACCTGATCATGAAAAATCTTCGCCTCAGCCTTGACCGAAACCGGTCCCGTCAAATCGCAGGCCCAGTAAACGGAATCCAGCAGATGACAACCGATATCGCCCATCGCTGAATTTCCGTAATCCCACCACGCACGCCATTTATTCGGCAGATAGCATTCGTTATAATCCCGGTGAGGAACCGGCCCCTGCCAGTTTTCCCAATCCAGCGTTTCCGGAACCGGCTGTGGCGGACGCGGAAAAGGCCCGGTCGGGGTTCCCCAGCCGGGATACGGACGCACCGTCCAGGCCTCCACTTCAACCACATCCCCCAGCAGTCCGGCATCAATCCACTCTTTGATCTGACGGATCCCGTCAAAGCAGCGGCCCTGGTTACCCATGATATTTTTCACCGCATATTTCTGTGCGGCTTTCTGCAGCGTTCGCGCCTGCCAGATATCATGCGTCAGCGGTTTTTGAGTGAAGACATGCAGCCCGCGTTCCATCGCCGCCAATGTTGCCGCGAAATGCGTATGATCCGGAGTAGATACCAGCACCACATCCAGCTCTTTGTAATGCTTATCCAGCATTTCGCGAAAATCCCTGTAGCGCGGAACGTTCGGATACTTTTCATAGGAGGGTGCCGCACGGGTATCATCAACATCGGCAAATGCGACAATATTCTGATGCCCGCAGGCCCCGACACACATCCGCCCCATACCGCCTGCACCGATAATGCCGCAATTCAGCTTTTCATTTGCACCCAGCACCCGTCCGGGAATCAGTGATCCCGCAGTAAGTGCCGCCCCGGAAAACAGCCCAGCTCGTCTCGTCAAATTCATCTTGGTCTCCTTAATCAGCCCGCCCGGAAAATCCGGACGGTTCTCCAGAAAAGAGCAGACTACCCGGATAGCGAATCCCGGCAATCAGCCAAAAGAAATAGACCGATGAACCATGTACGGAACCGGAGCATGGACATTTTCACCGCCCATGCACCGACGTTCACTCCTCCAAACGAAGCACGCCGCGCTTAAATCCAATAGCGACCGCATCCGTGCGATCAACCGCGCCCAGTTTTTCGCGCAGGTTCTGAATATGCACTTTAACGGTACCCAGAGAGATCCCCAGAATCTCGGCAATTTCTTTATTGCTGTTTCCGCCCGCCAGAAATTCCAGTACTTCCAGTTCGCGCGGCGTTAATTCCTCCTGCTCTTTCCGCTGCGCCAGTTTCTGTGCAATCCGTGCCGGGAAATAGGTTCCGCCCTTCATTACCGTATGAATCGCCTCCACAATACCTTCAACTTCACCGGCTTTTTTTGTGAGATAACCACTGACGCCCGCCTGAACCGCCCGCCAGATATCCTCTTCAGAATCAAAAACGGAAAGCATGATGACCTTTGTTTCAGGAAACTCTGCAAGCATCTTACGGGTACATTCCACCCCGTCCTCCCCGGACATCTGATAATCCATCGTTACAACCTTCGGCCGAAACTTCCGGACCAGCTCCAGTGCCTCAATACTGTTTGCGGCGGCTCCGACCGGTTTAAGTCCGCCCTCCTGGGAAATGATTTCCTTCATTCCCATGCGGAGCAGAAAGTTATCGTCCACCACCAGAACGCTTATCTCTTCATCCATGATCAGCCATCTCCATTCAAACCATCTGCCGGCAGCTCAAGACAAATCAGCGTACCTTCCCCGACCTGACTCCTGATTTCCAATCTTCCATTCAGTTTACCGATACGCTCCTGCATACCCAGCAGACCGAAATGCCCAGGCTTCGGCGGCGTATTCACATCAAAACCACAACCGTCATCCCGGATGAAAATCTGCAGTTTTTCCATGGACTGATAATCCAGCACCACTTCAATGACGCCCGGAGAAGCATGCCGCGCGGCATTGCTCACCGCCTCTTTCAACAGCTGCAATAGACTGCGCTCAACCGACTGTTTCAACCGCCGGGATTCTCCTCGCACCGCAATGTCCAATGAAGCCCCGCACTCCTCGACCAGGGGCATCAGCGTTTCCTCCGCGGCAGAAATAAAATCCATACGTTCCAGCAGACCGCCCCGCAGATCCAGAATGGAAGAACGTACTTCCGAACTGCAGTGCGTAATCATTTTTAAAATCACCTCAATGGAACGTTTATATTTATTTGCCTCCTCCTTCGCTTCTTCCGCCATTCGGTCCGGATCGGCGCCGTCCCTCTTCATCGACTCAAGGCGCTGTTTCAGACTGTTTTCCACCAGTTTCATTAAACCTTTCAGCTGCAGAACCATCCCTGCCAGCCCCTGCTCCAGATTATCATGCAGTTCCCGCGCAATTCGCTGCCGTTCGTTCAATATTGTTTCCCGCTCTACCTGATCCCTGATGATCCGGGTCTGCCGCGCAACCGTATTCCGCAGCACCACCACCCAGACCAGAAACAGCAGTGATAATCCAGTGGCGGTTCCCGCTATCCACAACACCCGCGTTGTCGTCCACCACGGCGGCGGATTCAGTACCGTAACATCAGAACCGTCACGGAGCTGCAGCCACAGGGTATTAATATTACCCCGCATTCGCCAGCGCTCGGCAGGAGCAATGACCAAATGACAGATTCCGCTGAGACGCAGCGTTGAACCGATCGACCATTCACGCCGCACATCCTCCCCTTCCGGCAACCGGGCTTCAACCAGATATTTTCCGGCCCGGCATAACAGCGTTACCCGCTCGGAAGAACGGTCACCTTTTGCATTGAACGATTTCCCGATATCCACCAGCTGCACATCCAGCGTAATGAGCTCATAATTCAGTTTGGCCTCAATCTCCCGGCCCAGCACAACCGGCAGAGTCGCAACCGGCTCATGCCGCCTCTCAATCAGCTGTACCTCCCGGGCCAGAAAAGCGGGTCCCAGCGGCTCCGGAGCCACCAGACCGGATAACCTGATCCGATCCCCTTCTTCAACATCTGCCGGCTCTAAAATTGACGCTTTAAGACTCGTTCGTTCCCCGCGCAGGAAAATCTCGGACCCGGTCGCATGCGTCACCGTTCCATAAGTTGATACAGTATCTTTATAGTTTGCACCATTTCGCAATAGCTCATGGATAGGCACAAGTTTTTGCTCACCATCGCCTTCCGGTTCGCGATCAATTGTGACCCCCTCCAGCGAACTGACAAAAAACAGACGGCCGGTAAACTGCCCCTCGTCATTATACAGTGTTCCGGCCACCGCATTAAACCGCACCTGCCGATACATAACCTCCGGCAGCCGTTTCCGGTTTTCCGGACTGTCAACAAGCTGAACCAGCAGCCGCACCCCGTTCATGTCCAGTTCCAGCATGATGATGGAATATTCAGGAATCGTTTTACTGGAAATAAAACGTCCCCGAAGAATCACCCAGTCGCAATCGATATCAGTACTGTATACCTGATGCGGAAAAAAATGATGGGCCTCCATCAGAGGCTTCTCTTCGAGAAACGTAATCTCCTCCGCCAGAATCGAAGGTGAAAAACCACCTTTTGCAGTTATTCCCGAAACACGGATCCAATGCCCCGCCCGATAATCGGAAAACGGAAGCTTCCCCTTAGGATTCTGAACATACGCTCCCTTTTTCCCATCATGAAGAAAAAGTCCGGCCGACAGCGGATGAACCCAAAGCACCTGCCCCTCAACCGATACCGGTCTTCCCAATGCAGCCTTTTCCCGGGGAAGAGCGCGCAACTGCGTAAGCGTCTCAATGGCAGTAGCCCGGCACAGTTCGACAGCCCCGAAAACGGCGGACAGAATAAATACAAAACGAAAGAACCGACAACGAATGATACTCATGTATTCAGGCTATACCGTTCTGTTTACCGAAACAAGAATCCGCTCCTTTTTAACCTGAATTCAGACTCCGCTTCTGCCGACCAGCATACACGCATTCGAAATGGCAAAGCCGCAACCGGTTTATTTCCAATCCTGCCAGAACCGCTCGGCCGCATCTGCTGAGAGCGCTCCGGGAGCTATAAGAATACGATATTTCAAAGCAAGCGTTTCCCCGGCTTTTATCGTATGCGGACCATCGTGAATCACAGCCGGACTGAAATACGGCATTTTCGTGGAAACAAACCACTTTGCCGGAAAATTCAGATTGTCCGGATGGTCCATGAAAAGCAGCGTACCGCCATCCGCAACGGAAAACCATTCCCACGCAGCCGCAGCACGGCGGGTATCCATGCCCTTCAGACCATCGCGATTCTCAAAAGTGCCTTCGGCTCCGACCGTTTTATTCATACGGACAGAAAGTCCGGCATACCCTCCATGCGCCTTGCCTTCCGGCTCCCCGGGAAGCGGCGTACGGTCAAGCACAACATCCTGTTCCAGTGCCTGAAAACGGCTGGACCAATCGATAGTATAAACACCCTGCTCATCCGGAGCAGAAACTTCGATGACCCGAAGTTCGGTCATAACCGGTGCGGCATCTTTTCCCGGAGCATATTCCAGAGATTGCGTAATCTGTGTATCGTTTGACGCGGTTATTTTTTTCGTTGTGGAGAGAAGCCGGGTATACCCTTCTCGCGGTTCGTGCGTATGATAAACCTCCTCCCAGTAATTAACTCCATTGATGAGCTTCCACGAAAACCAGAGCCCTCGATGCCACGGATGATCTTTCGGGCGCAGGTCGGTGAACTGCGTACCGTCTGTCGACGAAAGCGGATGGAAATAAGGTTTTCCTTCCGACGGGTCATAGTGATACGTCCACAGAACCTTTCCCTCGAGTTTCGCGGAAAGGGAATGAGGACCCTCCTCAATTTTCACCCCGCCCAGAGCGGCGATGGAACTCAGCAATGCTAAGAGTACTGTTTTCTTCATTAGATCATCAACCTATCATAAGGAGCACGCATTTCACGGTGCATCATTTTCCGGGCGGCATCGCTACCGATCACCGTTTCCTTCTCTGCATCCCATTGCACAATTTCGCCGGTACGAATGCCGATATCGCCCATATGGGAAATGATGTCGGACCGAATGGCCGAATCCAGACTGGAAACCGGCGTTTCGCGCGAAAGTACACAATCCACAAAATTTCCTTTATGATCTTTGCTGACCGGCAGCCTGCGCGGTCCCGGATTTTTTGCCGTTCGGCGAATCGCTTCTGCCGAAGCCTTGAAACCTTCCCGGGCTACCGCAACCCACCCCTTGGTTCCGACAAACTGCGTACAATTATAGAACTGCGCAAGTTGATCCATATCCGGATTCTTTTTCACCCGCTTGGCAGTATCGGTATCCATGAAAAACAGTTGGGTTCCATCCTTATACCGTGCTTCCATATCCCAGTGATACGCCGTATTAAAAAGATCATTATAATTAATGGATCCGGTGGTTTTATACTCAAACGGAATCCCCAGATCTTCTTCATCGGCCCACCACTGAAGCTGATCCAGCGGATGTGCCCCCCACCCGCCAAGAAATCCGATCGAATAATCATAAATATGCCAGGATCCACGTTTGTTCATGCAGCGGTCCTTGCTGTACGGACGAACCGGAGCCGGCCCCGTCCACAATTCATAATCAAAATCCTTCGGCACCGGCGCTTCAGTCGGATCCCCGCCATGCTGTCCCCCCGGGGCCCAGACATAAATTTCCTTCACATCGCCAATATGCCCATTCAGCACAATCTCCACTCCCATGCGCAGAGCCTGCATTGAACGCTGCTGTGTCCCGTATTGAAAAACGCGGCCGTATTCCTTTTCAATCCGCCTCGCCGCCAGATTCTGCTCAATGCTGATACCCAGTGGTTTTTCACACAATACGTCTTTACCGGCTTTAGCCGCCGCCATGGCCATCGGCACATGCCAGTGATCCGGCGTGGCAATATTAACCGCATCGATATCCTCGCGGGCCAGCAGTTCCCGGTAATCGCTGTACCGGTCTTTCTGTGCCACTTTCCAGACATTCGACCGGGCATCAAGCATCCCTTTTTTAGGATCGCAGGCCGCCACAATCTGTGCCTTCGGCACATAAAGATATTCACCGCAGGAATTGCCGCGACCGCCGCAGGCAATTACCCCGATATTCACTTTATTGCTCGGAGCCTGTTCCCCGAATACAGTTGAAGGAACAATGGCCGGGAACCCCGCCGCCGTCCCCAGAAGAGCTGAGGATTTCAGAAAATTTTTACGTGTTGTTCTCATACAATTTATCTCCTTATCCAATCCAGCCGCGCAGGCGTTCAATGGATGTTTTTATGTTTTCTTCGCCGGCAATTTCCAGCGTAGTGGCCCCGTCAAAACCAATTGATTTTAATTCATCGACAATTGCAGGGATGTCAATCACACCGTCGCCCAGCGGAATAACCGCCATACCGCAGCCGAATTCTTTTCCGCGTTTTTCCACCCACTCTTCCGGCATATCTTTCCAGTGCACATGCTGGATACGGGTTCCGAACCGTTTGATAAAATCAAGCGGTTCCGCGCCGCCGAGCCAGCTGTTGCCCGTATCGAGACAGATTCCAACGGAATCTTCATGCCCCAGTTTATCCAGCAGCTTTTCCATCTGATCAACATTGTCGGTCACAATACCATGCGGCTCAATCAGCAGTTTAACCCCCAGTTCCTCTGCCCACTGAATCGGAACATGCAGGCGTTCAGTGATCGCAAAAATGCGTTCTTCCGGTGTGAGATTGTGGCCGAATTCCGTTTTCGGATCACCTTCCGTGGTAATGACATGATTAATGCCGCATTCAGCGGCAAGACGAACCGCTTTGATGATCTGGTGCGTGGAATAAATATCCGGCGAAACAGGATCCAGCAGATTGGCGTGAGCACAGAAAGCCGTCAGTTCAATCCCCGCATCGGCAGCCATCTGTCTGATTTTCGCCGGGTGTGAATCCAGGCTCAGGCTTTCGGCAAAACCGTATTCCACTCCCAGACTTCCGCCGTCGTGGCTGTCGGTGACGTCCGCATAATCAACGCCCATTTCCTTAATCCGTTTCAACTGTTCCGCTACCGGCAGAAACGGTTGTACAAGTGCAAAGCATCCAATCTTCATCTCAAGCTCCTTTTCCAATGATTGGAAGAAGCTAGCACAATGATCGAGCACCGTCGTTCCGATCCCTGCATTGAAGGATATTGAACATTTAACACGTTGCACATCCAGGTCATTTGTCATATAAATAATGTCAGATGACAGGAGATCCTGATGAAAGAACCTGTAATATATCCAACTGCAGAAAAAAACCGCGCCCTGATGGTCGAAGAACCTGCAGCTCTTTTCGGCCGGGTGGACAGCCGCGAACAGGTGATCCGTAAAATTAAAAAAGGCCTGCCGGCAGCCAGTTTTGAAAAGCTGCGCGCTGAATTCGGAGTAACCGCCGCCGAGCTGGCGGCCACGCTGAATATCAATATGCGCACCCTCGCCCGCCGGAAACAGAGCGGCCGGCTGAATGTGGATGAGTCTGAACGGGTTTACCGCCTCGCGCGTCTCTTCCAGATCGGGCTGAATCTTTTCCAGGATCCGGAACTGACGCGCCGCTGGTTTGCCGCACCGAAAGCAATTTTCGGCGGGCTGACCCCGCTCAATTATGCGGACACCGAACCCGGTGCCCAGGAAGTTGAAAAACAGTTGCGCCGCATCGGCCACGGCGTCTTTTATTAAGCGGAAATTTCTATGCTGATCTGCTGGCGACTGGTTCATTCGGCCTATCTGGCCGACGCGTTCAGCGGCGAAGGCGCCCGGCTCGCCGGCGGCCGCTGGAACTCCGAGGGCTTTGCCGTAATTTACACGGCCGAATCGCTGTCTCTCTCCCTCCTCGAAATCATCGTTCACCTTGAATTCAAGGAAACGCTGAACCTTTATAAAGCCATCCCAATCCGGGTTCCTGAGAAAAAAATCGAAGCCATCGATACTGCTGCACTGCCCCCCGACTGGAACAGCCCGCTTCCCCATCCGGCCACCCTGCTTTCGGGCAACAACTGGCTGCGAAACCAAAGTTCGCCGGCGCTTCGGGTTCCGAGTGCCATCGTCCCCATTGAGTCCAATATCCTGCTGAACCCGGTGCATCCGGATTTCCAATCTCTGGAAATCGGCGAGCCCGTAGACCTTCCGGTCGATCCGCGGGTATTGGACAAACTGAAATAAGCGGGTATAAAAAGACTATGACGCAACAATATGCCCCAATCTATCGGGAGCAGGGAAAGACCTATCATGCCGACTCCTGCGATCCCCTGATCGACGCTGTGCACAACGGCGAACTTGAACTGGCAGCACTGGGCCGCGGCAACTATCCCGGCGAACCGATTCCCGGATCTATTCTTCCCGGATTACGCTCCCTGGGCTACTGGGATGCCAAACAGCAGCAGAACTGGGGCCTCCCCTGGCACCGGAATGAAGGCATCGAACTCAGTTTTCTCGAAACCGGTTCCATGCCGTTCTGTGTGGATAACAAAGAACTCATCCTTACTCCCGGCGATTTCTCCATTACCCGCCCCTGGCAGCCGCACCGGCTCGGAAACCCGAACATCGGCATCGGAAAACTCCACTGGATCATTATCGATGTCGGCGTCCGGCAGCCGCATCAGGAATGGAAATGGCCGGATTGGCTGGTGATTCTGCCGGACGACCTTGCGGAACTGACCGCCTGTCTGCGTGAAAACGAACAGCCCGTCTGGAATGCCGGCAACGAAATTCGCGACTGTTTCCGGCAGATCGGCACCACCACCCGCGACCGGAAAAGCCTATCCCGTCTGGCCGTCTATACCAACGAACTGCTGCTCCACCTGCTGGATCTCTTCCGCGACCAGAACGTGTCCCGAACCAAATCACTCACTGATGCTCAGCGCAGTGTTGAACTGTTTCTGGAATCGCTGAAAGCCAGCTATGCCGATGAATGGACGCTGGAATCGATGGCGGAAAGCTGCGGGCTCGGTGTTACACGATTTGTGCACTATTGCAGACAGCTTACCAATCTGACGCCGCAGCAGTATCTCAATCAGCTCCGGCTCGACGCTGCGGCGCAACTGCTGAAAACAGATAAAAGCGTTACCGATATCGCCATGGAATGCGGCTTCTCCACCAGCCAGTATTTTGCAACCGCCTTTAAAAAACAGTATGGAAAAACCCCGCGCGAATTCCGGAAATCCGGTTAATCCGAAGTATCGGAATGATCCTCTTCTGAGGTCACAATATCAGACAGCTGCGGCACGGCTTCCGTCGCCCGCGCGGCATCCTTTTTACGCCGCTTAATGAATTCCTTCGCGAGATTACGATAAGCGGCCGAACCGACGCAGTGCGGATCGTATTCTATGACCGGTTTGCCGAAACTGGGCGCTTCAGAAAGGCGAACATTTCTCGGAATAAGTGTTTCAAAAACCCGATCGCCGAAATGTTTCACCACTTCCTGAACCACCTGCTGTGAAAGGTTGGTGCTGACATTATACATCGTCATCAGAATGCCGCTGATATGCAGATTCGGGTTCCCGGCTTCGGAAATCTGATTTACGATATCGACCATCACACCCAGCCCTTCGAGCGCGAGGTATTCACACTGAATCGGAATAATGACTTCGTGAGCGATATTCAGCGCATTCATAAACAGAATGCCCAGCGATGGCGGACAGTCCATGATGATATAATCATACGTTCCGCTCTCTATCACCGGAGCCAGTGCTTTCTGCAGACGGTGCAGATAATCCTCTTCCCGGGCAATGGCGATTTCCGCACCCGCCAGATCCAGCTCGGAAGGAATGATGTCGAGGTTTTTGATGCCGGTTTCCTGAATCAGGCTCATTCCGTCGGTCTCTCCCAGAAGAGCGGGAAAAATACTGGCCCCCGCACTCTTTTCCAAACCGAGGCCGCTCGTGGCATTCGCCTGCGGATCAAGATCGATCAACAGCACCTTTTTACGTTTTTCCGCCAGACAGGCTGAAAAGTTGATCGCCGTGGTGGTTTTCCCCACGCCCCCCTTCTGGTTTGCCAGTGCAACAACAGTCGTTTTCATAAATCGGAGTCCATTTCGGTTTAAAATCAGAAGGGTTTAAAGTAGCTCA
Source organism: Verrucomicrobia bacterium S94 (assembly GCA_004299845.1). Lineage (NCBI taxonomy): Bacteria > Pseudomonadati > Verrucomicrobiota > Verrucomicrobia bacterium S94. The sequence goes on along the minus strand of CP036201.1, from coordinate 3,600,122 downwards.
TAGGCCAGTACGCTTAAACCAAAAATTGCGGCGGTTTCCGTCCGCAGTATCCGCTCGCCGAAAGAAACCGGAACCGCTCCGGCATCGACGGCCGCCTGCACTTCAGTTTCTGTAAAATCCCCCTCGGGACCGATCAGCAGGGCAACGCGCGATTTCCCTGCCACCGGGACTTCCCGGAAAGGCTTTGCCCCTTCATACAGCGAACCGATCAGTACGAGATCATAGTGCCCAAGAGCCGGAAGAACCGACTCATATGCCGCCAGCGGCCGAAGATCCGGCAGCCAGCGTACTTCGCACTGCTGCGCCGCATTGAGCACAATTTTATTCCACCGATCCTGCTTTTTCGGGTTGGGGCGAAAGGCGGTGTGTTTCGTCAATACGGGCTGAATTGTCGTTGCGCCCAGCTCCACCGCCTTCTGCAGTACCAGTTCCCAACGGTCAGGTTTCGGAACCGCCTGAATCAGATCAATTCCGATTTCAGGTTCCGGCACCTTCCTCCGGCTGGAAATACGGACTTCGACGGCTGTTTTTGAAACCGTTTCAATCAGGCCTTCGGCAACACCGCCCTGCCCGTCAAACAGCGTTATTTCCTGTCCGGGAAGCACCCGGAGTACACGGGCAAGATGATGCGATTCCTCCGGAGAAAGAAGCGCGATCTCCTTCTCCAGTTCCGCCGCATCAACTAATGAATTTATCCGCATTTTTTCGGACTCGATAACGGGTAACACCGAATGCGGAAGCCCCGGTTGATCCAGTTATCGCATCAACACTTATTCAGATTCGAGTTTGCGCTTACGCTCGTAGAATTTTTCCGCGAGTTTTTTCATGCGGATCGTCTCTTCGAAATGATTATCGTGCAGTTGTTCCACCAACTGCTGCATCGCCTTTTTCTCTTTGCCGGAGAGGCGGGTCGGCACCTCGATTTTAACCTGCACATGCTGGTCGCCCTTGCCGTGTCCGTGTGCAGCATCCTGCACGCCCTGGCCGCGCAGACGGAAAATTTTTCCGCTTTCGGTACCTGCCGGAATTTTCAGTTTGGCTCCGCCATGAATGGTCGGAACCTGGATTTCACCGCCAAGCATGGCAATATGGAACGGCACCGGAACTTCGCAATAAATATCAAGATCGCTGCGTTTGAACAGTTCATGATCGCGGACGTGAAAAACAATGAACAGATCGCCCGCCGGACCGCCGCGTGCGCCGGCTTCGCCTTTACCGGGCAGGCGCTGGCGGGAGCCGGATTCTATACCCGCAGGAATACGCAATTTGATGGTTTTCCGCTCTTTTATACTACCTGTTCCGTTACAGGCCGAACAGGGATGGGAAATGATTTCGCCGGCCCCGCCGCAGGTCGGGCAGGTCTGCGAAAACTGGATAAACCCGCCGCCCGACGAAACCTGGCCGCGCCCGCCGCAGGTCGGGCAGGTGGTTTTTGAGGTTCCCGGTTCCGCTCCACTGCCGGAACATTTTCTACAGGTTTCCGACACCGGAAGGGTCAGCGTTCGATGCGAACCAAGGGCCGCCTCTTCAAAATCAACATCAAGATCATACCGCAGGTCGGAACCGCGTGCCGGACCGCTGGAACGCCGGCGGCCACCGCCCCCGCCACCAAAGAGGTCATTAATGTTGAAACCGCCGCCGAACACCTGCTCGAAAATATCCGAAGCATCGTGAAAACCGCCGCCAAAACCGTTGCCGAAACCGCCGCCGCCCGGAGCAAAGGCCTGATGACCGAACTGGTCATACCGCGCTTTTTTATCCGCATCGGTCAGCACTTCATAGGCCTCGGACGCCTCCTTAAACTTTTCTTCGGCCTCTTTATCGCCCGGATTACGGTCCGGGTGATACTTCATGGCCACTTTTCGATAGGCTTTTTTGATTTCATCGGCCGTGGCATTTTTTGAAACACCCAGCACTTCATAATAATCCCGTTTTTCAGCCATCAATTATTCCTCACCTTCTTTGGCTTCGGCAGGCCCCGAAGAGACGACAACCTGTGCGGCACGCAACAGTTTGTCGCCGAACATATAGCCGCGGCGGACCTGTTCGGAGCAGATTCCCTCCGCATATTTTTCCGACGGCATATGAGTGAGTGCCTCGTGTTTATGGGGGTCAAATTCCTGCCCTACCGCATCAATCGGCTCGAGATTAAATTTTTTCAGAACGTTCCGGAACTGGTCATAGACCATTTTAAATCCATCCACCACCGCCTTGTCGGCATCGTGCTTTTCAGCCGTCTTCAGGCCCATTTCGTAATGGTCGAGTACCGGCAGAATTTCCAGCAGCAGATCTTCGTTGGCACGCTGATAAAGTTCGACCCGTTCGCGCTGCGTCCGGTTCCGGAAATTGGCAAAATCAGCCTGAAGACGCACAAACTGGTCGCGTAGGGATTCGTCCTCCTCTTCCTCGACCTCAGGAGCCGTTTCCTCGTCTTCAATAACTTCAGTATCCGGAAGCTCTTCCACTTCTTCAGCCGTCTCTTCAACCGCCTCTTCAGCAGTTTCTTCAACCGCCTCTTCAGCAATCGCTTCTTCTGCCTTAAGCTCTTCTTCCTGAATCTTTTCTTTTTTAGCCATAGTCAAAATCCTTTCCCGCAGAAGGCGGGGTCTGTTTGATTTCCAGAGCTTGGAAAAATACGCGAAACCCAAGAACTGTCAACAGGTCAATGCAGGACAAATCGGGCTGTTTCGAACACCTTTCAAGCCTATGCCGGAACAGATCGGAACCGGCTGCACATACTGCCCCTTACTAAAATGTCATCCCGATAGACACCGTATAGCCCTGCTGATAGAAATCCGTTGCCTTCGAGGAATCGCTGAAATCATACCCGGTAATCCGATACCCGACCCGCAGATCAAACGACTGACCGAACTGATACATCAGCTGCAGGCCGGCATCATAGATAAATTCAGAATCGCTCAGATAAGTTCCTCCCATCATCAACGGAATATAGAGATAGAAATTACTGAACAGCTCCTGCTTCATCCGTAACATCACCACTGCATCGTAAAGTGTTTCACTGTCACTGGATTTGGTGCCGCCAATGGTCAGCGTATTATCCATATCCAGCGACTGAAGCCCGACCAGCAGGTCAAAAGTCGAACTACCGCTTCCCAGCGGATATCCGATGGCGAGACACCACGTATTTTCGCTGGATTCCAGCGACCCCGGAGTCCCGCCTACAGTGACATCCGATACAATCCCGTCATAATATTCGTAAGAACCCAGCAGCACTATCGAGCTGTCGCGCAGCGTAAGTTCTCCCGAATAACCAAAATCCAGATCGTCAAAATAGTTCATGGAATCCCGATGAATCTTTGCTTTCTGACCATCCACCATCACCGCACCCCGCATCCAGCCGGCCCATCCGGACAGCGTCAGATCCATCGATTCATCGTTCTTCACTGCTTTTGCAGAACAGAGAGCCAAACCCGTGAGAGCTGCGAGAAAAAACTTCATCTTATACATATTTACCATCCTTCTGCGTTATCGCTTCGAAAATATATCACACTGCGCACCGGTTGAGAATAAACAGGACTGCGGTCCAGATTGCAATGGCCCCGACCGCAATGCCGAAAACCGGCCATCCGCCCCATAGCGCCAGCAGCGGAATAGCGGTCCCCGTCCAGAGCCCGCCGCCCATAAACGGTTCATGCAGCAGCTGTTTGGCGGCAAACGCCTCCGCAGCTTCGGTTTCATAATCCGGATCCACCACGCGCAGTAACAGCAGACCGGTCGCGGTCACCCCCATCGACTGCCCCATTTCGGCAATTCCGCGCTCAAACCAGGCATCCTTAAACGCCCGGCGCGCAACAACCGTGAGCATCAGTACGTTCCAGCCGATGCCCGCCAGAATTAAAACCACAATCGGAACCCACTGCTGAGCCACCACCTCAATACGGATCGTCGCAATTGCCGCAACCACCAGAAAATCGAGCGCACAGTTCTGAATGCGCAGCATCAGTCCCTCGTCCATATGTTCGTGCGGATCCAGCCGGTCCGCGAGCAACTGAACCACCACGCCGCCGAGCATACAGAGCGGAAAAAGCGGGAAACTCTCAAAAATCTTTTTCCCGGTATCCGGAAGCCCCCGCGAAGCCAGAATCATGCCTTCCTTCATCAGCCAGCCCAGCAGAATCGCCGCCCCCACAAACACAAGATGCAGCGAAAGCGAGCCGATAACATCAGAGGAAACACTGATTTTTCCGGCAGCCGGTCGATGTTCATGCGGAATCAGACCGGAATAATCTTCAATATCGACACCCGGCCGCACTTTACGCTCCACATAGCCTTTGCGCACCGCCCAGTTCACCAGACCCATTCCGACAATAATAGCCCCCATAATTCCGCCGGTAGCGGCGGCAAGCGCATAATCCTTCATTTCCGGAAAACCGAGTTCATCGAAAACCGGCCCCATACCGCCGGCGGTTCCGTGACCGCCCTCAAAACCGACCGGCATAATCCCGGCAAAAATATCCGGAAGATTAAAAAACGGTTTAAACAGCAGCAGAACAAAAAAGCACCCGACGGCATACTGTCCCCACGCCACAATCTGACCGTAGGCCAGCTGCCGGCTGGAACTTTTCCAGACTCTCGCAACCGGCGGCAGTGCAGTGCCTAGAAAAAGACAGGCAAATACAATATTGATCAGCTGGCCGGGCAGTTTATTCCAGCCCGCTGAAACCTCGGCAGGCACGTCCAGCGTCTGAAAAATAAGCAGCCCCAGCAGCCCGGCAATGACGCTGGCCGGCAGATAAAGCTTCTGCAGCAGCACAATCCGGCGGCGGATCCAGTACCCCAGACCGAGGAGCAGGCATAAACATCCAAATGATAACAAAGCAAATCTCCGGTCTTCCAGGCTGCAAGCTTACCGCTGTCAGCTCACAGCAAATTTAGAACATTACGTCGAGCATCAGCGAACCCATATGCTCCTCATAGTCATCGCTGAAGCGGCCGTTGTAACCGATGCCGATTTCCATATATTCTGTACTGCGCCAGCTCAGGCCCAGCCCGATATTGAACAGATCCTCTTCCGGTTTGATGGCCGCCTGGGTAACCGGGGCGGTATTCAGACCGAGGACATCGTTGACCTGCTGCATCTCCGTTGCGATTTCATCCTGTACAAAATCATGCGTCCATTCAGCATAACCGGTGGTCTGAAAGCGGCCGATGGAGGTGTCGAACCGGTGACGCGCTTTAAGCCCAAGCGCTGATTCAACCAGGGTGCGGCTCATTCCGTCGACCTTCAGCTGTTCGTTATTATCAACCGTGCTGGTTTCAGTGTGGTCGTCCGTATCCATGAACAGGGCGTGCAGCCCAATGTACGGTGCAATCGCCAGATTTTTATAATACATGTACTGCCCTACATCCACATAACCGCCGAAGTTGTCACCCCGATAGGATGCCGTTCCCCGGTAGTCACGGTCGTCGTCGTTTTCAACCCGAATGGAGTCATAGTTGGATCGGCCGTAGGCCAGCAGTGTATCGACATAAAGCCCGCTTTTACCTACCCATTCTCCGTAGGCGCCGAACCAGTAGGTTTCCGTATCGAGATAATCCGTATTCGTGGTCTCCGCATCACCGCGCGCATAGGTGTAGTTGAAGCCTACGGTGAGATCCTCGCCCACCAGCCGATCAGCCCCCAGCGTGGTACCGCTCTGATTCAGCGTGTAACCGTCGGACAGCCCATGGGCATCATAATCACCCTGACCGTTGAAATACTGCGCCCACACGTGCATATCAAAAATTGTATTATCCGCCCCGGGCCCCTGCGGACCAGCCGGGGCATTCGTATTCGTCATCAGAAATGCATCGTGCGGTATGGCGTGCGCCGTCGAAACCAGGTTGCGGCGCAGCTGCTTTGTACGGGTGAACACCGCGTTTTTCATGCCGTTGAATCCGGCGCGGATTGATTCGCTTCCGGCATAGTCGAGCGATGAACTGAACGAATCCGCCGTATTTGTCATCTGCACGACAACATCATTCCCGACTTTTACCAGCGATGCATCAAACAGCAGCATGTGGTTCGTGAGGTTGGTTTCCGCAAAATCACCACTCAGTCCAACGTCAGACGAAAGAATTACCATCTCAGAATTCGTTACACTCGCCACGGTAATATCCGCAATCAGGCCGTCGAGCGTCACATTCTGTGCAAAATGAAGCAGGTCGTGACCATATACTCCGAGAATATCCGCTTTATACGTGGTATTGGATGCACTGAAGCTGCCATTCATCACCAGCGTTCCGGCCGTATCAATCAGACGGTATTCCCCACCAGACAATGCTGTGGTGCCCAGATTCGAACTTGGGCGGATGGTGCCGTTGGTCATACTGAACGAATTAAAGTCATTCGTTCCGTAACCATAGAACTCAGTACCACTAAGCGTCAGCGAGTCAAACCCGGAATACTGATCCGCCGTCGAAGACCCAAGCAGACCGAAAATGCCGCCATCCACCTTTACCTGATTCGATCCGGTACCGGCAAACGATACTCCGGACGAAACCGTATAACCCAGTGATCCATCCTCATCAATGGCCATATTACCATTCTCCAGTGTGAGCAGGGCATTGGCATCCGTAAGTTCAATCTCTCCGGTTCCGGTAAGGGCGGCATTGCTGTAAACCGTAAAGTCTCCGCCGACAAAATTGGTCCCATCGCTCAAGACCATCCGGTTTCCACCGAAAACGAAAACATCGCCGTCCACCGTCAGCTCCGCCTGATTCTGAAGATAGAAAATATTGCCTGAGCTGTTGGTATCCGCAGCACCGACCCAAAGGTCCCCTCCGATGTTCATCGTGGTATTGGAGCCGTCGAGCAGCACATAGTTCCCCGTCGAATTGGTCCCTCCGAGATAAACCGAACCGAGCAGGTTCACGGAACCCTGATCAGAAATTTCCATATAGTTCTCATCGGTATCCGCACCGATAATAACATCTGTTCCATTCAGAACGCCGCCATCCACGATAACCGCACTGGATCCGCCGTTGCTGACCGATCCCCCGATGGTGATATTTCCCGCATTCAGCTCACCGGTATCCCGTACGGTCAGTTTACTGTTTCCGTCCACACCCACAATCAGATCCGCCCCGCCGGTATCCCAAAGCCCGTTGGTTCCGAGAATCAGGTTCTGTTCTTTATCCAGAAAATAATCCGAACGCGTCAGCGTTCCGTCCACCTGAACGGTGGAGTTGGTGGAATACCAGTCAAATCCGTTTCCTGCCAAAACATCCATATTCAGGTTAGTGCTGATCCGGAAGATTCCGTTCTCCTGCAGGTCCAGTTCACTGCCGGCCGCAATCTTCAGATCACCGACCCGCATATCGCCGCCGTCCATAATCGTAACGATACCGGTATTCACTCCCTGACCGATAAAGAGCGTATCGTCAATCTCCACCCGGCCATCCCCCAGCGTCATGGTCGCTCCGTCACTTGAGGCCACCAGAACACCGGCTTCGTTGGTCGTGGTATCCCCGACGAACACCTGGGCACCGTCACGGACATAGAGATAATTATCATTCCCGCCGGTTGCGGTCAGATTGGTTCCGTCGACCCAATAGGCTCCGATATACAGATCACCGCCCTGCACCTCCCACAGCGTATCGGCATCGGAAACCACGACACTGTTTCCTTCGGACCCACTGCCCCAGCCGATATAGGCATCGTTATGCACCATGGTTGTTTTGTTGGAAATAGCGACTGTTTCTCCGCTCTGATTCAACCCCACCACCAGATGGTCAGCGCTGTTGTCATCCCAGGTCCCGTTTTCAAGCGTAAGACTGCGCCCGCCGCCTACAGAAACCGCACTGTTCGTGGAGCCGTTGAACACCAGGTTTGTGCTATCCAGTCCCGTAATTTCACCATCGATCAGCGCCAGATTACCGCCGCTGTTCCAGTTGATGTTTTCAACAGCCGACCAATCAAAAAGATTCGTGGTCAGTGCCAGCGTACCGCCGGAATTGATATTAAATGCATTACCATCTTCAAAATCTACACCGGTTGCCGAAACCTTCCCTCCGGAAGCCACGGAAACACTGTTGTTTGTTCCTTCCGCATAAAGAGACCCTGCATTTTCCCAATGCGAATCAGTACCGGAAATCACCACGGCATTGTTTGTTCCGGAAAGCAATCCGTTCGTCGTCGTCAGCGTACCGCCATCCAGCACCTGCACCGTATTGCTTATGCCCGAAATCACCGTGCTGTCCGCCAGGGCCCAGTCACCGCCGTTGAGATTCAGCGTCCGCTGCGTACCGTCCAGACCGTTCGTTTTACTCAGGGTCCCACCGACACCGAGCGTCGTATAGTCCTCCCAGACAAACTTTGAACTGTCGTTGCCGTAAATAAAATCGCCTTCCACCAGAAAAGCGCCGTATTCCTGAAGTTCAATCTGACTGCCGTCTTCAATTTCAACCGTTCCTACGCCGACCGAACTTCCGTTTGCAATAGTCACCGCACCGGTTCCCCCTCCGGCGGTTCCTACAAACAGCCCACCGTCAACACTGACCACAGCACTGTTATCCAGCTCCAGCGTCGCTCCGGAGGAATGCGCAACAATCAGACCGCCGTTGGTCGTGCCGGCAACATCGTTCGTGCCCGCATCCCCGACAAATGTCCAGGCCCCGTCAAAAACCCCCAGCGCATTGCCGGTTCCTGCATTGACCCCGATCTGCAGGCCGCCCTCGCTGAAGCTCAGTGAAGAGCCTTCGCCGGAAACAATAATGGAGTTATCCTCCGCATCACTGCCCGAACCGATCACCCCGTTATCCGCCAGCACGGTGCCGCCGTTCAGAATCTGCAGATCGCTGTTGGAGCCGAAGTCACCGACCGTCAGATCCGTACCGGAGACATCCATATCGGCATCATTCAGCGTCAGATCCCGCTCATCGTGAAGATAGGTGGCCCCATTGGTGTCGGTAAGTCCGGTCAGCGTTCCATTGGTCAGATAAAGATGTCCCCCCGTATTCCAATTGAATCCACTGGTCGAAACATTAAAATCGGAACGCAGCAAAAGCACGCCGGAATTGTTCAGGTTAAAAACATTATCCCCACTCAGCTGCAGGCTGTCGGCGAGTACCTGTCCGCCGCTACTGACCGATACGGCATTGCCGGAACCCGAATCCAGATACAGCGTCCCGTTATTATTCCAGACACTGTCGTCGGTTACCGCGACTGCATTATCCTCCGAATTCACTCCGACATAGGCATTGGAGTTCTCCACATAGGAATCATTATCAATCAGCAGCAGATTACCGTCCCCTTCACCGCCCACAATCATATCGCCATTCACCAGCAGGCCCGAACCGTCGAGATCGACCCTGTTTTCATCGGCTCCGGCATCACGACCGATCACCACTTCGCTGCTGTTCGACACCACATAACCCGTATTGATGTACAGAGTATTTCCGCCCGAAGTACCGCCAACGATCAGATCAGCACCTCCGTTATCCCAGTCGCTGACCACCTGTATGGTCTGGCCATCTTCAATGACATTGGTGTACTGCGCCAGCACAACCCCGCTGCAAATTACTGACAGACCCAAAATCTTCAAAACGCGCATCATTCAAAAACTCCTGTTTCCAATGGTTGGAAAAATAGGCGCAAAGATTACAGGAAAGCACCTTTTGCCGAAAGGATTTAGAAAAGGAGATTCACCCCGCCAGCCCTCTATTCCGCCACCGCATAACCAAACTCCACCAGCAGTTTCCGGTACAGTGCCCGACGGTCTGCAGCCCTGATCCATTCTTCGAGCTGTGGAATCTCCGTAATCTGCTCCCGCGCACGCATATTTTCATAGGCCTCCAGCATCGCCTCGAATGCCTCCACTTCCCCGCCGCTCTCCAGATCCTCCGGCAGCACCGCCCGAAGCATTCCCGCAAAATACGCCGTCGTCAGGAAATCGGCATTCTTCGGTTTCCGGTAACGCTCCTGCGGCCAGACAAAAAAAGCATCATAAAAACATAATTCGTCCATGGTCTGGATTTTTTCATAAACCCGCTGTGCCGCCGTCTGCCCCGGATAACCCGCCGGATCATCAATCGCAATTTCGCAGGCCGCCAGCAGCAGCTCCTTTTCCGCAGGCTCTGCAATCAGCAGCAGAACCAGCTCTTTCAGCAGTTGGTCCGCCGTAACCCGTGCCCGTTGATTTTCCGCCACATCGAAACCGAATTCCACCTTCACAAAATGGTTGTGACTGCCCGTAATATAAACCGACTGAATACGCGGAACCGTTTCCCTGCCGATTCCGGCATCCCGGTTTTCCATAAACTGGAAGACTCGATTAGCAAACTGCAGCGGCGATTTTTTCGGCACCACGGTTCCTCCCCGATTCCTCACCTTGGAAATCCGGCCTTCTTCAACCTGGCGCTGCAGGTCGGTCTCCACGGCTTCCAACATCATGCTCACCCCGTCACTCCGGTAGCCATCGGGAATCGCTGACCGGCCCATATTAAGCAATGAAACCGCACAGCGGAATGATCCGTTTGTATACACCACCGAATACCCGAGATTATCGTTTTCATATTTCGCAAACGCGGCATAGGACATCCCGGCGATCTGCTGCGGGAAAATCAGCTCTTTATCGAAATCAACAAAAACCGCACCGGCCCAAACGCCAGGTGAAAAAAGCAGCCCGGCCAAAAGAAACGTCCATTTCATATTCATCCCCCTGGTTGGGGCAACATCCTAGCGACTTTCAGTTGGAATTCAATCCAACGCACCAGTAAGTTCCCGCCATGAAAAATTATGATGTAATCGTGGTGGGCGGCGGACCCGCCGGAATGATCGCGGCCGGGCATGCCGCGGAATACGGCAGAAATGTCCTGCTGCTGGAAAAGAACCCGGCTCCCGGAAAAAAACTCGAACTCAGCGGCGGCGGACGCTGCAACATCACCAACGGCGAATTCGACCACCGCGAATTTCTCGCCAACTACGGCGAATACGCCAAATTTCTATTCTCCCCCTTCTCCCGCTTTTCCGCACACGACACCTTTGAATTTTTTGAAAACCTCGGCCTGCCGCTCTATATTTCCGAAGATCGCAAACGCGCCTTTCCGGAAACCGACAATGCCGCCGACGTTACACGAGCGCTGCGGAAATACATGGCGGAATTTGGCGTGGAATGCCGCTTCAGCAGCACCGTAAAAGGTCTGCTGACCGAAAACGAAAAGGTCTGCGGCGTTCAGACCCACGAAGGTCCGATCCGCAGCGAAAGTATCATTCTCGCCACCGGAGGAACGGCGTATCCCGAAACCGGCTCCACCGGCGAAGCGTTTCAATGGCTGAAAAATATCGGACACACCATCATCAAAGCCACACCCGATATCGTTCCGCTCAAAGTGAAGGAACAATGGGTGAAAGATCTCTCCGGAACGGCCCTCGAACCCATGCGCATCACGTTTACCGCCAGAGACGGAACCGCTTTTTTCCGTGAAGGGAAACTCCTCTTCACCCATTTCGGTCTCTCCGGCCCGCTGATTCTCAACAGTGCCCACAACGTCAAAAAACTGCTGAAACAAGGCCCCGTCGCCGCCACCATCGATCTTTTCCCGAAACGGGAGATTCATGAAATCGATCGGCTGATTCTCGAAGTCTTCGACAATAACAAAAACAAAATCATCCGCAATGTCACCAAACTGCTGGTCCCGACCGGGATGGCCAAAACGCTGAATACCCATCTGCCCGTTGAACTTCTCGAAAAAAAGGTGAATATTGTCACGCAGGAGGAACGTAAACACCTGGCCCGCACCATTAAAGGGCTACCGCTCACCATCACCGCCACCATGGGATACGACTGGGCCGTCGTCTGCGACGGCGGAATTCCGCTGGAAGAGGTTGACACCCGGACCATGGCCTCCCGCCTGCATCCCAACGTTTTCATTACCGGCGATATGCTCAATATCAGCCGCCCCTCCGGCGGCTTCTCACTTCAGCTCTGCTGGACCACCGGATTCGTAGCCGGCGAAAATGCATAGGCTGAACCCGGATTCGTATTCTTTCAGATCGTTCTTCCAATCCTTGAAAACAGGCATACAATTCCGAGTGTTCAACCGGGAGAGAGAAATGCCTTTTAATATCGAATACGATACCGATGAAGATATCATTGTATCCACATTCATCGGCGAGATCACCATGACAGTAGTCAAAGAATACCTTGCCGCGCTACTGCCTGTTCTTGAAGAAACCCGGTGCCGAAAACTCCTGAGCGACTCCCGGAACGGAGAGCTCAAACTTTCCTCCATCGATATCCTGAATTTCCCGAAAATAGCGAAAGCCTCGCCGCTGACGGAAAACCTGAAACGCGCGGTACTGACCAAACCGGGGATGAGCGGCTATGAACTTTACGAATCCATCAGCATGACCCACGGCCAGAATGTGAAACTTTTTAAAACCCGCGCCGAAGCCATCGCCTGGCTGCAGGCGGATCATTAGCGCCTGATCCCGGCGAGGACGCCGCCGTCGGCAAACATCACATCAACCTTCGCAGTAATCTCCGGATTTTCAATCAGCGGCGGAGCATGGTGCGGCTTGAGGCGTGCGTCGATAATCAGCGGTCCGGTGCAGCCCCAGTGTTTATAACGCGTTTCCGCACCGACGCCGTAAATATCCCGGGCCGGATTCGACCGCGTAAACGTGACCCACAGAAAATTACCGAAGTCCTTCGCCACAAATTCCGGATCGTCGCAAAGCACCACCAGCGGAAAATCATGAACAGAAATACGGCCATCCAGATGTTTGACAAAGGTCTCCGGCTCGAATGTTGAAGCCGCAGCCAGAATACCGGGCGCAACGACCGCGCAGTTTTCCAGATCCGGTTTCTCCGTGGCAAGGCTCCGGAACGCAGTGCCGCTGGCCGCAAAAACCACTTTGGATCCGTGATTCAAAGCATCCCCGGAATAATCGAGCGTATCAATACTGGTTTCCGTATGGAAATGAACATCCCGCTCCCATTTAATCCGTTCGAGCAGATGCCCGAAATAAGCCGGAATATCGTGGATATCCAATTGCGGGTTGTCCGCTTCGTTTACGATGAAAAGATATTTGGCGAGCGACAACTGACCTTTGCCCAGTATCGCATTGGAAATGGTCAGCAGTTCAGATGGACGGATGGTTTTCATGTAGGGCGTGTAACGCTCCTCTCCGATCGCCAGCAGCAGCGGGTGCACGCCGGCGGCATCGACCGCATGCACGGCCTTGAGTCCCGGAAGTTCGGAAGGAATCGCAACGCCGGTCATATCATGAATCACCTCTCCGAACGTCGTATCCTCCTGCGGCGGGCGGCCGACCACCGTGAACGGCCAGACAGCATCTTTGCGGTGAAAAACCTCTTCCACTTCCAGACAGGGAAAATCGTGCTTCAGACTGTAATAGCCCAGATGATCGCCGAACGGACCTTCAGGTTTTGTGCCGTTGATGGTGCCGATAATGCAGAAATCAGCGTCGGCCGAAACGGTCCAGTCTTTATAGCGCGTATACCGATAACGGCGCCCGGCCAGCAATCCCGCAAACGCCACTTCGGGCATGCCTTCGGGCAGCGGCATTACTGCGGAAAAAGTCATGGCCGGCGGGCCGCCGATAAAGATGGCCACACGGAACGGCTTATTCTGATCCAGATGCAGTTTCTGATGAACGCCGATACCGCGATGAATCTGGTAGTGCAGACCGATCTCTTTGTCGATTTCAAATACATTACCGCTCAGCTGAATGCGGTACATGCCGAGATTGCTCTTCAGCGGTTTTCCGGGATGGTCCGGATGCTCGGAATAGACCTGCGGCAATGTGATGAACGGTCCCCCGTCGTCCGGCCAGCTGACAATCGGCGGCAGATCGCTGATTTTCGCCCGGCATTCAAAAACCGGGGCAGCGCTCGGAGAGACCTTTTTCGGCAGCGCATTAAGTCCGGAGAGTCCGGCCTTGAGCGCCTTTCCCGGATGTTTCAACAGCGAAGCGGGATCCGCTTTGGCCGCAACCATGGCGGCCACATTATCATAGGTATCTTTAAAAATAAGCCGCGCGCGTTCCGGCGTTCCGAACAGATTGGAGACACAGGGAAATCTGCAGCCCTTCACCTTTTCAAAGAGGATGGCCGGCCCCTTTTCGGCATAAACGCGGCGCTGAATTTCCGCCATTTCAAGATAAGGATCCACCTCGTCTTTAATCCGGAAAAGCTGCCCTGCGTTTTCCAGGGCCTGAATACATTCGTTTGTACTTTGATAACCCATCCGAACAGTCTTTGTTTTCCGGCCCGTTTCCGCAAGCCGATTCCGCTGCAATCCGCTCGTTGACAGATCTGCCGCGGAGCGTAGAATATGAATGAAGGAGATGATTAATATGTCATTCAATCAAACCAGAGAAATTCTGGATCATGCACAGAACTTTCACCGCCGATTAATTCGTTTTTATCTTTCGCTCAGAGATTCCGCGACGGATGAGATTACGCTGAAGCTCATTGACGACCTCGTGGAACATGAAAAACAGCTGGAGCATCGTCTTGCAGATTATGAAGACGACGCGACTTCGGACACCATGGATACGTTTTTCAAATATATGATCGCCACCACCGATCAGACCTTTGAAAACTATTTCATTCCCGAACGGGTTGATGTCGATTATGTCATTAAAGCCGCACGCGATTTTGATGAACATCTGACGCGGTTCTACGACGTCATGACAAAGCGAGCAGCTTCGGCTCATGTGAGAGAAATGCTGGAAAACCTCCGGCAGTTGGAACAGCGCGAGCAGCTCGCGCTGAGTAAACTGATGGTGACCCTGCAGGAAGCCTAATCGGTATCCGGTTCCGCCTTTCCGGCGGCTTTCTCACGATGGTGCGCCGCGAGGAGATCATCAAGTTTGCATCCGGTGAGCTCGGTCAGGGTATCGAACAGTTTATTCATGACCAGAAACATCACCACCATACAGAGAATCAACACCACGATGTGACTCATTCCCGTCATTTTTCCAAGCTCCGCCGTATAGGCTTCCGTCCCCGGCTCACTCTTAAGCATGACAATGGCCAGACCATAGTTCAGCACCGCAGAAAGGAAAAAGGAGGACGAAAACCCCACCGTCAGCCCTTTCAGTCTTTTTTCAAATTCATCCGTTGTCCCCTTCTCCCTGAGCGCTGAAGTAAGCCGCTCCACATCAAACAGCGATTCGGTCATGAGAATTTTTTTAATCAGCGGAAACGGGGTCCAAAGCGAAATCACAATGGCCAGCCCGATAATCAGCGGAATCACCGCTTCCTTGATGGCAATATACTCCGGCGGCAGTTTCAGAATCCCGAACACGCCGGTCAGCGTTACACTGATGACACCGAGGATCGACATAAAATCCGCCTTGCGGTCACGAATCAGCGTCCGCAGCCCGTAGGCAATCGGAAACGCCAGTCCGACAACGAGCGCCCAGACCGGGCCCAGATATTTCTCTTTGCTCAGCAGACTCAGAATCGCCACGGGAATGACGACATTCACCGCAATACTGATCAGCGGATTCTCGGGTTTTCGTTGCTCGGCCATACATCCTCCGTAAAAAAGAAAACCACTCTACGCAAGCATGCCCGTTAAACAACTGAAATATGTGATCAGGATTCCCGAACCGGGCGCCCTGAGGGAACACGGGCCGGCGGCTTTGGCGGGCTGGTGGGCCCCGCCGCATCCGCCTGCTCTTCCACCACACGGAACCAGCAATGATCGGCCTCCGCGTTTACAGACAGATTCGTAGCGGTCTTAACTGCAGTGATCTGACTGCCTAGATCCGTCCAGCCTCCTTCAACCAGATTGGTCGAGCACTGCAGCTGATATCTATTCCCAATCACCGTCCAGGTTTTCAGCTCCAGTCCGGCCTGCACCGGCTTTACCTCAGTAATCGTGCCGTTCGCCCGCGAAACCGTCGGCTGCCAATACAACGCAACAAAAATTCCCAAAAATACAACGATCGCTTTCATATGCCATTTATCCTTCATTCTGCTCCACATATGGAGAATCAAGGCGTCACCCTTAGCACAACACGAACCAGAAGCTAACGGTACATACGCGGTCTGAATTAGTATTTTTTACTAGCTCTTTTAAGCCCATTTCAACCGTTTCAAGAGCCGGAAACCCTCCCCCTTTTTTAAGGATTAAAATGCAGCCCCTTTAAACAGGGCACATTTTTAAAACACATAATACCATAGCACTTTAGTCAGGTTTAATATGCGCACAAATAAATCACCTTTATCCGGACAGCATGAGCCACGCAAAAAATTTTTCGGTTTATTTCCGGGCAACAGAAAGGCGATTCCCAATTTGGACAAAAAAAGAGACTGCGCGAGGAAAAGAGGAGGAGAAACCTCACGCAGCCCAAGTGAAACCCAAACCCGAGTTTCATATATCAATACGTCGCCCGGCGGCATTTTTGGCCGAATTTTATGAAAAAAATCGGCCGGATCCATATATCCGACGTGCAGACCGCCTATTTTCTCCCCAGTCCGCACCCTGCCCGACAGCTCTTTTCCGGTGCCATCAGGATCTTCGACTACAGAAGCTTCCCCCCTACCAATCGGTAATTTCCCTGTCGGCGGAATCTATGGCAAGACCGCGGCGTTCAATCAGAGTTCCCTCAGCCTGAAAAAGACGGATGCGTGCAATCATAAAAGCCACACGCGCCTCAATTTCAGCAAGGCGGCTTTGTACCAGATCGCGCTGGGTCATTGCCACATCCAGCGCCGTGGATGCACCCACTTCAAACCGGTCACGTTCCGCCCTCAGCGTCTGTTCGCGATAGCCCCGCGTCTCTGTCGAAGCCGAAACCTGCCGGCGGGCCCGTTTCAGCTCATTCAGGGCCAGCAGGACATCGAAGCGCACCAGATCCCGCAGATTGGCCAATGCCTCTTTTCCCTGTTCCAATTCGGTACGTGCAATGATATCCCGCGCCCGCGCCTGCCGGTTTCCAAGGGCCTGACTGAACTCCAGACCAACCGTTACATCATAGCCCGGCCCGTCAAGATCTTTAAAACTGCCGTCAAACGTGTCGGCATAGCCGGTTTTACCCAGATTAATGAACAGTTCCAGCTTCGGAAGCCGGCCGTTGCGTGTCACCACCGTTTCCAGTTCGCCGCGCTGCAGCTGCAGTTCGGCCTCCTTGATTTCCGGCCGGGACTGCAGGGCCAGCAGAATCGAATCTTCGGCATCGGGTTCATCAGACACATCCACATCCGGCGAACTGACGGCCTCCAGTGCCTGCATCTCGGTCACCGGCAGATCCGGCTGCACGAGCCGCAACAGAGTATAGCGCTGTTTTTCCATGGCGCTTTGCGCATCAATAAGATTCTGTTTACTCAGCGCCACTTCAGCCCGAGCCGCTGCCGCTTCATTTTCCGGAAGGTCCCCAACCTCGATACGGGATTCAACCTCCTCCAGCTGGCTCTGCGCAATTTCCAGCGATGTTTCAACCACGCGGATGGCCTCCCGGGCAGCCACATAGCGCCAATACGCTATTTCAATATCCGCAATCACCGCTTCTGTATATCCCCGCAGTTCATACCGGCTGGCCTCGGTCTCCAGCTCCGCCTGCCGAATCGATGCCAGGTTCACTGCCGGCCCGAAGCCGCGCAAAAGCTGCTGGGTTACGGTTAAGCCCAGACGTGCGGTCTGCTGTTCCGGCGAGCGGGTGGAAACCGACCGCTCCGCGCTGACCGATGCCTCCACTTCCGTCCCCGTCGGAAGCTGCTGACGGATGCCGACGGCTCCTTCCGTATCCGAACCTTCGTCCTGAAACTGCGAAGCCGTAGACCGCGAAGTCTCAACCACATTTTCCTCTGTATCCGAAAATTCAGCAAACAGTTCAGGGTCGTAAACACCGCGCTCCAGCTGCTCAAAGGCTCCGGCAATCACCGGACTTAACTGCTGCACGCGCAGGCCCCGGTTATTCTGCAGCCCCATCAGCACCGCCTGCTCCAGAGAAAGCATCAGAGGGGCCGGACTGTTTGTGTCTGCATGCAGGTTTAAAGAAGCAACGAAAATACCCAGCAAAGGTCCAAACACGGATTTACTCATACTTTCACCTTCCTGTTGCGTACCCCGTGAACCAGCGTGTAAACGACCGGAATCAAGACCAGCGTAATCAGCGTCGATCCCGCCAGCCCTCCAACCACCGCCCGGGCCAGCGGTGCCTGGGCATCGGCCCCTTCACCGATCCCCAGAGCCAGAGGGAGGAGACCGAGAATAGTCGTCATTGTCGTCATCAGAATAGGCCGGAAACGCCGGCGGCCGGCTTCGGCAACCGCCTCGTTCAGCGAACGCCCCTCTTCATGCAGCCGCCCGGCCTGATCCACCAGCAGAATCGCGTTGTTCACCACAATCCCGCCGAGCATAATACAGCCGATGGCCGACTGCAGATTCATGGTTGTATCCGTAAGCCACAGCACCAGCAGCACACCGATCGCGGCCATCGGGGTCGACAACATCACCACCAGCGGATCGAGCAGACTTTCATACTGACACGCCAGCACCATATACACCAGCAGCAGCGACAGCAGCAAAGCCACTGTCAGTTCCCGCATCGCCTTCTGCTGCTCTTCAAAATTTCCGGCCACCATCAGCTCATAACTGTCAGGCCGGGGAATCTGACGAAGCTTTTCTTTAATATCTGCAGCCACAGAACCCAGATCCCGGCCCGTTACGTTAGCAGTAACCGTCACCTGCCGCTGCTGATCCTTCCGGGTGATTTCCAGCGGAGCCCGGCTGCTGATCGTGGTGACCAGGTTGCGCAGAGCCACGGTCTCACCGCCGGCAGTACGCAACGTGAGATTCAGCACTTCGTCGAGCGATCGCTTTTCCGCATCCTTCAGCTGCACCAGAATACGGTAGGAATTCCCCTTACTATGATAATTTCCGGCACGCGATCCCGCAATCGCCGTTTCAATCACTTCGGTCACATCGCGCGGCGTAAACCCGAGGTCGGCAATCTTACGCCGGTCCAGGATAAATTCCACCTGCGGCGTTCCGTCATCAAAACTCTGGTCCACATCAGTAATGCCTTCGATACCTTCAATGGCCTCCGCCACTTTGTCAGACAGCGCCTTGAGCACCTCCAGTTCAAAACCGCGGATCTCCACCGTGACTCCCTCATCACCGCCAATGATACGCTCCAGCAGGAACTGTCCCTGCGGCGCACGGGTCCGGATTTTCATACCGGGAATCCGGCCCTCCAGCCGTTCACGCAAATCGGCTGCAATTTCCACATTCGAACGGGAACGCTCCGACGCCTTCACCAGCGACATCCGGATCTCGCCTTCATTCTCACGCACCGAGGCCACGGTCGATACCGCTTCCGGCACAGCGTCATAAACAATCGATTCCATCCGCCGCGTCTGTCGATCCAGCAGATCCAGCCGCGTACCCACTTCCATTTCACCGGTAACGCGCACCTCTCCCTCATCGCTCGGCGGCAGAAATTCAGTTCCGATCATCGGCACGGTAAACAGACTGAGACCGAGCAGCGCTACAGCACCGAACACCACCCGTGTTTTATGCCGCAACGCAGCATTCAGCAGATTCAGGTATCCCGCATTCAGTTTATCGAATCGTCTCTCGGCATCCCGCTTCAGGCGTTCAAGCCAGTCTGGACCGATCCGGTCCTCCCCTTTTCTTTTCAGCAGGCGCGAGGAGAGCATCGGCACAAGACTCAGCGACAGCAGCAGCGAACAGACCAGAGAAAATGCAATCACATAAGCCAGCTCGCGAAACAGCAGGCCCGACACCCCCTTCACAAACACCACAGGCAGAAAAATCACCAGTGTGGTAATCGTACTCGCCGTAATCGCCGACGCCACTTCCCAGGCTCCGACCGCTGCCGCCTCGGCCGGCGGCTCCCCGCCCTCATCACGGATACGGAATATATTTTCAAGCACGACAATCGAGCTGTCCACCATCATGCCCACCCCCAGCGCCAAACCGCCGAGCGTCATCAGGTTGATGGTGAACCCTGCAAAATAAATCAGCGAAAATGTCGCAATAATCGAGATCGGTATTGACAGCGAAATCACCAGCGTACTGCGGATGTTGCGCAGGAAAAAGAGCAGAATCAGAATCGCCAGCCCGCCGCCATACAGCACCGAACGCGCCACATTCTGAATGGAGCGCTCTATGAAGTTGCCCTGATTAATCACCGGCACAATGCTGATCTGCGGGAACTCGGCGTTAAGCCGGTCAATCTCCTGCAGGATCTGCCGCGACACTTCGACCGTATTGGCTCCCGACTGCTTCCGGATCGCAATGCGTATCCCGCGTTCGTTGTTCACCCGGATTATACGTGTCAGTTTTTCATAGGTATCGACCACTTCCGCCACATCGCCAACGGTCACCGCCGCGCCGCCGCGCATTTCCAGCACGGTATCACGAATCTCCTGTACACTGCTGAACTGCGCCGGTGCACGCAGCGTCACCTCATAACGCCCTTCTTCAATCTGTCCGGCCGGCAGATCCAGGTTGGCATCGCGCAGTGTATCGAGTATGTGGTTGAGAGAAAGACCCAGCGCATTGATTTTATCCGGATCAATCTCCACGCGGATTTCGCGAGGAAACCCGCCCCACAAATCCACCTGCGCCACACCGGAAATCTGCGTGAAACGGTGCCGGATGCTATCTTCAATCAGCTGCGTCAGCTCCACCGGATCCAGCGGACTGGAGATGCCAATCAGCACTACCGGAAAGCTGTCTATGTTGAATTTATTAATGCGCGGACGCGTTATGTCATCGGGCAGTTCATTGATTTCATCCTCAATCGTAGCTCGTAAATCGATGGCCGCGGCATCCAGATCGGTGCCCCAGACAAAGGTGACATTCACCGAACTGCGCCCCTCCTCGGAAGTGGAACGGATCTCCTCAACACCGGGAACCGTCGCAACGATCTCTTCGATAATCTGTGTGATGAGCCGCTCCATCACCTCCGGACTGGCACCTTCATATTCTGTACGAACAGACGCCGTCGGCAGCTCAATGCTCGGCAGCAGGTCAATCTGCAGGCGACTCAGCGAAACCGCACCGAGCACAATCAGAATCAGAGCAACCATCGTCGTAAAGACGGGACGGCGGACACTGAACCGGGGCAGATTCATAGCGTTCCTCCTGTAGATTCAACCGATCCGGTATCGGCGATATTGATGGCGGACCCATCTTCAATCAACTGCTGCCCCAGCGTAATAACCCGTCCGCTCAGACCGTCACCGTCAATCACCTGAACCCGTTTCCCCTCACGGATGCCCGTCTTAACCGTCCGCCACAATGCGTGTTTACCGTCGGGAGAAACCATGAAAACCCCCTGTGAGTCGGAACGTGTCACAATTGATTCCGCCGGAACGATCACCGCATCCTCAACCCGCCGCACCTCAACATCCGCACGAATAAACATCCCCGGCTTAAGCCGCAGATCGCTGTTCGGCACGGTGATTTCCACACGTGCCTGCCGCGAGTTCTGATGAAAAACCGGTGCAATACGTTCAATCCGGCCGCCAAAGGTTTCATCGGGATAAGCATCCGCAAACACCTGTACCCGCTGCCCGGTCTGCAGGTTGGGATAATCCTTTTCCGTCACATAAAAAACGCCGAGTAGCGGATCGAGATCCACAATCTCCAGCAACGGCGTATTCGCACCAACAGTCTGGCCCTCATCGATAAACCGTTCTGCCACCACCCGGCTCGGATCGTCATCCGCCCATTGTGCAACCACTTCAGCATAACCCAGACGGATCCGTGCCGCCTCAACGGCAGCTTCGGCCCGGGTGATCTGGGCCTTCTGCACCTCGACACCGGCCTCCCGGGCGAGCAGTTCACTGCGCGCTGCATCCAGCTCTGCATCCGAAGCAACCCCACGTGAACTCAGCGTTTGGGTACGTTCCATTGCGCGCAGTGCAATTTCGAGCGCACTCTCGGCCTCTGCCAGATTAGCCCGGGCCACCAGAAGTTCAGCTTCGGCCTGCGCCAGCGCCTGCCGGTATTCATCGTCATCCAGCCGGGCCACAACCGCACCCCGATCCACCGAATCTCCGATATCCACCAGCACCTCTTCCAGCCGGCCGCCGATCTTCGGAGAAACCATAAATGCAGCACGCGGTTCCAGCGCCCCGCCAAACGTACGCACCGCACGCAGGGTTCCGGTTTCTATCGGAGCGGTTTCAACCGGCGCAGGCGGACGGGCTCCGCCCTCCGTTTCGGTGTTGTCCGAACAGGCGGTCACCCCGATAAGAATCATAAAACTTAGAAAATATGTAGAAAACAATAAATATATGCGCATGACACTCCCCGGATTGAAATCTATTCAACAACAAAACGGACGAACTGTTCAAAATAGAACTACATCCGTCCGCTTTAGACGCGGGAGTGTAGCATATCAGCCTTACCACACAAGATTTAGAGCAGTACTTATAAATATCGAAGTTCAGCCGAGCAGCGACGGCCAGTCCTGCAGATATTCATCGCCGTAGCCGAAGTTTTCAGTCACAAAATCGAGGTCTTTATCGCCACGTCCGCTGAGATTCACCAGAATCGTACCACGATCACGCTCCTTCGCTTCGCGTATGGCTCCGGCCACAGCATGTGCACTTTCCAGCGCCGGAATAATGCCTTCGGCGCGACAGAGCAGATAGAAGGATTCAAGACACGCCTTATCGTCGGCAGTCGTATATTTCACGCGCTCAATATCGTGCAGATAGCTGTGTTCCGGACCGACCCCCGGATAATCCAGCCCGCTGGCAATGGAATATACCGGTCCCGGCTCACCGTCTTTATCCTGAAGCAGATAACATTTGAAACCGTGAATAATTCCTTCTGAACCGTAGGACATGGTCGCCGCGTGGTCACCCATCTCTTTACCGCGACCGCCCGGCTCCACACCGATCAGCTCCACCGGATCATCGATAAACGGCGCAAACATACCCATCGCATTGGAACCGCCGCCGACACAGGCCATCACGGTATCCGGCAGATCTCCGGTCATTTCGACCATCTGGTCACGCGCTTCCGCACCCACCGCAAACTGGAAATCGCGCACCATTACCGGAAACGGATGAGGACCGACCACGGAACCGATACAGTAGATCGAGTTGACCGGATCCTCCAGATAGGCTTCGAAAGCGGAATCGACCGCCTCTTTCAACGTTTTCAGGCCGTGTGTCACCGGAACCACCTTGCAGCCCAGCAGTTTCATACGGGTCACATTCGGCGCCTCCTTGGCAATATCGACCTCGCCCATATGAATTTCGCACTCCAGCCCGAAATAAGCCGCCGCCGTCGCCAGCGCCACGCCGTGCTGTCCCGCACCGGTTTCGGCAATCAGCTTCTTCTTGCCCATAAATTTCGCCAGCAGTGCCTCACCCATGCAATGGTTCAGTTTATGCGCCCCGGTATGGTTGAGATCTTCACGCTTCAGATAAATCTGGCAGCCGGTTCCGACCAGATCAGAAATCCGCTTAGCATGATAAACCGGCGTCGGACGACCCTGATAGTGCTTACGGATGCGCCGCAGTTCGGAAATAAAATCGTGCGAACGGCTGATCCGCAGATACGCCTCCGTGATCTCCTTAAACGGCTCTTCGAGCTGCGGAGGAATAAAGGAGCCGCCATACGCCCCGAAAAAACCCTCATCGTTCGGGAAGTGTTTCATATACGTTGCATAATCGCCCATCTCATCCTCCGGTATTATCCAGTTATTGCCCGCCCGGCAGCACCCCGTGTGCCGACTCGAAAAAACGCACTGAGGGTAGATGATTCTCCAAAAGGAGGTCAAGGACTCCGGCTTTTAAACATGAAAAGGGAGAGCAGAACTGCTCTCCCTTTCATTACTGCTTATTAAACCGCTTTCAATTTACTCGGCGGACTCTTCCGCGCGCAGCCGGATGTAGCGGCCTTCGGCAGAACCCTCACCTACCCGGAAATGGTGCTCGAGTTCTTCCATCACATCGGATTCCGGAATGTCGTTGGTGACCACCGTATCGACGGTCATCGTGTTCCAGATATTGGACACAAGGTTGTCGCACCATTCCACCGTGTAGACCAGACCTGCGGCATCACGGTCAATCCGCTCCTGTGCAATGTAGCGGGCGTTACCGTCGCCATCAAGCTGCAGATACGGCTTCACGGCGGTCACGGCATTGTTCGTGGCATCGCCGCCGAAAACAAACTCCGCGAAGTTGCTTTCGCCGTCGCCGTCGTCGTCGCCCTCACGTCCGCCGACCAGGCCGACCTCGTTTTCATATTCCCCGAAACCGGAATCCGGTACCGCTCCGGGACCAATCGTCAGCAGGATATTATCCATGAAGGCATGGCCGTCTGCCACAGCACCATCCTGATGGAAGTAGATGATCGGCCAGACTTCAGTCGGAATAAAGTCGCCCGCGCCATAATTCATCGGGAACGTACCGGTGTACTCGAAATGATGCACCCCGGCAGCTGTTGCTTCCTGCGACCAGTCGAACGGCCCGTTGCCGGATGCATCATCCCTCCAGCGGAGAAAAACTCCGCCGACTCCTGCCGTCAGATTGGACGGAATATAAACATCGAAGGTCAGGCTGAATGTATCGCCGGGCTGAATATTGTATCCGCTCAGGCTGATCGCACTGGCGGACTGCTCCACACCGCCCCAGAGATTTTCAAGCGTACTCAGGCGTACCGCATTTCCGGAAGCCGTCGTAAATTCCGCCGGTGCGGTGACCACCTCAGCAGTGATTCCGTTTGCGGTATAGAACTCCGCACCCGGCAGGGCCTCGTTAACGCCCGACGACGTCCCGGCGGAAACACTGTCGAAGTCCTCTTCCCACAGCGTGGTCAGCGGAAGCGGCGGATTCGGATCGGTCACCACAATCTGCAGCATCGCGTTGTTGGTATTACCCGATTCATCCCAAACCGTGACATCGAATACATTCGTGCCCATGTCTTCAATGGCCGGGACGCCACTGAGCGCACCGTTGGTCGTCCAGCTCAGCCAGACCGGTCCGGAAAGATCGAAGGTCATTATTTCGCCTTCCGACTCAAATGTGTAGTTGGTCAACGATGCGGTATACGCCGATTCCGCCGCCACCGTACCGCCGTCAACCGGATCCGAGATAAACCACGGCGCAGCGTTGGCCGGAATAAATTCCACGCGGAAATTATCCATGTTCACTTCAGCGATTTTACTGAACGAAGCCACGCTGTTGGTGGAACCCTGCCAGCCGGTGGTATAGCCGGCATAGATGGTTTCCCCGTTCGGGATATGGCTCAGCTCCTGCGTTACTGTGCTGTACTTCACGGCACCGTCGATCAGGATGTCCGCATAGCGCACATAGTTGGAAACGCCGCGTTCAACCGACAGCTCAATGGTGAACCAGTCGCTGAAACCGCCGGCGACGGTATCCACACCGAATTCGGAATGCGGCACCCAGCCTTCGACCCAGA
Organism: Verrucomicrobia bacterium S94; assembly: GCA_004299845.1. Taxonomy (NCBI): domain Bacteria; kingdom Pseudomonadati; phylum Verrucomicrobiota; species Verrucomicrobia bacterium S94. The sequence goes on along the minus strand of CP036201.1, from coordinate 3,574,724 downwards.
TGTTACTCTCTCCATTCCCGTTATTGCCCATAGCCGCGCCGCGGTTGCACATCGTGAAGGCATCGCCGCCGTTTTCCCACCAGTTGGAGGACACACCGAGCAGCAGACCGAAAGCCGCTTTATTCAGGACGTTTGTGATGGCTCCGCCGGCTTCATGATAATAACGGAAGTCGGAACGGATTACCGCTTTGTCGCCCTCTTCGGTCAGCGCAAAACCGTGCGATATCGGGGCATGGTAATTGCGGGTGGCTACGGAGGTATCAAGCACCGCATACTGCCCGTTGCCGGTCAGCAGATCCTGCTGATCGGTCAGTTCCTCCCGTTTCGGGTTCCAATCCGCACCGGTCAGCGTATTGCTGTAGGCCGCATTGCTGAAATCATCTTCAAAGATGATGTCCGCCGGACGCGGGGTCGAACCGCCGCCAGCCAGATTATAGGTCACGATCAGTTTCGGTGCCACAGCCCCTTCCTTGGAACTGAACCAGGCATCGTTACCGCCGCTGTCCATCTGGGCAATCAGCGTATACGTTCCGTCACCCACACCGTCGAGCAGGTCTTTGACCTCAAACTCATAGGTGGTTCCGGTGGCATAGCTGCCGTTCTGATTTCCAACCTCTGCCACCGTTCCCGGTTTGTTGGCATCGGTAAGCGTCGTTTCAGTCCAGTTATTGTGGGACCCCGAATACAGCCGGATCGTTCCGCTGCCGGCATCGCCGGCGCAGCGCAGAGCCAGTTTCGCACTGAGTACATCATCCGTAATACCGGAAACATCGAACATGAAATACGCCACCCGGTTACCCGCTTCGATTTTCAGCTCCGAGGTATTGAATGGTGCGGTGCCCTGAATATAGGCATCGTGCAGCACGGTGAACTCTTTGGTTTCCTCGAACGACTCCTCATCAATCACCAGGGCATAGGCCTGCGAACGGCTGTCACCATCCACATCGGTTACCTCTACCGTGAAGGTGTAGGTGGCATCCAGCAGCGGGGTACCGAAAATCCGGCCGTTACTGAAGGTCAGCCCCGGCGGCAGGGTTCCGCTGATGATTTCCCAGGTAAACGGCTCCTGTCCATACTGCGTCTGGATCGTCTGGTCGTAGGCACTGTTCACTTCACCGTTCGGCAGCGAAGTGGTGATGATGTTCGGGAAACGCGCATCCACCACATCAATGGTCACGCGGTCCGTTCCGCTGTTGGTTTCGCTGTCGAACGCCGTCAGTTCAAAGACATAGGTGCCTTCAATCAGTCCGCTCAGGTCCTGCGTCGCAGAGGTGTAGCTCGACATCACTGCCGTGTTCGGACCGGAAATCTGATTCCATTCAAATCCGGTCAGTGCGGTTTCCTCCATCGGCACGGCAGAGCCTTCCAGCGTTGCGGTACTTTCCGGAACATAGATAATCTGATCCGGACCGGCTTCCACCAGCGGACCGCCGCCTTCGCGCGGCGATTCCACGGCTGCATTCATAGCCGATTCATTGAATCCGACGGTGGTTTTAACCAGCACAAACCGGTCAATAGCGTGCCCCGGAGAACGGGCCGCAATCTTGACGGTGTGAATCCCGGGCTCATAGTGCCGCTGCACATTGTCGTTTTTAACGTGTGTGCCATGCACCGGCTCAAACGAAGTAATCCACGACCACGAAGGTTTACTCTGCACCCATGACTTGGTGAAGTTCGTGAAGTCCGTCTTTCCGGCCGGCGTGGTTCCGCTGGCCAGTGCGATAAAGGAATCATTACCGGCATCAAACGAAGCCACATCGTTATACTGCTTCTGACGGCAGCGGAAAATGTAGTCCCCCGCCGTATTGATTTTGATCTTATAGGTAATAACGGCGTTGACCTGTGCTTCCGTTTTGGTGTTCCCCGAATACTGGGCCCCGGTCCACTCCAGCCAGCCGCTGCCGAGGCTTCCCGCCATCGTCGGATCCGAGGTATACGTGCTCGGACGCGCCACCCAGTCGGAAACCAGATCGCCATGCTCAGCCTCAACCACCACAACACCGCCCTGCTCAATCCAGGCTCCTTCTTCCCCCAGCGGGAATACGGTAACCTGTACGGCATCAGACGCTGTGTTCCCCTCAATATCGGTCACCTTCATTTGGAAGATATAAATACCTTCAATCAATCCGGACGCAGTCAGCGCAGCCGTATCCGCTCCGCTCAGAACGGCAGAGGAAGGGCCGGAGGTCTGGGTCCATTCCACCGAGAACAGACTGTCATCGCCGGCCAGACCGTTAATCACAACGGAGTTCACCGGCAGCTGGATGGTTTTATCCGTTCCGGCATCCGCCGTCGGATCAACCGTGTTGTTCGGGTCGAGCACCACAACCTGTATTGAATCGCTGCCTTCACCGCCGTCATTGTCAATCGCTGTCAGGCTGAATTCATAGATGCCTTCAACCAGATTGGACACCGTAAGGTCGGCTGTTTCCGCCCCGTAGAGATCGGCCGTATTCGGGCCGGACTCCTGCGTCCAGAGATAGGAAACAATGGTGCCGTCCTGGTCAGTTGCAATACCGTTCAGCATAATCGAATCATTCGGCAGATGAATGAACGTGTCCTGACCGGCATTTACAGCAGGAATAATACTCACATTACCTTCACCGATGTACTCTTCGCCGGCCCGGCAGAGCAGCACCGCCCAGTCCTGGCCGGTGTTGTTCGGGGCGTTGCCGACAGAAGGCGAACCGCCGCCATTGACCTGAGTAACGGTACCGCGCTGCAGTTCACCGCCGTTACGCGGATCGAACCACCAGACTTCAAAGGTACCCGTGGCATCGGTCAGATCAATGGTGGTGGAGCCGCCGCTCGCCAGATAGATTGCATACTTACTGTTCGTTTTACCGAAGGCATATTTACTGTTGCTGTTCCCGCTGTTTCCGATCTTTCCATTCATATTCCACATTTCGGAAAACATGAGGTGATCATAAAAAAACTGTTTCGCAAAACGGCAGTAATCCCACATGCGGTCACGGGAACGGAAGTCAGTCAGGTTTAGGTCGCTGTGCGGATTCTGATACCCCGCATACAGCTCAACACCGGCCCCGCCGGCCATCAGGTTGCCCCACACTGCATTTTCACGCATCTGTTCCTGCGAAGGGTTGGTCTGCGAAACGGAATCCGGCGGATTGGCTTTGTCGGACGGCCCCTGCTCATCATTGGCAACCACCCAAGGTTTGCCGGCATTTTTGGATTCATTGATCCACTGAATCGTTCTGGAATGAACCTGGTCATAGCGGCACTGCAGAGAAACCCCGAGCATTTCGGAATTGCTGCCGAGCAGCGGACGATAGACATCCTCCCATTCGTTCGGATACGTATGCAGTACACGATGATTATTGTAGGGATCAAGATCGGCTATATACTGGAACATATCCATCTGCTGCGAAGTGGACTGCGAGTTTTCCTCGCCCAGATTCCAGTTCAGTGCCAGATGGTGTCCGAACCGGGCCACCAGTTCTCGCAGATAGAGTTTGCGTTCGGTACCCGTGTTACCGTCATCCAGAGCAAAAGCGGAGCCCGGACCGCTGAGGTCATCGTTTTCGCGCTCCTGCAATTTAAAGTGCAGATACATGCCTTTATTCTGGCCATGGTCGAATACAATTTCCCACTGGTCGAGTTTGGAGCAATCATACACATAGGGATCGTCGTGACTGACAAACGGCCAGACATCCTTCGAGTCACCGCCGGCGTTATAGGTCAGGAAGGAAAATACATTCTGGCCCTCGGAAGCGAGATAGTTGATCGCGCCGATCATTCCTTTGCCTTTATCCGCGCCCCAGGTCGGATCGCCACTCTGCCAGTCGGCCATATGAGCCGCCCAGTCGCGGCGGTAATCCGTTCCGGCATGGGTGTATGTGTTATCGAAATCTTTGTAGTTCAGAAAATTTTCAGGCGCGTCTGCACCGGTTTTAATGAATGCGCCCCCTGTGGCCGCATGTTTCAGATAACGGGACCCGTCATAAACCAGACGGCCTTTAAAACGGAAGTCATCGGCAGACTTGTCGGTTTCAGCCACGAAAAAACTGCCGGTGGTTGCATTATACGGGAACAATGCCGAGCCGGCCCATTCGCCCAGATCCACGGCAACGTTCGATCCGGTGCGGAATTTGATTTCATAATCCCATTCCCCGATCAGATCCGGTGCCAGGTGGGCACGCCATTTATTGCCCGACGAAGCACTGGTGTTGGCCGCATTCCCGTCGGCCGCAAAATAGCCCGGAACCAGATAGCTCTTACCGGAATCGCGATGCGTAAACTCAACATTCATCCGGTAGTCAGTAAACGTCGACGCCACTTCGGAGGCCGTCGGTCCATCCAGCGTAAGCGTCACCTTATGCCAGCGTTTCAGTTCCCCGCTCACTGATACCGCCGGCGGCGTTTCCAGCTTCAGCGTCGTCCAGCGCCCCCGCGCCCAGGCAAACCCGTCGTTTTCCGGAATCTGCCCGTTGGAGTGCGTGTTCGACTCGACCTCAATCAACGCCCCCGCCGGAACCGTTACATTTTTAAAGACATGATCCTGCGGATTATAATCCGTGGCCGTCGTTCCGTTCTGCCGTTCACCGATCAGCACACCGTTCACCGACAACCGATACGAACACTCCCCGTCCAGTTCACGCAGCGCCGTAATCGCAATATCATACGTTCCCGCCGTACCGTTAAACGTCAGCTGCGCCTTGGCAAACTTACCGCGATAAGATGCGTTGGCCGCATTAATCGCCAGCGCATTTTCAGCGCCGTGCACATAATAAGGAACCTCACCCGAACTGAGGTTGGTGAAATCGGTCGTCGCATCATAACTGTACGACGCTGCCCGGGCCGATCCTGCACTGAACGCCGCCGCAAGCGCGCAGACGGATACCACAAGATACTTCTTCATAGTCTCTCTCCTCTTAATCTTTTTTACCCACCCGGCCGCCGGCCGGATTACCCTCCACGGAGACCGGAAACATGATGATTGATTCGTATTTCATCCGCCTTTCAACGCTTTTCATTTTTATTTCAGCGCTAAAACAGATGTATCCTGCAAACCAACACATAAACGTTGAGAACGGTCTACTCAGTATTGCCAACTCAGCGCAATTTTAGTCACAACTTTTTTCCTCCCTTTAATCACTTTAACTCACAAAACCCGCTCCCCTATAAAATGTTAGTCATTCCGGAAACGAGCCGACCCTCCTACTTTCCAATGACCGGAATAAAAATTTCCGCGATCCGAGCCGTCGTTAACAACATAAAGATTCAACGGTTTCACGGGGAGCAGTTTACCTTACGCTGCACTTGTTTAACCTTAAGCTGATCCATATGCTTTCGGTAATTTTATTTATTGTTATCGCAATGAAAAAGACACTCCGTAAATTTGAACATAAACTGACGCACTTGCGGCAGGGCACAACGCAATACGGCCCCGCACCGCACAAGCCGGTTCTGCTGCTGGCGGTCATGCGCGGTCTGGAGGAAGGCTGGATTTCTGAAAACCGCATTGCGCTCACACCGGAACTCGCCGGCGCTTTTAAATCGATCTGGCAGCAGGTGGTATCCACCGCGCATTCACCCCTGATTGCCCAGCCGTTTTTCCATCTGCGCAATGAGAAATTCTGGCACCACATTCCCAACCCCGGATTCGAAACATGGGTGAAAATCACGCGCAGCTGTCAAACGATCAGTGTGCTGCATCGTGCGATCAGCCATGCTCAACTCGATCCCGAGCTGTTTGCTTTAATGGCCTCCCCTGTGGAGCGGGAAGTTTTGCGGCAGACGATACTCAAACACTACTTTCCAGGTGCCGAACTGTCGGACGGAATGAACTATTTGACTGAAGTTGAAGGGCAGATCCTCACCGGATCATCTGCCGATTATCAGGCCGAAATAAGAACCCTTCAGAAAACACTCGATTCAGATTCCTACGAAGAAGAGGTCTTCGTTCGCAGCGGCATTTTCAAAAAACAGATACCGATGATCTATGATAATACCTGCTGCATCTCCGGGCTCAAAATCGAAACCAGCATCAGTGCCTCGCTCATCGACGCCTGCCATATCGTGCCGTTCAGCCAGTCGCACGACGACACCGTCACCAACGGCCTTGCCCTCTGCCCCACCCTGCACCGCGCCTTCGACCGCGGCCTTATCGCCATTGAACCCGAAAATTACCGAGTCCTCGTCTCCACCCGCATGACCGAACCCGTCACCAGCACCTACTCCATCCAACAATTCAACGGTCAGGAAATAAAGCTACCCCGGAATAGAAACCACCGTCCCAGCCCGCAAAACCTCGCTGAACATCTGGAGCGGTTTGCGGATAATTTTTGAGGGTCTCGGGTTATTAACTTCCGCAGTATAATCCCCGAAATATTAAAATACCGGCCCCCTCCTTTTCGGTACAGACAGCATCTTTCCTCTTTCTACAAACTCGGCCATCTTTCCAAGAACCATAGCTTGATCCATCTCCTTGTTTGAAAATAGTATAAACACAAAATCCGTGTTGCGGATGAATGGACACATTACACCGATCAACCGGCATTAAAGGACCCATGAATAAGGACAAAAACACAACGGGCGGCATGAATGGCGCTAAAGTCACTAAAGCCTATAATGCCGCGGACCCGCATTCGCCTGAGGAGCTCATTCCCCGCAAAGGAAACTACAAAGCACTGATTACCTACCAAAAGGCCGAAGCCATTTATGACATGACCTATTATTTTTGCTCCCGCTTCCTGCAGCGAGGCGACCGTACCGTCGACCAGATGATTCAGGCCGCGCGCTCTGGAAAACAGAATATTGTAGAAGGTTCCGCAGCCTCCGCCACCTCCAGCGAAACAGAGATCAAACTCGTCAGCGTAGCCAAGGCCAGCCTGCATGAACTGCTGGTCGATTATGAAGATTATCTACGCACCCGCGAACATCAGCAGTGGGCAGAAAATTCCAGGGAATGGAATGCCATGCGCAAGCTGGGACGCCAACACAACGACTCCGCTTTTTTTATGAAAATGGTAAAAACGCGCCCGCCCGAAACCATCGCCAATATGGTCATCATCCTCATCAAACAAACAGACTATCTCCTCTACCGTCAGCTCAAAGCCCTCGAAAAAGAGTTTCTGGAAAACGGCGGCATGCGCGAAAAAATGACCCGTATGCGCATCGAACGCAGAAACCGAAGGTGACAGCAAATCACCTGTTTCCCTTAGGATGGCTGCACTGCCCTCCGGCTAACCGTAATGATCTTCATCATCGTTTCCACGACTTCCCACGGAGCCGGCATTGATATAACCGGATGCTTTAGTTACTGTTCGACCGCATGAAAGCGCTTAAACAACCGGAGGCTGGATTTCTCCAAAGGGCGGCACCAGCTGAAAAATGTCCGGTTCATTAAGTTGAGGTTTATTTTCTCTGAAAGTCCCCTTAATGTTATGCGCTCACTAAACCGATCTGTTTTATTTGAATTGGAAAAGGTAAACTGAATGACAAGCATCCAGCAATTTGACGAACTGAAACGGCGTATCTGGCAGATTGCCAATGATGTACGCGGCACCGTGGACGGATGGGACTTCAAGCAGTATGTGCTTGGCGCCCTGTTCTACCGCTTCATCAGCGAAAATTTTTCCCGCTACATTGAGGGCGGGGATGAGAGTATCCGCTACGCCGCGCTTGAAGACGATGTGCTCACCGATGACATCATCGACGATGCAGTGAAAACCAAGGGCTACTTCATCTACCCCAGTCAGCTCTTTGAAAACGTTGTGGCCCGGGCCCATGAAAATGAAAATCTCAACACCGACCTGAAAGCCATCTTCACTGCCATTGAAGCTTCGGCCTCCGGTTATGCCTCGGAGGAGGACATCAAAGGCCTCTTTGACGATTTCGACACCACCAGCAATCGTCTGGGTCGGACGGTGAAAGACAAGAACAGCCGCCTCGCCGCCGTGCTGAAGGGCGTGAACGAACTCGACTTCGGCCATTTTGAGGACAGCCAGATCGACCTCTTCGGCGATGCCTATGAATACCTGATCGGCAACTACGCGGCCAACGCCGGCAAGTCGGGCGGCGAATTCTTCACCCCCCAGCATGTTTCCAAGCTCATTGCCCGGCTGGCCATTCACGGGCAGCAGAGCGTGAACAAAATTTACGACCCCGCCTGCGGTTCCGGTTCCCTGCTGCTCCAGGCAAAAAAGATCACGGGAAATGACTACTTCATCGAAGAGGGTTTCTTCGGTCAGGAAATCAACCACACCACGTACAACCTGGCACGGATGAACATGTTCCTGCACAATGTGAACTACGACAAATTCAACATCCAGCTGGGCAGCACCCTCACCGAACCCCATTTCCGCGAGGACAAGCCCTTTGACGCCATCGTCTCCAATCCCCCCTATTCGGTAAAATGGATCGGCAGTGATGATCCCACTCTCATCAATGACGAGCGCTTTGCTCCGGCCAGCGTGCTGGCTCCCAAGTCCAAGGCCGACTTCGCCTTCGTGCTCCACAGCCTCAATTATCTCTCCGCCAGGGGACGGGCGGCCATCGTCTGCTTTCCGGGGATTTTCTACCGGGGCGGCGCAGAGCAGAAAATCCGCCGCTACCTGGTGGAAAATAATTTCGTGGAAACCGTCATTTCGTTGGCGCCCAACCTCTTCTACGGCACCACCATTGCCGTGAACATCCTCGTCCTCTCCAAACATAAGCCCGACACTCGGGTTCAGTTCATCGATGCCTCCGGCGAGGATTTCTTCAAAAAAGGCACCAACAACAACTTCTTAACCGATGACCACGTGGCCGAAATCGTAAAGCTTTTCGATCGCAAGGAGGACGTGCCCCATGTCGCGAAGTGCGTGCCCACGGAAAAGATCGCCGAAAACGACTACAACCTTTCGGTCAGTTCCTACGTGGAGGCCAGGGACACCCGCGAGGTGATCGACATCACTGAACTGAATCAGGAAATTAAAACGACCGTAAGCAAAATCGACGGGCTGCGTGCAGACATTGACGCCATCGTGGCGGAAATCGAAGGGGCTGACGCGTGAACGGGAGCACACTAACGAAACCACCAATGGACACGAATCAACACGAATCCGCTTTCCTGAAAAAACTGCTTGATGGTGCGAAGGTCGAGTGGGTGCCGCTGGGGGAGGTCGCAGAGATTAAACGAGGGAAAAGGCTAACAAAAAGCCAACTCGAAGCAACTGGGAAATATGCGGTTTATCAAAATTGTATGACCCCGTTAGGATATTACCACGAAAGTAATGTTGATTACGATACAGCATTTATTATCTGTGCAGGTGCTGCAGGAGAAATCGGCTATAGTGATGTCAATTTTTGGGCGGCTGATGATGTTTATTATTTCAAAAAGAACCGAAGGCTTAGTAGCAAATACCTCTATCACTTCCTTCTAACACAACAGCATATACTCCTTTCGAGAGTCCGCAGAGCAAGTATTCCAAGATTATCAAAGACTAGTTTTTCCAAAATCCCCATCCCCATTCCCTGTCCGGAGAATCCGGAGAAATCGCTGGCCATCCAGGGGGAAATCGTGCGCATCCTGGACCGCTTCACCGAGCTGACAACCGAGCTGACAACCGAGCTGACAACCGAGCTTAATGCCCGCAAAAAGCAATACAACTACTACCGCGACCAGCTCCTCTCCTTCAAAGACGGAGACGTGGAGTGGAAGACGCTGGGGGAGATCGCAGAAAACCGTGATTCAAAGAGGAAGCCAATCACTAGTGGATCTAGAGAGCCTGGCGAAATTCCGTATTACGGAGCCTCTGGAATTGTTGATTACGTTAAGGGCTTCATCTTTGATGGCGACTACCTACTCGTGTCGGAAGATGGGGCAAACTTAATTGCACGAAACACTCCGATTGCATTTAGCATTCATGGCAAATCTTGGGTTAATAATCACGCCCATGTGCTTGAGTTTAATACTTACGCTGAACGAAAATACGTAGAATATTATCTAAACAGTATTGATCTGACTCCATACATATCAGGCGCCGCGCAGCCCAAGCTTAATAAAAAGAATCTAAACAGCATCGGCATTCCCTCCCCTCCTTTGGAAGAGAAAAAACGCATCGTCGCCATCCTCGACAAATTCGACACCCTGACCCATTCCATCAGCGAAGGGCTCCCGCGGGAAATTGAACTGCGCCGAAAGCAATACGAGTATTACCGCGACCTGCTGCTGAACTTCCCCAAACCCGAAGAAAAAACGGAGGTGATGGCCTGAAATGAGCCAGACTTTAAGAGAAATCGCCGAGCAACTTCGGGCGAGCGACAAGAAGGTGCAGCTGATTTATGCATTCAATGGAAGCGGAAAGACCCGCTTGTCACGCGAATTCAAGGAGCTGGTATCACCCAAGTCCGCAGCGGAAACAGACAACGATGAGGATCACAAATCAAAAATACTCTATTACAATGCCTTCACTGAAGATCTGTACTACTGGGACAACGACCTAGAAAAAGACACTAAACGAAAACTGAAAATACAGCCCAACGCCTACACCTTTTGGATTCTACAGGATCAGGGACTTGATCAAAATATCATCGCTTACTTTCAGTTGCATACCGGCAACAAACTAACGCCTCACTTTAATCAGGAATATACCACGCAAGACCAACAAGGTAATCAGATTATGGTAAAAGCATTTTCCGAAGTTACCTTCTCCTACGAACGCGGAAATGAAGAGCCAAGAGAATACGTCAAAATATCAAAAGGGGAAGAGAGTGTTTTTATCTGGAGCATATTTTACAACCTCATTGAGCAAGTCATCGGCATTCTGAATATTCCCGAAGAGAGCGAACGGGACACTGACAGTTATAATGAATTACAATACGTATTCATCGATGATCCCGTGAGCTCCCTCGACGATAATCATTTGATCGAATTGACCGTTAACATCGCCGAGCTGATTAAATCCAGTGAGTCAGGCCTGAAGTTTATCATAACGACCCACAACCCTCTATTTTACAATGTTCTCTACAATGAGCTGGGACTAAAAAAAGGGACTAAAAAAGAAGGGTGCTACCTGTTAGAAAGCCTCGAAGACGGGACTTTTAACCTTGAGGTGAAATACGGGGATTCTAACAAGAGTTTTTCCTATCATCTCTATCTGAAAGAAACGATTAAAGCGGCGATAGAGGCAAACAAAGTGGAACGGTACCATTTTACATTGCTGCGTAATCTCTATGAAAAAACCGCTAGCTTTCTGGGTTACCCAAGATGGTCTGAGCTCCTGCCCGATGATAAGGAAACGTATTATAGGCGGGTGGTTCAATTCGCCAACCACAATACGTTATCCAACGAAGCCGTCGCACAGCCAAGCGATCCGGAAAAAAACACAGTCGGAGTTTTATTTAATCACTTAATCGAAAACTACAGCTACTGGCAGGAAGAAAGCGCTTCATGATCAATTACAACACTATCGCCGAAACTAAAAACTTCATCGTCCTCGACCGTTATCAGCGGGACAGCGCGGTCAACGAAGGCTATCAGAGCGAAGACGCGCTGGAACAGGAATTTGTCCGTGATCTGGAAGCCCAGGGCTACAGCTATGCTCCGGAAATCCGCAGTCCTGAAGCCATGCGGGCCAATGTCCGTGTCCAGCTTGAGAAACTGAATGATGTTCAGTTCACCGACGAAGAATGGAAACGTTTTACGGACAGCTATCTCGACCCGGCCAGCGAGAACAGCACAGACAAAGCCCGTAAAATCCATGAAGACTACATTCATGACTTTGTCTTTGATGATGGACACATCGAAAACATCTACCTGCTGGATAAGAAAAACGTGCTCAAAAACAAGCTGCAGGTAATCAGGCAGTTTGAGCAAAGCGGCACTCAGGCCAACCGCTACGATGTCACCATTCTGGTGAACGGGCTGCCGCTGGTGCAGGTTGAGCTCAAAAAACGCGGGGTCGCCATTCGGGAAGCCTTTAACCAGGTGCACCGCTACAGCAAGGAGAGCTTCAATTCGGAGAACTCCCTCTATAAGTTCCTGCAGCTTTTCGTCATCTCCAACGGCACCGACACCCGCTACTTCGCCAATACGACGAAACGGGATAAGAACAGCTTCGATTTCACCATGAACTGGGCGCTGGCCGACAACTCGCCGATCCGAGATCTGAAAGACTTTACGACCACTTTTTTCCAGAAGAACACCCTGCTGGAAGTGCTTCTGAAATATTCCGTTCTGAGTGTGGACCACACCCTGCTGGTCATGCGCCCTTATCAGATTGCCGCCGCGGAACGCATTCTCTGGAAAATCAAGAGTGCTTATCAGGCCAAGAACTGGAGCAGGCCCGAAGGCGGCGGTTTCATCTGGCACACCACCGGATCCGGCAAAACCCTCACCAGCTTCAAGGCCGCACGCTTGGCCACCGAGCTGGAATTCATCGACAAAGTCCTCTTCGTCGTCGACCGCAAGGATCTCGATTACCAGACGATGAAGGAATACCAGCGTTTCTCTCCCGATAGCGTCAACGGTTCTGAAAACACCGCCGGACTGAAACGGAATCTGGAGAAGGACGATAACAAGATCATCGTCACCACCATCCAGAAGCTCAACAATCTGATGCGGGGAGAAAAAGATCTGCCCGTCTACCGTAAACAAGTGGTTTTCATCTTTGATGAGTGCCACCGCAGCCAGTTCGGCGAGGCGCAGAAAAATCTGCAGAAGAAGTTCAAACGCTATTATCAATTCGGGTTCACCGGTACGCCGATCTTTCCCCAGAACGCTCTGGGGGCCGAAACCACCGGAAGCGTTTTTGGACAAGAGCTGCATTCCTACGTGATTACCGATGCCATTCGCGATGAGAAGGTGTTGAAGTTCAAGGTGGACTACAATGATGTGCGCCCGAGATTCAAAGCCATCGAAACCGAGCAGGATGAGAAAAAACTCAGCGCTGCCGAGAATAAACAGGCTCTGCTCCATCCGGATCGGATTCGCGAGATCACCGGCTACATTCTGAAAAATTTCTCCCAGAAGACGCATCGCGTCCATCGGGGAGCGAAAGGCTTCAATGCCATGTTTGCCGTGAGCAGTGTGGATGCGGCTAAAGCGTATTATGAGGCCTTCCGCGAGCTGCAGGAAGATGTTGAAGAGCAGAAACGCCTCAAAGTGGCCACCATTTTCTCTTTCGCGGCCAACGAGGAACAGGATGCCATTGGTGACATTCCCGACGAAAGTTTCGAGGTGTCGGCCATGAACAGCAGCGCCAAGGAATTTCTCGGCGCCGCCATCGCCGACTACAACGCCGCGTTCAAAACGAACTACGGGGTCGACAGCAAAGGCTTCCAGAACTATTACCGCGATTTGGCACTGAGAGTACAGAAACAGGAGGTGGACCTACTGATTGTAGTGGGAATGTTCCTGACCGGCTTCGATGCGCCGGCCCTTAACACCCTCTTTGTCGATAAGAACCTGCGCTACCACGGACTGCTGCAGGCGTTTTCGCGCACCAACCGGATTTATGATGCCACCAAAACCTTCGGCAACATTGTCACCTTCCGCGATTTAGAGAAAAACACCATCGACACCATCACCCTCTTTGGCGATGCAAACACCAAAAACGTGGTATTGGAAAAGAGCTACAAAGAATACATGGAGGGCTTTACCGACATCGTCACCGGCAGGGCCTGCCGGGGCTATGCGGAGGTGGTGAAAGAACTGCAAAGCCGTTTTCCTGACCCGAGCGCAATCATCAAAGAAAAGGATAAAAAGGAGTTCGTAAAACTGTTTGGAGAATACCTGCGGGTGGAGAACATTCTGCGAAACTTCGATGAATTTACCGGACTCACAGCCCTGCAGTCGGTCGATCTGAAAGATCCCGAAGCGGTCGAGGAATTTAAAGCGAAACATTACCTGAGCGATGATGACATCAAGGCGATGCAAAAAATAGATGTTCCTTCCGAACGACTGGTCCAGGATTACCGGTCCACCTACAACGACACCCGCGACTGGTTGCGGCAGCGGAAACAAGGGGACCAAAAAGAAAAATCCTCCGTAGATTGGGACGATGTGATCTTTGAGGTGGATTTGCTGAAATCCCAGGAAATTAATCTCGATTATATTCTGGAGCTTATTTTTGAGCACCACAAGAACACCGACAACAAGGATCATCTTATTGATGAGGTAAGACGGGTCATTCGGGCCAGCATCGGGAACCGGGCCAAAGAGAGCCTGATTGTGGACTTCATTAATCAAACCAATCTTGACGATCTCGGCGACAAGGCCAGTGTGATCGACGCCTTCTTCCAATTTGCTCAGGCAGAACAAAAACGCGAAGCCGAGAAACTGATCCAGTCGGAGGGACTGAATCCGGAAGAGACGCGGCGTTATATCACGGCCTCGTTAAAGCGCGAATTCGCGACCGAAAACGGCACCGCACTCAACGCCACACTGCCCAAAATGAGTCCTCTCAATCCGGAATACAGAACTAAGAAGCAGACCGTGTTCGAGAAGATTTCCGCTTTCGTGGAGAAGTTTAAAGGCGTGGGCGGAGCAATATAGACTACTCACTTAGCCGCAGAAGTTTAGATTTTAGAGTTATTAATCGTCATCCTGATTTTGCTGTTACTTATTCTGGGGACAATTTCCGGAGCGGCGTTACCAAGACAGCGCGGAAAGGCCCGAATAGCGGCCGGCCTTTCCGGGGCTGCCCGGAATTTCCTGCGTGCCGATATACGAGACCGAAATAATCCGGATTTATCGCCGGCGGTTCGGCGGAGTCAAAAGGCTACAATATTGTAATACATGGGCCGTTCGCAGATTTCGTGGCAGTGCCCGAGTCGCACTGCGTTAAGGATATTTGAATGTGCTTCATCTCTGGGAGAGCAGGCGGGCCGCCTGCGGTACAGCTGCCGCATCACCCGCTTCCTGCGGTACCCGAATCAACCAAAACGGCGGGGGTCGCAGACCACCGATCTGCTTCGGAAAGAGAATGATTTATACCCTTTACTACAACATTCCGGTCTTAACGACAGCGTTTTTCCGCGCAGAGACGCAGAACGCGGAGCCCTTTATGACTGAATTTTTCTGCGTCCTCTGCGAGGGATCAAATTTATACCGGATAGTTTTAACGTTTGGTATTACACCCCGTTCAGTGCCGTTCAGGTAGCGCCCGACCGCCGGGCGGGCTTATGCACCCCGGTTTTTTGAGCATGAGCGGCCTCCCTGTTTCGGTGCGTTGCCGGTTATTCCGGGCATTTGCTTGCCGCTGCAGTTTTCACGCAATGGATCCCGGTATATCTTTGTGCCTTTTCGCAGTTAAGACGCCTCGCTTCCGCAGTCCGGCAAACGCGGCGGCGGGGATACGGACACCACATCGGGTTAAAGTTTTTAAAAAATATGCAGCTGGCACATCCGATGCTAACGTTTAGGCCTTGACCATTTGCGGCGTTTTGTCACATTGTTTCTCGATTTTACACCAGACCATTTTAGTTAAAGGAAAAGTCAATATGTTGAACCGGGCCATGGGAATGTTTTCCAGCGATATAGGAATCGATCTGGGAACTGCGAATACATTGGTGTACGCGCGGGATCGCGGCATCGTGATTCGCGAACCCTCGGTAGTGGCGGTGCAGGCCGGCACGAACCGGGTTCTGGCGGTAGGCGACGAGGCGAAACGAATGCTCGGTCGTACCCCAGGCAACATTGTGGCTATCCGCCCGCTGAAGAGCGGAGTGATCGCGGATTTTGAGGTTACCGAGGCGATGCTCCGCTATTTTATTCAGAAGGTGCATAACCGGAGCCGCCTGGTACGGCCGCGAGTCGTGATTGCTGTACCCAGCGGTATTACGGAAGTTGAGAAGCGCGCGGTGAAGGATTCCGCAATGCATGCGGGCGCGCGCGATGTGTTTTTAATAGAAGAGCCGATGGCTGCCGCGATTGGAGTGGGCCTGCCTGTACAGGAACCCGCCGGTAATATGATCGTGGATATCGGGGGAGGCACGACCGAGGTTGCCGTGATTTCCCTCGCCGGTATTGTATACAGCCGGAGTGTGCGCGTCGGTGGCGATGAGATGGATGAGGCGATAATTCAGCATATAAAAAGGGAATATAACTTGCTGATTGGAGAGAGAACCGCCGAGGAAATTAAGATTACGATGGGATCCGCCCTGACTTCCGGTGATGAGAGCACCATGGAAGTGAAGGGACGGGATCTGGTGGCCGGCCTGCCGCGGACGCTGACAATCAGCTCCGAAGAGGTGCGCCAGGCTTTGCAGGAACCGGTGAATGCCATTGTGGAGGCGGTGCGTGTTACACTCGAGCGCTGTCTTCCGGAACTGTCGGCCGACCTGGTCGATCGGGGCATGGTGCTGGCCGGCGGCGGAGCACTGCTCCGCGGTCTGGATGTGCTTATTTCGGAAAAAACCGCCCTGCCCGTGCATGTGGCGGATGATCCGCTGAGCGCTGTGGCCGAAGGCACCGGCATTGTCCTGCACGAAATTAACTTCCTACGTAAAATGGCGGGTCCGAACAGTTAATACGGATCGATAAGACCCGTTCCCTGCATCGGCTGATGCGCTCGTCCTCCCGGTAGGGACGGAACGTGTTGAGGAACAGAAAATTGATGTATGCCGCAGCAATCGGCTTTGTGCTGATTGTGGTGTTTGTTCCGCTTCCTTCATTGACCCTTAAGGGTAAAGGGGCGGTACGCGGTGCTATGGCACCGGCTGAAAAAGGGGCTTCCAGAATCTGGCAGCGCCTGACAGAAACAGCTGCAGCGATACGGGGCATAGGCGGCGCGGTGGAAAAAAACCGCGAACTGTCGCATGAACTTGTGCGCGTACAGGCCGAACTCAACCGGCTCCGTGATATCGAGGCGGATAATCTGCGCCTGCGCCGAGCCCTCGAATTTCACCAGGCCAGCCCCCACCGGATGATTCCCTGCGATGTGGTAAGCCGCAATATTTCCGGATGGTGGAATACGGTCCGGCTGGGCAAGGGCTATAAAAACGGCATTCGGGAAAACCGTGCGGTGATCAGCCCCGACGGGCTGGTCGGCCGGACCACCGAAGTCACCCCGCTGACCAGCGATGTTCTGCTGGTTTCCGACCCTGCCTGCCGGGTTTCCGCCAAACTGGCACGTGCAAACGTGTTCGGGCTCGTTCGCGGAACGGGCAGTAATCTGCGCGGCGAACCGCAGGCCCGCATGGAATTTATCAATAAAGATGCCGAAATCCGAATCGGCGATGAAGTGGTGACATCAGGCCTGTCCAGTGGCGACGGCCGGTTTCCGAAGGGCGTGCATATCGGCTATATTGAGAAAATCTACACGGATGATTCCGGCCTTTTTCAATATGCGGAAATCGTCCCGCGCGCAACTGTCGGCCTGCTGGACTACGTTTTTGTCGTTTCCGAAACCGGACAGGAGGAAAAATGATGTTCCTCTGTGACCTTCGGTTTCTGATGACTGACTGCCGATTGCCGATTGCACGGGACCACGCAGGTGTATGCATTGGAACCCCATCAAAAACCGGCAATCAGCAATCGGAAATCCCCCACCTCTCCGGAGGTAAGCGATGAAACGCCGGGTGCTGATGCTGTTCATTATTCTGTTTGGCGCGCTGCTGCAGATGGTGCTGCCTTCGTGGCCGCTTTTCGGCGGAATGAAACCCCCGATTCTTGCGGCGCTGGTGCTGCATTATGCGCTGCGGCGGGACAACCGCGATATGTGGCTGGCGGTTTTTGCCGCGGCCATTATGCAGGACGGTCTGGAACCGGGATCGTTCGGCCCGGCACTGCTGGCCTTTCCTGCTATTGGAATACTTGCAAACCGCATCCGTAATGAAATCTTTGTGGACGGCCTGTTTACGCAGCTTTTTCTCGGTGCGGTGATCGGGGTTTTCTGTACCGTTGTCGCGCTGCTTATTTTTACGGCCTCCGGCCAGCGTCCGTTCCATTTCGGGCAGACCCTGCACCGGTTGATCGGCGCTTTTCTGCTCGGCATGGTTACCCTGCCGCCTGTTTCCCATGCCATTATCCGGCTTGAAGCCCTGCTGCCCCAACGGAGGGATTACGGATGGCAATAAAAGTGAAACAGAAACAGGAGTCGAGCCCGGTGGTGATCTGGGCGGTGTTCGGTATCATGATGGCGTCTCTGTTCTTTCTGGGTACCAGACTCTGGAATCTGCAGGTGCGCGGCAAAAGCGGATTTGATGAGGTTTTCCATGACCAGTCGGTTCGGCGCGTCCGGCTTCCGGCAGTACGCGGCAAGATTTTCGATACCAACGGCGAGGTGCTGGCCGACAGCGTTCCGAACTATTGCATTGCGATCTATACCGAAGAAATGCGCGCACCGCGTTCGGCTGTTGCCAACACCCTTGAACTGATGCACCGCATCTGGCAGTCGATCGGCGTGAAACCGGACATCAGCTACCGCGATATCAAACGCCATTTTGCGCTGACGCCGAATGAACCGCTGGTGGTGTGGAATAAACTGGATGATAAAACGCTGGGCGTCTGGCAGGGCGTTTTCGGACGCTGGAATGATGAGCGGAAAATCCCCGGCCTGAAAAAACATGATCCGCTGAGCACGGACCGGATTGTCTTTAATACAAAGGAGTTGATTAAAACGCCGACGTCGACGGCAGCCAATACGCTGGAGCTGGTGTATGAAATTTCGGAACGTATCGGCATTCCGCGCAAGGTGCGTTATCAGCAGATCGTGGACCACATCATCCTGCAGAAACCGCTGCCGCTGCTGGCCTGGCAGCACCTGAACGATGCCACCATCGCCAAATGGGCCGACACCTGCTCAATGCTGCCCGGAACGGATATCTATTATCAGCCGGCGCGTACCTATCCCTTCGGGGAAACCAATGCCCATCTCATCGGATTCACCCTGGCGGCGGATGCCATCAACGAAGCGGAGGATACCGGCGAAAAGATCCACTATGATATGCGCGGCATTGAGGGCCGCAAAGGGCTCGAAGGCACGTATAATGATCTGCTGGAAGGAGAACCGGGGTATAAACTCGTGCGTATTGATGCCTCCGGATACCACCACTCCGACCTTCAGACCCGGCGCCCGAAGGCCGGCGGTGACCTGCAGCTGACCATCGATCAGAATATCCAGCAGTTTGCCATGGAGGCCCTGCTGACCAAACAGGACGGTGAGGATCCGCATCTTCCGGTGAAGGGCGCGTGCGTGGTGCTTGATCCCAATAACGGCGATGTGCTGGCCATGGTCAGCGCGCCTTCATTCGATCCCAATGCCTATATGGCTTCGGCAAAATACCGGATGGCTCTGAATAAGGATCCTTTTTCGCGGACGTTCCACCGGGCGGTATTCGGCCAGTATCCGCCGGGTTCGACCTTTAAACCGATTGCTGTACTCGGTGCGCTGCGGGAAAATCCGGATTATGCCGAAGTCTATCACGACTGTCATAATCCCTACTATGTGGGTAAACGCCGTATGAAATGCTGGATCCATTCGCGCTATGGCGAACACGGCGTGATCAATGCACGCCAGGCCCTGATGGTTTCGTGCAATGTGTATATGTTTGAAATGGTACAGGACGTGGGGTATGAACCCATTCGCGAGATGGCGCACGAATTCGGCATCGGCCAGTATGCCGGTCTCTTCCCGAACCTGGATGACCCGCCGGAACAGAAGAATGTCAAATACGGCAACCTGCCGGACCATGCGATCAATACGGTTGATGCATGCAATATGTCAATCGGCCAGGGAGCCATTCTGGCAAGCCCGCTGCAGATGGCCATGGTAGCCGCCACCATCGCCAACGGCGGCCGGGTCTACCGTCCGCGCCTGGTCAAAAAGTGGCGCAACAGCCCGGATGACCCCTATAACACCAATCCCACCTGGGCCTACCGGCAGCTCGACGTTCCGATTGAAGCCCTCGAAGTGGTGCGCGGCGGCATGCACGATGTGGTCAACCATCCTGAAGGCTCCGCCAAAGCGGCGGCGGTTGACGGGGTTCTGATTGCGGGCAAGACCGGGTCGGCGCAGTATAAAAAGCTGGTCGACGGCGAAGTGGTCAGCAGTGTGCACACCTGGATGATTTCCTATGCTCCCTACCATTTTCCGAAATATGCCGTCGCCATGCTGGTTGAAGACGGCGTTTCCGGCGGCCGCTCCATCGGCCCGCGTCTGCATGATCTGTATACAAAAATATTTGAGTACGATGGAACGCTCGGAAAGGAGGAGAGCTGATGAACGGCATTGAAGCCAGACGTCTGGACTGGACTATGCTGAGCACCATCTTCCTGCTGATCACCATGAGCGTGGCTTTTGTGTTCAGTGCACGGTTTAAATCGGCGGATCTCTATGGTGACACCTGGGAAAAGCAGCTGCTGTTTGCCCTGCTCGGTATGGGCGTGTATGCGGCGCTGGTCTGGTTTGATTATAAAGTGATTTCCACACTCTCGTGGTGGATTTATGCGGGGGCGATTATCCTGCTGCTGGCGGTTTTCCTCTTTCCGCCGAACAACGGTGCGCAACGGTGGATTCCGCTGCCCGGTTTCACGCTGCAACCTTCGGAACTGGGAAAAATTGCGGTGGCGATTAAACTCGGAGCCTACCTTTCCGCTCCGGATCGTGATGTGGATGAATGGAAAACGTTTTTTGTCTGTGCAGCGATTGCGGGGCTGCCGTTTGTACTGATTGCCATTGAGCCGGATCTGAGCACCTCGCTGACCCTTGCACCGATCACACTGGCCATCATGCTTTATGCAGGGGTTAAACGGAAGCTGCTGCTGATCGGCCTCGCAGTGGTTGTGCTGGCCGGGGCGACGGCCTGCCTATGGATTAAATATGAGCGGCCCACGCAGGAGCAGCTCGATAACGGCTATGTCCCCGACAAAACCGAAATCCTGCCGCGTATGCCGATTCTGCAGGATTATCAGAAAGACCGCATCCGCGTTTTTGTGCGCGACGGCCACGACATCGCCGACGCCGGCTGGAATAAACTGCAGTCGCAGATTGCGGTGGGATCGGGCGGACTGCACGGAAAGGGCTATTTGCACGGTACCCAGAATATTCTCGGGTTCCTGCCCTCGGCGGTTGCGCAGTCGGATTTTATTTTCTGTGTCATCTCGGAAGAGACCGGATTTATTGGCAGTGCGTTTATTCTGACGCTCTATGCCGTGCTGTTAGGACGTTGTATGCGGGTATCGTTACGATCCCGTGATGAGTTTGGGCGACTCATGGCGCTGGGAATCGGCGTCATGCTGTTCTGCCATGTGTTTGTAAACATTGCGATGACGATTGGTGTTCTGCCGATCACCGGACTGCCGCTGCCGCTGATGAGCTATGGCGGGTCTTTCATGGTGAGCACCCTTATCGCACTCGGCCTGGTGCAAAGTGTGTACCAACGGCGGAGAATAAGAAATTAGAATAGGAGAACAACCATGCTTAAAAAACTGAAAGCCTTTGGAGGCAATAAGCGGGAAAAAAAGGAGATCATCATCAACATCGAAAAACTCGAAACCCGGGTGGCGGTGCTTGAAGATGGAAAACTGGATAATTTCCACATTGAACGACAGGAAGACAACCGTATCGTCGGCAGTATTTTTAAAGGCAAAATCCAGAATCTGGAAGACGGTCTGCAGGCGGCTTTTGTGGATATCGGCCTGAAGAAAAACGCCTTTATTCACTACTGGGATATGATTCCGGAAGATGCCGCCCGGCTTGAGCGCGAAGAGGGAGTCCGGGCCAAAAGCTCGACGCGCCGGCGGAAAAAATACAAACCCGGTGAGATGCAGAAAATCTTCCCGATCGGTTCGGAAATTATTGTGCAGGTCACCAAGGATGCCATCGGCACCAAAGGGCCGCGTGTTACCGCCAACCTGAGTATTCCGGGACGTTATCTGGTGATGATGCCGGGCACCCACCTGAAAGGGATTTCCCGTAAAATCGATGATGTAAAGGAACGCAACCGCCTGAAAAAAATCCTGAGCCGCCTGCCGGTTCCGGATAATATCGGCCTGATTGTGCGCACCGCCGGTTCCGGCACGCGCAAAGTCAGCTTCGCACGTGATGCCCGCACGCTGTTCGAAATCTGGAACGATATCGAAGACGGCATCAAAAACAAGCCGGCTCCGTGCGAACTCTATTCCGAACCGAAACTGGCGGAGCGCGTAGTCCGGGATTACCTGACCGAAGATATCGACCGCATCTACATCGACAACCGCGAGCTGTTTGAAAAGACCCGCCAGATCATTGCCAAGTTTTCGCGCCGCTCGCGGAACTGGGTGCAGATGTATGGCGGAGAAGAACCCATCTTCGATTATTTTGATGTGGAGAAACAGATTGAATCCGCCTACCGCCGAAAGGTCTGGATGAAGTCCGGGGCCTACCTGATCTTCGATGAAACCGAAGCTCTGGTGGCGATCGATGTGAATACCGGCCGTCATAAAGGCAGCAAATCACAGGATGAATCCATTCTCCAGGTCAACCTCGAATCGGCCGAAGAGGTCGCCCGTCAGCTGCGGCTGCGGAATGTCGGCGGACTGGTGATTGTCGACTTCATCGATATGAAATCGAAGAAGGATCAGAACGCGGTTTACCGGGCACTGAAAGAGGCGCTGAAAAAGGACCGGGCACGGACCAATGTGCTGCAGATTTCTCAGCTTGGTCTGCTGGAAATGACCCGCCAGCGGGTGGAGGAATCGATTTTCACCTCGGGCTATGTGGACTGCCATTACTGCCGGGGCCGCGGCCGTGTGAAATCCCCGCTCTCGATGAGTGTGGAAATTCAGCGTCGGGTGAGCGAGTGCATGCGTAAAGACCGGAACGGTACGCATTCCATGCGTGTGACAGTGAATCCGCAGGTGCTGGACCGGCTTCGTAAAGAGGATGAACAGGCACTGATTGATATGGAACAGGAATTCCACGGTCACCTGACGTTTGTTTCAGACGCCCATTTCCACATCGAGGAATTCACCATTACAAACGATGATAACGGTAAAGTGCTTTTCAGCAGTGCGGAAAACTGATCGGCCCTGCTGGTCCCGCACACCCTGTGAAAAGGCCGGATGAATCCGGCCTTTTCCGTGTGACGGGCGGAGAAAACGCCTATTCTGCCACAGTATCCACTTCAGCCGTCAGCGCCCGGTCTACAGCTTCCCCCAGTACGTCCAGCGGAACCGGTTTTTCAAAGACTTCCTGCGCTCCAAACAGCTTGGCCTGCCGCAGAAAATTGATCGGAAGATCCCGCATACCGCCTGATATGGCAATAATCGGAAGGTTCCGGTCGGCTCCCCGGATCTTCAGCAGAATTTCCAGTCCATCCATCTCCGGCATCATAATATCCGTGATGACCAGATCCGGAGCCCCCTCTTCGATCATCTTCATCCCTTTTCGGCCGTCATCCGCCAACATGACCTCATGGCCTTTACGGACTAAAAACTGTTCAAAAACCGTCTGAATAGTTTTGTCGTCATCAATAACGATAATGGTCGCCATCCCTGTTCTCCTGTTCAATTTTAATCACCGCCTTCTGGATCGAATTCATCAACCCGACTGCAGTGAAAGGTTTATGCAAAAAAACGTAACTGCTTTGTTCAAGATTCTCCCAGCGTTGCTCCTGCTCCGGATAGCCGCTGCAGAGCAGCACCGGAAGATGCGGGTAATCTTTTCGCAACCGGTCTGCCAGATCGATACCGTACCCATCCGAAAGCTGCATATCGGTCAATAAAAGATCGATTCTGTTTTCCAGACGCTGGAGCCAACGCATGGCCTCCTTGATCGAGCCGGCTATGTATACTGAAAACTCTGCGGCTTCAAGAACCTCCTTAAACAGGGGCTGAAGCTGGGGGTCGTCCTCCACCACCAGAATCCGAAGGAAATCGCTTTCCTGCGATCCGGCCCGGTCCGGATCATCACCTCCATGTGTTTCCGCCACGGGAAAATAGAGCGAGAAAGTGGTTCCGCTCCCCTTTTCACTGCTTACATTCACCCATCCGTTATTCTGCTGCATAATTCCGTAAACCACAGAAAGACCGAGGCCGGTGCCTTTACCTACATCCTTCGTCGTGAAAAACGGCTCGAACAGACGCGAAAGAATCCGGGGTTCAATCCCACTGCCGGTATCGGAAAATGACAACCGGATGAATGACCCCGGCCGGCTTCCGGGCATCCCTGTTTCCTGCTGCTCCAGAACAATCTGTTCCGCTGAAACAGAAAAAAGTCCGCCTTCCGGCATGGCATCGCGCGCATTAACCGCCAGATTCATGATGATCTGAGTCAACTGTCCGGCATCCATGCGTATCCGGGGAAGTGCGGGTTTGCAATCCATCTGCAACGCATAGTGTTCTCCCAGCAGGATATGCAGCAGGGCCTCGTTTTCCTGCAGCACCGTCTGCACATCCAGCAGACGGGCATCCAGCGGCTGCTTACGGCCGAACGCCAGAAGCTGTCTGGTCAGACCAACCGCTTTTGCTGCAGACTGTTTGATTTCCAGTGCATTCTGATACTGCTGCGATTCCGGTGCGAGATCGTAGAGCAACAGTTCGCAGAATCCCTGAATGGCCTGAAGAATGTTGTTAAAGTCGTGAGCCACCCCGCCGGCCAGCAGACCGATGGCCTCCATTTTCTGGCTCTGCCGCAATTCCTCTTCGCGCGCCAGGTCTGCCGTAATATCCCGTTGGATGGCTACATAATTAATGATTTGGCCGGTATCATCCTTAACCGGTGCAATAGAGACTTCTTCGGTAATGAGCGACCCGTCTTTTCTCCGGTTGATCAGCCGACCCTCCCAGATCCTTCCGCCGGCAACCGTTTTCCACAGCGTTTCATAAATTCTGTCCCGATGCTCCCCGCTCTTCAGCAGCCTCGGATTCGTGCCTATCACCTCATTACGTGTATACCCGGTACTTATTTCAAAAGCCGGGTTAACATACTGTATGGTACCGTCAATATCGGTAATCACAATAGAATCGGGAGTCTGCTCCAGGGCAGTCGAAAGACGCAGCAGCTCCTCTTCGCTTTCCCGGCGAACGGTAATGTCTTCGAGCATCCAGATCGATCCGTCATCAGGATTTTCAGGGTTCAGCGCCTTTCCGGTCAGGCGTCCCCAGAAACTATGACCCTTAGCGTGTTTAAACTGCACCGTCCGGTCATAAAGTTTATTTCTGGACAACGTCTCATATGCTTCTGCAGACTTTCTGCTGTAATCCTCATCCGACATATACAGCAGCCGGGTGGAGTGGTCCTGAATTTCCTCAATAGGAATCCCCAGAATTTCGGACATCCGGGGATTCACCCACTCAAACATCCGGTTCCGCACCAACGCAATACCCAGCGTACTGTTGCTGAGAATCATGTTCTGTTCTTCGCTGACTTTACGCAGCTGCTCTTCGGCTTTTTTTCGTTCGGTGATATCTGAAATGAATCCTTCAATAACCGTATTTCCTTCGGAATCCTTCCGCCCGATACCCCGTTCCCAAACCCATTTTTCCTCGCCGGTACGCGTATGAATCCGGTATTCCTGTTCGAAATGCGCCTGAATCCGCAGGCTCGTTTTCACAGCCTCGTTCACCCGTTCACGATCTTCGGGATGCATCAGATCCGCAAAAGATACCAGCCGGTTTCCGATAATAGCCTGCGGCGCATATCCTGTAATATCCAGGCACCCGCTACTGATAAACCGCATGGTCCAGCTCTCATCATCACTGCACAGATAGGCCATACCGGGCAGGTTTGAGAGCAATGTGGAATACTGCTCCCGCGATGCTTTCAGCGCTGCAGTTATTCGAACCCGCGAGGTAATATCCTCGGCAAATCCGATAAAACGATGGTTCGGTAACGGTGCTGTTGAAATCGACCACCATCGTTCATCCCCGCTTTTGGTCCGGAACGGCAGTTCCACCTGCACATTTTCACCTTCCAGCACGGACCGAAAGCTCTTTTCCGCCTTTGTCCGCACCTTTACATCTTCATAAAAATCCAGCAGATGCATCTGCCGCAATTCCTCAACAGGATAACCGGTCATGGTCGCCGCCGCGCCGTTGACATCAAGATAGTTTCCGGTTTCATCGCTGATAAAAATACCGTGCGGAGCATGTTCGATATAACTGCGGAACTGAGCCTCGCTGGCCTCAAGCTGCTCCCTGGCGGCTTTGCGTTCAGTGATGTCTGCGGTAAAGCCGATCACATATTCCCGATCTCCCCAGGTCAGATAGTTGGCCGCGACTTCCACAGGAATTACAGTACCGTTTTTAGCCCGGTGCAATGCTTCAAAATTCGACCGGCTTTTCTGTTTCACCGAATTCCAGATTGCCTCCCACCCCCCGGAAGACGAGACGTTCTCCCTCTCAATATCCGCAACGGACATATTCAGAAATTCCTCCGGTGAATAGCCCAGCAGTTCGGTTGCCCGTTTGTTGGTATAGTGAAACCGCCCGTTTTCATCCGCCAGAAAAATAGCCAGACTGGAGTGATCCATGGCAAAACGACTCAGCTCCAGCTGTTTTTCCGCCTCTTTACGATCGGTAATATCCCAGATCACTTCGTAACTACCGACCACAGCTCCGGCTTCATTGTAACGCGGAACCTTGATAACCATCCACCAGCGCCGACCGATAAACTGCTCCTTCTGGAGAGTTTCACCGGTTTCCATGACATAACGATCATCTTTTTCAATCTGTTCCGCCTCATCCTGCGGAAGAAAATCATATACGGTTTTTCCGAGCAGGTTTTCCGGATCTTCCTTTTTCCACTCAGCAAATGCCTTATTCACCGTGAGCAACCGGCCCTCTGTATCTTTGAATAAAACCAGTGAAGGCAACGAGTCCATGAAGGAATTGAACAGATTATTCTGATACGCCATTTTTTCGCCCGATAAAATGGCATCCTCCATCATATTCAATGCCGCGAGACGCGAATCGGCCAGCTCAGCATTCACACGCTGAAGCTCCGCCGTACGCAACTCAACCAGCTCTTCGAGCATACTTTTCTGCTGCTTGATTTCCCGGCGTGCCGCGCAATACTGCAATGCAAGACCGATAGTCGGTTCCAGCTGATTCAGTGCAGCTTCAAATGCGACGGCACAGTTTTTATCCTGTACATTGAACAGCACAAACTGTCCGGCAAGCATATGTGCACTGTGAACAGGAACGCGCAGCAGATTTTCAATTCCTCCCTTCTTCAGCGGATCATACAGGGGGTCCTCCGGCGCCAGATCTTTCACCAGAAAGGGAAGCGGAGCCGGGCGGCACACCGGACACAGACCCGACAGGCGGTCCAGCTCAACCTGCGAGCTGCTCTGCGGCGGATATACCGAAACCGGCCGACAGTCGGAGTCATTGTTCGAATGAAGATAAAAGGCAACTGCCGTTGTACCCGTCAGCGCATAGAGGTGTTCACACATGTGACTCGCCAGCTCTTCGAGCCGGCTGAATTCCGGCAGCTCCGTGATTAAAGCTGAACGCATCCATCGGCACGCGAGTGCCGATCCGGTTTTCTGTAAAACATCGACCATGAAATCCCGTTTCCCTTTTCCCGATCAGGCGTAGGGCGCTTCCCGACCGAGTTCACGGCACAGCGCGTTAATTTCCTGCTTCAGTTCGATCATCCGCAGTTCCCGACCGGTAGCCATTTTATTGAACTGCTCCAGTTCCAGATTATGCTGCCGCAGCGATTCCTCCACCTGTTTCCGCTCGGTAATATCCCGAATGATCGCCGTATAATAAATCTCCTCGGAATCGGTCCACGAAGCCAGAGAGAGGTCCATGGGAAATTCCGTACCGTCCTTCCGGATCCCGGTCAGTTCCATCGTATTTCCAACTCTCTCCTGCTCACAGTCCGAAATCAGTTCGCGCAGATTATGGTACCGGTCATTGCGATAGCGCTCCGGAAGAATACAGGTCACCGTCCGACCTTCCATTTCCTTTGCGGAATAACCGAATACCTGTTTGGCTGCCGGATTCCAATCCTGAACAATCCCCATGCTGTCGGTTGTAATGATCGCATCATTCGCAGTTTCCACAATGGCCCGGAAACGGGCATTCACGGACAGCAGCTGTTGCTGCGCCTGCTTTCGTTCCTGACGTTCCCGGTGCTCCTCCAAAGCACGGTGTACAACGGGAGCCAGGCGGGAAATCCGCTCCTTGAGTACATAATCGGTTGCGCCGGCTTTAAGACTGTTAATAGCAAACTCTTCCCCGACGGTTCCCGAAACCAGAATGAACGGGATCTCCTGTTTCTGCTGTGACAGCAGACCGAGGGCAGTCAGACCATCAAACGCAGGCAGTGTATAATCAGAAAGAATCAGATCATAATCGGTACGGGTAAGCCCCTCCAGATAAGCCTCTCGGGTTTCCACCCGATCCCACTGACAATGAAATCCATTCGCCTCCAACTCTGCAATTTCAAGTTCGGCATCATTCGGATCGTCTTCAACAATGAGCAATCGTAAATCAATCGGCTTGTTCATGGTTTCCTCCTTTGGCAATCACAGTCTTATTTCCGGACCTGAGGCGGAGGCTCATTGGTCAGCACCCAGAATAATCCCAGATCCTGCACCGCTTTGGTAAACGCCTCAAAGAGCACCGGTTTGACCACATAGGCATTTGCATGCGCCTCATAGCTTTGTGCCAGATCCTGCTCTTCACGCGAAGAGGTCAGAATCACAACCGGTATCGTACAGAGCTCAGGATCATTTTTGATCTGCTGCAATACCTCATGCCCATCCACCTTCGGCATTTTAAGATCAAGAAAAACCACAACCGGGTTTCCCGGCGGACGATCCGAAAAGGCACCCCGCCGATACAGATAGTCCAGCGCCTCCGCCCCATCGCGCGCAACCGCCACTTCATTGGAAAGGTTATGCTCATCCAGCGAAGAGATCGCCAGTTCGACATCCCGAATATCATCCTCTACCAGCAATATTTTTTTCATTTCCATCATTTTTCCCCTTTGTTTTTCCCCAGGGTAAAATAAAATGCGGCCCCCCGGTCAACCGCCCCTTCAGCCCAGACCTTACCGCCATGGCGATGGATAATCCTTCTCACCGTAGCCAGTCCAATGCCGGTCCCCTCAAATTCATCCTCCCGGTGCAGCCGTTGGAACACGCCGAACAGCTTATGGGCATATTCCGGCTCAAATCCGGCGCCGTTATCGCGGATATAAAATACCGCCTGATTCTCCTCTTTCACTTCTTCTTTATCCAGGATCCCGATCTCAATGACCGCTTCCTTCTTCCGGGCTGTAAATTTCAAGGCATTCCCAATCAGATTGATCCACACCTGCAGCAAAAGCCGCGGATCGGCCGTCACCGAAGGCATCGGCACGATATTCCACACTATACTTCGTTCTTTTTTCATATGAGCAAGTTCTTTTAAGGCATTTCTAACCACCTCATTCATATCGACATCGCAAAAATGCATATCCGACCGGCTCATCCGGGACAGGGCCAGCAGGTCATCGATCAGTTGCCCCATCCGTTTAACCGATTGGTCAATCGTCAAGAGGTAATGCTCCGATCGCTCATCCAAACGCCCCTTTTCTCTTTTAAGCAACAGCTCCACAAAACCGGCAATATGACGCAACGGTGCACGCAGGTCATGTGATACCGAATAGGAGAAAGCCTCCAGCTCTTTATTCGTCGTGCGCAACGACTCTTCCGCCGCTTTCAGTCCCCGGTTGGTCTGCTTCAGATCCTGCAGCAGGTTGATCATGGCCCGGTTCAACTGCTCCGCTTCATCCCGGCGCTCTTTCAGTTCTGCCGTTCTCTCTTCAACCCGTACTTCGAGGAGGTCATGCGACTCCTTCAAGGCCAGTTCAGTCTGTTTCCGTTCTGTTATGTCCTGAACCACTCCCCCCATCAGCCCTTGATTTCCACCAGCCGGACGACCAACCGCCCAGATCCAGCGTACTTTCCCGTCTGCCCGGCGAATCCGGCACTCGAAACTCCAGTCCTCACCGGTCGTAATCGCGGTCTGAAACTTCCGGTTCACCTCTTCCCGTTCTTCCGGAAGGACATGTTCCAGAAACATTTCATACGTCCATTCAGGCACCGGAGTTTTATACCCGAACACCTCATCGTGTGTTTTCGTCCGATGAGAACTTAAATCAGACAAATTCAGATCCCATGCCCCCATATGACTGACTTCCAAAGCGAACTGGAGCCGGTTTTTTTCTTTCAGTACCTCTTCCCGTACCCGTTTCAGTTCAGTGATATCGGAGATAAAAGCATAAAAATAATCGGGTATTCCGTCGACGGAGCGACTCAGATGAGTAAACAACGAAACCGATACGCGAGAACCATCCTTCCGGATGTACTCTTTTTCGTAACGAACCGGCTCACCGGTACGTACGAGTACGGCCAATGCCCGGCGCTCGGCCTCCAGCCATTCCGGCGGTGTCAGCTCAGTCGCCCAGTCGATGTGTTTCAACTCCTCTTCAGTATACCCGGTCAATTCGCAGAATGCAGGATTAAACCTTCCCAGACGGCCGTCGGCAAAACCGATCGCAACCGGCTGATTGGAATCCATCACCAGTTTTGCCATCAGCCGTTCTTTTTCCTTACTGGCCCGCAAAGCCATTTCCATCATTTTGCGTTCAGTGATATCCATCATACAGCCGCGCATCAGGACTGCACCGCCCTCTGCATTCCGCGCTGTAGCCTCACCGGTCATCAAAAGCCAGTGCACACTCCCGTCCGGCCAGAGCGTACGGCAATCAAAACGAAACTCCCCGGAGCTTCCGGGCGCGATGGATTGAGCAATGGCTCCGTCGACAAATTCACGGTCATCCGGATGAATGGCATTTAGAAAATCGACTTTCGTCCAGGGTGACTGCGGCTTCAGTCCATAGAGCAGTTCATGATGCTGCGAACAGGCCATTCGATCGTTGACCCAATCATATTCCCAGGCCACCACTCCGGCCGTTCCCGTGCTGAGCCGAAGCCATTCCTCATTTTCCCGAAGCACCCTGAGCGTCTTCCGGCGGCTGAGCAGGAACAGCAGAGTGACGCACAGAATCAGAACCAGCCCGATAAAACTGCTCCAGATCGCCTGCAGCAACCAGGGATGGCGTTCAAAAAGGCTGTCCGGACGGTACAGAATTCTGGAACCGACGGGCAGCTGACTTTCCCGAATCCCCCAGCGCTTAAGCTGATGCCAATTGAACTGATATTCGCCATAGTCCTCCACATGTTCAATCGGCGGCACACTGTTCCCGTCTGCCAGCAGGGCGAGCATCTGCGCTGCCCGACGCCCTTCCATCCGGGACGAGGCCACATAACCCCCCAGAATACCTTCTTCAACAAAGGTGTCGGAAATACCGAACACCGGAACCGGAGTATACGCCAGCAAATCGCGCACAATATCGCTGGAGATATGGATGGCCCCATTCGGATCAAGGGTCATTTTAAGAAAAAGAATAGCGGTATCGCGGGAAAGAGCCGCCGCCCGTTTTTTCAGATCTGCCGGCCTGAGACCCTCCCAATACTCAACGGCAAGACCGCCGTAGTTCTCCCCGAGTTCCTCCCGGGCCCGTCGCATCAGAAAGCGATCCGTTTCATGATCTCCGCCGATCACAATCAGTTTGCCAACGTCAGGACAGAGCCGTTTAACCAGCCCGGCGGTACGGGCGGGGGAAAGCGTAACCGTTTTAAGGTAAACATTCGCCGGAAGTTTTCCGGGCTCAGTAAGGCTCGCGGTATCGCAGGCCGGCACAATCAGCGGAACCCCTTCTTCAGCGGCAAGGTGCAGAGGCGGACTGCTGAGCGGATTGCGATAGACCATGAAATCGACCCCCTCCACCCGGTCACTCAGATACAACTGATTCCCCGCAGCAGCCGGCGTT
The DNA here is from genome assembly GCA_004299845.1 of Verrucomicrobia bacterium S94. Classification (NCBI taxonomy): domain Bacteria; kingdom Pseudomonadati; phylum Verrucomicrobiota; species Verrucomicrobia bacterium S94. The sequence goes on along the minus strand of CP036201.1, from coordinate 3,542,961 downwards.
TCCGGCCCCTTGCGGTCCATACTTTTGATGATCATACTGACGGGACGACCGGAGAGCCGTTCAAATTCGGAACGACACTCCGAAAACATAGCGAGGTTCCAGGGAGGAAGCTCCGTTTTATGACTCACAAATAAAATACGGTATGTATCCGGAACCGGTTCCTCCGCGACTACTGTATGCGGAACAAAAAGGTGCAGCATCAGCACCTGTACCACTAGATGAAGCATCCCGTACATGCGGAATCCCCGAACATGCGGTATGTGCAGCCCATCAAAAAAACGTTGAAATCCGTATGTGCTCAGAAAAAATTTCATATCTGCCCTTCATCCGGATTATCGGCACGAAACTGCTGCAGCGGATCTGTAACGTCCGGAACAATTCCGGCAGCTTCGAGCTGACTGCACAGCGTTTTATTAATGGCTTTCAGCTCCGCCATACGGTTTTCCCGGCCGGCCATAGCATTAACGATCGTGCGGAGTTCTTTCGTACGTTCCAGAACCTCTTCTTCCAGTTCCTTCTGATGATTAGCGATCTGCTCCTCCACCCGCTTGCGGTCAGTGATATCCCGACTCATGCCTAAAATTCCAATGAGCCGACCATCGTCATCATACATCGGCGTCTTGATCGTTTCCAGCAGCTCCTGATGACCGTCCGAGGCAAACGTCAGCAGTTCTTCGTTCACCGATACACTCCCCGTCTCTACTACTTTCTGATCATAGTGGCGGAACAGGTCAGCCGTCTCCTTATCAACAAAATCATAATCGGTCCGACCCACAATCTGTTCTTTCTCCTGACCGTACAGTTCTTCAAACCTTGGATTACAGAACAGATAGATCCCGTTTTCATCCTTAAGCCACATCAGGCCGGGAACCGCGCTGACCACATCGTTCAGCAGTTTCCGGTTCAGGTTGAGCTCCATCAGATTATTTCTCTGCCCGGTAATATCCTCACCGAACGACTGACAGGACTGCAGTATTCCGGAATCATCAAACAGAGCCCGATGGGTCCAGCGGTGCCAGGCAACTTCCCCGGACGGGCACTGTACAGGATGCTCATTCACCAGCAATGGATCCGCCGGTGTCAGCGACTGGATTCTATCCCTCAACTGCTCCCGGTGCTCCTCCGGAAGAATATCTATGAACGAGGAGCCGATCAACGCCTGGGCATCTGTTCCGAAATACGCGCCGTAGGCCCGGTTTACAAAAAGGATGGTTCCATCCGGCGAAAAATTGCAGAGCATTACCGGAGTATCCTCAACCAGCGAACGATATTTCAACTCACGCTCTTCCAGCAGCTGTTTCTGAACCTCCTGATCGGTCACATCCCGAACTGTACCTATCGTTTTCAATATCGTGCCGTCGGGCCGAAGTACATGTTCGCAGTATTCGTGCATATATCTGGTTTCACCGGTATCCGGCCGAATAATCCGATGCACCACATCATGGGGACTGCAGGATTTCAGCGACGCCTGAAAAGACTGGATAACCGAATCGCGGTCATCCGGATGAACCACTTCCATAGACGATTCCACAGTAGGCTCTTCCTCGAAAGGAAGGCCGAACAGATCATACACACTCTCGGACCAGATCAGACGGTTCTCCTCTCCGGAAAGTTCCCAGCTGCCGAGATGCGCAATAGACTGGGCGGTTTTCAGATGTACGGCAGTTTCCTCTATCTGTTTCTGTTGAACGCTGATTTTGCCGGTTTCTTTTTTAAGCAGAATCCATAACAGCACCGCTGTAATCCCGATAAAAAGCCAGCCTTTGATAAGAGAAAAGGTTTTCAGTTGCTCTTCGGAGGTAGCAACCGTCGCCGCAATCATGTCCGAACAGGAAATCCATACCACCCCGAACAGCAGATAATACAGGCTGATAAACCAGGCCATTAAAAACCGGTCCCCTCTACTTTTCGGAGACGGATGAATTGAACTCCCTTTACCCATCAATACCTTCGCTTAACTTTTATTTTCTTTTACAAATCGTATAGATCTCATCCTGCCCCAGTTTTCTACGCAGCGAATTGATTTCTTCCTTCAGCTCCACCATCCGCAGCTCCCGGCCGGTGCTCGCCCGGTTGAACCGCTCCAGCGAACGGGTGTATTCCTCCATCGCGGATCGGGCTTTTTTCTGTTCCGTCAGATCTCGGCCGAAAATATATTCTTTTCCCCCGACTCTAACCTGTCCCCACTCCACAGTTCGGCTGCTGCCGTCTTTCCGGGTCACCTCCGTTTCCAACGGTTCAACCCCCTGCCCCGATTCGTCCGATGCAGCAACACGCCGGCGCCATTCATCTCTGACCGAATCCCGATACTCAGCATCGGGATAAATCTTCTGAAAAACCTTATCAACGGCAGGTACCTCCGCCATGGTATACCCCGTAATCTCGGTAAACGCCGGATTCAGATAATCACAAACCTGATCCTCCGTTCTCGAAAAATAGATCCCCAGCGGCAACGTTTCCGCCAGCATTCTGAACTCCTGCTCACTGCGCCGCAGCGCCTCGATCGCCTCATACTGTTCGGTAATATCCTGAAACACACAATAGGTCTGTTTGAAACGGCCGTCCGGATGATACCCGATACAGCCTTCGATCCGGATGCGGCAGACATTTCCTGCTTTATGAAGGACCAGATAATCGATTCCGTCGATATGACCGCACCCTTTGAATTTTGAAAAATTCGCCTTAAAATCCGGAAGGGAATCCGGATGCAGAAAATCCCCGAACCATTTTTCAACCACTTCCTCATGTTCATATCCAAGATGCCGCAGCCAGGCCGGGTTGACATCCAGAATCGTGCCGTCTTCCCGGAGCGACTGATAACAGATCGGCGCATTTTCATACAATGCCCGGTACCGTTCCTGACTCTCTTTCTCTGCAAATTCCGCGCGTTTACGGGCGGTGATATCCGTATGAGCCACAACGATCCGCGAATCATCCTCTTCCGGAAAAGCCGTAACATTAACCACAAACCAGACCAGCTCCTCCTCCAGCACAAACGAATACTCCATTGAAAAGGATGACGTTTCCCCGGACAGCACAGACTGGAGCCCATCAGCAAAACGGTTCGCCTCTTCAGCATCATCGCCGACGGCAGCCTTACAGAATGAAAGATAAGAGGATCCAACCGCATAGCTTTCCGGCGCGGAACCGTTTTTCTCCGCAAAACTTTTCCACATACGGTTTACTGCAAGAAATCGTCCTTCGTGGTCCAGAATCGCGATATTTGCCGACAGCGCATCCAGAGCGGCCTGCGCCAGCTGTTCCGCTCTTTTACGATCGGTGATATCCTTCGCGGCGGCAAAAACCAGACCGTCTTCTGCCGTAGCCACCGAAGCCCACTCTATGGTCCGGTACTCCCCGTTACTATGCCGGTAACGGTTTTCAAAACGATCCACGCTTTCTCCGGCCGACAACCGTATCATTTCGTGCACGGTTGCATCCAGATCATCAGGATGCACCAGATCGAAAAATCTACTTCCTTCCAGTTCTTCCGTCGTTTGACCCAGCACAGCTTCCCAGCCGGTATTCATCCGCTGAATCGTACCGTCCAAACCGGCAATCAGATGCAGATTGGTCGACTGCTCGAAAAAACTGTCCAGTGCCTGTTCATTCCGCAACCGGTCCGTAATGTCCTGATTGCAACCGATCACACGCTGCGCTTTTCCCCGGGCCGATTCGACCACCTTACCATATACCGCAATATGACGAACCTGCCCGTCCGGACGCTTGATACGGTATGAAGTTTTAAATGATTCATTGGAATTACAACGATCAATAAATTCCCTGGAAGACTTTTCAAGGTCGGCAGGATGGAGATATTTCAACCCGGATGAATAGGTTTCATCAAAATCCTTGCGATCCACACCGAAAATCTCAAACATCCGGTCATCCCAGATCAATCGGTCTTTTTCCAGATCAAGGTCCCACACCCCGATGCCGCCGGCCGACAGCGCAAGATCAAGACGAGCTCTGTTGATCCGCAGCCGTCGATTCAGGTAAAATACAATCAGGATTGACGTTGAAAGCAGCAGTATAATTGCGGACAGGAGCGGCAGCCATAACCGGTGTCCCGAAATATATTCGCCGAACGTAGTCTCCGCATGGGATTCAAACGGTTCCGCCGCACTGATCTGAAGATACAACGGAACAGAAAACCATTCATCCAGAAATTTATTTGCTTCGTGATAACCCGCCTGACTAATCGTGTGTTTCTGAATGCTGTACGCTTTTGCCCCGAGGGGATAACAAACGCATAACCCCGAAAGCAGGAGTGCCGGGAAAAGGCGGGTGGACGGACAGAGGAATCGAAAATTTTCACGCTTTTCCCGTTCACTCGTCGCCATACCGGAAAGGATCGAATCGACCGAACGTCCGTGTATCAACGGTAATTGCATTATGCTTCTGCCTGACGGCATCATTATCCTCTCTGATTTTTATATTGTACCGAAAAGAATTTAATAAATCAATTTTTTTCACCATAGATTCATACAAAGTGATTTCTGCGCTGTTCCGACAACGCGTTCGACTGCACGGCCAAGTTTCGAGTACAGTCAGAGCAACGCTTCACGCAGCTGGGAAAGCAGAGGCATCATCTGTCGTTCAATTTCCCGGATTTCCGTTTCAGCGGCCTGCGCTTCCCCCTCGGATAATGCCCGTTCTGCAGCCAGCGACGTCTCCTGCAAACGGACCGCACCGATCGTTCCGGCGGCACCTTTCAGCGAATGGACCAGCCGGGTTGCGGTTTTCATATCATGGACAGCACATGCCTCACGCACCCGCTCGACCACATCAGCGTTGTTTTTCAGAAATGCCGTAAGAATCGCCGCATAGAGTTCCCGTTTGCCTGCGGCCAGATAAAGCCCCCGGGTAAAATCCAGACCTTCAATCCGGGACAGCGGATCATCAGTCATCCGGTTTCCGGTACTGTTGGAGTTTTCATTAAACGGCTGATTCATCATAGTGTGCACATCCACCGGAGCCTTCACCGATTATCCTGCCTGATACTGCTGCTTCTCAACTGAACTCGGCGCCCCGTTCTGCGGCACCGGGTCAGTCTGCGGCTTCGTCGCTTCGGCCTTTGTTCGGTTGTCATTTTTAAGCTCGCTGAATTCCTTGAAATTCTCAAGTACAATACTGATTTCTCTGACTTCCTGAACCATCACATTGATTTTACGTAGTTCATTCAGCGAAGCCGCATTTTCACTGAGATGGAACAGATGTGTTTTCAGCGAACACGTCAGGCGCGACAGTTTCTGCCAGACTCTGAACATCCGCTGAAAGGCCGGAGGACAGGAACTGTTTTTCAGCTCACGTTCTCTCTGCTTTTCCAGCTCCTCCCGCAATTTCGATTCAGCGGCCAGCTGCCCTTTAATAATGGAAAGACGGTGATTCATTTCATAGAGCATAGCATTGAGATTATTCTCAATATACAGGAGATCGTCGCTGTGCGTGCTCTGCTCCAGAATAAACTTCTCTGGAAGAACCCCGGTAGCCGCCGAACGAATATGCGATCGGATTTTTAGAATATTCCGCGGAAACTTACTCAGAATGCGATATCCGCTGAACGCAATAATCAACGTACAGACAACGGCAATAATCTCAGCGTAAAACGGCAGTTCATGCCCAACGGTTCCCGACCGCACCGCACCGATATAAAAAAATGCAAGAGGCGGAACCACCGCCATGAGTACGGTGGCCAGTTTGGCCTGTTGGAGTGCGTCGAGTTGCCGCAATGATGTAACCCATGATTTAACTCTCATGTTCTGCCCCTTTCATAAAAATACATACCTTCAAATAAAACAGCCGCCGCCGGATGTCTCAGATTCAACCTGCGGTTAGCCATTTTCCATCTCCACCAGAGTAACCGTGTTTTCAACAACATCATTATACTGCTCTTCCAAAAGCAGCCTCGGGCTGATCCCCGCGCTGTTTCTCGCATCCGGATCCGCCCCGTACTGGATCAACAGGTCCACCAGCTCGCGATGATCATCCAGCAGCGCTTCATGCAGCACCGTATTATTCCGCTGATCCAATGCCCCGATGTCGGCTCCGTGATCCAGCAGCAGTTTAACCAGAGCGGCATTGTTACTGTGAACCGCGCAGTTAAGCGGAGTCTGTTTCCGCGCATTAACCAGATTCACATCGACACCTTCTTTCAGAAAAAATTCCACGACTTCGGTTGAGCCGCATAGGACCGCCAGATGAAGAGGAGACCAGCCCTGCTGAGATAATCTGGCGGGATCACTTCCGGCCTGTAACAGCAGCCGGGCTGCAGCCGGATGATTATAGCGGGCCGCTGTATGCAGCGGCGTATCGCCTGCGGAATCTGCGGATTCCGGATCAGCCCCATAACACAGCAGCAGCGCACAGCTTCTCTCGGCCCTCTCCTGTACCGCCAAAAGCAGCGGCGTATTTCCGGCGTTATCCACCGCATTCGGAGAAGCCCCGGCTTCCAGTAACCGCTCAACCAGATCCGGTTCTCCGACGGCATACATCAGAGCGCTTTTCCCGTCACGATCAGCGGTATTTACATCCGGCCTGCGAATCAGCAGAAAATCCACCATATCCTGCCGCCCGCTACGGATCGCCTGAATCAGCAGTGTTGCTCCCCGGCGGTTTCTTCCGTTCAACTGTTCCGGATAGCGGCCCAGTACATCCTTCAGCTCCTGCACCGTTCCATGTTCGACACAGGCAAATGCCGACGGGGTGTGTAAATGATGAATGAATCCTGCTGTTACAGACACCACCGCCAGAACAGAGATGAGATACAGGCATTCATTCACACTGAGAAAAAACCAGGATTCGCCACGCGGCTGATGACCGGCTGCACCATCCAGCAGGGTCATCGCCCGGCCACGGCGCCAATGTGTCCGGCTGATGCCCAGCCAGCGATAGGCAAAGAAATATGCTCCGAGCAGGCCGACCAACAGCAATGCCGACAGCCCGCCAACCACGATCACTCCTGCACGCCAGCCACTGTTGAATTCGGCGGCATCCGCTCCGGTACTGAAATGAAAATATGCGGCAACGGCAACAGTCAGCACCGCTGCACAGCCGATAAGTCCTGAAACAATTCGCTTTTTAATTAATTCCGGACACATACTTAGCTCCTTTAATAACAGGTAGTTTTCTACGGAATAACCCTCCCCTCAGCCACGCCGGAATGATGAACTGCTTTTTTTGGTGGATGAACGGCAGTTCGGCGGGGATAAACTAAAAGCAATTAACCTGTTTCAGCCACCTCGCTGTTCGTGCTATCACTTCAGACTGTGAAATGTTTACTGATAGAAGACGAAGCGGTCGCACTGGTTCAGCTCAAAGGGCTCCTCCAGGAGATCGGAAATATCGAAGTGATCGGCGAAGCCGCTGATGTCGAGGATGGCGTACAGCTGATCCGCGACCATCCGGAGGCCGACCTGCTTATTCTCGATGTGGAACTGGCCGACGGCACCTGCTTCGATATCATCAGCCGCTTTAATCAGCTTCCGAAACTGCTCTTTATCACCGGACACGAAAAATATGCCCTGAGCGCTTTCGAAGTCAATGCACTGGACTATATCCAGAAACCCATCTCCATCGAACGGCTGCGACTGGCCCTCGACCGGCTGGAAGCTCCTCCGGCCGACGAAACCGAAAAACTGCCGGCCTTGAAAAAAGATGATCTGGTGGTGATCTGCCGGAATAAATACCGCTATTTTATCCGCGTTTCAGAAATCCGCGCCATTCTGAGTGACGAAAACTACACCCACATCATCTGCTCCCTTGAAAAACGGTTTGTCATGAAAAAAACCATGACCGCATGGGAGCAGCAATTGCCACCCGACCTTTTTGCCCGGATAAGCCGCCAGCAGTTGATCAATATTGACAGCCTTGACCGGCTGGAGGTCAGAGAACGCAAAGCTCTGCTCTGGCTCAGGGGCATTGCCGAACCGCTGCCGATCAAAAACAGTGCGGTGAAAAATCTGCAGAAACTGGTTCAACCCATTTAATACGATTCCGGGCACGTTATCCCGTATTTTGGCTTTTCAGCCGCTCCTTTTTTAAGGATTATGCGCTCTTCGTGTATAAAAGGAATCTAAACATGACAATCACAACAGCACATTTCGGAACAACCCGCGAGGGGCAGGAAGTCACTGCATTCACCCTTGAACACGGCTCCGTTAAAGCCAGAATCATGAACTACGGGGCCACCATTCTCTCCATTGAATGTCCGGACCGCGACGGAAATCCGGCGGATGTAGTATGCGGTTTCGATTCGCTGGGCGAATATCAGAGCGATATCAACCCCTATTTCGGCGCCTGCTGCGGCCGCTATGCAAACCGTATTGCACAGGGCAGTTTCACGCTGGACGGCAAAGAATATGCCCTCACCGTCAATAATCCTCCGAACGCACTGCACGGCGGCCTCGCTGGATTCGATAAAAAAGTCTGGGACGCGGAAATCGTCGGCGATGCCGTCAGAATGACACTCGTCAGTCCCGACGGTGAAGAAGGTTATCCCGGAACACTGACGGTTCATCTGACCTACAGCCTGAGCGCAGCCGGAGAACTCCGGCTCGACTATGAGGCTTCCACCGACAAAAAAACCGTTCTGAACCTCACCAACCACAGCTATTTCAACCTCGGCGGCCACAACAGCGGCTCAGTTCATGATCAGATGATCCGAATCCATGCCGATCATTATACCGAAGTGGACGACAACGCCACGCCCACCGGAAGAATCCTTCCTGTGGCCGGAACCGAAATGGATCTGACCGTACCGACTCCGATCGGGAAAAGAATTGCCGAAGTACAGGGCCGCGGTTACGACCACAATTACTGTATCAATCAGTCTGAAGCCGGAGCACTCACCCTGGCGGCAGAGGTCACCGATCCGCGCAGCGGCCGGCGCATGGAATGCTGGACCACCGAACCCGGCGTGCAGTTTTATGCCGCTAACTATGTCGAAAATGTGCCCGGCAAAGGCGGTGCCGTTTATAATATTCAGGAAAGCTTCTGCCTGGAGGCCCAGCATTGGCCCGACAGCCCGAATCATCCGGAATTCCCCTCCACGGAACTCGCTCCCGGAGAAGTCTACCAACAGACCAGTATCTATAAATTCGGTCTCGAATAAGAGATGAATTTTCTGACGCTACAGCATGAAAAGCCGGTTCTTTCGCCGGCTTTTTCCATGTTCCGGAATGCCGGGCAGCACCCGCTTACCGCGACCGCCCTAAGCCGCACATTCAGCCTTGTTTCCAGCCTTTGGAAGCTCCAGACTGCGGCATCATGAATATTGGATTTTCCACTTTCGTTCTGGCCGGAGGCAGATCCGGAATTTCAACCTATATCCGCGAGCTGATCCGCTTTCTGCAGTTGTCGGATACGGAAAACCGGTATGAACTGCTGATGTCGCGAAAAGATGAAGATCTGATACCGCTTACCAACCCCCATTTCACCAAGCGGATCTTTTCTTCGTATACGGAACGGGCGCTGCTGAATATCATCTGGCACAATACCGCGCTTCCCCGCATTGGAAAATATGATGTTGTGCATATTCCGACGGCCCGGCGCATTCCCCTGCTGAAAAAAAGCCGCGTGGTGGCCACGGTACATGACCTGGCGGCTTTTGCCATTGACGGAAAATACGATCCCGCACGCATGCTCTTCAACCGGAAACTGATTCCGGCGATGATCCGTAATGCCGACCACGTGATTACGGTCAGTGAATCCACTAAAAACGATCTCATACGGTACGTCCGCTATCCCGCCGAAAAAATCTCCGTAATTTATCCCGGGATCAACCTCGATTTTCTCCAGCCGCTTGACAAACAGGAGGCTCGCGAACGTCTCGAACTGCTGCACGGTTTTGAAAAACCGTTTTTCATATATGTTTCCCGCCTGGAGCATCCGGGTAAAAACCATATCCGGCTGATTGAAGCCTTCGAGCGCTTCAAACTGGAAAACGACAGTGCGCACCAACTGATTCTGGCGGGAGCCGACTGGACCGGCGCCGGCACAATCAAAAACCGGGCTGCGGAAAGTCCGGTGAAAGACGATATTCTGTTTGCGGGCTATGTGCCGATTAAATCGCTGACGCTGCTCTATTCCGCCTGCGACCTGATGATTTTTCCTTCGCTGTTTGAAGGTTTCGGCCTGCCGATTATTGAAGCCCTTGCGTGCGGAGCTCCGGTGATCTGTTCAAACACATCCTCCATGAAAGAACTGGCCGGGGATCTCATCCCGACCTTTGACCCCGAGAGCCCGGAGTCGATTTTCCATACCCTGGAAAATACACTTTCCAAAGACTGGACAGAGCAGAAACGGGCCGAAGGCATGGCCTATGCGAAAACCTTTGACTGGCGGACGACGGCGGAACGGGTTGTGGAGATTTACAGGTCGGTCTACTGAGCTTGCGGTTGAAACATATGAAAGTAATCACAAAGCTCCTGATCTGGATAGTCATCGCGGCATCAATGGTTACGGCGGCGGCCTTGGTTTATCTGGAACTTCCGCGAGCACCGGCCGAAGTGGAGCTGACCCGTCAGGAATTTCTGTGGCTGAAAAAACACGGAGACCATATCCGCTATGCCCCCCTGCCCGACTCCCCGCCGCTGGACTACATTGATGCAAACGGTGAACATCAGGGGCTGACCTCGGACTATATCCGCGAAATTGAGCGAAGAATCGGAGTAGACTTCATTGAAGTGCGGTGCAGCAGCTGGAAAGAGATCATCGAAAAACTCAAAAACCGCGAAATTGATATGGTCGGTTCCATTCAGAACACCCGTGAACGCCGGGAGTTTCTCCGCTTCACAGCACCCTACCAGAGTGTAGAAAATGTGATCCTCACGCGCAAAACCCGGAAAGGCCGCTTTTCACTCGATACCCTGCAGAATATGAGTATTGCCGTGGTCGACGGCTCCGCCACGTTTGACTACATCCGTGAAAAACATCCGGAATACCAGCTGATTCCAGTGAGTAATGCGCCCATCGGTTTCCGCATGGTTTCCTTTAACGAGGTCGATGCCATGGTGGCGGACATTGGCGTGGCTTCATACACCATGGAGCAGCTGGGCATTTCGAACCTGCGGGTGGCCGGAAATATTGATTATCCCTGGACTCTCTGCATGGCCTCGCGCAGGGACTGGCCGCGGCTCAACAGCATCCTGAACAAAGCGCTGGCCACCATCGATGCCGCGCAGCGCGAAACCATCAAAAAACGGTGGATCACGCTGGACGACCACGTGCATTTTTCACGGGATTTCTACCTTAAAATAATCGGCGGTGCACTGATGATTACGTTGCTGGTTATCGGCTCCATTATATTCCGGAACCGGACACTCCGCAAAGAGGTGACCCGGCATTCGACGGAACTCGGCCAGGTACGGCAACGCCACGAACAGACCTCGCGGGCGCTGGGCGAAAGTGAAGAGCGCTTCCGGATGCTGGTGGAATCGTCCAACGACATCATCTGGGAGATGGATCTCTACGGGGCCTACCTTTATGTCAGTCCGAAAGTCAGAGATATCCTGGGTTATACGCCGGCAGAGCTGCAGGGCCGGAACTCACTTTCCCTAATGATCCAGCCGGATTCCGCCCGCAATATGGAAGCGCTGCGGACCCGTACAGTGCATTCGATCATTGATTGCGAAGTGAATACCTATCTGCATAAAGACGGACATCGCGTGATGCTCGAATCCAGCGGCCGCGCCTTTGCCGATGCCAACGGACAACTCGCCGGATTCCGGGGCGTTTCCCGCGATATCACCGAACGAATCAAAAACGAAAATGCACTCCGTCAGAGTGAGGAACGGTTCAGGAATCTGGTGGAGACCACATCGGACTGGATCTGGGAAATTGATACCGAAGGCCGCTACCAGTATGCCAGCCCGCAGGCCGCAGAGCTGCTCGGCTATACCGCCGATGAACTGCTCGGACAGCATTTCACCAACCTGATGTCGCCGGAGGACAGTCTCAAAATCACCGCCCGGTTTGAGGAGGCCCTGGCCCGGGGAGCTTCGGCACATTCTTTGATCACCACAAACCGTCACAAGGATGGACGGACAGTCATGCTGGAAACCAGTGCCGTTCCTTTTTATGACGGTGATTGGAAGATTCTGGGCTACCGCGGCATCAGCCGCGATATCACCGACCGCGTGAAGGCGGAAAAACAGCTTGAATTTGAACGCAATCTGTTCCGATCCTTTATGCAGCATGCCCCGGATCTCATCTATTTTAAGGACACTGAAGGCCGCTTTATTGAAGTGAATGCTGCAAAAGCGGAAGAGCTTCGCCTTGCGCCGGAGGATTTGATCGGGCGGACTGACTTCGACTATTTCCCGGAAGAGCAGGCCCGTATCCGTTTCGAAGATGAACAGGAAGTGATGCGTACCCGGGAACCGATTCAGAAAGAGGAAATGGCCACCACGGCCGATGGCGATCGCTGGTATCTGACCACGAAAGTTCCCCGTTATGATGAGGAGGGCAAGGTAATCGGCACCTTCGGTACTTCATGGAATATCACCTATCGTAAATTAGCGGAAGAACAGCTGCGGCAGCTGCGGGCACTGCTGAGTAATACCATTGATTCCATGCCGTCTGTTCTGATCGGCGTTGATGCCATCGGTCGGGTCATGCAATGGAACCGCCAGGCTGTGGAACAGACCGGACTGCTGCCGATCGATACCCTCGGCGCACCGCTGCACAAGGTTTATCCGGAACTCAGCAAAGAGATGACCAAAGTGGAACGGGCGATCCGCGAGCGCAGAACCCAGAAGGAAGAACGCATTCCGGTACAGCGCGGCGGCCGAACGCGTTATCAGGACATCACCGTATATCCGTTGCTTGAAGGCCGCGAAGAGGGCGCGGTGATCCGGGTGGACGATGTTACCGACCGTGTGATGATCGAAGACAGCATCCGTAACATTGTTGAAGGTGTTTCCGCAGTAGGCCGGAGTTTCTTCAGTTCAATGGTGGACCAGCTGGCCAAAACCCTGGGTGCTGATCTGACCTACATCAGTGAATTCATCGATGATTCCCGGGAAACCATGCGCACCATCGCGGTTTCTGTTGCTGGTGAATCGGGGGGAAATTTCGACTATGAACTTCAGGGCACTCCATGCGAAGCGGTACTCCGGGGCGATCACTGCGTCCACTTTACCGAAGCCCCCGATATGTTCCCGAAGATCAAACTCCTGCAGGACATGGGCATCCGGAGTTTCATCGGCATTCCGCTGATGGATTCCGAAAATCGGGCACTCGGGGTCATGGTGGCGCTTTACCGGAAACCGGTTGAGCAGGTTGATTTTGCCACCTCGATTCTTCAGGTATTTGCCGGCCGTACAGCGGCGGAACTTGAGCGGCTTCAGGCGACCAAAGAGCTGGTTGCCCTGCGCAACCTGCTTGAAAACATCATTAATTCCATGCCGTCCATCATCATCGGCATCGACTCGGAAGGCCATGTGATGCAATGGAATGCACAGGCTGAAAAACTGACCGGCATCGATGCGGAGCAGGCGCATGACCAGCCGATTCTTCATGTTTTTCCTGACCTTGGAAATGATATGAATGCGGTATTTAAAGCCATGCATCAGCAGGATATTCAGCGGCATGAACATGTGCACTGCACTATTCAGGGAGAACAGCGCATTATTGATGTAACAGTGTACCCGATTACCTCCGACGGCTCCGAAGGCGCTGTGATCCGGATCGACGATGTTACCGACCGCGTACGGATTGAGGAGATGATGGTGCAGTCGGAGAAAATGATGTCCGTCGGCGGGCTCGCCGCCGGTATGGCCCACGAAATCAACAACCCCCTGGCCGGAATTCTGCAGAATCTGCAGGTAATGAAAAACCGTGTCTCGGATGCAACCGAACGCAATACCGAGGCCGCCGCGAAAGCCGGCACATCGTTCGAAGCCATCCACACCTATATGGAGGAGCGGGGTATTCTGCAGATGATGGACAGCGTGTCCGAGGCCGGGCGGCGGGCTGCTAAAATTGTGGACAACATGCTCAGTTTCAGCCGCAAGGATGAGGCCCATTTCCTCCCGAATGATCTGGTGAGTATTATTGAACGCAGCATTGAACTGGCTTCCAACGATTATAACCTTAAAAAACGGTTCGATTTCCGCCACATCAGCATTGTCCGCGAATATGAAAACGTTCCTGAAATTGCATGTGAAGGCAGTCAGATTCAGCAGGTACTGCTGAATCTGCTGAGCAACAGCGCCCAGGCTATGGCCGCAAATGAGCAGCAGCAAAATCCACAGATCATTATCCGCCTGAAACTCGAGGATGAAATGGTGCTCATTGAAGTGGAGGACAACGGCCCCGGCATGGATGCCGAAACACGGAAACGTGTGTTTGAACCGTTTTTCACCACCAAGGATGTCGGACACGGAACCGGACTGGGCCTTTCCGTGTCATATTTCATCATCACCGAAAATCATGGCGGAACCATGAATCTGGTGTCCGCCCCGGGCATGGGTGCACGTTTCAGCATACGAATCCCCTATGAACACCGTAAGGAACGGTGGGGATTGCGGCTTTAAATGCGGAGCGAAACCGGCAGTTCCTCCGGGGAAATTCAGGTTTCCCGCTCATATTCGGCTTGGGTTCCGGTAAGCGAACATTATAAGATCCGGTTTTCATCTAAGGATTAACTATGTCGGACTACTCTTCTATTCGTGTTTTGGTTATTGATGACGAGCCCGCCATCTGTACGAGCCTTACAGCTTTTCTTGAGGATTACGGTTTCCGCGCATCCGCGGCAGAAAGTGCGGAGGAGGCGCTGGAACTGATGGAAAACAATGTCTATGATGTCTGCATCGTTGATATGCGCCTGCCGGGAATGAGCGGCGAAGATCTGATTATTGCCGCCCGCAAACGCTACCCGGAACAGCGTCACATCATTTACACCGGCTCGATCTCTTATAATCTTTCAGAACAGCTCAAAGAACTGGGCATGCGCCCCGAGCATGTATTCCTCAAACCGGTCCGCGTCCTGTCGCTGCTCGTTAAATGCATTAAAGAACTGGCGGCCGAAAAACTGAACATATGAGTCAGGATCCCCCCATTAAAATACTCATTATGGAAGATGAGCGGCCGGTCCGTGAAAGCTTCCGCCTTTTTCTGGAAGATCTAAATTACCGGGTGGCGGAGGCCGAAGACGGCAATGAAGGTCTCTCTCTGTTTGAGCGTTTTAAGCCCGATGTGGTGATTCTCGACCTGCGTATGCCCCGGATGAACGGACACGAGGTTATGCAGCGTCTATCCGAACAGTCGCCTGCAACTCCTCTTATTGTGGTTTCCGGAACCGGAAATATTACCGATGCCGTGGAAGCACTGCACCTCGGAGCCTGGGATTATATCCTGAAACCGATTCCCGATCTGAACATTCTCGAACACACGATTCAGCAGGTGCTCGAGCGCTCCCGCGCATTAACCCGCAATCAGGAATATCAGGAAAAACTGGAGCAGGAGGTTGAGCGCAGAACCAAAGAGCTCACCGATAAAATCGAGGAAATGTCGCGCTTCAACAAAATGGCCATGGGACGCGAGCGCCGCATCATTGAGCTCAAACGGATGATCAATGACCTGCTCGCCGAACTGGGCCGCCCGCCGAAGTTTAAATCCCCGGATCTGGTGGATGAAGACCCGGACCTGATTGAGTAAACACCATGCCGCCTTCTGTTGCCATCATCATGCGGGCCAAAAACGAAATGCCGTATGTCGAGCAGGCACTGAACATGCTTGAACAGCAGACTTTTCGCACTTTTGATCTTTTTGCCGTCGATTCCGGCTCAACCGACGGAACCTTC
The DNA here is from genome assembly GCA_004299845.1 of Verrucomicrobia bacterium S94. Classification (NCBI taxonomy): domain Bacteria; kingdom Pseudomonadati; phylum Verrucomicrobiota; species Verrucomicrobia bacterium S94. The sequence continues at coordinate 3,527,155 of CP036201.1, read as the reverse complement.
CAGGCCCTGGAAAAATCAGGATGCAGCCTGCAGCGGATTTCTCCGGATGAATATGTGCCCGGCCGCGTACTGAACCATGCCATTGCCCGGACCCGCCATGAAATCATCGTACTGCTCAATGCCGATGCCGTTCCGCAGCAAGATGACTGGCTGGAAAAACTGATTGCGCCCATCCTTGGAAACGAGGCCGACGCCACGTTCAGCAGACAGATCGCCCGTCCGGACGCTGCATTTATCGTCAAATACGATTATGAACGGGCCTACCGGTGCAAAAACCTCGAGCCCGGCTTTTTTTCGGCCGTGGCCTGTGCATTTAAACGGAGTCTGTGGGCAACATATCCGTTTCCTGAATCCGGCTATGCCGAGGATGCGCGCTGGGCGCGGGAACATACTGAAAAAGGGGCCCGTTTCCAGTTGCTTGAGGAATCGGTTGTGGAGCATTCACATAATTATTCGCTGCCCGCACTCTTTCAGAAACGTTATCGTCAGGCACTTGTTTCCAACCAGATTCCTTCCTTCGGAAAACAGCTGGAGCATTGCCTGCGGGAAGTTATCCGTGATCTCGCCTATGCGGTTATCCGGTTCCGTCTGCTGAGTATCCCCTACAACGTAGCCTATCGGCTGACGATTCACCGGGCGGTTTACCGGGGGCACAAAGACGCCCGCTGAATTTAAATATATTCGCCGGCGCGATACGTCGGGAAATAAGTGGAATGGATCTGTTTCGCTTTGCCGGCCATTATTTCGTACATTTCGGAATTAATAATCCGACCACAGAAATAAACCTGCTGCAGATCCGAAGACCAGCCTCTTTTGTAATAGCTCAAGCCGTCATTGCCGCCGGAATTAAGGCCGATTCCGCCACCCAGATCCAGTTTTTCAGCTTTATCCGAAAAATAGCGGAACGAAAACTGATCGAGTGCGTAAAACGCATTGAGTTCATAGCCGATCGGGCTGACCGCTCCCAGATGGCAATGAACCACCGTATCCTGTTGATAAAACAGCTGCGCCCCGATAATCCGGTCTTCATAAACAGCCTGATGTACAACAATTTCAGGCATCGCAAGCTGTTTCTGAAAAGCCTCATGCGAAAAACCGCGGATCCCCTGAATGGAATAGCGGCGGCGCAGGGTTTTATACAGCCCTTCCCATATATCGACAAATTCAACCGGATTCGGGCATACCTGAACACTCAGGGAACGATAGGCTTTCCGGGCCTCACGCCGATGATGACGGCTCCCGATTTCGGTGATATCGCGGGTGATATCCACGGTAAAGTGCTTTTTATAAGGGTTCACAACATCAAACGTATCGTTGAGCAGTTCCTCCGTAAAATTCCCGAAAGGATCAGCCACCAGCCCGACGCTGATAATGTTGTCCGGAAGTTCCTTGAAATCTTTATGAAGCAGCGACCAGTCGGAACAGAAAAAAAGCGGATAAAGCCCGATTGCATCAAAATAGCCGGCACACCCGGGAACCGGCTTCTTCAGCAGATATCCATTACTGTGCTTCAGATGTACGACCTCACCGAATTCCGACAGCGATTCCGCATACGCCCGCGATGCATATCCTTTTTTCTCTGTATTGATGATCATTCTGCCTGCCTGGCGCTCCTGTTTGGATACACTCATAGCATTTTAGGTACCACTCTGGAAATCGACGGTGATATAATAACAAATATCTGTCTATTTCTTTCTCACCTTTTTGATGAAAAACTTCACCTTTCTGGCCGCATGAAAAAGCAGAAGCGCCCCCAGCTTCCACCCCGTCCGGTAGACCACAACCTGTCTGGTATGCTCCTGCCGGTATGCCCATGGATCCACGTAGGAGGCAAACCCGGCCAGATAATCACCCTCAGCATATGCTCCTCCACAAAAATGGCGGATAAACCAGCTGGAATTCACCATTCCCGGGGAATGCACGGCATAATCGGGTGCATACGTACCATGGCAGAAATAGACCCGATCCAGATACGTGTAGGCCATTTCCAGTGAAACCAGCGTATCGCCATCATAGAGCGTGGAAAACCAAACCCGGCCCTTTTCCGCCAGCTTTGGTAGCAGATCCGCATAAAAATCACGGTGATACGCCACCATTTCCCCCTCTTTCCAGCTGATGTTCTCCACTTCAATATAGTTTTCCAGACAGCGGATGATGTCTTTGGAATCATTGGTGATTTCATGGCGCAACTGTTCAATCCTACGTTCCAGCCGGCCGCATTTTTTCCGCAGCTTCCGGTGGTGCCCCCAGAAATCCTCCCATGAAACGGAAAGATCAACCATCGGTGAATCGGGCCCCTTTTTTACGCGTGGCAACGCCGTGGGCATTTTAAACAGCGCGTTCACATGCTTCGGGAAATAGGAGCCCGCAATAAGTTCTTCAAGATCAATAATGTCCCACGCCCGAAACTCTTTCTTCATATAGTCGGCGAAGGCTTCCCAGCAGGCCGCTTCATAGTCCTTATGTATAATCGGGCAGGGTTTATCCACTTCAGTTGTCTGGGGCGGCAAGGCATGCATGACGACGTTCAGCCTGACGCCATGCTCTTTCCGCTTCCGGATACAGAGCGGGAAAATGGCCAGCAGCCGGCCATCGTTATCCTCTTCCCGCATCAGAAGATAAAATACCTCTTCGCCCCGGTTCAGATGCCGGATAGAAATCTGCACATAATCAAACGAGGCAAACAGCGTCGGCCGCACACTTTCCTGCAGTAACTGCTCCCAGATCTCTTCCAGCCCGGCAACCGATGCATCGTGGTTACGCTTTTCCACATAGATCCGTTTACTCAAGCCCCTCTCCCCAGTAAATCTTCAAGATCGATCACCCGGTCGGCGTGATCCATCACCGACGGCCGATGCGATATAAAAATGATAGTCAGATTATGAATGGCCTTGAGATTATTCAGAATCCGGCTTTCCGTAGCCAGATCAAATGCATCAGTACTTTCATCCAGCAGCAGAAGGGCCGGCCGACGGTAAAGTGCCCGGGCAATACCGACCTTCAGCACCTGTCCACTGCTGAAGCGAAGTCCCTCATCTCCATAGACGGTTTCATAGCCGGCCGGCAGCCCGATGAACAGGTCATGCAACTCCACCATACGGCAGACTTCATGAACCAGATCGCGGTTGATTTCATCGGGCTCAAGTCCCAGCGCAATATTTTCATATAAACTGGCCTGGATAATATTCACATCCGCCGGCACCAGACCGATCTGCTTTTTCCATTCCCTGCTGCTGTAGGCATCCACCTCCACCCCATCCGCACAGATCCGTCCGCCGGAAGGACGGAAAAGTCCCGCAATGAGATGCATTACCGTGGATTTCCCACACCCGGTCTGCCCCTTTATGCAGGTAAACTGCCCGATGCCGAATTCCAGGTTCATGCCGTCGAGCAGAAGCGGTCCGTCTGTAGAATAGGAAAACTGTACATGGTCCAGTGCGATGCTTTCCTTCGGCCAACGGGCGGCATCCCAGCACTCGGCCTCGGGTTCCGACAGTTGCAGAGAACCGGCCACATTTTCCAGAATGGCGGTATCGTACCAGATATCCTTCACCTTCCGGAAAATGCTGTTGACCGTGGGAATCAGCCGATATGCGGCAACGGCATACATGCCGATAATTGTTACCGGCTGTCCGCCATCTCCGGAAAACACCGCAAAATAAAGTGCCACAGACATAATGACCGCAAACGCCATCACCTCAAGCGCCTGTTGCGGAAGCTGACTGATCATCGAACTGCGTACCGTATTTCTCGCCATTTCACCGGCCGTCACGGAAAAACGGTTCACAAAATAGGAAGCCAGACTGTTCATCTTGATTTCCTTATTCAGCTTCAGCGCTTCCAGCACATGGCTGTAGAGCGAAGCCTGCAGTGAGGCATAGCGTTTCCCCAGATGATCCAGCCGGCCGGTGGTTACAAGGTTGATTAAAAAGTGAACAAAAACCAGTACCGCCGCCACCACCAGCGTGACCTTCCAGTCAATCCAGAGCAGCAACACTACAATACACAGAGAAACAATGATATCTGATATGAGGTCGAGCGTTGCAAACAGGGTACCGATCACGACCCGACTGACATCCGTCAGCACCTCCTTGGCCCGCTCTGCGCTCTGTTTTTTCTCAAATTCGAGCACATCGATATTCAGATAATTACTGAGCAGCCGTGCAGAAAGATCCTTGGTTTTATCCGCGCTGAACCAGACGCCCTGCCAGGTTTCAACCGCTGAAATGGAATTGCTCAGAATCAGCATCCCTAACGAGATAAATCCGAACGAAACCACCACGCCGGCATAACCTGTGATGCCGGTCAGTTCTTTAAAATACAGCACATATTTGTTGGTTTCCAGAATCGCCGGATCGGAGATCAGGCCGATGAACGGAAGGATCGATGCAATCCCCACGGCATTTACCACACCGTTCATCAGAGAAAGGATGAAGATCAGCAATAATTTACGTCGATCAGCCGCATCAAGAAGCTCGAATATAATCCGAAGCTTTCCCAGAAGCTGGAATCGATCTGTCGAAACGGTATGTGATTCGTCGGTCATACAAAAAGGCCGCAGAGCATAAACCCTGCCGCCCTTCTAACAAAATCAGGTTATTCGTCGGTCCAGCCCTGAAGCTCGGTGACGATCGGAGTCAGGTTCGTATACTGTTCTTCAACCCAGTAATTCTCACTCCGGACCAGATAACCATTAGGCTGAATCCACTCAATATATCTGCGATCCGGATAATCCGAAAGCCATGTCTGATCCACGCCGATACTTTCGATCTGAATACAACCGGTATAGTTGGTGGTGCCTATCGTGACAGTAACGTTCGTGGCAACAATCTCCGACTGAATCGTCGTGTGAGGCGTTGAAGCCGCATACGACCACGTGGTTCCCACAGTTCCGTTAGACCAGAGAAGATCCTCCTGCATCGGGCCGCGATCGAACTCGGAATCGAGTACATATACTCCATTTTCGTCTACACGCAGATAGGACGAACTCCTGGCCTGAGCTCCGACCGGAATGACATTCGGCGCAGAATACCAATCCTCGGTCCAGATGGTGCGGTAGTTATTGGTCAGATGGGGCATATAGGTGTCCCCCATAATATGGACATCCCTTCTCCAGAAATCACTTCCGGGATCCTGATTCGTGACGTGATAGTGATAAGTCCGGCCGACCGGAACATGAATGAGCGCATTGTTGGTCCGGCAAGTCAGACGGAAAAACATCGGAACCTCGACTTCAATCGTACCGTTTGTGCTCAATACATCCCGGTGCTGAAACCAGCTGTCCTTCCAGTCACCCGGCCCGTCCAGCGCGCCCTTCCACTCAATAGTGTACACGGAGTTCGACGGTAGCGTGGCCGTTAAGATTCCATTACTATCCAGCGAATCAATCACGACCGTCTGAGCCTGAGCCGCTGTGGCCGCCAATACGGTTACGAGTGTGAAGAACTTTAAATTCATCCAGCAACTCCTTCTTTTCTTGTTATTTATCGTTTGATTTAACTAACATGCCTGCATGCGCGAGGATGCTAACCATAAAAATAAGCCTGAAAGCAACCGTAATAGTGCAGTTTGCTCCCCCGCCTCCGTAGCCGCAAAGCAGAGAAAAAACCAGAAAAATGCGTATCGATATCCCCTTAATCTGTTTGCGGAACTGATCACAGATAAAAGGCAGATTCCCATTCTGGTTGAACTGGAAAAAGCCTGTTTTCCCATGCTGATGCAGGAGGAGCAGAGCGATTTTGAAGACTTTCTTGACGACGAGTTCGGCTCCGGGATGATTCTCTATGATGACCGGACGCCCATCGGCTATATTACCGGCCGGCATATCTGCGAAGAAAACTCCGCACGGGCACTGAAAGAAAATGAATTTATCCGGGAGCATCAGGACGAAATTTTTTATATCTCCAGCCTGGCCATTTTAAAAGAGCATCGCTCCATCAAAACCCTTGAATTTCTGATTCACGAAACCAACACCCTCCTGAAAAGTATCGGTTACCGCTATTTTGTCGCCTATGTCAGAAAACGGCACGGACTCTCCCGCCTGCTGGCCTACCGTGCTTCCTGCGAAATCCTGCACACCACCGAGAACTGGGAAGGTACCGGAGAGCCTTTCGATTACTGTCTGGTCAATCTCGACAGCCTACCCTCGCTGCCACTGGTTGCCGACTATTTTTTCCACTATCTGAGAATTTTCCGGAGAAAACTCAAACGGATCTGAATGCGAAAACCGTTATGTCCGGACCTGGCTGCCCGGTTCGGACGGCACCCAGTTTCCAACATCAAGCCGTTCATCCACCGTCCATTTTCCAAGACGTTCCGGCTCCGTCACTAACGTCTTCAGCCGACTCAGATATTCTTTACGCGAAATATTTTCATAGCCGAGCCGACGGTAATGCTCCCAGAACCATTGAATGTCATTCATCACAAAACCCCAGTGCTGCAGATGACAGTTCAAAACGGCCACCGCCACCTTGCTCGCATTCGGTTCATGATGAAAAGCCGACTCAGACAGAAACATCTTTCCCATATCCATCCCGAACAGGCCGCCGACAAGATCGCCGTCCGCATTCCAGACCTCTACAGAATGATTCCGCCCCTTTTCATGCAGTTCCAGCGCCACCGCAATCCGCTCGGGAATAATCCAGGTCCACTCATCGCGATCACCACCCTTTCCGCACTCGTGCACGACGCGTTCAAAAGCCGTATCAAACGTAACCGTATATTTCCCCGATTTGATCAGCGGACGCAGCCCCTTCTTCAGCTTCATCTTTTCCAGAAAAAGCACCATGCGCGGATCACACGAATACCACTCAATGGGATGCTTGTCATAAAGCGGATAAATGCCTTTGGAATAGGCATAAAGCAGGCTGTCCGCCGTCATTTCACCGCCGTACGCCAGCAAACCGCAGAACGGCTCGCGATACGACATCCAGATCGGCGGAAACTTTCCTTTCGGAGGCGGGCGGAAGATTTTACTCTGATAAAAAACCTGAGCCTCAACCAGCTGTTCATACAGTTTCCGCAACCGGGGATGTTTATCCAGCCGCTTATAAAGCTTCTGCAAATAACTGGGTTTTGAGCCTGGCGGTTCCACACTTATTTCCCGATCAGATAGTTCCCGATCACCAGCTTATCCAGCCCGGTGGAAAAGAAACAGCGGATGGCATCCATCGGCGATTCCACAATCGGCTCACCCATCACATTAAAGCTGGTGTTCAGCACCACCGGCACACCGGTGATTTTCCCCAGCTCCATCATCAGCTTATGATACCGCGGATTGGTCTCCCTGCGAACCGTCTGCACCCGGGCACTGCCGTCCACATGGGTAATCGCCGGAACACAATCGCGTTTATCCGGAAAAACATCACACACTTTCAGCATAAACGGCGCTTCAACCTCGATATCAAAATAATCCTTTGCATGCTCCACCGGTACCGAAGGCGCAAACGGACGGTAGGCCTCGCGGTGTTTTACATCCGCGTTGATCTTATCCTTCATATCCGGTTTTGAAGGATCCGCCAGAATACTCCGGTTGCCCAGCGCCCGCGGTCCGATCTCCATCGCTCCCTGATACCAGCCGACAATATGCCCTTCCGCAAGCAGCCGGGCCGTTACCTCTTCAATATGCTCATGGTGTTCGGCATTCAGTTTGCACTCTTTAATGATCGCCTGATAGTCCGCGTCACTGTAGCTCGTTCCGACATACGGATTCATATGCACAAAGCTGCGTTCTTTTCCGTGAATGCCGTTCCAGACATAAAACGCTGCGCCGATGGCCGTACCGTTATCGCCGGCCGCCGGCATGACATAAAGATCCTCAAAACCCGATTCCCGGACAATCCGCCCGTTCATCACACTGTTCAGCGAAACCCCGCCCGCAATCACCAGATGCTTTGCTCCCGTCTTCTTTTTCAGATCCCGGCAGATCTTCAGCGCCGATTCCTCAAGCACATACTGAAAGGCTGCAGCCACATCTTCATGATGTTTCTGAAATTCCTCGCCGTGACGACGCGGTGCACCGAAGGTTTCATAGAATTTACGATTGCAGTACGGTCGCCGCCAGTACTGAAAATTAAACATCGAGGTATCCACCGTAATCGATCCGTCTTCACCGATCGAAATAATCTCGGACACCTTGTCTTTAAAAATCTCCGGATCCCCGAACGGAGCCAGTCCCATGGTTTTACCTTCATCATAATTCGGGCGGAATCCGCAGAATTCGGTCGCCGCTTCATAGAAGGAACCGAATGAATTCGGGAAATAGCTCTCGTTATACTGCTCAATCTGAGTGCCTTTGCCATAACCGACAAACGACGTCGCCCACTCGCCCGAACCGTCGATCGAAAGCAGAGCCGCTTCTTCATACGGTGAAACATAAAAACTCCCTGCAATGTGCGCCAGATGGTGCGACACCCAGTGAACCGGCGGCTGTTTTGACCCTTTCGGCCAACAGCTCAGATACCAGCTCCAGAACTGATCCTGGCGGTAGCGCGAGGTACCGACTTCGTGCCCGAGAAACGGTTTAATCCCTTTGCCGATGCCCAACGCATACACGGCTTTTTTCCGCCAGTGCATCGAAGGTTTAATTGAAACGGCCACCGCATCAATATCCTTATCCTCGAGTCCGGCAATTTTCATGCAGCGCTCAATCGCATGCACCGGAAATTCATCCGTATGCTTCTGCCGCGTCAGACGCTCCTCTTCAATGGCGGTCACCAGTTTACCGTCAACCACAATACAGGCCGTGGAATCATGATAGAAATAATTGATACCAAGAATGTTCATAGTTTCACTATAGGTACAGATCTTATGACAAGTCTATCCAGAAATAGATGACACCATCCGAAAAAGCAGACAGGAGGTACACCCTGTATTCAACGTCGCTCTGAAACACATGAACCCTGCGGTACAAAACGGTTCCCCGGAATGGATCAGGCTCGCGGCATAGCCGGCGCACCGGTTCGTACATCTTACTCCGGCCTTCGTCATGCATTTGGACCGACACATTGCTGCATAACCGCCGATTTATAGCCATACGGCCTGCTTTCGCCCGGTATCGCAACCGCAACCTTGAATTGTTCAGCCTTTTCCTGCAAAGTGCCTGCTCTTTTACGGCAGAGCAACGCGGCATGGCCAAATACACTATAAGAGGATCGGAGGAGCTCGACGCCCGGATCGATGATGATCTTGAGCTGATCCGCCGGGTTGCGGCCCCTCATTGTGAGGCCGGCATTCTGCTCGGCGGCTATGGACGTGGCGAAGGAACCCCCTTCATTAAAGCCGATGGATCGCAGGAACCGTTCAACGATTACGATATAATCGTCATTGTTGACAGGGTAAACAGTGTAATAAAAGCCCATTTCCAGCAGCTCGAAACACAGCTCACAGAGGCCGTCGGCCTGCGTGTCGACCTCTTTCCCTATGCACGGCATAAACTGCCGACCTGCGAGTTTTCTCTGCTCAATTATGAAATGAAACACAACCATATGGTGATCTGGGGCAACGAAAATATCCTCGATGCCATGCCCGTCTACCGCACACAGGCCATTCCGCTCTCCGAAGGCACCCGCCTGCTCATGAACCGCGGAAAACTGCTGCTTGACATTAAACGGCGGCTCGCCACTGCCAGACCCTTCAGCGAAGAAGAACGTATCCGTTTCATTAAATTCATCGCCAAAGTGCTCCTCGCCTTCGGTGACTGCGCCCTGCTTGCGGCCGGACTCTACGATATCTCCTATGAAATGAAGAAAACCCGGATTTCAAAAATTGGAGACCCGCCCGACCGCGACTTCATTATTGCCGGCTATATGTGCGCCGTCGACCTCAAGGAGTGGGGCGACTACCACGCCCTCCAGGCCCTCGATATTGAAGAACAGACCCGGAAAACCATCGACGTCTTCTGCCGCTTTCTTCCCTGGTACCGAAAGCAGTACGATATGCGCGAATGCTCCATTCCCAAAGCCATCGCCCTCAATGCCGTATGGAATAAACGCTTTTCAACACGCCACCCGCGCGAAGCCCTCTACGACGCCCTCGGAGAACTGCTTCAGGATAAATCAGACATGTCGCACGAACGCTTCTACGAGCTCCAGCGGAGATTTTCATAGTGAAAAAGAAAAAGCTCAGCCTCTTTCTTTTCATCGATGCTTTCGGATGGGAAGTCAAACAGCGTAACCCCGATTTTCTCAACGACCTGATTCTCGACAGCAAACCGCTGGAAACCATACTCGGCTATTCCTCCGCCTGCGATCCCTCGATCATCTCCGGCCTAACCCCTTCCGAACACGGACTCTGGTCATCCTACTACTACGACCCGGAACATTCCCCGTTCAGATGGACTAAACCGTTGAGCCTCCTGCCCGGTTTTATATTCAATCGCGGCCGCATCCGCGGCCGCCTCAGCCGATGGATCAAAAAAAAATGCGGTTTCACCGGCTATTTCCAGCTCTTCGCCGTTCCCTTCAGCCAACTTCCTCTCTTCAATTATGCCGAACAGAAACGCATCTGGGAACCCGGCGGACTGCCCTGCGGAACCTCCATCTTTGACCGGATGAGCCGACTGGGCATTCCCTACTATGTCCACGACAGCAATCTGCCCGATGAAGCCCGAATGGAAAACCTCCGGCAGCACATCGAAAACCGGAACATCGATTTTGCCTACTGCTCTTTCGGCAAACTCGACGGCCTGATGCACGCCAAAGGCAGCACCCATCCGGATATTGAAAAACTGATGAACTGGTATGACACCGAATTCCGCAAACTGTTCGCCGCCGCCGAAAACAACTACGACGAAGTCGTCTGGTATATTTTCACCGATCACGGCATGCACAACGTCACCGGCTCATACGATCTCATGTCGGATATCCAATCCCTGAAACTCCAGTGGAATAGCGACTATTGCGCCTTTTACGATTCCACCATGGCCCGCTTCTGGTTTAAGCATGAAAACGCGCGCACTCAAATTTCCCAATATCTGGAAAACCATCCGCTGGGCCGGATTCTTACCGAAAAGGAATTAAAACAGTACGGCGTCTTTTTTGAAAACAGCCAGTATGGCGAACTGATTTTCCTGATGAATTCCGGCATACAGATTGCCCCGAGCTTCATGAGCATCAAACCCTGCGCCGGCATGCACGGTTTTGATCCCGTAGATCCCGATTCCAAGGCTTCGCTTTCCTCCAACCGCCCGATTCCCGAATCCATCACGAAAATTCAGCATATTCACCAGCTCATGCTCAACGAACTGGAGCTGCAGACCTGAGGCGGAAAATATTTTACAATGACCCGCGAAACGTTAATCGTCTCTCTCCATGGAAGAACTGACCCCCGATCCCGAAGCCTTTTTCGAACTCGCTGAAGCCCGCATGCCGTTCGGCAAATATAAAGGCCGTCTGCTGATTGACCTCCCTGAGCCCTATGTGGTTTGGTTCAGGCAGAAAGGCTTTCCCAACGGCAAACTCGGACAGCAGCTCGAAACCGTCTATGTCGTCAAAGCCAACGGACTTGAACACCTGTTCGATCGCTTACGCTGACTCCATTGCCCGGCCTGTGCCGCATTAAATTGGGTTTTACTTACCGGATCAACTGTGCTCAAATACGTACTAAAAGTCCGTATTATTAAGAAAAGGTAGGACATCATGCTTCGCAAGTTACGAAAACTTAAAAAGTCAGGAAAAAGAAAACTGGAAACAATAAATCTCAAGCTGCTCGAAGAGCATCTGGACAGCATCCGTGTATCGCTGCTCGAAATCCGAGGTTTCCGTCAGAAAAAAGTGGTTCGATCTCCAACCATTCACTTTATGCAGCCCATCGATATTGAAGAAGCCTGGCCCGACTGCCGGGAAGCCTTCCAGCAGGCCTATCCCTTACTGGCTCATGTGGCCGGCAATCTTGATGTTGAATACGAAACCATGCCGGTTTCCGCCCCTTTCGGTCTTTCCATCGATCAGTTTGTCAACCTCATCGACCGCATTACAGTCAGGCTGGATGACCATGAATCGCTAATGCTCCCCGGGAAAAACTGCAGAGCATCGATGACAATATCCTAAAAATTCAGCAGACAGTGAATCTGATTAAAAAATATGTCATGACGGACTTCACGTTCACTCGGAACCCGAAAGTGTAGGCCGCTTAAAGTTTCTTCAGAAGCTGCTGTAGCTCGGCTTCGAGATCCCTCTCGGTTTCACGGTGTTTCTGGGTGAGATGCAACAGTTTTTCAATAGCTTCTTCGAGCGATTTTACCGAGGACCCGCTCACCAGCTGCGGATGATCAAACAAATCCTGCATCAGCTTTTTGAGTGTGGTACTCAGTTTATATTCGGCCGACATTTTATCAAAATTCAGCGCAAAATCGATATTGTCCTGAATCATGCGGTACAGATGGATCAGACAAACGCGGCGGGCCTCATCCCGAGAATCAGTCTCCAGACGTTCGATCCATAGCGGCAGTTTATCAATCCCCGGATCATCCAACTTTGCCGCGCCGTCCTCAAGGGAACTGAAATGTTCCTGTTCCGCCGGAGCTTCCGGAATGTGCGTTGTATCGTTCAGGGACTGCAGCACTTCCTGGACAAGATCCCGTGGCTTGCACTTCATTTTTGAAAGCACTTTATAGGCCCCCAGATCCGCCACAGCATCGGCCAGCTTCTGAATATATCCCGTCGCAAATACGATCACGCGGATATGATGCAGTCTGAGATCATTTCTAACGGTCTTTAGAACATCAGATCCGTGCATATCGGGCATATGCAGATCCAGAATAACCAGGTCGGGGAGATAACGGGCAATCTGTTCGATACCCGCTGAACCTGAGTTGGCAACTGCAACATCAAGCCCTTCCTTCCTGAGCAGTTTTTCATAGAGCCCGGTTAAAAAAACATCATCATCAATTATAAGCACCTTTTTCATACAATTTCTCATCTGCCAGCACCCGACCCATTTCATTGCAGCCCCGTTCGAGCAACTGACTGACAGTCTGTAACCGCTGCTCGATATCGTCAGGAACTTCGCGCTGGCATTCCGTTTCGATAAACCGCAATTCCTGCGATAAATCAATAAAACCACACGCAATGGCAGATCCGACCAGCTTATGGGCCAAATGTACAGCCTCTTTGGAATCCTCTTTTTGCACCGCATCACTTAAGGCGGCGATTCCCTCTATCGCCTGCTCTTTAAATAATTCCAGCAGATCCACGGCAAGTTCCCGGTCATCCCCTGCAGACTCAATTAACGTTTTGATATCATTCATAACCTGTAAACTAAGCAATATTAATACCATACATTAAAATAACGTACCGCACTGTTTAAAAAATAAATTACAGTTTCAACAGCACTGTTTTACTCCTATAATCCCTCCCTATTGAATGAAAGGACGGATTATGGATTCACTTGAAGGAAAAAAGGCCCCGGCATTTACGCTGGAGGGCAGCGACGGGAAAAAGCATTCTATTGAGGATTATCTCGGAAAACGCGTGGTCATTTATTTCTACCCGCGCGACAACACCCCCGGCTGCACCAAAGAATCGTGCGGTTTCCGGGATATAAATCAGGAAATCAGCGATCTCAACACCGTGGTGCTCGGCGTCAGCAAAGACAGTCTCGCCTCACACGATAAATTTATTGAAAAATTCAACCTGCCTTTCACCCTGCTTTCCGATCCGGAAACGAAAATGATGGAAAAATACGGCGCCTGGGGCGAAAAGGTGCTCTACGGCAAAAAATCCATCGGCTGCATCCGCTCCACCGTGATCGTCGATGAAAAGGGCAAGGTCATCAAACACTGGAAAAAAGTCACAAAGGCGGAAGCACATCCCGCCAAAGTCCTGGAATTTCTCCGGAACCTATAATGCTGACCGGATAACAGGAAAAAAACAGGATCAGGCCCTGAACTTCCTGTTATCCGCTCTAAATTAATACCACCAGATGGCGCGTTTCCGCGGATTGCCGAACGAGGCAAAATCGTCTCCGGATTCCCGCAGTACTTCGTCAAGCTCCTCTTCCGTAAAATCATAGCCGTCTTTATTGGCTTCAGCCACAAAGGCGGACTTCGGTTCCAGTGTATCATATTTCAGTCTCAGTTCGCGGCTGTCTCCACCATCGATGAGCAGACGCTCTACTTCTTTTTTTGACATAGGTCTTTCTCCTTGGAATTACGGTTTAACTTCCCCTAAAAAAACATACCTCTCTTCTATATCACAAGGTGTGCCAGCATTCAGACTCTGCAGAACCCGCCTTATGTCAAAGGGTTACAATATTATCCATATTTGCGGCGTATGGAAAAAAATGTCGGAACGGAACGCTTCTCAGCACAAGTACAGATACAACCCGATGATTAAAAGAAGATTACAGAAACGCTGACAAAAATTTCCGTTTTCAGGGACATCCAAACAAAAAAGCCCGATGAGACATCGGGCCTGCGCCCATTCAGAAAACTGATTCTATAGCCGGGTCCCCAACCCGGCGGACGCCTAAGACCAGACGTTTCCGACCTTGTTTTCAACTGAGAAAAAACTTCGTGGTCTTCGCGAAACTGATCGCTATTCGCTCTCAATCACACGGCTCGCACATTCAATGTGCGAAAACCACAGGCTATTTCAGCAAAGCTTCCCAGACTTCTTCTTTGAACCCGGTTGCTCCTTTATCCGAACCGATCAGAAACGGTCGTTTAATCAGATTTCCGTTGGAAGCCAACAGTTTCAAAGCTTCTTCAGTATCCATGCCGGGCAGTTTATCTTTCATTCCAAGAGCGCGGTAATCCTGTCCGGAGGCATTGAATAACTTTTTCAGATCGCCGACATACTCCAGCATCTGCCGCAGTTCTTCAACGCTCGGCGGCGTTTCACGAATCGGAATTTCCTCAACATCGAGCTTTTGTTCCTTCAGCCATTTAACGGCCTTACGACAGGTGCTGCATTTCTTATAGGTATAAATTTTCATAATGCATCTATGGAGCGACGTTCTGCGGTTGATGTCAATGGCTTTCACCAAAAACGCCCCGCTGCAATCAGCGGGGCGTTCAGCATATCCAATGGGAGAAAAACCTAGAGCGGTTTCATATTGCTCATGGCGGCACGCAGCTCTTCTCCGACAATTTCCACTTCGTGATAACGGATCTCGGCATTAACCGCAACCAGAGTCTTGTTATCGACTCCGTTATCTTTCAGCTCAAGTCCTTTACCGATGACATCGGTATCAATGCCCTTCATGAAATCCTGCAGCAGCGGCACACAGGCGTGAGAGAACAGATAGCAGCCGTATTCCGCCGTATCGGAAATCACACGGTTCATTTCGAACAGTTTTTTACGTGCAATGGTATTGGCGATAAGCGGGGTTTCATGCAGCGATTCATAATAGGCGGATTCGGGTTTGATACCGACATCCACCATTTCTTCGAAAGCAAGCTCAACACCGGCCTTCACCATCGCCACCATCAGAATACCCTTGTCGTAGTATTCCTGTTCAGTGATTTCAACATCAGCGGCCGGAGTCTTTTCAAAGGCCGTTTCCGCAGTTTCAGCACGCCAGGTCAGCAGCTTTTCGTCATCGTTTGCCCAGTCTTCCATCATGGTTTTGGAAAACTCGCCGGTGATGATATCGTCCATATGTTTTTCAAACAACGGACGCATGATCAGCTTCAGATCCTCGGCCAGTTCGAATGCCTTCAGTTTAGCCGGATTGGAGAGGCGATCCATCATGTTGGTGATACCGCCCTGTTTCAAACCTTCGGTGATGGTTTCCCAGCCATACTGAATAAGCTTGGAGGCATAACCGGGATCGATGCCTTTTTCGACCATTTTGTCAAAACAGAGCAGCGAGCCGGCCTGCAGCAACCCGCAGAGGATAGTCTGCTCACCCATAAGGTCGGATTTTACTTCCGCCACAAAGTTGGATTCCAGTACACCGGCATGATGACCGCCCTGTGCAACCGCAAGTGCTTTCGCCGTTTCTATGCCATCCCCGTTCGGGTCGTTGGCCACATGGCAGGCAATCAGCGTCGGAACACCGAATCCGCGTTTGTACTCTTCGCGCACTTCGGAACCCGGAGATTTCGGAGCCACCATGATCACCGTCAGGTCTTTGCGGATCTGCATACCTTCTTCCACAATGTTGAACCCATGGGCATAGCAGAATGTGGCCCCTTTCTTCATCAGCGGAATAACCGTTTCGCAAACATTGGTGTGCTGTTTATCGGGCGCAAGGTTCATCACGATGTCTGCCGTCGGAAGCATTTCTTCATAGGTTCCTACTTTGAAACCGTTTTCGGTGGCGTTCAGATAAGACTGACGCTTCTCTTCAATGGCCGAAGCGCGGAGCGTATAGGATACATCAAGTCCACTGTCGCGCATGTTCAGCCCCTGATTGAGCCCCTGAGCTCCGCAACCGACGATAACGATTTTCTTGCCTTTAGCGGCTTCAATACCGTTGGCAAATTCCGACGCATCCATAAACCGGCAGGTACCGATTTCCGCGAGTTTCTGCTTCATCGTAAGCGAGTTGAAATAATTCTGACCCATGGTCTGATCTCCTTGTTGGTTTAAAAAGTCCGCGAAACCTATCGGAATAAGTACGTTGCGTAAATTGAATTGTTCGGCATACTATATTGCAATTTAAGGAATACAAGACAAGGAACTCCTGCAGTTTTAATGCGGAACAGGCCGTATCGGTAAAAGAAAGTATAGCGACCATGGATACAGAAGCGCTCACCACATTCATCAAAACTGCGGAACTGCTGCATTTCGGTCGGGCGAGCCGGGCCTGCAACCTGAGTCCGTCGGCACTCACAAGAACCATTCAGCGACTGGAAGAGGAGATCGGACAGCCCCTGTTTCTGCGGGATAACCGCAGCGTGGCACTGACAGAGGCGGGCTATCAGCTGCTCAATTATGCCCGCAAAGCCGTGCACGAGTGGAATCGTTTCCGCGAAGAACTGGCCATTGAGGCATCGGTTTCCGGCACCATATCCATCTATGCCTCGATCACAGCCGTTTACAGCCTGCTTCCGGAACTGCTGGAGGCGTACCGCACCAAATTTCCGAACGTCCATCTCGGGCTGCGCACCGGTGCGGCGGAACAGGCGATTGAACAGGTTCTCAATGGCGAAATCGATCTGGCCGTTGCCGCTCTGCCCGACCGCAAACTCCAGCGGCTTGAATTCATGCCGCTGGCTGAAACTCCGCTGGTATTCATTCGGTCAAAACAGTCCGCACCTCCGAAAACGGGAACATTCACCGGACAGGAACCGCTCGTCGTTCCCCAGTCCGGCACCGCCCGCAACCGGCTGGACGAATGGTTCAGGGCGAACGGACTGAACCCGAACATCGCTCTGGAGGTTTCAGGCAACGAGGCCCTGATTGCCATGGTACGGCTGGGTACCGGAATCGGCGTGGTTCCGAAACTTGTACTCGAACGCAGCCCGTTCCGCGATGAGGTAACCGTTATCCGGAATACCCCGAAACTGAAACCCTATGTTGTGGGCCTGGTTTCAAATGAACGCAACCTGAAACGCCCGGCAGCGAAAGCCATATGGAAACTGGCGGGTGAATTATAGCGCAGGCCTCCCTCGCTAGAAATCCATCGAAACGCCGAAATTCAGGCGGGCGGTACGCGGATAATCCACCCCGTCGTATTCCACAGTATCATCAATGGAAACGGCGGCCGCCAGCTCTGCCGACAGCGCCCAGAGCTGAAAACCGAGGCCGGCAGTCAGCACCCAGCCAATATCTGATTCCGCAATATTTTTATAGGTTCCCAGCCGCAGCTGCACCAGAGACAGATCCACTTCAGAACCGAAGGAAACCCGCTGAACATCATAGCTGTTCAGCAATGTTCCGGTTTCAAGCAACTCAATATCGGTAACGAGCATAAGCCGCCGGAACGGAATCCACGCCCCGCCCAGCGTCAGCTGCGGATCAATCCGCACACTGGGCACATCAATGGTCCGGGACGTACCGTTGATCTGCACGTCCTGTTCATACCCATCAAACGTCGGAGCATTCAGATTCGAGCCGGTAAGCGCAAACTGCACGTGCGATAGACGATACATCACGGCGGCATCGAGCCCGATATTGAAGCTGTCGGCCGAAGAATCGAGCGACTCTTCAATAATTTCTTCATTATCCTCATTAAACGCCCAGATCTGGGTTCCGTATACGCGGCCGAAAATAGCACGAACCGTTATACCCACCGAAAAATGATCATTGAGTGCATGACCGTAGCTGAAAGGGATTTCCGCCGCCAGAAAACCGCGCCCGGTTATAGAGGAAGTGTTGTTGGTCAGCGCATCACCGATGTCGGACGCCGCCACCATGGAAGCCAATGTTTCGACAGCAGCACTGATCTGATCGCGATTGAATTCCCGGTCGTCCAGCAGCTCCGTGGACTTATAATCGAGATAAGCCAAAGCATCGTCAGAAAGCACTCCGGCCCGAAGGCCTCCCTGAGCTTGTCCACATTCGCGCTATCAAAGGTCTGCAACTGGTATCCCGCAGGATTAAAGCCGAGGTCGGACGCAAGTGCATCCTCCAGCTCATTGACGATTTCAGCAGCAGCCAGCTGCAGCCCGAGATTTTTCAGGTCCAGGTCGTTGATCCACCCGCCAACCTGTCCATACATGCGGAACCCGGTTCCGAAATGACCGATCTGCATAGTCGTCGCAACGTTTGCACTGACCACAATGGTATCCTTGTCATTGATATTGCCGATGGTTCCGGCCAGCGTGAGCAGCGATCGGATGTTTTCCGGCTCCTGCAGCGTGGACGATTCAAAACGGGCGAAATCCACATCAGCGAGCCGTTGCAGATAGGTCCCGAGCTCTCCGGTCAGGCTTGCCGAAAGTCCGGCATCGAACCCGCTCCAGCCGAACTTCTGCCGGGCGTACAACAGATTGTCCACCTTTTCGTTATTGTTGGACCGCGACATGAAACCCAGCGCAGCCGGATTGGCAATCACGGCAGCGGAACCCTCAATGACGGCGGAATCGGCCCCGCCCATACCAACGGCACGCGTATCCGGAAACCCTCGATCGTCCAGTGCGGCACCGGCCGCAGCCGACAGCAAAGCCGCTCCCGCGATCACCGTTTTTTCATTGCCGTTTTATTCATCAATTGTCACACCCCTTCTTTTAGAAGGACTTTAAAGTTGAAAATGAAAATATGCAGTCAAAAAAATACCCGCCCGTCTCGCGACGGTCGGGTACATCGCACCCCGTTGCAGGGTGCTGGGAGGAGAGAGATTCAGGTCTAACCCACAGCCTCCGGGCCTTTTTCCCCGGTGCGGATCCGAATGCACGCCGGAAGGTCGAGGACGAAGATTTTTCCGTCACCGATATTTCCTGTACGTGCACCTTTGATAATCGCATCGGTGGTGGCTTCGACAAATTCATCATTCACAGCGATTTCAATGCGAACCTTCTTTAGGAGGTTCACTTCGATATCCGCGCCGCGATAGGTTTCGTGATAACCCTTCTGCTGCCCGCATCCCATCGCGTTGGTGACAGACATTTTGTAGACTTCAGCATCATATAGAGACTGCTTCACGTCGTTAAGTGCTTCGGGCTGAATGTATGCAATAAGTAATTTCATAACCGTGTCCTTTCAGATTAGACGTTCGTAAAGAACTGGAATCCATGATAGGCTTCCATACCGTGTTCGCCCAGATCGAGCCCCTTCATTTCCTCTTCTTTGCTCACGCGGATACCCACGGTAAGCTTCAGAACCAGAAAGATAATGAAGGCGGCCGGGAAACAGACCACCGCGTAGGACACGATGCCGATCAGCTGCGGTACAATCGTATGCTCCGGACTGAGGGCAACAAACAGGGTACCGAGAATACCACAGACCAGATGGACCGTAGTGGCACCCACCGGGTCATCCAGTTTAAAGCGGTCAAAAATCATGACGGAAACTACTGCAATGGAACCACAGACCAGCCCGACCACAACCGCCCACGGAATGGAAAGTACATCCGCACCTGCAGTGATCCCCACAAGACCGGCCAGACACCCGTTGAGAACCATGGTGAGGTCCGGATGTTTCTGAATTGTCCACGACGCCGCCATGGAACCGATAATACCAGCCGCCGCAGCAAGAGAAGTGGTTACGAGAACATAGGACACCAGTCCCGGATCGGCCGACAGTACCGAACCGCCGTTGAACCCGAACCAGCCGAGCCACAGGAGAAACACACCGATAGTCAGCAACGGCATATTGTGGCCCTGAATGGCCTTCACTTTGCCGTTTACATATTTACCCAGGCGCGGCCCGAGCAGAATGATCCCGGCCAGAGCGCCCCATCCACCGACGGAGTGCACCAGCGTAGAGCCGGCGAAATCGTAGAATCCAATCCCGTCAAGCCAGCCGCCGCCCCATTTCCAGGAACCGACCCACGGATAGACGAGACCGACGTAAACCGTCGAAAAAATCAGGAACGGACCAAGTTTAACACGCCCTGCAACCGCTCCCGAAACAATGGTGGCCGCCGTTGCGGCAAACATGCCCTGGAACAGGAAATCGGTCCAGTAGGCATAACCGCCGTCTGCATAGGCAATCAGCCCCGCAGCACCTTCCGGAGAAGAAATACCGAATCCGCCAAAGCCGAAGAGACCGGCGGAATCCTCGGCAAAACCAGGATACATCAGATTAAAGCCGACCAGCGCATAGGTCAGCAGCCCGATGGCCGGAATAGCCGTATTTTTAAACAGAATATTTACCGAGTTTTTTGCCCGGGTCAGGCCCGTTTCGACCATGGCAAAGCCCAGATGCATAATGAACACAAGGAACGTGGCCACCATCATCCAAACATTATTGGCAGTAAACAAAGCATTATCCGCCGCTGCCAAGGCATCTGCCGCTGTCACTTCCGGCGCTTCTCCTGCCATGACGGGTACCGCCGCCAAAGCTCCGAGCGCGAAAGCGAACATCGCGTACTTTTTCAGTTTATACATCTTTTGCATCCTCTCATTCGTTGACTTCAAACATTACATCGGCCTTTGAAACCGAGTTCCTCCTATTTGCACAAGGTATGCCATCGAACTGAAGATGCCGTAACCCGTTTATAAACAAAATATAACATATGACATAACAAATTTGTATTTTGATAATTTAAAACAATTCTGTCTTAATATGTGATTTTTCGACATTATTGTTGGCAAATACACTCGGAAAAACTGTTATCCGACGATTGAAACATTTTTGGCGGACCCCAACGGAACAATCAAATGCGGCAATGCTCCAGCAATAAAAGGTGAAGCCGACATTTTCATAAAAAAACACAGCGCCCCATTCCGGCTATAAAACAGTGATTACCGACTGACTTCAGGCGCATTCCCGGTTCCGCACCGATGCCTGCAGACCGACCACGGCGCACGTATTGTTCTCAGATCAACAGACCGGAAATCAGGCCTCGTTCTCCGGGGTGAGATTCTGCTCAAGCAGAAAGGCCTCTACTTCGCTGATCCGTCCAAAATTCAGCATCGCATTGGCAATCTTTTCGGCCTCAGCCAGATCCATGGCATTCACCAGCCGCTGAACCGTTGGAGCATGGACACTGTCAATACTGAATTTTCGCAGTCCCACACCAAGCAGGAAAGGCAGCATACGCGGATCCGCCGAAAGATCTCCGCAAATGGACACTTCTTTTCCATGTGTCAGCCCCGCCGAAACGATACGGTTGATAGCACGCAGGATCGCGGGATGGTGAGCCAGATACAGACTCGAAACCATTTCATTGGTCCGGTCAACCGCCAGCATATACTGAATCAGATCGTTTGAACCAATCGACAGAAAGTCCGCTTCCTGCGCCAGCTCATCAACCACCTCGACAGCAGAAGGCAGCTCCATCATAACCCCGAATTTTGTATCCGGATTAAAAGCAACACCCTCTGCATCCAGGCTGCTCATGCACTCATAGGCAATATTCCGCGCCGCAAGAAAGTCGTCCACCGAGGAAACCAGCGGAAACATGATCCGGGTATCCGCTTCGGCACCGGCCCGCAGAAAGGCACGGAGCTGCTGCGCGAAAATATCTTTGTTCTGCAGCGAAAAACGAATGGCCCGCATCCCGAGAAAAGGATTCGCCTCGTTCACATTGGAATAATAGGAGAGCATCTTATCGCCGCCGATATCCAGAGTCCGGAAGGTCACCATGCGCCCTTCCATCTGATCAACCAGCTTTTTATAAATTACATACTGCTCTTCTTCCGTCGGGAAATCATTCCGCACAATAAACGGAAACTCGGAGCGATAGAGCCCGACCCCTTCAACTTTAAATTTTCGCGCCGGCTTGAGATCGCTCAGCAGGTTGATATTGGCGAAAATACTGACGCGCTGACCGCATTTCGTCAGCGTTTCATCTTTCATGTCCGACGCGTCATGCAGCGCGATCCAGGCCTGATCAAGATCGCGGTATTTTGCATACACTTCCGGGCCGGGACGCAGATAAATAATCCCCTGCTCCGCATCCATCAGCATCTCTTCGCCATCCGGAATAGCATCGGCCTGCTCGCGACTGATCGCCACCATCGGAATGCCCAGCGACCGGGAAATAATCGCATTGTGCGAGGTCACCCCACTGCTCACAATGAAACCTTCCACATTTTCCGCAGAAAGCTTCAGAATGTCCGAAGGCAGCAGCTCATGAGCAATAATGATCTGTCCTCGATAGTCGGCCTCATCGGCTTCCTCGTTCAGGAGATTGCGCGTCAGCCGGTTCCCCAGATCCTTCACATCGAGCACTTTTTCGCGGATGAGCGGCATTTTGCTCTTCGAAAAAACCGCCACATATTCATCCACGACCGTAGCAATGGCCTTGACGGGCTCGCAGCCCTCTACAATCAGGTTCTTAATCCGCCCTGTAAACTGATCATCTTCCAGAATAAGCAGATGGGCACTGAAAATAAGTACAGCCACATCCGCCAGCTCCTCGCTGGTCTGCCGCTGAAGCCGGTTGATCTGTTCCGCCGTTTTTTCCACCGCCAGCTCAAAATCCTCGAGCGTATGCGGCTCCGCATCGGGATCAGGCAGCACACAGGAGTCGCTTTTCCCGGAATCCAGCGGAAAGGCTCTACCGCGTGCCGTTCCCGAACTGGCCGACCGCCCTTTGATCAGCGAATCGGTAATCACCTTTTTCGGCGCGGCCGCCTCCTGCGAAGCCGCTTCAACACGCGCTTCACTGAGCAGCTGCACATTTTCAATCATCGTCGCCAGTTGTGCGGCAATCGCCCGCAGCGCCTTCACATCATTCGGTGTGAAATAGTTTGCCTCATCCGCCTGCACCACAAGAGCACCGATCCGACGCAGTCCGCGCAGAATAGGAACCGCCAGAAAGGCTTCATACTCCTCTTCATGAATGCCCGGGAAAAATTTGTAAGAATCACTCTGCGAAGCTGTTCCGACACAGATCGGCCGTAGCTCACGAACCGCCCGGCCGGTAATTCCCTCACCAAGCTTCAGCTTCACGGTACCAATGGCCCGCTCATCCAGCCCCTGCGTCGCCCGCAGCGTCAGCTCCTTGTCCTCTTCATCATAAATATAGATCGAACAGACATCCGCCTGCATATGCGACGCCACAGACGTCACCACCTGCTGCAGCAGCTCACGCCGGTCGCGTCCTCCCTCAGCCAGCGATATCAATTCCGCAATGTCGCAAACCAGATCTACATTTCTTTTTTTCATCATAGGCATAAACTACTTCCTAAAGTTGGAACATATCCGCCGGAATGCAGATAGTCAAAGGTAACAGATAATCCAATTTAACCCTCGCCCACGCCCGGGCCCTTTCGTAATATTTTTCTTCAATTGGAAAGCCATGAAAATGAACACACCTTCAGTCGAACAACTGCTCGAACTTTATCGCCCGATGGTGGCCTCGCGCTACACGGACCAGCTTCAATCCGCCGCGGCTCAGCGGGGCGAAGTCTTTTTTTACATCCCCTCCTCCGGTCACGAGGCCGCCGCCGCGCTGGCACCGCATATGATCGAAAGCGACTGGCTGCATCTCCATTACCGTGATCGTGCACTGGCCTACGCCCGGGGAGTTTCCTACGAAACCGTCTTTTACGGCCTCTTCTCGAAAGAGGAATCCAACTCTGCCGGACGCCGTATGCCCGCCTTCCCGTGTGATCCGACCCTCAACATTATGAGCACCCCGACCCTCGTCGGCAGCAATGTGCTCCAGGCCGTGGGCGCAGCAACAATGCTTAAAAATGAGCCGGACAATCCCTTCGTGGTGGTTTCCGTCGGCGACGGCGCCACCCAGCAGGGCGATTTCTATGAAGCCGTGGCCGAAGCCGTTCGCGCCAATCTGCCGGTCCTCTTCCTGATTGAAGACAACCGCTTTGCCCTCTCCACACCGACCAAAGGAAACACGTTTTATTCTCTGCCGGACGGCGAAGCCGATTCCTTCCTCGGCCTTCCGATCCAGCGGGTCGACGGCTCCGACACGATTGCCACCTTCAACACATTCGGCCAAGCGGTTTCCGAAATCCGGGAAACCCGCGAACCCCGGATCGTCGTCATGAATGTTGAGCGCCTCGAAAGCCACACCAATGCCGACGACCAGTCCGTTTACCGTACCGAGGCCGAACTGAAAGCTGCGCTGGAAAATGCCGACCCCTGCGCCAAGCTCCGCGATTACCTGCTGGCCAACGGCATCGATGCCGCTGCCATCAAAGCCATCGAAGATGATGTAAAAATCCAGGTGGATGCCGCCTTCCAGACGGCACGCGGCGGAACGGCACCGAAAGCCGATCTTACTGCCAAAAAACCGCTTCCGGAACCGCGACAGGAATATCGTGGAACCGAAGACAACCGAACACTCAGCATGCTCGAAGCCATGCGCGAGGCGCTGAAACACCGGCTTTCCAACGATCGGAAAACCACCCTGCTCGGTCAGGATATCGAAGACCCCAAAGGCGATGTTTTCGGCTTGACCCGGGGTCTTTCCCGGACATTCCCGGAACAGGTCAGCAACGCAGCACTGGCGGAAAACACCATTCTCGGTGTCTCCACCGGTCAGGCCCTCGCCGGCGGAAAACCGGTGGCCTTCATGCAGTTTGCCGACTTTATGCCGGTGGCGTATAACCACATTCTTTCTGAAATCGGAGCCATGTACTGGCGTACTAATGGTCAATGGGAAGCTCCGGTTCTGATCATGTCCATTTCCGGCGGCTACCGGCCAGGGCTCGGGCCGTATCATGCCCAGACCATGGAATCGATCTGTGCACATATTCCCGGTGTTGACGTCTTTATGCCGTCCACCGCCGCGGATGCCGCCGGGTTGCTGAATGCCATAGCCGAATCCGGCCGGCCGTCGGTTTTTCTCTTCCCGAAAAGCCTGATCAACGACCGCTCCAATACCACCTCGGCCGACATCGATAAACACTATGTCCCGATTGGAAAGGCCCGCGTTACCCGCGTTGGCCAGGATATCACGCTCGTCAGCTGGGGCGGCTCCATGCCGGTGGTTGAACGCACCGCCGAAGCTCTGAAGGAAGTCGGAATCAATGCCGAAGTGATCGATTTGCGCACCATCTTCCCGTGGGATGAAGAAACCGTGCTCTCTTCGGCCCGAAAGACCGGAAAACTTGTTGTCGTCCACGAAGACAATAAAACCTCGGGCATGGGCGCGGAAGTCGCCGCCGAAATTGCGGAAAAAGCCGGTGCCGAAGTACAGGTGGCCCGCATCACCCGTCCGGACACCTATATTCCCTACGATTTCTCCTGCCAGATCGAGGTACTGCCGTCATTCAAACGTACGCTCGAAAAATGCTGCGAGATGCTCGACATCGATATTCACTGGAATAAACCCGTTGAAGACGAAGCCGGCATCATCACCGTTAAAGCCATCGGGTCAAGCCCCTCTGATGAAACCATCACCGTCGCCGACCTGCTGGTCGCTGAAGGAGAGGAAATCAAAGAAGGCGACCTGATTGCCTCCGTCGAAGCCGATAAAGCCTCCATGGATATCTCTGCACCGGTTTCCGGAAAAATATCAGAAGTGCTGGTTGAAGAAGGAGATACCCTGACGGTTGGAACGCCGATGCTGCGCATCGCGTCGGATGAAGCCGCCCAGCTCAAACCGATCACGAAAGAAGATCCCGGCACACCGGTTATGGAGCGGAGGCGCAGTTCGGGCGGGCCTAAGGTCGCCCCCATAGCCCCGGCCATTGAACAGAAACCGATCTATATTTCCAACATCACCAAAGTATTCGGTTCCCGCCATATTACCAACGAGGAACTGCTGCAGGGCCGCCACGAATGGGATTCCGATGCCATTCGGAAACGGACCGGCATTGAAGAACGCTACTGGATCGACGGCGACGAAGATGTGCTCAGCCTAGCGGTGAATGCCACCCGCCAGCTGCTGGAAAAGGAAAACCTCACGATTTCTGATATCGGAGCCATTATCTGCTCCACCGGAACCCCGAAAACCATGACACCTTCACTGGCCTGTCAGGTGCTGCATGCACTCAGCCCGGCTAAAGGCGAAGTGCTGATGCAGGCGCACGATGTGAATGCCGCCTGCTCGGGCTATATGTATGCCCTGCAGTCAGCCTTCGATTTCCTGACCAATGCGCCGGATAAAAAGGTGATCGTCATCACCGCCGAAACGCTTTCGCCGATGGTCAACATGGATGATCAGAAAACCATGGCCCTGTTCGGCGATGCCGCGACAGCTTCGCTGGTGAGCTGCGAACGCCGACCGGGCAATATTGAAGTAAAACTGAACCGTCCGTTCCTCTCCGCTACCGGTGTCGATCAGAAAGTGCTTTATGTTCCGAACATGGGCAGCGGCGAAGTCATTGAAATGGAAGGGCTCACCGTCTTCAAGCTGGCGGTCCGTAAAATGATCGATGTGCTCGACAGTGCCTGTCAGGAACGTGGCATTCCGCTGGAGGCCCTCGACAAGGTGGTGCCGCATCAGGCCAACGAACGCATTATCGAAGCCATTCGGAAAACCATCAAATTCCCGCCGGAAAAAATGTTCAACCATATCCGCAAATATGGAAACACCTCTTCGAACACAATTCCGATTGCCCTCTGCGAACTGGTTCCGACCCTTGAAAAAGGAGCCAAGATCGGTGCGACCGCCTTCGGCGGCGGTTTCACCTTTGGTGCGGCTGTGGTGGAAAAAGTCTGAATATTTCCAGAGCCCGGAACGACTGCATACCAACTCGGCAAATACAACACCTTCGACAACAATGAAGGAACTGTATTGCAGAGTTTGTATTATAAAAAATAACACCGTTTCTCAGAGTTCTTGTGCTCTGCTTGACAGCTTTTTCCTCCTTTAATCGCGGTGTACGATCCACCCTTTTTCGCGACGTAATGGCATATAATATTATGCCGGTATACCGTAATAATATTTTTTACTATGTGCTTTGGAGGACCCCGAATATGAGCATATGGTTCCCCGCGTTAACTGAAACATACGGCGCAGATAAAAAACAGCGTTACAAACTTAAGGGGCAAATACATGAAACGTACACTGACTGCCGCTCTGGCATTCACCGCATCTCTCACCTTCGGCGGAGATTTTATTCAATGGACCGATACCAGTCTGACAGTACTGGAAGGCTCCGGTTTCGAAGTTGATCCGGAAGACCAGACCACGCTGACCATCGAACATGCCAACGGCTGGAAATACGGCGATTTCTTCTTCTTTAATGATTTTATCTATTTCAACGGAGACCAAAGCAGTGCCGATGACAGTTCCTCCTACTATGGTGAAATTGCGCCGCGCTTCAGTTTTGGCAAAATGCTGAATCAGGACCTGTCTGTTCTCTTCGTCAAGGATGTACTCGTAGCCACCTGCTACGAATATGGCCGCTGGCTTAACGGCGATGCCTTTGGTGACAATTATCTCATCGGTGCCGGCGTAGATCTCGATATCCCGGGCTTCGATTTTTTCCAGCTGAATGTCTATCAGCGCTTTGCAGGCTCAGGCGACGGCGACACTGTTCAGATCACTCCGGTCTGGAAAATATCGTTCCCCATGGGTCAATCTTCACTGATCTGCGACGGCTTCATTGACTGGGTAGTCAACAGCGACGGCGCCTATGAAAAAAACCTGCACGTCTGCCCCCAGTTCAAATTTGATATCGGTGTCTTTTTCAATATGGAAGCCGGCTCTCTGCTGGCCGGTACCGAACTCGACTACTGGACCAACAAATACGGCATCAAGGATTCCTCAGGATTCAAAACCGACCAATTCGCTGCCAGCGGTATCGTGCAGTATCACTTCTAATCGTCTAACGGGAGAACACCATGACCGGCTTTTTCAAACTCAAAGAACACGGTACCGATACAAAAACCGAAATCATCGGAGGGTTAACCACCTTCCTGACCATGGCCTATATCATCTTCGTGAATCCTATGATTCTGAGTGCAGCCGGCATGGATAAACCCGCCCTGATCACCGTCACCTGCCTGGCGGCGGCGCTCGGCACCTTTCTCGTCGGCCTCTGGGCAAACGTTCCGTTTGCCATGGCCCCGGGCATGGGACTTAACGCTTTTTTCACCTACACGCTGGTGATGGGTCAGGGCCTCGACTGGCAGACTGCGCTGGGCGTGGTCTTTATTTCCGGTATCGCCTTTTTGGTCCTGACCGTAGTCGGCATCCGAGAAAAAGTGGTCACCGCCATTCCGGTCGGATTGCGGATTGCCACCGCCGCCGGCATCGGCCTGTTCATTACTTTCATCGGCATGAAAAACCTCGGGCTGATTGTCGACAACCCGGCCACGCTGGTTTCCATCGGACCGCTGACCAAACCGGTGCTGATCGGTCTGGCCGCCCTGCTGCTGATCACCGTACTTGAAGCCCGCAAAATCAAAGGCGGCATTCTGATCGGCATCATTTTTGCAACCATTGTCGGCGCCCTGTTCGGTGAGGTCAGCCTGCCTGAAAAATGGGTCTCGGCCCCGCCGAGCATTGCCCGATTGCTTTCAAGCTCAACATCGTGGCCGCTCTGCAATTCGGACTCCTCGGTGCCATTTTCTCCTTCATGTTTGTCGACCTGTTCGACTCCATCGGCACCATCGTGGCCTGCTCCTACGAAGCGGGTTATGTGGAACCCGACGGAACCATTCAGAAAATCGACAAAGTACTTGAAGCCGACGCCGTAGCCACCATTGCCGGCTCACTACTCGGCACGTCCACCACCACAACCTACATCGAATCCGCGTCCGGCATCGGTGACGGCGCGCGCACCGGTCTGGCCTCCGTAGTCACCGGAGCCCTTTTTCTGCTGGCCCTCTTCCTGGCACCGCTCATCAAGATTGTTCCGTCTTTTGCAACCGCTCCGGCCCTGATCATCGTCGGCGTTTATATGTTCCGTAACATCCGGGAAATCGACTTTTCCGACCTCAAGGTGGCCGTACCTTCGTTCCTGACTATGATCCTGATGCCGCTCACGTTCAGCATCGCCACCGGCCTGACCGTTGGATTTCTTTCCTACATTCTGATCACGGTCTGTTGCGGCGACTTAAAAAAAATCTCTCCGGTCATGTGGGTCGTCGGTCTGCTCTCTGCGATCAACCTCTTCGTCAGTATGGCACATTAATAGACAACAATCTTAACATCATCTTCAAATTCAAAAGGCCGCTCATTCCGGGCGGCCTTTTTGAAGGAAGGCAGAATTCGATAGTAGACCTGCAGAGAAAGACAGCAGAATTCAGTCGTGTAAATGATATCTTTGGTCAACGCTTCATCCGTTTCGGATGGCGGCTTCCAGGCTCCGGAAACATCCTGTGCCTTGATGAGCATCGGCGCAAATTTATTGTTCCAGCTCTGCCATTTCGAACCGCCTTTCTGAAAAATTGCCTGCGTGTTGTAGTACCACTCATAGGCAATATTGAAGCTTTTGTTTTTTCCCGTCTTCTCCCAGCCCTCATCCCAGTCGGTACACTCAACGTCTTTCAGATAGTCCAGCCCGGCCTTCACCTCCGCCACTTCGTTGCTGCCCGCCAGCTGCATACAGAGCACTGCCACACCCGTCATATAATCCAGATCTCCATTCGGCATCTTGTTACCCAACCGATAATAAAACTTCCCCTCGCCGGCATGCATACCCTGAACAAACGGCACAGACTTCTTCAATGCCGGAACAATCCCTTCTTTCTGAACCCCGGCGGCCTCCGCCGCCTTCAATGCCTGCACCTGCCAGCCTCCGACCGATAAATCGCTCCACTTTTCATGCTGATACCGGTGATCCCATCCACCTTTTTTCTGCTGTCCATCGATAATCAGCTGCACCGCCTTTTCCACCGGTTCCTTCAACATCGGCATGCGGGTCATGGCATACGCCTCGCAAAGCGCATACGTGGAAATCGCATGCCCGTAAACCCCGATATCATCGTGCGATCCCACCGTCTTTGAAAACGGCACAAAACTGCCGCTCTTTTCATCCTGCTGTTCGAGCAGATACCGGATGGCCTGCCGCACCGTTTCCCCGTACCTTTCCGACTG
This sequence comes from Verrucomicrobia bacterium S94, assembly GCA_004299845.1. Lineage (NCBI taxonomy): Bacteria > Pseudomonadati > Verrucomicrobiota > Verrucomicrobia bacterium S94. The sequence continues at coordinate 3,496,696 of CP036201.1, read as the reverse complement.
CCCCGTTTCGCCATGCGCCAGATAGCACAACAACGCCAGACCGGTCAGCCGCGCCCGCTCCTGTTTCGCCGTCATACTTCGACTGTTCCCCACGCCCCAGGCCCCGTCCTCCCGCTGATTTTTCTGCAGCCAGTCCAGACCTTTAAGCACAGCCTTCTCCACCTGACCGCCATATCTTCCCCCGAATTCACGGAGCATTTTTTTCCGCCCCGCTTCCGATCGGCCCACCATCAATCCTTTCAGCACCAGCGGACTTTCCAGAGTCGCCACCGCATCAAGCCCACTCAGATCCAGCTCCGATTCCAGCATGGAATCCTCCGCCAATACATCTTCAGGCAGCACTTCCGCCGGCTCCTCCGATACTTCCGGAAATTCCTCCTCGCCCGCCTGCTCTTCAACCGGCTTCTCCTTTTCAAGGGGGTCCGCCTTCCGAACCTGTTCCTCCACCACCCGGACATCAATCGCCCGCTCTTCAACCGGCGACCGGAAAACCAGTACCTTCACGAGCAAAATGATGATGCCCGTATGGAGCAGCACAGAAAGCAGTGCCCCGCTGATCCGCACTTTTCCCCGTTTTCTGTTCAATCCATCTTTCATTTATTTTCCGCTCATCACCGCAATCTGCGTCAGCCCGTTTTCAGCACAGAGATCCAGCACGCTGATCAGGCGGCCATGCAGCGACTCATCAGAGCAGTTCACCAGGACGGTCTGCTGTGTACTCACTGCAGCCAGCCGTCGGATCAGACGGCTTAATTCCTCATCACTCACCTTGCGGCTGTTGATCGCAAATCCATCGCCACGTACCCCGATTCTGATCATATCCGCAGAAGACGGCTGCGCCTGGGCAGCATCCGGCGCAGGCCGTGAAATATCCAGAAACGACAGCACCTCCGCCGCACTGAACGTCACCAGAAAATAGATCAGCAACTGAAACACCACATCAATCATCGGCGTCATCGACACCTCAACCTCGACCTCCGTTCCTGCAAATCTACCTGTCTTCGTTCTTCTCATCCTGCGTTCTTTCGCGATTAATCAACACGGTCTTTGACAGCAATAAATGCAATTTTATAGAGCCCTGATTCGGTGCACACATCCATGACTTTCCGGACATTGGAATGCTGCGACGCGGCATCCGCCCGAATCCGGATCGGAATCGACGGTCCATACACCCCATAGTCGGCAACCGTCTTCTTCAGAATCTTCCGGAGTCTGGAAACCGACAGCGGCGTTCGCCCGATCATGATTTTTCCCTGATCATCGACTTCAATCGTGATAGTACGCGGATCCTTCTCCTGTGCCATTTCCGGAGCGTTCGGAGAATCGGGCAGGTTAATCCACTCCGAAAACTGTTCCCGTTCGAGCTGTGCGGTACAGACGAAAAAAATAATCATCTGGAAAACCACATCAATCATCGGGGTCATGTTGATACCGCCGGCTTTGTTTTTCTGGAACGTACGCCTCGCCATTAATCCGGTTTCCGGCTCTTCAGCCCCTTCATCACTTCCATGGTCAGACTTTCCATGGTCAGAATCACCTTGGCCGCACGATTACGGAAAAAGAAGTAGGCCCCGATCGCCGGAACGGCAATGACGAGCCCGGCGGCTGTCGTATAAAGCGCCTGCGAAATATTAATGGCCAGCAGCGCATTTTTGGCCGCCCCCGATGTCGTGCCCAGCGTGGCAAAAGCCAGAATCATCCCCTGCACAGTGCCCAGCAGCCCGAGCATCGGCGCAAGATTCCCCACCACATTCAGATAGTTCACCCGCTGCAGCATCTTCTCGCTCTCCATATCGGCCGCGATACCAATGGCTTCCTGCGCCGCATCAAAACCATCCTCAACATTTTCAAATCCAGCCAGCAGAATATTGGAATAGGGGCCGGGAACATCCCGGCACCGTTGTGCCGCTTTTTTAAGACTCCCCTCTTCAATCGCCTCACGGACCAGCGAAACCAGCGTTTTCGGAATAATCTTTTTTTCCTGAATATTCAGCAGTGAGTCGATAATCAGTGACCCGGCCGCCAGCGAAAGCCCTGCCAGCCCGATCCATAACACCATGCCGAAAGCCCCGCCGCCCTTCACTACATCCAGAAAACCCGAAACCTCTTCCGGCGCGGCCTCCGCCGCCTGCACCGCTTCACTTTTTACGATTTCCGCCTCTTCCGCAAAAACCGCACTTCCGGCAATCAGTAAAACCATAATCCACCGCTTCATTCCTCAGTCTCCTTCAATAAATTTCCGGCCTCTTCAGCAAGCGCTTTCTGCGCTCTGAAAAACATCGCCACCTTCTGCCGGTCCCGCCGCGCTCCGGCCGGATCCCCCTGTCCCGCTTTCAGCTTCCCCCGCAGCAGATAAGCCTGCGCCGCAGCTGCCCGGGAACCGGAGCGGATGTCCTCGTCCAGCATATGCAGCGCATTTTCCACCTCTCCGCTTTTCACCATCGCTTGAAGCAGACGTTGTCGGTTCTGCGGAACCGACTGATCTTCCAATTCCAGAAACGCCTCAACCGCGAGATCATACTGTTCTGCCGCAAAATAATAATCGGCCAGCAGTTGAACCGCCTCCTGATCCCATTTCAGAAACCGGCACTTCTTTTTTGCCAGCTTCAAGTAAGGAACCGCTTTTTCACCCTGCCCCGTTTCGATCAGCTGCCTCGCAATATCAAGCTCCTTTGGACGATCCGCCACCGCGTGTTTATACTGACCCTTCTGAAACTCCATCAACTGACCTCCCGCCGTCTTCAGTGTAATCCGGCCGTCAGCCGCAGCGGAAATTTCTGTCCCGTTAATCTGCCGGCCGGCATTATTCACCACATAGGCCGCATGCACCGAACTGCACAGCAGCAAAACAACATTAATCCGCCAGCGCACGCTCCGCCTCCTTCCGGTATTTCCTGACAACCTGACTCTGCTTATGCTCCGGAAAAAGCGCAGTGAACTGGTCACACGCGTCAAGCACCAGTTCATATTTACCCAGCTCCATGCAAAGCGGCAGACTCTGCATAATACTCTCAGCAATCAGCGGCTGATGTTCCGCATGCTCCGGGTCGGCCAGCAACGCCACCCGCTGATAGGCCGACAGCTTTTCTTCCGGATCGCTTAACACACCGGCCATCTCCAGCGTCACCGCATAATTTTCACGGGCAGCTTCCGAATAGGCCGCAACCGCTGCATTTGTCCGACCCAGTTCAACCAGACAGCGTGCCTGCATCAGCCGCGCATCATAAAATCTCCCCGTGTCCGGATAGTCCTCGAGCAGTGCTTCCAATGTCCGGAAACTTCCCTCAAAATCTGCGATACCGAATTTACAGGCCGCCGCACCGAACACAGCACGCTCATCATCGGGCACTGCCGCAAAAGCCTTTTCCGCCAACGCAAACTGTTCAGCCGACAACAGGCCTTCACCCGTTGCAAGATAAACGTCGTGACCATAGGCATCCTGATCTTCGAGCATCCGGCCAAGCACCTGTTCAGCAACGTTGAAACGCCCCGCATCAACTGCCGCAACAATCAGTCCGGCCAGTGCTTTTTTTGACGCCGCTGCTTCCGGGAAATCCTCTTCCAGTGTTTCCAGCGTCTGAAACGCAGCTTCAAAATCCCCCGCCACCAAAAGAGCCTGCGCCTTTTCACTCATGGCCTGTGCCGCCCATTTCGAACGGGGAAATTCCACCAGAAAATCGTCCAGCTTTTCCAGATCGGACAGCATAGTCGCCTGAAGGTAAACTACTTTTTCCAGTCGTTCCCCGGCCTCCCCGAAACGGCGCAGTTCGCTTTCCAGCAACTGAAAAAAAGACATGGCCTCTTCCATCTCTTCTGCCTCATAAGCACGCCATGCAAACCATGAAAGAATATCGGCCCGCTTTTCATGTTCCGGAAAAGTGGTTAGATAAAGCTGAAACAGCTGTTCGCCCAACTCTTCATTCCCGGCATCCACTGCACGACGGCCCAGACTCAGAATCCCTATCGGAGCGTTGGTATCAGCAGCAAAACGTTCACAGCAGTATTCAGCAATCATATAGACCTCATCAGGCCGCCCGAGCTCCTGTTTACAGACCGCCAGATTACGCAGTGCCTGCACTGATTTCACCGTCTCCGGAAAATAGTTGATGGCGGTTTCGATCGCTTCCACGGCATCGGCATATCGTTCCTCCGCCATTCGTCTTGATCCCAGTCTGAATTGAGCGGCGATAAATGAATCTTTATGCGAACCGAGGTCAATCCGCACCTGTTTACCATGTCGCTCCAGTTCGGCCTGCATCGCTTCGGCAGCGGCCTGAGCCTTTTCTCCCCAGGGACCGTCACTGTATTTGATGTATACATTGTAGAAATGACGGAAAGCTTCAACGGCCGATTCCAAGGTCTGAAACCTTTCGTATTCTTCACGATAGGTTTCACCCAGTATATACCGGCATCCGGCGACGGGACTGATCGAGGATACCGGAATGGCGTTGGCTTTCAGATTCCGCTCTATATTCTGCAGCACTTCAGCCTGATCCAGCAACTGCATACGCGCCTCTTTCCACTTCCCGTCAAGCAGCAGCAGACGTCCCCAGGTTACAACACTTTCACCGTACCACACATCCATAGATCCCAGCTGCACATCAGCGCAGCAGTCCTTAATCTGTGCACGCAGTTTCTTCTTATCCTTCTTCGAAAGGGTTCCGGTTTCCAGTCGCCCAATCGCAGCACCGGCAATCTGTGATTTCAACCGGTGAATCTCCTGTTTTTCAACGGCATTTTTAAGCTGCGAGCTCAACTGCTCATAGGTCTCTCCCCGGCACAGCATGCCGGATAGCAGCATCCCCAGAAACAGTCGCACATTCATTATTTTATAATATCATTCTTTCAAAGATGGTCAATTATCGTTTCTATCCGACTTGTATATTCGAAGTACATTCCGTAGATTGTTTCAGATTACGATTCCATAGAAAATTATTAAACAAACAACTGAATCAAACGATTGAAGAGAGCCCAAACTGCCGGCTCTCATGGAGAAAACGGCGTTCATCCTGATCATATCCATACCCGCACCAAGACAACACAAGGAGCCTGATTATGAAACACGTATACCTCGCACTGCTCGGCGCAACCGCAACCTACGCTGACTTTGATATTCAGGAAGCCATCGACACCTCAAAACCCGGAACCGTTATTTCCATTCCGGCAGGAACCTATCGCACTCCGATTCAAATCAAGCAGGGCCTGACCCTCTCAGGAGAGAATGCGGTGCTCGAAGTGGAATCCAACCAACCGGCCATTCTGATTAATACCCATAAACCGGTACTTCTTGAAGGAATAACCTTTCGTTATAAAACAGCACATAAACCGAAAAAGAGCGACACCCCCTATGCCGTCTTCATCCGGAATGGAGAAATTGAAATTAAAAACTGTGTCTTCGAAGCTCTGGACAACAGTACCGCATCTCCCGGAGCCGTTTCAGCCCGGGATAAATCCGAAGTGAACATCCGCAACTGCCGGTTCGACGGTTTTGAATATACCATTCAGATCTGGAACGGAGCCGAAGGTGACATTGAAAACTGCCTTATCATGAATCCGGGCCATTGCGGCATCACCATCGGCCATGGATCAAGTGCTGAACTGAAACATAATATCGTGGCCGGTTCACGGTATCACGGCATCCGCTGCACCGGCGGCAAAATTGAGGCGGACTCCAATCTCGTGATTCAAAATAAAAACCGAGGATTTTATATCGGAAACCGCTCAGCAACCGGCGAACTCAGCAATAATCTGATCGTCGACAACGGCACCGGAATCAGTGTCTTTGTCCTCTCAAAGCTGGGAATTGAGCATAACGTCATTATTCGTTCCAGCCATGCCGGACTGGCCATTGCCGATACCGCAAAACTGAAAGTCGAAAACAACATTATCGCGGACAATGAAAAGGGGCTGGTAGGTTTTTCTGCTGAAAAAGACCGCGAGCCCGATATGGATATCAAAGGAAGAAATCTTTTAGCCGGAAACAAAATGGTATCTGAAAATCTCGGTCTCTCCTCAAAAATTATCGAAAAAGATCCTGCATTCAGCCAATCCGGAAAAGGATTGTTTAAATCTGCCGTAAATGGCATCGGGCTCGAAAACCCCGGCGAACTGCAATCCCTCTGGATCAAATGGCAGACCGCTCTGAATACACACTAGCCAAACGCTGAATCGCCCCTTTTATCTGCCTCGATAAAACCGCGCCAGCCGTTCTGGAGAAATGCCCAGCCGATAACCAAGGATCATCAGCTTATTGACCAGAGTTACTTTTAAAACTCCATGCTGCTGCCAGCGCCGACCGGAGGTGATCGCTGCCTCCGGACGGGTGACAACCGCTCCGACATGACGAAGGCTGCGTACAAAAGCATAGTCCTCCATAATGGGCATATCCGGGAATCCGCCAACCGCTTCAAAGGTCTCTTTTCGCAGAAACAACCCCTGATCACCGAAGGGAAGTCCGCCCTTTACAGAGCGCCAGTTTGCCGTATCTTCAATAAATTTCTGTCCAGGAAAAGTTTCCCTGACTTTAAAACGGAACGCTCCGACTGCAACCGATGCATCCGCCAGAGTTTCCCGCACCAGCCGGTCCCATGCGTCGGGGAGAATCGTATCGGCATGCAGAAATAACAGGATATCACCGGAAGCTTTTTCCGCCCCAAAATTCTGCTGTGCGGCCCGTCCGCTCTTACATTCGATCGTATTCGGAAAAATCGACCGCGTACCATCCGAACTGCCGCCGTCCACCACAATGATTTCCACACCGAACCCTTCACGAACTTTTTCCAGGGTTGGAGAAAGATGGGCCTCTTCGTTCAGCGTCGGAACGATAACGGAAATCTTCGGAGGAATATCTTCAACGCGATCCACATCGTTCCGTTTTGGAAGCTGATAGACTGACAACCCGGACGCAGCCCTCATGGTTTGCGCAAAAACATATTCCCCGCCCCACTCAATGTTTTTAAACAGCGGCGTCATCGCAACTGCCCGATCCAACCCGATCAGATAATAGCCCCCATCATTTGCCGGTCCAATGACCAGTTCATGGCTTTCCAATGAGCGGAATGCATCGTTTAGATTCTTTCCGTCATTGAAAGGACAGTCTGAACCAACGATAACTGCCTTGCTCAACCCTTCGCTAAAAGCATCTTCACAGGCACGTTGCATCCGCTCACCCAAATCCCCTTCGCCCTGCTCCGTATAGATCAGGTCAGCACCCAGCCAATGGCGCATCTGCTCCACCGTTCCCCCGGTATAACGAATTTCAATCTCAACACCGGTTTTACGGGCCTGCCGAACCGTGTGCTCCGTCATTTCACGTTGCAGCACTGCCGCCGCATCTTTTCCAATGGAAGAAATCAGCCGTGTCTTTGTTTTTCCGGGTACTGGAAACCGGGTGAAAATAATCAGCCGAAGATTCATCGCCGCGCAAACCTGAACCATACCCGCATCAATTTTGTAAGGGTCGGGGTTAGACGGGTCTGATTGTAGAGACCGGCGACCCGCTTGATTGCTTCCGACTGTGTCGGATAAGGATGGATAACGCGGCCAATTTTTCCAAGGCCCATTCCGGCAGCCATCGCAACCGATATTTCGCTGATCATTTCGCCCGCATGTGCGGCCACAATAGTCGCTCCCAGAATTTTATCGGTTCCTTTTTTTACGACGACCTTCACAAACCCGACCGTCTCACCTTCTGCCTGCGCACGATCATTTTCTGCCATTTCGAATTTATACGAACCGGTTTTAATTCCCTTCTTTTCAGCTTCGTGTTCGTACATTCCAACATGAGCAATTTCAGGATCGGTATACGTGCACCAGACCATGTTGACATCGGACCATTTTTTCCGCCCGCCGAAGAGTGCATTCTGAATCACCATTTGTGCAGCAACATCAGCAGCATGGGTGAATTTCCACGACATACAGCAGTCGCCCGCCGCAAATACCCGCGGATTGGTTGTGCGTAAATAATCGTTTACTTTTATCCCGACACGTTCATCAAACGCAATACCGGCTTTTTCCAGCCCAAGATTTTTAACATTCGGAACCCGTCCAGCTCCGATTAAAATCTGATCTCCTTCCAACGTCGATGCTGTTCCGTTCCGGATGAGATGTATTCTTTTATTTCCACCTTCTTGTGAAACGCCGGTCACCTCCGAGTCCGGCAGGACTTCTATACCATCCCGGCGGAACGATTCCGCCAGAATAGCTGATGCCTCGGGATCCTCGCGCGGCAGAAACCGCGATTTTTCAATGATTGTCACCTGCGATCCCAGACGACGAAAGGCCTGTGCCAGCTCACAGCCAATCGGTCCTCCGCCAATTACGATCAGGTGCTCCGGCCGTTCTGTCAGATTAAAAACGGTTTCGTTGGTCAAAAATCCAGCGTCATCTAAACCAACAATTTCAGGATGCCGTGCACGGGCACCGGTGGCAATGACCGCTTTCCTGAAGGTAAGCGTTTGCCCATTGACCTCAATGGTATTGCGCCCGGTAAATTTCCCTTCGCCGAAAAACAGATCGACGCCTTTACCGGAATAGCGCTGCGCAGAATCGTTGACACTGATCTCAGCGCGAATTTTACGGAGGCGCTCCATCACCTTCGGGAAATCACCCTCAGAAACTTCAGAAGCTGTCAAACCAAACTCCGCAGCCCGACGCATTTTTGCGGCAAGGTGCGAAGGTGCAATCAATGCTTTAGAAGGCACACAGCCGATATTAAGGCAATCACCGCCCATCAGGTGCCGCTCAATCAAAGCCACCTTCCCGCCAAGACCAGCAGTGCCGATGGCCGAAATCAGTCCAGCTGTACCGGCACCGACCACAACAAGATTATAGATCCCGTCCGGAACCGGATTCCGCCAGTTCAGCGGATGCACATTTTCAATCAAACGTTTATTATACTGATCCTTTGGTTCGGGCTGAATATTCCATTCTTCACGCATCAATTTTCTCCGACAGACTCTTTTTCGCAATTTTCGTGACATAAACCGTAACGAGTATGGTAGCCAGAAAGGCCACAAGATTGATTGCCCATTGAACCCCCGAAGGGGCTTCTGCGGTTTCCGCACCAAGGCCTGCAAGATCACCGGCCAATGAACCGATATACACATACATCACAGTTCCGGGCATCATACCAATCCAGGAGGCCAATACATACTCGCGCAAAGAAACCCGCGTTAGGCCATAGGCATAATTCAACAAGTTGAACGAAAACACCGGCGACAACCGGGTAAGCCCGACAATGCGCCACCCCTCTTCTGCCACCGCATCATCAATCGCAGTGAACCGTCGATTCCCTTCAATTTTTCTGACAATCCAGTCGCGTGCAAAATAGCGCCCGATCAAAAAGGCCGCTGTTGCCCCCAGTGTTGATGAAACCGAAACTAAAACCGATCCCACTGCAAGGCCGTAAATAGCACCAGCACCCAGTGTCAGTAATGAACCGGGAATAAAGAAGACACAGGCTGTTATATAGAGCAGCAGGAAAATGCCCATGCCCACTGGACCCAGTTCCCCGGTCCATGCCAGAGCATCTGCCAACCATTGTTGCAAACCTGAATATTTTGCGCCCAGAAACAATATCGCGATAATTGCCATAATGCCCATTAGAGGCTTAATCCACTTCATAATTTACCCGTCTTTCAGCAACTGCAATGCGCATCAGAAGTACAATCGGACACTGCTTCCTGTGCGCAGTCAGCCATACGACCCAGATGAACCGATCCGTCACCAAAATAATCAAAGTGTTTGGCAAAGCGTGTCTTTGCCAGTGTAATGGTTCACCGGGAATTGGAAAAACCTCGGTTCGATTTTAGTTGGTTAACTCCCGGATTTTGCTCCGCTTTATTCGGCGCTCTTCCCGGGCTTTCGATAACTTCATTTCCCGCTCTTCAAATATTTCTTTCTGCTTCCCATCCAGCATTTGCCCGGGTGTGATAAATCCAAGCGAACTGTGTAAGCGGATCGTGTTGTAATAGGTAACATATTCATCAATATTCCGACGAGCTTCATCCTGAGTTTCTGCACTTCTGGGACGAATGCATTCGGTTTTCAGACTTTTATGATAACGCTCAAGCTTACCGTTGCTCTGCGGATAATACGGGCTGGTTCTCACATGCGTCATGCCTGTCAGACGAATAAACTCCTTGAAATCCCGGGCGATGAACTGCGGGCCGTTATCACTTATAATTCTCGGAGCCGCATCAGGATATTTTTCTCTCGCACGCTGAAGAATCAGCTCTACGTCGGCCTCTTTCATCTGTTCCTTGAGCTCATAGTGAACGATCAACCGGCTGAATCCATCGAGTACCGTGCACAGATAATAAAAGGTGCCGCCACAGTTGATGTAGGAAATATCAATATGCCAATGAGCATGGGCTTTTAATGGCTGAGTGAAGCCGGTTCCCTTCCTGGACGGGCGTACGTTCCGATTGTTCAGCATCCCTGCTTTTGAAAGGACTCTGTACACCGTGGCCGGACTGACCGCAACAACATCCGCATCCATCATCATATAGCAGCACCTGCGATATCCATCAAACGGATGCTCTTTATACCAGTTAACAATCTTTTCGGTTTCATTCGCCAGCAACCAGTTGTCCCGAGGTATTTTACCATTGTGCTCATTGAGTTTTCCGTATCGTTTACGCCAGTCATAAAACCGGCTTTTACCAAGAGATGCTTTAGCAAGAAGCCAGCTCAGGGCCAGCCCGGTCTGTTCCCGGATTTCAAATACGTCATCAATAATTCGATCCCGCAGATCCGGCTCCACCCAACCTTTTAAATCTCCCCATTCTTTTTTTTTGATTTCATCAGCTCTGTTGTCACATAGGCAATAATGCTGTCTTTCTTCTGCAATTGCACTTCGAGCTGCTCGGTCTGTCTTCGCCGGGCCTTCTGTTTACGCGTGTCCGTTTTCTCGAAGGCGGCAGAGGCATTCGCTCTGAATTCGGCCTGCCATCGGTAAAACATATTCGGCTGAATATCATGCTTTACACAGATATCGGAAACCGGCACCTGGTCGACCAGGTGACTCATAACAATGTCGGCCTTCTGTTCGGCCGTGAAGTGTCTTCTCTTTGGCATTCTGTCCTCCATTCGTACTATCTAACTTGAACGAAGGTTTTGTCCAATTCCATCTGAGGCAAAACACCAGCATGTTGAAGGTGTTCCCACAGACTTGGTACATCCGGCCTTTTTCAAAGCGATTCCTGGCATCCAGCTCAAAAATATCTGGTGAATAAAGCAGCGTTCCGTTGTAGCGAACCGCCTGCCCATAGTTCTCGCAAGCGTCCTCCAACTCGGAGAGTTTGAAGAGTCGATAGGTAATGGAACCGAAACGAATATGGCCTACCCGATCTTGGATATGGTTGTTTTCGATGCGAATTGGATCACGAGTCACTTCACGCGGATCGTTGAAACCTTGCCGTCGAGCAAGACGGATGAAATCGTGCTCATACAACGCACCACTGAGACATTCCCCGTAAAGTACTGGATCATCGCTCAGATTCGGCGGAATACGGCGGTCCGCATAGACATCAGAGAAATAGAATTCACCACCGGGCTTAAGTACGCGGTAAATCTCACGCAGGGCCGCTTCTTTATCAGGACAGAGATTGATCACACAATTTGAAATCACAATATCGAAGGACTCGTCCTCCAGTCCGGCCTCATCCAGTTTCTCAATCAATCCTTTACGAAATTCCACATTCGGATGATCGTAACCGAATCGATTCATCTGATAATCAATGTGACGATTGGCCACTTCCAGTTGCTCATCTGTCATATCGATGCCTACGACATAACCTTCCGGACCAGTGAGGTACGACGCAATAAAGCAGTCTCGGCCGGAACCGGAACCCAAATCGAGAATACGACAATTCTCCAGCTCGAAAGGAAGTGTCAGACCACAGCCATAATATTTGGCGCTTACCTCTTCATGAATCATACTAAGCGGAGTCTGGATATAGTCAGGATATGCTTGAATTGTACAACAGGCATTCGTTTTAAGATCATCTGAATGTTGCAGCGTTTTTCCATAGTAACGGCTGACTTCATCATGCTTATCTGTTTTGGCAATTCCATTCATCGGTATTCCCTTTCTATAATTCACTGCAAGAAGCACCGGCGGCAAAGCAGGTATAACAACGGTGGTGCTTGAGCATCACTCGAACCTGCATCGCTTCCGACAGACTGCCGCCAAGATCATAATCCTCGTCGTCATCAACCAACGTGCAGGCATAAACACGCATACGCCCGGCCTGCTTTACCACCATTTTACTGAAACTGCACATAAACCGGTCACGCTCTGCAGCCGTTTTATAGGTTGTCATGCACGATTCCGTAATATGCGGAACGCCAGGATGAGAGCCCGGTTCATGAAATTCGGGGAAAACCACAATATGGGTATCTGCCGGGAGACCGGCTTTCTCAAAGAAGGGACGGTAGGCCTGATTAACAGCTTCGACGTTTTCATTTTCTGAACGCTGACGCGCAATAGATATCCTGAATCCGAACCGGTGAACCTGCTTCATGGTTTTAAGCGCCAAATTGAAATTGCCGCGTCCGCGCCCGGCATCATGTTTTTCCGGATCAGGATAATCCAGGCTGACGCGCAGACTGAGCGGATGCGGTTTCGTCGTCAAAGAAATAAGCCGACCCAGGCGATTGACCAGTGGTTCCGTAGCATTCGTCAACACCAAGCAGGGTTTAAAATTGAGCGCATAATCGAGGATCTCAATAATTTCCGGAATAATGAACGGCTCTCCCCCGGTGAAAGAAAACTGCTCCACGCCCATACTCAGCGCTTCGTCAATAAATGGTTTCACATCATCCAACGTTATTGGATTAAGTCGATTATCTCCCGGTTTCGAACCTTCAAGGCAGAACGGACAGCTCAGGTTGCAGATCGTCCCGGTGTGGAACCAGAGCTCATCAAGCACTTTCGGCTGAATATAGCCGCGCGGTTCGCCGGTCGGAGTAACGTTCCAGCGGCTGAAATCCCGATGGATAACGACATCATTTACTGGTTCCATTCAATCCTCCTGTTTGTTCAGCGACCAGTCATAATCGATATAGGTGATTTTTAGATTTGTTAAGGCATGCCGCCCATACTGCTCAACAAAACCTTCAACGGATTCGAAATCGTCCCCGTACCATTTGAAAATAGCCGAGAGATAAACCACACCCTGCACACGATCGATCACCAATCCCTCCGGTGAAGAAAGATACGTACGGCTTTGATCATCCAGCTGCGCATCCAGCAATACAGCGGTATAAGCTTCGGAACGAAGCGGCGGGCACCCCCTGGCCGCACAGACCAGCGCCATGTGTACGCGGGGTTCTCTATACCAACGGCGGATAATTTTATGCTCCAGGGTATTAAGTGTGATCATTTCACCGAATAACGGCACAATCTTTTGATCCCATGGTCCTTTAAAAAAGCTACCGATATCCTTAATGGATTTAACCGGATAATGCAGAGTCACCAGCTGCAGTGTTGATACATTGTAGAGATTAATCAGATAAGCGAGTTGATGCTTCATGCTCCATTGATTGAATTCTGTCTTTTTCACATGCCCCATTTTCTCCAGCACATCCTGCAGCAACTCCGGATCGGCTTTCAGCCCTGCATAATGTACAGAACCCGCTTCCACATAATCCGTTAGCATCTGATTATACGATTCATACGTATGATCAAATGCATGAACTGCGGGAATAAACCAGCTTCCAGCCAGCATCCATAAAACAACCGTGATTTTCATACCTATCCTTTTTTGTTTGGCCGGAATTACTGCCCCCGGCAATCCGTAGTCGTTTCAACGCACCCGGCCTTACAAAAAAAGATAACTTTACCACAGAAATCTAATTCCGGTTGTTTCGGAGTATCTGTTTAATGCGTTCACGCGCCGGCTCAGAAAGCCGCTCCTCCGGAAATGTTCCCTTCCTGTCATCTCCAGCGATATGAGTAAACAGATACCGGAGATATACAGCCTGCGCCCTGTACCTTCGGCACAGCGAACACATCATCAGATGCATCCGCACACCGATACGCTGCCGGAACGGCAGTTTGCGGTCCAGTGACTCAGATATCAGTCTGGATACTTCTTTGCACGAGAGCATGTCAGCTCCTCTCTTCAAACCAGTTCCGGGTCAGACAATCCCGCAATTGCATGCGGGCGCGGTAAAGCATGACCCATAGGTTGGTCGAAGTTATGCCCATATCCTTACAGATTTCTTCCGAATCCATGCATTCAAGTTCCCGTAAAACAAACAGCCGGTGAAGCCGGCCGGGCAAATGCATCAGGCACTGGTGTAACACCGCCATAAACTCTTTCTGTTCTAACAACCGGCCAGGATGGGAGTTCCATTCAGGGGGTTTAACCCGCCACCGCCCTTTACGATCAAAAAAAAGTTCAGTCGCCACCTCTATAGATTCTGTATCATCCAAAGGTTGCTCTCGATTCTCTTTGCGGATGAGGTCCACAATTTTATGCTTCAGAATCCCGATAAGCCAGGTCCGAATCGAAGATTTACCAGAGAATTGATCCTGTATGCGTATGGCCGCCAAAAACGTTTCCTGCACCGCATCCTCAGCCGAAGCACGGTTTTGAAGCCGGCTTAAAGCATAGCTGAACAGAGCATCTCCATGCTCATCCACCCAGGCCTCCGATAGCTCCAACTTGGAGTCAGACATCTTACCTCACACAATGTTTACATAAAAACCACGGAATAGCCGGATCAGAAAGATCCGGAAATTCCGACTGAAACAGCGATCTATTCTTCTGATTTTCCGGAAGTTTCAGCCGCCCGGAAACGGATCGAAGCCGAATTAATGCAATAACGAAGACCGGTCGGCGGCGGACCGTCAGGAAAAACATGACCCAGATGGGCATCGCACTTGGAACAGACCACCTCGGTCCGAACCATGCCGTGCGATGTATCACGGTGTTCTGTGATCACTTTATCGTTAACCGGTTTAAAATAACTGGGCCAGCCACAGCCGGAATCAAATTTAGTGTCCGACAGAAAAAGGTCCGTACCGCAACAGACACAGGAATAAACACCAAACTCTTTATGATTCCAGTATTCTCCGGTAAACGCACGCTCCGTCCCCTTCTGACGGGTCACATAATACTGCATTTCATCAAGCTGAGCCTTCCATTCAGCCTCGGTTTTTACCACTTTATCAGGATCTGTTTTCACGGCCGATACCTCCTTTTCCGCACAGGCAGTCACCGTCATTCCGATTACGAACAACAGAATATTTTGAATGTTCATGATGCGCCTCCGCCATAAAAGACCAAAAGAGTCTGCTTTCTGTTCAATTGCAATCTAATCCACTTTTCAAAACAGAGGAAGCTTTGGATTGAAACAAAGGCCCTACATAACTAGTTTTCAGTGATCGGAAATATGATGAACGATGACTGGATAGATATTAAAAAGGACCCTGCTCACGTAAAACGTGAAAGGGCCCGGGCCAAAGAGCTACGGAAAAGTGCCTGGTGGAAACAGCAGCTTGCAAGCGGTAGCTGTCATTATTGCGGCGGACATTTTGATCCGGACGAATTGACCATGGATCATATTCTTCCCGTAGTTCGCGGTGGCAAAAGCACCAAAAGCAACTGCGTTGTATGTTGCAAAGAATGTAATAACAACAAAAAATATTTGACACCGGCCGAGCTCATCATGCGCGAACTCGAACAGGAAAACCCGGACAGTCCCTAAAAGAGATCGAGCTGATCAACCTCAGCTTTGAATTCCGGAAACCGCATTTCCTCCTTGTTTCCCATCAGCTTAACCAGATCCGATTCTCCACAAGGTTCGCCACGCATTTCCAGCGTTTCCACAATTTTTGCAAAAAGAAGACCGCAATACGAACTGTCCTCTTCCGCACGGTGGAAGGTTCCGCTTGGAAAATTAAAATGACGGGTAAGCGTCCATAGTTTATAATTTGGAAGCCCGGGAAAGACTTTGCGGGCCAGCGGAAGCGTATCAAGAACAACACCGCCGGGAGCCACTGACTTGTGCAGCTTCACATCTTCCAGAAGAAATTTATAATCGAACGGCGCATTGTGCGCCACCAGAGGAAGATCCCCGCAAAACTCGGCAAACTCCTTCAACACATCAACGATCTTCGGTTTCCCCTTGAGCATGTCATCCGTAATCCCGTTCACCGCAGAAGCTTCCGCAGGAATCGGAATCCCCGGATCCACAAGAGCACCATAACCTTTCACAGCCCGATTCCCATCGAACATTACCGCACCTACTTCAACAATCATATCCTCAGTAGGCTTCGTCCCCGTTGTTTCCAAATCAAATGCAACAAATTTCATGGTTATACCCTTAAAGGATCATACTCAAATTTTCGATGCAAAAGGACAACAAAAAACCCGCCCAGGAAAACCGGGCGGGTCTTTCAGTTCATCAGAACCACTGATTAGTTAGCAGCCTGACGGGCCAGTTCACGCTGTTCGCGAGTCATACCTTTATCGTCAACCATCGTAGCTTTAACAGAGATGATGAGATTTTTCTTGGAGGTACGGGAACCTTCTGAACGGAACAGACGTCCAATATACGGGATATCACCCAGGAACGGAACCTGATCGCGGAAGGTATCCGTCTGCTCGCTTACAAGACCGCCCATAACGATGGTCTGACCATCAGCAACAGTAACCTGTGTTTCAATCGCACGGGTTTCAAAGTAGGGCATCTCAATCAGCAACGGAGCGCTGTTACCATAGATTTCACTGGTATTGCTATCCCCGGATTCATAGGAGTTATAACCGGCAATGTAGCTGTCATAACCAACAAACTCTTTGATTTCCGGCTGAAGATCAAGGTCGATGGTATTGGCTTCCGCATCAACAACGGGAGTGACACTGAGAACAACACCCAGGTCGTACTCTTCCCAGTCCTGCGGTTTTACAACCGGAGCAGTACGCTGACCGGTTTCCACATCGTAGTCCTGCGGATAACGGTGAACTTCAACGACACGAATAACCGCCGGATTACCGGATTTAGTGGTCACTTTCGGCGCATTCAGTACGTCAGCTGTACCTTCCTGTTCCATCGCGGTGATCGCGAGGTCGAACGGGAAACTGGAAGTGTTACTCAGAATCATTTCAGCCGGAGCACCACCCATGGTAGACAGAATACCGGACTGCATAACTTCAAAAGCCGTGCTGTTATTGCGCTGATTGGAACCGAACAGACTCTGTCCGACACCAGTAGTGCTGTTGATTGCAGTGTATCCTGTAGTCGGATCACTGTAGAGGGTACCGCCTCCCGGCAGGGTCGTAGAGGACGTCAGCCCCTGTCCCGGCTGGTAGAAGGTCTGATTGCTGTCGTCAGCAAAGCTGAGACCGGCAAAAGTACCGTCGTCATAGAGCGTCCAGTTAAAGCCAAGTTCTTCCAGCGCGCCTTCGTTGTATTCAACAAATTTGGCTTCGATGGAAACCTGCTGCGAACGTTTGTTAATCGCTTCGTCTTCGAGGTCGTTGAGGATTTCTTCAACGGCTTCCAGATTTTTCGGCGTATTCTTAACAAACAGCTTGTGGAAGTTCGGCTGATAGACTGCGGAAGAACCTTCCGGCCAATTAACGATAGAGAAAAATTCAGCCACATCAGTAGGACCAGTGGATTCTGCTGCGGATGCATCCCCGAAGAGATCATCCACGCCACCACCGCCGCCACCGGCCATGGATTCAAGCTCAGCACCTACTTCAGGAATGACATCATAGATAACCAGTTTGAGATCTTCAGCAGGAACAAAGTTTACCGGCATAATGGCTACCGCTTTCTCCCGGACATCAAACTTCAGCGATGCCATTTCCACGATGTACTGCAAAGATTCCAGTAAACTCATGTCACGGATGGAAATGGTGATGTTATTCGCATCAGCCATCATAGAATCCTCCATGCCCATCAGGAGAATATTTACACCCTGTTTTGCCGGATCCTGACGACGTGCAGTTTCAGTGAGGAAAAGAACTACGTCTTTGATATTCGCTTCACGGAAATCAAGACTGGGAATCGTGATCTGTTCCAGTTTTGCAGTCATTGCAGCAATAGCTGCTGCTTTGGGATCCTGATCCGAATCTCCTTCATCCGGAATACCCACTTTCGGAATTTTCACATCCGGATTCCACGCTTCCTCCACATCAGACAGAGCCTGTGCACGGGTTGCACGCTGAAGAGCCCGCTCATTCGCAGAAATCTTCTGTGCAGTTCGCTTGAGGTATTCCATGGCACGACGATCATAAGGATCTTCGTCCAGCACACGCTCGAAGATCGCTTCTGCCAGTACCAGATCGCCCGCTTTGTAAGCGTTCATACCTTTCGTGAACAGATCTTCTTCTGCCGAATTTGCTTCCGGTGCCGGAACCGCAACTGGTGCAGATTGAACCGTTGCAGGCGGTGCAGTTTCAACAGTAGCTGTTGCCGGAGCGGCCGCAGGTGCCGGAGCTACCGCAGGTGCTTGTGTTGCGGGTGCAGCCTGCTCAGTCCCTCCCTGAGCCGCGTCCAACTGCGCGAATACGTCATCCAGGCTTTCCTGGGCTCGGATTGATTGTGTTGCTACCAACGCAACCAATAGAGACGAGATATAGGTTTTATTCATTTTTCCTTCCCCTCTACTTCTCATACATACAAATGCCACTTTACCCGCAAGTTCACCAGGGTCCACGGAGAGCATTTACCAACAAACAGTCACCCTATAACATTTCCTCCGGAAACCATTACTGATCTCCATCGGCAAAACCGACAATGTCGTACACTTTTCCCGATGCAACATCTTTCAGGACTACCCTGTCCGCATGCACACCAAGAACGGTATACTTATCATTATGCAAAGATAATAACGTGCCCATAGTAACTATTATCGGGGTGTGATCAAGTATATTAATCAACTCAGCTGTACTTTCTGGATCCAACGCAATTTCACCTCGCAGCAATTCTATTTCAACACCGCCACGCATCACATAAAGTCGGTGATCGCGACCGTTCTCATCAATTTTAAATCGTTGTAAAACAACGCCTTCCACAGCCTCGCCAACTGCTGCAAAATGAGTTTTTCCGGTGTTCGGATTATTCAGTTGAAACATCATCTTCCCGTCCGAGCGCTCCATGTAGCCTTGAAAAACAAGAGGGAAAACAATCTCTTTTCGTTCAACAAAGCGTAATTTTTCTGCATAAGGAGGGTGTAATTCCGCGTGAAGCGGATCGGTTGAAGCCCGAAATTCCTCCAGATTCGAAAAGCCGTCACCGTCTGCATCAGCCCCGGCATCGGCCTTATTATACCGATCCAGCCCGAACTCCATCTCCCAGTCATCGGTCATACCGTCGCCATCACGGTCCAGTTGATCCAGCCCGGGTTGCGGGAACCCGGAAAAAGGGCAGATCGCCGCCTCATACGGAATCGGATACGCACTCCCCACAGCAACAACCCGCAGCGGCCCGGTGAACAGATCCCGGACACCATCCATTACGGCCTCTCTGATTTCCGGGGACTTGAATTTTAACAATACCGCCTCCCGCTCAACTACCTCAGGAATTTCGACCGGACCCTGCCTGAATGCAAAAATACATGAAAGCAGCAGCACAACCAGCAAAACAACCAGCAACAACAAATCAATATTACGCTTTTTCCGCTGTGGCGTATTCATTCATCCATCCCTTCCGGATTAAAATGATAAACATCAACCGCCAGCTCAACCGCTACCCGATCATTCCCTGCAATAATCCGCTCCGGACGTGATAACGCGTTTTCTCCGGAAAGAATCCCTTCAGCAAGATATTTCAGTGCCTCATCATCACTTTCTCCACCCCGTTTCACGGCAGTCGGACTGTATTGCATAATATCCGTGAGCGTCCGGTGTCCAAACGCCGAAATCCGCATAAAATGCGGTGCCCGGGAAAAGCCCTGCAAAACCCGCCAGACGCCCTTCTCATCCGCGGTAAAAGTTACACGGATCTGCTCCACATAATACAATCCGCCGGGTCCCGTCCAGGAAGCCGCAGATTCCTGTGTCAGCTTTCTCGCTGCAGGAAGGTTCCGCGACCGGCGACGGCGAGGAGTATCCGGGTCAGCCACCTCAAAAACATCACGCGTCATCGCCGTAATGGAATGCACCCCGCTTTGCACCAGAACATCCGCCACCCGTTCAACCGAATAGAGCTGCCGCGTCAGACGCAGTACATAATCCATTTCAGGTACAGCACCGCCACTTGCATAGCGACTGAACCCCACCTCAAACTTTTCGGGTAATTCTACGCCGGCCTGTACCGCCTTTTTCCGAAAACGCTCAATCACCCCCTGCGTCCGCGCCGAAAACTCCGCCGCCTCTATCGCCTCCGCCGGAAACGGATCTCCATTCAGTTCTCCGGCCAGCTCCCCAATGTAATATGAAAGATCATCCAGATGCTCTTCAACCCGCCTCACATTCCCGGCCGAAGGATAAGGATCACGCTGTACCAGCCGTTCACGGCTTCTGCAAAGCGCTGCATAACCCTTCCGTGCTGCGGACAACCGAACACCCTGTATCACCAGCAGCACAACTTCCACCACTAGAATCACACAACAGATTCCCCCGACGGTCATCAACAGTTTATTTGTCCGCAGACTCACGACCGGTCCCCCTCAAAATAGACATCCAGCACAAAACCACGTGCAAATTCCTTTTTCGACGGACGGCTTTGCACCTTTGTCTCTGCACCGAACAACGGACTCGCCCGCAAAGCATCCCGCAACAGTTTGACCGAATCCTGCCCGGGTGTCTCTTTATCCAGATAACTCACCACCGAAATCCGCATGCCGCCTTCAATCGGTTCACTCTCCCTCAGAAACATCCCCTCAGGCAGCAGCCGGTTCATCTCCGCCAGCATTTCAATCCATTGCGTTCGCGACTCGGCCACACGCCGGTATTCGGCCGCCTGTTCTCGCAAAACGTCAATCTCCGCTTCCATAGGCTTAAGCTGCCGTTCAAAATTCTGTAGACCGGAAACTGTCGCTGCCATTGATTCCGCGTCCAGACGGATCTGATCAGCACGCCGTCCCAACGCAAAAATCCATACCCCGAGAATCAGCATCAGCACTACCGCCGACGCCAGCCACAGTGGAAAACGCTGTCTCAGCCCGCGTTCATTCGCCAAAGCCGCCGGTACCAGCTCAATCCCGACCACGGGGGCACAGGCCAGCCCGACGCATACAGCAAAACCCCTGTCGATTCCCGGAATCCCTTCAACAATCTGTGCCGGCACCCGACCGCCCTGCTGGCCGGTATAAAATGAAATAGAGCGTTCTATCTCCTGCTGCCTGCGCACTTCATCGGATTCCGGAATCGGCAGTGACCGAAAAAATACACGCCGGTCATCAACAAAAATCAGATTGGTGGACTCTTCTTCCGCATCGACCAGCAACACCCCCTCGGATGCTCTGCAGAATACATAAGCCAGATTCGCCAGCGCAACCGGTGCCGCAGTTATCCGCTCAATAGAAAGTCCGTTCGCCTTCACAGCATGCACCAGACCGTCAACCAGATCCGACTTCACAGCCACCAGCAGCACTTCCGGTTCGTCCGGATCCGGACCGACCACATGCGCATCCCACACAACCTCATCAATCGGAAACGGTATGTTCTGCACCGCCTCATGCCGAATCGTCTGTTGTACCCGCTCTGCTCCAACCTTCGGAAGTTTCACCAGCCGCGAAAAAACCGCCTGTCCCTCAACCGAAAGTACCGCGTTTTTAACCGCCGGCTTCTTTTCATCCAGCAATTGTTTCAGCGTTATTGCCGTAACGGCCTCTCTGGGCAGCGACAACGATGCATCAAAAGCGGCGAACCCGGAATCCAGTATACGCGGCGAACCCGTTGCCCCATCGGCCACCACGGCCATACGAATGCCGTCCGTACCAATATCGAGAGTGAGTATCCGGTCTGCCTTCACGATTCCAATCCTTCGTTCCGTAATTGGAAATCCTGCAATCAAAGGCAGATATAAAAAAGAAAAAAGAAACTAAATCAGGCTCAGCAGGTCCGCCGCGGCTTTCCCCGGATCCGCTGCGCGCAGGAGACTTTCGCCCACCAGAATGGCATGCGCCCCGGCCGCCTTCAGCTCAACCACATCTTCCGGTGTTTTGATGCCACTCTCGCTCACCAGCGTACAGCCTTCCGGGGCCATCGCCGCCAGCTCAAAGGTCGTCTCCAACGTAGTCACAAAGGTCTTGAGATTCCGGTTATTGATCCCGATACAGTCGGCCCCCGCATCAATCGCACGCAGCATTTCCTCGCGATCATGCACCTCCACCAGCGGCTGAAGTCCCAGTGTGCGGATCTCTCCGATGAAACCCCTCAACTCGGCGTCGTTCAACGCCCCGACAATCAGCAGCACAGCCGACGCCCCCATGGCTCGGGCATGCGTAATCTGCCAGGAATCCACTACGAACTCTTTATAGAGCATCGGAAGTTCAATCGCATTCCGGACCTCGGAAAAATCCGAGTCTCCGCCGCCGAAATATTTATGATCCATCAGGCACGAAACCGCACTCGCCCCGTTCACTTCATACCCTTTTGCAATTTCAGATGGACTGAACGGTTCGCGAATCAGCCCCGCCGAAGGCGATTTACGCTTTACTTCCGCAATCAGCCCCATCGGCATTGACCGCAACGACGCTGTAAAATCCGGACAGTTGCCAAGCGCAGAAAGTTTTGCCTGCAGTTCTTCCAAAGGCTGAACCTTTTTCCGCTCTTCAATCTCAATACGCTTATCCGCACAGATCTGTTCGAGAATATTCATACTACTGATTTCCTGCGCTCTCCCATATCCGGACAATGGGTGCCGTTGAACTGCGACTCAACATGTTTTCAATAGGAGTCCCCATCGAAGGCTCTTCCCACCAACGCTTTTCGTTTTCGGAATTTTCAACAGCCACCTCTTCGCCTTTATAACTGACGACCAGCGCATATTTACTCCTGCGTGGACTGATGATTTTCAGTGCCATTGCATTCAGCTCAACTGCACTGATATAATTGCTTTGCTCCTCTAGAAAGCGGTGCACCGTTCGGCAATGGAAATACTGGGCAGGATAATCATCATTGCGGGGCTCAAGCCACAGATAAAAATCAAATACAAGATCATCAACGATGGCCTCTTTTCTTACATCAAAGGTCGCAATCAACGACAGCGGTCCGTTTTTGACCATCAGCCCTTCCAGCTCCAGATCTCTCACTTTGATCTCG
Organism: Verrucomicrobia bacterium S94; assembly: GCA_004299845.1. Lineage (NCBI taxonomy): Bacteria > Pseudomonadati > Verrucomicrobiota > Verrucomicrobia bacterium S94. Next base: position 3,473,465 of record CP036201.1, on the reverse strand, counting down.
GGAAGGTCTTTTTCAGCAAAGGCCGTCAGACCAAAACATACGAACATCACAGCAATAACTGTTTTTCTGATCATCACAACACTCCTAAGTAAACGGCTTACCGGTTCTTTTTCAAATAGGCTTCAATAAAAGGATCAATATTTCCGTCGAGCACACCCTGCACATTCCCCACCTGCACATCGGTGCGATGGTCTTTCACCATCGTGTATGGCTGCATCACATACGACCGGATCTGCGAACCCCAGGCAATCTCGCCTTTATCGCCATAAAGCTGATCCACGGCCTGACGTTTCAGGTCCTGTTCCCGTTCATAAAGACGCGCTTTCAGCATCTTCATCGCCGCGGCTTTATTTTTATGCTGCGACCGTTCCGCCTGACACTGCACCACCACGCCGGTCGGCAGATGCACAATCCGCACCGCCGAATCCGTTGTATTCACATGCTGCCCGCCGGCACCCTGCGCCCGGTAGGTATCAATACGCAGATCGGATTCCACAATTTCAATATCGATATCATCATCAATCTCCGGCGTAACATCCGCCGCAACAAACGATGTGTGACGGCGCGACTGCGAATCGAACGGGCTGATGCGCACCAGACGATGCACCCCGCGCTCCGACTTCAGCAGGCCGTAGGCATACGCCCCTGAATCAGCAGCGACACACTTTTAATACCCGCCTCTTCGCCCGACTGATAATCAAGAACCTGAACCTTGAAATCCTTTTTCTCCGCATACCGCGTAAACATGCGGTAAAGCATATCCGCCCAGTCACAGCTCTCCGTGCCGCCCGCACCGGCATGCAGTGTGAGATAGGCACTGTTTCCATCAAACTCATTGCCGAGCAGCGACTGCATTTCCAGAGACTGGAAACCGCTCTCCACCTTTTCGAGCTCTGTCGCCGCCTCCTCAACCGCCTCCGCTTCACCGGCCTCCGCCAGCTCCAGCATGATCTCGGCATCATCCAAACCGGCACTGATCGTATCAAACGGATCAAGCACCATTTTCAGCGACTTTGTGGCCGCAATATTTTTCTGCGCCTTCTGCTGGTCATTCCAGAAATCCGGCTCCGCCGCCACCGCCTCCAGTTTTGCCAGCTCTTCACGTTTAGCGGCAATTTCCAGATAGCCCTCCATTTCGGACAGCTGTTCCCGAAAGGCCGCAATTTTAGTTTTCAGTTCATCCTGCATAAAATTCTTCCAATCGTTGGAACTCATAAATATAGCCGAACCGCTCCCGGTTCTAAACCTCCCAATAAAGAAAAGTTCGGAAAACACACCGGCGCATCAAAAAGAACCGGCTCTTATTCAGCTTCATTTTTCCGCCGCTTTATACGAATACCGCCGCGCAGAATGACAAGTACGCCGATGCCGCCGATCAGCCCCGTTTTACCGACCACATTGCCCTTGCGAGTGTAGAACGTTTTTTCCTGACCGATCGGCCGCGGATAAAGCAGGCCCGCCGTAAAACCTTCGCTCATGGGTTTAAGCTGACGGTCAACCACCCCGTACGCGTCAATGATTCCGCTCACACCGGTATTGGTGCAGCGCGCCATGGGAACACGGTTTTCCACACAGCGGAAAACCGCATGAGCAAGATGCTGTTCCGACTGCGCCGACGGATCGAACCAGCCGTCGTTCGTCTGGTTCACCAGCCAGCGCGCACCAGCCAGTACAGCGTTGCGTGAAAGCGGAGCGACAATATCCTCAAAACAGATGAGCGGAGAAAACGAAGCTTTGCCCTGCAACGGAATCACGCTGCTTCCCGCCCCGTGGCCGAAATCGATTTCAATCGGCGTGAACTTCCGCATCAACCCCGGAAACGGCACATATTCCCCGAACGGCACCAGATGCTGTTTGTCGTAGTGCCCGGCATATTCACCTTTACTGTCGAACAGAATGGAACTGTTGAAATACTTTCCGTCCTGATAGGAATTCGCTCCGATCAGAAGCGGGATCCCCTCTCCGGCAGCAAACGAAAGCCGGTCGCGGTTTCCGACACTCAGATTAACTGTCTGCGGCAGCGCAGTCTCCGGCCAGATAATCAGATCCACTTCCCCCAGCCGCGATGCTGTAGCAGTAAGCTCGGAAAGACGCTTTTTAATTTCCGGCTCCATGGCCGAATCCCATTTCGCCTGCTGTTCAATATTCGGCTGAACCAGCGCCACAGTAACATTTTCATGCCGGGGCTGACGGTTCATCAGCGTATTCATGCCCTGCGCAACGGAAAGTGCAATCGGAACAAGACCGATCATCAGTTCAAAGTGCGGTTTGTATATTTTCGCCCGGCTGCCATGCGTATACTGACGGAAAGTAATAAACGCGCCGGCGTTCATAAAAACAATGTAGGCCGAAACAATGGAAACCCCGCCCCACTCCGCCACCTGAATCAGCGTGGCGTTGGCATATTGCGAAACGCCGAGCGGGTTCCACGGAAAACCGGTAAACAGAATGCCGCGCAGATACTCCGAACCGACCCAGACCAGCGAAACCGCAAACATGAACCGGACATTTTTCCACAGCACATTGCCCACCCATTTCCGCGTACCCAGCGCAACAGCAATGCCAAACGGAATAAAGTAAATTGCACAGTACAGTGCCAGCACCGCAAATCCGAGAACCGCACTGATCTTCAGTCCCGTTCCCTCCACACGGGCTGTCAGATTCGTCAGCCACCAGAGCGACATGGTAAAAAAGACAAACCCCGACAGCAGCGATAGCCCCGCAGCACGCTTCACCGAAGCCGAATGCACCGCAAACATCAGCGGAACCAGCGCAACAAACATCAGCGTTGCGTTCCCGAAACCCGGAAATCCCAGCGCCAGAAAAATGCCCGAAAGAATACTTCCAACGTATGGCAGAATCGGCGACTTCAGTAGCGGATGCTCCAGGTTAATCCCCGGCTTTCCGGCTTCGCGCTCACGCCGCTTTGCATCAAGTTGTTTAAACGATCCAATCATCGAAAATCCGTGGTTGTTATAAATCAAGATTCAGCAGCGCAGGTATCGCTTTCCAGTCACGCCCGGTTTTCTGCCGGGCGAACAGATCGGCGATATACTCGAGCAGGTCATGCCGCTGTGTAAGCGTCTGCTTCAATTTGCGATCCGGTTCTATATTGAATGAATCCAGCCCTTTCAGACCAAGCACCCCCTCACCGGATGTGGCATCCCAGAATACATACATATGGTCCACAATCGCACGGATGGTTTTATACAGCATCATCTCATGCTTCTCGGCATCACTCAGTTTCAGCAGCGAAAAATCCAGTGTCCACATCCGGTCAAGCTGTGCCCCTGCCCAGTCGGCCGGACGGATCACCCCTAAAGAGAAATACGGCAGCAGCTGCGGGAAGTGATCCAGCTCGGAAAGAATATCAAGCCACCGCTCAACATGCCGGCTGTGCGGCTTCATCGAAGTCAGCGCCCGCTTTGCAATATGACGGTCATTGATCGCAGAAAAGGCGCGCGCAATCAGCAGCACCAGATCCTCCCGCTGCAAGCCCTGCGGATGAAACTGCCGGCAATACATCGCAACACTCGCCGCCACATTATCCGCCAGAGGACCGCTCGGAATTTCAAGGAACCGGAAAATCTCCTGCAGATGTGCCATCCAGGCATCCTGCAGATCCAATGTCTGGAAAGCGGCGGACCTCATTCGCGTCCAATGAGGCGCTCAACCTCGTTCATAAACTGTCCTGCATCCCGGAACCGACGGTAAACCGAGGCATAGCGGATGTAAGCCACTTCATCAATTTTCTCGAGTGCAGTCATCACCTTCTTGCCGAGCATGATGGAAGGAATCTCTTTTTCAAATTCGGATTCAGCCTCCATAATAATCGCATCGGCGACACGCTCAATCTGCTCAACACTGATGTGCCGTTTACGACAGGCGATGTTCAGACTCTTCACCAGTTTATCCCGGCTGAGCTCCTCCCGACGTCCATCCCGTTTGGTCACCTGAAGCTGTGCACGCTGAATTTCTTCATAGGTTGTGAAGCGATGACCGCACCCCACACAGACCCGCCGCCGTCGAATGGCATCGCCATTACGCACTTCCCGGCTGTCAATCACGCGGTTTTCACGACCTTCACATTTCGGACATCTCATGGAGCATACCCCTTCGCTAATTTGGGCAGAAGATAGACCTAAAGCCTGAATACGAACAATAAAAAACGCCCCGCGAATGCAGGGCGTTTTTAACCTCAGCTCTATACTGTACTTTATTTTCGGCGGGTGGCTTTCTTCTTTGCCGGCGCCTTTTTCACCGCTTTCTTTTTCGCCGGAGCTTTCTTTGCCGGCGCCTTTTTCACCGCTTTCTTTTTCGCCGGAGCTTTCTTCACCGCTTTTTTCTTAGTGGCTTTCTTCTTCGCCGGCGCCTTCTTCACAACTTTCTTTTTCGTCGCCTTTTTCTTCGTGGCTGTTTTCTTGGCCGGTGCCTTCCCGGCCGCTTTTTTCTTAGCGGCTTTCTTCTTCGCCGGAGCTTTTTTCTTAGCGGGAGCCTTCTTCACCGCTTTCTTTTTGGCCGCCTTCTTTTTCGCCGGTGCTTTTTTAATCACTTTTTTCTTAGCGGCTTTCTTCTTCGCCGGCGCCTTTTTCACGACCTTCTTTTTAGTCGCCTTTTTCTTCGTGGCTTTTTTCCTGGCCGGAGCCTTCTTGGCAGCTTTTTTCTTAGCCGGGGCTTTTTTAACCGCCTTCTTTTTTGCCGGTGTTTTCTTCGCGGTTTTCTTTTTCACCGGAGCTTTCTTCACCGCCTTCTTTTTCGCCGGTGCTTTCTTGGCGGCTTTCTTTTTTGCCGGGGCTTTTTTCACCGCTTTCTTTTTCACAGCCTTCTTCTTCGCTGTTTTTTTCTTTGCTGCCATTGTTGCCTCCTTAGTTTTACTCCTGACTGACAACCACCCCCATCCCTGTGTGCCTTGTCCGAGTTGCACGCTATTAAAGATGCTTGAATGATCGTCTTTCTGAAAAACGTTTATAAGCACAATGTTAATTTTATGCAAACGGTTTGAGCTATAAAAACTCATGATGATCTTGGAGTTACGACAACTCAGCCGATGCTCTTATCTCCCCTTCAACTCACCGGATGCAGACAAAAAAAACCGCTCGCAGTACGAACGGTTTTTATCGGACAGCATGACGTGCTGATCAGAGTTCCTGTGTTATCTTTTCAACGATGTACGCTTCGATCGTATCACCGACTTCAAAGTTGGTGAAGTTGTCCGGGCGAATACCGCACTCCTGTCCCTGACGCACTTCAGCGGCATCGTTCTGGAATCGCTTGAGCGAACCGATAAGGCCTTCGAACAGAATGTCTCTGCCCCGTTTAATCCGGATACTGGCTTTCGCTGTAACCCGTCCGCTCATTACCATACAGCCGGCAATCTTGCTCTTCTTACTCAGCTCGAACACTTCCTTGATTTCCGCCTCGCCGATCACCTGTTCACGCAGCTCCGGTTCAAGCAGCCCCTTCATTGCGCTTTCAACATCTTCGATCAGCTCATAGATAATGCTGTACAGGCGAATCTCAACGCCCTCGCGTTTCGCAGCGGCATTGGCTCCGCTTTCCTTCCCGGTATGGAAACCGAGAATAATGGCATCCGAAGCACTCGCCAGCATAACGTCGTTGACAGTGATATTGCCGACATCATTGGAGATAATATTGATTTCAACCTTATCGCTTTTAATGCCGCTGAGCGAATGGGCAATGGCCTCAACCGATCCCTGCACATCAGCTTTAATGATAACCTTGAGCTCTTTCTTTTCACCACCGACACCGGCCGTGCCGAACAGATCATCCAGCGACATCTTCTTCGGCGCAGCCGCTCCGGCACCACCCAGCTGATTCCGGCGTTCTTCAGCCTGAAGCTCTTCGGAAATGGCCCGGGCTTCTTTATCACTGCTCATCGTCTGGAATTCATCACCGGCTCCCGGCGCATTAGTCAGACCCAGAATTTTTACCGCAGTCGAAGGACCGGCCGCACGAATCTTTTTGCCCTGGTCGGAAATCAATGCCTTGATGCGCCCCCAGTATTTACCGCAGACCACCGGATCGCCGACCTTCAAAGTACCCTCTTTAACCAGCACGGAAGCCGTCGGTCCCATACCCTGTTCCATCTGAGCTTCCACCACAAAACCGCTGGCCGGTTTATTGGGATTGGCTTTCAGTTCGAGCATTTCAGCTTCAAGCAGAATGCGTTCAAGCAGACTGTCAATTCCTTCGCCGGTCTGAGCGCTGACCGGAATGCAGCCAATATCGCCACCCCAGTCTTCAACCATCACTTCATGTTCCTGCAACTGCTGTTTCACGCGGTCAGGATTGGCCGAACGCAGGTCCATTTTGTTCATGGCAATAATAATGCAGACGCCGGCCGCTTTTGCATGGCGCAGCGCTTCCAGCGTCTGAGGCATCACGCCATCGTCGGCCGCAACCACCAGCACAACAATATCCGTCAGGTTTGCTCCACGGGCGCGCATTGCAGTGAAAGCAGCATGGCCCGGTGTGTCAAGAAACGTGATTTTATTATCATTAAGTTCTACCGTGTAGGCACCGATATGCTGGGTAATTCCTCCCGACTCACCGGCAGTAACCCGTGTATGACGCACTTTATCGAGCAACGATGTTTTACCATGGTCAACGTGGCCCATAAACGTAACCACCGGCGGACGCGGAAGCAATGCATCCGGCGTATCGGGAACATCCTGCTTTTTCCTGGCCGCGGCTTTTTTCGCAGATGCTTTGGGCTGCGGCGGCGCTTTCTTCTTCTCTTCTTTACGGACAGTAAAGCCGTGCTTCTGGCCGATCTCCTTCGCCACTTTCAGATCAATCTCTGCATTGATTGAAGCAAAGACGTTCATCTTCATCAGCTCGGCAATCACGACGTTCGGCTTAAGATCCATCATCTCAGCGAACTCTTTCACGACCACCTTCGGCTTCTTCAGCTCGATCAGGCCGGGTTCCTTTGACGGAACAGATTTTTCAGCAGCCGGAGCGGTTTTCGCCGCGGTAGGAACCTCCTCCGCCAGGGCGGCTTTTTCAGCGGCCGGTGCTGCAGGTTCCGGAGCAACTTCCTCCGCCGGCTTTTCGGCGGCAGGGGCTTCCGGTTCCTCCTCGGAACCGGCATTATCTGCGCGGGCCTCCTCTATCGAGGCATAGCCCAGTTCATCGCAGACCTGGGCAATCTGTTCGTCGTTCAGTTCGGCATCCGGGCCATCGACGGCAATATCGATATCTCCAAGGATCTCGATCAGTTCATCGGCTGAAACGCCGACATCTTTTGCGGTTTGTAATACGGTCATCATTCTGAAATCTCACCATGTTCTTTAATGTATTCACCTTCGGCAGCATACCAGATCGACTTGGCCTGCTCGCGGGAAATGCCCTCGATGGAAGAGAGGTCGTCCATATCGGCGGCCAGAATTCCTTCCAGGGTCAGGAAGCCGGAGAAAACCAGCTTTTCTGCAAATTCGTCGCCGATGCCCGGGATTGCAGCCAGCTTTGTGACCGCAACAGCAACGCGCTCTTCAAAGTCCATGCTTTCTTCATCCTTCTGGATATCGACCCGCCAGCCCGTCAGTTTGGAGGTCAGGCGCGCATTCTGGCCGCGCTTACCGATCGCCAGCGAAAGCTGATCCGGCTCTACCGTAACCTGAACGGTCTGTGTCTCTTCATCGGCATCCACGCTTTTCAGGCGTGCCGGCGCCAGCGCATTGGTGATCAGCGTATGGATGTCATCGCTCCAGCGGACAATATCAATTTTCTCACCGGAGAGTTCCCGCACAATATTTTTAACCCGCATACCGCGCATGCCCACACAGGCACCAACCGGATCGACACGTTCGTCATAGGAAATCACCGCCACTTTGGAACGGTAACCCGCCTCACGGGCAATGCCCTTAATCTCCATCGTACCATCGGAAATCTCCGACACCTCCAGCTCAAACAGGCGCCGGACAAAATCGGGATGATTGCGCGAAAGTACAATTTCAGGTCCGCGTTCCCGTTCACGCACATTCTGGATGATGGCACGGATCCGTTCGCCGACTTCATACTCTTCCGTCGGAACACGTTCTTTAGAAGGCATAATCGCCTCGCCGTGCTCAAGCTCAATGACCACATCTGAACGATCGAAGCGGGTAACGGTACCGGTGACAATTTCACCGATGCGGTCTTTATACTCATCGAAGATCTGTTCTTTCTCAGCATTGCGTATTTTCTGCATGATCACCTGTTTGGCCGTCTGTGCAGCAATACGTCCAAGACGCGGAGGAGTGGTTTCAATTTCAGAACCGTCTGAAAGCTTCCGATAAGCCTTCTGTTCAAATGTTTTACGATCAATGGAAATACGCAGGGTATCGTCTTCCACGCCATTCTTTTCGGCTACGCTCTGAAGCGCCAGCTCAATGGCACGAACAATCACGTCGCGCTCAACACCGCGTTCGCTTTCCATGTACTCGACAACGGCTTTCAGCTCTGCAGGATTCATAACCGCTACCTCCTTCACTCAACCTTCAATTTCAAATAACCGGCCCCTTTACCGAAAAAGAGCGGCCGATGGGGCCACTCTTTACCAGAGCCATAAATATCAACAAGATAAGGAAACTACGCCCGCGCCCGTCTCCCGTCAAGAGGCAAAGCGCCAAAATCCGGAAGCCGCCAGCCGGTTTGTGAACAGGCCTCCTCCAACGTATTTATAAATGTCCGGCGGTCTTCATCATCCAGCTTTTCAAGCAGGTCATCCCGAAAAGTATCCGAACCAAAGTACCAGCCCCGTCTGATACGCCGCCATGCTGAATCAGCCTCCATGGGATTATCCGCATGCGCTATCTCAAAAACCCGCTTCTGCATCATTGACCGAAATGCCGCATGGCCGGTGCGATCATCAGCAGCCCCCATAGTACCCAGCAACCGATCCACACATAGCCAGGACGGTCTTTGAGTGCGCCGGAAATACAACGGATAGCTGCTCCAGGAATAATCTGTTAATTTCCCGTTCGTTAAATCAAACAACTTTGCCCGCGCAGGATTCAGGTGGATATAACTGCCCAGCGTCTGAAAATATTCTCCGGACGAACCGTCTACCAACAGGGCTTTATACCGCCCCTGAAACAGATGGCCCCATTGTTTATGCCGCGAATTAAAGCGTTGGGTATACGTGCCCTGCAGCCACTTCATGCCTGCAACAAGGTTGGCCTCCGGAGTTTCAAGCAGCAGGTGATAATGATTACCCATTAAAACAAAAGCATGTATCCGCCAACCGCAGCGGCCACATGCCTCATCCAGCGTATCCAGGAATATCTCACGATCCTTATCATCCAGAAAAACAGAATCACCCCGGTTTCCCCGGCTCATGACATGATAGATCGCTCCCTCAAACTCTATACGCGGCTTCCTTGGCATAAGGGATTTATACCGAATCAATTCTCAGCAGGCAATTGGGGAATATTAAAATATCGGACCGACCCCTTTAACTAAAACTCTCACCATCGGAAGACAGGGCAAAGGGCGCGGGGAAAATCATTATGGTGATGTTGGATGAGTGCTTTCCAAACTTCGGGATTGAGAATCATCGTTTAACCAATATCCAAACTGAACGGTTTTGTTCCAGTTCACCTGAACAGCACTGCGCATTTTTCCATAATAAGCTGAAATGATATTACCTTCATCGTCATACTCTGTGCGTATTCTAAAAATATACGGGAGGGCTGATGCCTCACGTGGAAGTTCAATAAAATCAGGAAGTTTTGTTTTATCGCCTGAAGCATAGGTACGTTTGGCCTTTAGCATTTGTAGGTATCCGTTAGCAGGAGCCTTGTGCGGCCATATAAAGGTGCTCTGAATACCTTTCTTACGGTGATACGTAAAAACCCCATCCCCTTTATTTGGGAACAACAAACTATATGATGCGACTTTTCCTTCGTCATCGTATGAACAGGTAATAAAAAAATCCGAGTTTACTCCTTTTCCAAACGGAGCAACCCAATCATTTTCCATAAGGTCAAAACCCAGAGGAGTATCCATCTTAGGAATTCGGTCGTTTACACCACCTTTTATCCCATCATTGGGATCAATGATTTTGCGCAAAACCAAAGTACGTACCTCTCCCCAAGGTTCATAACGATTCTTAGTTCGATCTCTTCCTGTAAACATTTTTGTCTGGCGGGATTCATAATATCCATCTTTATTTATAATGACGGTACATCTTGGAAGGTCGGCTGACGCCTGTGCTTCAAAAAAAGCATTTGTTTGGCTGAAACCAGTTTTCCGGATATACTTCCCCTCCTTTTCAAAAGAAACCGTAATATGACAACCTTCTATTCGCTGGCCGTCCTCGTCAACGACAGCAATCTTCACAAAGCCTTCCGGCGTAGCTAATCCACAACTACTCAGACAAAAACATACACTCAGTAATAAAATATTCTTCATTTTCTACTCCTCAATTATTTGAACCCACTTCTTATATAGCTCTTGGACATATGGATAAGCCACATCCTTATAATCACCATGAAACCATTCCAATAATCCATTGTACTCAGTATCCCGCGGCCAACCATGGAGCATCAAACCGTTATCGTAAGGGTCGTCTGAGGCCATGTTATAGTTTGCCCAATCTACTGATAAACTTCTCGTCGACCCCATCGGTCGTGTCCGTGCCGGAAAACCTTTCGCCAGCAGCCAGTCGCGCACCAGAACATTATCCAACCAGCTTTCAGTATAGTCCAGATGTGCAGCCTGCTCCGTTACAAAACTGTTTACGAAACTGTTTCCAGAGGCCGTGAACAGAATGCTTGGCTCCGCCTTAAACAGCGGATCGGTTTTGAGCGTTTCCTTGTAAGCAGCCGCATTGGTTGACAATTGCCCGGCCACCCACTCAGGCGGGCGCAGTGTGTCATAAAACCATCTGCCGTCATGAGCCAGATAGGTGTTGCCGGAATTTGGATCCCGTGTAAACGCCCACCCGCACTGTTCGCTGGAACCGCCCGCGACCCAGTCTGCAAGGGAATTATCGAGCCACCAGCGGTACCCCTTCAAGCCTTTGTACCACTCCTGGATCATCCACGAATAGTAGCCGGGCTGTATGGCAGATGAGATATAACTGTCGCATCCGTCATCAACCCGAAGCACCTCTTCGGTAGATGAGTAAAAGTTATAGGCTGACTCTACCCTGTTGACTGCATTACTCATTCGGTTTCTCCACGTCAGCCCGCTGCGCGCATCTGAGGAGTCAAACAGTCGATACCACTCGCTTGCCCATGTAGCCTCCGGGTATTCTGACCATGTTCGATAATCAATCGCCAGTGTGTCTTCGTCGGTCACATCAATCGAATTGCCGAAGGTCATGTGCGTGGCGGTATTGGTTTCCCCGTAGGCCTCCAGCGGCATCGCCGCATCCAGTGCAAAATAGTTTCGGATCAGAGCACTTGTGCCATCGGCATCATTCAGCGCGATTCCCACAACACCGTTACCCAGACTATGCGCCGCCAAATCCGGAGGAGAGCTGAATCCCTCCAGAAAACCTCTTAAACCATAGGCTGCAGAAAATGCTTCAACAACTGCATGGTGATAATGGGCGGTATCCAGTAACGGGGCATAAGGATCCCCATACCACGAAACGCCCCAGAACTTTCCATCGAACCCGCTCTGGTACATCCGCTTGAATACTTCGGCGTGCGTGGCATCACCGGAGTCGGCATCGACGTTGTAGCCGTGGATAAACACGAAATCGTTCCCGTCGGTCAGATGGTCGGGATAATTCTCCGGTTCTTCGAGGTTATCCGTTCTATCGCCGCGCAAACTTTTAAACCGGAACATATTCGTTACACTCGAAATCGAGAGCTGAAGTTCCGCTGATGCGGCGATGAAGCCGTAATTCTTTTCCCGCACCTCGAATACCAGCGGCGTATCGGGGTCGGCCTCTGCCCAGGCCTCGACCAGCAGAACCGCAGTCCCGTTATCCTGGATGCTCTGCAGGAAGGCCGCATCGTCCAGAACATTTCCACCGGCCCCCAGCCGCTGAACTTCGGCATCGGCAAAATCCGCCGCCGTTTCCGGATCGAAGAGATAGGCCGAAACATCGTCTTTCTGCAGATCGGTGAGGATATAGTTGAGGCCCAGATACAGTTCACTGCCCTCGTTTCCGATCCAGTACTCATACTTCTCGGTATCACACAGCAGTTCGTCGATTTCGATTTTAAGCGGAAAAAAGTCAACCAGATCGCGCATGCCGTCTACTTGGGAGTTGTGATCGTAGTGCGCGTCGGCTGACGACTCCTCCTGCCCCGGCAGGTCATCCCCCTCAACCTCGGAATCGGGATCGTCATTATCGTCGTTGACCCAGAAGCGGAAAATCTCGTTGGTTAAGGCGCGAAGGTCGTCGCCTTCGTCGATTTCGCCGTCGCGGTCGAAATCAGGTGCGAGGCGCGCTTTGGCAACCTGAACGGGCAGTGAGACGGCATAGAGGGTGCCGTCGGCCAGTTCGTGCCTGAGCTCAACCACGGCATAGCCGTCGTTGGTTGCCGCACAGGAGACGCACTGAATGCGGTCGGGGAATGCCGCGTATGTATAGGTATTGCTGGAGTAGATCCATTCGGCCGCCAGCGCCTCGTCGGTATCCAGCGTCAGGGGTTCTCCCGCCTGAAACACTGTACCGATGCTTGCCGTCGCCGCGGGTGAGCCCCAGAGCCTGAAGCGTTCGCCGGGATCAACGCCGTAAAACTCGATCACCGTGCGCTCCTCATTCCAAGGTTCCTCAAAACCTATTGCATCAACATAGAGGTTCACGCAACGCTCTACGGAAGAATCCAAAGTCTCTTCTGTCGGCGGAGGCAGCATGAGCGGTTCCCCGCTTGCCGCCTGCTGCAGAGCCTCATCAAGATCTCCAATGCTTCCGTTATGATCAAGATCCCCGATCAGCACCACATGGGGAATTACCGCTTCTACCTCACAGCCGGAATCAGCCGCCAGTTCCACTACGGTACTATTGGTTCCGGTGACCGTTAAGGACTGAACCTGCGGATTAGTGCGTTCATCGTTGACCACATCATATTCCACCCATTTCACGGTGTGGTTGGTCACCGGATTCGGGAACATAAACTGGAACCGAACCCTCCGTTCATCATCCCCGCCCAAATACAAACCTGATGAATATTTATACGCGTAAAGTTCATGACTTTCCCAAGGCTCAAGATCGTTATAATCAAATGTAAAACAATTTGCGGGAACAGGGTTCAGATATTCGATTTCGGGGACTGCAATGCACTCCCGGCCAATAAGCACATCCTCATCATCATAACTCTCATCAATCACCCAAACCGAAAACCCATACTCTTCGGAAAGTTCCTGGCTGTAAGCATCCTCATGAAAATACAACTCATACGGGATCATGTCTTGCAAAAACCCCTGCACCCAAAAGCTCTCACTGCTTTCATCATAATAAATCGTTTCGGATCCTGCACACAGGATGGATTCATTTGTTTCCGTTCCATGCCACCAGCTATCCTCCCATTCAATGGAAACAGCAGCATATTCAGTCTCTGATAAAGGGTTCCAAAATCCGTTTCCAACGCCCCAACTTTTCACGTAACTATCCGCCGTCACAATAAAGGGCGTACTTGCGCTGCTGACATAAGAGTATTCAACAGGACAAACATCCACACCGTCATCCATTCCGTCTGAATCGCTATCCCGCATCTCCGGATTGCTACCCTGCAGAAACTCTTCGTAACTGTTAAGCCCGTCGCCGTCCACATCCGCATAAGCCTCATCAACCGAATTCGTCGTTGGATCCTGACCATACGCATCTTCCCATCCGTCACTCATTAAATCGCCGTCGGTATCTGCGTCTAAAGGATCAGTTACAGTCCGATGAACCTCATCTCCATCGGACAGTAGATCATCATCTGTGTCCCAGTCGAGCGGATCGGTTGGATTTTGCCGGAACACCTCTTCTCCGTCTCCCAAGCCGTCAGAATCGGTGTCAAAAATCATTGCATCGGTGGAATAAATGCGACTCTCTTCATAGTCGCCCAAGCCGTCAGCATCCGAATCTTGTATATGAGGGTAGGAGTTAAGGGAGAACGAATATTCAGTCGGGAACATCGAGACCTCAAGACCGTTTGTCAGTGATCCGGGAGCCTCTTCTTCATAACTCCAGACAACCCAGTCATTGCCGTTGGAACCCGTCAGAGCAGAAACTGCATCATACCACCAGTAGTTTGTTTCACCTGCAGCATCCACATACTGAAATTCTGCTTCATCGAACTCCATATTGCCGTAACGATAGATGACATCACCGGACTCGAACAGTTCTGCCTGGAAGGTCAGCGAAGAGTTTGTGCAATCATAAAATGACACCCCGCTCCACGTGATTACCATACTGTTCGATGAAGAATGAGAACTGTTTGACTGCCAGAACACCTGACCATCCATAACCTCCATATCACACCAGAAAGGCGCTAGAAATCCGGGATAATTTGAAGGGAAAAATTCGGAAAGCTCACCCGTCGAATCAATCTCAACTATATAGTCGTAGGATCCAAATGGACTGCCGAAAGATATCGTTCCGTTCACTCCAATATAAGCATTACTGTGAATTTCACCAAAGAATGGAAATCCAAATCCAAGATTCAGCAGTTTTGCCCCCTCATCATCCGGCTCATAATCCGTATATCCATCCCGATCAGAAATAATCTCTACACCATTAGTCCAGAAAATCACATTTGTCGCCGAAGCATCAAATACCCAGCTGGATTCAATCTCGATAGGAGTGCCGTTACTTTTAGAAAAACTGAGTTCTTCATTATTCAGCAATCCATCCCCGTCGAAATCGTTGGTTGCACTTTGATTTAAATTGGTAAAAAAGAGATATTCCAAAGAATCAGGCAAACCATCCTCATCAATGTCTTCATCAATTTCGCTCTGCCCCGGAAGAGATAAGGGATTAAAATCGCTCTCTACCTCAAAACCATCCCCCAACCCATCTCCATCCGAATCCGCCAGCCCCGGATCCGTCTGGTTGAGATATTCGGCAAGGTTGGTGAGGCCGTCCTGATCCTGATCATCTGCTGCATCCGCTGGATCTTTCAGATCGAGGTCATGCGCTATTTCCCACAAGTCAGGCATTCCATCGTTATCATCGTCATCGTCGGCAACCAACGGAGGATTACTATTTGAGCTTCCGGTCAGCTCATCCGGCATGCCGTCGCCGTCTGTATCAATGCCTGCTGCGGGATCGAGCGGAAAGGCATCCGGACCGGGAACCAGATGTTCCCATCCTTCGGGAACGGTCGGCCCGTCACATATTCCGTCCAGATCGGTATCCGGATGCTTCGGACTCGAGGCGCCTCCATATGGCGTACCGATGTACTCTTCGAGATTACTGAGTCCATCACCGTCGAAATCCTCATCGGCATCGGAAATCCCGTTGCCTTCCGGACGGCTCAGCGTATCGGTATCCACCACATCCGGACTTGTTCCGAGCAATCCCGTTTCATAACCGTCGCTTAATCCGTCACCATCGGAATCATCTGCAACTCCGGCATACAGATAAAACTGATTCATTGATGGATTTCGTCCCGGTCCTTCATCCCAGGTATACCAGTCGATTATTCCATTATCTGTTCCGGGAAATCCGCGTTCGGCCAACGCAAACCGATGTCCATCATACTGTGATGCAAAGTACCCATCCGGATGTCCGATGCTCAGACTCTGTGCAAAATAGAATTCATAAACGTGGCCGGGAACAGTGCCGTTCAGCCGCCAGCAACAGCTTCCGCTATTCGTTGAAATACCAAACAGCATACCGTCCAGATACAGCACGCGAGTATCCTCAGCCTCTGCAGCCGATCCCGTCACGTCATCGACCCATCCTCCGGAATCCGTTCCGGCCATAGGTACGACAATGCACCCTATCATCCCCGCGGTTCCGAAAATCAGACGCAAATATTGCCACCCTGGAAATCCGCTTAATTTATTCATTCCCTTCCCCTGATATCATTTACCCCACCAAACAAAGCGGCTGTCATCCGGCCGGTGTACAAAAAACACATCCGATCCCGAATCCGTCGACCCGGTTCACGTCAACCCCGCATCTTCAGAATACCCGGTTGAAACAGCAACGCTCCATAGAAATTCCGCTCACGAAAACGAAAGAGTACTTATCCTTCCAGACAGCATCGCAATTGAGAATAGCCATAGGTAGCAGAGTCGAACAGTCAGGGAATTTACGTAATATTTTTTACTAATCCGGAAAAATCAGGCCGTTCTCTCCATCTCTGCACCACATCACTGCGCTTTTAAATAGGGGCAGTGACCTATGGAGTCTCCGATATAATCGCAGTAATGATTTTCAGTTCGGGAGAGCACATGACAGGAGCTTCCACGCATCAAGCTGAATGCCATACGGCGTATTTCAAACTGGCCGGAGACATTCAGTTTATAACCAATTTTTCGCTGATGTGTTTCCACTGTGCGGGGAGAGCAATGCAGCATTTCCGCGATCTCAGGCGAACTAAGACCTTTGCCCATTAAGCAAAACACATCTTTTTCCCGCGGCGAAAGGTTCTTAAACCTCATAAAATCCGTTGTTACCCCATCACTTCTCGTAACAGAACTTTCCTGCAGAGCACCTGTCGCATGAAACAGGCTGATATATTCTTTGAGCTGCAGAAGAATTTCCTGATAGGTCATCAAAATGAAAGAACCTGAGATCATCTCAGAATAATCACTCAATGCATCAGCATTGAATGAATGCAGGTACCCAATGATTGGAACATCAGGAAAACGATCCGCAGACAATCCCAGCAAATGACGAACACAGGATTTTTGATGATTCAAATGGATTAAAATCAAATCCGGCGGAATGTTTTCCACCCACCCGAATTCCGGAACTGAATTCAACACAATCAAAGGAATATTCGCACATATGAGCCCCAACACATGGCAGTGGATCGGATCGTCATCAACAGAAAGCACATAAATAAAGTTATCTTTTATCATTCTGATGAATCCTTTAATTAAACCATGCAAATATCAACAAATAATTAATTAATATAAACAAGGCACATCTAACCCGGATATTTCATGAGCAGTCATTTATGACCACCAAGATCCGAAGGACGCGAGGAAAGCTTTTTTGCTGGTGAGTTTTGGGTGGAATGAGCAGAATTTACCGGATTTGGGCAGACTCCGTCCGTCGCCCTCCGTTGTTTTTCCGGTGCCGGGGACAGCTTCAAGGTTGAAAATACCCACTCATGAAATATTCGGGACGGATCCTCCTCCGGAGCAAGATGGAGGCTGTAAACAAGCCCAACCGAAGCGCCGATGACAAAGCCGGAACTTGAACGTTCGAAACAACGCGTTATTCCAGAAAAAAAAGAAGGAGAAAGTGGAGCCAATGATCGGAGTCGAACCGATGACCTATTCATTACGAGTGAATTGCTCTACCAACTGAGCTACATTGGCCACTTGAAAGAAGGCCTGAGTGTTTACGAAAATCGGCGGGGCGGGTCAACCCGGTTTTCACGCATTTTCATGCCGGGCCGCAAACCGGATCGAGCAGATGCTTTATCTTTCTTGAAATATTCCCCCGAAAATATGCGGTTTTCACGGGTTATATCGGGATGTCGGTGTTTTATCGGGATGAAATCGCCGCCTGCCATGCTTCGCTGTTGGGACCGACCACACATTCGTTATTCACCCGCATGGCAAGGCGTTTTCTGCATTTTGAAACGACATCGGAAAATTCGTCCGGCGGAATGGCGCCGATGGATTCGACCAAGGCTTTCCATTGCGGTTCATTCTGTTCCGCCAGCTGATAGTAAACCCATTTGCCGGATTTCATCTGGGTGAGCAGACCGGCTTTATACAGCATTTTCAGATTGCGTGAAGCGTTGTATTGCGTGTCGCCGGTCACATCCATGGCTTCAGCAACGGTAATGCATTGATCCACATGGATGAGCAGCCAGAACAGACGCAGCCGGTGGGGCTCTGCCAGGGCTTTCAGCGCATCGATAAATTGTTCATTCATGAGCGGTCCTTCTGATTCGCTAAACCTGCAATCATGATAGCAATTCCGATTAAACATACCATCCCGGAATGCAGAGCATGAAAAGCAAGTGCGGACCCCCGTTCTCCGGAGAGCAGGGCCATCCAGAAAAAGGGGCAGAAGATTCCGAGCAGCGCGATATTCCGGCCGGCTTTAATCTGTGCGGATAATTTCTCTCCTTTGATGAGGGCGGAAATCACGTTGTAGAGGTGGTGATATGCACACCACCTGCGAAAACCCAACAGACCCCGTTTTCCGGTTTTTAGTTCATCATTACCTTGGCATTTCATACGACTCCTTTTTCAGATCAATGTGAGAAACACAAAGCCCTCCCTCCGCCAGCAGGCCGACGGAAAGAGGGATTCATTTCCGGCCTAGAGCACGTATTGAATAAGCACCCCTCCGATTACCGCGGTGATCAGCACAATGGTAATAAAGGCCGCCACGGCTTTGGGTTTGAGCACGGAGGAGACCAGGGCAATTTCCGGCAGACTGGCTCCGGTTCCCCCGATAATCAGGGCAATGGCCGGACCGAGCCCCATGCCTTTTGCAATCAGCACCTTCAGCAGCGGAACTGCCATTTCGATGCGCAGATACACAGGCACTCCGATTACAGCAGCAATAATAATCGAAAGCAGACTGTCGCCACCGACATATTTTTCAACCACGTCCGGCGGAAGATAGGCCGCAGAAACCCCGCTGATCAACGCACCGATCAGGACGTAGGGAATGATTTTTTTGAACAGCACCCAAGCAAAACGCATCGCCAGCACCGGCTTTTTCACCTCGCCGGAACCAGCAGCACTGCCCGGACAGCAGCTCGGCTGCGGTTTGGGCTGCTCGCCACAGCAGGACGCAGGAGCACAACCGGAATCCGCCTTTTTATCGCCCAGCTCTTCGCCCCGTCGGATCTCATTTCTCCAGGGGGTTTTCGTGATCAGCCAGCCGCCGATAACTGCCGCAATGAAGGTGATCGCAAAATAGCCGGCGGTAATTTTAAGTCCGAAAACGGTGTACACCATAGCCACAACAACAAAATTACAGAGCGGGGCCGAAATCAGAAAACTCAGCACTGTGCCCAGATTTACCCCCATTGTGGCCATTCCCATCGTCAGCGGTACAACGGAAGCGCTGCAGAACGGCGTAAGCATGCCCAGAAAGGCCCCGAGCAGCGGACCGAATTTTTCATGTTTAGTCAGTTTTTTCTGCAGTTTATCCTGCGGAATATATTCCCGCATAAACCCGGTCAGCACCGATACCACAGCAATAACGATAACGAGGGCTCCGCCCACATGAACGAATTCTTCTAATGCAACAGTCAGTTTTTCAGCATTCATTTTTCAGCCTTGTTTAAGGGTTAATTTAAAAACGACCGCGCGATAATTACACGTATGCACATGTTTGCAAGTATGAATGTCTAAAATCTGATGCACCGCCTTTTCAAGCCTTATGGAAGAACCCTTTTGCTCTTGCAGCAGAGGCCGAGTTCAGACCGCAGAATGCTGTCGATCAGCATATTTCCACGTTCCGGTCCTCTTCCGCCGAATAACTGAAAACCATTGAAAGCTGAGGAAAGCCGGGATCAATGCATCGAGGAAAGCAGGTTCAGATGATTGTTCAAATCCTGCCAGAGAGTAGCGGTGGCAAACTCCTCATACTGTCCGGTAATATCCGCCATATCCATGACGGTGACCCACGGAGAGCCGTCAACCCTGAAAGCTTCAAGACGGAACTTCCGGAGACTCCGGCCGTTGGCCAGCTTCAGATGCTCGCATTGAAAAATAGTCTGGATCACTTTGCGTTTAATAAAACGGCCGGTTTTAAACCGAAGATGGGCATCGGTGATATAGGCCACCTCGCGCCCGTTGACATCTTTCCAGACCACTTTGGCGTTTTCGAGCTGCAGCAGCGTTTTGGTATTGATGGCATAGGGCGGAAATTCGGGCAGCGAATCATCCGGTTTATCCGGCGGGTGAAACCCCACCACGGCCCCGAGCCGCCGACCGATGCCGCTGAGAATCAGCGGTTCCCAGTTTCCGGTCGACGGAACCTGCCGGAACGTCATTTCCATATCCCTGATGTTTAATTCCCGCACAAACGGCGTCTCTTTGGAAAGAAAGAACAGCCCGTTGAACTTCATTTTCACATCGGGTATTTCCACCCCTGAAAACGGACCCCCTGAAGCCGCAGCCCGCACAAGAGTGTCATACCGGCTTTTTCGATGGAGATCGGCTGGCGGCTGCCGTTGGAAAGTTTATCCGCAATAGCCTGCCGCGTTCCCTCGAGCCGCGAAATCACATGGCCGCCGATATAGAGAATAATCAGAATGATCAGCGCCGTTACGGCGTTGCGTTTAAACCGCTGCCAGCGGTTCTTTTTCGGTGGAGCTGCTTTTTTTTTAGCCATTTGCCAGTTCGACGGACCGTGTCTGCGCAGCTTTGAGTGCCGCAACAACGGAATCCTTCACGCCGTGTTCTTCCATTGTGGAAATCGCGGCATGTGTGGTGCCGCCCTTCGACGTTACCTTTGCTCGCAGATCGGCCGCATCCTCACCCGACTCTTTCATCAGCTTTGCGGCTCCAATGACGGTTGCGAGTGCGAGATCGCGGGAAACTCCTTTTTCGAGCCCCATCTGTTCCGCGGCTTCAAGCATACTTTCGAGCAGATAAAAGACATAGGCCGGGCCGCTGCCGCTCAGCGCCGTTACCGCATCGATTTCCTCTTCTTTCACCACCACGGCAACTCCAACCGCACCGAGCAGTTTTTCTGCGATTTTTACATCGGCTTCCGTGGCATATTCACCGGC
This sequence comes from Verrucomicrobia bacterium S94, assembly GCA_004299845.1. Taxonomy (NCBI): domain Bacteria; kingdom Pseudomonadati; phylum Verrucomicrobiota; species Verrucomicrobia bacterium S94. Next base: position 3,452,625 of record CP036201.1, on the reverse strand, counting down.
GGCGATGCCCGCTGCCCCTTCACCGATCAACGCCGGCGTATTGGGCATCACCCGCACCACACGGATCGGTTTATCTTTGGCGATTTTTGCGGAGGGAATCCCGGCCATAATGCTGACGACCAGCGCATCGGATTTAAGTGCACCCTCAATTCCCGGCCAGACGTCCGGAAAAATCTGCGGTTTGACCGAAAGCACCACCACATCCGCCTGCGCCACCGCGGCAGCATTATCCGTGGAACGGCCGACACCGTACTGTTGCGAAAAATGGTCAAGCCGCTCTTCGCTGATATCCGTTACACAGACGTCCGACGGTTCTACCACGTTCTGTCTGATGATTCCCGCAACAATGGCTTCAGCCATGTTACCCGCTCCGATAAATACAATATTCATAATGAAACTTTCTACCACAGAGGCCACAGAGAGCACAGAGGGTGTTTTGATTAATTACTTATACGTTTAATACCGTCTATTAAGCACACAACATTGAACTTAAAGAACCTTCAACAACCTATCGAGCCGACAGTCAGATGCACTTCAACGGCACAACCTATAACTTTTTCAGTTAGTGGATCCTTATCCATTCTCTGAGCTCTCGGTGTCCTCTGAGGTTATTCAGTCTCTATGCCCGAACAGATCGGTGCCGATGCGGACCCAGGTGCTGCCCTCTTCAACTGCCACTTCCAGGTCGTGCGACATCCCCATGGAAAGCTCAGGCAGCGGCGTGCCGGTTTCGTCCTGCAGCTGATCGCGCAGTTTACGGAGGTCGGCAAAATGAGCGCGCGTTTTTTCGGGATCCGGCGAAAACGGCGGAATGAGCATCAGACCGTGCACCTCGCATTTGCTCATCCGGTTGGCGGCCTCAATGACTCCGGCCACTTCGTCGGGTTTTAAACCATACTTCGCCGCCTCACCCGCAATATTAACCTGGAGCAATACCGGCAATGTAGTGTTTGCATGGTTGTCCAGGGTCTGAAGCAGTTTCAGAGAATCCACCGAATGAATCATATGAAACAGATTGGCCGCTATCCTGGCCTTGTTGCTCTGAAGATGTCCGATCAGATGCCACTCCAGCCCGGAAGGACACATCGAAATTTTCGACTGCGCCTCCTGCACTTTATTTTCACCGAACAGCCGCAGCCCGCATTCCGCGGCCTCGCGCACCGCTTCCGGCGGTTTGGTTTTGGAGACGGCAAGCAACGTCACCTCTTCACGCGCCCGCCCCGCTTTTTCACAGGCGGCGCGAATCCGCTGCTCCACCAGTTCCAGTCGATCTGCAAATGTTGTTTCCATAATTCACGTCCTTTTCGACCCAACAGCTTTACCGGGGAATCGAGGGCGAATAAAGCAGGAAAACCGCGAAACTCACCAGCTTCATATCATACCGAAAACACTACAGCGGAATTTCAGCCGGCTCTGCAGATCGGAGCACATATCCCGCTTAAAACAACCGGATCCGACATCCAGTCCTTCGGGCCGTCATCCCCGTTTACCGGAAGTATTCCGCCAAGCGACCGAAGCTTGAATAAGCTAACACCCTTCCCCTCTACACGTTACAATACCTGGCGCCAAACATGTGATTGCGACAAATAGATGTAACCTTCACCCCGTAAAATAAATGAAAAGCGGTTGCAGTCTCTTTCTGTTGTTCCTATGCTCTTATGCACTGAATTCATAAGTAGTACGTAAACCATAAGGAGAAGAGAGTATGAAAAAATTGATGATTGCAGCTGCAGCGTGTGCACTCACCGCAGGATCGTTTGCTGAAACCGCAGGTTTCCAGCTTTCGCTGACCCCCGATATCGCCCTTCAGGATCGTGCAACTGAAATCAAAGGGGTATCGATCGGGGTCTGGAACGAAAACCCAAGCCCGGAATTCCAGTGGCAGTTCGGTTTTGTAAACGGTTCAACCGGCGACAGTGTAGGCGTGAAATGGTTCGTATTCCTTCCGACCATTTACAACTACGCAGAAGACTACACCGGTGCTTCCCTCGGTCTGGTCAACTATGCCTCCGGCGAATTCGTCGGTCTCCAGTGGGGATTTGTAAACTATGCACAAGCACTGACCGGCGCACAGCTGGGCTTCGTGAATATCGGTAAAGAAGTGGACGGAGCCTTCCAGTGGGGATTTGTAAACTATGCAGAAACCGCCCATAACCTGTTCCAGCTCGGTCTCGTAAACATTATTTCCGACAACGAATGGTTTACCGATTTCCCGAGTGATCTTTCAAAAGGCATGATTATTGCCAACTGGACCTTCGGCGAATAATTCAGCCCTGAATTAAACGCATAGGAAAAGCCGCCCCGATTCATCGGAGGCGGTTTTTTTTCGTCGCACAAAATCAACCCCGAATCATTGTCTTCAGGCAGGATAATGCACGGACCACCCGGTCGGGGACCGGGCCTACAACGTTTTTTCATCCGAAGGGTGTAGCCGGAAGCCAACCCGCATCAGGCACGCCGGCGCCGCGGTGGGGCACAGAGTTTGGCCAGCAGCGTTTCGAGCATCAGCTCATGCGAAACAGCGCCGCCGCCGGAGAGCATTTTTTCGTGGGTATCCACCACCAGCCGCTTGCTCGCCGCCAGGCGGGCGACCGTGTAGGGAGCCGCCTGGTTGGCAAATTTCGAAGCCCGGAACCAGTGCATTTTCCGCGGATCATCCGGCATAGCCGCAAAATAGTCATCAATCTCTGGATCATTCGCCCACTGAATCCGGTTGCCGTTCATGCGCAACCAGCCGATTTCCATATATTCCCGGAAGCGCAGCAGATTCTGAAACAGATTTTCGATCTGGATAATCAGACCGATTGCCGTCTGTTTCTGAAACAGCAGCTGCCGGAAAATCCGGATCGCCTCCCCGAGTTTGCGTTCGGCGATGGCATCCGTAAAATCCCAGGCCACCGCTTCATGAGAAGCCGCCGTCATCAGCTGTACATCCTGCAATACGATGTTCTTATCCTCGCCTTTATAGAGCACCAGCTTCTCCACCTCATTCATGATCTGACGGGTTTCAAAACCGGCGCGGTCAATGAACAGATCCATCGCATCGGAATCGATGCTGTACCCTTCGCGCTTAAACAACGATTTCGCCCGTTTCAACGCCACCGGCCGCGCCTCATAGTCGCGTTCGGGAATATCATACTCCTCGAATTCAACGATATCCTTAATCGCCTTATAAAAACCCGAAACCTTGTAAATCCCCGGCGCGGAAACTATCAGAAACTGGTCCGGCGACAGCCCCGCTTTCAGGTCATTGGAAAGTTCAGCCAGCAGCCGTTTCACATCGGCATTCTTCATCATGACCTGATTTTTAAGAAACCCGGCATCGCGCAGCCAGACCACTTTTCTGCCGCCGAAAAGCCCCACGGTCCGGAATGCCGCCACACATTGATCAATCGCCGCAATGGCCTCGTCCACCTTCGATGCACTGCCGTCGATCACTTCCAGCGAGAGCGACTGCTCCTCCGCAGGGCAGATCTGATCCACCTTTTTGCGCGCATTCGTCGCCACCAGGTATTCATCGTTTCCGCAGTAAAAATATACGTTGTCCGCCATAGGTCCTTCCAAACTTCCAATCCCCGGAAGATATGATTTAATCTCCGCATTTGAAAATGAAATTATACTGCATCAGGTATTGATATGTATTTAGCTTATTATGATGAAGCTGGTGATGATGGATTTCCTGACTATTCATCACCGCTTTTCGTACTATCAACGGTTTACACTCATTTTCAGAATTGGAAATCGAACTATGAACATGTCCACTCGTTCCGAAAACAGCTTCATACTGATTTTGCATTTCCAGTTAAATGGGAAATGCACACAAAGAAATTTCTGTTAAACAAACAACCCTATCGACAATTAAATCTATCTGATGCTGAACGGATAGAGATCATGGATCTCTTTTACAAAATGATTGCCGGCCTTCAAGCTGATGTCGTCAATGTCGCTATCCTTAAACCAAATATTAGAAGTCTGAAGTACGAGATATTAGACAGAGCATTCACCTACTCAATTCAACGTATTGAGAATCATCTTCAGAAAATCGGCCCGAAAAGAGGTTTATGATAATTACTGACCCAGGTAGGGTTGGTAAGATGCGTAAGACTTCACGGAAAATACAACGAATAAATTATATACCGAGTAGATTCGGAAATGCCCCTTACAGAGAAGAAATCAAAAGCTTAATAGAAGACCCCTTACAAAAGGATTCCAAGGAATCGTACTTCATACAGATTTCCGATTTCATCTCTTACATAGTTCACTTGTATTCTTTGGGAAAGATAGGCCATAAATTCGGGAATCGTATTCCTGATTTAGTCACTTCAGAGAAAATCGAGGATTGGTTAGAGCTCATTAAACCTACGCTCAATACGGAAGCGTCGACCGATAATCCATTTGGAATTGTCATGTACCCTAAATAAAAACACCACCTACGACGCATTCGCGCTTTCAGTGGTTCAAATTGAATAAATCGATTTTATTAAATGAATGCAAGTAAAACTGTAGAGCAGAAAATATGAACAAAACGATCTGGGCGCCGTGGCGCATTGAATACATTCTGGGCGAAAAAGAAGGCGGCTGTTTTCTCTGCCGCATGTTTGCGGAAAACGACGACCGTGGAAACCTGCTGCTTAAACGCGGAAAAACCTGTGCCGTGGTCATGAACCGCTATCCCTATAATTCCGGGCATCTGATGGTCACTCCGTACCGCCACCTTGACAATCTGTCGGATCTCACGGCGGAGGAGCGGCTGGAACTGATGGATCTCACCGCCGAAGCCGTGGATATTTTAAAGGCGGAACTGCATCCGCAAGGCCTCAACCTCGGGTTTAATCTGGGCGAACCCGCCGGAGCCGGATTGAAGGATCATATCCACCAGCACATTGTACCGCGCTGGACCGGTGACACCAATTTTATGCCGGTGCTGGCCGACACCCGCGTGATGCCGCAGGCCCTGCTCGAACAGTATGATATTCTTTATCCCCTCTTTAATCCGGCCTGATGATGAAATCCGAAAAAGAAAAAATGCTCGCCGGCGAACCCTATTATTCCATGGGCGGCGAACTGGCTGCCGAACGCGAAACGGCCCGGGCGCTGCTGAAAAAAATGAATATCGAGCAGTTCGATGACCCCGAAGGACGCCGGGAAACCCTTCGGAAGCTGCTGCCCAACTGCGCGGATGATATTTATGTGACCCCGCCCTTCTATTGCGATTACGGCTATAATATTCACTGCGAAGAAAAGGTTTACCTGAATTTCAACTGCGTTTTTCTCGATGTCTGCGAAATCCGCATCGGTGCACGGACCCTTTTCGCCCCGAATGTGCAGCTCTACACCGCCGGCCATCCCTTATCCGCCACGCAGCGGGCGGCCGAACTGGAATTCGGCCAACCCATCACCATCGGCAAAGACTGCTGGCTGGGCGGGAACGTCATTGTCCTTCCGGGCGTCACGATCGGTGACCGCGTGGTGATCGGAGCCGGTTCTGTCGTCACAAAGGATATCCCTTCCGATGCATTGGCCGTAGGCAATCCTGCAAAGGTCATCCGGAACATTGAGGAAAACGATGCACCGCAATGACCTGCTTTCCAGACTCCGGAACTATCGCAAAACGTGGCCGAATGAAAAAGACACAGCGGACCGGCTGATCGGTTTTGTTGAAACCCATCCCGACTGTTTTGAACGCTCTTTGCAGGTTGGCCACGTTACCGGCTCCGCCTGGCTGGTGAATAAGGCGGGAACGCACGTCCTGCTCACCCATCACAGAAAACTCGATATGTGGCTGCAGCTCGGCGGACATGCCGACGGCAACACCGACATCATCGATGCCGCCCGGCTGGAAGCCCTCGAAGAATCCGGCATCCGCAATCTGACCCTGTGGAATCCCGAAATCTTCGACATCGATATTCACCGGATTCCTGAGCGTAAAAATGAACCGGCACATTTTCACCACGATATCCGCTTTGTGTTCCAATGTCTGGAAAACGAGGACTACATCGTATCCGAAGAATCGCACGATCTCCAATGGGTCGACATCCAATCCCTGGAAAAATTTACCCATGAAGAATCCATGCTTCGCATGAAACGGAAGTGGCTTCAATTGCTGCCATAAAGAACTTGCGGAATATGTCATATATGACATATTTATAACCATGAACAAGCACCCCAAACCGCTTGTATGGCTGAAGGGCGAAATTAAAACGCCACCCCTCAGCAAGGAAGCCCGGATTGAAGCTGGCTGCCTGCTGAGAGATTTGCAGGAAGGAATTCGTCTCTCCCTGCCCCATTCACGCCCAATGCCCGCAATCGGGAAAAGGTGCCATGAGTTGAGAATCACAGATGAAAATTCGATTTGGAGAATTGTCTACCGTATAGATCCTGATGCCATCGTCATTGCTGATGTATTTCAAAAGAAAACACAGCAAACACCCAAGCGAGTGGTCGACGAAAGCAAACGCAGGCTCAAACAATACGATCTGATCTAGACAGGAGAAAAGCATCATGAACGCCGAAAAAATAAAAAAACTTGAAGCTGCTGGATTTACCGTAGGAGATGCACAGGAATTCCTGAATCTGACCGATGAGGAGATGGCCTATATCGAAATTAAGCGCGCCCTCAGCCAGCACCTACGTGAAAAACGGAAGTCGAAAAAACTTACCCAGAGCCAGGCCGCTAAACTGATGCACACCAGTCAGAGCCGTTTCGCGAAGATGGAACACGCTGAAAAAACTGTATCCATCGATCTGCTTGTGCGTGCCAATCTCGCACTCGGAGCAACTCCCGGCGAACTCAAACATGCCCTCTGAACCCTGCCTTCAAGGGTCGGAGTACTCCAAAACACCGCTTCTCGCTGCATGATTTTCCTGCCCTCTTCTTTTCTATCGTCCTGGATTCTGCAACGCTCCCCCGCCATATGAATCAACATTTTACAGAAATCACCCTGAATGCCACCGGCGCTTCCGCGCTTGCTGAATCGGCAATCATCCAGAATCTGTGGAGCGGCTATGGAAAAATTGTGCGTGTAGGCCTGGAATATGAGGTAGGAACAGACCGCCGGGCTGTTCCCGGTACCGATAAGCGCGCTCGGCGATCGCGCCCTACCCCTGCCAGCGTCGTCGTCAAACATGTGCAGTGGCCGACATCAAACCGCCATCCGCGCGGCTGGAATACGGGACGTTCGCACGAACGCAAAGTGAAATCCTATCAGGTGGAAACTGCGTTTTATCGCGATTTCGCCACGCGCTGCGATGATTCCTGCCGCGTTCCGGAATGCTATGCCCTCGAAACCCGCGGCGATGAAGTGTTCATGGTGATGGAAGACCTCGATGCATCCGGGTTTCATTTGCGGAAAAGCCATGTGACGCAGGACGACATCGAAACCTGCCTTTCGTGGCTCGCCCACTTTCACGCCGAGTTTATGCACGAGGAACCTTCCAACCTTTGGAAAACCGGCACCTACTGGCACCTCGAAACCCGCCCCGACGAATTGCAGGAACTCGATGATCTGAAGCTGAAAAACGCCGCCGCTGCGATCGATCAGCAACTGAAAAATTCGCCCTTCCAGACCTTTGTGCACGGCGATGCCAAACTGGCCAATTTCTGTTTTGCGGAAAACGGGGACGTCGCGGCGGTCGATTTTCAATATGTCGGCGGCGGGTGCGGCATGAAAGACGTTGCCTATTTTATCAGCAGCTGCCTGAGCGAAGATGAATGCGAACAGCAGGAAACCCGGCTGCTTGATGTTTATTTCCAATGCCTGGAAAAGGCGCTGGAAAAACGCGGAAAAAACATCGACTTCCAATCATTGGAAAAAAACTGGCGCGCGTTGTACCCCGTGGCCTGGACCGATTTTTTCCGCTTCCTGCAGGGCTGGAGTCCGGGGCACTGGAAAATCCATGCCTACAGCAAACGGCTCGCCCGCGAAGTGCTGGAACAGCTGTAAACCGCCAGCGAATGCAGGAATGACAACGAATCCACGGTGCTCAGTTTTTCCTCGAGCTGTTGCTGCCGCTCAAACGTCACCCACCGGGTTTTTGTAATAGTGTTTGAATTCCTCAGAGGGTTCTCGTTCAGAAAAGATGTAAAGGCTGACTCCATTGGGATCGAGGACGGAAAAGCCTCGATCGCCCCAGGGATGATCTTCGAGAGGCATAACCGGAGTGAGGCCCGCCTCCGTGAGACGTTGATATTCTGAATCAACATCATCTACGGAAAAATTATAAATCAACCCGGCCGGATTACAGGCCGGCGGAGCGGGATCTTGAGGGGCCATAAACTGCAGTTCCGATGTTTCTTTTCCAAACTGCAGATTCACATACCACCCGCAATCAAATGTGACTTCGGCATCGAAATACTTCACATAGAAATCGCGTGATTCTTCAACCTTCTCTGTGGCTATGCATGCCGACAATGTGTTAACGATCATTTCATTTCCCTTTCGTTCCAACGTTATGGGTGAGCTGACACGGGGTTAAAACTTCAGGCATGAAAACTGTGCGTCATACCGTGTCAGCTCAAACCACTGGTTCTGCGAATTTTATGATGCCCATTTCATGGATGGTTTCTTGTGATGGACAACACAATCACGAAGGTATGAATTGATCAGGTTTTGGTAGGGGATACCCGTTTCCTCTGCCAATGATTTAAAGTAATCAATAATATCAACACCCATCCGGATTGTGATTTGCTTTTTCAACTGTTTGGCGTATGGATTTCTTCTCCATTCCATATTTTCTAAATCATATTCTTTTTTCATCGCTTGTTCCTCCGGTAAATATTTCGTTCCTTGGTCGTTGCTTTTCGGGCAGAGATGATTCGGATTACCGATTCATCTTCTCTGTAACAGTGACACACCATTAATGTTCTTAAACTGAAACTCTGACCTAAGAGTAAAAATCGATCTTCAATTTCTGAATGGTCAGAGTTGAAAAACTCCATCGCGGATTCATCAAAGAATACGGTTTGCTAAAACATCCAGGTATATTTTTATCCCCTCTCCGCTGGAGGACTCGGAGAACACAGAGTCCTTCCCCTGTGTTTCTCTGTATCCTTGTATGTTTTTCCATTAATCAAACCTTGGTTAGAAGTACTGATCAACCTTCTTTAATTTATCTTCAATTAAATCTTCAGGGTAATAGGCGATAGGCTGTGTTGTGTCGTGTTTGTGTCCATTTTCCATTACCCAGTCAGCAATTTTAGGTACTTCATCAATTAAATCTTCTCTTGTGCTGTTAGAGGTTAAATTAAATGTTGGAATGCCACATGACTCTAATGTGCCTACAAAGGCTCCTATATCGATTGGTTCCTTAAATTTATACTTCCATCCTGTTTTTGATATGACATGAGTTGCTATTTCGACAGGGTGAGGGTTGATAAATGAATTGTACTTAACATCTCCATTGGAACAGAGAATAGCCCAGCCACGGTAAACTCTATCGTGTTTACCTTGCTCTACTACATTTCTTTTTGGAGTTGCATTAATTTCCAGTTCTAATTCGAACGCAGAGTCTTCAATATCGATCACGCTGATGGTCTTTGTACCGACATCATAATAGTATTTTGCATCGTTCAATACCTGAAGTACGTAGATCGACCTGCTGTCGCTTATACGCCACTCCTTATTATTCATTTCCTCTTCATATCTCTTCGCAATTTGTTTTAGCTCACTTTTTTTCAATGGCTTAGGGTTTTCAGTTTGCGGAGCTTCCCTTAAAGAAGTATCTGGCTTCCACGCTAATATATATTTTTGGTCTTCTTCTGAGAAAACATTGACAGGAACAGTGGCTTTTTTCTTATTCCTTCGCTCAAGCGTTACCTTCTTCATGCTCGCATCGAGCTTGATAATTTTTGCTTCTATTGTTCGACCATCCTGATCTGTGAATAGACGGTAATCAGCTGCCAAAACTGCGGACATGCTAAACAAAGAAAGAGTTAGGAGAAATAGTCGTTTCATCTTTTGATCCTCATATTTTTCTTGCGAACGTTATGGGTGAGCCTCGCAGAGGGTGGAGAGTGGTTTAGATGTATGCTCTCAAACATTAAAACTGCGGACGTTTTATGCGTAGGCTCCAACCACTGGTTATGTGCACTGTTATGCTGCATTGAGTTTAGCAAGAATGGCTTCTTTTATTGTTTCTCCAGTTGTTTGATCCATACATTCATAAACCCATTCCTTGCAGAGTATTTGCCATACGTTCTTCGCGCTCATTCGGATTTTATCTCCGACGATTCTTGTCCAATTATGATGATCAGGCTCTAGCATTGATTCGTCGAGGATTGTAAACAAAGTTCCTGCTCCGACACCAAATCTCGAATCTAGATTTGGCCAGTTCATTATTTTTAGATCATTAAAAACCAGTATTTCTGGTGGTGTCGTGCCTGGTAAATTGATGCATCCTTCAGATTCCTCGATATCACCATCTAGTAAACCTAATCCAGAATAGGGAAGCTGTTTTCTATGTGACAGCATACCCATAGTCTGAACAACATTGGCAGGCCCGACTACTACGCATTTTGCTCTAGGCAAAACCTGATCGTCAGGATCATGCTTTTTCAATATTTCATAAGCTAAAATTTGAGCGTCACTATCCTCAACATATATGTGCAATTCGGGATTATCAGAATCATCCATTTTACTCATTGAGAATTCAGTTGAAACATTGGGAACAACACTTATTGAACCTTGCTCATTTGGAGTTAGGAGTATTCTTGCCTCAGAAGGTAATTCTTCTAAAACATACGGGCTATGGGTGCTAAGAACGACTTGAATTCTTTTTAATCTAGAAAGAGACAAGAGGTATTTAGTTAAGCGCCTTTGCGCCTTGGGATGAAGCGATGCTTCAACCTCATCAATAATCAGTAGAGAATGATTTGGAAGAGTCTCGAATAACTGAAACAAGTCAAGCGTAGCATCTTCTCCTGCGCCTTGATGAAATTGAGACATTTCTCCAAACTCACGTGTAAGCAAGCCGACTTGCTTACTATCATCAAAGTCTGTGGTTGCGAATCTGGCGCTTGAATACTTTCTTCCTAGAATAAAGGATAAATAATCTCTATTCTCTTTGCTTAATGCTACATCAGAAACCTCTTCTTGCGCTTGTTTTGCTAACTTAGCATATCCAACGGTAGCATCTAAAGGGAGTGTTCTGGATATGTCTAAAATGAAAACATTTCGCTGTAACCGTTCCTTGGGATATTTCCACCTTTGGGAAGGCTTTCTGATATTGAATGATCGAATCGTATCACCCAGCTTTACTCTGTATGATATTTTGCAATTCGTTAAAGTTTCCCACTGAGTATCAATGAAAAATTGAGATGGATAGTATGTTTTTTTCGTAAACGTCTCTTCGTCGACCCCGTAGTCAGGCTTGCGATTCGCTGATACGGTATCGGCATGGATAACAATACTCAAGAAACATGTCGGAGACGAGTTTACCGCAGCGCGGCAGTTCGTCAGGAGTTCGTAGCTCAGTTTCATCGGAGCGGCCTTTCGGCGGTGAAGTTCTGTGCGGAGCACGAGATCAATCTGCAGACGTTCTACAGCTGGCTCGCAAAAGAGCGCAAGAACTCACCGCCGATGCAGGAAGTTCAAGTGAATCTGCCTACTCCGAGACTGGAAGTTCGGGTCTGTTTCCCCAATCAGGTGGAGGTTCGCATGCAGGTGGATTCTCCCTCGGCATTGGGGACAGTGTTTCGTGAGGCTGCACAATGCTGAGCCTAACAGGATCGCTGCGGGTGTTTCTTGCCGTGGAGCCGGTTGATTTGCGGAAGAGTTTTAACGGGTTGCATACCGTTGTGCTCGAACAACTGAAGGAAGATCCCTGTTCCGGGGCGTTGTTTGTTTTTACGAACCGGCGAAGAACCTTGATCAAATCGCTTTACTGGGATGGAACGGGAATGTGGGTGATGATTAAGCGGTTGGAGCAGGGGCGCTTTACCTGGCCGAAAGGCGTAACGGGCGATGATAAAAAGCTGGAGCTTGCCCCGGAATCCCTATCGCTTCTACTGGACGGAGTGGATCTCAGACGCGGCTCTCTCAAGCCGTGGTATCAGCGATAATTATTGAAGTTTCTATCAGATTTTCCGCCGGGTTTTGGTATAATACATCCCATGGATTTTAATCGGGAAAACTTCGATCTGCTGCTGGAGAAGAGCGCTTCTTTTGAAGCGCTCGAATCCGAAAGTGAGCAGCTTAAATCCAAAATAAAAATCCTGGAAGAGAAGGTTCAGTATCTGCTGAAGAAACTGTTCGGGCGCAGTTCGGAAAAACTGAGTCCGGATCAGATGGAGCTGGCCTTTGAAGAACTCTACGCATTGCAGAAGCAGCTGGAGGAGGCCGAAGAGTCGGCGGATGAGATGCCGCAACCGGAGGATCCAAAAGACTCTCGTCGCGGGAAACGTAAACCACTGAAAGAACGGGTGCCGGAAGATCTGCCTGTTGAACGGGTTGTGATCATTCCGGATGAAGTACAGGAAGAACCGGAGCTCTATAAGAAAATTGGCGAAGAAACGGTTGAAGAACTCGACGTGGTTCCGTCCCGTTACTTTCGTCGTATTATTGTCCGCGAAAAATATGTCCTGATCGATGATCGTGAAGCCGCTCCGGTGATTGCCCCGGCCCCGGAGCGACTGATTCAAAACAGCTATGCCTCAGCCGGACTCATCGCACAGATTATTCTGAACAAATACTGCGACCATCTTCCCCTGTATCGACAGGAATGGATTTTAAAGTATCGGTACGATATCGAAGTCAGTCGGAAAACGATGGGCAACTGGATGTATCTGACGGCCAATTGGCTGACGATGATTTATGAATCCCTTCGAAATGAAATTCGACAAAGTGGATATATTCAGGCCGACGAAACTGTTATCAAGCATCAGGACAAGCAAAAGGACTACTGTCCTAACGGATACCTATGGGTTTATCACAGCCCGGGGGTCGGCGCGCTGTTCGAATGGTTCGCAAGCCGGGCCAATGAGTGTCTGGACGGAATGCTCACGGATTTTTCCGGCTATCTGCAAAGCGACGGCTACGAAGCGTATCCATGCTGGTTGAATAAACCGGACCACACTGAAGAAAAAGAATCCATCATCCATGCAGGGTGCTGGGCCCATGCACGTCGCAAGTTCGTAGAGGCCGGCGACTCCATCTCGCGCAAAATCGTCAAACACATCGCCAAGCTCTACCGCATCGAAACCGACCTGCGGAAGACGCCTGAACTCGACCGATCCGCAGTTCGTCAGAAGGACGCATCACCCATCCTGGAAAAACTGAAAACCATTCTGGAGCGAGAAAAGACACGTCAGCTCCCGAAAAGCAAACTCGGCGAAGCCATTCGCTACACTCTGAGCCGGTGGGACAGCCTCACTCATTATGTCGATCACAGCCGCCTGGAAATCGACAACAACCTCGTGGAGAATGCCATCCGGCCCACGGCCATCGGCAAGAAGAACTTCCTGTTCTTCGGCAGCCCGGACTCCGGACAGACCAGCGCAGTCATTTACAGCCTGGTCGAAACCTGTCGCAAACTCGATATCAACCCCGCCGACTATCTGAGAGAAGTCCTGGACGCCCTGCCGACCATGGACAGTCGGGATGCCCCCGACTGGACGCCAGCCCAATGGAAGGCGCGCCGGGAAAACGCCGAACCTGCTCCATCATCCAAGACCTTATCAGCATCTCGCGAGGCTGCATAGGGGGTGATCCAAAAGACGCTTACTTTTTTTCACATCAACAGGATTTTCATATGCACAAGCAAGAGCTTTGAGTAAGGTGCTCTTTCCTGTTCCATTCTCTCCAACAACCGCTGTTACTGGGAACTTAAAGTTTACTCCCTGTTGTTTCCAACTTCTTAGGTTTTCAAGCTCTATGTGCTCAACAAACTGAGGCCAAAGCCCTGATTGAAATTGATCGCGTATTCTATTTATTTCAGAGGCCATATTTGTCCTTTATTTTTTTACATAACAGTGTGTTAAACGGATGCGATGTATGGAGTATACGTTGCATCGATGTATGCATTCAGCAGTCCGCGCTGTATATCCCCGGTAACCGGTTCCGTCAATGAATGAAATGCAGTGTAGAGCATGCCCATAACAACTTAAAGACTTGGATTGAAAAAATCTTTTTGCGCTGCATTTACTTTTTTCAGAAAGAGGAAAAGGGAAGCAATAACAAAACGGCGTTCCCGACGCACTGCCCTGCTTCCCGCGGGCTTTCCGATTGCCGATCTTATTTTCCAATCATTGGAAAAGCCGGCGCACGAAGTACTGCAGCAGCCTGCATCATGCCCGCAAATCTATACCTGCTGATTCGTTGCTTTCTATTCATTCGTTGCTACTCTTCTTTCCCATGAAACTGAATGCAAACCACTTGAATTCGCTGTGCAGTATCGCCATTGAAGCCGCAGAGGCGGCGGGAAAGCATATTGCCGAAACACGGCCGCTGGACATCCGGCAGGATAAAGAAGGCGATAATCTGGCGTCGCAGGTGCTGACGGAAGTCGACGGCCAGAGTCAGGACATCGTGCTGCGGATACTGGAGCCGACGTTTGCCGAATTTGATCTCGCGCTGCTGACCGAGGAGAGCCCGGATGACGGCAGCCGGCTGGAAAAGGATTATTTCTGGTGCATTGATCCCATCGATGGAACGCTTCCGTTTATTGAGGCCGTACCGGGCTATTCGGTTTCGATTGCGCTGGTTTCGAAAACCGGTATTCCTGAGATCGGTGTGGTGTATGACCCGGTGGAACACACGCTTTATCATGCCGTCCGGGGCGGCGGCGCATTTCGGAATTCCAAACCCTGGAAGATCCGCGTTCATGGATCGCAGCTACAAATCATTACCGACCGCAGCGTGGCGGAATTTCCATATTGCGGGCAGGTTGCCGATGCGCTCGGAGCACGTGTAAAAGCTCAGGGCGGCGGCGTCATGAATGCCCTCTGGTGCCTGGAAAGTCCGCCGGCCTGCTATTTCAAATTTCCGAAAGAGCAGCCGGGCGGCGGCTGCTTCTGGGATTATGCCGCAACGGCCTGCATGTATACCGAAATCGGGGCGGTCGTTTCCGATATGAGCGGCAATCCCCTGAATTTTAATGCCGAATATAACCGGTTCAACCGCGTCGGCATTCTGTTTGCAACCGATCCGGAGCTGGCCCGCCGGGTGATTCAACTGAAGGAACAGATACAGCCGTGAACAGGCGGTTTGCTGACGCGTGAATGCGGCGGCCTGTGGACGGCCTTTTTCAGCAGGCGCGACGCATAACCTATTTTCCAAAGGATCTGAATAATGATGAAACAACTGACAACGGGACTACTGATCATGACGATAGCGGCAACGGCACAGAATGACCCTTTCCAATGGCTGGAAGAGGTCGACAGCGAAAAAGCGATGGCGTGGGTGGAGCAGCAGAATGCTGACACCCTCAATGTGCTGACCAACTATCCGAAATATAAAGCGGTCTATGAAAAGACACTGGAAATTCTGAACTCGCAGGAGCGTATCGCCTATCCCGGAATCCGCGACGGGTATTATTATAATTTCTGGCAGGACGCCGAATACCCGCGCGGCGTCTGGCGGCGCACCACGCCGACCGAATATGCAAAGAAAAATCCTGAGTGGGAAGTGATGCTCGACGTCGCCGAACTGGCCGAAAAAGAAAATGAAAAATGGTCCTACAAGGGCGTTGATGTGCTGGCCCCGGACTTTGACGTTGCGCTGGTTAAACTGTCGCGCGGCGGCGGAGATGCCGTCGTGGTGCGCGAATTTGATATGCATAAAAAAGCCTTCATTGAAAACGGCTTTAAACTCGATGAAGCCAAAACACGCGTCAGCTGGCTGGACCGCGACACCCTGCTGGTCGGCACCGATTTCGGCGAAGGTTCCCTGACGTCGTCCGGCTATCCGCGCCAGGTGAAAAAGTGGAAACGCGGCACCCCGCTGAGTGAAGCGGAACTGATCTTTGAAGGGGAAAGCTCCGACGTCAGCGTCGGGGCCTATGTGCAGCGGACCGCAGAGCGGAACTATGTGATGGTTTACCGGGGAATTTCATTTTATGAATCGAAATACCGCGCCTATGAAAACGGGAAACTGATCCCGCTCGATATTCCGCTGACCGCCGACCTCAGCGGTATCTTTAAAAACCATCTGCTGGTAACCCCGAAAAAAGAGTGGAACGTCGCGGGAAAAACCATTGCGGCGGGATCGCTGGTTGCGCTGGATTACGAGGCCTTGCTGAAGGGAAAACATGCGGTTTCCATCCTTTTCCAGCCCTCGGAAAAGGACAGCCTCGGCGATGTCTCCTCCACGGAAAACCAGCTGATTGTACGGATCTTCAAAGGCGGCCGTTTCGATGAATTTGAGCGCCATACGTTCAGCAATGGAAAATGGGCGGCGGAAAAAATCGATGCCCCGGAATTCGGCACGCTTTCCGTGGTTTCGGCCGACGATTATTCCGACCGCTTTTTCTTCACCCACGAAAGCGCTCTGCGGGCACGCGCCCTCTACTTTTCGGAAAAGCCGGAATCCGAAATCGTGAAAATGAAAAGTATGCCGGAATTTTTTGATCCCTCCGGATTCGAAGTCAAACTGCATGAAGCGGTTTCCAAAGACGGCACAAAAATCCCCTACTCCATCGTCTTTCCAAAATCCGGAAAAATGGATGGCTCCACCCCGACCCTGCTCTACGGTTACGGCGGATTTGAAGTTTCTCTGCGTCCGTTCTATTCCCCGGTCATGGGCTCCACCTGGCTGGCCAACGGCGGCGCGTTTGCGGTGGCCAATATCCGCGGCGGCGGCGAGTTCGGCCCGGCCTGGCACGAAGCCGCCCGGAAAGAAAACAAACAGAAATCCTACGATGATTTTATCGCCGTTTCGGAAGACCTGATCAAACACGGCTATGCCTCGCCGGAAACCCTCGGCATTCAGGGCGGCAGCAACGGCGGCCTGCTCGTCGGGGCCGTCACCATGCAGCGGCCCGACCTTTTCCGCGCAGTGGTCTGCGAAGTGCCCCTGCTGGATATGAAGCGCTATCACAAACTGCTCGCCGGGGCCAGCTGGATGGCGGAATACGGCGATCCCGACAACCCCGACGAATGGGCCTACATCAAAAAATATTCGCCCTACCAGAAGTTGTCCAAGGATCGGAAATATCCGGAAATCTTCTTCAAAACCACCACGCGCGACGATCGGGTCCATCCCGGCCACGCCCGTAAAATGGCCGCGAAAATGGCCGCCATGGGCCACCCCGTTTTCTACTTTGAAAACACCGAAGGCGGCCACGGCGCCGGCGTCACCAACGAACAGCGCGCCCAATCCACCGCCATCAGCTATGTCTACCTGCTGAAGATGCTTTCAAAGTAAGGTACAAAACAAGCTCTGCACCGTAATTTGCAAAAGAGCCAAAAAAAGCTCCCGCGCGGTTGCGAGGGAGCTGAAAACTGGGGTGAAAGACGGGATTCGAACCCGCGACCTCCTGGGCCACAACCAGGCGCTCTAACCAACTGAGCTACAATCACCAACCGAAAGAGCGAAGAAGATAACGGGAACGGCAGGAAAATCAATCGTTTTTTACCGGAATATTCAACCCCGGTGTTGTGGCGCACAATTCGATACACTTCCTGCGTTTGGAAAACATGATGTTTATCCGTTCCCTGAACGGCAGATCTGTTCTCACGCTTCTGATCGCGGACGGATTCCCGTACATTTGTATTTTATAAACCTCAGCACTTCGGTTTGCTCCGGTGTTTAGAGAGGGTTTATTTTTATTCGTTTATATTATTCAGTATAAAAACAGGTAGGTTACAGCACAGTCAACCTTTGGGGAAACATCTCATACCAAACGTTAAAACTATCCGTTATAAATTTGATCCCTCGCAGAGGCGCAGAGAGCGCAGAGAAATTCAGTCATAAATGGCTCCGCGCGCTCTGCGTCGCTGCGCGGAATAACGCTGTCGTTAAGACCCGAATGTTTTAGTAAATGGTATCTATGTTAATCGGCTCCTTTTACGATGCGGCGGCGCCCCGTCTCACTCGCCTGCGCCGGCATAGCGAAGACGAAAGAGTGGGCGACGGCAAGATGTCCATCACCCCGTTTGAAAAGCGTATCCGCACCGGTGAGCGCGGCAGCAAAGCCCTTTCGTTTTTCAGTGGTTGAAAACAAAAAGGGAGAGTCCTCCGCGGGGCGCTCTCTTCTTTTTTTCGCAGCACCGGTATCCTTTCATGCTTGATTTTATTAACTCTTCGCAGAGCAGGCCCTTCGATCCCCCCGCCTGTATTGAGGATTCCGAAACCGACAACCTGAAAAAAACGCCTTTCAAGGCATTTCTGTTCTTGCAGAAAGACAAACAAATCTTCTATACCTCTCTATAAGGATGCTTATTTCACCAGAGGGTGGAGAGGACATCTGCAGAAAGCCATAAATCATAACAAGGAGTAATTACATGGCAGCAACCAAAAGTGACATCATCGCCAAAATGGCGGATGACGCCGGCATTACAAAAGTACAGGCCAAAGCCGCACTCGAATCGCTCGTTGCACAGGCCTATAAAGGCGGAAAGTCCAAAGACGGCTTCACCATCCCGGGTATTGGAAAAATCACTAAATCCCGTCGTAAAGCCCGTAAAGGCCGCAACCCCGCTACCGGCGAAACCATCAAAATCGCTGCGAAAACTATTGTTAAAATCAAAACCCTCAAAGCCTGTCAGGACGCCATCGTCCCGCCGAAAAAGAAATAACCAGCGTTTTTTGGTAACGATAAAGGAGCCCGAGCGGCTCCTTTTTTGCTTCCTCATCCATCACACTGTGCTGCACAGCCCGGCACAGTATCACTCCTGATCGGCAGACTTTCGGCACCTGCCCGGGAAAAATGAATTACAAATACCTACAGCTTTTATAAGTGAAAATATGCGGTGCTTTATCTACTATGCCGACACGTTATTAACCAAGGAGGAGACATGATTGCTTTACTCGTACTGCTCGGACTCATCGTAGTGCTGGCTCTGTGGATCGTCGGGATGTACAATGGCCTCGTGGTGCTGCGCAACCGCTTTAAAAACGCCTTTGCCCAGATTGATGTCCAACTGAAACGCCGCTACGACCTGATTCCCAATCTCGTTGAAACCGCCAAGGGCTATATGGAGCACGAGCGCGAAACGCTCGAGGCCGTCATTCAGGCTCGTAACCAGGCGGCATCAGCCGGCAAAGCCGCCGCGACAAATCCGGGCGATGCCGGGGCCATGGCCGGTCTGCTCGGTGCGGAAGGCATGCTGACCGGTGCCCTCGGCAAACTGTTCGCGCTCTCCGAAGCCTATCCGGATCTCAAAGCCAATCAGAACATGATGCAGCTGACTGAGGAGCTGACCTCCACCGAAAATAAAATCTCCTTCGCCCGTCAGGCCTATAACGACGCGGTTACCGTATACAATACAAAGCGCGAAGTATTCCCTTCCAACATCATCGCCGGCATGTTCAACTTTACTCCGGCCGTACTGTTCGAAGTCGAAGACAGCGCCGTCAAAGATGCCCCGAAAGTGAGTTTCTAATCGAAACCGGAAACCGGAAATCTGAAATCTGAAATCTGAAATCTGAAATCTGAAATCTGAAATAAATCACGCGTTTCCGTAGTTCAAAGTCCATATTCACATTTCCGATTTCAGTTTCACCTTCCATTCCCATGGATTTTTTTGCCCAACAGGATCAGGCACGGCGGAGCACACTGCTGCTGACGGTGCAGTTTTCAATTGCAGTGGCCGGAACCATTCTGCTCGTCTATTTTCTGCCGGTTGCCTTCTGGCACTTCTACAAAACTGCGCAGGCCACCGTGCCACCGGATTTTCAGTGGTGGTATCCCCATCTGTTTATCGGCGTATGCGGTGTCACGCTGATGGTGGTACTCGGCGGAGCGCTACTGAAAATCGCTGAACTGCGACGGGGCGGGGGATCATCGGTAGCTATGATGCTCGGTGGACGCGAGATTCTTCCATCCACCGATGACTTTTTCGAGCGCCGTCTGCGCAATGTGGTTGAAGAGATGGCAATTGCCTCCGGCGTTCCCGTTCCTCCGGTCTATGTGATGCCACATGAAAAAGGTATTAATGCTTTTGCTGCCGGTTTCGGAATAAATGATGCCGTTGTTGCGGTAACCTACGGTACGATGACCGGCCTTTCCCGCGATGAACTGCAGGGGGTGATCGCCCATGAATTCAGCCATATTCTCAATAAGGATATGGCCCTGAATATCCAGCTGATCGGTTTTCTCCACGGGTTGCTGATCATCGGCCTCACCGGACGGGTGCTGCTGCATTTCAGTGGCGATATCGGCCGCTCCCGTGACGGAGCCAGAGCGGCCGCTCCCCTCCTGGCCGCCGGGCTCATACTGATCGCGGTCGGATTCACCGGCTACTTTTTCGGTAATCTGATTAAAGCCTCCATCTCCCGGCACCGCGAACGCCTGGCCGATGCCTCGGCCGTTCAGTTTACGCGGAATCCCGACGGTTTGGCAGCGGCTCTGAAAAAGATCGGCGGGCTGGTCCATGGTTCACATATACAATCTCCTCAGGCCGGACAGGCCAGCCATATGTTTTTCGGCAGCGGCGTCCGCAGTATGTTTTCGACCCATCCGCCGCTCAGACAGCGGATCCAATGGCTGGAACCCGGTTTTTCAGGAACCTTTGAACCGGTAAATCTTGAAACACTGCATCAACACCTGCATACCATCGAAGGTGCGCCGCTGCCGGAGGAAGGGATCGCCGGTCTTACGGAAAATTATTCCTGCGTCGCCCAAACAATACCCCCTTCCCCCGCACAAGTGCGCACCGCAAAAAGAAAGCCGGGAAAATCCCGGAAAAACAGTCCTAAACTAAACGGACACCAGCTGCTTGAATCCATCGGCCGACCTATGGAAAAACATGCGGAAACCGCAAAAGCACTCATTGCGTCCATTCCGGAAACCATACGTGAACATGCCTCCAGCCCCTACGGTGCACGCATGCTCATCTATTTCCTTCTGCTCGATTCACGTAAAGAAATTCTCGATGCACAAATGGAGCTGCTGAAAACCCAGGCCGAAACCGAGGTTTTCCAGACCCTGGAACGTGCGCTTCCAAACCTTGGAAAACTCGATCCCGCGCTCCGGCTTCCGGTTATCGACCTCACCATTCCCTCGTTACGTTTTCTCTCGGAAGCCCAGTACGACACCTTCATGCAGGTGGTGAAGGCGCTGGTTGAGGCCGATCAGCAAACCGATGTCTTTGAGTTTGCGCTGCAGCGTGTCCTGAAACACCATCTGGACCCCGTTTTTGAAAAGGTCGGAAAAAAACCGGTGGTAAATTATTATGCCATTCGGGGCCTCCTGCCCGAAGCCTCTGTACTGCTTTCGATGCTTGCCCGGAAATGCCATGACACCGAAGAAGAAGCCGCATCCGCCTTCCACGCCGGTAAAAACATCATTCAGGATCCGAGAGCCGAACTGCAGATGACAGAACCGGAACAATGTACCTGGAAACAGCTTGAAACCGCCCTGACCAAATTCAATGAATCCTCCAGCCAGGTAAAAAAGGAGCTTCTTGCTGCCGCTCTCGCCTGCATGATGCACGACCACGAAATCTCTGTTTCTGAAGTTGAGCTCTTCCGCGCTGTTGCCGCCACGCTCGACTGCCCCGTCCCGCCCTGGGTTACTCCCGTCAGTATGAATTAACGAAATACCGGATAACAGAACCGCCACTGACGGGATGCACAATCCATTTCCTGCCGTCTTCATTAATCCATTCTTTTTCCCTTTCCCGTTGACCGCTGAAGCGGATTCACGTATCACCCTTCGCGCTATGGAAGAGACGAAAAGCAAAAGAGTTGTGGCAATTGTAGGCCGGCCGAATGTTGGAAAATCAGCACTGTTCAACCGGCTCGTGGGCCGTCGTGTGTCCATCGTGCACGAAGAGGTCGGTGTTACACGCGACCGCGTGGCGTGCGAAGCCCGCTGGAATAATGAACGCTTTGAGCTGATCGATACCGGTGGACTGGGCCATTTTGATAAACAGGTTTCCGATGACCAGATTGTGGCCGGCACAGAGGCACAGGCGAAAATCGCCATTGCCGATGCCTCTTTCATTATATTCGTCACCGATATCACCGCCGGACTCACACCGCTCGACGAAGAAGTTGCACGTATTCTGCACGAAAGCGGAATTCCTGTTCTGCTGGCCGCCAACAAAACCGATAATCCGGAACGTGAAGAGCATATCTATGATTTTGATCAGCTCGGTTTCCCTACCTATCCGGTTTCCGCCATTCAGAACCGCGGGATTAGTGATTTGATGGACGCACTGATTCCCCAGCTGCCGAAAGAAGACAATCCGACAGAAAAAAAACCGTTGCGTGTCGCCGTGGTCGGCCGACCGAATGCCGGCAAATCGTCCTATATTAACCGCCTGCTGAAAGATGAACGTGTGATTGTCTCCGATATTCCGGGAACGACACGCGACAGCATCGAAGTTCCTTTCACGATCGGGAAAGGCGAAAGCGCCCGGCACTATGAGTTAATCGACACCGCAGGTGTCCAGAAAGATACGCGGGGCAAAGGGGCCGTTGACTGGTTTTCCAATCTCCGAACAGATAAGGCCATTGAGCGGGCTGACGTCGTGGTCATGATTCTCGATGCCGAAACCGGCCCGACCAGTCGGGATAAAAAGGTTGCGGCAAAAATCATCGATGCCCAGAAAGGCTGCCTGATTCTCTGCAACAAATGGGACCTCGCCGAAGAAGCGGACCAGGAAATCACGCAGACACAGTATCTTCCGGCCTTGCGCGAAGCACTGCCGTTTATGGGATTTGCTCCGGTGCTGTTTGTTTCCGCTAAAAGCGGCTACAACATCAAACGCTCCGTCGAGGCCATCGACTATGTCGCCGCCATGACCCGCACCGAAATCACCACCGGCGTCCTCAACCGCGTCATTGAACAGGCGGTCGCCAAATATCCCCCGCCGATCGCCAAAGGCAAACGCCTCAAGATTTTCTACGCCACGCAGTCGGGAACCAACCCGATCTATTTCAAAATTTTCGTCAACGATCCTGCCAACGCCCGTTCCAACTGGCTGGCCTATCTGCAGAACCAGTTCCGCGAAGCCTTCGGTCTGGAGGGCGCCCCGATCTTTATCAAGCTCGTTGCCCGCTCCCGCCCGAAGCAGAAATAAAAAACGCGGCGCCCGGGAACCGGAAGCCGCATTCATACGAGCCGGATAAAATCTACTCCTGCTGCAGTTTCATCAGCAGATCCAGATCGCCCGACAGGCCGGCAAGCTCAAGCCGGCGCGCTTTCAGATCGGCTTTTGTAATTCCTGTTTCCTCCCGAATCAGCGTCGCCATCTCAAAATCGTACCCGGTGTCCTGGTCCAGAAAACGCAACAGGTCCGACACAGCATCCAGCGCCTTTTTATACTCCCCGTTTTCCTCAAAGCGGATGATGGCCTCCTGCTCTTCACGCGCATGACTGATCCACCCGGCAATCTTCCGGCTGCGCTCCGCCTTGCGTTCCGCCTCGGCGGCAATGAGCTGCTCCTGATGTTTCCGGTAAGCGGCCACTGCTTCCTGGTAGGCTTTCAGCTCTACAGTATCCGTGGCTACAACCTCCCGCTGATCATCCGGAAGCGGCCGGCTGATTTCCACATTCAATACGGAAAGTTCCAGCAGGTCCTCCTCATACGAAGAAAGATTCCAGCGCATGCTATTATAGTTTTGCACAGCATGCTTTTTCAGGTCCGGCAGATTAACATACGGACGTTCCTCCACGGGAAGATCGCCAGCACTGATCCAGCGGACATCGCTCTCGCGCTCGGTCTTTTCTTCATTTTCATAATCATAGTCGGTGGAATTATATTCATATGATTTCCATCTCAGCGGATACGTAACGATATTCACCGCGATATCCAGGTAGAAGGAAATGATATTGCCGGTGCTGGGTTTTCCTACCAGAGGAATGTGTTTTTTAGTGGTGTGGGTGCGCGACCGTCTGAAACGCACATCCTCTTCAACGATGCACTGCACCGCAAGCTCCGAGATCAGCACCGGTTCCGGACGCTCCGATGATGTCCAGCTCTCTTCTATCTCCAGCGCACGGATTTCCACCGGATATCCCCCTTCCGGCTGAAGCGAAACCTGCTTCCGACTGCTCTCCCGCCATTTACTCCACGGTTCCACGGTTTTTGTGGTGCACCCGGCAACCAGCAGCAGTGCCATTCCGCCTGCAGCAACGAAGCTTTTTTTCACGCTGTTCTGTAACATTTCATTTCTCCTCAACATCCGAGTCCTCTTCCGAAAACATCCACTCAACATCCACAACCCATTCCCAGTTCCAGCCTTCGGGTTTAGGGCGCTGCTGCCAGCGTTTGCGGATTTCATTAATTTCCTTATTCAATGCCTCATTATGTTTGACCGCAGATTCTTTATCCCCCATCGCCTGATACGGAATCGTTACGGTATATTCTTTACTGACGTAAGGTTCCGGCGGCGGATAATTCGCTTTGAGGCGCCGCCGTTTTTCAGCTGCTCTTTCTTTTCGCCGCCGCTTTTCCTCTTCAGGCAGCTTGGCATAGGACTCGGTCTGCAATGTAAGACCCTGACGGTAATACAGATAAGCGGTCATCCGGAACGAAACGTTCATTTGAAGGCTGAAATCAAACGACAGATCCGAATAGGGCAGCCACTCGCCGTACTTTTCCTCATACAGATCCAGTAAGGTATTCATCTTTTCCGGCTGCGTATAGCTGTCGCCGTCAAAACTCATCGGAGCACGCTGGCTGATGTAGCCGTTGAACCACTCCCGGTTCAGTTGCCCGACCATTTCAAGTGTAGATGCCGGCGCACCGGCTGTATCCAGTACCTGCCTGACTGCCTCATAGGTTTTCAGCTGCCGCTCGGGCGATTCCGCCCCTTGCGCAAAACTGCGGATTAAGGCCTGATATTCAACCTCCGGTGCATCCTTTTCATAGAGCACATCCAGCAGACCATACTTCGCGCAGATCGAAACCAGTTCGCTGTAACTGAACTCAAAATCTTTCAGCTCAAGGGTTCGGCCCCAGGAAAAATTCCCGTGAATGACGGTCGAACCTTTATGCTTAACCACCTGTCGTGCAAAAGCCGCCTTGGCATGGTCCTCCTCGATAAACTCTTTGCCCGGTATCCGCAAAAATACAGGCAAATTCCCCCACGAATCCCAGTTAGGCGATCCCGGCACGTCAAACGAACCTTTCCGCTGCGCTTTAATGTACCCCGGGAAATCCCGGATGATGAGAAGCGGCAGATCCGCATCGAAAAAATGAAGCGTAAAATTAAAATCCGTCACCTTCAGCCGAAGGAAATCCGCACGCGGCAGTTTCAGTGTACCGTGATGGCCTGTCGCATACGATGGCTCATAGACCGCTTCCGGCTCGTCTGTCGGTTCAATATAAATCGTATGCCCGTTCATCGGGCATCGATACTTCAGATACCGGAACTCATGATTAAACTGAAACACCTCGCACAGCTCACCCATGAGGATAAAAAAACTGTAACGGAAATCGGTGAATTTAAAAACCGCTTTACCGCAACCCTTCCCATTGGAATCCACCAGCCCCGCTTCCAGCCCCTCCTGCCGGAAGCGTCCCTTGAATTCCGTTACTCCGGCAAACGCGGTATCTATGCCGACCGCCGCCCCTGCCAGAAACAGAAGGGCGGCCCCCATGCGGAAATGAAGAATAAATTTCACCCGATTATTCCGCCAGCCGGACACGAATCAGATAAAAGCCCTGCGGTTCATCATAAATTTTCGACCAATCGGTGAATTCCGACTGCGGCCACTGAACGGTGCCGAGCGATTCCGCGCTGCTGTTGGTCAGGCTCGATTTCCAGTATACCTCATATTCCCGGCCCTCTACAGAAGGCCACTGAAGGGTAAAGGCATAAGGATCCGCCTCGATCTGCGAGATTTTGAAATACGAGGCGGCATTTGTTGGATTCGTTCCGGCAATATATTCATCCAGGTTCCCGGAAGCATCGCCGTCATAATCCTCATAAGTGCCCCCATTCAATGCATTCGTCGAACCGAAATACTGAATTTCCCAGGCATCCGGTAATAGGTCGGCATCGGCATCCGACGCATCCGTCCGAATAACAACCGCCATTGATTCCGCATATTTACCGACCACAAAAGCCACGTTGTCTTCATTAAAACCGGTGCGTACCCAGCCGTTATAAATCAGCAGCTCATTTTCACCTTCCTCAAGCGGAACGGAACCCTGCGCACGGGTACTGAGCGGCCCCTCTGCGGACGGGGCAAGCCCGACCGCATCATCCAGCGCATCGTAGTAAAGAAATTCCTGGTCATCGTATTCGGACGTAACTTCAAGGCCAATCAGCACCGCGTTGGAATCCGGCTCACTCCATTCTACATCGATTGCCGATGCCGCGGTAAGCGATCCATGCAGATCTACCGGAACCGTAAATTCAGGTGCCGTTCCGATGTCCGGAATCGGCGCGTCATTCTGCTGTAGAAACGGGATATAGGTTGAAACAAAAGTCCCGTTGTTTAAGCCGAGCGTAACCAGCCACTCACCGTCCCGGGCCGACGCATAAGGTTCACTCATCGGATCCGACGCTTCAAAGTCCCACTCAACCACACCCGCATCTGCAAACTCCTGCTCGAATTCCTCCACCACGTCACCGGCTGAGGTTTCCAGACGGACCGAAGTAACGCCGTACCCGGTCAGCACCTCAATGTCGTAAATCTGCTCATCATCCAATGCTCCCGGAGTGCCGAATGCCTTGGTATATTCAATCTGCACCAGTTCCACATGGTTGCTCAGCGTCTGCCCCCCGTAGATGCGGAAATTATCCACAAAAACCTGTCCCGCAATTTCCGGACTGTTTTCCGCACCGAAGAAAACGGCCGGACAGAATCCTTCCGGATCAATAGAGGAAAACGCTTCAACCGATACATTCGTATGCACAATATAATCCCCTCCGGAACTGTATGCACTGCTCAGCATCCCCGCTTTGGAATCATACGAGAGTTTCAACGAAAGTTTTTCAAAATCATGATTCTCTTCCGCCTCAATAACATCCGTCTCGTTAGTGGTCACATAGGTTTTCACCTCTGCCCCCACTCATTCAGCAGATACTCCATGGTCATCACCCCGTCCAGATCGCCATCAGCCAGCAGCGCCAGACCAAACCAGAATTCGCGATTGGTCATCGATGCGGAATCCACCAGGCAGTTGACATCCAGAGCCACCGACCAGTCCTGGGTCAGGCTCAGATTTCCTGCGTTCCATTTCCAGGCAACGTCACCCTCGGAATTGAGGTTGCTGCTGCATTCCAGCTGCCCGTTCGTTTCGCTCAGAGACTGCCCTTCATCGGCAAACAGCTCCTGCCACTTTCCGGTATCCACTGTATTATCGTTAAAATCATCTCCCTGCACGGCATGATTCACCCACTGCACAGGGAACTGCGTCAGACGATTAAACGTAATTTCGCCGTCCGCCGAAAAGCCGCTTCCGAAATAGTTGGTTCCATGGACAAACTCAATCGCACCGGTATACAGTTCATTGGTAAGACCCGGTCCCAGATCCCAGCTTCCAATATGATTTTCATCCATCTCCTCATAAAAAAATTCATCCCCTTCGAGCAATGAACCTTCACTGATCTGTACCGTCATCGCAGTTTCAGATTCCGGATTATTCCAGTACAGCTCCAGCGGATCAGCCAGATCCAGCTCCGCAGCCTGAGAAAAACCTTCCCCGATCAGAAACGGAATTTCCGGGAAATTATTCTCACCGAATGAAAATTCCTGAGTAATCGATCCTCCCGCACCTGTAAGAATCAGGCGATAGTCATCCTCACCCGGAAGCTCGCTCTCCATCGCCGCTGCTGAAGAATACTCCACCAGCAGCTCCCAATACGCTCCATCCTGATCAAACGCATACGATCCGGAAATATTCCCGCCCTCCAGCACAACCGAAGTCGCATCTCCGGGATCCATCGTCTCCACAGCGGCATACAGCACCCAGTTGACCGCTGACTCCGGAACGGTGTGATCAGCCGTCTGATCATAAATCTCCGCTTTCGTCACTTCCCAGAAATCAACCTCTGAATAGACTGCGGGAACAACAGAACACAGCAGGGCCAAACCTGCAAAGGTGGAATTTTTCATTTGATCTCCTAACATAGAATGTACGTTTCTTTAGACTGAATCCTAGCAAACAATACGCCAAATCCCACATATGTTGATCACTTTTTCATAAAGAAAAGATCGTCAAGATTTATATTTAAACAAACTATTTTAACCACCTGTTTTACAACAGCTAATAACATATTTCCGGAAAAACCCGCGATTGATCATATCTCCTGTTCACCGAAAAAAGTGTATCCGGTCTTTCCGGAAAAGGATTTCCGAAATTCGGCCTTATTTTGACCTAACCCGTTGTAGACTAAGGATAATATACAATATATCCTCACCGCCCGGCACCGGAACTTATCAGACAACTTTGAGCAACCTCGACATATTTGTAATAGAGAAACCCGGTGAAAACCAACGAAAGAACTTCTGACTCACATCCCGGAAACCGGCGTGCGGAAACGCCTTCAAAATTCTGATTAACGGACAGACATACGGGCGGGTTCCGTCTACACTTCCCCCGTTTAACCTAAAGGTGCCGTCATGGAGAAACTACAATCAATCACACCCATGATATGGATAATCATCGGAGCTGCTGTGCTGATCAGCACCTTTGTACTGTTCAACAAGGCGGTGAAATTCCTGCTGAAACTCGCGGTCATTTTTGTGATGCTTCTGTTCGTAGTTTATTTTCTGGTGCAGGCCGGTGTCATCGAACCCCCGAAGCTGGGAAACTGATATGAAACCGCTTATTGCATTGACCTGTCTGCTCACCGTGTCGGTTTACGCCGATGAAAGCATTCTGCTACAGCGCATTGTCGCCCTCGAAAAACGGGTGGCCGAACTGGAGGAAAAACTGGCACCGGTTCTGGAAGAAGAACGGGTTAAAGCCATTGCGGAGGAACAGAAAGCCCTCGCCCGAGAACGCATGCTGCTTGATGCGGAATACCTGAAACGCATTGATCTCAACCTCATTGAAAAAGCGTATCAGACCGGCAGTAAAGACTGGACCACAGAAGAAGCCGCCCGAGCTTTTAAACTGCTCATCGAAAAATATCCGCAGGCAAACCGGACCGGCTGCGCGGTGCTGAGTATGGCCCAGACCAAATCCGGAAACGAACAGATCGAACTGCTGGAAAAAGCCATCAACGAACACGGTACCTGCTACTTTTTAAACGGCGTAAATGTCGGCGCCTATGCCCGCCTCTATCTCGGAATGCGCTATCTTAAAGACGGTAAAAAAGAAAAGGCTGCACAGCTGTTTGAAGAGCTGAAAAACCATTTTCCCGATGCAATCGACCACAAAGGTCAACCGCTCACAACACACCTTGAAGGACTTCGATAAAGGATCATCCGAAAACGGCCAATCGGTACCCACCGGCATTTTCACCACTCGGTATTCAGATACAGCGCTTCAACTTCATCCCGCGCCCATTGGTGTTTACGCAGAAATTTCAGACTCGATTTAATGCTCGGTTCCCAGTTGAAACAACGGATATCAATCTGCTGCCCCAGCTTTTCCCAACCATAATGATCAACCAGACGGATCAGCAGTTTTTCCAGCGTAATGCCATGCAATGGATTATTCGGTTGTTTGTCCATTCTTTCTTCTCCACTGTCCGGAACTAATGCGCCATATATTCCGGAGGGATAACCGACTTCGGAACGAAAATTGCCGAAACCCGACCGGTTGGATAAAAACGGATCACCGCCACAACCGGCTCGGAGGGCACCGGATCGGGAACCTCTACCTTAAAAGGGCCGGATTTCAGAGTTCTGCCTCTGAAGTTCCAGCTCACTTCCACCTCGTTCTGCTCATACGCCCGCACCGGAATAAGTGTGGAAAAGAAACCCCGGGCTCCAATGTAACTGCAGGAAACCACCCTATGGTTTTCAATCACACACAGTTCAACATCCCTGATCGGAAAATCGGTGAGATTACGGAAGCCGCCGCCGACAATCTGCATCTCCGGCGCGGCACAGCCCGTTAAAAACAGCAGAGAAGCGGAAGCCCCCACCTGGGCCCATCGGAAAATTCCCCGCCGGTTGAATGCAAATCCGTATATATTCATGAAAGCATGCTGAAGGATTGCCGTTGAAAGAACCAGCTAAACCGCTACGATGTATCTTCTTTTTACGAAACCGTCAGAATGGCGGAGATACGTACTGCCGGTTTCCAGCCGGCTGCAACGAACAGGATTTTTCTATGGCATGGACAGGTAAAATTATCGGCGGCGTACTCGGCTCACTGCTCGGCCCGATCGGCACCGTCGTCGGCGTTGGCATCGGCCATCAGTTCGACAAAGGTACCAGTAAAGTTAAACAGATTTCCCAGACCTTCCAGGTCGCCTTCTTCGGCTGTCTGGCCAAAATGGCGCGGGCCGACGGAAAAATTACACAGGACGAGATCGATGCGGTTGAAGCCATTATGGCCCGGTTCCGCTACACCGGCGAAACCCGCAAACAGGCCATCGAAATTTTCCGCCGCGCTAAAGACGATCCGCACACGGCGGCGGATTACATCAACCAGCTCGCCGACGTCATTCAGTTTAATCCGCAGATTGCCATGACCTTTATCGGCGCACTGCACGCCGTAGCCGCGGCCGACGGTGCCATTCATGCCAATGAACGCGAAATTCTGCTGCAGGCCGAACGCGCCTTCCGCCTGCGTCCCGGCACCATCGATGCCATGCTCAACGGCGGGTTCGGCGGCGGCAGTGCAGGCGGAACCCGGCCGGCACAGGTCAATGCAGTTGAAAACGCCTATAAAGTACTCGATGTTTCCCCCGATGCATCCGACGCGGAAATCAAAAAAATCTACCGTCAGAAATGCATGGAATTCCATCCCGACAAACTGGCCTCAAAAGGCCTGCCGGAAGAATTCATGACCTATGCCCACGAACAGCTCGCCAAGGTCAACGAAGCCTACGACGTCATCAAAAAAGAACGCGGACTGTAAGAAGCGGAAACTGACCGGCGGCAGTCACGCCTTACCCAAACACATCTTTCTTTGCACGTAACACAGCAAATTCCTCCGGCGATTTCACCTGAAGAAACGGGTTGGATTTTTTTTCATGGCCCAGGGTCTGGAAAACCGCGGCCAGCGGTTCCGCTTCGTACAGCTCCAACCGCTCTTTTATAGCTTCATTCTCCGGATTGACCGAAAGCGCAAACGCCGCATTTTCCTCCAGATAATCATGCCCTCCGAAAACAACGGTTTCATCCGGTAGGGCTTTAATGGTTTCCAAGGACTGAAAAAACTGCTCCGCCGTTCCCCCATCATCCGTCCCACAGCACCGCCGATAATCGTGTCCCCGGCAAACAGGAGCTTAAGATCCGGAAAATAGTAACTTTTACAGACATCCAGATGTCCCGGCGTGGCCAATGACCGACACGTTGTTCCGAGGATTTCAAGCGTACGACTCTCCACTGCCGGACTGATGGACAGCACGCCCAGCCGATCCTGCACGGCACGGCATCCACCGACGTGGTCCCCGTGGTTATGTGTGATCAGAATATCGGTCAGCTGAAACGCTCCTTTTTCCAGCGCCTGAAAAACCGGTTCCGCTTCCCCGCAGTCGATAAGAATGGCCCGCCCGTCTTTGCAGAGCAGATAATTGAAGGTTTCGTAAGAATCCAGCAGCACCTGCACCACAATGAGTTTATAGACTCCAATAGAATATGTTGCTCGAATCATGTTCTGGATTGAACCACGAAATACACAAAACACACGTAAAAAACATGAACATACTTCGGCCGCTCAAAAAATATTAAATAATTTCCGTTCGGTTTAACCTTTGAGCGGGGATTATCAATCAAATGAATGAAAACATCGAATTA
This sequence comes from Verrucomicrobia bacterium S94, assembly GCA_004299845.1. Classification (NCBI taxonomy): domain Bacteria; kingdom Pseudomonadati; phylum Verrucomicrobiota; species Verrucomicrobia bacterium S94. The sequence goes on along the minus strand of CP036201.1, from coordinate 3,420,648 downwards.
TTGAAACAGTATGCAGAGCATGGCGACCAGACCGCCTTTGCGCAGATCGTCGAAAGCTACATCAATCTGGCCTACTCGGCCGCTCTTTCCTGCCTGGGCAATGCAGACCAGGCCGGAGATGCCTGTCAGCTCACCTTCCTGGAACTGTCTAAAAAAGCCGGAAAACTGTCGGACTCCGTTCAACTGGGCGGATGGATTCATGCGACGGCCCGTCATTTCTCCAAAAAAATCCAGCACTCGGAAGCACGCCGCCAAACACGCGAACAACGATATGTGGACGATATGAATATGCAGCAGGACCGTGAACCGGATTGGAGCCGGCTGATGCCGGAGATCCACGAAGCTATTGATCAACTTAATGCCGCCGAGCGTGAGGCCATTCTGCTGCGATTCTTCCAGCAGAAAAGTCTGGCCGAAGTGGGCTCGGTTCTCGGCATTACGGCCGATGCCGCACGTATGCGGCTGAACCGGGCGCTGGAGCGACTGAACCGCCAGATGGCCCTGCGCGGAATCTCCTCAACGGCGGCAGCACTGGCCGCAGCCCTTCCAACGCATGCCATGGTCGCGGCACCGGCAGAGTTGGCCAAAACCATTTCAACTTCCGTTCTTGCCGGTGCAGGAGTCACGCTTTCAGGAACCTCAACCCTAACAGGAGCAGTCATTACCATCATGAAAACAAAGACCGTACTTATCTCAGCCGTTGTCGCGACAACGGCTATCACCGGAACCGGAGTTTACCTATCCTCCCGACATACAGAAACAGCCCATACTGATCATCCTTCCGTTTCTGCTCCTCCCGCAGCGGTCGAGCCTGCAAGGGTAGAGCCGGCAGCAATCCAGAAAACCGTAAAAGCAGAAACCACAGATGCGTTTATTCCCGAACCTGAGCCTGCATCACTCGACATTGATCCGGTCTATTACCGGCAGGCAGAACAGGCCACCGGTATCCTGGAAATGGCCCTGCCCATGATGGGTAATCAAATGGTACAGGCCGCGTTGGCAAAACAGATCGAAAATCCTTCCAAAAAACTCCGGCACCGGCTTTCACTTGATCCGGAAGCGGTCGAACGATTTGATGAAATTCTGGCCGAACATGCCGCAACAGAAAAGCAACGCTTGCAGGATGCCGTAACGGCATCCTCTGAAGCCCTGAAAAACCTTCTGAAAACAGACCGGGAAGGATTAGTGAATTTCGTTGCACTGCAAACCATGCAGAAAGCCGGACAGCCCCTCTCGGCGGCGCAGGAAGAATATGTTCAGACCTACACAAAAAAAATGGCGGAAAACAATGTCCATATGGGTCTGGATGCAGGAAACACTCAAGCCCCGCGCCAATGGTATGAGGTAGAAGAGGTAATTGATTCGCTGAATGAAAACCTGACCATAGAGCAGCAGGAAGAGCTGGCTATCCAAATCGAAGAACAGAAAAACCGAAAGAAAGAAGAGGCCGCCTACAAACGAACCAATGAACTCGCCAACAGCCTGGGCCTGAATGAGGCGGACCGCACCGCATTATATAAATACCTCTATCAACATCCGGATGCCACGAACGAAGATATTACCGAACGGGTTACTCCGGAGCTTCGCGAGCTGATGCCGAACGGCGCCTTCCCCTTTGGAGCCGACGGCAGCGAAACCTTTCCGGAATCCGAAAAACAGAATCAATAAATACCGCGTGTTCAGAAGAACACCGCCAGCCAGACCGTTTTTCCGGTTTGCGCGGTTGAAGCTACACGGTGTTTTTCATGAGCGGGTATGAGTATGTGGTCACCGGGATTCATTTCAAGTTTCCGATCTTCAAATTCCAGAACAGCGGACCCCGAAATTAAAAGCACCCATTCATTCTGATCCTGATCATACCAGAAACCGGCCGGCGAAGCGTGGCCATCGGAAACAATCCGTTCAATCCGGATTCCGGAACCTTCAGCCAGTACGTCCACCAGCTCCTCCGGCAGTTGCCCGGGAATATCTTCAAACAGGTTCATGCTTCGCCTAACAGAATTCTGAGCACGGTATTGGCCTGCATATGAGCGGCAATACCGACTCGCGGCGCCATCAGACCGCAGCCGGGAACGGCCCCGGTTTCCAGATCACCGACAATATAAAGCCGGTCCCCCATTTTACGCACACCGATCGTTTCGCCCGGACCGTAACCCGCCAGGCCGGAGGCGGCAACCAGCGGAGCCGATTTGAAATGCTGCATGAGCATCGCTTTCTGATCCGCCCGGTCGAAAGCCTCGACCATGACGTCAACCGATCCGAAAAGATCCGGAATATTTTCCGGTGTAACTTTCACGCAGTGGGTTTCGTAAGTGACATAGGGATTAATCCGCTTCAGATTGGCCTCCAGAGCCTCGGTTTTGGTCATACCGAGCTGATCAATAAAAAACTGCTGCCGGTTGAGGTTACTGGGCTCCACCACATCAAAATCAGCAAGAATCAGTCTGCCGACTCCGATGCGCGCAAGAGCCACGGCAATGGCGGAACCGAGACCGCCGAGACCGGCAATCCCGACCGTTGCTTTTTTGATTTTCTCATGCACCCCGGGGGTGTGGCGCGAAACCATAAGGGCCTCCAGCTCCTCCGGCGGCGGAACCTCTCCCCGTTTAATGAGGTTTACGCGGTCTCCCTCTTTCAGCCAATGGTCATCGGTCACAGCGGCACCGTTATAGATGATGACATCTGCATCCGGCTTGATTTTTTGCTTAATGCCCAGGAGCGTTTCCTGTTCATCCACCTCAAGTTTCCGTTCGTTCAGCAAAATCTTCATAATGTGACAATAGACACCATTCCCCCGATGAGCGCAAAACAGAATTGCGTTCGCTTATTTTCAGCTCAATCGATACAATTTTATCTTTTCGCCGGGAACGGTTTAGATACACTGCGCCGCTTACATGGAGATTTTCATGCTCAGCAGAACAAAAAATTTCTTTCGGACCACGATTATCGGTGGAGTGATTGTCATCCTGCCGACAATGGTCCTGGTTTTTGCATTCCGCTGGCTTTTCGGGATCGTCAGCGAAGGCATTCGCCCTTTGACCGATCTGGTGATTCGAAATATTGATCTCCCGAGCCGCTACGACGAAGCCATCGCCAAAGCCCTTGTAATTTCGGTCATTATTCTCGGCTGCTTTCTGGTCGGACTGTTTGTCCGCACGCGGCTCGGCCAGTGGATTTTCAACGGCCTCGAAAACAGCATACTGAACCGGGCACCCGGCTATAAAATGGTCAAGGAAACCATTAATCAGCTGTTGCAGAAAAAGGGCTCGCCCTTTTCCTCGGTAGCACTGGTCCGTATTTTTGAAAATGATGTAAAGGTCACGGCCTTCATTACAGATCGGCATGACGATGGAACCGTTACGGTATTTGTTCCGACAGGACCGAATCCGACTTCCGGTTTTATTTATCATCTCAATGAAAAATATGTGCATCCCGTCGATGTTTCGGTGGAGGATGCCATGCGTTCAGTGATCTCGTGTGGGGCGGGATCGGAAAAACTAATTAAGGGATTAAAGGAAAATGTTTAAAAGAACGGCACTACTCGCACTGTTGTCACTCGCATCCATATCAACAACCACCATTGCAGAACGGCCGTGGGCTTCGACCAGCGAGCTGATTCTGCTGTATAACATCAATCCGGAATGGCAGATCTTCTCCAATTCCCGCCTTCGCTTCGGCGAGGATTTCGACACCTTCAATATGTGGTTTGCGGATATCGGGGCACACTACAGATTTCACAAAAACTTCAATATCGGTGCGGCATACCGTTATCTCGAATACCGTGTCGGAGGCGAATGGGAGGCGGAAAACCGTCCGATGATTCAGGGCCACTGGTTCGGTAAGGTGGCCGATATCAGTCTTCGTAACCGCTGCCGGTTTGAATTCCGCTATTATGATTTTGACCGCGATGACGATGTGCGCTTCCGGAACCAGACCCGGGCCGAATTTCCGTGGGGTATTTACGGCGTGAAGCCCTACCTCGAAGAAGAATTCTTCTACAGCTTCAATGCCGACAACATTCATCAGAACTGGCTCACCGGCGGTGTTTATTTTAAACCGGCGGACAAAACAAAAATTCGCGTCGCGTACCGCTGGGTCGCCTCCCGCTCCTCCAGCGCAACACATGAATGGAGCAGTTCAAACGAACTCTATCTGGCTCTGATTCAGAGTTTTTAAGCCATTCCGAACAGAAAATCCCGGCCGTAAAGCTTCCGCGAAAACGCGGGAGCTTTATGGTTTCCGGAGCGGTCAGGCAAACAGACCCTTCATCAGGTCGCTGCCCATTTCATCAACCGATTTCATCTGTTTGGTCGATTCGAGCAGGTCGGTGAGCGAAAGCAGCTCTTCAAGCAGGATCATCCGGGCGACATGCTGGTTCGGTTTCGGCACATGGATAATGATCCGGTTTTTTCCCTCCACCAGAGTAAACGCAATATCGTCTTTAAGTACCCGGAAAGTCGGTTCATCCGTGTGCAGATGGTGAACAAAGAATTCTTCGCGCTGCAGAGCCCGAACAAACCGGTTCACCAGAAATTCGGCAATATCGTGCGACGGAAATTCAAGTTCAATCACCTCAATATCCTCATCACCCTCCGCCATCTCTTTCCGCAGCCCGGACCCGCCTTCAAACGATTTCACCAGCAGCGGCGGCGCAAGCATCGTCGTCACCACCGTCATCATAATGGCCACGCCGAAAATCCCCTGGTCAATCACACCGCCCGCCAGACCGATCCCGGCCACAATCAGGGCCACTTCACCACGCGGCAGCATACCCAGACCGATACGCAGCGCCCCGCGCAGATTGAACCGCGTCAGCAGTGCCGGCAGACCGCAGCCGAAAACCTTTGAAAACACTGCGAACAGCGAATAAACGGAGCCGAAAAACAGCACCGGTTTCATGGCGGTAAAATCGACCATCATTCCCATTACACAGAAAAAAATCGGAACAAGAATATTATATACGCCCTGAAGATGATGTTCGATTTCGTTCACCAGATCCGTCCGGGAAAGAGCCAGCCCCATAATGTAGGCCCCGATGATCATCGCAAGCCCCGCCATTTCCGCCAGCCCGGCCAGCAGCAAAGCCAGCCCGAAACAGATCGCCACAATCATATCTTTGGATTTAAAGCGTTTAATCAATGCCGTGATTCTGCGGCTGAAAGCGAGCCCCATCCCGGTAACCACCACAAAAAAGCCTACGGCTTTAAGCGCAATCAGTCCGATAGCCCCCCACGCCACAGGTCCACCGCCCGAACCCGCCTTCGCCATCCCCATGACAATTGCCAGCGTAATAATCCCGAAAACATCATCAAATACCGCCCCGGCCAGAATTGTCACTCCTTCCGGTGAGGCCATTTTCCGTTTTTCCGCCAGAATTCGCGCCGTGATTCCCACAGAAGTCGCCACCGAAATGACCCCCAGAAACAGCGCAGGCGGCTGCATGAAATGATCGATCCCGTTCCCCGGCCACACAACCGCCACGAGATCTCCGATTACAAACGCCGTAACCAGACCGCCCAGACCGACAATGGAACCCACAACGGAATACCGGAGAAACGCCGCAATATCGGTTTCGAGCCCGGCAAGAAACAGAAGAATGATCGAAGCCAGCGTGGCAATACCGTAAAGCTCCGCCGACGCAGCAAACCCATGATTTTCCACAAAAAGCTGTCCCAGAACCGGAAGATGAATCAGACCGCCAAGCGCATAAGGACCGATAATCATCCCGGAAGCAAGCTCGCCCAGAACAGACGGCATTCTGAAATAATGCTGCGCAAAAAAACCGCCGATTTTTGCAAAGACAATGATCACCGCAAGCTGGATGATCAGATGCATCATCATGTGGGTAATGCCGTGTTCAGCTTCGGCGGCAAAATGTTCTTCCAGTTCGGTCTCGATGGCCTGCTGTTCAGCAGCCCCCCCCCGCTCATCGGCTGATCGCTCGGCCCCGGCATGTTCCTGCAGTTCAACCGCATGGATTTCCCGGTCCCGATGCACCCCGTCTGCCGCGCTGACGGACCCGGTTAATGGAAGAATGATCAGGAACGCGGCGAGAAGACTTTTGAACATCAGCTTATTTTCCCGTGAGGAGTTCGTACATTTCAGCGCGCGTTTTCGCCTGCAGCAGCTTTTCCCGTTCTGCCGGCTGACTGATGGCCCGGCTGACTTCGGCCAGAAACTGAATATGCGGACCGGTACGCTTTTCCGGCGACAGCGTCATGATGAAAATATGCGAGGGCATACCGTCCATGGAGTCAAAATCCACGCCCTCCTTATGTACGCCGATGGCCGCAACCAGCTCACTCACCGCATCGGTTTTTCCATGCGGTATAGCCACCCCGTTCTGCATCCCGGTCGACATTTTGGATTCGCGGTCCAGTACCGCTTTCAGCACCGCATCGCGTTCCTGCACTTTTCCTGCATCTACAAGACGGTCCACCATCTCCTCAATAACCCCGATTTTGAATCGCTCTTCAGATCGATCCATACGGTTTCCGGTGTTAACACTTTTTTCAGATTCATTCCCGCCAGCCCCTACCTTGGCAAAGTTAGCAGAACATTTTGATGAGATTACGCACAAGGTCAATAGTTTTATGGTTCCGACTCGGAATAGTGACGCCATTACCGCGTTCCACAGCAGACTCCCCCGCCTCCTTCCTGTGGCCGATCCCGGTCGCCGGGCGGCATGATCCTTCTTCCGAACGGCGTCCTGTTCCGGCCAAAACATTCATATCACCCCTGTAAATATTGGCTTTTTAGCCATTTTGCTGTTGCGAACCGCTTCTGAATACCTTAGAAATTGCGGTCACATGGGCTGATACGGAGTCAGCCTTCAGTTGTTGGAAATTTTAACCAGGAAAGTATGAGGAGTTCATAAAATGGGAAAACCTATGACCAAATCGCAAATCATCGCAGCCGTTGCTGAAAAAGCAGATATTTCTAAAGCTCAGGCCAAAGACGCCCTCGAAGGCCTCGCCGAACTCGCATACGAAGGTGCCGCTGACGGCTTCACCATCCCCGGCATCGGCAAACTGGTTAAAGTTGAACGTGCTGCACGTCAGGGCCGTAACCCGGCTACCGGTGAAACCATTCAGATTCCGGCTAAAACCGTGCTGAAATTCCGCATCGCGAAAGCTGCAAAAGACGCAGTACTCTAATCACCGCTTTGCATGAAATGCACCGTCCTGTTTTCAGGACGGTTCTTTTTTACCGATGAAAACAATAAAAACTATTTTCGCCCTCATCACAGCAGCAGGTGCTCTCACATTCAGCGGCTGTGCAACACATGATGAATATCAGGACGAGCAGGAATATTCCAATATGCCCTGGAATACGCCTCAGGACTGGGAGGGCTCCCGCTCCATACCCGGCATCAGCGGAAGCAGCGGCTATTAAGTAAAAACCCGTTTATTGACGGTTTTTGGGCTAACACGGACAGCTGCAGGAAAGGAACATAAAACGTCAGTATTTCTGCGAAACGTCCATCTTTTTCTACAGCATGTGCTGCAGCGCTTTGGCTTTGAGCCGGGCTTCTTCAGCGGATTCAAAGGCTTCGGCATAATCCACCAGCAGAACCACTCGCTTATCATCGCGTACCTCAAGAATACCTTCGCCGACGGCATAATGGAGAAGCCGACCCCCGGCTTCTGTAATCTTCAGTGCTCCGGGAATCAGAGCGGCAATCATCGGCCGATGATTCGCCATTACGCCGAACGACCCGTCAATACCGAATGCCTGAACCGCTTCCGCAGAACCGGACCAGACGGTTCCTTCGGGACTGATAATCTGTACGGGAAACATTGCCATAATCAGAGCTTCTTCGCTTTTTCGAGCACGTCGTCAATATCACCGGCCATATAGAATGCCGTTTCCGGGACATCGTCATGCTTACCCTCAAGCAGTTCTTTAAAGGAACGGATCGTATCTTCGAGCGGAACAAAAATACCGTCAATACCGCTGAACTGTTTGGCCACATCAAACGGCTGCGACAGAAACTTCTGCACTTTACGCGCCCGGTTAACGATCAGCCGGTCTTCTTCTGAAAGTTCATCCATCCCCAGAATGGCGATGATATCCTGCAGGTTTTTATATTTCTGCAGAATTTCCTGCACGCCGCGAGCAACATTGTAGTGTTCTTCGCCGACAATGTTCGGGTTGAGAATGGTCGAGGTCGACGTCAGCGGATCCACCGCCGGATAAATGCCCAGTTCGGAAATCGGGCGGGACAGTTCAGTGGTGGCATCCAGATGGGCAAAAGTAGTAGCCGGGGCCGGGTCGGTATAGTCGTCGGCCGGAACGTAGACCGCCTGAATCGAAGTAATCGATCCGCTTTTAGTCGAGGTAATACGTTCCTGCAGCGCGCCCATATCCGTTCCGAGCGTCGGCTGATAGCCCACGGCGGAAGGAATCCGGCCGAGCAGTGCGGAAACCTCGGACCCGGCCTGGGTGAACCGGAAAATATTATCCACAAAAAGCAGGACATCCTGATTCATTTCATCGCGGAAATATTCCGCCATGGTCAGTGCCGAAAGCGCGACCCGGGCGCGGGCGCCGGGCGGCTCGTTCATCTGGCCGTAAACCATTGCGGTTTTATCCATCACTCCGGCTTCGCCCATTTCACGGTAAAGTGCAGTACCTTCACGGGTACGTTCGCCGACGCCGGCAAATACGGAATACCCCCCATGCCCTTTGGCAATGTTGTTGATCAGCTCCTGAATCAATACGGTTTTACCAACGCCCGCCCCGCCGAACAGACCAACTTTTCCGCCTTTTTTATACGGCGCCAGCAGGTCGATTACCTTGATTCCGGTAATCAGCATGTTGTCCGCCGTATCCTGCTGATCAAATGCCGGGGCATCGCGATGAATCGGCGAAGTGGAATCGCTGGAAATCGGCCCGGCCTGATCAATCGGCTCTCCCAGCAGATTCATTACACGGCCGAGTGTTGCAGTGCCGACCGGCACACGAATCATATCACCGGTATCACGAACCTCGGCGCCGCGTACCAGCCCTTCGGTGGTATCCATAGCAATGCAGCGGACCGTATTATCTCCCAGGTGCTGCGCCACTTCGAGCGTCAGGTTATCCGGTTCATCGCCGATGCTCGGGTTGGAAAGTTTGAGGGCAGAGAGAATGTCCGGAAGATGCCCTTCCGGAAATTTCACATCAATCACCGCGCCCAGAATCTGGGAAATTTTACCCGTTGTGGTGGCTGTAGTCATAAGTCCGCTCCTGTTTCTTACAGTGCTTCCGCACCGGAAATAATCTCTATCAATTCCGTGGTAATCGCCGCCTGGCGAGCCCGGTTGCGCAACAGCGTATATTCATCAATCATCTTATTCGCATTGGTTGTAGCATTATCCATAGCCGTCATTCGTGCACCGTGCTCTCCGGCCGCATTTTCCAGCAGTGCATAGAACACCTTGAACACCACCAGCCGGGGAATCAGCCGCTCCAGCAGTTCGGAAAGCGGTGGCTCGGAGATGAAATCCTCCTCCCGGATAGTTTCAACCGAATCATGATCATCCAGCGTGGACATCGGCAGCGGCATCAGCTGATCCATCTGCGGCACCTGCGAAAGCGGACTGACAAAGTGGTTATAAATCATATGCACCTCATCAACCCGGCCGCTTACAAATGCCGCTTCAAGCTCCTCGGCAATTTCCGCGGCATCGCGGGAATTCGGGGCAGCCGTTACCCCGGCATAATTTTTGAAAACGGGCGCCCGGTTTCCGAAATGCAGAAATCCGCGGCGACCGCAAAAGGCCATACTGACCGCTTTCCCTTCGGCTTCAAAAGCGGCACACCGGCCTTCAACATATTTGATCAGTGTATTATTGAATCCGCCGCACAGTCCCTTATCAGAGGAAAACACCAGCAGCAGGATGTTTTTTGTTTCGGCCGCCGGCTGCAGCAGCGGATGCATATCCTCTTTCACCGATCCGGCCACGCGGTAGATCAGGTTGTTGACCTCGTGCGCATAATCCTTGGCCCGGTTTTCCGCTTCCTGCGCACGCCGCAACTTACTCGCCGAAACCATTTTCATGGTTTTGGTGATTTTAACCGTATTTTTCAGACTGCTGAGTTTGCGGTTATATTCCTTAATGCTCGCCATGCGTTTTTACCGGATCTTTTTATACGGTGTAGTTTTTTTAAATGCTTCCAGAGCCGCCCGAAGCTCTTCCTTAAGATCGTCGCTCATGGCTTTTTCTTCGCGGATACGGCGCAGTACATCGGCATAATTTGAATCCATCGCCTCATACAGCGCAGCCTCAAAAGCACCGACTTTATCGACCGGAATATCGTCCAGAAAACCCTCTGTTCCCGCAAAAATAATCACGATCTGTTTCGCCGCTTCAAGCGGAACATGAACACCCTGCTTAATGATTTCCATCAGTCGCTGTCCGCGTTCCAGCAGCTTCCGCGTCGATTCATCGAGGTCCGAAGCAAACTGGGAGAAAGCAGCCAGCTCCCTATACTGGGCCAGATCCAGACGGAGCGTACCGGCGGTCTGTTTCATCGCTTTGATCTGCGCATCGCCGCCGACACGCGAAACCGAAAGTCCCGGGTTAATGGCCGGACGCTGCCCGGAATTAAACAGATCCGATTCCAGAAAAATCTGACCGTCGGTAATCGATATTACATTGGTCGGAATATAGGCCGAAACGTCACCATCCTGCGTTTCAATAATCGGAAGAGAAGTCAGACTGCCTCCCCCTTTTTCGGCGCTCATTTTGGCGGAGCGTTCGAGCAGGCGGGAATGCAGATAAAACACATCCCCGGATAGGCTTCGCGGCCCGGCGGCCGGCGGAGCAGCAGCGAAAGCTGACGATAGGCCTGAGCCTGTTTAGTGAGATCGTCATAAATGATGAGCGCATGTTTTCCGCTGTCACGGTAGAATTCGGCCATCGCAGTGCCGGAGAACGGAGCCAGAAACTGCATCGGCGCGGGATCGGAGGCCGTAGCCGCAATAATGGTGGTATATTCCAGTGCTCCGTGGCTGCGCAGCGTTTCCGCCACCTGAACAACGGTGGAACGCTTCTGACCGATCGCCACGTAGAAACAGTGCACATCTTCACCGCGCTGGTTGATGATGGTATCAATCGCCAGCGCAGTCTTTCCGGTTTTACGGTCGCCGATAATCAGCTCGCGCTGCCCGCGGCCGACGGGGGTCAGCGCATCGATGACTTTAATCCCGGTCTGCATCGGTTCATGTACATCCTGGCGGTCGATAATCCCCGGAGCCTTGACTTCAATCCGGCGGTATTCAATGTCCTGCAGTGCGGGACCACCGTCGATCGGAACCCCAAGCGCATCCACCACCCGGCCGATCAGGGCATCACCGGCCGGAACCGAAGCAATCTGCTCGGTGCGTTTTACAAGATCGCCCTCTTTAATACCGGAATCCACACCGAAAATGGCCACACCGACATTATCCTCTTCGAGATTGAGTGCCATACCTTTCATGCCGTTGGCAAATTCAACCAGCTCACCGGACATCACCTGGGAAAGGCCGTGTACACGGGCGATTCCGTCGCCCACACTGAGCACAGTACCGACTTCATAATCGATGACCTTCCCGCTGAAATCTCTGAGCTGCTGCTTCAGAATGGCTGAAACTTCGTCTGGCTTGATATCTATCGCCATGGTTTTACCTTCTACTACTTAAGACTCATTCGCACTATGCACGGATCACAGATTGTTCAAACTGATCCAGTTTACTCAACAGGCTGAAGTCCCGGATATGATCTCCAACCCTGATTTTAAAACCACCGATGAGTGAACGGTCCACCTGCACATCGGCTTCAATCGTTTTCTGATACTGTTCGCGCAGTTTCGCAAGCATCGCGTCAAGCTGCTGTTCAGTCAGTTCATGAGCGGCTGTAATACTCACTTTGATAATCTCCTGCTCCTCACAGGTCATCTCTTCAAACACCTCACAGATCGCCCGCAGTTCCGCCAGCCGGTTCCGCGCAACCAGAAAACGGAGAAACCGCAGGGTAACCGGATGCGCTGTTGCTTCAAACAACGCCACGATCGTCTTCTCCGCTTCTGCCGGAGGAATGGTCGGATTGAGCGCAAAATCCGAAAACTCCCGGGAAGCATCATAGAGTGCGGCAATTCCCGCACAATCCGCACGAACCTCGTCTTTTGCATGCTGCTCTCCGGCAAAATCAAAGAGCGCACTCGCATATCTTCTGGAAACGGATGTCACTTCCATCGGGGTTACAGCTCCTGAATCAGTTTATCCGTCAGTGCCCGGTTTTTCTCATCGTCCAGATTGGCATCGATCAGTTTCTCCGCGAGCTCGCGGGCCCACTTTGCACTCTCCATACGGAGCGTTTCTTCTGCAATGGCCCGGGAGGATTCAATATCGCGGGCCGCGTTTTCGGTCAGAATCTGTGCGGCATCATGCGCTTTTTCCTCAATCACTCTGGCCTGTTCATACGCGGCTTTCCGCCCGGATTCCACAATCGCTCTGGCTTTGCTCTCCGCCTGTTTGATCTGTTCTGCTTTGAACGCCTCAAGCTGCTCCATTTCCTGCCGGAGCTTTTCGGCATTATCGATCGATTCCTGAATCTCCTCTTCGCGCTTATCGAGCGCACTGAGAATCGGTTTCCAGGCGATTTTATAGAGTGCCAGCAATGTGATCGCGAACAGGACCCAGGTCCAGATAACCATCCCGCCGGAGATTTCCATGGGATTCACTCCCTCATGGTGATCTCCCTCATGCACGGCATGCGCTTCAATGATCTCTGCCAGCCCCTGAGATTGTTCGGTATTTTTTGCCGAATCGGCCATACGCACTCCTTGACAATGCCGCTTTAACGTTGAATTAGTTCGCCAGGAAGCAGATCACCGCACCGAACAGGGCAACACCTTCAATCAGGGCGCAGGCAATCAGCATCGCCGTCTGAATTTTCGGAGCTGCTTCCGGCTGACGGGCCATCGCTTTCATAGCGGAAGATCCAATCCAGCCGATACCGAATGCCGCAGCAAAAACAACAAGTCCTGCACCGAGTACTGCTAAGTTCATAATGTTCTCCTGAGTCTATTTTGTTTACGTTACTTTATTCAAAATCAATTCATCAATGAGCCGGATGATACATCTCGCCGATAAACATCGCAGAGAGCACCGTGAACACATACGCCTGCAGGAAAGCAATAAAGACTTCCAACAGATTAATCGCCAGCGCCATACCCAATGCCGGCAGTGCCCAGTAACCGAAGGTCACAAGCAGCCCGACCAACGAAAAAACCACAATATGTCCGGCCAGCATGTTGGCAAAAAGACGAATGGTCAGCGCCACGCATTTGATTACCAGCCCGATCATCTCGATCGGCATCAGAATCACCAGAATCGGCCACGGCACGCCCTCCGGCGCAAAAGCCTTGAAAAAGCTGATCGGGCCGTTCACATACATCGCCCCGAAAACCATAAAAAAGAAGGTGACCGAGGCCAGGCCGAAGGTGACATTGATATTGCCTGTTGCCGTGGAAAAAAGCGGGCAGAGCCCCATCAGATTACTGGTAAGAATAAAGAAGAAGAAGGTCAGAAAAAGCGGAGCCATTTTCCGGCCGTCTTTTTCCCCTAGATAGGCAATACTGATTTCGTTGCGTACAAAAAGCACCAACGCCTCCAATGCATTGGTCCAGCCGCGCGGCGCTTTTCCTTTCTGATAGCGGTAAAAAGCACCGAAGCTCACGATAAGCAGAAGGCTGGCAACAATCAGCATGACAGCGTTATTACTCATCCACGGCGGCAGATGCAGGCTCCACAGCGGGGTATGCCATTCCCCGGAATCCGTTACGTGATGCATCACCCACTGGTTTACATAATGCGCGCGATCAGCGGTTTCATGCGCCGCATGCTGCAAATCCTCCACTATATGCAAATCGTTCGTCATCCGTTCTTTTCACCGGTTGCCGGCAACCCGCCCTTCAACGTAAAAACGTGCCATCCATAAATTTCCGCCGCAATAAAAGCCATATATCCGAACTTTGACATCAGCACAAAACTCGTTACTTCCACACACTGCCATTCCACAATGGCCAGCAGTGCGCAAAGAAAAACAGCCGCCCGGACGCCGTTGAGCAGGAAACCCCACACAAAAAAACCGCCGAATTGCTGCTTTATGGCCTTATTCGCTATAAAGATACCGATATATGCATTAACCAAAACGAGTATCCAACTATAAAATAACTCTTTTCTAGGGGTATTCTGATCATCTATTCCTGCAATTAACGCCGTCACCCCTAAAAAAAGGCCCATTGAGACCGCCAAAGCGCGTGTCCAGACCAGCGTCATGGGATCTATCGGATGAATCATTTCCGGCATTCCTTTTCATCATTTGTGCTCATTTCCATCTCATCGTTCTGCCGGTTCATCATCAGAATCAGCTTCCAGATTTCATACGCTCCGTAAAAAAGACCCAGCCCGATTCCGATCAGTGTAAACAGCGGTTCCCTGCCGGATTTTGTATCCAGCCAATGCCCGCCCAGCCCGAAAATCACCATGCCGGCGGCAAACGAGGTCCCGAAACCAACGGCTGCACCGGTCCGCCTGCGCTCCTCAAATGAAGCGCCATCTTCTTTAAAAGATCTGATCATTCGCATTTTACCAACAGGTTATTTCAGCCTATGCGCACACCATAATAAAATGGAACCAAAATACCACTATATTCGAACACCTATTCATCATTCCTGTTTTCAGCCCTTGGAAAATGCTTTCTATTCCCTCCAAGGTCTGGAACATTAATCTTTCACGTTTTGAGGAAAGAAAAGCAGTGGCAAAATTTATCATCAAAGGCGGAAACCCCATCGGCGGGACCTTCCATCCGCGCGGCAATAAAAATGCAGTACTCCCTATGCTCGCCAGCTGTCTGCTGACCGACGAGCCCCTGATTCTCCATAATGTGCCGCGCATTAACGACGTCAACGTCATGCTCCAGCTGCTGGAAAGCATCGGCGTGGCGGTTTCACTCAGCGGTCACACCGTAACGCTGTGTGCTGAAAAGCTGAAAACCACAGCACTCAGCGAAGATCTCTGCTCAAAAGTCCGAACCTCCATTCTGCTCGCCGGCCCCCTTGTCGCCCGACACGGCAGTGCCGTCATTCATCCGCCGGGCGGCGATGTCATCGGCCGCCGGCGCCTCGACACTCATTTTTACGGCCTGCGCTCGCTCGGTGCCGAAATTACCACCGACACCGCCTACCGTTTTAAAGCCGGTCCGCTCACCGCCTGGCCCATGGTTTTCGACGAAGCCAGCGTAACCGCAACCGAAAATGTCATGATGGCCGCCACGCTCGCCGCCGGCGAATCCACCATTTACAACGCCGCCTGCGAACCGCACGTGCAGGACCTCGCAAAACTGCTCAATGCCATGGGAGCAGCAATTACAGGTATTGGAACCAACAACATCACCATCCGGGGCGTGGAAAAACTGCACGGCGCGGAATACACCGTACAACCGGATTATATTGAAGTCGGCAGCTACATCGCCGCCTCCGTCGTCACCGGCGGATCGCTCACCATTCCAGATGCCGGCGAACCGCGCACCCTGCAGGTTATGCAGCGCGCATTCTCCAAACTCGGCGTCGAATGGACCCGCGACGGACGAAACCTGATGGTTCCGGAACAGCCCGACCGGACCATTCTTCCCGACGAAGGGAACGCCACCCCGAAAATTGAAGACGGCATATGGCCGGCCTTCCCCTCCGACCTGATGTCGGTCTGCATTGTGCTGGCAACACAGACTCGGGGCACCGCACTCTTCTTTGAAAAAATGTTCGAAAGCCGCATGTATTTCGTCGACCACCTCATGGGCATGGGCGCCAACATCATCCAGTGCGACCCCCACCGCGTCGTCGTCATCGGCCCCACCGAACTGCGCGGCGGAAACCTGACCAGCCCGGATATCCGCGCCGGCATGGCCATGCTCATCGCCGCCTGCTGTGCCGAAGGAAAAAGCGTGGTCCACAACGCCCAGGTGATTGACCGCGGATACGAAACAATTGAAGATCGACTAACCGCACTCGGAGCAGATATCATTCGAGAAGACTAACAGGAAAGAAGGAGAATATGGCATTCCCGAAAACATTCTACCGCTGGCGGCCGCACCCCTGGCATGGACTTGAAGCCCATGAAGGCATTGAAGGTGTGGTTAATGCATATATCGAAATGACCGAATTCGATGCGGTAAAATATGAAGTGGACAAAACCACCGGTTATCTCCGTGTGGACCGCCCTCAGCTGACGTCATCCACAACCCCTACACTGTACGGATTTATTCCGCAGACCTACTGCTCCAGCCGGGTTCACGCACTCTCCCCCTCATCCGAAAAGGGTGACGGTGATCCGCTCGATATCTGCGTGATCACAGAGCGCCCGATCAATCGAGGCGAAGTGATCCTCCGTGCCCGCGTCATCGGCGGCATGCAAATGGTCGACAGCGGTGAAGCCGACGATAAAATCATTGCCGTACTCGATAACGATCAGTTCTGGGAACATGCAAATGACATCGCGGATGTATCGCACGCCCTCATCGAACGCATGCGCCACTATTTTGAAACCTACAAACTGGTTCCCGGGCAGCCGTCCGATGTCAACATTCCTGAAATCTACGGCCGCGAACACGCCCTTAAAGTTATTGCCGCATCGATGGAAGACTACATCGAAGAATACGGTTAAACCATCATATTGCCGGCGCTCGGCCGGCTTCTTTTTTCAGCAGCAAACGCCAGCCCCGTCAGTGCCATCAACATAAAATTGCGCACAATACTCATTCCGTTCATCGGTTCGGCATCCGGCGCATTGCTGAAGCAGCCGCAGCTGAACGCAGTACCCTGAATCAGGTTGATGCCAATGGCTGTCGTGAAGGCAGCCAGCAGAAACAACGTAATCCAGAGTGCGGCAATCCGGAATTTCGGAAACAGCAGAAGACAGGCGGCACACACCATTTCCAACCACGGAACAAAAAGCGCGCTGATATTGACCAGCGCATCCGGCAGCAGATGAAACCGGTAAACCGCCAATGCAAAACGGTCCGGATAAAGGATTTTGTGGTATCCCGATAAAAATGTAACCGCCAGCACTGCACAACAGCACCAATAGGCCAGGCGGTATATTTTCCGATCCTTCGTCACGGTTCCACGCTCCCGCCATATGTTTCCCAGACTTCGAAGCCGTCAATAAACAGACTCAGATCTTCCGCACCCATGGCCTTTAATTCAATGGCCAGCAGCAGCGCATCGTCGCAGTTGCGATTGGTGCAATAGACAATCAGCTCATTCCCGGAATCCAGAAGATCTCCAATCGCAGAAAACTGATCTTCCAGCGATTCGAAGGGAATGGAAAGTGCACCGGGAATATGACGCTCCTCAAACGTCTTCCTCAGACGCGCATCAATAAAAAGGGCTTCCGAAAACCGGAACTTTTTCAGTGCCGTCGAAAAGGGAATGACCCGGAGGCCCGCTTTCTTCGCTTTTGCTTCAACCTGATCCGACCAGTTCTGCACCCAGGGTAGCTTCCGGGGATGCACAGAGTTTGCCGCAAATGCAAGAAAACCACTCATCAACAGTATCCATCCAATCTGTTTAAGCGTGGTTTTCATCGGAACAAAAACCGGCTGCAAAACAGCTCAAAAACACGAAGGCCGATTCCCATCAGCCTTCATGTATTCTGTGCCTTTTCGTGGCCGTCGATCTCCTGTACAGGATTTAATCTTCGTCTGGGCGATCCGGCATATCATTTTCCGGCGTATCATCCGCAACAGGGGTTTCACCTTCCACGGCTTCGGCCGGAGCCTGACCTTCGGCATTTTCCGTATTTTCCTCGGCTGCCGGAAGTTCCTCTTCCGGCTCCAGAACCGCCGCCGAAACCAGCTTATCGCCCTCTTTCAAATTAAAGAGTCGAACGCCCTGGGTATTACGGCCGATGACACGAAGATCGCTGGCGCCAATACAGATCATCTGCCCGCCTTCGGAAATCAGCATCAGTTTATGCTCATCGGTCACGGCATGCGCACTGACCACTTTGCCGTTCCGTTCTGTGGTCTGGATACTGATGATACCCTTACCGCCGCGGGACTGCGTACGGTATTCATCGAAACTTGTACGTTTACCGTAGCCGTTTTCAGTGATGGCCATCATGGTGGCTTCATTATTCACAATTTCGATGGTCACGACTTCATCGTCACCTTCCAGGCGGACCCCGCGAACCCCGCGGGCTACGCGACCCATCGGACGCGCATCTTTTTCGTTGAACCGGATCGCTTTACCGTTGCGCATACTCAGGATGATTTCATCATCACCGCTGGTCATTTTCACACCGATCAGCTGGTCGCCCTCATCAATATTGATGGCATTGATTCCGGCGGCACGGACATTTTTATAGGCCGAAAGCACGGTCTTTTTCACAGTGCCTTTTTTGGTTGCCATGATCAGGTTGTGCGAATCATCATCCAACTCACGAACACAGAGAATCGCCGCAAGTTTTTCATCCTGGCCCATCTGCAGCACATTAGCCAGCGAACGCCCGCGGCTCTGACGCGTACCTTCCGGCACATAGTAGGCTTTCAGCCAATACATACGTCCTTCTTCGGTGAAGCAGAGCAGATAATCATGCGTCGAAGCCGAGAAAATGTGCTCCACAAAATCCTCATCCTTCGTGCTCATTCCAACCACGCCTTTACCACCGCGACGCTGCTGCCGATAGGTATCGGTCGGCACCCGTTTAATATATCCGGTATTGGAAAGGGTGATCACACACGGTTCATCCGCAATGAGATCTTCAATGTCGATCTCCCCCTCATCAATGGAAAGATCGGTTTTACGATGATCGCCGTATTTTGCGCGAATCTGCTCAAGGTCTTCTTTAATGACTCCGTAGATTTTTGCCGGATGAGCCAGCAGATCCTCGAGATATTCAATCAGCTTCTTGAGCTCGGCATATTCAGCTTCCACCTTTTCACGTTCCAGGCCGGTCAGCTGATACAGACGCATATCGAGAATGGCCTTGGCCTGAATTTCGGAAAATCCGAATTTAGATATCAGGCGCTCCTGTGCCTCTTCCCGGTTTTTGGAATCGCGGATAATCCGAACCACATCATCCATGTTGTCCATGGCGAGCAGATAACCCTCCAGGATATGGGCCCGGGCCTGCGCTTTTTCCAGATCAAACTGCGTGCGGCGGGTAATCACTTCAAAACGATGATCGATAAAGCACTGCAGTGCTTCTTTCAGATTCATCACACGCGGTTTACCTTTGTCAATCGCCAGCATAATGCCGCCGAAGGTCTGTTCCATCTGCGTGTGTTTATAAATGTTGTTGAGCAGCACATTCGGCACAGCATTGCGCTTCAGCTCAATCACCAGTCGAATGCCCTCTTTACCGGACTCGTCACGGATATCGGAAATACCTTCCAGTTTTTTATCCCGCACCAGATGAACCATCTTCTGAATAAGCAGCGTTTTATTCAGTGCATACGGAATTTCCGTGATAATGATCCGCGCCTTGCCGTTATCTTCCTCTTCGATTTCGGCTTTACCGCGTACTTTGATTTTCCCGCGACCAGTGGTATAGAATTCACGTACGGCATTCAGACCGTAGACGGTACCACCGGTTGGAAAGTCCGGCCCTTTGATCAGTTCGTGCAGTTCATCGATGGTGGCATCCGGATTGTCGATCAGTCGAATCGTTCCATCAATCACTTCGCCGAGGTTGTGCGGCGGAATATTGGTGGCCATGCCGACCGCGATCCCGGTTGAACCGTTGACCAGCAGGTTTGGAATACGTGCCGGCAACACCGACGGCTCCATGAGCGATTCGTCGAAGTTCGGACGCATATCAACCGTGTTTTTGTCGATATCGGCCAGCATCTCTTCCGCAAGCGGGCGGAGACGGCACTCGGTGTATCGATAGGCCGCCGCGCGGTCGCCGTCGATTGAACCGAAGTTACCCTGACCATCGATGAGCATGCCGCGCATCGCCCACTCCTGGGCCATACGGACCAGCGTATCGTATACCGCCGTATCACCGTGCGGGTGGTAGTTACCGATCACTTCACCCACCACCTTCGCGCATTTCACGAAAGCTTTGTTGTGCGTCCAGCCGCGTTCCTTCATCGCGTAGAGAATACGGCGGTTGCCCGGCTTGAGACCGTCGCGGGCGTCCGGCAGTGCGCGGCCGACAATCACCGACATCGAGTAGTCGATGTAGGCGCGCTGCATCTCATCTTCAATATTAATCAGGTCAATGCGTTCGTTGAGAATGTTGTCCATAATGCGCTTTCGTTAGATGTCGAGGTTGGTGACGTTCAGTGCGTTTTCCTGAATGAATTCGCGGCGGGGTTCCACTTCATCACCCATCAGGATGGTGAACATTTCATCGGCCTTCACCGCGTCCTCCAGCACCACCTTGGTCATGCGGCGCTTTTCCGGATCAAGCGTGGTTTCCCAAAGCTGTTCCGGATTCATTTCCCCCAGACCTTTATAGCGCTGAATGCTCATGCCTTTACGGCCGAGATCGCGGACAATGCCCAGCAGATCCATCAGCGAATTCGCCGGGATCCGGGAGCCTTTATCATTGATATTGAACTGCGGCTCTTCCGTTCCAACAAGCTGCTCAATCGTATAACCGTTTTCCTTGAGCGTGTGGAAAACAGCCTTCAGCTCTTTGGCAAAATAAAGCTCCTTATAGCGGACCTTTTTCTCTTCCGGCACTTCACCGTCGACAGTTTCAATACCGGCCTGCACTTCGTCAAAAATGGCGCGCAGCCCTTTTTCATCCGACGCGAAACGAATATCCAGTTCTTCGCCGACCTCATTCATGTAGACACAGTATTGCGGGAAATTCCCGGTTTCCGGGTCCCGTGCAGCCAGATAGTTCATCGGCAGGATACCGCGACGGCGCAATTTGTCGGCAATATCCTCAATCTTCACGAGATTATCGAGCAGCTCCCGCAATCCCTTGGTATCGAGCAGTTCTGTGCCGTCCGCTTTTTCCAGCTGGAGCCCGTCGGCACCAAGGTCGAGCAGAATCTGCGTAAGATGCGCGTCGGATTCAACATACTCTTCACGCTTGCGGCGCGTCACCTTATAGAGCGGCGGCTGGGCAATATAAATATAACCGTGTTCGATCAGCTGCGGCATCTGACGATAGAAGAACGTCAGCAGCAGTGTACGGATATGTGCACCGTCAACATCCGCGTCGGTCATAATAATGATTTTATGATAACGGGCTTTTTCAATATCGAAATCATCCTCACCGATGCCTGTACCGATGGCGGTGATCATCGTGCGGATTTCATCGTTGGCCAGCACCTTATCAAGACGGGCCTTCTGCACATTGATCACTTTACCCTTCACCGGAAGAATCGCCTGAAATTCCCGGTCCCGGCCCTGCTTGGCCGAACCGCCTGCGGAATCGCCCTCCACAATATAAATTTCGGTACGGGAAGGATCGCGGCTGGAACAGTCGGCCAGTTTACCGGGAAGTCCCCCGCTCTCCAGCGCACCTTTACGGCGGGCCAGATCCCGCGCTTTCCGCGCCGCCATCCGGGCACGTGCCGCAACCACGGCTTTATCAATAATCGTACGCGCAATGGTCGGATTTTCTTCAAAGCAGGTGCCGAGTTCCTCGTTGACAATCTGCTGCACAATACCTTCCACCTCACCGTTGCCCAGTTTGGTTTTGGTCTGTCCTTCAAACTGCGGATCCGGAATTTTGACGGAAATGACCGCCGTGAGTCCTTCGCGGATATCGTCGCCGCCCATCGTCTGCTTATCATCCTTGATCAGTTTGTTCTGCTTGGCGTAGGCATTGACCGTACGGGTCAGGGCCGAGCGGAAACCGGAAAGATGCGTACCGCCTTCGATGGTGTTGATGTTATTGGCGAAGCTGAAAATTGTTTCGTTGAACGCATCGGAATACTGCATCGCGATTTCAACCACGACATCATCTTTTTCACGCTCGAAATAGATGACTTCCGGATGCATCGGCGCTTTGTTCCGGTTCAGATGCTGAACAAACTCCAGAATACCGCCGTCATATTTGAACACCTCATCCCGGCCGGTGGCTTCCTCTTTCAGCGTGATTTTTGCGCCGCGGTTCAAAAAAGCCAGTTCGCGCAGCCGGGCGGAAAGAATGTCCCACTGAAAACCGCCTTCATGCGTGAAGATGCTGTGGTCGGGCATGAACGTCACCTTGGTGCCGGTTTCATCGGTTTTCCCGATAGTCACCAGTTCAGTCACTTCGACCCCGCGTTCGAAACGCTGATGATAGATCTGGCCGTCGCGTTTCACTTCCACTTCGAGCCATTCCGAAAGCGCATTCACACAGGAAACCCCCACGCCATGCAGACCGCCGGACACTTTATAGGTGTCGGAATCAAATTTACCGCCGGCGTGCAGTACGGTCATCACTACCGTTACCGCCGGCTTGCCTTCGGTCGGATGCATATCCACCGGGATGCCGCGGCCGTCGTCGATGACGCTCAGCGAACCGTCTTCGTTAATACAGACTTCGACGTTCGAGCAGTAGCCCGCCAGTGCTTCGTCGATTGAGTTATCAACCACTTCGTATACACAGTGATGGTATCCCCGCGTACCCGTATCACCGATATACATGGCCGGGCGTTTACGAACTGCTTCAATACCTTCAAGAACGGTAATGTGGTCGGCACCATACCCGGCGGCATCGGGATTATCGGCGGCGCGATTTCTGGTTGCTTCATCAGCCTTTAAATCGTTTTCTGCATCAGACATAGTTGTCCTGTTCCTTTCATGGGAATTAATCTGAAAACACTACCAGAACCATTGCGTCCTCAAAAGGGCAAAAGCCGTCAAAATCCCTCATAATGTGCCTCAAAATCAATTAGGGGTCAAAATCGGCCGCGATACCGGCTGAAGCCACAATTTATAATAGAACAAAATTACGGCCGGAATTTGATTTAAAGGTCTCAAGGCACGCCCTGCAGCATACATTCTGAAATCCCGCAGCATCCCCGCGCTATACCCTGTTTTAATGATCACATTAAACTTGATTATTCCCCCGGTCATAATACCCTCTCATCCGTGATAAAAGCTCATACTGAACATAACCGCCCTTGATCCCCCCATCCATGAACTTCCCCTCCAACGGTATCCCCGTCCTTAAACCGGGACTGATCCTCCTGTTAACCGTCCTATCCCGACCGGCAGTATACGGAATCAATACAGCGGAAATACCGCCGCTGAATCTGAGTCCGGAAGAAAAGAACTGGTTACGTACTCATCCGGAGCTTCCGGTTGTGGCCGATCCGGACGGTGTGCCCTACACGCATATGAATGATCGCGGAGAATTTGCAGGCCTGCTTTGCGATGTTCTGGACCGGTTCTCAACGCTGACCGGCACTGAGATCATTTATGAACCGGCACTTTACGACGATATTGTCATGCATGTTGCACATGCGGACCGCCCGGTTATCACCGGGTTTGACCCGCCGGATTATCCCGCCTACACCAATGTTTATTATAAATCCGACGACATCACCTTTCTGCCTTTTGCCCTTTTTGCACTCAGTCACCGCGATCCGGATGAATTTACCCCGAAGCATATGGCAGGAAAAAAAGTGGCGGTTATCGAAGGATGGGAAGCCGAACATCCGGCCCTGCTTTCCCTCGGCGGATGTGAGCTTATTTTCGGGGAAACCGATCTTGACTGCGCAAAAATGGTCATCGACGGAAGGGCTGATGCGGTTTTTGAAGTCGCCGCACTGCAGTCCTTTGTCATTCTTAATCATCAGCTGAATGATATGCGCCTGATCCGGGTATCGCCATACGGCATGCCGATTACGGTACTCACCCGAAACGACTACCGGCCATTTCACGACATGCTCAACAAAGTCCTGCGCACATTCACCCCGGAAGAACGGGCAGGACTGCTCAAAAAATGGAACATTTCCCCCGGAGATCCGCATTATCAACTGCTGGCCATGGAACTGACGCCGGAAGAGCGCGAATGGCTGGCCGAACACCTGACTTTCCGGGTTGCTGTGGAAAAAAAACGAAAACCGTTTTCCTGGAAAAATGCAGAAGGCCGCTGGCGCGGACTGAACATCGACTATCTCGATCTGCTTAAAAAAAATCTGGGCATGAATCTTGAGTTTGTTCCGTCATCCGGGCCCGACGAAAGCCTCGACCTGCTCCGACAGCGCCGCGTCGATCTGGTTCCCGGTGTTTACCGGGCTCCGGAAACCGAGGCCGCACTCAATCTGACCCCGCCCTATTTTTCTCAGGATATTAAAATCTATATTCGTGAAGGCGACGTCTATATCCGCAGCCTGTCCGACCTGAACGGCAAAACGGTGGGGCTGCTGAACGGCCGGTATTATGCTGAAGAACTCCACCGCGAATTTCCGCTGTTAAAACTGACGGAATTCGAATCGCCCGCCGAAGCAGTCAAGGCGCTTGATGCCGGCCGCATTGATGCACTGGCCGGAGATGCTCTCCAGGTCGGTCAACAGATCGCCGAACTCCATCTGCACACCATAAAACCCGGCGGAGTTTCTCCCTATATCACGTCACTCTCAATGGCCTCCCGCGAAGACTGGCCGATGCTGTCTTCTGTCCTTACAAAAGCACTCGGCCTTATCCATCCCCACCAGAAGGAACAGATTTATGCCCGGTGGGTGCCGCGCACCCCCAAACCTTACGATTATTCCATCTTCTGGAAAATCTCTCTTCCCGGTGCTCTGCTGACCCTCGGGGTGATTGCCTGGAATATTCTGCTCAAGCGGGAGGTGAGACGCCGGACCTTTGCACTGGAATCTGAAAAACTGCTGCTTAAAGAAGCGGAGGAAATCGCCTCGCTCGGCCACTGGAAGGTGGATTTGAAAACCGGGATCACCACATTCTCCGATGAAGTCTACAGAATTCTTGCCCTCGACCCCGCTCAGGAGCCTGCCGACAGCAAACTGTTTGAGACGCTCGCTCATCCGGATGATGCCCTGCTGGTTCAGCACCTCTGCGCAAAAGCGCGCAATGAAAATGAAGCCATGTCCGGGGATTTCCGTATTATACGCCACGATGACTCCATCAGGCACGTACATCTGCAATGCCGTCCTATTCAAATATCCGACAGACATCCGGCCCATCTGGTCGGCATTCTGCAGGATATCACCCCGCGCATTCAGCTGGAGGAATCACTTCATCAATCTGAAAAAATGAAGGCAATCGGTCAGCTCGCCGGCGGTGTTGCACACGACTTCAACAATATGCTCAGCGGAATATCCGGCGCAACCGAACTCCTGGGCATGCGCATCAAGGATGACCCCGAAGCCCTCGAATATCATAACATTGTCCTCAAAACCACCCGACGGGCGGCTAAACTGACACAGAACCTGCTATCCTTTTCCAGAAAACAGCAGCTAAGCTCACAGGTCATCAATCTGCATTCACTGATCTGCGATGCCGCGGTTCTGCTACGCAGTTCCATCGATAAGCGAAGCCGGGTGAAACTTCATCTCGATGCCGAAGAAGCCAACGTATACGGAGATGCCTCCCAACTGCAAAACACCCTGCTCAATATCGGCATCAACTGCGACCACGCCATGCCGGAAGGGGGAACCATTGATATTAAAACCGAGCTTGTGGAACTCGAAGAAGCCGTATTCCAATGCGGAACGTTTGATATTACTCCGGGAACATTTCTTAAAATCTCCATCGCCGATACCGGCTGCGGAATGTCCGCCGATTTACAAAGCCGTATTTTCGAACCCTTTTTCACAACCAAGGATATCGGAAAAGGTACCGGTCTGGGTCTCGCCAGCGTACTCGGAACCGTGCAGCAGCATCATGGTGCAATCGATTTCAGGAGCGTGGAAAATGCCGGAACATGTTTTCATCTCTACCTGCCGATCACCGAAGCCGAAGAAGAGCACGCAACCTCCGTCAGCGTTTTCCGCGGCAATGAAACCATTCTGCTGGTAGACGACGACATTCATGTGCTGCAAACCACCCGGGAACTGCTCGGCAGACTCGGCTATCGGGTGCGCTGCGCCGAAAACGGTGCGGATGCCCTCGAAAAATTCAAAGCCGGACGGCATGAAATCAATCTGGTGATTCTCGATATGATGATGCCTGTAATGAACGGCCGCGACTGCTTCCGGAAACTGCGCGAAATTGATCCGCATATCCATATTCTGATCGCCACCGGATTTTCCGTGGAATCCGATCTGGAACCCCTGCTCTCCACCGGCCGCTGCAACCTGCTGCACAAACCCTATTTTTCCCCCACGCTCAGCCAGGCCATCCGCACAACCCTGGAATCCGCCTGAGCAGACTAACCGACCGGACCTTCCCAGTATGGCCGGTTCAGAAAAGCCGACAGCTTCTCCGCATCCGCCCGGGCGGCGTCCAGTTTCCCATGGTCGAAAACGTTGATCCGGCTGCCGTCCTTTAAAATCAGGTTGAGTTCATAACTGTAAAAACTGCTTTTATCGCTCCTGCAGTATTCCGAAATCAGCTGCAGCGCATAAATCCGATCAAATTCAACGAACTGCTTCAGACGGCTCCGGTTCACCACTTCGTCGGGTGATTTGCGCCCTTTCCAGAAAAATCCATTGCGCCGGTCAAACACCGACGGTGTGGAAAAATAATACAGCATACACCCCCCCGCGCCGGTAAAGACCAGCCCGATGAGTACCGGCAGTATGCTTTTAAATGAAGAAAAGTCCGATTGAATATAAATTGCAATCCCGCCGCCGATAGCCAGCAGCCCCATTCCCGCAAACAACACGGAAAACAGAATCGCTCCCGCTGTTGTTCTAAGTTCCAGGCGATCCGGATCAATTTCCACCAGTTTCTGTGTTCTGAAACTGGCTCCGCCTTTTTTCAACGGTGACCAGGCGGTCTGCAGAGCAACGGGATCGTTAAACACCTCCGGATTGAAAACCGGTTTTCCACCCCCCAGCCCTATCCGCTCGCTGAAATCTTTCAGCACGTTCAGCATGGCTTAATGATCCCGCCCCGGTACCGCCGCATGTTTTCAACATACCGCTCAGCATAACTCCGGATATTGATAAAATCAGCTTCCGTCAGTTTACGGATCACCCGCGCCGGCGAACCGACAGCCAGCGAACCGGGCGGAATTTTTTTACCCTGCGTAATAATCGAACCTGCACCGATAATGCAGTTATCGCCGATCTCACAGTTATCAAGAAGAATGGCTCCCATGCCGATCAGGCAGTTATTTCCAACAGTGCAGCCATGCAAAGTCACCTTATGGCCGACGGTTACATCGTCGCCGATAATGGTCGGAGCTCCTTTTCCGGTGTGGGCCACGGAATTATCCTGAATATTGGAACGTTCACCCAGAACGATGGGTTCAATATCGCCCCGCAACACCGTTCCAAACCAGACGCTGGACTGATTTTTCAGCACCACATCACCGATCACCGTGGCGTTTTCCGCAATATAATATTCATCCGGCAGTGACGGTTTTACCTCTTTGAACTGATATATCATGCCCGGAAAACTACTGAAAGTTCCTGGCATTGGAAATCATATCGTCTCATCAACCACCAGTTTTTCATCCAGCAGGCCGAACTCCATCGTGGTTTTGCTGAGCTCGATCTGCTCATGCTCTTCCATAATCAGGAGATTTTCGAAAATCTCACGCACTTTACTGTTCTGTGTCTTTTCCGCCATTTCGCGGTAGAATTTGATCAGGCACGCGTCGAAATGCATCGCGGCGGCCACCACATCCTCCACCTCCATGGAGGACTTGATCTGAAAATCGTTAATTTCCTTAAGTGTCGACGCATCCGGTCCGTATTGCAGAAAAGAATCTGCAACATTTCTGGAAACATCCTGCATAAATTCCTTGAGACAGTCCTCCAGATACTGTTCATGCCGGCTGAGATAATCCAGCAGTGCCTTTGTCCGTTCTTTTGCAGCCGAGTCCTTGAGATTTTCATAAAACTCACTCAGCTTGTGGTGGAATTTACAGGCCTGCTCGAATACATCCTTCGTCTGATTGAATGGCATATGATGCTCCTTTCGCTGTTGAAAGAATTTTATGCCGATAACGATCGATGTCAAATTTTAAATAAATGATTAACATTCAATAAGATAGGCTTACAATAAAGTCATATTGATCTGGAAATTCTTTCAGCAGTTCCTCACGCGCAGGCAATTCAAAATCCGAAAAATCAAAGCCGGGAGCCACCGCACAGCCCACCAGGGCATATCCCGTTTCAACCGTTGCCCCGAAAACCGTTCCGGCTTTCACGCTATGCTGGAACCGGGTCCCGCCCAGCCGGGTATGCACCACTCCGCCGGCGGTCAGCTCGTGAATGGTGATCGGCTGTCCATAATAAAAATGCCACTGTTCATCCGACTTCAACCGATGCAGCGCAGAAAAACCGGGCGCCTCCAGGAGATAATAAATGGAGGTCATGGCCGGGCGGCCGTTTTCCAGTCGGATATCCGACTCAAAAACACGCCGGTACCATCCGCCCTCCGGATGCGGTTCCAGACCGATTTCCTTTTTCCAGTACCCGGAATCCTTCATTAAAACTGTCCTGTATTCAGCAATACCAGCGTGCAGGCTTCCTCTACTTCAATCCCGTTCTCCTGCAGCATGTGCTGAAGTTCCCGATTTTCCGCACCGGGATTGAAGATCACCCGGCGGGGCCGCAATGCCATGAGATCCGCCGCCAGCAATGCGGACTGAGAAGCTGAAAGATAAACCGTAACCGTATGAACGGCGGTCTCAATATCCCGCAGCCCGGCATAGACGTTCTGTCCTGCAATTTCCGCCGCCGCCGGATGCACCGGCAATACTGAATAACCATGTTCGAGCAGAAGGTGCACAGCTTTATTGGCATACCGCTCCGGCTTCGGACTCGCCCCAAGCACCACGACCCTCATTTGTTCTGAAATTTTCGTCATAATCGTCAAACTACCTGAAATGCAGCATTCACACAGCCTGTTTTCCCGATACGGTTTGAAATGGATCGCGGACGCGCCCACCGGTTTCGGTGAATTTTCCCATATTCAACGGTGGATTTTTCAGAACGGTTTTATAAGCAACTCATTATAATGCATTAACAATAAGGTAATAAATTACGACTTTTTTGTACACAAACCAAACCCAATAGCATGTAATACCAAACGTTAAAGCTATCCGGTATAAATTTGATCCCTCACAGAGGTGCTGAGGACGCAGAGAAATTCAGTCATAAACGGCTCCGCGCTCTCTGCGTCGCTGCGCGGAATAACGCTGTCGTTAAGTATGCTTAATCGGAGAGTTCCACCTTCAGACGCAGATATTCATTCGTTTGTGCATCAATCGTGTAAACAGACCGGGCGGCCAGATTCGTCTCCGAATTTTCCACCACCACCGCTTCCGCCGCACTCCAGTCATTGGAAATCAGATTGGAGGCACGCTCAACCGTGTAGGCAATATCATCCCGTTTGGCGGTGCGCGGATAGTTCACCTGAAAATACCCGGCGTTCACCTCCGACCGGACCGAAGGACGGGACTCCGCATCGGTCGCCACTGAACCCAGTGCATATTCCACCAGATTCACTTCCCCGTCAAAATCCGCATCATCCATCGGATCCCGGTTAAAACCAAGATCATCCCCGTGTTCCAGCTGCCATCCGGCAAATCCCTGCGCCAAACCTTCCACCGCACCCGACTGCCAGATCGATCCGTTATCGCCGACCGTGATAAACGTTCCGTTAAAATAAACAGCCGCATTCTGATTATCCTTCTGGGCCGTGAAAAGTTCCGACCAGTTCACTCCATCCGCCGAAATCAGGTTGATATCGACTCCTCCGGTATCTTCATTGATACCAGTAGCGAAAAAGATATCTCCACCATGAGCCAAACCATAAATGGTATAGCGATCATCCGCCATAGTCGTAGTAAATGTCTGTCCCTGATCCCTAGAAGTAAGAATCCGAGCATAAAAACCTCCAGCCAGAAACTGTCCGTTAAAATATTCGATATCACTCAATAGCTTCCAGCTATCAAGATCTATTCCCGATGCATTATTCGTCCATGAAAGTCCATCCAAAGAAGTCAAAGCAATGGCTGAAGCTCCGGAATATTTTGGTCCAACAGCAACAAACACACCGTCTCCATAGCTTATCCCCGCTAGGGTGGTCGTTGTACCGGAGACAACAGGACTCCAGGTAACACTATCCGTAGACCGCACAATGGTTCCATTATCACCCACCGCCACATAAACGCCATTTCCATAGGCAACATCATACAGCCGAATGTTATTGGTACTGGCAGAATTTGACTCGTACCTTTTTGTCCAATACGTACCATCAGCAGAAGTGTAGATCACCTGCTCCCATCCGCTTTCGTCATGATCCATACCAACGGCAACAAACTGAGATCCATCATATATTACTCCGGATAAATACACATTGCCCAACCAATGACTGCCGCTGGTATGAACAGTCCAGTTTATACCATCGTCTGAATATGCAGTAGTTCCATTGTTTCCCCAACAGCCACCACCCGGCCGTTCCCGACAGCAAGATCATTTAACTGAGCGGTCACCCCCGACGTCCGCTGCGTCCAGTTATCCAGCGGACTGGAGAGAACGACCTCCTGAGAAACCTCAACGGTACCGCCTTTCATGTCCGAGACCACGCAACTGACGGTCACGGTACTGCCGGAAAGCCAGGCGGTGGCGATCGTCGGGCTGTTCGGTTTCACCAGGCCATCGCCCGTGTTCCAATAATAGGCCAACTCATCGCCGTCCGCATCGGAAGCGGAAACACTGAAAATCATACTCTCCTGAACGGAACCGGTCGCCGGTCCGCTGATTGATGCCATCGGCGCGGAATTTCCGGGGAAACTGCCGAAGTTCACCCGAATATCCATCCATTCATTCGGCGACCGTCCGCCGCGCGCAACCGGCGTAATGTGCACGCCGGCTGCAACATCGGAATAGGTCCGGCCCAGCGCGAGACCGCCGTCATATTTTCCATCAGCGGAGTCCGGCGTGGTGTCGACCAGATAGGAGCGGTTGTCAACCGATTTTTTCCAGAGCAGATAAGCCCCGCGACCGAAGGCATCGTATGCAGTATATTCCTGCCGCAGACCGAGCCAGTAATTATCATTTCCCGTTTTCGGGATTTGAAGTCCCCGAATGGCGGCCGTGGTATCCGGATGATCAAAACGATGAATACGATACGTTCCGGAGGTCGTTGCCGCCGTCCAGTTGGTACTTTCCAGCCAGCCGATGTGCTTTTTATGCCAATGATTAAAGTGCCCCTCCGGCGAGTCACCACCCCCCATAATATCCGTAAAATCGCCGTATTCGATTTTTTCACCGGCCGGATCGACCGGATCGCTGCCCGCCACCTGCCAGAATGAAGCATGATACGAACCGTAGTTGTGCCCCAGTTCATGGATCACTACATCGTTATTCATGGTTCCGTTCAGCCACAGATTCTGTCCGCCGACGCTGGCGAGTCCGGCAAACCCCATGCCCGCCACGTGAGGAAATACGACGCAAATGGTGTCATAGCCGTCCAGCGAACCCACCTCCACTTCAGCAAGAGCTTTCGCTTCGCTGTGCAAAGCACTCGTTTTATTCGTATAATTCATACTTGTCTGGGTAAGGCGATAGGTCTTTGGATTCACCTCGGCGACAATATGCGTTTTTTTATAGGACATTTCCCAGATCTGCTCCGATACCGCATTATTCAGCCGGTTCGAAAATTCAACCGGATCCACCGGCTGGCCGGAAATATCAGGAAAATCGACCAGAATCACATAGACCTCGCGCGGCGTTCCGGTCCATTCGGCTGAAGCAGAACGCACTGCGGTTTCCAGCGCCTCGAAATCGATTCCGCCCTCGTCGTAAAGATAGGCGTCCAGTTTCTCGAAAAGCTGCTGCAGGCCCGCATCCGGACCAGGCAGGGCCTCCAGCTCCGCCAGTTTACGGTTCGCCGCTTCCAGTGCGGCTTCGTTTTCAAAATAAAAAAGGTATCCGCCGGCGAGGGCCGCAACCGCATCCGATGCCGGCTTGGTCCCCGCAACCGGGAACAGATTAAGCACTGCAATTTCATCGTTGCGTTTCAACAGCTGGAATGTTTCCTCCCGAAGCGCACCCACTGTTCCCACACGAATCCCCTGAACCGGAAGCCCTTTTTTGGTATTCACCTCATTGCGGCGGCCGTACACATACGTCTCCATTTTCCCAAGACCGGGGAAATCGGTTTCGATGAAAGATCGGCTCTGTTCGCCGCAGGCCACCAGTACTTCAACATCAGCCTGCATACTGAAAGGCTGCTCCACATGTGCCCGGAGTTCAGGGGAAAGCGCCTGCCATTCCGCCCACGATAAGGCCAGAGACAAGGCCTTTTCCGGATCGGTCCGAATCAGTTCCTTCATTTGCCGGCCGCGTAATTTTGCCAGCTCCATGGCTTCATCCGGTTCCGCTGCCGAAACCTGCTCAATCCACTTTCCGGAAGGTTTTAACAGAACTTCTGCCGAAACGGAAAAAGATGAAGACATCGGCGGTCGCAGTACTCCGGTTTCCCGTAAGCGAAACAGATAAACTGCGGACAAAAGGCCCAGAACGATCCCGGCACCAAGAACAATTCTTCTGCGATACATCATCGTCTTATCCTCTTTCAATGGAGCTCCTATTACTCAACATCTTTGGAGGAAGATAATAACGCTCAGCCGGATAACCTAAAGTTTTTAAGCAATAATAGGAACCGCCTGATTCAGCCGGATCGCTTCCGGCGACAGATCGGCCTGCCAGGCATGAAGTTCCACGCCGTTTCCTGCTGCGATTTTCAGCATTTCCGCATATGCCGGATCAATTTCGTGCGCAGCCCGAAAGCCGGAACCGTCTGAGCGGGAAATAACAAAAAGCATAGCGGCGCGGTGTCCGGCCTTCACCACTTCGATCAGTTCATTCAAATGTTTGCGGCCGCGCTCGGTAACAGCATCCGGAAACGCATACCGGCCGTCATCCGCCAGCAGTGTCACGCTTTTGACTTCCACATAGCATAGATTATCACCTGTTTTTAAAAACAGGTCAAAGCGGCTGTTTCCGAATTTCCGCTCACGGACCACCTCTTCATAACCGGTCAGTTCCGGAATCCGGCCTTCAGAAACCGCTTCAAACGCCATTTCATTCGCGCGACCGGTATTGACGCAGATCCAGCAATCGCCGTTATGCGCCAGCTCCCAGGTATAGCGGTATTTTCTTTTGGGATTTTCCGAGTCGGAAAGAACCACGCGGTATCCCGGTTCGGCACACGTCGTCATCCGGCCGGTATTCGGACAGTGGGCGGTAATCACCGTTCCATCATCCAGTTTCACATCCGCCAGAAAGCGCTTATATCGTTTAATTAAAGTGCCTTGTATGGCCTTCGGCATATCCATATGACTGTGCGAAACGCTTCCCTCCCGGAAACCGTTCAACCCTGAATCTTCTCATTCCAGGCCGCAATGCATTCGGGAATGGAGAGTTCATAGCGTTTGTTGCAGAACTGACAGCTGATCCCCAGCGGCTCATTTTTCTTTACGATGGTCATGCGGTCGGGAATCGGGATGGAGCGCAAAACGGCGGCCATTTTCTCCCGACTGCAGGTACATCGGTATTCCGGAGTCGGACAGACGTCCATATGTACACCTTCGTAATCCTGCTCATTCCCGACCAGGACCTGAGCAATCTGCTCAAAATAACTCTCCGCCGCGCTTTCATGGCCCAGTAATTCACGGAATCCATGGCCGCCCATGTGGTTGCGGATGCGGTCGAACCGTTCAAGATCGGTATTCGGCAGTGCCTGAATCATCCAGCCCTGACACAGTGCCACCGGCTTCTCCGGATCCGCATCAAACCCGATCATCACACTCATCCCGGTTTCCACCTGATCGGAAATTGAATAGTGATACGCCAGATCATTCACCACATCATGCAGTGCAATCGGTGTCGTGCCGGAATTCACAATACCGCCTTTTTCCGTGGTAATGACCTGAAGCTGCCCTTCATTTCCGTAAAGCGCTTCATGCGCATCTTCAAATTCATGCAGATGATTCGGCGAAATCAGCGACCGTACCGTACCGTCGTTCCCCGCATCAACCACCACCGTTTTCAGTCCGCCCTCATATTTCCAGCAGGCGTTAAGCCGGCGTTGTTCCGGCAGCAGTGCCGCCGCAAGCAGTCCGGCCGCCGTTGCACGACCCAGTATATGCGCACCGGCCGGATCGCAATCGTGCCGAACCACACTTTCATTCACGGCTTTCGTGGCAACCACATAGGTGAACGCAATGTCCAGTCCCTTGAAATGTCCTTTGTAGAGTAAATCGTCCATGGCACCGGATTGTTCAGAATCGGGCGGCACATTCAAGCGGATTCGCCTTGCCCTTCCGCAGATTAAACACAAAACTGTTTAAAAGTTTGTCAGAAAATCATACAGGCATACATAACCTCAAAAGGAATACAAAATGAAAAAACTGATCGCACTGCTCGCACTGACCACCTGTATTACCAATGGATTCGCAGATGCTGAAAGCCACAAGGCGGCCGCCGAAGAACTCATTTCCATGGTTGCTCCGAAAGAAATGTTCATGGAAAGTTTCAACTCGGTTTTCGCAGCACAGGTTGACCAGTTCAGACAGATGGGGCTGGATCAGGAAAAAATTGATAAAATCATTGTCGCATCCAAAGAGTTCGGTTCCGCAGTCGCCAACGACCCCGAACTGACCGCCCGGATGATCACCATTTATCAGGGTGCTTTCAGCGAAACCGAACTGAAAGAACTGATTGCTTTTTATAAAACACCGATCGGCAAGAAAACCCTCGAAGAACTGCCCCGGCTCATGCAGGAAGGAGCCATGGTCGGCCAACAGGTGGCGATGAAACATCAGGCTGTATTCCAGGCCAAAATTCAGGCCATCATGACCGAAGGCATGACCACTCCCTAAAACGGAACCGGACATTCAAATCTGACCGGCTCTCCGGAAACCGGATGAGCCAGCGTCAGATGCTGTGCATGCAGCATCAGCCGTTCACCGGCTGTACCATAGATATTATCTCCAACGATTGGAAAACCGATTGCACTCATATGCACCCGAAGCTGATGCGAACGTCCGGTCTCTGGAAACAGCGCTACACGCGTTGAATGCTCCCCCGTTCCAGCACTTTCCACCGGGTAACAGCCTTCTTTCCACGCACACAGTCCACTATATGTTTCGGCGGCAGACGTTGCTCCATATCTTTGCGCATCGGAAAATCGACCAATCCCTCATCCTGCTCAACAATCCCTTCCACGAGCGCCGTATAGGTTTTACAGATTTCACGCTTTTCAAACTGCAGCGAAAGCACACGCTGTACGGCCGGCGACCGCGCAAAAAGAATCAGACCGGACGTATCCATATCCAGCCGGTGCACCATCAGCGCCTCCGGAAACACTTTTTTCACGCGACTGAAACAGCAGTCCTGCTTATCCGGCCCCCGCCCCGGCACCGATAACAGACCCGTCGGTTTATCCACCGCAACAAGTGCTTCATCCTGAAATACAATATCCAACATTGGAAAAGCTATACCGAAGCCGGAAGGATCAAACGATTCCAATAATCAGAAAAATAGAGATCGATTTCATCGTCGGATTACGGTTTATTTAATCTTCTTTTAAGAAAGAATATAATAACAAAAGGACCGTTATGAGCCGGAAAAATATTTCTATCTTCTTACTTTTCATCGTGCTGACCGGAATTTTCACGATTTCGGTAAAAGCAGAAAAACCGATGCACCCGGCGGTCGAAAAGCTCGATCTCGATGGCGACATGGTCCTTTTTCTGAATACCGAAACCCTTGAACAGCGTATTCTGGATCATATCGATAAGATGGGCCAAATGGTGATGAAATCAATGACCGGTTCCACCCCGGAAAATGTCCGGGTTGTGGGAGACGGCGTTGAAACCATCAAAAAAACGATTGAGTGGAGCGGCCTGTTCTCACTCAAAGCATATGCCATGAGTATGGCCCCTGCGGAAAAAAGTTTGAGCCGCGTCATTTCCATCGGTCAGCATGCAGAAAAAGATGCCGGCAAACCAATCTGGCGACTGCTGGGTTCCGCACCGCACCAACTCAAAGGTATTGAATTTGTTCCATCCAACGCCGTCTACACCGCAAACTCCAGCATAAGTCTTGATGAAACATGGAAAATCGTTAACGAAGCGGTCAACGAATTCGGCGGACCGGAAGCCGCGGCGGCATTTGATCAGCAGATCATGATGGCCCAGATGCTGATCGGCACCAACATCAGTGCCATCACAGAATCCATTGAAAACGACATCCTGATTTCGCTTCAGCTTTCGAACGCTAAAACCGTCACCCTTCCGCAACACACCGGAACAGACTTCAATTTTCCGGAACCGAGCCTCCTGATCGGATTCGGCATTAATGATCCTCTGGCAGGAAATATTATACTGCAGAAACTGCAACAGGCCAATCTGCACCCCGTAAAATCCATGCACGGTGAAAACGAGCTCTATACTGTACATCTTAGCGCTTCCTCCCCCTTCCCGCTTTCTCCTACACTCGTGATGACCGACGATTATCTGCTGATCGGCTCTACCCTCGATCTCGTTAAAGGAGCCCTCGGCTGCGCGAAAAATAAAACCGGTCTCGTTGCAACCCCGCTCTATAAACAACTGCTGAATAACGCGCCCGACGAAACCACATCACTGGAATTTATCTCGCCGCGTTTCATGACCACCTATCTCGATGTGCTCAAAAAAATCGTAATCGGCACCGGCGATCCGGAACTTGAATCCATGATGGACATAACGACGGAATCCTTTAGAAATCTGTATTTCGGCAGTTATACGCTGAAAACACCAACCGGATTCTATTCAGAATCCTATATCAACTACGGCAGCGCAAACCCCCTGGAACTTGCAGCTTCATCCTATTTCGGCCTGCTCTCGGCCATCGCAATCCCCAGCTTCCAGAAAGCACGGAGCACTGCGCAGGAAAGCACCTGCCGGAACAATCGCCGCATTATTGAATCCGCCAAAGAACAATGGGCCATGGAAAACGGAAAACCGGTAGGCACCCCGGTGACCGAAGCCGATATTTCCGAATATATCCCGGGCGGTTTCAACGCGCTGGTCTGCCCGAACGGCGGAACCTATTCCATCAACCCCGTCGGTATGGAGTGCACCTGTTCAGTGCATACGGATACCGTTCAATAAACAACGAATAATCCCCGTTCAGTAAGCGGCCTTCAACCCCACCCCCTCACATATCCAGCACGGTTTCGGGATAGATCTGGCCGTCAGTGCCGATTTTAAAAACATAGATGAAGCCGGGGCGCAGACGTTTGTAAATGTCGTTGCCGTAGATGGCTTTCACGCCGTGTTCCTGCAGGGCATTCGGGTTATTGGACAGATTCCAGATGGCCTCCCAGAACAGATCCTGCTCAGACTGTTTCAGGTTGCGCAGCAGATCGGCATAACGTTCGGGGTGTGACCCCGGGGTGGTAATATCGAAGCCCTCGGCCGGATTCATGGTTTCGCCGTAAACGCGCCGCCAGAGATAAAGCGAGCGCTTTTTTCCATCCAGCACCGCCTGATCGGAAAACGTGATAATCAGCGCATCGAAGTGCACCACATCGCCTTCGATTTCAAATTCCTTTTCCAGTACACGGTTCAGCATGTCGTCGCGCGCGGTTTCGACAAATTTAACGGTTGTATAAAGCGTGCCGTCACGCTCTTCCTGTTTAACCACTTTAGCAAACCCGATCTGGTCTTCGTGTGTGAGCGTTGAAAGGGCGGCCTTGAGCTCTTCACTTTCAGCCAGCAGATCGTGAACGGTTCTGGTGCCGAAATAAAAAGTACCGCCCACAAAGGCCAACCCTCCCAGAATCAAAACCGCAATCGCAGATCGGAGCACCTTCATCATACCTGATGTACCTCCACGTTCACATGCACCAGATGTCTGATACCGACCAAAAGAGCTTTCACCCGCTGAGGATTCCAATCGTTGGAGGAATCAACGGAAAGAATAACCGCATGGTGCCCGGGGGCTACAGCCCAGACATGCAGATCGGTGACTTTCAGGCTTTTTTCATCTTCAACCGTCTGCTGAATTTTATCGCAGAAGGCGGGATCCACACTGCCGTCGAGCAGAATGCCGCTGGTTTCCTTCATAAGCCCGACAGCCCATTTTGTAATCACCAGCGAACCGACAATACCCATGACCGGATCCAGCACCGTCCAACCGAAGGCCCGCCCGAAGATCAGTGCCACAATGGCGGCAATCGAAGTGACAGCATCGGCGAGCACATGAAAATAGGCGGCTTTCAGATTATGATCTTCATCGTGACTGTGATGGTGGTCGTGCCCGTGATGCTCTCCTTTAAGCAGAAAAGCCGATGCCAGATTCACAAGGAGACCGATCACGGCCACCAGAATGGCCTCATTAAAACGGATGATCTGCGGATCGATGATACGGTGAATCGATTCGGCCGCCATCAGAAGTGCCACAACCCCCAGTGCTACCGCACTGGCAAAACCACCAAGTACACTGACTTTACCGGTACCAAAGCTGAAGCGCGGATTTCGAGCATGCTTCCGGGCATAGTGATAGGCAAAAATGGTGATCCCGAAGGCGGCGGCGTGCGTGCCCATATGCCAGCCGTCGGCTGTCAGGGCCATGGAATTGAACAGCAGTCCGGCCGCAATTTCGGCGGCCATGGTGATCAGCGTCAACGCCAACACGATAAAAATGCGCCGCTCCCCGTGCTCCTGCGCATGCAGAAAATTATGCCCATGTAAATCGCAGCTCGTCATTTATACCGTTTCCAAAGATTGGAAATCCCGGATCAGGCGCACCTTTACAGGAGCAAGCTCCAGCATCGCCGGACCGGCATCATCAATATGGGCGCTCAGTGTATAATAGGACGTTCCATCCACACTGAGCAGATCATCCGTATGGTTGTGTCCCTGAAATACCGCCTTCACTTTATCAGACATCGCAATGGTTTCACGCACCAGATCATGGTTACGGATCGCAAAACGGGTCTCTTTATCGATCCGCTGATGGCTGATCAGAATCACAGGATTCAGCGAAGCCGCAATACGGGCGCGCATCCACTCGATCTCCTCCAGCGGCATACACGATTCCTCCCAGTTGAAATTCCCGAGTTCATACTCCTCTCCATCGGGCGTGAAATTGCAGTCAACACAGATAAAGGTATAACCGCCGGCCTCAAAATGAAAACGCGACGGATCTCCCGCCCGCCCAAGTGCATTATAAAATTCCGGTTTCGAGAGATGGTCCAGGTCGTGATTGCCGGGCATAAAATAAGTTTTACCCTTGAAGGCATCACACAGAGCGGAAACCTCGCGCAGCAGACGCTTCGCATTGGTTTCCCCGGTACCGTTGACCAGATCCCCCATCAGCACCAGCGCCTCGGCCTTACCCGCATTTAATTGGTTGATATGATTATATAAACGATTCAGCGCCACCGCAGATCCATCGTAATGAATATCGGTGATCAGCCCGACCTGAACTGTTTTCCCTGTTGGCATGGGCGCACATTAAAGAGATTTTATTCAAATCGCAAAGTGAATTATGTAATCGACTTTCAATTTCGAGATCTTCAATCTACGCCGGCATATGACAGACGCCATATCCATTCTAGCCGGCACCGCCGCCCTGATCGGACTCGGCCACACCCTCGCCGGTCCCGACCACTATCTCCCGTTCATCGTCATGGGCAAAGCGCGCAACTGGTCCATCGGTAAAACCATGGGAATCACCTTTCTCTGCGGCATCGGCCACGTTGTCGGCTCCATTGCGCTCGGTTTAATCGGCGCTGCGCTGGGCATTGCCCTCGGGAAACTGGAATGGTTCGAAGCCTGGCGCGGCAACCTCGCCGCCCAGCTGCTGATCATTTTCGGCTTCACCTATTGTATCTGGGGCATTCACCGGGCCGTTAAAAACAAGTCGCATTCCCATGCACATGTTCATGAGGACGGCAGCATCCATGCGCATAACCATTCACATGTCGAAGAACATGCGCATCCACACGGCCTCAAATCACGCAATGTCACCCCCTGGATTCTCTTCACCATCTTTGTGCTGGGTCCATGCGAGCCGCTTATTCCGCTGATCATGTATCCGGCGGCAGAGCACAGCTGGTGGGGGATGCTGCTGGTTGCCGGAATCTTTGCGGTTTCAACCATTGGAACCATGATGGTCGTGGTGCTTGGCGCCAGCTGGGGGATTCGCTTTGTACCCCTCGGCATGCTCGAACGATATACCCATGCTCTGGCCGGCGCCGCTATCGGCCTCTCCGGCATGGCCATTCAGTTTCTCGGCCTCTGAACCCCGCCCCTTTTTCCAATTCCCGGGAAACGCCGCCCGGCCCGCAGCTGAATCCGGACGAAACTTAATATCTTATTTTCACAGCAGAAAAGTTCTGCCTATTTTTCAATAGATTCCTCTTTCAGCAACACTGTTCCTTCTCATTCATCTTCTGGTGGCTCTTGAAATAATCGCTGTAATCCTATGGTAAAAACCGGATCAGGGGTTGGACTTTACAGTAGTGACCTTGGATTTTTAATCGGTCAGCTAGCCAAAAGAAACGGAGCTCCCCACCAGCGTCATCCGTTTCTGAACACCGCGGAACCTAGCTTGCTATGCCATATACTGCTTCCGGTATTCCTTGGGGGAAGTGCCCATAATTTTACGGAAATTCCGTGTAAAATGGGAGTGGTCGTAGAACCCGCAGTCAAGGGCAATAGCGGCGATGGTATCATTGGTGGTGGTCAGGCGCAGACTGGCGGCACGGATACGCACGCGCATGATGTGCTTGAGCGGCGAAATCTGAAATACCTTACGGAATCGGCGTTCAAACTGGCTGACGGAAAGGTGTACAAGTGACGCGAGCTCTTTAATTTCAATCGGCTGGGCATAATTGTCGCGTACATATTCGAGGACAACGCGCATTTCGGTGTAGGGCTGCAGTGCCAGACCCGCACGCGTGATGTCGCGAGCGGTGCCGGCGAGACCGATAATTTCACCGTCGGCAGAAAAAACCGGTACTTTGGTGGTGATAAACCAATTGATGGAGTTTCCCGGGTCCGGTGCAAGTTCAACCCGGTCAATAATACTCTGCCCGGTTTTAAACACATACCGGTCGTCATTCACATAACTCTCGGCGCGGCCGAGCGGGAAAAAATCGAAGTCGGTTTTACCGATAATCTCCTCCTCGCTTTCAACTCCGCACTGGCGCACAAACTGATCATTTCCGAGAATGAAACGTCCCTGACTGTCCTTTAAAAAATACCAGACATCGGGAAGATGATTAAACAGGAGCTTTACCTGCTCCGGACTATGCATCTTCGCGAGAAATTCTGATTTAAACTTTTCCTTATCCATGCATCCTACTCCACCAGAGTGCGCAGAATATACAAATCTGTACCCAGCATTTACAAGACTCTTCTTTGCGTAACCTGCATTGTGATTAACAATTATAAAAAGGCACAGTGCCTTTTCAGGGGAAGCTAAGGGATAAGGAGAGAGAAAATGATGGTGAAAATTGTAGCATTGCTGGGTGTGTTCGGACTGGGTATGTGCTTTGCCCTGCTGGGATCGGTCAGTGTTAAACTGATGCCCCGGTTGAAGATCGATCAGGGCAGATTCGGCTCTCTGATTTCTGCCTTCATGTTCACCTCGTTGGTCGCATCACTGATTATGGGAGTCGTAACCGATCAGCTGGGGTATAAACCGGTGGCCATATTCGGTTTTGCCGTTACTGCGGTGGTCATTTTCCTGCTGGCCTACGCTAAAAGCTATACCACTACGCTCATTGCCTGTCTGCTGCTCGGCTTCGGGGCCATGGCGCTCAACACGGCCGGAAACACGCTGATTCCTCAGGTGCTTTTCGGCGGTGAAAAACCGGCGGAAGCCAGCAATATGGGCAATGTATTTTTCGGCCTCGGCCTGTTCCTGACGCCGATGATCGTCAGTTTTCTTTTCCGTAAAACCAGTTATGAAAAAGCGGTTTCCGCCCTCGGCGTCATTATTCTGATTCCCGTAGTGTTCGCGGCAACGGCAACGTATCCCGAATCCGCCAACGCTTTCGCCATTGGCGATGCGGTCGCCCTACTGGCCAAGCCGGCCGTCCTTCTGGCCGCATTTGTTCTGTTCTGCTATATCGCGCTCGAATCCTCGTTCTGCAACTGGCTGCCGGCTTTCGGCAAGGAAGTGATCATGAACGAAACGCCGGATACGGATGAAACCAAAGCGGATGCATCTGCTCAGAATCTGCTTTCCATGTTCGCCATCGCCATGATGGTCGGTCGTCTTGTTTTCAGTGCCCTTCCGAAAGTCACTTTTTTCGGCGGTTACTACATCGCCGGTGCGGCCCTGGTGGCCGGACTGATCATTTTGGCGATGACTCGATGCAAAAGCGCAAAAACGGCAAATCTTCTCGCCGCAGCAGCCGGGTTCTCATTTGCACCCTGTTTCCCCACCACCGTCGGGGTCACCTTTTCCAAGTTTTCACCGGAACTTTACGGCAGCATCTTCGGCATCATTTTCGCGGTCGGCCTGCTCGGTGGCGTAATCATTCCGAAAACCATCGGTAATATGGCCGGCAATTCAACCATTCAGAAAAGCCTCAAGCTTCTGCTTCCGGCCTGCCTACTTCTTATCATCCTTGCCGTTGCGCTCGGATTCCTTAAATAATCTTTAACTAACACAGGAGGTCAATCATGGATAGAAAACTCAAAATGGGAATGGTCGGCGGAGGCCCCGGCGCTTTCATCGGCGACGTACACCGAAAAGCCGCGCGCCTCGACGGTAAAATCGACATCGTGGCCGGTGCCTTTGACATCGATCCGAAAAAATCGCGGGCAATGGGCCAAGAACTCTGCATCGATAAAAGCCGTACCTACAATGACGTCCAGTCGATGATTGAAGGCGAACTGGCCCTGCCCGCCGATGAACGGATCGATTTTGTTTCCGTCTGCACCCCGAACCACACCCATTTCCCGATCGCCAAAGCGTTTCTGGAAGCAGGTTTTAACGTTATGTGCGAAAAACCGATGACCCTTACCGTGGAAGAAGCGGAAGAGCTCAAAACCATTGTCCAGAAATCGAAAAAGGTCTTCGGCCTGATGCATAACTACACCGCCTACCCGATGGTCAAACTGGCCAAAGACATGGTGAAAGACGGCGACATCGGAAAAGTCCGCAAAGTCATCGTACAGTATCCGCAGGGCTGGCTGGCGCGCGCCACCGAAAAAGAAGGCAATCAGCAGGCCTCCTGGCGCACCGATCCGAAAAAATCCGGGATTGCCGGCTGCATCGGCGACATCGGAACACATGCCGCAAATCTGGCGGAATACATCACCGGGCTGACCATCCGCGAAGTGGCTGCCGACCTGACCACCTTTGTTAAAGGCCGCCGCCTCGACGACGACGGCAACTGCCTGCTGCGCTTCTCCAAAGGGGCCAAAGGTCTGCTGCATGCATCTCAGGTATCCATCGGACAGGAAAACAACCTTGCCATCTGGATTCACGGAGAAGACGGCTCGCTGGAATGGCATCAGGAACATCCGAACTGGCTCTATGTCGACAAACTCGGAGAGCCTACGCAGATCTGGAAACGCGGTAATGACTATGTCGGAGCCCGTTCTGAAGCTGCCGGCCGCGCAACACGCCTGCCCTTCGGTCATCCGGAAGCCTTCCTCGAAGCCTTTGCGAATAACTACTGCAACTTTGCCGACACCATTCTGGCAAAGGAAGCCAAACGCAAACCCACCGACCTGGAAAAAGATTTCCCAGGCGTGAAAGAAGGCGTTATCGGTATGAAATTTATCAAGGCGGTTGTGGAAAGTTCCAACAACAATGCCGAATGGACGAAACTTTAACCCCTACTGATAGATGATTCGCGATTGCCGATTGAAGCGCACGCGTTCTGCTGCATTTCAGTCGGCAATCATCAATTGGAAATCGGTAATTACCTAGGAGAAGATCAATGGGAAGACCTGTAACACTTTTCACCGGACAATGGGCGGACATCCCGCTCGCAGAACTGGCCCCGTTGGCCAAGGAAATGGGCTTCGACGGTCTTGAACTCGCCTGCTGGGGCGATCATATGGAAGTCGATAAAGCCGCACGTTCCAAAAAATACTGTCAG
Source organism: Verrucomicrobia bacterium S94 (assembly GCA_004299845.1). NCBI lineage: Bacteria > Pseudomonadati > Verrucomicrobiota > Verrucomicrobia bacterium S94. The sequence continues at coordinate 3,376,455 of CP036201.1, read as the reverse complement.
GAAAAAATAGAACTGCTGAAAGACAACGGGCTCGAATGCTACGCCATCAGCCACCATCTCGCCGGTCAGCTGGTCTGCGATCTCAACAACGACGGACGCTCCGATATGTTTGCACCGCCGGAACTTGCCGGCGATCCGGAAGGACAGCGCAAATGGGCGGTTAAAACCATGAAAAACACCGCAAAGGCGGCTGCCAATATGGGCGTAAAAGTGGTAAACGGCTTCACCGGTTCCTCGATCTGGCACATGCTGTATTCGTTCCCGCCGGCCTCCGAGCAGATGATCGAAAACGGGTTTAAATATTTTGCCAAAATGTGGAATCCGATTCTGGATGTGTTCGATAAACAGGGCGTTCGTTTTGCCCTCGAAGTACACCCCACCGAAATTGCATTCGATATCATCACCGCAAAACGCGCACTCGAAGCCATCGGTCACCGTGAAGCATTCGGTTTCAACTTCGATCCCTCGCATCTGGTCTGGCAGGGCGTGGATCCGGTCCGCTTCCTGAAAACCTTCCCGGACCGCATCTACCACGTGCACATGAAAGATGCAGCGGTCACGCTGGACGGCGAAAGCGGCATTCTCGGCTCCCACCTCAATTTCGGTACCCCCGGCCGCGGCTGGGATTTTCGCAGTGTCGGCCGCGGTGATGTGAAATTCGAGGAGATTATCCGTACGCTGAATGCCCAGAATTATCAGGGGCCGCTCTCCATTGAGTGGGAAGATGCCGCGATGGATCGTATTGCCGGCGCAACCGAATCCTGTGCATTCACCAAAAAAGTGGATTTCGAGAAGTCCGACCGTGTCTTCGACGAAGCCTTTGACAACTGAGTTCGAACGATAATCGTTCATGAAAACGCCCGCCCGGTTCCGCCGTGGCGGGCTCTGATTTTCGGAACAATGGGAATTGCTATGACATCGAAACTTTCCAGACGTAACCTGCTGAAAACCTCAGCCCTTGCCGGAGCGGCGGCCGGATTCCCGGCTATTGTCCCTTCTACTGTATTGGGCGCAACAGCTCCCAGCAATAAAATCACCATCGGCGGTATCGGTACCGGCTCGATGGGCATGGGCAACCTCAAAGGACTGCTCAACCAGCCGGATACCCGCCTGCTGGCAGTGTGCGATGTGGATTCCCGCCATCGCGCCAATGCCAAACGAACCATCGATTCAAAATACGGAAACACCGACTGCACTGAATACAATGACTTCCGCGAACTGCTCGCCCGCGATGACATCGATGCGGTTTTCCATGCCCTGCCCGACCATTGGCACGGCATAATCTGCGTGGCGGCCGCCAATGCCGGAAAAGATATCTACGGCCAGAAACCGCTCGCCCGTACCATTCCGGAGGGACGTGCCATTGTCGAAGCCGTTGAACGCAACGGGGTAATCTGGCAGACCGGTTCACAGCAGCGCTCTGACGGACGGTTCCGGATGGCCTGCGAACTGGTGCGCAACGGAAGGCTGGGAAAAATAAAGTTTGCTGAAGCCCGCCTGCCGGGCGGTTATGGCGGCGGTTCCGCAAAAACGGTTCCGGTTCCGAAGGAACTGGACTATGAGATGTGGCTGGGACCAGCCCCGATGCAACCCCACCGTGATCTGGGCCGTGGCGGTTCCATGCACTGGAACTGGCGCTGGCTGCGCGATTTTTCGGGCGGACAGATTACCGACTGGGCCGGACACAATATTGATATCTGCCACTGGGCACTCGGGCTCGATGAAACCGGCCCGGTGGAAATCAGCGGAACCGGAGGCTTTGCAGACAGCGATCTGTTCAATGTCATCACCTCTTTTGATTTCGATCTGAAATATGCCGACGGCTCTTTGATCAAAGTCACCAGTAAATACGGTCCCGGCGCCCGTTTTGTGGGCGAAGAGGGCGAAATACTCGTCACCCGCGAAAAAATCGAAGCCAGCAAACCCGGCATTCTGAAAGATCCGATTCCCAGCAACGGAATCCGGCTTTATGAAAGCCGGGATCATCACCGGAACTTTATCGACTGCGTGAAAAGCCGCCGACCATGCATCTGCCCGGCCGAAACCGGACACCGCTCCATCAGTGCCGGACTGCTTGGAGAACTCGCGATCTACACCGGTCGCACTCTTAAGTGGGATCCGGAAAACGAGATCATCACGAACGATTCGGTAGCCAACGGCCTGCTTACCCGGTCGTTTCGCGAACCCTGGATTCTTTAACAAGCGGGGAATTTCATGATGAAAAAATGGATTACACTCATTACGGCATCCGTCATTTCCGCCGGCGCGGCGGCACAGAAAAATAAAAACCATCAGGGTCCTGCCAAACCGGAACATGTGGCCAGGGTCAAAAAGGCTCTCCCGGAAAAAGCACCGGCCCTCCCGGGAAAAAACCGGAAAATTCTGGTTGTTACCCGCTGTGAAGGTTTTGTGCACGACTCGATTGCCATCGGTACGGAGGCCGTCAGGCTGATGGGGGAAAAAACCGGTGCCTATACCATGGAGGAAACACGGGAACTTGATCTGTTCAACGACAAGGATCTGGCCCGTTTTGATGCCGTCCTGTTTCTGAGTACCACCCAGCTGAAACCGACCCCCGAACAGCAGCAGGCTTTGCTGGAGTTTGTACGCGGAGGCAAAGGCATCATCGGCATCCATGCCGCCACGGATAATTTCTACGGGTGGTCGGAAGGTGCTGAAATGATGGGCGGTCTCTTCTGCGGCCATCCGTGGACGGCCGGCTGCACGGTTCAGATGAAACTCGATGAACCAAACCATCCGATCAACCAATGCTTTCATGGGGAATCCTTTAAAGTGAAAGACGAGATCTATCAGTTTAAAGAACCCTATTCCCGTGAAAATCAACGTGTACTTGTGAGCCTTGATATGAATGATCCGGACACCAGAGCCGTGAAAGGCGGAAAACCGGCAAAGGTGAGCCGCACGGATGGCGATTTTGGCGTCACCTGGGTTCGGCAGGAAGGAAAAGGCCGTGTGTTCTACTGCTCCATGGGACACAACCACCACATCTTCTGGGATAACCGCATTCTTCAGCACTATCTCGCCGGAATCCAGTATGCCCTCGGCGATTACGATGTCCCGGATGAAATTAAATAAGGATACACCATATGAATGTACGTTTATCAACTCTCTGCCTCGTTTTCGCCGCATCCGTTGCCGGTGCACAGCTCGAAGCACTCCGTACACTGACTCCGGATCAGGATCAGAAAATACGCCGCCCGATCGAAGCTCGGGTTTTTGGAACGGAACCGGAAAATTTCCGGAAACTTGAAAATGAACTCCTGGAAATTTTCCAATCGCCGGAAACGACGCTCGAAGGCAAACGGTACACCTGCCGTCTGCTACGCCACTGTGCATCTGAGGCCTGTGTTCCGGTACTGAAAAAGGAACTGTTGAACCCGGATCTGTCCGCGTTCGTCCGTATGGTCTTTCAAGGACTGGAAAGCGATGCGGTGGACAGCGCCCTGCTGGCCGCCCTGCCGGAGGCTCCGGCTGACCTCCAAATCGGAATAATCAGTACACTCAGTGCCCGCGGAACAACGGAAGCGGTTTCTGAAATTATACCGTTCCTGGAATCGGAAAATGCCGATCTCCAGTTTTCCTCCATCCGTGCTTTGGGAAATATCGGTGGTAAAAAAGCGGTAAAAGCATTGGCTCAGGCTACGGTCAATCCACAGTTTTCGAAGGTTTTGAAGGAAGCGCAGCTGGCCGCCGTTGAAGGTGTAAAGCCCTCCTTCTTCGGGCTTTTTTCGGCGAATTCCGATAAAAAGGTATACGCCGCTATGCTGGCGGATGAAGATCCGGCAATCCGTTCCGCTGCACTCGGCGCCATGGTGAAGACCGATCCTGCCGACGCGGCCGATGCTGTTTTCCAGGCCCTGGAAAATGAAAATTCCGATCTTCGGAAAACTGCATACTCGCTGCTGCCTCAGCTGCCGACCCAATCACTGACGGATATTGAATCAGAAGATCCTGAAATTGAACTGCTCGTACTTCATGAACTGGCGGTCCGCCGCGAAGCGGCCGGCGAGGCGTTTGCCGTTGAAAAAATGCAGCGGGAAAACGATGCGGTTCGGAAAGCGGCGATATATGCGCTGGGTCAGATCGGCGGCACATCGGCTTTTCAGCTGATTCCGGCGGCGGCATCCGATCAGACCGCCTTCGATGCTTTGTGTGCTGCAAATGCCGAGGGGCTTGATGCCGCTATTCTTGATGCACTGAAAAGTGCCAAAGACGAAAAGGTGAAAGTTCAATATATCAACTGTCTTTCCGCCCGTCAGGCCGAAGGTGCTCTTCCGGAATTTGTGAAACTGGCTTCCAAAGACTGGAGCCGCACCTGCGCGGCGACCATCAGTGGCATGGCCAATCTGGTTAACGTGGATACATTCGGTACCTATGCCGACCTGTTGCTGAAAACAGACAGTAAAAAGAAAATAGGGGCACTGGAAAAATCCATTGCCCAGGCCGCCCAGCGTATGCCTGACCCGGACGCCTGTGCAGCAACACTGATCGCTGCTTATAATAAAGCGGAAGGCGAAGTACTTTATACCATTATCCGCTCACTCGGAAGTATCGGAGGAAAAAATGCGCGTGGCGTTCTTGAACAGGCCATGAGCAGTGAAGATCCGCTGGCGCGGGATGCGGCAATCCGTGGACTTTGTAATTGGCCGAATGCGGATGTGGCGGACCAGCTGCTGGAACTCGCGAAAAATGCGCCGGAAGATAAATACAAGCTTTTCGCTCTTCGCGGTTATATTCGCCTGGCCGGAACCTTTAATACGGAGGCGGAAGCGCTGCCGATGTGCAGAAATGCGGCGGCCCTGGCCTCGCGGCCCGAGGAAATCCGTATGATTCTCTCAACGGTGAAACGGTACAAAAGTGAAGACGTAATTCAGTTTATTGCGCCGTACATCGATAATCCCGAAGTGGTGGATGAAGCCGGTCAGGCCATGATCGAACAGACCTGGCATTGGAAAACTAAAAAACCGGCGGTTCCGCACCTTAAACACTATGCAGAACGCACCCAAAATGAACAGATGAAGTCCTATGCACTGCAGACCATTGAATCGGTGATGAATTAAACCGTATTCTGCTGCCGATCGAAGAGAAGCGCTCCATCCGGGGCGCTTTTTTGTTTTTTATTCACAGGGTCTGTTGTCCGTTTTGTACAAGTCCCGGCGTTGATTCTACAAGACTTATGCCGGGACGAGAGATATATTCTCCGGCATAAATACAAGAAACGATCTGCGGTATGAAAAATACAGCTGAGGAAGTGTTTTTTGTTTGATGATGAGAATAAGACCAAGTAGAAACGCTATTTGTTAATTTATTACACAAATTAGTCGGGGGATCATAATGAATAGAACTCAATTTATGCAAACGGCTGCGGCCGGAACCGTTCTGGCGTCGCTGAAGGCGCGTGCGGTGGAAAATGCCGAGCTTTCAGCCCGGAAGAATCCGGATCAGCTGAACATCGCCTTTATCGGTGCCGGCGCACAGGGCCAGATTCTGATGCAGTCCTGCGTTCGTATTCCAGGCATCCGTATTAAAGCGGTATGTGATATCTGGGAAAAATACAATCTGCGCTATGGAACACGCTATATTTACAGTCAGCAGCGTGAAATGCCCAAAGGCTATGTGGACTACAAAGAAATGCTGGCGAACCACAAAGATGAGCTTGATGCCGTCGTGGTTGCCTCCCCGGACTGGATGCATGCCGAACATGCCAATGCGTGCATGGAAGCAGGCCTCCATGTTTACTGCGAAAAGGAAATGTCCAACTCGCTGGAAAAAGCAGCCACAATGGTGAAAACCCAGCGAGCCACCGGTAAACTGCTGCAGATCGGTCACCAGCGCCGTTCCAATCCGCGTTATCTCCATGCCATTGATCTACTGATTCACGAACAACAACTGCTGGGTCAGGTGACCACGGCAACCGCACAGTGGAACCGTGCCAAAGCGGATGATATCGGCTTCCCGGCCAAATACCCGGTTCCGGCGGAAGTGCTGGATCAGTATGGCTATAACTCCATGATGGAGTTCCGTAACTGGCGCTGGTACAAAAAATACGGCGGCGGTCCGATTGTCGACCTGGGTTCACACCAGATTGATATTTTTGAATGGGTCTGGGAAACCAACGCTAAATCCGTCATTGCCTCCGGTGGCAACGATTTCTATGCCCACCGGGAATGGTATGACAATGTTATGGCCATTTATGAATTTGACACACCTACCGGCACGGCCCGTGCTTTTTATGAAACGCAGACGACCACGGGGCGCGGCGGATTCTCCGAGGCATTCCGCGGAACCAACGGCTATCTTGAAATTGCGGAAGTCCCGGCTCAGGGCAATGCGGTTTTCCGTGAAGCACACGCTCCGGAATCCCAGTGGGAAGAGCTGGCGGCCAAAGGGCTGATCAAAGCCAAACCGACGGCCATTAAGAAAACAGCCACAAAGAATAAAGCGGTCGATGTCCGTGTTACGGAAGCCGCCACCGGATGGCCGCTGCCGATTGACCTTTCAAAACCGGCCCACCAGCCGCATCTGGAAAACTTTTTCAATGCCATCCGCTACGGAACCCCGCTGAACTGTCCCGCTGAAAAAGGATACGAAACTGCAGTTGCTGTTCTGTCGGTAAACCAGGCTGTTGCAACCAGCCAGAAAATTGAATTCAAGAAATCGGACTTCCACGTGTGAAAACAAAATATCTGATACTATCCCTGCTGGGAACAGCGGTATCTGTTTTCGCAAATCATTTTGATGGAAGCAGAACGACGCCTGTTCATCGCATTCCGCTTTTTTCGGAAGATGGTCAGCCCATCAACACCTCCCTGCCGGAAAACCTGCCGTTTTCGTCGAAAATGACGTGCGGTGCGTGCCATGACTATGAGAAAATTCATGGCGGATCGCACTTTAAGGGTGCCGGCCAGGGTCGGGCAACAGAACCCTGGATTGTGGTCGATGAAACCATCGGGGTTCAGGTTCCGGCTGAACGCATGAGCCTTTCGGCCTGGGAATTCACCAAACAGTTCGGCAGTCACCTTCCCGGCGGGTCCATCAGTGATCCGGAAGATAAGCTGGCCGATCCGGATGCACGCTGGGAAATTTCCGGCGGGCTGGAAATGAACTGTCTGGCATGTCATAATAACTCCCACCGTCAGGATATGACCGAGTGGGCAAAACAGATTGCCCGCGAAAACTTCCGCTGGGCTTCCACTGCAGCATCCGGTATGGCCGAGGTGAGCGGTATGGCGTCGCGCATGCCGGAATGGTGGAATATGTATATGGGCGGCAGTCCGGACGATAAAGTCTACCGGGTTCCGCCTTCCGCTGATTTTGACGAAACCCTGTTCGATTCCAAGCATCGGATGTGGTTCGACATCGGACGACCGCAGGACCGTAACTGTGTACAGTGCCACTCTACGCATCCTGTAACGGCAGCCCGTATGGATGTTCCCGGTGATGTCCATGCGGCGGCCGGACTGTCGTGTGTGGACTGCCACCGCAACGGTGAAGATCATCAAATGCTGCGCGGTACTACGGAAACCATGAGCTGTGCGGCCTGTCATACGGAAGACGGGCTGATAGCCGGTCAGGCCGGCGCCCCGGTTGCCCATCATAAAGGGCTTCCGCCGGTGCACTTCGATGAACTGACCTGCACCGCCTGCCATTCCGGTCTGGAACCGGGGGAAGAACCTCAGCTGATTCGTACATCACGTGCGAACAAGCTTGGAATTTACGGCCGTGCACAATGGTACACCGAATCGCCATTCATTGTTGAGCCGGTCTATGTCCGGAACGATGAAGGCAGGATTGAACCCCGCCGGATGATGTGGCCGGCCTTCTGGGCCGATGCCGAAGGTAATCCGCTTCCCGAAGAGGTGGTTGCTGAAGCCGCTGAAGGCATTCTCGATACCGCTCAGCAGGTGGCTTCAACACTCGCCATCTGGGGCAGTATTGATGATGCCACGCCGTTCCCGATCGGCGAACCGGTCTATATTGCCGCCGGCAATGCCTATGTGCAGAATGCCGATGGCGGACTGGATCTGATCGGCCAGACCGATCTGCCGGTTACCTGGGCCTGGAAAACACCGAGTAATATCGTATCCACCATTCCGGAATTTGACGTCAATGCAGAGCAGCTTGATTTCGATGCGGAAGAACGGATTCTCGGAATCATGAAGGCCTTCGAGCCGACCGAGATTATTCTGGCTTCAAAGGGAAAACTGTTTGAAGTTCAGGATGGCTGGCTGGTGGGCACCAACACGACACTCGTTGACGGCTGGTACACCAAAGACGGTAAAAAACTGGTTGATCCGTTTGTGGAAAAAGCAGTGACCGATATCGTCGGTACCGATAAAGCATTCAACGAAGAGCAGGTTGTGAAAATGCTGAAAAAACTCGGCAATGGTGCATCCTATATTTCCAACGGCCGGAAATTTGATCTTTCCGGCGATACACTGGTGGATTCAGACCATGAATCCGCCGAACCGGTTTCCTGGCCACTGGGTCATGATGTACGCGGTACGGCACAGGCTCTCGGTGCTAAATCCTGCACGGAGTGTCATGCAGAAGATTCAAACTTCCTGTTCGGTACTGTAACCGCCACCGGTCCTTTGCTTACGGATAAGGCGAAAACGGTTTCGATGCATGAATTCCAGAACGTGAGCGCCGGCTTCAATAAGCTGTTCGGAAACTCGTTCAAAGTGCGCAGTCTGTTCAAATGCATCATGAGCAATCTTTCACTGCTGCTGGTGCTGATTGCACTGGCGGCAGGACTGCCGCTGGTTTATAAACTCGTCAACATTGCAGGCGAAAAAGAGATCAACACCCGCCCGGTGAAAATCGTGCTGATGGTGTGCATGCTGGTGCTCGCTCTGACCGGCTTCCTGTTCGGCTGGCCGTTTTCGTATCCGCTGAACGGCTTCCCGCTGCTGAGCCATACCGGCTTCGGAGCCCTTTATGCCGTTGCTCTGGTCGTTTATGCCGTTGTCCGTGCAAAAAGCGGCGGCCCCTGGTTCTGGGTGTTGCTGATCAGCGGTATTGTGCTCATTCTCAGCGTACTGCTGGCAATGTTCCCTGTTCTGGGAACACACGGGCAGCACACCGCGATTGTGGTACACCGAACCGCTGCGGTCATCAGCCTGATTGCTGCGGGTATGGGCTGTCTGTCCGCTAAAAAAACGAAGGGCTGATGGATTGAAACTGAATACCGTCCGATAAATCGAATTCCGATTTTTCGGACGGTATTTTTTTACTGGAAAAGATAAGATGAAAAAAACAATCCTTACTTTCACAGCAGTTGCTGCAGCGTTTGCTGTAAACGCCGCCGAAAAAAAGAACCCTCACGCCGATAATCCTTTCCTGCCGGACGGATATCGCGTGCATGATTACAGTCGGCCTCTTCCTCCTGTGGTTACACCGGGCGAAAAATCCTGCCTGCCTCCTTCTGATGCCTATGTCCTGTTCGACGGTACCGATCTGACAGAATGGGTCGGTACGGTGAGTACCAATAAAAAGAAATATTACAATCCGGACGGAAAAGCGTTGTGGAAGGTGCAGGACGGATATATGGAAGTCAATGGTACCGGCAGTCTGATCAGCAGAAAACAGTTCGGTGACTGCCAGATTCACCTCGAATGGATGACCCCGAACGATTCTGAAAGTTTAAATAAAAAAGATCAGGGCCGCGGCAACAGCGGTGTTTTCATTATGGGAAGATATGAAATTCAGGTACTCGACTGTTTTGAAAATACCTCCTATGCCGACGGTATGACCGCTGCGCTTTACGGCCAGCATCCGGCATTGGCCAATGCCTGCCGACCGGCCGGTCAATGGCAGACGTATGACATTATTTTCCGGGCACCGCGCTTTGAAGGCGACAAAGTGATTTCCCCGGCAGCGGCCACCGTGATCCATAATGGTGTGGTGGTTCAGAACAACACCGAATTCCTGGGGATTTCAACCTATAAAAAACTACCGAAATACTGGCCCCATCCTGAAAAGGGTCCTCTCCTGCTGCAGGACCACAACAATCCGATTCGTTACCGTAACATCTGGGTGCGCGAACTTTAATCTGCGATGAACGAAAACGTCCACAGTTTTTCTCATGAAGCAATGACCACTTCGTTTGAGGTCATCATTGATTCTGAAAACCGGGAATATGCCCGGCAGACCGCTGACGCTGTTTTCCGCCGTATCGACCATCTTGAAAATCTGCTGAGCCGATATAATGCCGGCAGTGATGTTGGACAGATTAACCTGCTTGATGCCGGAGAATCCATACGCGTGGGAACCGAAGTGATTGAATGCCTTGAAGCGGCCCTATGGGCGCACAGCGTTACCGGCGGACTTTTTGACCCGACGCTGGGAGCCGGTATCCAATGGCTGGAAATCGACCGCGAAAATTTCACGGTCGGCTGGAAATCCGAAGGTAAGGCTTCGCTTGATCTCGGCGGAGTCGGAAAAGGCTATGCCCTGGATGATGTAACCACAATTCTGGAGGACTGGGATATGACCGAAGTCGTGCTCAACGGCGGCGGAAGTACAGTGCTGGCCCTCGGCCGTGAATGGACGTTGGGCGTCGGCGGCCCCTGGGGTGAAAAAGTCGGGCTCTCGGAAGTCACCCTTAAAAACCGGGCACTGAGCGGTTCCGGAACCGAGGTGAAAGGAGCACATATTATCAACCCGAAAACCCGAAAACCCGCTCAACGGCACCTTGCTGCCTGGGCCATTCATCCCTCCGCAGCAAAAGCCGATGCTTTGTCAACAGCCTTTATGATGATGGAGAATAAAAAAATTGAAGCGCTCTGTAAAATGCACCCCGAAATTACGGCTTATGTCGTTGAACCCGATGAATCGTTAATTAAAATCGGTGTCTGAAATGTACAACCCCCTTCGTTTTATATACAAGACAACCAACCAATATGCGGTATAGGTTATCCGCGAATTTATGGAGGTAATATAAATGAAAAACCAATTGAAAACAGTAACTGTTGCAGCACTTGCCATTCTGTTCACCGGATCCGCTATTGCTGAAGAAATGGAAAAACTCGAACTCGAGCTGCCGAAACCGTTGTTTGCCGGTACCCCGAAACAGATCCGCACCCGTAATCTTGAAAAGCCGGGTACGCCTCCGCCGGAAATTATGGTTCCGAAAGGCACGGTCAATATCGCTGAAGGCAAAGAAGTCACCAGTTCGGACGACTTTCCGGTCATCGGCGAACTGGAGTACATCACCGATGGCGACAAAGACGGAGCAGACGGTTCCTATGTTGAACTCGGCCCCGGGGTTCAGTGGGTGCAGATTGATCTCGGTGAAGTCAAAACAATCTATGCCGTTGCTTTGTGGCACTATCATGCACAGGCCCGCGCTTACCGCGATGTAATCATTCAGGTTTCTGACGATGCTGAGTTTGTTGAAGGTGTTACAACCATCTTTAATAACGACCATGACAACTCTGCCGGCCTTGGGGTTGGAAAAGGCAAAGAATACATCGAGACCTACAAAGGAAAACTGGTTGACGCTAAAGGTATTAAAGGACAGTACATTCGCCTTTATTCCAATGGATCGACCGGATCTGATATGAATCACTACATCGAAGTGGAAGTCTTCGGTAAATAAACCGGCTGAGTGTTCAGCATGTAGACCCGGAGGATCCCCCTCCGGGTTTTTTATTTTCAATCCCCGGTAAAGGACTATGCTTACTTTATGAATAAATGGTTTCCCTTGGTCATGCTGCTGATCCTGCTGGCCGGTATGGCCCTGCGTATTCCACGGTTGGCGGAACGCCCGCTTCATCATGATGAAGCCAACCAGGCCTACCGTTTCGGTCTGCTTCTTGAAGACGGTGTGTATGAATACGATGCCGATGATCACCATGGTCCGACGCTCTATTATCTCACCTTGCCGGTCAGCTGGATAACCGGTGTCAAAACCTTTGCCGATTCTGTTGAGGGTACCTATCGTTCAGTACCGGTTGTATTCGGTCTGCTGCTGATTCTTGCCATTCCATTGCTGCGGTGCGGACTCGGAACAACATCCGTATGCACCGCCGCCCTTTTTACCGCGATCTCGCCGGGTATGGCCTATTACAGCCGGTTTTATATCCAGGAATCGCTCCTCGTTTTTTTTACTTTTATGGCGATTGCCGGCGGATGGCGCTCCATTCAGATCGGCTCCCGGTTCTGGGCCATTGTCGCCGGGCTTTCCATCGGTTTAATGTTTGCCACCAAAGAGACGGCTATCATTGCCTATGCCGCCATGTTCGGAGCCGCTCTGCTTTGCGCTCTAGTGGCGCATACGACCCATTTTCCCCTGAAAAACATGGCGCTTGGTCTGATCTTCGCGCTTCTTATCGCCTTTCTGCTGTTCTCCTCCTTTATGACCAACATGAATGGGCCTGTTGATGCTGTTCTGGCTTTCAAAGGCTATTTTGCGCGCGGAACGGGTATGGATACCGATCATGTACACCCCTGGAATTTTTATCTTCGAATGCTGACGCGGTATCAGTTCGATGGCGGACCCCGCTGGAGCGAAGGTCTGTTTTTCGGTCTGGGCCTTCTGGGCTGTATTGCCATTCTTCGGAAAAAACTTCCGCCGGAAATCGATCTCGGCCTCGCCCGGTTCATTATGTTTTATACGATTCTGCTCACGCTGGCCTATTCTGTGATTTCGTACAAAACCCCATGGTGTATTCTCTCTTTTCTGCACGGCTGGATTCTGTTGGCCGGCATCGCTGTAGCTTCCATCCTCAACTGCTGTGCCGATAAAATCACCATTCCAAGTGCCGTTCGTTCTGTGAAGATCGTCCTTTTTCTGTTACTCGGCTGGCCGGTATATAAAACCTATCGCCTTGCAGAAAACACGGTCTTCCGTTATGCAGCAGACTACCGGAATCCCTACGTCTACGCCCACACCGCACCGGATTTCAAGAATCTGATCAGACGGATCGATGAAATGGCTGCAGTCAGTCCCGAAGGAAAAGAAATGTATGTACAGGTGATTGCCGCGCCGGATTCCACCTGGCCGTTACCTTTCTATCTCCGCCGTTTCCCGAATGTTGGATACTGGACTGATGCCACCGAAGTCCCCGGTGAAATCAAACCGTCCCTCGTTATTGCGGGACCGGATTTTGAAAGCGACCCCGAAGAGTTTCTGACTGAATTCTACTCACTCCGCCAGGATACCCTGCTCTCTCTGCACATCGACCGCACCCTTTGGGATGCATTCATTGAAACCCGGAAATAAAAAAACACCCCGGAAATCCGGGGCGTAATACGTTACAGATTTACCAGATCTGAAGGACTCAGCCTTTCATATCCTCGAGTTCAACCCCTTTGGTTTCCTTCACAAACTTCATAACGAAGAAAACCGAAATTACTGCACCGGCAGTATAGATTCCGTATGCACCGCCCAATCCGATTCCGGCCAGCAGCATCGGAAACGTCCAGGTAACCAGAAAGTTGGATCCCCACTGGGCCAGGCCGGCAATAGCGAGTCCGGAACCGCGGATCTGGTTCGGAAACATTTCCCCAAGCATGACCCACATGATCGGTCCCCAGGAAATATTGAAGAAAACGGTATAGACAATAAGTGATACCAGTGCAATCGGCCCTGTGGTGGACGTCAGTGCAAGTTTTTCATCAACCACTCCGGCGGTAACAAATACAACCGCAATAATGGCCAGCGAAACCGACATTCCGATGGAACCCACCAGCAGCAGCGGCTTGCGGCCGACACGGTCCACGAGTGCGGTGGCACCAACGCAGGCCGCAATGCTGAACGCATTGGTAATCACCGTTGTCAACAGAGCCTGTCCCTCCGAAAATCCGGCAGCCTGCCAAACGACCGCGCTGTAGTAGAATACCACGTTAATGCCGACAAACTGCTGGAATGTCGCCAGACCAATACCCACCCAGACAATCGGGCGAATACCATGTTTCTGATCCACAATATCTTTCAGACTCGGCTTATGATGGTCCCCAGCCAGAGAATCATTGATCTCGTTATATTTGGATTCTGCACTCTCGGCCCCCATCAGGCGGGTGAGAACCCCGATTGATTTCTCGCGTTTACCCGATGCCACCAGAAAGCGCGGACTCTCCGGAATAGCCAGCAAAGCGAAGAAAAAAGTGACCGCCGGAACAAGCTCAACCCAGAACATCCAGCGCCAGGCATGGAACCCCCAGGCAAATTCGGAGGTGGATCCGCCAGCGGATTTTGCGATCATGTAGTTACTTAATGCAGCCGCAAACAGGCCCGAAATAATTGCAATCTGCTGAATAGAGGAAAGGGTCCCCCGGTATTTTGCCGGCGACACTTCCGAAATATAGGCCGGTGCCAGAACCGAAGCCGCCCCTACCGCCAGACCGCCCAGCAGCCGGTAGACAATAAACTCGGTAGTTCCGCCCGCAATACCGGATCCCCAGGCACTGACCGAGAAGAAAACCGCCGAAACAATCAGGATGGCACGGCGCCCGGCTTTATCGGCCAGCGTTCCGGCAAAAAATGCCCCGATGGCACAACCGATCAGCATCGATGCCACTGCAAAACCGGTCCCGGCTGCATTGGAACCGAAAGCCTCGGAAAGACCGTCAACCGTACCGTTAATCACACCGCTGTCAAAACCGAACAGGAAACCGCCGATAGTGGCAACAATGCTGATCAGGATGACAAAGCCCATGTTCGTTGTGTCTTGTTTTTCACTCATATTACACGTTCTCCTTTTATGCTGTCAGCAGACGATCTCCCCGATAAAGACAGAACAGGGGATACCGGCACAAAGGTATCCCCTGTTTTTATTGCACCGTATCTTAAATGTATCGGTTAATCAGTGCTTCGTAGAGCTCCTGCTTACCGCTGATCTGTGCCGGTTCACCGTTTTCGGCCGCAATCGCCGCGAGTTCCTCAAGCGTCAGTTTACCGGCAGCGAATTCCGCGCCTTTGCCTTCACTGAAGCTGGCATAGCGGTCTGCACGCAGTTTGCGGTAGGGAGATTCGTTGAGGATTCTGTCGGCAATCACCAGTGCACGGGCAAATGTATCCATGCCGCTGATGTGCGCGATAAACAGATCTTCAAGATCAGTGGAATTACGGCGGACTTTGGCATCGAAGTTTGTACCTCCGCCCTGCAGACCGCCGGCCTCGAGAATCACCAGCATGGCTTCCACCGTTTCGCGGATATTCACCGGGAATTCATCTGTATCCCAGCCGTTCTGATAATCGCCGCGGTTTGCATCGATACTGCCGAGCATATTGTTGTCGGCCGCAACCTGCAGTTCGTGCTGGAAGGTGTGCTGTGCCAGGGTTGCATGGTTGACTTCAATATTCAGTTTAAAGTCGTCTGCCAATCCCTGTGCATTCAGAAATCCGATCACGGTAGCGGCATCCACATCATACTGATGTTTGCTCGGTTCCGCCGGCTTGGGTTCAATAAAGAAATTTCCCTTGAATCCCTGTGCGCGGGCATAATCGCGTGCCATGCGCAGGAAGTTCCCGAAGTTATCAAGTTCCTGCTTCATGTTGGTATTAAGGAGGCTCATGTAACCTTCGCGTCCACCCCAGAAAACATAGTTTTCGCCACCGAGTTTGATCGTGGCATCGAGTGCGTTTTTCAGCTGGGCACCGGCATAAGCCACCGTATTGAAATCGGGATTGGTGCCGGCACCGTTCATATAACGCGGATTAGAGAAAAGATTGGCCGTACCCCAAAGCAGTTTAACACCGGAAGCATCCATTTTCTCTTTGGCATAATCAGTGATCATATCCAGACGTTTCGTGGATTCCGCCAGATCCGCTCCTTCTTCAACCAGGTCGAAATCGTGGAAACAGAAATATTCAGCACCGAGCTTGGTAATAAATTCAAAAGCGGCATCCATTTTATTTTTCGCACGGGTTTCAACATCGGAACCTTCGTTCCAGGGCATCGGACGTGTGGCTGCCCCGAACGGATCTGCACCGCCACCGCAGAACGAATGCCAGTAGGCTACGGCGAAACGCAGAGCTTCCTTCATGGTTTTTCCACCGACTACGGCGTTTTCATCGTACCATTTAAATGCCAGCGGATTGTCGCTGTCTTTTCCTTCATAGGCGATTTTTCCAATGCCCGGAAAATATTCTTTTTTTCCCGTTACAATACTCATTTCACGTACCTCCGTTAGGTTAATATAGCGGCGTTAAGTTTTACGTACTTAGGGGTTAAGCACCGGCGTCTCAACTCCTTAAATCAATGACTTAACACATTCTCTAAATGGGCTTTCCATGCGGCGTAGGCCTCTTTATAGGGACCTACCGTCGGTTCAATTTTTTTCTTCAGTTCCAGATTGGAGAAGGCTTCTTCCAGCGATTGGAAAATACCGGCCCCGTAACCGGCTCCGCGCGCCGCGCCGAGCGCACCGTCGGTTTTATACAGTTCAATAGAAGCTCCGCTGGCGCCTGCGAGTGTTTCACAGAAGACATCACTCATGAACATATTGGCAAATCCGGCGCGAATGGTTTTCAGTTCAATCCCGGCCTGTTCCATCACCTCCATGCCGTAAATAAAGGAAAAAACGACGCCTTCCTGCAACGCACGGCACATATGGGCACGGGTGTGTCGTTTAAAATCAATATTGGCAAACTGCGCGCCAACCTCTTTATTGCCCAGCACGCGCTCCGCTCCGTTTCCGAACGGAAGCGCAATCAGGCCTTCAGAACCGACGGGAATATCTGTGATAATTTCATCCATTTCCTTATAGGAGATGTTATCGAGCGTGCGTTTAAGCCAGGCGATAAAACTGGAGGTTCCATTAATGCAGAGCAACACGCCCAGGCGCGGATCTTCTGCTCGGTGATTCACATGGGCAAAGGTGTTAACGCGCGATTGCGGATCATATTTTTTCTGCTCGGTCACCCCGTACACTACACCGGATGTCCCGGCGGTTGCGGCAATTTCTCCGGGATTCAGCACGTTGAGCGAAAGCGCATTATTCGGCTGATCGCCGCCGCGGTATGCAACCGGCGTGCCTTCCGCCAGACCGAGATCGGCCGCAGCTTCCGCAGAAACCGTGCCCTGAATTCCAAAGGTTGGAACAAGTTCAGCCAGCAGATTTTCGTCGAACCCCCAATAATCCATCAGAAACTTTGCCGGCGCTTCGTCCTTAAAATCCCAGAGCATCCCTTCGGAAAGACCGGATGCTGTCGTGCTGGCCTTGCCCGTCAGTTTCATCGCCATCCAGTCGCCGGGCAGCATGATTTTATCGATTTTTCCGTAAATTTCCGGCTGATGTTCCTTCACCCACGCCAGTTTTGCAGCGGTGAAATTCCCCGGTGAATTCATAAGATGACCCAGACACTGTTCCGCACCGAGCGTTTTAAATGCTTCTTCACCGTACGGTACGGCACGGGAATCGCACCAGATAATGGCCGGACGCAGTACTTTCTGATCTTTATCCACACACACCAGTCCGTGCATCTGATAGGCAATACCGATGGCTTTAACATCATCCGGTTTCGCACCGGCTTCGGCCATGGCATCGGCAATGGACTGTTTTGCCGTATCGTACCAGCATTGCGGATCCTGTTCAGCAAATCCCGGCTCGGGGGATTCAATGATCTGTTCCGTTTTCGGATAATGTGCGTCGCCAGCGCATTTCCCGGTTTTACTGTCGAGCAGTGAGGCCTTTACAGACGAACTGCCGATATCTATGCCCAGTAAGTAACTCATTCCTGTATTCCTCGCTAAAAATCTAGGGTGAATGTTTCAAAGTTCAGCAACGATTGCCTTGAATATCATCCCAATTTTAAGCACTATATTCCCATAACTATGAAATCGACCATTGCAGATGGAATACACTATTTCGGCCTTACAGGCTTTCCTTTGGCAGTTCGTCGTGTGCGAACGGATACGGAATGCACCCCCTCACACCCGCACGATCTAACCGAAATTGAACACAGTCATGATTTCTGCGAACTCGTGATTGTGACCAAAGGCAGTGCCATGCACATGCTCGAAGGTTCCCCCTTTCCGGTCACGGCTGGCGATGTTTTTCTGCTGCAGGGCCGCCAGAAACACTATTTTTATGAACGGCATAACCTCGATCTGATCAACATCATGTATGATCCGGATAAAATCGAACTGCCGGAAGGGGAGCTTCGCCGTATGCCGGGCTATTGCGCCATGTTTATGCTCGAACCGACCTACCGCCGGCAGCATCGTTTTGCCAGCCGCCTGCATCTCAAGCGCGTACCGCTCGCCCGGGTTGAACGACTTGCCGAAGAGATGGAGAACGAGTGCGAACGCGATGAAGCCGGAAAAGAAGTCGCCCTGCGGGCCAAACTGCTCGAAATGATGGTTTTTCTTTCGCGAGCCTATACCAGTTCAGACACCACTGAAGCCCATGCCCTGCTCCGCGTCGGCAATGTCATCGGAGCACTCGAAAATGATTATGCCAGAGACTGGAAACTCAATGAACTGCTGGATATCGCCCATATGTCGCGCAGTAACCTGATGCGCGTTTTCCGGAAAGCCACCGGACAGACCCCGATTGAATATCTGGTGCGCCTTCGGATCCAGAAAGCCATGGAAATGCTGCGCAATACGGATCTGACGATAACAGAAATTGCACTGGAGGTCGGCTTCAACGACAGCAACTATTTCACCCGTCAGTTCCGCCGTATTCTGGGCGAATCGCCCCGCTCCTTCCGCCAAACAAAGGCTTAGATCTGCAATTTTATCCAGCAGATTATACCACGGATTTAAGGGTATAAAAGTTTTTGAAATATACCGCCTGATCCTCTATTAATATCCCTATCTTTTGCACGGGATTTAGAGATGACACAGTTTTCAATTCATGAAGCCAAAACCATCATAAAAAAACTGTGCTGTTTTAATGAGGAAAACAGATTTCCGACCCGTGAATCCTTTATGGACATGCTGGCCATGAATCCGCATGTTGCTGTGCAGGGTTATAACAGCTTCGGTAAAATCTTCTACTGGAACAATGCATCCGTTACGCTTTACGGCCATCGCCTCGAAGAGGCCATCAACAAGGATTTGGTTGAACTCATCATCCCGCCGGAGATGCGGAAATATGTCCGTGATACCATCAAACTTGGAGCAAAAAACGGTATTATGCCCGAGCCCTGCATCTGTGATCTGCTACAGGCCAATGGACAATATGTAACCGTATATTCCGGGCATCTGGCCTTTTTATGGGAAAATTCATCTACACCGGAATTCTACTGTCTGGATCTTCCGGTCGCGACAGATACCTAAGTGATCTACAACCCCGTCACCACATAAACCCATAACGGAATGGTGATGACGCTCAACGCGGTACTGAGCACCAGCATAGAAGAGACAAATCCGCGTTCCACACCAAGCTGACAGCTGATTACATACATCGCCACCGCACTGGGAGTTCCCGAAAGAATCACAGCAACCCCTTTTGTTGCCGCATCGGCCTCCGGGCAGAGAAAAAGGATGAGCAGCAGCGTCAACAACGGGTGCACCAGCAGTTTACAACCCACCGACCAGCTTAATGCCCCCAAATGAGACCGGGTCTGCTCCCACTTCAGCGAGGCGCCGATAGAAAGCAGCGCCAGCGGAAGCCCCATAGTGCCGATCAGTTTCAGAAACGATCCGCAAAGCTCAGCCGATGCCAGCACCGGCATCGGAAGATTCAGATCCCCTTCCAGAGTGCGGAACTGTTCCGCGATCAGAGCAATCACAATACCGACCACTGCGGAAAGCAGGATAGGATTGATAAACGCGTTTTTTATCCGTTCGCCGATCCTGATATTGCCGTCACCGGCTCCGTAGAACCCGATGAGCAGATAACCGGCAACAATCACAAACGGCAGAACGAACCCGTTATAAATCGCCGCTTTTGCCAGCCCCTCGGAACCAAATGCATTCTGACAGAGCGGCAGGCCGACATAAGTGGCATTCGGCCAGAAGGTCCCGAAAACAAAGGCTGCCGCAAAACCGCCCCGGTAGCCACTGATTTTCGCAATCCCCATCGTGCCCCCCACCAGCACGGCAATTCCCAGAAGCGGCATAAGAAGAAGGGCCGGATCCAGAAACATATCAAAACGCTGCCGAACCACTTCATTGAAAATCAGTGCAGGCAGTGAAAACGTGTACACCAGCCAGTTAATAAACTGGCAGTGGTCCTCGTTGATCTTTCCCTTAATACCCAGCAGTTTCCCGAGCCCCAGTACAGCAAACACCGGAACGCAGATTACCAGAACATCCATAACCCGTGTAAAATCCATCCGCGCACCTTCCTATAATCAGGCGCAGTCGAACAAGTCCGGATGAACGGTTTATTTACCGCATGAACTCTGCAGCCTTTTCTGAATGCCCCTTCTTTACCATTGATTCAATCTCCCCCGCTCCGTATCCTGTTTAAACTTTTTTCCAGTTTAACCAGGGGGTTATATGACTGTTATTACTACACTGTGGTGGATTGCACCTGTTGCATCCGTATTCGCACTTTTATTTGCTATTCTGTTCTACCGAAAGATGATGGCGGCCAATGAAGGCAATGAAACCATGATTGAAATTGCGGGCCATGTGCGCGAAGGAGCCATGGCTTACCTGTTCCGCCAATATAAGGTGGTGATCATCGTTTTTGTAGTACTGCTGATTATCTTTCAGATTCTGGCGCTGGCCGGAATTCAGAACCCGTTTGTTCCGATTGCTTTTCTGACCGGAGGATTTTTCTCCGGCCTCTGCGGTTATATCGGAATGAAAACAGCCACGGCCGCATCGTCACGGACGGCACAGGGCTGTTCGGAAGGACTGAACCGCGGTCTGCAGGTGGCTTTCCGGTCCGGAGCGGTAATGGGCCTGGTGGTGGTCGGTTTCGGCCTGCTTGATATCTGTCTGTGGTATCTGATTCTGGATAAAGTGGTTTATACGGATGCCAATATGACCAACGGTTTTTCAATTATGGGCATGAACCTGGTTCAGGAAGGCTGCACGGTTTCTGAAAAACTGGTGCATATCACGACCACAATGATCACCTTCGGCATGGGAGCTTCCACCCAGGCGCTTTTTGCGCGTGTCGGCGGCGGTATTTACACCAAAGCGGCGGATGTCGGTGCTGACCTCGTGGGTAAAGTGGAAGCCGGAATTCCGGAGGATGATCCGCGCAATCCCGCCACCATTGCGGATAATGTAGGCGATAATGTAGGCGATGTCGCCGGCATGGGAGCCGATCTTTATGAATCCTACTGCGGCTCGATTCTCGCCACCGCCACCCTCGGCGCGGCTGTGGGCGCACACAATGTCATGAACGGCTCGGGAACTGAAGCCGATGCCATTAAACTGGTGACTGCACCGATGATTGTGGCGGGCATCGGAACCCTGCTCTCCATCATGGGCATGTTTATGGTGAAATGTAAGGAAGGTGCCACTCAGAAAAACCTCCTGAATGCGCTGCTCACCGGAACGCTCGGCAGTTCAATTGCCATTGTGATTGCACTGATTATCATGAAAATCTTCGGCATTATCCCGAACTGGGGACTCGTCGGTTCCGTTATCGCGGGACTGGCGGCGGGAGTAATCATCGGTCAGGCAACCGAATACTATACCTCGGATGAATATAAACCGACACAGGGCATTGCCGATCAGGCGGTAATGGGTCCGGCCACCACCATTATCGATGGTTTGGCAACCGGCATGTATTCAGCCGGCATTCCGGTGATTACCATCGTGGCCGCTATTATCTGTTCTTTCGGTTTTGCCGGCGGTTTTTCCAATATGTCGATGGGTCTATACGGTATCGGCTTTGCGGCGGTCGGAATGCTGGCGACACTGGGCATCACCCTGGCGACGGATGCCTATGGTCCGATTGCAGACAATGCCGGCGGAAATGCCGAAATGGCCGGACTTCCCCCGGAAGTCCGCGAACGCACCGATGCTCTCGATTCACTCGGAAACACGACGGCGGCTACCGGTAAAGGATTTGCCATCGGCTCTGCCGCCCTCACGGCCATGGCTCTGCTGGCCGCTTATATCGAAGAAGTGAAACTCTGGATTGCCAAACTGGCGGAAGACGGCGAATTTTCGGTGGGTGTGGTTAACTTCACTAAAGAGATGGCTGAACATGCGGAAATCATGGATTTCGTGAATGCCTATGAACTGCACATCATGAATCCCCTGCTACTCTGCGGCCTTTTTGTAGGCGGCATGATGGCCTTTGTCTTCTGCGCCATGACCATGAAAGCAGTCGGCCGTGCCGCCGGTGCCATGGTGGAAGAGGTACGCCGACAGTTTAAAGAGATTCCGGGAATCATGGAAGGAACCGGCAAGCCGGATTATGCCTCCTGCGTAGCCATTTCCACCAAAGGTGCGCAGAAAGAAATGCTGGTTCCTTCTCTGCTGGCCATTATTGTTCCGGTGGTAACCGGCCTGATCCTCGGCGTTCCCGGTGTTATGGGACTGCTCGCCGGCGGGCTCGTCTGCGGTTTTGTGCTCGCCACCATGCTCAACAATGCCGGCGGTGCATGGGACAACGCCAAAAAGTTTGTGGAAAAAGGGGCGCACGGCGGTAAAGGATCTGAAGCACACAAAGCGGCGGTGGTCGGCGACACGGTCGGCGATCCGTGTAAAGATACTTCCGGTCCGTCGCTTAACATTCTCATCAAACTGATGACCATGGTTTCAGTGGTCTTCACCCCGGTGGTGGTCAAATTCTCGCCAATGATTCAGGAACTCCTGCATATCACCACTAAATAGATCGGTTGCTCAAGCGTTTCAAACCTTAGTAAACAGGTTTTCACGGGTTGGAAACCTGTTTTTTTCACCCTTTAATTCGGAAATTTATTTCACTTGCAGGGTTGCCAAGGCTTAAAAATCCCTATAAACAACGCCGTCAATTCACACAATTAACGTGAGTTACAAAAAATCGGGGGAAAACATGGGATTCCATTCCATTATTAAAACCATTTTTGAAACTGCATTGATGGGAGCTTTTATACTCTCTTTGGGCTATTTCCTGGTGACCGCTTTTGCTTTGGCGCTTTCCAGACTTCGGAATAAACCCGAAATTATTGCCGATGAATCGCTCTACCCAAGCGTCACCGTCCAGATTCCAACGTATAATGAACTGGCGGCACTGAACTGTGCGGCCCGCTGTCTGGATTTCGACTATCCGGCGGATAAGCTCCAGGTCATGATCGGCGACGACTCCAACGACCCGGAGGTTTCTGAAAAGATTGATGCCTTCATTGCCGCCAACCCGAAATGCGAGCTGAGCCGTCGTGGCGAGAATATCGGTTTCAAACCGGGTAATCTGAATGTTATGCTGCCGAAAGCAAAAGGCGATTATCTGCTGATTCTCGATTCCGACTTTCTGCCGAAACGGGATTTCCTGAAACGCCTTGTTGTTCCGGTCATCAAAAATCCGGAACTGGCTGGTGCCCAGGCCGCATGGCGCATTATCAATGTCCACAACAACCAAAGTACGTTGATGGGAACCGGTATTGTGAATATTATTCACTCTGTAATCCTGCCCTTCCTGAAAGTCGCCACCAATCAATGCGTTTTCTGCGGATCAGGTGAACTGGTGAAAAAGAGCCTGCTGATTGAACAGGGCGGCTGGACGATGGGCGCGCTGACTGAAGATGTGGATTATTCACTGCGGGTCATCACTGCGGGAAAACGTATTGCCTATGTTGACGACCTGCGGGTCCGTTGCGAAGTGCCATATACCCCCGGAGATCTCTTTAAACAGCAGATGCGCTGGGCTTATGGCGTGATGCGCGCGTTTATGGCACATGGTAAAAAGCTCTTTCTTTCACGGACCATTCAGAAACGAACCAAGTTCGCCGCCTTTCTGTTTGCCAGTGGCTATGTGATGATTACGTTGCTGCTGCTGACGACGATTTTCGGTCTGCTCAATCTGGTGGCCGGTTTCTTCGGGGTCGATCCGGCCGAAGCACAGAGCTCATCCTATACCGTCGGTCATTTTGTCTATGACACCGTCGTGAACCTGCTGCTGACCTGCGGCATGATTGTCTCCTCGATTTCAGCCGGCTTTATCAACGGTTTCGGATTCCGCAGTATCGGACGGCTGATTATTGCGTCGTTCACCATCGGCGTCATCTGCATGTTTTTCGTTGGCCGCGGGCTGATTACCGCTTCGCTGGGACTTCCGATGAAATGGTTCATGATGAAAAAAGCCGGAAACGATACCGCACGGAACGTATAAATCCCTCTCGGAATTTCATAGGTTCCCGGTCTTAAATTCCATCCTCCGGAATGAACTCTTTCCATCAGCCATGGTCGAATGTTTTGTAGGAAGAGAGAAAATGAAACCAGGAGGTTGAAATGTTTCTTAAACATGTACCCACCGGAGATCTGGTCGAAGTCATCGACCTGCCGGATGTCATCAATCCGAATTCTCCGACGATTCGCGCCCGGTCGCATACCGGGGAGATCATCCAGCGTCCGAAAAACTTCCTGAAGACGGAACTGGTGTTCCCTTCGGGAGAAACGCTGCCTTTGTGCTGGCGTGATGTGCACTACTATAAACACGAACATGCAGCATAAGGTTAACCTCCGCCCTGTTTGAGTTTTCAAACGGGGCTTTATTTTTTTCCCGGTTCCGTGTATTGCCAGAGTAGTTTTTACACGAAGGGAAAACCATGCTCGACTTCTGGCTGCCGATGGCGCTGATTTTTCTGGCGGCAACCATCACGGCAATTGTTGCACAGCGGCGGCGCGACCGCTG
The DNA here is from genome assembly GCA_004299845.1 of Verrucomicrobia bacterium S94. NCBI lineage: Bacteria > Pseudomonadati > Verrucomicrobiota > Verrucomicrobia bacterium S94. The sequence continues at coordinate 3,351,732 of CP036201.1, read as the reverse complement.
CCTGAAATATTTCAACCACGAACCCGTCCTGATTCTTATGCAGAACGGAAAGTGGCTCTGGGGCGACTTTATGGCCTACCCCGCCACCCTCGAACTGGTTTTCCAGTCTCCGGAAAAAGATGAGAACGGCATCCGAAAATCCAGCTATGTGCTCTATGATCCGGAAATTGAAGGCATCCGTAAAATCCTGCAGGCCGTTCCCGGCGAGGGAACACCGGAACATAAACGATGGGAACGTGAAATCCGATCGATTGCCCACCCCTCTCTATTGCGACGCTTCCGCCGCTGGATCTGGAATGTGTTCAACACCCTGCGCGATGCGGTCTCACAGTCGCTAACCGTCATTATCGGAAGTATGAAAAAAACAACGAAAATGGGGAAAATTGCCGGTGCCGACAAACGCGCCGGTGAAATCGGAAACACCCTGCTCGATACCGTACCCAGTGCTTATGAACCGGTGCTTGAAAAATATCTCGGCCGGAAAGTGGTGGTGGAAATGCCGGAAGATAAAACGGTGCTCGAGTTCACTGGACTGCTGCAGGAATATTCCGGAAAATATCTTCTGATCCGGAATGTGAAGTTTTCACCTGACCTCAATCTCAAAACCAATCAGAAACTGTCGGAACGGTTTGATATCATCTTTCCTCGTTCCAAGGCTCTGGTAAGACACTGTGTGGTAGACTGATATGAAATTGACTTTTCTCGGAACCGGAACCTCTCACGGGGTTCCAATGATTGGATGCTCCTGCGCGGTCTGCACATCCACCGATCCGCGCAATTATCGCCGGCGAAGCAGTATTTATGTTGTGACGGAAAACAAGCACCTCGTTTTTGACACGCCCCCGGACTTTCGCGATCAGGTTCTGTCGTTCGGTGTCGGGCGGGTGGACTCGGTTTTCCTGACCCATCCGCATGCCGACCATATTTACGGGTTCGACGATGTCCGCCGTTTCAGTACCATGCAGCAACAGCACATTCCGGTTTACGCCCAGCCGCGCACCATCAAACAGATGCGCAAGAAATTCGATTATGTGGACCGGGCAAGCTATGGATTTGAAAGTGTTCCCCGTGTACAGTTTACGGAGATGACGGAAACGGTATCGGTGGGTCGAGCCCGGATTACCCCCCTGCCTGTCTCACACGGAAATGATCCGGTTTACGGCTATCTTATTGAGGGTGATGAAAGACGCATGGCTTACATTCCTGACTGCAACGGCATCCCGGAAACCACATTTCAGCTTCTGAAGCATCTCAATGTCATGATTCTGGATGGTCTGCGCCCCAAACCCCACCCCACCCATTTCTCGATCAGTGAATGCATCGATCATCTGCATAAAATCGATGCGGAAAAAGCCTACATCACCCACATCACCCACGATTCCGATCACGAACAGCTGCAGACCCAGCTGGGTGATGCCATTACCGTTCCGTGGGACGGCCTGGAGGTTGAGCTGTGACTAAACGAAAAACATATTCATGGGGGTGTGGAAACCGCACGGTCCGCCTTGGTGAAAAAACGTTGGTGATGGGTATTCTGAATGTCACCCCGGATTCTTTTTCCGATGGAGGGACTTTTATGGATCCCGAAATAGCGGTTGAACACGCGCTGCAGATGATTGCTGAAGGTGCGGACCTTATTGACATCGGCGGGGAATCTACACGGCCCGGCGCGCAGCCCGTTACTGTGGAAGAAGAAATCCGGCGTACGGTTCCGGTGATTGAAAAACTGCGCGCAAAAACCGATGTCCTGATTTCGATCGATACCATGAAATCGAAAACCGCTTTCCAGGCTCTGGAAGCCGGCGCGGATATTATTAATGATGTTTCCGGATTTGAATTTGATGAAAAGATGGCGGATGTTGCGGCCGGATCGGGTGCAGGGGTTGTTCTGATGCATATGAAAGGTACCCCTCAGACGATGCAGACCAATCCGGATTATGAAGATCCCGTACGCGAGGTGTTCCACTATCTGGAAAAGCGGATCGCTTTTGCCGTTGATCGTGGTGTTAAACGGAAAAACATCGTGATTGATCCCGGGATCGGATTCGGCAAAACACTCGAGCACAACCTTCAATTACTGCGCCGTATTCCCGACTTTGCAGCAACAGCACCGGTTATGATCGGGGCATCACGTAAAAGCATGATCGGAAAAATTCTGGAGCGGGAAGATCCGAATCAGCGTCTGGCAGGAAGCCTGGGTGTTGCCGGATGGTCGGCGGCGTTCGGTGCGCATATTTTGCGGGTGCACGACGTATTAGACACTTGCGATGTATGTCGTATCGTGGATACACTTTGCAACGGTGACTTATAATGCAATGGAAAGATGCTTTTGAACTGCCTGATGTGCTTGGCTGGGTCGAGATTCTGATTCTCGCCGCCCTCCTCTATTTTATCTTCCGGTTGTTTAAAGGAACACGCGGCTCAGCCATTCTCACCGGCCTTATCATCCTTTTCGGCGCACTCAATGCCATCACCAATCTCAGCCATCTGGAGGTGCTTAACTGGATTCTCTCGAAGCTGATGCTCTATATTACACTGGCAATTGTGGTGATTTTCCAGCCGGAAATACGCCGTGTTCTGGCGCGGCTCGGCCGTCAGCCGTGGCGCACCAACAGTATGGCTTCGCAGCGCAATCTGATTGAACCTATTATGCAGACGGTAAAACTGCTTTCAAAACGTAAGATCGGAGCTCTTATTGCTATTGAACGGGAAATCGGTACACGCACCATTCAGGACACCGGAACGAAAATGAACAGTTCGGTCAGTGCCGAGCTGCTTTCCACCATTTTCTTCCCGCATACCCCGCTTCATGACGGCGGTGTTATAATTTCCGGAGACCGGATTTGTGCAGCCGGCTGCCTTTTTCCCCTATCCCAGAAAGAGGAATTAAGTAAAACACTCGGAACACGCCACCGCGCAGCCATCGGCATTACCGAAGAGACGGATGCCATTGTGGTGGTGGTTTCAGAAGAGACCGGTGCTGTTTCCCTTGCCTATAACGGTCGACTGCGGCGAGGCCTTGGCGAGGAGCGACTGCGGCGGGTTCTGCAGTCCATGCTGCGGCGGGAACGTACCGGCCTCTCGCGCTTCCGTGAAAAGATCCAGACCGGTGAAGCGGATCTCTCCGATACCGTACTGATGCCTTTCGGCGAGGAGAAAAACGATGAATAGAATTTCCAACGCCTGGCATCAGTTCTGGAAAGATCGTTTTCTGATCCTTCTCTGCTTTGTCCTCGCTTTTCTGGGCTGGCAGAGTATCCGGAAAACTATTGGGTTTGAAGTTTCAGTTTCCGGCATCCCGGTGGATGTGGAAGCCCCTTCAGGCTGGGCGGTCTGGGAAAAATCGATGCAGCGGGTGAATATTGTATTCCGCGGTTCGCGCGAGGACATTCGCTACCTGAACAGCGACCAGCTTCATCTTGTGGTTCCGGTTCAGAACCCCGTTCAAGGCGAAGAGATGACCATTAAACTTACAGGCGCGTTTCTGCGCAATCCTACAGGCGCGAAAATTGTCAGTTTCAGTCCTTCCGAAATGGTGGTCCGTATGGACCAGAAAGGAGAACGCCTGCTTCCGGTAAAAGCGGCCACCACCGGAAATTTACCCGAAGGTATTGAAATAGAAAGAATTATAGCAACACCGGCATCGGTAAAAGTTGCAGGTGCCCGTCAGGTGCTCGACAGTATGGAAAATATACATACTGAAAAAATCGATCTGACGAACCGACAGGCCTCCTTTAAAGAAAGTGTACCCATTGCTCTTCCGCTGGTCGGTCGAATGGCGGTAGACCCGGACTGGGTATCCATCGAAGTGGTACTGGTTGAACGCAACAGCACGGCGGAATTTGAAAAAATTCCCCTCCGGGTGGTCTCATCCCCGGGTGAAGACCGTATTATTGACATCTACCCGAAATATATAAGCCTTGTCGTGCAGGGACGAAAAGAACAGATTGAAAAACTCAGCGAAGAAGAACTGTTTGCGTATATCGACTGTCATGATCTTCCGGAAGCGGCCTTCTATGAATTACCGGTCAAAATTGATCTGCCTGAAGGTGTTCAGGCCATAAAAACCGATCCAAGTGTCATTCAAGTTGAAATTACCAATGTTAAGTAGGAACTGTATGAAAATTTCAAAACTTACGCTTCACCTCTGTGTCCTCTCTCTGGCCACCACCGCAATGGCTCAGAATACACAATCTGTTTCGCAGGTTTCATCCGGCTTAACGCTGGATAACCGAACCAATGAAGAGCGTATTGAATTTCTGCTCAATGTCGCGCAGGCGTATTTTGCAGAAGAAGATTATGATTCCGCTGTAAACGCCTATGAACGCATTCTTGAGATTGATCCGGAAAATTTCCAGGCCCGCTATGTGGTGGCCCATGTTTATATTAACGCAAAACAATATGGAAAAGCCGAAGCCTTACTGCTCGAACTGATCGATGAAAATCCCGATGACTTCAAGCTCATGAATAATCTGGCCTGGCTGTATGCCACCGCAGAGGATTTAAAATACCGCAATGGCGAAAAAGCGGTTCGCTATGCGCAGGAGGCCCTGGCCATTGCGCCCGATGATCACCACGTGTGGAGTACACTTTCGGAAGCCCATTATATTAATGGTGATTATGAACGCGCCTATAATGCGATCACAACCATGGCGCGGAAAGCCTCGCAACATGCTCAGGGTGTTACCAAAGAACAGGTTGATGCATACAATGAACAGATCCGGAAATGTAAACGCGCCTGGGACACCCAGAAAATGCTGGAAGACGGAGAAGAATGATACCCGGTTTCAGTTTAAGACAATCATCTTCCAAAAATAAACGAGCTACAGCTGCCCTACCCCATTTTCTTAATAGACAAAAATACCAAGGATAAGAATAAGCAGCCCCACCGCCGTTTTAGCAATGGCCGTCACCTTGAACAACAGCTCATTCTCAACCAGAGGTGTATAAATTTTTCTGAAGTACCACGGTGACATCAGAATGGTAATTCCATAAATGACCGCCATATACATTACTGCTGTTACAACCTGAAAAAAAGGTGATCCGGACTGTGCCGCAGTCTTGCAAACGGGTACTGCAATCAGACAAAGAAATCCACCCAGTGCACGCGGAGCCAGAAGTTCTTTCATATAAATAACGCTCGCCGCAAAAACGCCGACAGCAATAAACGGAATATACGGCTTGATCACATCCACAGCTCCCATATTCATGGCACCGGCCTCTCTGGCCCCGAGAAAACAACAGAGTGCTGTCAACACCCAGGCCGGTACAGTACTTCGGGGAAACAACTCAGCAAAACGTTTAACTAAATCAGGTCGGAAAATCCCCGTAAAACCACCGACAGTTCCCAATACTCCAAGAATAATTGCAATAACCTGTAAACTCATATGTTCTCCAGCGTTCCAACCTTTGGAACTTCCAATGATTGGAACTGCGAATAGTGCTCATTCATACTTTTTTGTTCAAGGAACTTACGAAAGAAAAGCAGCCTCATTTCCCTATTACATTGCCTGTCCACAATTGATAAATATATAAATCTTTAAAAAAAAGTCTTAAATATTCTTTTACATAAAATATCCCATCTCCCTGCAGCTCATAGCACGTACTAAAACATACTGGTATATATTTACCACCCTCTTCGCTAGAGGACTCAGAGAGCACAGAGTCCTTCCTCTGTGTCCTCCGTAGTGAAACTTCGGAGGTTCTGCACTGCGGGATTTATACAGAGAAGTAATCAAACATGGTATTACAACTATCTTAAAAAAAAGGATTACTTATGTTCCTAATACTATTGCACATAGATTACCTTATTGATATATACACTATCCAACAGTTCTATCTACAAACCAACGGATTATAGATAACTAGTAGCTATATATCCAGTTTAGCTATTTCGTAAAAATAACGAAAATTACTCTAGATTCGCCCTATAACTCCTGAAAATGACATCCATAGTACATCTATGAAATTGATGTAAAATCAGTTAAGAACAGTAGCAATGATGAGCATATTTCACTCCTGTTCATGCAATATTCTACCTATATCACCGATTCAAGAATTCAGCTACTCCCAATTATTTTCCTATTCTCTGATACATCGTTGATAGACTAAAAAAAATAAGCCGGAAACATCCTGTTTCCCGGCTCATTTTCATTATGTATGATACCAGCTAATTGTATCAAAATATTTTATTTTTCAGCAGCTTCCCGTTTCAACCACATACCTAAAATTGAAATATCAGATGGATTTACACCGGAAATTCTCCCTGCCTGTCCCAGATTTTCCGGCCGTATTTTCTTTAACTTTTCACGAGCTTCATAACGCAGACTCTGAATAGCATCATAATCGAAATCCGGTGGCAAAATTTGTTTTTCCTGACGACGCGCAGCATCAATACGTTCTTTCTCGCGTTTAATATAGCCGGCATATTTAACTTCAATTTCAACCTGCTTAATAACCTCTTCAGAGAGATTCCGGTTCGCCTGCGGAAGATTACAATACAGATTTTCCGGCTGACGAAGCAGCTGTGCGAGCGACTTTCCATTATGAAATACTTTTTCAAGACGCTCAATTTCTGCATGAATATCCTTCCAGTGGCTTGAAATATCATTAATTTCCTCTGAATCGACAATATTAAGCTGCCTGGTCTTTTCCAGAAGACGAAAATAGACATTATCCTGACGCAACGTCAAACGATGCTCCGAACGGGAAGTAAACATGCGATATGGCTCATCGGTTCCTTTCGTCACCAAATCATCAATCAACACCCCGATATAACTTTCATTTCGGCTTAAAACAAACGGATTTTCTCCCAGTACTTTCAAAGCGGCATTAGCTCCGGCAACAAATCCCTGACCAGCGGCTTCTTCATAACCCGTCGTACCATTCAACTGACCGGCAAAAAACAGATTTTCCACGCGTTTTGTTTCTAATGTATGGAAAAGCTGCGTTGGATTCGCATAATCATATTCGATTGCATAGCCTGGACGGATAATTTCAGCATTTTCCAAACCTTCTATCGAATGGATCATCTGTTCCTGCACATCCTCCGGAAGACTATTGGATGTTCCGTTCGGATAAAGACGGATATTATTACGCCCTTCAGGCTCAATAAACACATGATGCGCATCACGACCGGAAAATTTAATAATTTTATCTTCAATCGATGGACAATACCGAACTCCGGTACCCTCTACCATCCCTCCGTACATAGCGCTTTTCTGAAGATTATCAGCGATGATCTGGTGAGTATTCTCATTGGTATGCGTTAACCAGCAGGGTATCTGGTCAAAACCCGGCACCCAGGGGTGCAATTCATCCTGTTCCACGTGGAACATTCGATTCATAACCGAAGAATCCGGATCATTATGTTCCATGTGGAACATTTTCCACTCCATGCGCGCCATCCGTGAGAAAAAGGGTGGGGGATTATCGCCTGGTTGAATCTCCATTCGACTGTAATCCACAGAATCCCTATGGATGCGGGGAGGGGTACCCGTTTTCAGCCGAGCCAGCTCAAATCCGAAACGATCAAAGGACGCCGAAAGTTCTTCTGCTGATTCCTCTCCCATGCGACCCTCTTTAATACTTTTCATTCCGATCAGAACACGTCCACGAAGAAATGTTCCTGTACAAATAACAACCGCATTGGCATCAATATCACCAGCACCACGCGTTGTGACTCCACAGATTGACGTGCCTTTTGTACGAATTGCTGTAACGATATCATCATGAATATCAAGATTCTGCTGCCTTTCCAGAACAGCCTGAATTCTAACCGGAAAAAGATCCTTATCACACTGCACCCGGTTGGACTGTACAGCCGGTCCTTTCCGGGTATTCAGCATTCGGTATTGAATACCGGTATAATCGGTATTCCGGCCAAGTTCTCCGCCCAATGCATCAAGTTCAGATACAAGATGAGATTTTGCAATACCTCCAACAGCAGGATTACAGGGAAGTCTTCCTATAAGTGATTTATTCAGCGTTATTAAAAGGGTTTTAACTCCTAAACGCGCGGAAGCCAAAGCCGCTTCATAGCCTGCATGACCACCACCGACAACAATTACTTTATACAAAGACTTATTCATAATATATACTTTCTTTTCCAATTAACGGGCGGCGATACTCGCACCATACAACCATTTTGTCTACAAGGAGTTGCTACAAACCATCGGTTAGAATGAATATTCCGCAATAGAATAGGTCAGATCAAAATATGAATAATCCCAGTTATTTCCGGTCATTCCGAACAATACTAAAAAAAGATTCAGAACCTCCATATTGAGGCGTAATATCGAATTCAAAAGAAAGAGGTGTATTGATGAAAGTAATGATTTCAGGGTCACATGGTCTGATAGGCAATGCATTGACGTCTCGACTTATATCTGACGGAAATGAAGTCATCCGACTGGGCCGCGTTTTTTCAGAATCCATTGATTTCACGGGGGTGGATGCCGTTATTCATTTGGCCGGCGAAAATATTGCGGGCGGCCGCTGGACCAGCCGCAGAAAAGCAGCCATTCGAGACAGCCGGATCAACGGAACCCAGGCACTCAGCCTGCAGCTGAGCTCTTCCGCAAACCGTCCCGAAGTTTTTATTTCCGCTTCGGCTATAGGTTATTATGGGGACAGGGGAGATGAAAAGCTGACCGAAACCAGCACAGCGGGCTGCGGTTTCCTTGCAGATGTATGCTCCGAATGGGAAATGGCGGCCGAATCGGCATCGCAATCCGGTATACGAACAGCATTGATAAGAACCGGTATTGTACTCTCCAGCGAGGGCGGGGCACTGAAAAAAATGCTGCCCCCTTTTAAAATAGGTGCAGGCGGCATAATGGGTAACGGCCGGCAGTACATGAGCTGGATTTCCATTGAGGACATGGTAGGGGCCATCATCCACATTCTGAACACCCCGACAGTTCAGGGGCCGGTTAATCTGACCGCCCCCGAACCTGAAACCAATCGCCGTTTCACCAGAATACTCGGAAATGTACTGAAACGTCCGACGATCCTGCCGCTCCCGGCATTTGCAGCGCGCCTGCTTTTCGGGGAAATGGCGAATGCACTGCTTCTTTCCAGTACCCGCGTGATCCCGAATGTATTATTGGAAAATAATTATCACTTTAAACATCCGGATCTTAAATCTGCACTGAAGGCTGTATTGAAATGAAAAGAAGCGACGAACTTGAACGAATCCACCAGAAAATGGCGGAGCGCGAAAAAGGATACCGCGCGAAGGCGCTGAAAATGTATCCGCATGTCTGCGCCAGCTGCGGACGTGAATTCGAAGGAGCCCGATTAAAAGAACTGACCGTACACCATAAAGACCACAACCATCAGAATAATCCCCCGACGGCAGCAACTGGGAACTGCTCTGCGTCTACTGCCATGACCACGAACATGAAAAACAAAAGATGAAGGGATTCAATACCATTTCCGATGATTCCTTTCAGGGTGGGGGATTCAATGCCTTCGAGGGGCTGGATACTCTTTTTTCAAAATCAGAAAAGGATGAACACTAAAACCAGATGCACGATCTGCCCGAAAGGGTGCGAACTTTCACGGAATGAAACCGGTGACTGCCGGGTTCGGAAAAACATTAACGGCCGCATTCAATGCATCACGTACGGCCGGCCATGTGTAATCCAGACAGATCCTATTGAAAAAAAACCGCTTTATCATTTTATGCCGGGAACAGAAATTATTTCGGTAGGCACAGCCGGCTGCAATCTTCATTGCAAACCGTGTCAGAATGCTGCGATTTCCCAAAGCAGCTTTGTTTCCGAGCAAATTGTTTCTCCGGCTGAAATTGCCGAAACCGCTGAACGGAAAAAAATACGGTCCATTGCCTACACCTATACAGAACCGCTGGTCTCGTATGAATTTACAAAAGACTGCTGTGAAACCGCTCACCAAAAAGGGCTGAAAAATGTCCTGGTAACGGCCGCATTCATAAATCCGAAGCCTTTGCGTGAAATTTGTACCGTCGTTGATGCTGCAAACGTAGATTTAAAGTCGTTTTCCGACGATTTTTACCGGAATATCTGTGACGCGCGCCTGAAACCTGTTCTCCAGGCCTTGGAAATCATGAAGTCCAGCGGTGTTTTTCTGGAAATCACCAACCTTCTGATCCCGACACTTAATGATGCTGAAGAAGAGACCGGAATGCTGTGTAAATGGATCGTCAATACGCTCGGTAAATCAACGCCCCTGCATTTTTCACGTTTTTATCCACAGTATCAACTGAGCCATCTGCCACCGACTCCCCCGGAGACGGTTTTACGGGCCCGCGAAATTGCTCTCGAATCCGGATTGCAGTTTGTTTATGTCGGAAATATGCAGGATAGGGCAGGGGAGTCTACGTGGTGCCCCGAATGCGGAGCCTGTCTGGTTGGAAGGCACGGTTACCGCATCGTATCGATACAGCTTACCGAGGGAAAGTGCACAAAGTGCGGATCGGAAATCGAAGGAATCTGGACGTGATAAAACGTAAAACAGTAAGATCAGGAACCAATCCCCCAACTTCTGCAGTGTTTTATAGATTGTTTTTCACGAACTCAGCAAATTCATCCGGCGTAAAATCATCCAGCGTAAGATGTTTCTCCGCGAGGGCGTCCTCAATTTTACGGATCAACTGCTGTATGTACTCATGACTCTCTTCCGAGCCCATGAGTACATCATAGTTTTCTCCCTGGGTGATTCGGACGTGGCCATCCTCGGCATCAAATCCAACACCAAGCAGACGGATAATTTTTTTCGGGTTAGCATTCGGCATTTTTTCGATAAATCCTGCTTGATCCGCTCCGGGGAAATAGCTACTTTCTGCCCTCATTCATTGCCGAATGGTGTAATGGCAGCACAAGCGACTCTGACTCGCTTAGTCTAGGTTCGACCCCTAGTTCGGCAACCATTTTACTATAGAACAGAATATTCATTCGTGAATTTCTTCTGAGACCAAAAAGGACAGCGAAAATGCCGTCCTTTTTTCATTTCCATCTCACATCCGGACTCAGCTCACGCGGATCGGCATGATCACATAAAGGAACGGAACATTCGTTTTAATCACGCCCGGGCTGAGTTCATCGGAAAGCTCAAGATAGATTTCATCGGAATCCAGATGTTTCAACGGGGCCATCAGAAAGGCCGGATTAAATGCAATCGTGATATCTTTTCCGGAATATTTCACCGGAACCGCTTCCCGCGATTCGCCGATCTCCGGAGAAGAGGTCATCAATTCCATACGGTTTTCCGTGATCTGGATTTTCACCGAAGCCGCCTGATCGTCCAGCATCAGCGAAACACGACGCACTGCACTCTGCAGCATTTCACGGTCGATCGCGATGCGCTCCTCGCATTGCGACGGAATCACCTGGCGGTAATTCGGGTATGTTCCATCCACCAGTTTAGAGATAATGAAGATATTACCGAATTCAAAAGCCACCTGCGTGGAGGACATTTTAATATGAGCTTCGCCTTCATCGCCCAGCGTTTTGATCAGCTCATTAACCGCTTTGGTCGGAACCACAATATCGGTTTCCGCATCGTCCGGCATATCGATTTCCTGTTCAACCAGGGCCAGACGGCGGCCGTCGGTACAGACCACCGTCAGCTTACTGTCCCGGAAAGCCATCAGAGAACCGTTCAGAATAGCACGAGATTCATCCGTACTGGCCGCATAGGAGGTTTTCTGCAGGATATCCTTCAGCGTATCCTGCTGCAGCGTGTAGGAGAAACTCTCTTCAAATGTGGGCATCGGCGGAAAATCATCTTTCGAAAGCCCCTCCAGCTTACAATTGTAAGAACCGGAAAGAATGGTAGCCACATCATCGTTACTCACTCCGATATCCACCTGATGACTCGGAAGATCGCGGCAGATGCTGAAAAAACGGCGTGCCGGCAGGGTAGTGGCTCCATCTTCATCAATGTCCGCCTCAATACTGGTGCGCACACTCACCTCCATGTCCGTTGTTGTGAGGGTGAGTTTTCCGTGGCTTGCCTCAAGCAGCACATTGGAAAGAATCGGCAGCGTGGTGCGCTGACCTACGATCGATTGCACCTTCTGCAGCGCTTCCAGAATCTGATCCTTCTCGATGCTGAACTTCATTAACAAGCCTCCTGTAATATAAGTATATCTATTTTATAAAAATCACTATTAATATGGTCTGTGAACAACCGCCTGAAAACCTACTTATTTTTCGTAACCCCGTCACCAGTAAAAGTTTGAAAAACATAACAACCCTGTTGATAAACTGGGTATAACCTGAGCGTTCTGTGCACAACACCGAGTTGTTAAACTCATCATCAGATACTCCACAGGTTATTCAGTTTTCATTAACAGGCCGTTAGCGTTTCCCGACGCTTCTCATGAACTCCGAACGGGATTCGAATAATGTAAAAAGAATGCCTGAAACCGCCGCATTTTCCAACCAAAGGAAGCAGGAATATTAGTAGAGGGGGCGCGGGGGAGAAGTGAGGCCCCGGAAACCGTCGCTGAAGAGAACGAAAGCAGGGGATCGAGCCGGAAAATCGGTATTGCAGAAACCGTTCTGTTCCATCTGTTGCGGGTAGGTATGTCAGGCCGTTCTCTTCTTTTTACAGACCCTTTCCCGTCGTTTATAGAGTGGATGGAGCCGCACGTATTTTCTGAACAGAAGCGTGCAAGGCTCCGGAAATATGCATAAAAAAGGCCGCCTTCCGGATACGAAGGCGGCGTAGAGACGTAATATCAGGAGTAAAAACAGAAGATCAGCTGAGTGCCTTGGAAGCGTTTTTATTGATCTTATCCTTCAGGATGGAGAGGGTCTGCTGGAGGCCTCGGTCGTCTTTGGCTTTTTCGGATACCTGATCGTGGGCATAGAGAATCGTCGCATGATTGCGGCTGAACTGCTCGCCGATGACCGGGAATGACTGTGAAGTCATGGTACGCGAAAGATGCATCGCAATCTGGCGCGGCCAGGCGATATCCTTCGAACGTTTTTTACTGGTCAGATCCTGGGGACGCAGGTCAAAATGTTCTGCAACAGTACGCTGGATGAGATCCACACTGATCGCGGCCGCGGATTCTTTGTCGAGCAGGTCGTGGAGGAGTTCCTCCACTTTCTGGATATCCACCTTCTGATTGGTGAGCGACATAAAGGTAGCCACACGAATCAGAGCGCCTTCAAGGCTCCGTACGTTGGAGGAAACACGCTGTGCCAGATAATCCAGCAGTTCATGATCGATATTCAGGTTCAGGAGTTCGGCCTTTTTACGCAGAATTGCGGTTCGGGTTTCCACATCCGGTTTTCCGAGTTCTGTGACGAGTCCCCATTCAAAACGGGAAATCAGGCGCGGTGCCAGTCCGGCCATTTCGCTCGGTGTACGGTCCGAAGTCAGCACAATCTGCTTATGACTTTCAAAAAGGGTGTTGAAGGTGTGAAAGAATTCCTCCTGCAGACGCTGTTTTCCATCAAGGAACTGAATATCGTCGATCATCAGCATGTCGATTTTCCGGTATTTTTTACGGAAGTTGGACACGTTGTTGTTCTGCAGGGCTTCAATATATTCGTTGGTGAAGGTTTCGCAGGTGATGTAGCAGACTTTAGCGCGCGGCTTTTTGGAAATAATGTGATTACCGATGGCCTGCATCAGGTGGGTTTTTCCCAGTCCGACGCCGCCGTAGATAAAGAGCGGGTTATAGGTTCGTGACGGAGAGTTGGCCGCCGCCATGGCTGCCGCGTGGGCAAACTGGTTGGCGGAACCGACCACATAGGAATCAAACGTATAGTTCGGATTCAGGTTGTGATTCGTCTTTTTCTTTTCAAATGGATTGGGAATCGAGAGAGAGCTGGCCGGTTCCGGTGCGGAAGCTTCCTCTCTTGCACTGTCGAATGCCGTGGAGTCGACTTCCAGCGAGATATCCATTTCTTCGCCGCTGACCACCATGACGGCTTTGCGGATCATTGGAAAATAGTTTTCCTCCAGCCAGTCCTTATAAAAATCATTGGCCACTGCAAGACGCATAGTCCGTCCGTTGATATCCAGACATTGGATGACCGCAATCCATCGATCATAAATATCGCCGGAAAGAATGCCTTTGAGCTGTTTACAGGCTTCTTCCCATATTTTTGAGCTATCTCTGTTCATTTTTTATTTAAATCTTTCCCTTTAACAGGTTGCCTGCAGTTATTGACAAGTTATTAACAGGCAGATACTTCCCCTTGTTCCGCAGATACGTAACGCAATATTGGAAGGTAGTGTAAGCTGATCCTAAGCTCAAGTTTTCTGGATATATTTAGCTCTAAAAAAAATGGAACCACAAAATGTGGATGATACAACTGCACCAACCACAAGATAGCTGTCATATTGTTGGTGAAATGTTAGAACAAAAATGTACCTCCAATTCATGGAGGTTTTATAAGGCTTCATTTTCAAGGAGGTTGTGCCCGGATGAATAAATTAACAGGTCTGATTTTATGCTCAGGATCATTCCCGAGTACCACAAATATTCACTATTTAAGCGGATTTACAGCACCGGATGCGTTTCTTTATCTGAAAACCGCCACCGGCGGACTGCTCTGTGTTTCGCCGATGGAAAAAGGGCGGGCATGCAGTCAGTCCACTCCCGGTACACAGGTTTTCACGCCGCAGGATCTCGGGCTCTCCGGAAAAAAAGCGTGGGATTTTTCCGAACAGATTCCGGCGCTGATGAAACAGGCCGGTGTACGCCGGCTCCGGGTTCCGGCCGATTTTCCGGTGGGTCTTTTTAAGACGCTGGAAAAAAAGGGGATTCGGATTTCCGTTGAAAAGAAACCGGTCTGTCCTGAGCGGAAGGTCAAAACCGCCGCCGAAATTTCCAAACTCCGGAAAAGTCAGCGCGCTGCTGTGGCTGCCATGAAAGCGGGGATTGAACTGATCGGATCTTCGCGAATCGGTAAAAACGGGGTCCTTTATAAGGGAAGAGAAAAGCTGACTTCGGAAAGGGTCCGGCAGCTGATTCATAAAACGCTGATCGATTATGACTGTTCGGGCGTTGAAACCATCGTCGCCGGCGGCGACCAGGGCACCGATCCGCACGAGCGAGGAAGCGGTCCGCTTTTTGCCGGGCAGTCGATCATTCTTGATATTTTTCCACGTTCCGAAAAAACAGGCTATTGGGGCGACATTACACGCACGGTCTGCCGCGGTCCGGCTTTTCCGGAGCTTAAAAAGCTGTATAATGCGGTGAAGGCGGCGCAGTTGTCGGCCCTGAAGATGGTGAAACCGGGGATTTGTGCGGATGAAATTCACCGGAACTGCTGTGAAATTTTTGAACAACGCGGTTTTCAGACTGAGGAAAAAGAGGGGAGGCATGTCGGTTTTATCCATGGCACCGGTCATGGAGTGGGGCTGGATATTCATGAAAGTCCACGGGTTGGAAAGTCGGGGGAAATTCTGGAAGTCGGAAATGTAATCACGATTGAGCCGGGCCTGTATTATCCCGGTCTCGGCGGTGTCCGGATTGAAGATACCGTGGTGGTTACTGAGGATGGATTTCGTTTTCTGGCGTCCTGCCCGAAAAAGTTTGAACTTTTGTAGGCAATAGCAGCCTGCTACTTTGCGTTATACACCCGAACACTCGTTCCGGAGGTTATACCATGAAGAAAAAGATAATGATATTCAGTGCAGTTTTGCTGGTGCTGCCGGCGTTGAGTCAGAGCAATAAGCCGCCGCGTGATGCGGTGGATGAGCGTTATGAATACGGTAAAAACGGCCATGACCGCAATGGACGTCGCGGTGAACGACGGGAACTGACAGCCGAGGAACGCGAAAAAATGAATGAGCGGCGGCTTCAGATGCTGGAAAAGACGTTGCGGGAAATCGGGGTTACCGAGGAGCAGAAGCTGGAAATAACCGAGCTGCAGAATCAGATGAAAGAACAGATGCGGGCGGCGTATCTGAATATTGAAGATAAAAAGAAAAAGCTGAAGAAACTGGAGGAGGAAAGCGCGCCTCAGGATGAAATCTTCCGTGCGATTGATAAAGTTACCGCTGCGCAGGCGGAACAGATGAAGATTCTGGCGCGAAACCGGATTCAGATGGAGCGGATTCTGGGCAAAGAAAAATTCCGGCAGTTTATGAATAAGGCGCGGAACCGCTGGAAAGAACATGGCCGTCGCGATGGCAAGCCGCCGGTTCCGGGCTATGAAAAACGAGAAGACCGATCACGTTCCCCAGAGACGTCTCCGGTTCCGTAATACATTCCTTCCCCATACTTAAGGCGCTGACTCTTTTCCGGTCGGCGCCTTTTTTTTACCGGTTTTATGGAAAACGGATTCCGCAAAGAAAGATTGATCGGCAGTGGAAATAATGGAAGGGCCGGTCTTTGGTGTTTTGAAATAGAAATCGTCCGAAGGTCTGCTACATTTCCCGCATGTCAGACAAAAAGCCCAGTCCATTCCAGGCCGCGTTCTGGATCAGTAATCAGGAAAAACTATATATTCTTGTAATATGTGTGCTGTTTATTCTAGGGATCGGTGCGCGTTATTTGTATTTGAACAACCGCAGGCCTTCTCCGCCATTGGATCCGCAGCCTGAAAAGGTTGAAAAAACGGAGCAGAATCATGAGTGATTGTATTTTCTGTAAAATTGTTAAAAAAGAGATACCGGCTACGGTGATCTGGGAAGATGAGGAAATTCTTGTTTTCATGGATATCGGGCCGATTATCAAAGGACATGCGCTGGTGATTCCGAAAAAGCACTATGATCCTGTTACGGAAACGCCGGATGATGTGCTGGCCAAACTGCACATTACGGCTAAAAAAATTGCCGAAGCGCAGATGAACGGACTGGGTGCGGACGGGGTCAATATCATGCAGAATAACGGTAAAGCTTCAGGACAGGAGGTCGAGCATATACATGTACATGTCATTCCGCGGTTTGAGAATGACGGGCATCACTGGAACTGGAATGCCGGGAAATATGAAGATTTGAATGAAATGAATGATCTGGCCGATAAACTGCGTCAACAGCTTTAATTATGAACAATCCTAGTCTACATGAATTATTGAAGCCGATTCTCGCTAAAGATAAGCGTTATACGGTGCAGGCTTATATGTTTGTACGGGAAGGTCTGGATCACACCGTGAAAAAACTGGATAAACCCCGCCATGTTTCCGGTCAGGAACTGCTGGAAGGAATGCGGGAATATGCCCTGAAAGAATACGGCCCGGTTACTAAACGGGTGCTGTCGGAGTGGGGGATTCATGAATGTGTCGATTTCGGCAATATTGTTTTTAATCTGGTGGATGCCGGTTTGCTGGGAAAAACCGACGAGGACTCCATTGAGGATTTCATGAACGGCTATGATTTTCACGAGGCTTTCATCAAACCGTATCAGCCGGAAAATCCACAGATGCTGAAAACCGGAAAACCCATCACGATCAACTGATTGGTTTAAATTCTGAAATAAACTGCAATAAGACGGAACCTGTTTCCGTCTTTTTTTTTGTTTTGATGGATGATCCGCATCATCTGTGTTGTGGATCTGTCTTTAGGGGGATGTTTGGAAACATCACATAAAGACATGGGCCGGTAACCAGTACAGGGATGAGAGCATGCAGGGTAAACAGGGCGTTTTGGTTGTATTGACAGGGGTACTTCTGACCGGGATTCTTCCGGTAGCTTCTGCTCAGGAGCAGCAGGAGGGACAGCAGCGGCGGCGTCCCGGGGGATTCGGCGGAATGTCCGGTGATGGAATGCGTTCAGCTGCACCGGGCGGTTCAACCGTTAATTCCTCAAATACCGACAGTGGACCGAATCCGCAGCTCAGCAGCAGTGTGACCCGGGAAACCGCCGGATCGCAGGTGGCCGTCAACTGGGAGAATATCACGCTTAAAGACTGTATTGAGATTCTCTGCCGCGATTTAGGTATGGAATTCATTATTTCGCCGTCGGTTAACGTGACCCAGGAGGTCAGTATCCGGGCGGGGAATGTCACAGAATGGGAACGGGCGGATAAACTGGAAATGTTTGATGCCATTCTGGAAACCGCCGGGGTTCAGCGCATAGAACGCGGACGCGTTTGGGTTTTTTCCCCTTCTGACCTGCGTCCGATTATCAGGGCCGGTGAGGAAACCGATTATCCGGATGGAAAACCGATTATCGGGGTTATTGAGCTTGAAAATATTGATGCTTCCAGCGCCCAGACTTTTCTGAATAATTTTACCGGCAAGCCGCAGCGGATTTTCGGTATGGACAATTCCAATGTTCTGATTGCGCTCGGTACACAGGCCTGGCTCCAGCAGATGCAGGATCTGCTGAAAATTGTCGATGTACCCACTTCTGTCCTGGTCCAGTATGTATTGGAAAATGCGGATGCTTCGGATGTGGCGGAAGAGCTATCAAATATATTCTACCGCCGCACCGGATATGATGGTTCCGCGGTTCAGTTTTTTGCTATTGCCCGGCTGAATATGGTGGTTGCACATAATGCAACCCAGGCGATGGTTCCGGAAATAGAGCGCTGGGTTCAGATGCTTGACCGGGCTGATGGAACCAATGAGCGTGTCACTAAAATCTACCGCCTCAAAGTGGTGGAGGCGGAGACCATTGGTGCAACGCTGGATGATCTCTATTCCAGTCTGTACACCCAGGCACAGCAGAAGGAAGAGGAACTGGGTAAAACGGTAACCAAAAATGCGAATGCATCGAATGACAACAAAACGAACAACGCGAAAAAAAATAACAACCAGGCTTCTTCCGCTCAGCCGGCACCAAAAAATACACCATCGACTCCCGGCGGCGATGCGGCGGGGATAACGGTGGATGAAGAGGTGATCATTCTTTCCGATGAAGACACCAATACCCTTATTGTGAATGCTCCGGCCAGCATGCATAAGGAAATTGCCAAAACCATCGAGGAACTCGACCGCTCTCGCCGTCAGGTACTGATTGAAACTGTACTGGTGGAGGTTACTTTGGACGAATCGCTGGATCTCGGTATAGAATGGGCGGTTCTCGGGTCCGGAGACCATTCCCATTCTGCAGCCCAGACCGCCGGTCTGGAGCTGAACGAAATCACTTCAGGTTCCACGGCATTGTCCGAGGCATCCGATGGTCTGACGTATCTTCTGAATGCCAATGAAAAAGCCATGGCGTTAATTCACGCTGCTCAGGATGACGATCGTCTGCAGGTGCTCTCCTCACCGACGGTACTCACCCGTGACGGTATGGAAGCTGAAGTCTCTTTCGGTAAAGAGGTTCCGATTGAACAGAGCAGTGTCACGGATTCCGGTACGGAAAACTATTCCTATGATTATCGTGATGCCAAAATCACGCTCACGGTAACACCGAAAATTGACGATTACCGTATGGTCACTCTGGATATCGAGCAGACCGTTCGTTCGCTTGATGCGGATTCTGAGGATGATGATGCTCCCACGTTCTATACCCGTGAAATCCGTTCCAATCTTCAGGTTGAAGATGGCCAGACCCTTATTCTCGGCGGATTGATTGAGCGGACGGATCAGCAGGTTCGTACCGGTATTCCGTTTCTCAGCCGGCTTCCGCTGATCGGCTGGGTTTTCGGTCGCACCAAAACCGCGAAAGTGGGTTCTGAAATTCTGATGATTCTGACTCCGCGGGTGGTTGATACCCGTGAGGAAACCGATTTGCTGACTGAGGAGTTCAAACATAAAATCCTCGGGGCCATGGACGAAAAGGATATTCGCACATTGTACAATCTCAGTGATGATCCATCTGAAATGGAACATGCCGATTTAACCGGGGAAACAGAGAAGGAGTCGGAATAATGGCTTATCGTCAGATCGGCGATATTCTGGTGGCACACGGCGCCGTTAACCGCGATGCCGTTCAGGCCGCGCTCCGCAAACAGCATGAAGGGGGAGGGACTCCGCGGCTTGGAGAAATTCTGGTTGAAAACGGTGATCTCCAGCCACAGGAACTTATCCGGGCGCTTTCCGAGCAGTATGATGTACCGGTCTGCGGAATGGGTAAACCCGCGGATCATGTCTGTCTCGAAGAGGATCTTCCTTATCCGTTTATGGTTGAGCATCGGCTGCTGTTCGTTCTGGATGATGAAAAACTGATTGCGGTCACCGACGATCCCACCGACTGGTCGACCATAGAAGCGGCCCGTTTGTATAAAGGCCGGGAACTCCAGGTTTTTCTGATTCCGACTCCCGAAATGAATGCTGCACTAGCTCGGGTGGAGGATTTTGCCGCCAATAATCTTGGTACCATGATGCAGGATGCCGAGGTGTTTGAAGCCGGTGACTGGGGGGATGAAGAGGAGCATCTGCGCGACCTTGCCCTGGAGGCGCCGGTGGTCCGGATGGTGAATCTGATCATCACTCAGGCGGTTGAAAAACGCGCGTCGGATATTCATGTTGAAGTGGGGGAATATAATCTGCGTGTCCGCTATCGCGTTGACGGGGTGCTTCACGAAGCGGAATCAATCGATAAGAAGCACCATGCCGCAGTTATTTCACGCATGAAACTGCTGGCTAAACTGGATATTGCTGAACGCCGGATTCCCCAGGACGGACGGATTAAAATGCAGATTCAGGGGCATGATCTGGATATGCGTGTAGCCACTACACCCACGATTTACGGGGAGAATATTGTTATTCGTCTGCTGAATCAGCAGCAGGTGGAACTCAATTTTTCCAGTCTGGGGATGCCTGAACGAGAAGAAAAGCTCTTCACAAAAATGGTGGAACAGCCGCAGGGATTCATTCTGGTTACGGGGCCGACCGGCAGTGGTAAAACCACCACACTGCACACAGCGCTTACTCATCTGAACAGTGAAAAAGTAAAGATCATCACAATTGAGGATCCGGTCGAAATCCGCCTCGGCGGTATTAATCAGATTCAGATGAATCCCAAAATCGGAATGACCTTTGCGAACGGTTTGCGTTCTATTGTCCGGCAGGATCCCGACATTATCATGGTTGGAGAAATTCGTGATGCTGAAACCGCGGATATCGCCATTCAGGCTTCACTCACCGGTCATATGGTGCTTTCCACATTACATACAAACGATGCCGCCGGTTCCATTGCCCGCTTGGCTGATATGGGAGTTGAAAGCTATCTGATTGCTTCAGCCCTCACCGGGTCACTCGCTCAGCGGCTTTGCCGACGCATCTGTCCACATTGTGCTGAATCCTATACCATCAGCGGTAAACAGCTTTCCGATTTTCCGGAAGCGGTTCTTCCGGAATACCGGCTTTACCGAGGCAAAGGCTGCGAAGTCTGCGACGGAACCGGATTTTATGGTCGCGTGGGACTTTATGAGCTGATGACCGTGAACGATGAAATGCGCGAACTGATCCAGAAATCGCCCGAAGCCGGGCCGATCCGCGAACTTTCCCGCCGCTCCGGCACCAAACTGCTGCGTGAATGCGGCTGGCAGGCCATGATGGATGGCGTGAGTACTGTTGAGGAAGTGAGGAGGGTTACTCAATGGGCATAATAAAACGGGTTCTCCGTCACAGGACGGATTGGTGTGGGGATGAAAGCCGGTTGATTTCGATGCTTAGCGGTTCAACGGATCATGAAAAAATTCTCATATAAAGCCATTACCTCCGGCGGGGAAACGCGGACCGGTTTCATTGAAGCTCCGTCCGAAACCCGGGCGGTACAGCAGCTTCAGCAGAAGGGGCTGGTGGTGCTCAATATTGTCGACAGTGTTTCCGCCGACGGTTTTTCATCGGCTTCGAAATCGTTGAACGGGCGGATTACCACACAGCAGCTGATGGAATTTTCGTCGGAGACTTCGGCCCTGCTGGATGCGAAAATTCCACTTGAGCAGGCGCTTAAAACCCAGGCTGATCTCTGCTCGCACGAACGTTTTAAAGAAGTGCTGACAGAAGTCTGGAAAGATGTCACCGGCGGAGCCTCCTTTGCTGATGCGCTTGCACGACATCCAAAAGTGTTTGAGCGTTTTTATTCCAATATGGTGCGTGGCGGCGAAGCTTCCGGATCGCTTGATCTCATTATGCGGCGTATTGCGGCCTTGCTTGAACGTTGGCAGAAACTGCGTTCAAAAGTGGTTACTGCCATGATTTATCCCGCGCTGCTTTTAATGATGGGGATTGTGGTTGTGGCCGTCATGATGATGGTGGTGATTCCTAAACTGACTTCACTTTTTGAAGGTACCGGTCAGCTGCTGCCTGCTTCCACCCGTGCGCTGATCGCTGTCAGTGATTTCAGTATTCAGTACTGGTGGCTGGGTCCGCTGCTTCTAGTTCTGGCTGCGGCCGGTTTTAAATTCTGGACGCGGACTGAAGAGGGCAAAGTGGCCTGGGGTACAAAACTGCTGAAGGTTAAAATTCTCGGAAACCTGCTGGCCGAAGCTGAAACAAGCCGTTTCTGCCGTATGCTTTCCGCATTACTGGAAGGTCAGGTTCCGATTCTTCAGGCGATTTCGATTACAGGCGGAACGCTGGGAAATGCGGCACTGCGTAAACTGATGCGTTCGGTGTATGAAAACGTTCAGGGCGGTAAACCGATGGGACCGGTTCTGCAGAATGATCCGCTTTTTCCGGAACTGGCTGCCCGTATGATTTCCATGGGCGAGGATTCCGGCGAGCTCGGAACGATGCTCGATAAAGTGGCGGAACGTTATGAAGAAAAAGTCACGGCCAGCACCGAACGGTTTGTCAGTGTGCTTGAACCGGCTTTTATTGTGATTCTTGCCGTGGTGGTCGGTTTTATTGTGATCGGCATGATGCAGGGGATTATGGCGATGAGTACTTCGGCCGGTTGATCCCTCTTTTGAAATGCGGCATTTGAATGAACAGGAGACAGAACATGATGAATCAGAAGAAAAAGAAAGAGAGCCGATCCGGTTTTACACTGGTGGAACTGCTGGTGGTACTGGTGATTCTGATGGTGATCGGTACGATTGCGGTGCAGAATTTTTCAGGCCAGGAGGACAAGGCTAGAGTCAAGGCGGTGCGGGCATCGTTTACTACGCTGGAAAATGCGCTCGAACGCTTTAAGCTGGATATGGGCCGGTATCCGACCGAGGAGGAAGGACTGTCAGTACTGATTACAGCTCCGGAGGATGACGATGGAAGCTGGGGCCCGAAATATCTGAAAAAAGAGCGTCATCTTCAGGATGCCTGGGGCAATGACTATATTTATACCGCACCGGGTCCGGATGGTGAACCGTTTGAAATTATTTCATACGGAGCCGATGGGGCAGAAGGAGGAGAAGGGAAGTTCGATCAGGATCTGTCTAATCTGGATTAACGTTAAGCAGGTTGAAATGCCGTATGTCAGAGGCCAGTTAAAGGAGAATAAAAGAACGTTCGTCTGCTCTTCGGTTTTGGACTTGAGGCCTTCAGACCTTCGGTATGTTAAATCCGGTTTTACCATGCTGGAACTGCTGGTGGTGCTGGCGATTGTTATCGTGATCACCACCATCAGTATTCCGACGATCGATGCCATGACTTCACCGAAACATGTGCTTCGCAAGGAAGGGCGCAACATTATGCAGCTGATGACGGAAGCCCGGATGGCGGCGATAAACCGTAAGGTGAAGGTTGATCTTCGTATTGATTCCGAGACCCGGGAGATACGTATGGTTGAAGCACGCCGTTTCCAGACGGTGGAAACGGAGAATTCCTTTTTTCAGGCTCCGGAAATCAGCACCGGTATTTTTGAAAAGGTGGTGGCGTTTGGTGAAGATTATGAAATCGAATCTTTCACAGCGGATCAGATTCAGACGGATGAAAAAACGGAGGAATCCGGGTTCCAGACTGAAAATCCATATCCGGAAACCGTTGAAAGCAGTGATCCGCCGGCCGTTTCCTTTACCCATTTCGGGGGAAGCAACGGGGGCGGTATTACACTGATTTATGACGATATTCGGCTCAGTATTTCCGCAGATATTCTCACCGGCCGGCCGAAAGTGGTTCATCTGATATCTGAAAGTAAAAGGTCTCGGATTCCATGAACAGGTTTTCCAGAGAGCCGGATGATTTTCGAGGGGACTGTAACGGATTCAGCCTGCTTGAAGTATTGGTTGCATTGGTTGTTTTTGCCGTTGGTGTAACGGGGATGCTGACGGCGCTGGGCTACAACCTCAGAGATATCAGTTATACAGAAGATCATGCAATGGCGGTTCGGATTGCCTCGCGGGAGATGAATGCATTGCGCCGTTTAACCTATGTGCCCGATTCGGAGTCCGGCGGTGAAGAGGGGCGTTTTTCCTGGCGGATTACTGTGGAGGAGAGGGATGTGGATACGCTGCCGGGGATGGATGGCGATGATGAGAGTCAGACCGATGCCCTGGTGCCTTGCGAAATGGAGGTGGTTGTTTCCTGGAGTGAAGATGCCGAAGGCGAGGCGGTGCATAAGGTGAAGCTGAATGGAATAGAGCTTTTTGAAGATGAATAAAAACCGGGCTGATATCGTTATGGCAGAAACAGATCGTCACCGGCCGGAAGGATCGCGGAAAAGGAGTGAAACGTTTCCGGTTTCCGGTTTCCGGTTTTTCAGCCCTGGACGGTTTTCAGGCGGTGCCCGTGAAGGTTTTACTTTGATGGAGCTTCTGGTTGCGCTTGCGGTGATGGGTATTTTATGTGGATCCATTGCCGGAGTGCTGCGGAATGCCAGTGATTCGGTGGATCAGGGAATCGCTTCGCTGGATAATCTGACCCGGATGCGATCGCTGGAACTGGTGCTGGGCGGTGCGCTGCGCGATGCCCGGGCCCTGCAGCTTACGCAGGAGGAAAAATCCATGCTTGAAGAGGACGGTTCGTATGATTCAGCGGAGGGCGATTACCGCTACCGAGGTGAGGAGACCGCCGTCGGATTCTGTCTGGAGCGTCCTTTTCTCGGTACAGAGCGTGATGGCTATATGCACTGGATTGTACTGGAGGTGCGGACCGATGAAGAAACGGGATATCAAAGTCTCTGGCTGACCGATGTTTCTTTTCTGCAGGGCATTGATAATCCGGTGGGTGAGGACTGGGGCGACAATGCGATGTTTACTGATGATGCACAGCTGCCAACGCAGGAGGTTGAATTGATCGAAAAAGCGGAGGCCATCATTTTCCGTCATTGGCAGCTGGATGAAGAGGGGATGACCGGTGAACCCGAACCAGTTGAGCTGGAGGCGGAGGATATCGAAGGCGATTACGCGCTTGAACTGCCGGATTATGTGGAGATGGAAATCAAACTTCCGAAGATGGAGCGGGAAACCCTCTGTTTTGATTACAGCATTCGAAGAAAAGGTATATGAGACTGAAACGTCCATTTTTTGAAAACCGAACGCTGAGATCGGTTGATTTCAGGTCGCCGGAAAAACCGAAAGAGGGTTCTGCACTTCTTATTGTTCTTTCAGTGGCCGTGGTGCTGGCACTGCTGGTGGCGAACTTCGGCTCGGATATGAATGTCGAACTGAAGGCGGCAGGCAGCAATTATGAGGAGGCGGTCAATGCCCAGCTTTGTCGCAGTGCGCTGGCACTGGCCCGGTTGGAGATCGGTCAGGATAATGCGAGACTCTATGCCAACGGATATGGAGATGCTTATCTGATTTCCGGTACCGAAGATTATGAAACAGCCATTGAGGAGCTGCAGGCCTACCGTTCCGGGTATGCACTGGGTCGCGGTGTGCTTTCATATCAGTTGGTCTATAAGCCTTCCGCCCTGGATCCGAATGAATTGGGACAGAATGGCTGGCATCGTCTTTTTGAAATTGCCTGCGATATGGAGGAGGGCACTGAACGCAGCGAGCTCGTTGACCGTATTATCGACTGGACGGACACTGACAGCAACACGCGCGCCAACGGAATGGAGGAGGACGATTATCAGGCATTGGATAATCCCCGCCATGTAAAAAACGGGCCGCTGGATTCTCCGGAAGAGCTGATGCTTGTTTATGGGATAACGCCGGAGCTGTTTTATGGCAGAGGGCATTCCGTCCGTATTGAGGATGGTATGATCCGGGGCGGCGGATTGCAGTGGTATCTGGTTGGCGATAACAGTCCCGAGGGAAGGGCTTCCGCGCAGTATGTGCTGCAGGGCACCTATCCGGAAGATGTGGATACGAATGAGGAAGAGGAGCTCGAATATGAACAGATAAACGTACTTCCCGATACGCTCTATCTGATTGCCCAGGGCTATGTTCCGGCATCGTCGGATGAAGACGAAGATATTGTTTCTGAAGAGGAACCGGAAGAAATCTCCTTTTTCCCACGCCGTTTCATTCTGGTGAAGCTCAGGTTGGGTGAGGGCGATAACGCGGGCTATGAACTGGAGGATATGATGGAGAATGCCTCCGGTGAGATGATTGACCGTATTCTTACGTACGGTGTTCCGGAAGAGGAAGATATTTAGATCAGTCAGTGAGGACAACAGGTTATGAGTGCAAAAACAACGATGTGTATTCTGTTCGGAGATCGAACGGTAGATGCCGTATTTGTCGACCGCAGTATGCTCGGCATACAGATTCGGTTTATTGAACGGTTTCCGCGGGATGAAAAACTGTTTGAAGCCCTTGCTGAACGGATAAGCACTGAGGAAAAAACACCTGCGCGTGTGATGCTGTGTATTCCTCGGAATGCTGTTATTCAGCGCACATTGCGTTATCCGGCCGCCGCCCGGGATGAACTTGAAAATATGATCCGTTTTGAAGCGGTGCGTCATATTCCTCTGGCAGAGGAGGAACGGCTGATGGGCTGGTCTTCAGCTGATACGCCCGACGGACAGCAGGTGGTGCTCAATCTCACGGCGGCGCGGCGCGGTGAGGTATGCGAACTTGTGACTCAGTTTGAGCGGGCCGGCGTTCCGATTGATGAGGCGCTTGCATTCAGTTCTGTGATTTCTCCTGCTCTTTCAACGGTTCCGACGCTGCTGGTTCTGGCGGATGCGGACCATATTGAACTGGGGCTGTACGGGCAGGATATTCTGCAGGATTCGCAGTGTATTCCGCGTTCGGTACCGGGATTCAGCCCGCAACGCCTGGTTGCTGCTGCGCGGCAGATGGCGGCCCGAAATAAGAACTGGCTGGGCGATGAAGGTATCAGCCGCATTCTGACTGCCGGACCGGAACCGCTGCCGGAAGCGGAGGATGAACTGGGTACGGCATTTGGTCTTCAGGTTCAGCCGCTGGATATTCCGGAAGCCGAAGCTGCAGCCTTATCGGAAGAACAGCCTTCCCTTGCTGAAGTGCTGTTGGCTGCCTCGGTGGTTCCTGATGGCACACTTAATCTGATTGAAGATAAAAAACGGAAAGTACCGATCAGCCGGCGTACGCTGGTGATTTCAGCGCTCTGTATTCTGCTGACGGCTGAATTGCTGACCGCTTATGCCCTTCGGTCCGGGGCGCCCTGGCTGCAGCGCAGAAAGGTGGCCAAAGAGATTCAGGAAATGAACCGCGCCACAGCTGAAATTCAGGAAATGCGGAATCTCAACCGCACGTTTCGCAAGCAGCTGGTGCAGCTGGAACGGATCCGTGAATCCCGTACGAGTACCATGGAAATGCTGAAGGCTGTTTCCGAAGTCTTGCCTGAAGATACCTATTTAAACGGACTGTCCTATCGTGAAGATCAGCTGACGCTGAAAGGCTATTCGAAAGAGCCGGACCGCCTGCCGGAACGGGTTCTGGCTCTGCCGTTTGTTGATACGCTCAATACCTCCGATATCGGCAGAAAAGAGGGGGAGTATCACGAATTTGAACTCAGCGTGAGTTTAAGGAGATAAAAATATGAAAAATCCTTTGGCAAAATTGTCGCGCAGAGAGCGGCTGTATGTACTGGCCGGGAGCGGGGTGCTGCTGTTCGGACTTGTGCTGTATCCGGCCGGTAAAAAAGCCGCCGCGTTTCGTGAAGAACAGTTTGAAATGCTTCAGGATGAAGCGGCACTGCTGGAAGAACTGTATCTGCTTGAGCTGGATGCCTGGGCGATCGAGGAAGAGCATGAGCAGCTGAAAAGTGCATTGAGCGAAGCGGATGATCTGCTTTTTCCTCCGATTGAAAACCGGATTCTCACACAGACCGCCATGATTAAACTGCTGAACGAACTCGGACCCGATCTTGAACTGGAAACCACTGCGGGACGTTCTTCAGTGGGGGCTGCAGCCAATCAGTTGAATCTGGAGTTGAAGGGGGAGGGCCGTTATCCGGAAATTCTGAAATTCATACACCGTCTGGAAACCTATCGACCGCTGATTCTTGTGCAGGATTTTTCATTGTCCGAAAGGCGGACCCGCCGACGGCGGCGTGGTCCGAGCACGGATACTGCAGAACCCCGTCTGTCGCTGCGTATGTCCATCCAGATTATCTGTCAGGCCGGAGGTGAAAAATGAATTTGAAATATACCCGTTTTATGATCCCCGGACTGGGCATTCTCTGTACCGCCGGTGCGGTGGCGGTTGTCATTTCCGCACGTGCTCCGCTGGATATTGATTTATCGATGGATGGAGAAACCGCTTACGATGTCCGGGTTCCGGAAAACCTGGACCCCGGAAACGATCTGCCTACGATGGAGGAGGTGGTTGAAAAACACCTGTTTGTGAAAGAACGTAAAGCGACCGGACAGAACACCTTTCCCGATCTGCTGGTGAAAGGGGTTTATGTCGGTGATGAAAGCAGTGCGGTTTTTTCGCTTAAATACCGTCCAGAAGCCAATCTTCGGGTCTGGAAAGGAGACGTGGATTCCGTCATCAGCCGGATTACGGATCCGCGGGATGTGCGCAAACCGATTGTTGATTTTCTCAGCGAGTGGGATATCAAGGAGATTACTTTCGAGGGTGTGATAGTAGAACACATCATCACCGGTGAGGTGGAAACCTATCTGGTGGATTATACCCCTTCCAAACATGTCAAGGACAGTGCGGAAGCGGGCTATGGTCAGGGTTTACTGACGGTAACCGAGCAGGGAGGATCGAAAACAGCGAACAATTCAAAAAATACCGCACGGAAAGCTCCGCAGAACTCTTCCATGCAGCAGCGGGCACAGGCTTTTCAGCAGATGCGTTCCATGGTGGAATCCATGTCGCCTGAACAACGGGCCCGGCTGGCGGAACGGATTGCAGGCGGTTTTCAGCCCGGGGGTCAGAGAAATCAGTCGTCGGACCGGAATTCATCGAACAGCAGAAATTCGAATTCCTCTTCCAGGAACTCTTCTTCAAACCGGAACCGGTCGCGGTAGAGGTTATTACCGGATATAAAAAGGGCGGCGACAGCAGTCATGCATTGCTGATTGTCATTCTGTTTACAGCACAAAAAAGCACTCAGAAAATAGAATCTGAGTGCTGGCAGCGGCCGAAGCCGCCTTTTCTGAAGGAATGCTTAGTTGCGGTTTTTCCGCATATCATTCCGCATGGCTTCACGTTCGGTTTCGCTGAGTTTTCCATCGCCGTCGGTGTCATATTTTGCCATGGCTTCTTCGCGGTTCATCCGCGGACCACGTTGGCGATCCTGTCCGCGGTCGGGACGTCCGTTTTCTGCTTTGGCATCCGGATTGGACTTCTGGTCTTCCATCAGTTTTTCGAGTTCAGCCGCCGACAGTTCGCCGCTTCCGTCGGTATCATATTTTTTCAGCATTGCGGCAGTGCCGCCAGGACCTCGGCGCCCTTGACCGCCGCGCTGACGCATTTCGCTGCGCATGGTTTCACGTTCGGTTTCATTGAGCTTTCCGTCGCCATCGGCGTCATATTTTTTCAGCATTTCTTCGAAGTTCGGGCGCTCTCCGCGTTCTCCGCGTTGACCGCCGCGCTGGCGCATTTCACTGCGCATGGTTTCGCGTTCGGTTTCACTAAGTTGTCCGTCGCCGTCGGCGTCATATTTTTTCAGCATTTCTTCAAAGTTCGGACGCTGTCCGCCGGGGCGCTGTGCTTCTGCAACATAGGCTGCACCAAAGAGTGCCATCATGAGTCCTGCTGTCTGCCATACCTTGTTATTCATTTTTATCTCCTGGGGTTGAATTGTTTATTGCTCGTGTTCATTAAACGGGTGCCCCGGATAATTATTGTTTCTTTATCTTTTTTTCTGAAAGAGAGACCGATGGAACGCGCGGGAAGAGTTGCTGTATAAATGTAAATACATATATGAATCATATGTATAGATATAAAACATATATGTAATATATAAGAGTAGGATTACCGCTGCTCCGATAGGATAGAAAGTGTTTTTCATTTTTCTTAACTTCTTGTTTAAAAGGTATTTATGATTTAGATGATAATTTTATACATATTTTATAACCTTCTGGTGGCACGTCATCTGCGAAAGGGTCAGGCTCGGATGCACTATTTGCTGAAGATTGAACCTAACCCAGAAGCAGGAGATACTTATGAACAGGAAATATTTCATTGCGGCCTCCGTCCTTGCGATGGCCGGCTTTGGTGCGGCGACTGATGCCCAGGCTGAAGAGACGATTAAAGTCGGTGTGCTTCATTCGCTCAGTGGCACGATGGCGATTTCTGAAACATCGCTTAAAGATGTCGTGCTGATGGCGGTGGAGGAATTGAATGCCTCCGGCGGTGTTCTCGGAAAAAAAGTGGAGGCCGTGGTGGTTGATCCGGCATCGGACTGGCCGCTGTTCAATGAAAAGGCGAAAGAGTTGATCACCAAGGAAAAGGTGGCGGTAACCTTCGGCTGCTGGACATCAGTCAGTCGTAAATCGTGCCTTCCGGTTTTTGAGGAATATAATGAACTGCTGTTTTATCCGGTGCAGTACGAGGGCGAGGAACAATCACTGAATGTATTCTATACCGGTGCATCTCCGAATCAGCAGCTGGTTCCGGCGGCGGAATATATGATGAAGGAAATGGGCTGCACCAAATTTTATCTGCTGGGCACCGATTATGTGTTTCCGCGTACGGCCAATAAAGTGCTGAAAGCCTATCTGAAAAGCGTCGGCGTACCGGACGAAAATATATACGAAGAATACACTCCGTTTCATCACCAGGATTATCAGACGATTGTTGCAAATATCAAAAAGTTCGGCGCCTCCGGCGATGCCTGTGTATTGTCTACGATCAATGGGGACAGCAATGTTCCATTCTATAAGGAATTTGCCAACCAGGGTCTGACTTCGGAACTCTGCCCGATTATGGCCTTTTCGGTTGCAGAAGATGAGTTGCGCGCAATGGATGTTCAGCCGCTGGTAGGCCATCTGGCCGCCTGGAACTATTTCCAGAGCATTAAAACACCGGAAAACAAAGCATTCGTGAAAGCCTTCAAAGCATACTGCGCGGAAAACAACCTGCCCGGCGGTAAAGACCGTGTGACCGATGATCCGATCGAAGCGGCGTATTTCGGGGTTAAAGCCTGGGCCATGGGCTGCGAAAAAGCGGGAACCACCGATGTGGATGCGGTTCGCGAAGCACTTTACGGGCTCGAATTTGACGCGCCCGGAGGTAAAAAGAAATTTCATGAAAGTAATCAGCACACCTATAAACCGGTGTATGTGGGTGAAATTCTGAAAAACGGTCAGTTCAAAATTGTGTATGAATCCGACGGTCTTGTTGAGCCGGATTCCTACAGTAAACTGCTGCATACCGACGGAAACTTCCCGGCACCGACCGGCGGTCCGAAAAAATAATCTCTCCTCCAGTAGGGTTGTCGGGGCGTGAGTCCCGGCAGCCTTATGTCTCCCCATCTCTGGAATTCATGAATAAACTTAACGTTATTTTTACCGGACTGCTGTGTTTTTTCGGAATGACGGCTGTTGCGGATCCGGTTGAAAATCTGCTTAAAGCGCTGGCTTCATCGGATGCGGATCATCGAAAGGTTACACTGGCCAGACTGGTCGAAACCGGAGATCAGCGTCTGATTCGGATTCTCGGGGATTACCGGCTGGGCAGTCTTTATCTCTGGAATGATCAGCTGGTTCTGGGGCTGGAGGTTACTGAAAACGATGATCTGGATGAATTTGTTCATCTCGGCGATCTCTTCAGCCGGGAACCGCTGAAGGATGAATCCGGTGCAGTGCGGATTGTTCCGATCGAGGAAACGGAGCTGGTTGAGCCGTCGCGCCGCGAACGAAAAAATGTACTGAATGCGATTATGCTGCTGGAGCTGCATGCGCCGGATCACAGCCGGCGGCTGGAAGCGGTGCGCCGCTCCGGGCTCGGTAAGGATATTGAAGGTCTTCGCGAAACCCTTTTTAAACTTTCGGAATCCGATCCGAAACGGAATATCCGTAAAAGTGCCAACGAAAGCCTGGCGCTGCTGCAGCTACGGTTTGGATCGGAAGAGGAGAAACGTGCGGCGGTGAAAGAGCTTGGAAAAATCCGCAGTATCCGTGCCCGTTCCTTTATCGAAAATATGGATGATCCCGGGGTTGCGGCGGCCGTGAAAACCGCGCTGGCCCGGATTACTGCCCGTGAACGACTGATCAGTACGTTCAATATTCTGAATTCCGGAATTTCCACCGGTTCCGTGCTGGTGTTGATGGCACTGGGGCTGGCGGTGACCTTCGGCATGATGGGTGTCATCAATATGGCACACGGCGAAATGATGATGATCGGCGCATACACGACTTACTGCATGCAGCTGTTTTTCGGACATACGCCGGATTCCCCGAACAGCATCTATTATGTGCTGGCATTGCCGGCGGCGTTTCTGATGTCGGCCGCCTTCGGCGGTCTGATTGAATGGACGGTGGTGCGGCGGCTCTATAAACGGCCGCTTGAATCGCTGCTCGCCACGTATGGCGTCGGTTTAATACTGATTCAGACCATCCGCCTGATTTTCGGTGACAACCGGCCGTCGAACTCCCCGGTCTGGCTGCAGGGTGGCATTGAACTTTCCGAGGGCATGAGCCTTTCCTTTAACCGGATTTTCATCTTTTTTCTCTGTGCGGTCTGTGTGGGCGGAGTAGTGGCGCTGATGCGCTTCACCTCGCTGGGTCTTAAAATGCGGGCGGTGATTCAAAACCGTGATATGGCGGCTTCGATGGGAATCAACACCCGGATGACCGACAGTTTTACGTTTATGCTCGGTTCCGGTCTGGCCGGAATTGCGGGATATGCTTTGACGACCATCGGCGGAATCACACCGGATATGGGCCAGAACTATATTGTTGATTCCTTCCTCGTGGTGGTGACCGGCGGAGTGGGTAATCTGGCCGGGGTGGTCTGCAGCGGCATGGGACTCGGGTTGTTGAATAAACTGCTGGAAGGCACTTTTTTCGGTGCGGTATGGGCCAAGATCATTGTGCTGGTCGTGGTGATCACCTTCATACAGTTCAAACCGTCCGGTCTCTTTGCTCCGAAAGGGAGGTTGGCCGATGACTGAGCGAACGATGAATGAACCGGCCGGTATCCATCTTGGATCGCGTTGCGGAACTTCCGCCGGACAGATGAATATATCGTTTGCCGGTGTGGTGCTGGCTATTGCCGTGCTGCTGCCCCTGCTGGCACAGGCCGGACTGGTTTCTGTTGAAACGGTTAATATGGCCGGGCGTTATATGGCGTTGGCGATTGTGGCGCTGGGACTCGATCTGATCTGGGGCTACACCGGAATCCTCAGTCTGTGTCAGGCTTTTTTCTTTGCACTCGGCGGGTATGCCATGGGTATTCATCTGGCGCATCAGGGCACGTTGCACAATGGTATTCCGGAAGCGCTGTATGTGGTTTACCCGTATAAAATCGGTGAAACGCGCGGCATGGAAGTGCTGCCCTGGTTCTGGCAGATCTTCAAACCGTTCACGCTGACGGTTATTCTCGGTATTCTGCTTCCGGGGCTGGTTGCAGGGTGCATTGGATTTGCCGGATTTCTGAGTCGGGTGCGTGGCGTCTATTTCTCGATTCTTACGCAGGCTTTGACGGTTGCGGCCATGATGTTTTTCAGTAAAAACGAGATGAAGCTCTGCGGGACCAACGGGCTGACGCATTTCAAAACCATTGCAGGGCACGACCTGAGCGATCCGTCGACAAAGATCGGGCTGTATGTGGTTACGCTGCTCTGTCTGATCGGGGCCTATCTGATCTGTCTGCTGATCACCAAAACACGTTTCGGCCGGGTGCTGCTGGCGGTGCGCGATTCCGAAACCGCATTGCGGTTTGCCGGCTATAAACCCTATGCCTATAAAACCGCCATCTTTGTATTTGCCGGCATGCTGGCCGGGCTGGCCGGACTGTTGTATACGCCGCAGGCGAATATTATGACCCCTTCCTATATGGAAGCGCGCTGGTCGATCCTTATGGTGATCTGGGTGGCGGTCGGCGGACGCGGTACATTGGTCGGGGCGGTTACCGGTGCGCTGGTGATCAACCTGCTTTACAGCATGATGACTTCGCAGTGGAGCATCGGCCGTTTTGACTGGAAACCCGATTACTGGCCGTTTGTGCTCGGGCTGCTGTTTATTGTGGTCGTGCTGGCGCTGCCCCATGGAATTGTCGGTCTTTGGCGGAAGCTTATCGGTAAACTGGCGGAGCTTGACTGATGGATCTGAAAACACCGGATTACGTAAACGACAATCCCGAACAGAATGAGCTTTGGGATAAAAAATATCTCCTTTTTCTGTCGGGCATCACAGCGGTATTCGATGGCTTCAAGGCGCTTGACCTCGAAAATCTTGGCATTCTGCACAACGAACTGCGGGTGGTGATCGGACCGAACGGTGCCGGTAAATCAACGATGTGCGATGTGATTACCGGAAAAACCCGGCCGACCACCGGCAAAGTCTGGTTCGACGGCACCGAGATTACGAAGAAAAAGGAGGACGAAATTGTGCGCATGGGCATCGGCCGGAAATTCCAGACCCCGACCGTATACGACAGTCTTTCAGTTTACGAAAATATGGAGCTTTCGCTGCCTGGTTCAAAGGGGGTTTTTAAAACGCTGATTGCACAGAATAGCAAAGTGGAACACGACCGCATTATGCATCTGCTGGAACGGGTGCGACTGGCCGATGATGCCGACACGGAGGCACGCTATCTCAGCCACGGCCAGCGCCAGTGGCTGGCCATCAGTTCATTGATTCTCTCCCAGCCGCGCCTGCTGCTGGTGGATGAACCGGCGGCAGGACTCACTGATGCCGAAACCGAGCTGACCGGGGAACTGCTGCTGGAACTGAAAAAAGACCATACTCTGATTGTAATTGAGCATGATATGGATTTTGTCCGTCAGCTGGATTCGCGCGTCACCGTGCTCTGTGAAGGACGGTCTATGGCTGAAGGTCCATTGGAAGAAGTGAAAAATAATCCGGAAGTCATTGAGGCCTACCTGGGACGCTGATCATGTTGAAGATTGATAAAATGAGTTTTTCGTACGGTGGGGTTCAGGCGCTCTTTGAGGTAACGATGGAGGTGCCTGTCGGGGAAATGGTCTGCATTATGGGTCGCAACGGCGTGGGTAAAACCACGCTTGTCCGCAATATTATGGGACTGCTTTCACTCTCCTTCGGCAGTGTGACTTTTAATGGCACCGATATTTCGGTGCTTCCGCCTCATAAGCGCGTTCGGCTGGGGATGGCCTATGTGCCGCAGGGGCGGCAGATTTTTCCCCGACTCACCGTCGAAGAAAATCTGCGGACCGGTCTGGCCTCGAAACAGGATCTGATTCCGACCGAGGTCTTTGAATATTTTCCGGTGCTTGATGAAATGCGCAGTCGCATGGGCGGGGATCTGTCGGGCGGACAGCAGCAGCAGCTTGCGATTGCCCGCGCACTGGTTACCCGTCCGAAGCTGCTGATTCTCGACGAACCCACCGAAGGCATTCAGCCGAATATTATTCAGCGGATCGGCGAGGTGCTGCGTTCCCTCAGCCGGGAACAGGGCATGACCATTCTGATTGTTGAGCAGTATCTGGATTTTGTGAAGGAGTTCTGTGACCGCTTCGTTTTGATGAATCGCGGCCGCGTGGTTGCCGCGGATGAAATAACCCATCTGCGTGAAGAGCTTGTGGAAGAGTATCTTCACGTCTGACGTTCATCCATTGCGACAACCCCGCGACCACTACTAAGGGAAAGAAAGCATAGTAAGGAAGAACAGCCATGAAAAGAATGATTATAGCCACAGTAGTGGCCGGAATAGGCTCGGTGGCAGTTGGTGCAGAAGATGAAGGTTTCACCATTAAGGGGTTGAAGTGTCGGGCTACCTTGATATGTCGGTTTCGGCCAGCGATTCGGAAGCCGGAACGGATACTTCGTACGGTCTCGATGCCGCAAATATCAAATTCAGCTCACAATTAACCGACGATGTTTATTTTGAAGCCCGGGTGAACGGAAGCGGCGACACCAACAGTGTGATGAACTCCATCGAACTTGAACAGGCCTATATGGCCTATTCCGGAATATCCAACGTGACCATTACCGCGGGTAAATTTCTCAGTTCTCTCGGATGGGAAGCCTATCATGCGCCGAACCTTTTCCAGTATTCATATTCCGCAACACTGGTATATCCGGGCATGCAGAACGGGGCTTCAGTACGCTATGCCGCAGACTGGTTTTCTGTATACGGTGCCGTTCTTGCCGGCGTTTGGGATAACTATGATAAGGATGGGTCCCGGGGCGGTGTAGAGGCCAGTGCCAAATTCACCGGAGTTGAAGATCTGACCGTTTTAATCGGCGGGGCCACAGAAAGCTATCCCGGCTACGATCAGTCTCTGCTCAATATATGGGCCAGCTATGCGATGGATCAGCTGCTGCTCGCAGCCGAATTCAACGCTGTGTTCGACTGGGGTGCGGAAGGTACGGATGGTTTCGGATGGCTGCTGATGGCCAACTATACCTTCACGGATCAGTTCGGGCTGACCCTGCGTACCAGTGGACTGATGGTTGAGGATGATGCCGGGAACGATGTGAACGACGACATAAAATTCACCGTGGCTCCATCCTATGTTCTGACCGACAATCTGTCGTTTGTTCTGGAATATAACATATTGGAAGACGGGGTGGCTGATGATACCATCCAGACCGTTGCATTGGAATCTATTGTAACCTTCTAGGATCGTGAAAACCGGGCGGTTTTCCGGCCGCCCGGCTCAGGATTCTTCGACCGGGGAGGTGTGGAATGAGGAGCGGGAATGCATTTATCACCGAGGGAAATTGAAAAGCTGATGCTGCATAATGCCGGGTTTCTGGCGCAGAAACGTTATGCACGCGGCCTGAAACTCAACTATGTGGAAACCGTGGCCCTGCTCTCCGCCCAGCTGCTGGAATTCATTCGCGAAGGCTGTTCCGTGGCTGAGCTGATGGAACGCGGAAAAAAACTGCTCGGTTTTGAGGATGTAATGGACGGGGTGGCATCCATGCTTCCTGAAGTGCAGGTGGAAGGAACCTTTCCGGACGGCACTAAACTGATTACGGTGCACCAGCCGGTCTGCCGGGAAAAGGGGGAACCGGAACTGGCGCTTTACGGTTCCGGTCTGACCCGGAACAACGCCGGAATTCCGGTGGATAACATCATTGAAAAAATGCCCGGCGAAGTCATCTGCGAGACCGGTGAACTGGAGCTGAATGCCGGCCGGAAAACCCTTGAACTGACTGTACTCAACCACGGCGACCGGCCGGTGCAGGTCGGTTCACACTATCCTTTTTTTGAAACCAATCCGGCCCTGCTGTTCGATCGGGCCAAGGCGTTCGGGAAGCGGCTGAATATCCCGTCCGGTACCGCGATCCGGTTTGAACCCGGCGAATCCAAACGGGTTGAGCTGGTTGATATCGGCGGCACGGCCACCGTGCGCGGCGGCAATGCGCTGATCCAGTCCACCGATTCGGAAGAGGCGGCCCTGAAGCTGGCTCGTAACCGAAGCTTCAACCACGAAGAGGAAGCCAGATGAAAATTCCGCGTAAAAATTATGCCGCAATGTTCGGTCCGACCACCGGCGATAAAGTACGGTTGGGAGATACGAATCTGGTGATTGAAGTTGAAAAAGATCTCACCGTCTACGGTGATGAATGTAAATTCGGCGGTGGTAAAGTGCTGCGCGATGGCATGGGGCAGCAGTCCGGAGTTTCACAGGACGTCGCGCTGGATCTGCTGATTACCAATGCGCTGATTCTCGATTATACCGGAATTTATAAAGCTGATATCGGCGTCAAAAACGGCCGCATTCATGCCATTGGTAAAGCCGGTAATCCCGATATGATGGACGGTGTGAATCCGGATATGATCTGCGGTCCGACCACCGAAGTGATCGCCGGGGAAAAACTGATTCTCACCGCCGGGGGATTTGACGCCCATATCCATTTTATCTGTCCTCAGCAGATAAACGAAGCGTTGGCTTCCGGTCTCACCACGATGCTCGGCGGCGGCACCGGCCCGGCCACCGGCACCAATGCCACGACCTGTACACCCGGTAAAACCCATATTGAAATGATGCTGCGGTCCACCGATGCCTATCCCATGAATTTTGCCTTTCTCGGCAAAGGTAACAGCTCGAGCCCTGTGGGACTGACGGAACAGATCGAAGCGGGAGCCGCCGGACTGAAGCTGCACGAAGACTGGGGTTCGACCCCGGCGGCGATCGACTGCTGCCTTGATGTGGCGGAGCAGTATGATGTGCAGGTGGCCATTCATACCGATACCCTGAATGAATCGGGAATGGTGGAAAACACCTGTGCATCATTCAAAGGTCGAACCATTCATACCTACCATACCGAGGGTGCCGGCGGCGGGCATGCACCCGATATTATGAAGCTGTGCGGCGAGCCCAATGTGCTGCCGTCCTCCACCAATCCGACCCGGCCCTATACCGTGAATACGATCGATGAGCATCTCGATATGCTCATGGTCTGTCATCATCTCGATAAACGGATTCCCGAAGATGTTGCTTTTGCGGAAAGCCGTATCCGTGGCGAAACGATCGCTGCGGAGGATATACTGCATGATATGGGGGCCCTTTCAATTATTGCCTCCGATTCCCAGGCCATGGGCCGCATCGGCGAAGTCATCACCCGCACCTGGCAGACTGCTCATAAAATGAAGGAACAGCGCGGACCTTTGCCGGAGGATGAAGGGACGGGAAATGATAATTTCCGCACACGACGTTATGTGGCGAAATATACCATCAATCCTGCCGTGGCTCATGGTATGAGCCACGAAATCGGTTCTATTGAACCCGGAAAACTGGCGGATCTGGTTTTATGGCGCCCCGATTTTTTCGGCAGCAAACCGGAAATCGTCATTAAGGGCGGTGTGATTGCACAGGCGCAGATGGGTGATCCGAATGCATCGATCCCGACGCCGCAGCCGTTCTTTTCGCGGCCTATGTTCGGCAGTTTCGGTTCGGCCCCGGCCAATAATTCGCTGGTGTTTGTTTCGCAGGCTTCGCTGGACAATGTGGCCGGGTATCATTTGAACAAGTCTGCTTCCGCTGTGAAAAACTGCCGGGGACTGACGAAAAAGGATATGAAGCTTAACGACCTGCTTCCCGATATTGAAATTGATCCGGAAACCTACAAAGTGACTGTCGACGGGGAGCACCTCACCTGCGAACCTGCTGAAAAACTGCCGCTGGCGCAGCTGTACCAACTGTTCTGATTTCATGGCTCTGACCTCCATCCAGATGATGCACCTGGCGGATTCAGCCCTGCCGGTCGGGGGGTTTGCTTTTTCCAGCGGTCTTGAAGCGGCGGCTAAATGCGGCATGGTGCGTACCCGGTCCGAACTGATTCGCTATCTGAAAAGTGCCGTGGAACAGTGGGGGCATTTTGAACAGCCGTTTATCGGTCGGTTTTTCCATAATCCCGATGCGGATGTTTTTATTCGCTACGACCGTATGATGCTGGCTGAACCCATGCGCAAAGCCTCCATCGCCCAGGCACGCGGCTGGTATCGTGTACTGGCCGATCTTTTTCCAGCCCTTGGAAAGGTTGATTTTAAACAACAGTTCAGGGATGCGGGGGCGGCGGTGCACTACCTGCCGCTGCTGACGCTCTGCCTGAAAGCGGCCGGTGCATCGGAATCCCAGGTGAAGGAACTCTGTCTGTTTA
This sequence comes from Verrucomicrobia bacterium S94, assembly GCA_004299845.1. Classification (NCBI taxonomy): domain Bacteria; kingdom Pseudomonadati; phylum Verrucomicrobiota; species Verrucomicrobia bacterium S94. Next base: position 3,311,853 of record CP036201.1, on the reverse strand, counting down.
CCCTGCTGCGTGACCAGATCAGTGCCGCGGTCCGGCTGGGGCTGATCGGGCCTTCGGCGGCACAGTCCATTCAGTCGGAATTCGAGCAGGATATGAGTGCGGTGCTGGCAGCATCGGAAAACAGTAAAATGAGCGATGTGCGGCGTTTTACTCCGATGCTTGAAATCGCACAGATGCTGCACCCATCCCTCTATAGCAAATTATTTCAAAATTAGGAGAACCATGTATGAGCCATACGCACGACCACCATCATCATTCGCATGATCATCACCATCATGAGCACGGGCATACGCACGAAGTGATGGAACATCCGGGGCATTACGACGAGCGCGAGGTGCCGCTCCGTCGCGATTTTTTAAAACGGGCGTTTACCATCGGAATAGGCGGCCCGGTCGGGAGCGGTAAAACGGCTCTGACCAAAGCGCTTTGCGAGGCCCTGCGCGATGAAATGAGTCTGGCTGTGGTGACCAATGATATTTTCACACAGGAAGATGCCGAGTTTCTGACGCGCAACAGCGCACTGCCGGCTGAACGGATTATCGGGGTGGAAACCGGCGGCTGTCCGCACGCGGCCATCCGCGAGGATATTTCGCTGAATCTTAATGCGCTTGAAGAACTGATGGAGCGGTTCGACGGCAGGGTTGAATGGCTGCTGCTGGAAAGCGGCGGTGATAATCTGGCGGCCAACTACAGCCGCGAACTGGCTGATTATACGATTTATGTCATCGATGTTTCAGGCGGCGATAAAATTCCGCGCAAAGGCGGGCCGGGTATTACGCAGTCGGATCTGCTGATTATCAATAAAACCGATATTGCCGAACTGATCGGCGCGGATCTGGGCGTGATGGAGCGCGATTCTAAAAAGATGCGCGGTGACGGTCCGTTTCTGTTCACGCAGTGCCGCAATAATGTGGGTATTTCTGAAGTGATCGAACATATCCGTGCGGCGTACAATCAGCAGGTTGTGGGGAAATAAATCCGATTGTGAAAACAAGCAGGCTTGAACTCGACCGGATACGCTCCGCAACACGGGTGACGCGCATGGTCAGTCGGGCGCCGTTGCGGCTGATGGAAACCGGTGTGCATGACGATACCGTGGAAATTCAGCTGGCCTCCTATGGCGGCGGCATCCTGCAGGGCGACCGGATCGGGCTCGACGTGCGGTGCGGCGAGGAAACCGGCCTGCTGCTGAAATCACAGGCCAATACCCACGTCTATAAAAACGAAACGAAAGAATGGGCGGTGCAGCTGCTGACCGCGGATTGCGGAAGCCGGTCCCGTGTGCACATTCTGCCGGAACCGGTGGTGCTGCACGCCGGCGCCCGGTTTCGTCAGGAGCAGCGCTGGAATATTTCCTCTACTACCGATCTGGTCCTGGCCGACTGGATGCAGTCGGGCCGCAGCGAATCATCGGAACAGTTTTCTTTTGAGCAGTTTGAATCAGTGATTTCCATTGCGGTGGATGATATTCCGGTGGTGGAGGAAAAATTCAGCTGCCGGCCGGCGGTTGACGATATCCGAAGCCCGGCGGTTTTCGGCCCGTTCGATCTGATGCTGAACATCTACCTTCTGGGACCGTCGGCGGAGCGCTATCCGGAACTGCTGCAGCCGTTTCTCGATTTCCAGCAGCACCACACCGATGTTCTTCCGCAAACCAGTACCCGTCCGAATCCGGAAATGTTGTGCGCACTCAATCCATTACCCTTCGGAGGTTATATGCTTCGCTGCCTCGCGATCACCCGCCGTCAGCTCCAGCCAATCATGGATGTTTTCTCCATCTGATTTTTCCGGCCTTTGGAAGTGGAAAAACGGTGGTAAATCTCTAATATTCGCGTTCTTTAGCGATCCGAAGGATTCGGCTCGCTGTTAATCGTTAGTTGGTTAATGGTTAATCGGGTTAGGGTATGAAGGATTTCCGGGAGTTGAAATGTTGGAAGGCCTGCCGCGAACTGCGGCGCTTCGTTCATGCCCGGATTCTGCCCTTGCTGTCGCGGGATGAAAAATATCGGCTTGCCGATCAGCTCATTCGCGTAGCCCGTTCGACCACGGCCAATATTGCTGAAGGACACGGGCGGTTCCATTATCTGGATAATGCTAAATTCTGCGGTAACGCCAGAGGGTCGGCCTATGAGGTTTTGGATCATCTGCAGACTGCGCTAGATGAGGCGCTGATTGATGAAGCTCTGTTTAGAGAAGGTGAAAAACTGGTTTGGGATGCGGTGAAATTGACGAATGGATATATGAACTATCTGAAAAAGGCTAAAGACCCGGTTCCGGGAGCAGACGATTAACGAATAACCATTAACTATTAACGGCGAAGCACATGAACGAAGACTATCCTTTTAACGAAATTGAATCAAAGTGGCAGAATTTCTGGGATGAAAACGGCGACTTTAAAACCGATCTGGCGGCAGCGGAAAATCCGTATTACTGCCTGATGATGTTTCCGTACCCGTCCGGGAAGCTCCACGTCGGCCACGGCCGTAACTACATCATCGGCGATGCGGTTGCGCGCTATAAGAAAATGCAGGGTTTTGATGTACTCACCCCGATGGGCTGGGATGCTTTCGGTCTGCCTGCGGAAAATGCGGCCATCAAAACGGGGACGCCGCCGGCGGAATACACCACAGCCAACATTGCCACAATGAAAGAGCAGCTCCGCGCCTGGGGCTGTATGTATGACTGGGACAAGGAAGTCACGTCCTGCATGCCGGACTACTATAAGTGGACGCAGTGGCTGTTTCTTCAGTTTTATAAAAAAGGCCTGGCCTACAAACAGAATTCCAACGTGAACTGGTGTCCGTCCTGTGCCACGGTGCTCGCCAATGAGCAGGTGGTCGACGGCGCGTGCGAACGCTGCGACTCCGAAGTCATCCAGAAATCGATGGAGCAGTGGTTCTTTAAAATCACCGACTATGCCCAGCGCCTGCTTGACGATCTGAACACGCTCGACGGCTGGCCCGACCGTGTGAAAACCATGCAGAAAAACTGGATCGGCCGTTCTGAAGGGACGGAAGTTGATTTTGATATTGTTCCGCGCGAAGACGGAGCGGCAGACAACATCGATAAAATCACCTGCTACACCACCCGTGTGGATACCATTTACGGCTGCACCTATATGGCGCTCGCTCCGGAGCATCCGGAACTGAAAAACCTGATTAAAGGCATGCCGAATGAGGCCGAAATCCTCGAATTCATCAAAGAGTGTTCTAAACTGACCAACCTTGACCGCGAGGCCGACGAGGTGGAAAAGGCCGGAATTTTCACCGGCCGCTATCTGATCAATCCCTACAACGGTGAAAAGATTGAGCTGTGGGTCGGCAATTATGTGCTGATGTACGGCACCGGTGCCGTGATGGCCGTTCCGGCGCACGATACTCGCGATTTTGCGTTTGCGAAAAAATATGACCTGCCGATCAAACTTTCCATCCAGAATCCGGACAATTCTCTTGTGCTCGAGGAGATGGAAACGGCCTACACCGAAGACGGCACCTGCGTCGATTCCGGTGAATTCACCGGAATGCCGAACCGCGAAGCCATCGCCGCCATGACAAAATATGCCGAGGAAAAGGGCTTCGGCCGCGGCACCATTAATTTCCGCCTGCGCGACTGGCTGATTTCCCGCCAGCGTTACTGGGGTGCACCGATTCCGATGGTCTACTGCGACGACTGCGGCGTCGTGCCGGAGAAAGAGGAAAACCTCCCGATTCTGCTGCCGACCGATGTAGAATTTAAAGCCGAAGGCGAATCGCCGCTTAAATCGAGCGAAAGTTTCATGAATTGCACCTGTCCGAAGTGCGGAAAACCGGCGCGGCGCGAATCCGATACGATGGACACCTTTGTCGATTCCTCCTGGTATTTTCTGCGTTATCTCAGTGCCCGGGATGAAAACCAGGCGGTGAATACCGAAATCGCCAATAAGTGGATGCCGGTCGACCAGTATATCGGCGGTATTGAACATGCGATCCTTCATCTGCTTTATGCCCGATTCTTCACCAAAGCCATCAAGGACCTTGGTCTGATCGATTTCGAAGAGCCGTTTAAACACCTCTTTACGCAGGGCATGATCTGCAAAAAGGGGCCCGATGGAAATCTGTATAAGATGTCGAAATCGAAAGGGAACGTGGTTTCTCCGGAAGAACTGCTCAAAAAATACGGTGCCGATACGGTACGTCTCTATACGCTCTTCATCGGGCCGCCGGAAAAAGAAGCCGAATGGCAGGATTCGGGTGTGGAAGGGGCCTACCGCTTCCTCAAGCGCATCTGGCGCCGGGTTTCGGAAAACCTCGATCTGCTGAAGTCGGTCGAAGGAAAACAGCCGGTGATTGCCGATATGGCCGACGCCGAGCGCGACCTCTACCGCAAAACCAACGAGGTGATCCAGCAGATCACCCGCGGTCTCGACGGCGCCTTTACCTTCAATACCGCGATTGCCGCGATTATGGAGCTGATGAATGCCGTCGATCATCTCAGAATTTCCGATGATTCTTCGGAATCGGCCAAAATCGTATTCCGCGATGCCATCGAAAACGTTGTTCTGCTGATTTCGCCCTTCGCACCGCATATCGCCGAAGAGCTGTGGGTTGAACTCGGTCACGGTGCCGGCATTATGAATGCCGACTGGCCGACCGTGAACGAAGAGGCTCTCAAACGCGATGAAATCGAGCTGGTGGTTCAGGTAAACGGAAAAACGCGCGACAAAATCAAGGTGGCTTCCGAAGCGTCGAAAGAGGATATCGAAGCCGCCGCCTTGGCTGCCGAAAACGTCCGGAAGTGGCTAGAAGATAAAACCATCCGTAAAGTCATCATCGTTCCCGGCCGCCTGGTGAATATTGCGGTTTCGTAAGTTATGCATTTTGGGATGGCAATGTGTCTAGCAGCCTGTCGGAGTTAAAACACTGCCTGACTGCAAAACTACGAAAGACTTTTCTGCTGAAGCCAAATAATTCATCTCGATGCAGGATTTAACCCGGGAAAACGCGAGAATAGGTCGCGCCAAGGCCTTGGCGTGCTGTTTTGCGGTTCGGAGCGGTCGTTCCGGGGCGCACCTTCCCGATAGGGTGAAGATTTTCTTTAGATTGTAGCTGGAGCCCGTCCCAAAGTATCTGTTTTTGTTTTCGCCTCAAAATCTGGCAGGAAGCAAAAGTCAGTTTGATGCAGCTGGACGACTTGTGCATTCGCCTCTGCCGTGCATTTCTATGTTTTTGACGACATCGGGGCGCAAGGGGTCTTTTGAGTAAGCCTGGCCGGAATGAACAAACGGGTTATGCCGCGTCTGCAAGAAGCCCGTTTTTATTCTCAATGGCTATCCCGGCGAGCTTCCAGAGGTTGTGCGTCAGAATGCTCCAGATGATTCGGCGTTCTCTGCTGGCGAACCCCCGGCTTTTCAAGGGACGGTTGAGGTACGCATTTTTGAACAGCCTGATTCGCGCCTCCGTGCTGCCTCGGCGTTTCTGGAGTCTGCAGAATTCGTCGTCTTCAAGCTGTTCTTTTAACCGGGTTACGGATCGAGGACAAATGGCGTTGATGATCTGCTGCTCCTCCAGGTGGACAGTATTTCCCGGCGCATCAAAGCCGCGGTTAGCGGTATAGGAGTGAATGCGACTGTAATTTTTCTGCAGGCGTTTTGTACTTTCCTTTACGAGCCTGCTGTCGCTCTTCGGCTGATCTTTTATAAATTCCCAATCAACGATGAGGCCGTTGGCCTGCTCAGCGAGATAAAGGGCGTTGCCGAACTCCGCTTCGGCATCGGACTTGCCGCGTACCAGAACATGAATATCGTCTTCATACAGGCTGAGGATTTTATCGGCATTTTTTATCCGGCGCTCTCCGATGATCCGTTCGTGCGCCTGATGAATCGCCTGCGGCAGTATATCGAGAACATGCTGCATACGATTGAGGACCTGTTCTTTTTCAAGCTCACTCCACTCCGTTTCCTGCCAGCGCCCGGCAAGTAGAGCATGGTAATTGTGAGCATGTGACTCTATGGTTTTTGCGAGCGTTTTCATCTTTCTCAAAACAGCTTTGCGCGCCTTTCTGGCATCGGGCCGCCTGCGGGTATGCGTCATCTCAATGCAGAGTTTATTCATCCTGGTCATGAGCTGTTCCGGCGAACCGATGCGATGGCGCAGCCCCTGCTTCCGGATCAGGATAATCGCCTTCACCAGTGTACGCGCGGCATCACGGAGCAGGACCCAATCGACCGGAAAATGAATATTGGCTTTCACGCAGGTGGTATCGGCAAAGATCTCTTCGAACCTGAGAGCGGTCTGCTGATGAAGAAGGAGCTCCGCCTTGCGCTGATCCATCATAATTTGGTTCAGGCTGTGAATAAGCGATTCAATCTCTTGAGTTTCAAACATTTTTTCAAAACGCTCGATACTGCTTTTGGATACCGGCCTGGCAATCTCCACAAAGCCAGTAAAGGTAAACCACTGCAGAAGAGGACTGTCGGCCACGCGTACGGCAGGCTTCCTCACCGAATCCGTTGTTACGCCAAGCAGAATATTGTAACGCAGGGCCCGCTGGAGCGTTTGAGGCGCTGGACAACTTTTTTCAGAAGGGGTATCCGCAATCTTTCGCTTAATGAATTCGTGTTCGAGCCCCGATGAGATCAGAATCGAGTCGATCTGAACCATACGCTCAAGGAAGTCCGTGTAATCTTTTGGGCCTTTTACTGCAGGAAGTGCTGGACGAAACTCTGGTTGAAATTGGATGATACTCACTGCGCTTTACCTTTCTTTGTTGTTGGGACAGGAAATATAAAGCGTCTTTTTCCGGCAAGGGAGGCAAAAAAGCCTCTCTTGCTCGGATTTTTATAGAAGAACACCCCTGCGAATAAAGCTCATGCAATGAATGGGACGCGCTCTAGTTACTCAGGAAAAGTCAGATCCTAAGAGCAGAAAGAAAATCTTTATTCCTGATGTATGCTGTAGCTCAGGAGTACATTACATGAGTACCATTGATTTAATACGTAATCTTGGAGGTAGATTTTAATCTCTTTTCCTAAATTTCCTTAAAAGCCTCGAAAATTAGGGGCTTTTGTTGTTTTCATCCTTTGGAAAATCTAATTACTAATAACCGAAAAATTAGTAGTTGAGTGCTGGTAGATTATCCGATATTACTAATTTTAGTATTAATTAGTAATAAATGGTATTGGCTATGAAAATTCCTGCAACTCCTCCGGATTGGCGTGAAATCCTCGAAGATTATTTTAATGGTAATCCGGCTTCTGTGCGTGATGTATTAATGCACACAGAGGTTTGTTATAAGGGAGAGTACATTCATTGGGACAAACTTAGGCGGTTAAATCCTCCCCAAGGATATACCCATGAAAAATGGTGGCTTGCGTTAAAGAGTGCCCGTCAAAAACAGGTTAAATCCTTGGATTCGTTGGTTAACACAAGGCATGAGCCATTCATTTTTTCAAAACCGGATCCAATTCCTGAGCTTCTTCACCACATTGATCAGGATGCCGGCGGGCGGATTGAGATGCCGGATGAGGGGTTGACGAATCCTCAAACGAGAAATCGATATCTTTTACACTCGTTGACGGAAGAAGCGATTACTTCGAGTCAGCTGGAGGGGGCAACGACGACCCGAAAAGTTGCAAAGGAAATGCTGCGTGAGAAGCGGACTCCCCGGGATAAAAATGAACAGATGATCCTCAATAATTACCGGACGATGCAATTGATTCGGGAAATCAAGGATCAGCCGCTTACACCTGAACTGGTTTTCGAAATACATCGGACGGTAACTGCAGATACGATGGATAATCCGGATGATGCCGGCCGGTTTAGAACAAGTGATAATGTACGGGTTTATGAAAACCTATCGAATGAGGTGCTCCATACCCCGCCAAAATGCAACGAATTACCGAAACGTATGCAGGCGATGTGTGATTTTGCAAACGGTAATACTCCTGAGTATTTTATTCATCCGGTTGTGCGAGCCATCATCCTGCACTTCTGGCTGGCCTACGATCATCCTTTCATGGACGGTAATGGACGTACTGCGCGGGCCCTTTTTTATTGGTCGATGCTTCAGCAAAAGTATTGGCTGGCAGAATATATTTCGATTTCAAGTATCATTAAAAAAGCACCATCAAAGTATGGCCGAGCATACCTGCATACTGAGACCGATGAAAATGATCTGACCTATTTTATCATTTATCATCTGGATATTATTCAGAAGGCCATCAAAGAACTTCACCACTACATTGCTGAAAAAACTAAATCTGTTCAGTCGATTGAAATGATGCTGAGAAATTCGTCGCTTAAATTTAATCATCGGCAGATTACGCTTTTGGGCCATGCCCTGAGAAATCCAAGTGCGGAGTATTCAATCAAAGCTTATCAAAACACACACGGAATTGTTTATGAAACAGCCCGCGGCGACCTTCAATATCTGGAGGATAAAGGATTACTGGTGAAACGCCAGTTCGGGCGCAGCTTTATCTATTATCCTTCTGATCAGATTGACCTCATTTTACGGGCGAAAGATTGATTACTAATAATTACTAATAACTACTAAAATTAGTAGTTAGAGTGGGGCGGCCGGTAGATTCTGTTCAAATGTATGAAACAATTAAGGCGTTATCCCGGCATTCGGACGCGGTGGCGGTTTGGCCGGATAAACGGAGGTTTATTGATTTGACCGGTAGGTGAGATAGATGGGCGGCAGGACGGAGCCTATGGGCATGTCTTTATTGTCGGGATCGATCACGGCGGCGGTAATGGCGAGGGGAAGGCGGTCTTCATCGGTACTGAACGGTTTATCGGGATCGGCTGAAAAATCGTATTTTTCCACACCGTCAAGGTCGAATTTTCCGGAGAGATCCATCGGTTTTCCAGTCAGGGTGACGTCGGTGAACTGCAGCTCCACGGCATTATTTGCGGGGAAATCCCGGGCGGCCAGTTTTTCCAGCTGTTTTTCAAGATCTTTGCTGTACGCGCTGACGGGCTGGATGAATCCTTTGGCCAAAACAATGCGCACGCGGGCGCCTTTTTCCCCCTGAATGGTCAGTCGGATGCCCTGGTCATCATAGGTTCCGGTTTCGCCGGGCTTTTTACCGTTAACGCTTAATTTCAATGAGGATTGAGCGGGTTGCTGTTTCGCAACGCCCTGGGATCCGGCCTGGGTTTTGGTGGAGAAAAGCTGTCCGGAAGCCTGCGATCCATCTTCAAAAACAACGCGAAAGGTGGAACCGATCATTTCCGCGCCGGAGACGCCGCCGCAATCCCATTTAGGCGCGGTATCGCGGTCGATGGGACCCTTTTCTGTTCCTGCGAGCGAGTTTGAATCCATATCGATAGAAAAGCCGAGGGTCTCTCCGGGATTGAAGCCGCCGTCGGTCGAGGGATCAAAGGTCAGGCGCAGGCCTTTATAGCCTTTGGCTCCGCCTTCGCCGAGATAGGTTTTTCCTTTGGCCTTTTTGACCGGAACGAAGCCGGTTTTTTCGTTTTTATTGATCTGCAGCGGTTTGGCTACGCTGTCGCCGGCGATCCCTTCGGGATCGAAGACAATATCGGGAAAAAGGGCTGTGGTAACGTCAATCCGGAATTCGGCAATATTTTTGCTGCCGGTATTGGTGAGCTGAAAGGAGTTTTTTCCGTAGTTCGATTGCTGAACTTTGTCGGATTGGGGCATGACGCTGAGTGTGGCTTCGCCGGTATTTCCGGCAAAGGCGGTGGATGAAAGCAGTAGCGATCCTGCCGCGGTAACCAGGGAACTGTTGATTTTTTTCATTAAAACTGATCTCCGTTGTCTGCCGAATGGCGTACAGGATGGGCACGCCGGTTATTGATGCTGTATCTTCTGATTATGCGGTACGCAACTTGGCAGATAATTGAGTTCGGTACAAGACCCCGGACCGCCGGTGCTGCAACAGTTGAAATATAAGAAATTTGTCATTTGCCTAATGCCGTTATATTTCGGATTCTACCCGGCTATATTTTAGCTGCCCGGCAGTTTCTCATATTGCGTAAGGCCGGGAGAGGATTGGAAGGAATAGACATGCCTATAAAAATACAGGATGGACTTCCGGCTGCGGATGTTCTGAACCAGGAAAATATTTTTGTCATGACCGAATCCCGGGCGGTGACCCAGGATATCCGGCCTCTCAAAGTAGTGATTCTTAATCTCATGCCGATTAAAAAAAATACGGAAGTGCATCTGCTTCGCCTGCTTTCCAATTCGGCACTTCAGGTTGAAGTCGATCTCATTCGTACTGCCACTTATGAACCGAAGAATACGGCTCCGGAGCATCTGTCGACATTCTACAAAACCTTTGCTGACATCAAAGCGAACAAATATGACGGTATGATTATTACCGGTGCACCGGTGGAGACGATGGAGTTTGAGCAGGTGCAGTACTGGGAAGAGGTCTGTGAAATTCTCGACTGGACGAATAACCATGTCACTTCGACCCTGCATATCTGCTGGGGGGCCCAGGCCGGGCTTTATCATCATTACGGAATTCCCAAATACGGAGTTGAAAACAAAATTTCCGGTGTGTTTGAGCATACGGTCCGCACCACAACGGAGCCGATTATTCGCGGGTTTGATGATCGTTTTCTTGCGCCGCATTCCCGGCATACGGAGGTGCGCTGTGAGGATATTGAGCCGGTCAAAGAGCTCTCTATTATCTCGGAATCCGAGGAGGCGGGAATTTATATTGTGCTGGCACGACAGGGGCGGCAGATTTTTGTGACCGGCCATTCCGAATATGATCCGCTGACGTTGAAAGAGGAATATGAACGGGATCTGGCCAAGGGCATGAATCCGGTTATTCCGGCTAATTATTTTCCTGATGACGACCCTTCAAAAATGCCGAAAGTCAGCTGGCGGTCGCACGCGCATCTGCTGTTTGCCAACTGGCTGAACTATTATGTCTACCAGATGACGCCGTTCAATCTGGAGGATATCGACTGATTTCCAGCACCTGTACATGCAGAAAACGGCAGACCGGTATAATAAAACGGCGGTATTCTTCGTTTTCATGGAATGAATATGCGTTTGATGATTCTGATTATGGCGGTGCTCTGTTTGAACGGGCGTGCGGCGCAGATGGATAAGCCGTGGGGGTGTTACAGCAGCATGCTGACGGAGCGGGCGGTGAATCACCCCGAGTTGCAGGGCGGGCTGGTTCGCACCACCTGGGCTGAACTGGAACCGGAACCGGGCCGGTTTGATTTTTCGGCTATTGAACGGCAGCTCGGTCTTCTTCCGGAAGGCAGAAACTGGAGTCTGGCGGTCTATGCAGGCTGGGTATCCATTGAGGCCGGTTCCGCTGTACCGACAAAAGCCGTGAATCGGCCGCAGCGTTCCAGAAAACCGATGGCGTCACATACGCCGCAATGGATGGTGTCGGAGATGAACATTGAACTCTTCGATTGTCAGTTTCGCGGACAGGCAGTGAAAATGCCGAAATACTGGGATCCTGTTGTGCAGCAGCGCCTGGGGATACTGATGCAGGGGTTGGCTGAAAAATATAAGACGGATGACCGGCTTAAATTGGTTTACGTTCCGCAGATGACCGGCAACGGAATCGAAGGGCATTTTAACGGAGTACCGTACAACAGTCTGCTTTCCGCCGCCGGACTGGATTCCGGGGAGGAGGAACAATTCGCTGAGATCTGGACGGAAGCGTCGTTAACCGCTATCCGCTCAACCGCCCGGGCATTCAATAATAAGGCGGTTGCGTTTGAAGTGCATGAGCTGCTCGGCAGCAGTGCTGTTCCGGAAAAAATCATGGAGGCAATCATCGATGATCCTGCGCTTAAAAATCAGGTCGGGATCGGTATGTGGTGGATTTCCGGAAAAAACACGTATCAGCCTGATCTTTTAGAATTAATCGAAAAATTTCCCGGGGATATCTACGGTCAGGTGATCGGCCGCTCGGATCAGGCGCATCGTTTTCCGGTTGGAGAGTATTCTGCTGTTTTTGAACAGGCTGAACAGCTCGGTATGCGCTATATCGAGGTTTGGAACTATGAATTTGAACGTCATACGCACGACAAACTGCTAGAAGCATTCAATCAGTATTGCCGAAAACGCTACACCGGAACCATTGAAGAAAAGAGCCGCTAAAGGGTGGGGACCGGAATAGCACTGCGTTAAGAAGTTTGAATGTGCTTCATCTCGCGCCGCTTCCTGAGGGCCCCGAAGCCGCCAAAACAGCGCGGCGGTACAGGCTGGTATCCGGTCCTGTAAAGAGGATGATTTGCGCCATTTGCGGGGACCGCTTTTTATTAATAAATCCGGGAAAAATATTTTGTGCAAAGCAGGGGGTTGAGCGGATGAACCGGAATGGTGGAAGAAGATTAAAAATTAGGTATGCGCTCTTTGTTTACTGCGAAGCTTTTGTCTGCGAATATCAACGTTCACCGAAAAATTATGAATAAACCGGATCAATAAACGGTAGTACCGCCGGAAGAACGGTGCGGTTTTGAAGCTCGAAAAGAATTCCATGGAACAACCTGATCATAAAGAAAACACAATAGAGACCACCCGTAGTGAAGCCCCCGAAATTCATGAAGAAAAACTGACGTTATATGAACGTCTGGATGCGTATATTTCCAAACTTTCCACCCGAAACCTGTTCTGGAACCGTTTGTGTTCCATGATCTGGCTTCCGTATGCTTTTCATTCAGGATTGACGATGGCGTCGGATGGAACGAAGCATCGGGCGATTCTGCCTTTCCGCCGGTTTAATAAAAACTGGTACAATGCCATGGCAGGCGCATCGTTGCTGGGGAATTCAGAAATTGCCGGCGGAAACTATATTTTCAAGGTGTGCGGTGGTGATTATACCGTCGTTTGCAAACATCTGGATTATCGATTTCTGCGCCCCTGCATGGGCCCGGCGGAATATCAGATGACTCCGCTCGACGATATCCATGAGCTGGTGGCCACGGGAAAAGAGTTCAATATTGCCATTCGCATGGATATTGTTCAGGCACTGGTACGCGGAAGCCGGCCGAGAATGGTGGGTGGGAAACCGGCGAAGCCCAAGCGGGTCGGCCGATGTACGGCAACGTTTCATGTAACGCCTAAGGCGCATCACAAGGCCAAAAGGCTGCGCAGAAAAAAAAGCAAATGAGCATAACAGCCGGGCCAGCTTCGGTACGTGATTCCATACGGTGGGGCGCCTATCTTGCCTGCTCGTGGACCTGGTGTATCGGCATGTTTTTGCCGGTTCTGCTTTTGCGTGAAATGGGATGGCCCGGCTATCTGATTTTTGCGGTGCCCAATGTCATAGGCGCGGCCGCGATGGGCTGGGTAATAAAAACGGGTTCTGATTCGGTTCGTTTTGTTGAAAAACATTCAGGGGCTGTCTGGTGGTTTTCCGCTATTACATTGGCGTTTCATTGCTACTGGATCAGCTGGCTATTCCGGTTGCTTTTTAGGGGACTTGAGATTCCTGGAATCTGGATTGCCGGCGGTTTTGGTGTTTTCGGTGCTTTCGTATTACTCATCGGCTGGGCGCTGTTTCGCGGGAGTGTACAGAAATCCGCATTGGTATTGCTTGCGCTCAGTCTGACGGTATTGCTGGGGACGTTTTTTTCATCCGGCCTCCAGAGTGCTAATGCGACGCTGGTGCAATCCGCCAAACCATCCGCGGAACCGTTCCGGATGCTGCCGGTCATGTTCTTCGGATTTCTGCTGTGTCCCTATCTCGATGTCACTTTTCACCATGCCCGGCAGAAGCTGGAGACCGCATCCAAAGGCCGGCTCGGGTTCACCATCGGTTTTGTGCTCTTTTTTCCGTTTATGATTTTTCTGACGACCCGTTACGCGGGTATTTTCAATACGGTAATAGATGGAGAGCGGATTATATTTCCGCTAAGTCCGCTGCTTGCAATCGGAATTCTGCTCCATATTATCTGCCAGTGGTTCTTTACCGTTACCGTACATCTCGACCGCATCCGGACTCTTCCAGGTATTGGTGCCCGAAAAAAAGGACTGGCTGTGCTTTTAATCCCGGCCGGAATGATCGGGGCTTTCGTGCCGGAACTTCCGATGTATCAGGGCCTGACTGCCGGTGAAATCGTTTACCGCCTCTTCATGAGCGCGTATGGTCTGATTTTTCCTGCGTATATGCTTTATCGCGTCATTGTCCGGAAAAAAGCGGCAGCATCCCCGTGGGTCATGTGGATCGCGATGCTCTGCACCTCTCCGTTTTTCTGGATGGGTTTCATCGAACGTCAGTCCGTCTGGCTTTTGCCCGGCCTCGCTTTATTGATTGCAGGCGCGATCTTTCAAAAGGCAAAAAGACGTACCTGACCCACGTCCATATGGGCAGTTTTTTAACCTCGCCGTTTTCTCTGCAACATATTGAACTTGAATAGAGTACTGCAGACGATATCATCCGGCTATGCCATTGGCCCATTATTTGAATGTCGGGCGGGTTTGCCTGCTGCAGAGCGAAACGGAGAAATCCGCTATCGGTGAACTGGTGCATCTGTTTTGTGAAACAGAGCCGCATCTTGATGAAACAGCGATACTCGAAGCCGTGCTGATTCGGGAAAACGATGTTGGCACAAACGTCAGTAACTGGCTGGCACTGCCGCATGCGCGGCTTCCGGGCATTGGATCGCCGAAGATTGCTGTAGGGCTCAGTCGGAAGGGTATTTCCTGGGGGGCATCAAGTCAGTCCAGTATCCAATTGGTTATTCTGCTGATCGGCGATGAAGCCGACCGGCATGATTTTCTATCGGTTCTGGCGATGCTGGCCCGGACTTTTCAGTGCCGGACGGTTCCACGTTCGCTGCTTACGGCCCAAAGTGCGGAAGCATTATATCGGTCACTGCTCCAATGTGTAACATCAGATGGTGTTTCGATTGATCCCGACCGGCAGGCTGATACAGAAGCGGTCTATGCCTCGGCCTGCAGTATGGCGGAAAAAACCGGGGCTGACTGCCTGCTGGTGATGGCTGATCAACCGGCAGGGCTCGATTTCGTGGAAAGGTATCCGGGGCACTGCAAAACGTTACTGGTTACCAATCCCCACCAGCAGCTTGATACGCCCGATTGGCCTTTTGACCACCTTTTTGAAATTCCGCTTCATGGCGTACTGCCACGCCACGCACTCGACTTTGCTCTGCTGCTCATTCTTTCCCGGAATCTGCTGCGTCCCGACGACACCATTGTCTGTCTCTATGGAAGTTCCGATGCCGCGCGGCTTGATACCATCCGCCTGCTCAACGTCAACGAAGATCTGCGTGTACCGCTTACGCTGCGCGAAGAGCTTGCATCCGGGACTATAGATTTTCAGGTGCTGCTGCGTATTTTCACGCTGGCTTCGGAGCTCGCGCGCGAAGGCCGCGAAGGAAAACCCATCGGAACCCTGTTTGTGGTCGGAGACTACGAACAGGTGCAGCATCAATGCCATCAGATGGTCATTAATCCCTTCAAGGGCTACAGTGATCACGAAAAAAATATTCTCGATCCAAGTCTGGCTGAAACCATCAAAGAGTTTGCGCATATCGACGGGGCCTTTGTGATTCGCGGCGACGGCGTCATTATGTCGGCCGGAAGTTTCATTCGGGCCGAAGTGATGGGCGATCAGCTGCAGGGCGGCCTCGGGGCCCGGCACACCGCCGGGCAGGCGATCACTGCCTGCACGAATGCGCTTTCGCTGGTGCTCTCCGAATCCACCGGCACCCTCACGTTGTACAAAAAAGGCCGCTCCATGCTTTCCTTAAAACGCAGCTGACCGTTTTCGATAATCGGATGTTCACCCCGAGGTGAGGACGATGCTCATTTTTTTGAGGAACTACAAAAAAGCAGCTCCACGTTAAACCTGAAAGGATGCTACGGATCATTGTTGTTACTGCGTAAAGGTCGACACCCGTATAATCAGTGCATTGCGAAAGGATAATACCAAACGTTAAAACTATCCGGTATAAATTTGATCCCTCGCAGAGCGGTTACCTGCTGCGGGCTGGTTGGGTCGGCGGAGCTCCCGGTAAATGTTTTCCCCTTTATTCTGCGCGGTATTCGGCTGATCGGCATCGATTCCGCGGAATACCCGATGGAAAACCGGACGAACATCTGGGAAAAGATTTCCAGAGACTGGAAACCGGATGCTTTGCCGGACATGGTGGATGAAATCGGTCTTGAACGGCTTGATGAAAAGATTTCCAGCATGCTGAACGCACGTTTGAAACGTCGAATTCTGGTGAAGCTGCAAAGCTGATGGCTATTATAGTTTAATATATTTGAACGCCGGTTGGTTTCTGCGGTTCCATTCAGTTGCAATGCCATTTATCTGAACGGAGAAACTGACATGAAACAACATTTACTGCTGCTGACTCTCGGCGCCTTCGCCTTAGCGGGCCGAGCGAGTGAGATTAAGGATCTTTCGTATGATCGGTATCTTTCCGAATATGAATATCCGTTTGAGGTGCACACCTTTGAATTCGAGTCGCAGGGCCGCGACCTGAATATGGCCTACATGGTTTTGAAAAGTGAAAAGGGCCGGCCGTGGGTGACCCTGTTGCACGGGAAAAATTTCAATGGGGCGTACTGGGAAGAGACTGCGCGGCATCTGCATAAAAAGGGGTTCAATGTGCTGATGCCCGATCAGATCGGTTTTGGTAAATCGTCTAAGCCGATGGATTATCAGTATTCTTTTGCGGCATTGTCTGCCAATACGAAAGCATTGATGGATTCGCTGCATATCGGACAGTCGATTGTGGTGGGTCATTCCATGGGCGGCATGCTGGCCGCGCGCTTTTCGCTGCTTTATCCGGAACAGACACTGAAGCTCGTGTTGGTGAATCCGATCGGTCTGGAAAATTATCTGAAATTTGTTCAGTACAAAGACGTGGACTTTTTCTACGAAAATGAACGCAAACAAACGGCTGAAACTATCCGTTCGTATCAACAGAAAAACTATTATGCGGGGGCTTGGAATGCGCGCTATGAAGCGCTGACCTATCCGTTGGTCGGCTGGGTGCAGGGACCGGATCGAGAAATCATGGCCCGCGTGAATGCTTTAACCTACGATATGATTTTCACGCAGCCCGTTGTTACCGAATTTCCCAATCTCAAAGTGCCGGCGGTGTTGATTCTGGGTACGCGCGACCGTACGGGGCCGGGGCGGAACTGGAAACGTCCGGGAATGACGCATGAGCTTGGCCGTTATGATCTGCTCGGCAAACGTATGAAAGAATTGATTCCGGAGCTGACGCTCTATGAGCTGGATAATTTGGGCCATCTGCCGCAGATCGAGGATTTTGAGCGGTTCCGTGTTGTTTTTGATCAGGCACTTTTAAACTGATCTCTCGCATCGCGGGCGGCGTCGCGCACGGTTTCTGGTAGAGCGGGATGGATGTAGATCATGTTCAGCAGATCATCGAGCGTTCCGTTTTTATACATCAGTGCAATAATCATATGGATCATGTCCGATGCTTCGTCACCGATAATATGGGCTCCGAGAATACGGCGGTCGTTTTTCCCGATCAGCAGTTTCACGAAACCGTGGTCGGCCTGACGGGCGAGGCCCATGGCGGTATTTTCGTAGCGGCAGCATCCGCGGATATAGTCGACGTTTTCCCTGATGAGTTCATCTTCGGTTTTTCCAACGCCGGCAATCTGCGGATATGTGAAAACGGCGTGGGGCACAGCACCGTAATCGATGGTTTCATCGGATGGGCGTTCAAAAAGGACGCGCATCAGAAATTCGCCTTCCCAGTTGACGGTGTGGCGGAAAAAATAGTTTCCGTTGCAATCGCCCATGGCATAGACGCCGGGCACCGAGGTCCGGAGTTGACCGTCAACCGGAATATAGCCGTTTTCATCGGTTTTAATGGAGGTATTTTCAAGGCCCAGCGCATCGGTGTTGGGGATAACGCCGGTGGCCACCAGCAGGGCTTCGGCCTCTAGGATTTTTTTCGCGCCGTTTCTGTCCTGGATTGTGACTTTGAATACTGAACCGTCGTGCTCTACATTTTCAGCGGTACAGCCTTCGTGCAGGGTATTGTTTTCGGAGAAGACACGGTGGAATTCCGCTTTGATTTCGCGGTCTTCGCGCCGGAGCAGCTCGCTGCGGACAATAAAATGAACATCGGTTCCGGCGGTGCTGTAGACATGACCGAGTTCGCAGCCGATATAACCGGCACCCAGTACGATCATACGTTCGGGTAATTCCGTATTTCGCAAGGCATCGCGACTGGTCATATAGGGCGTTCCGGCGAGTCCCGGAATTTCAGGAATGTGCGGGCGTGTGCCGACAGCGATAAAAATACGATCGGCCGATAATATACGACCATTCACGGAAATGCTGTGATCTCCGGTAAAGGTTGCTTCGCCACGGATCAGCTCGATATTTTGATGTTCTTCATAGGGCGGAGCGAGTTCATTGGAAATATTATCCACGGTTTCCGTGACCCGTTTGATCAGTGATTCAAACTGCATGCGTGGATTGGGATCGGCCGCAATATCAATTCGATGTGCCTGTCTGATATGGTGAATCTGATCGGCGGGATGAATCAGCATCTTAGAGGGAATGCAGCCCCGGTTCAGGCAGGTTCCACCCATGTTTTCTTTTTCGATCAGAGCGACTTTAAAGCCCAGATCCGCCGCCGGGCGGGCAATTTTAGTTCCGCCGCCGGTACCGATAATAATAATGTCAAAGGATTCCATACTGCTGCTCCACGATAAATTTGTTTCACGCTAACATGGGGATTTGGATTTATGAAGCGGAGATGTGAATAAGCTGACAAAGCAATTTCACAGGAACTGAATCAGGATTACAGTTCTGCGTTCTGGTGTCCGTTTTCCGGAAGTTTCAGAATCTGCTGAAAAGCTGTTGCAGGTCCCTGATTCGGATCGGCTTGGTCAGATAGTCATCCATTCCCGCTGCAGCGGCCTGTTCATGATGCTCTTTCAACGCATGTGCCGATAAGCCGACAATCAGGGGGCTGCACGTTTTTCGGTCTTCATTTTTGTGTTTAATGATCCGGGTGGCTTCAAGTCCGTCCATCACCGGCATCTGCACATCCATCAGAATAAGATCATAGGTCCGGTTCTGCGCGGCCTCCACCGCTTCTTCACCATTAGTGGCTATATCTGCGTGATAGCCGAGTTTATCCAGAATACGCCGGATGACCTCCCGGTTTACCCGGTTGTCTTCTACCAGCAGAATGCGGTTCAGAATGTGCGGACTTCCGGGATTTACATGGGTTTTTACTTCATCCTCCGGATCATCGGTACAGCTTTCGAGCAGAATGGAAAATTGAATCTGTGTACCGAGGCCTTTCTGACTCGTAATACGGAGCTGTCCGCCCATCTGTTCAACGAGTTTATTGCAGATTGCCAGCCCGAGTCCGGTACCGCCGTAATTCCGGGTTGTGGAACGATCGGCCTGTTCATAGGGTTGGAACAATCTGGGAATCTGCTCCGGTTTCATACCGATGCCCGTATCCGTCACTTCGAAGAGCAGGCGTACATGCTGTAGATCAGGGTGCTCCGCAGACATCCGGAGTTTGATCGTCCCGCCGTTGGTAAATTTGTTGGCATTGCTCAGAAGGTTCAGCAGGACCTGACGCAGACGCACCGGGTCGCCACGAACAGTTTCTGGAACGGCATCGTCAAGTTCGGGGCAGAGCACATTGTGCATGGAAAGCGCAGGCGGTTTGATGACATCCAGTGTTTTGTGTACCAGCTTGCGTACATGGAACGGAATGGATTCCATATCCAGTTTACCGGCTTCTATTTTAGACAGATCGAGTACACTGTTTACGATGTCGAGCAGGGCTTCCGAACTCGATTCAATCGTCCTTACGTAATCTTTCTGCTCATCGTTAAGCGGGGTATCAATCAGCAGGTCGCCGATACCGACAATAGCACTGAGCGGCGTCCGCATTTCGTGGCTCATATTGGCCAGAAACAGCGTTTTGGCTTCTGTGATTTTCTCGGCTCTTTTGCGGGCCTTCCGCTCCTTTTCCATATTTTTTTCCGCTGTGATATCACGTGAAATTCCAAAGGTTCCAATCACAGTTCCGTCAGTGTTTTTCACCGGCATTTTAGTGGTGGAAACCCAGGTGCAGTGACCGTCCGCCCAGGTTTCCTTCTCTTCTATATTCACCAGTGGAAGGCCGGAATAGATAATCTGCTGTTCATCTTTACGCGCCTGATCGGCATGGGTTTTAGTGAATAGATCGGCATCGGTTTTTCCGATGATGTGATCGGCGTCGATACCGATATGGTTGCAGAACGCCCGATTGACCATAATGAATCGGGAGTGGAGATCTTTGAAATAAACGTTGTCCGGAAGGTGATCCATTAAATGCTTCAGCAAAAGCTGCATGGAATGGGGTTCGGAAAGCGAGGCGAAGGGTACCGTTTCATCCGCAACCGGCCGGATAAAGAGCAGGGTAAGTGTTTCATCCTGAAGACTGAGTTCAGACAGATTCAGCTGAACAGAGCATGAAGCGCCATCACGCCGGACAATTGTCGTGCGGGACATTCCAATAACCGGTTTTTCCGGAAAGAGCGTCTGCAGCTTCAGTTCCGGCTGCATTCCGCATCGATATCCCGTAAGGATTTCCGCCGCCGGATTTATATATACCAGACGGTCGTCGATTCTGGAGATCAGAACCGCATCCATAACAGTTTTGTAGAGAGTATCAAAAAGATCGTCGGGCGGTTTGTGCTGAAGATCCGGATGTGATGTTACTGCTGTCGTACTGTGCTCTCCCATTGATCACGCTTTCTTCAAACTGAAGAGATTTTAAGCCACTTGGCCGGACCGGTCAAGCGGAAGCATGGTTACACCGACCTGAAAAAACTTTTCGAGCAACTGTATTGCAGACCAAACAGGGCATCCGCTTCGCAGAGCGAAATGACGCAAAACGGCTGAACAGATCCGGATTTATTAGGGCCTGTTAACACTTATGCTTGCAATATAAAACAAGTCTGGTACTATCTTTATATGAAAATAACCGAAGCCCAGTACGACAAAATCGCCCATGTGTTGCCGGTGCAGCGAGGCAACGTAACTCTTTCCAATATCGAGGTTTTAAACGCCATTCTCTATGTGGCCGAGCACGGCTGCAAGTGGCGCGGACTCCCCTCTCGCTTTGGAAACTGGCACACCATTTACACCCGCATGAACCGCTGGGCAAAAAAAGGCGTTCTCGCAAACGTGTTCGATGAACTGCAGAAACAGCAGCTCGTGAAGATCAACCTTGAAGCGGTGTCCATCGACAGCACCTCGATCAAGGTGCATCCCGACGGAACCGGCGCATTAAAAAAAACGGCAAACAATCCATAGGAAAGTCCCGTGGTGGCTGGACTACCAAGATCCATTTGATCGCCGCCAACGCCCGGATCGCACTGGATTTCTCCCTTTCCCCGGGACAAGCCGGTGATGGTCCGGAAGGTCGTAAACTACTGGCCAGCTGGGGCGAGGATCGCCCTGAAGGCATTTGCAATGTATTGATGGATAAGGCCTACGAAGGAGATGAAACCCGGCAGCTGGTGTTCGATCTTGACCTCACTCCCGTTGTGCCGCCCAAGGCCAATCGACTTGAACCTTGGGAATACGACAAGGAAATGTACAAGCGGCGCAATGAAGTGGAGCGCCTGTTCCGCCGCTTAAAAGGATTCCGTCGAATCTTCTCCCGCTTCGAGAAACTCGACGTAATGTTCTGTGCGTTCATCCACTTCGCCCTGACTGTGGACATGCTTCCGTTGTGTTAACACGCCCTAAAAGAGGATTTTCAGGGATGCGCGGGCGGTATGTTTGTTGGTTATCGCATAAAGTGCTGTCGGAATCCGAAAAGCCACCGTATATAATGATCGCATTATGGACAGACAGCAGCTGATTGAAAATCTCTACAACCGCATTACCGGTGAAGAGGATGCCCGTGTTTGCAAGGATATACCGGATGCAGCCTGTAATGATCAGCCCCGTAATTTTTTTGCTTATCTTACCGCCAACCTGCTCGGCAAAGTAGCCGATGAAATCGGCAGTGCCAAACTGATCATTCCCTGGCTGTTCGGCATGCTGGGTGTACCTGCGGTATTCACCGGTTTTCTGGTTCCGATCCGTGAGGGCGGGGTATTGCTGCCGCAATTGGTGGTGGCCGCGGCGGTACGGAAACTGGCCATTCGGAAAACTGTCTGGATTGTCGGGGCGCTGCTCTCTGCGGTCAGTCTTTTCGGTATGGCCTGGACAGCCATCGGGTTTGAAGGAGCTTCGGCGGGTGGAACCATTATTCTGATGCTGGTTCTGTTCAGTGTTTCCCGCGGTCTCTGCTCGGTATCCGCCAAAGATGTGCTCGGTAAAACCGTTTCCAAAAGCAGGCGTGGTGCATTGATGGGCTGGAGTTCCGGTCTTTCCGGTGTGGCAGTGCTGCTGATCGGACTCTGGCTGGGCACGGTTGATCTGGCTCATGCCGGTCCGCGTGTATTTTCCGTGCTACTGCTGACCGGCGGTGTTTTATGGATTATTGCCGCCGCATTTTTTTCAGGAATCGCGGAACAGCCGGGGGCTACTGAAGGCGGCGGGAATGCGCTGGCGGTAGCACTGCAGCAGATGGCGTTGTTGAAAACCGATGGCGGATTCCGCCGTTACGTGATTGCCCGTGGTCTGTTGCTGTCGGTGGCTCTGGCTTCGCCGTTTTATGTGTTGATTGCCCAGCAGTTTGCCGGCGGGAAACTGCTGGGTCTGGGGTCGCTGGTCATTGCCAACGGCCTTGCCGCCGCGCTGTCAGCACCGTTCTGGGGCTATATGGGCGACCGTTCCAGCCGCCAGGTCATGGCGATTGCCGCTGCCGGTTCGGGGGTGCTCGGTCTGTTTACGTTTGCCGCGGTTGAACTGGAATGGAGCTGGGCGCTCAATCCTTATGGTCTGGCGGTGATTTTTCTGGTGCTTAATGTCATGCACGGCGGCGTACGCCTTGGCCGTAAAGTGTATCTGGTGGATATGGCAACCGGATCAAATCGGGCCGCCTATGTTGCGGTTTCCAATACGCTGATCGGCGTGCTGATGTTTTTCGGTGGATTAATCGGTCTGATCAGCGACTGGCTGGGGGCCCCGGCAACGGTGCTGCTGCTGGGGCTGCTGTCCCTGGTGGCGGTTGCCTATATAATCAAACTGCCGGATGTCAGCGAACCGGAAACCAAAGCCTCTGTTTAAAGAATCAGCGTACTTTCCTCATCGATTTTTTCGTAGACGGTGTCTTCGTCCAGAAAATCTTTTTTGCAGATCACCAGCATGGTGCTTTCATTGTGTTCCACGGGATAGGGTGTGGTGTGCCAGCACTTTTCATGGAGAACCACCAATTGACCCCGGGGAATACGAAAGGCTTTTAAATCGGAAGCTTTTGGAGGATTATCCCCCGGAGCAGCCACGCCAACGGCCCAGTCGCCGGAAAGGCAGATCAGCCCGGTCTGTGTTTCAAAGTGGTTTTCCAGTTCCTCGAAAACCATATCTGTTTTTTTTACATTCAGAAATCCGACTTCCAGTTCGCCCTCGGCAGTGAGCAGAGCCTGTTGTTTCCAGAAATTTACGGTCGGAACCGCAATGGTAGGTTCCGTGGCCGGAGGCATTTCAATCCATTGTCCATATTCAGCAAATGCATTGCTTGTGATCGGTTCAATTTTTACATCCATGTGCAACTCCTTGATTTTAGATGCAGTATCCTGAATTTCCTGTAAAGTCGTTACCTTGTAAAGAGATATGATTTTCGGGATCTCGGACTGTCGATGTTTTTTATGTCGGCGAAAATTATACGGTTTTCATGCAACTCAAACGCCTGGAGTCACTTTCATGGATGGAAAGAAATTGCTGGACATGGTTACCGGCCGGAAAGGTGCAATGCCGGCATGGATTTTTGAGAAAAACGCATACCCGGGAACGAAGCGGAAGCAGGTGTTCTTGACACGTTAAAGAGGCAAATCTACTTTATGCACGATGATTTCTTTACAGGCATTTTTCAGGATTGCTGATTCCGGAACGGGCGTATGAGAATCCTTGTGAAAATCAGGAATGCTGTAGGCCGCACAGTCAGCTTTATCCGGTTATACGGGGAGCATTTTCCCGTGGCCATGAAAATGATTTTTGATCCGCGCTGCCGGGTCATGCTTATTCAAGGTACCACCCGCCGTGAAAAGATTCCGGTGCGGGTGCTCTATATCGGGCGGCGCTACAACGGCGAATACATCGAAAAGGCCATTTTTGACCGCTTCGAAGCCGTAATTGAAAAGCGGACGACGCTGTTTGGATTTCGCCGTCATGCTGAAAAGCTGGAATCGGAGGCTGATCTGGTGTTCTGCGATATCGGCTGGCCCTATCATGGTCTGGTCAACCGGCACGGCGGTTTTCTGGAGCTGCCTGACTGGGTAAATATGGCGCTTTTTCTGGAGGAAAGCTGGGATGAAACCCGGCGGCTTTTTCATAAAACCATCCGGCGGCAGGATCTGCGGTATATCCGTCTGGAGGGTTATCGCGCCGAAACGACTTCCGATCCGGGAGAAATCGCTGATTTTTATGACCGGATGTATCTGCCGTTTATGCGCAGTAAACACGGCGGTTCAATGGTCAAAGCCCGCAAAGGTCATTTTATCCGCCGAGGCCGCAAAGGTGCACTGCTGAAAATACTGAAGGATGATGTCATGCTGGCCGGCGGGATTGTGTTTGAAGAGGATGATGCGCTCTTTTTTCTCTGGATCGGTCTGGCGCCGGAATGTTTTGAAAAGCCGCCGAAAGCGGTGATCAGTGCGGTGTATTATTTCGGCATCCAGTATGCGCAGGAACAGGGCTGCGAGGTGGTTGATTTTACCGGAACACGTGCGTTCATGGGCGACGGTGCCTTTCGTTTCAAACGCAAATGGGGAGCCGGTGTTTCCGATACATTCAGCCCGAATTCCATCCTGTTTAAGCCGCAGCGAGGTAACGAAACCGCCGCCCGTTTCTGCCAGGAATTCCCGATGCTGGCCCGCCGCCGGAACGGCCCGGAATGGCTTTTTTTCTGCTTCGATCAGCCGGTGGACGAAAAACGGCTTAAATCCTACTACAAAGAATTCGAATGCGACGGGATCAGCCGGCTTGCGGTCATTGATGGATCGGGTCGGGACGTTGATCTTTCCGCAGTCGACCTTGAAGCACTGAATACACGTGTTGTTCGGGCATCACTGGATGACTTTGCGGATCATTATCGCAAAAATGCCGTGGAATGAATCCGCGGTGTAAAAAAGCGGAAGGTTTGTAATCGCATCCGGAAGGGCATGCAGTAGGATAGGCACCATGCAGAAAGCAATACGAATTCTAGTTCTGGTCGGGGCTCTTTTTGCAGCGGTATTTCCTGTGTATGCCTCGGATGCCCTGCTGCAGAAACTGCAGCCGAAACGCGGGCATGCGGTTAACGACTATGCCAATATTATTCCTGCCGCGCAGGAGGCAAAAATTGAATCGATGATCGATGAGCTGGAGCAGAAAACCTCCGCCGAAATCGCGGTGGTTACGCTTCAGTCCCTGGAAGGCGGCGAAATCGATGACTTCACCAACCGTCTGTTTGAAAAATGGGGCGTCGGACAAAAGGGGAAAGACAACGGGGTGATGTTTCTGGCGGCGATGCGTGATCGTAAGATGCGGATCGAAGTCGGGTACGGTCTGGAGGGCGCGATTCCCGATGCTACGGCCGGACGCATCCGGCGGAATATTATTACCCCTTATTTTAAAGCCGGTCATCCGGGGACCGGCATTGAAGCCGGTGTAGCGGCACTGGCGCTCGAAATTGCGGAGGAATATGGCGTGGAGCTCAGCGGAGCGGTTCAGCCTGCGCGTTATGCTGCATCACGCCATCGCAGTGAAACCCGGAAGCAGAATCCGATTTTCCCACTCATTTTCGGTATAGCTTTTGTCATTTTTGCCATTCGCCATCCGCATCTGGCCCTGTTTCTTCTAATGAGCAGCGGCGGCCGAGGCGGCCGGGGCGGCGGATTCGGCGGCGGCGGTTTTTCCGGCGGCGGGTTCGGCGGCGGTATGTCGGGCGGTGGAGGATCCAGCGGCGGATGGTAGTATTTCAAGGAGAGAAGAATGACACCTGAAAAACTGGTTGATGAACTAAAACAGGCCTGTCCGCAAAACCTCAAGTCGGTTGTCCTTTACGGTTCGGCGGCGGCGGGCGACCATGCCGGCAGACGTTCTGATTATAATGTGCTGGTCATTGCGGAAGAGCTGGGCGTTGAAACACTGAATGCGTTTTCAAAAGCGGCGGCCGCGTGGTCGAAAGCCGGGAATCCCGCACCGCTGCTGTTTACCACGGAGCGCCTTAAGCAGGCCACGGATGTGTTTCCGATCGAACTGCTTGATATCCGGGAATGCCATAAAATACTGTATGGTGAAGATCCGGTGTCAGCACTCGACATCAATACGGAAAATCTGCGACTGCAGATTGAGCACGAGCTGCGCGGTAAGCTGATCCGGCTGCGGCAGGCTTATCTGCTGACCGGGGGGAAAGCGAAAGCCGTGGCGGATCTGATGGTGGAGTCGCTTTCCACGTTTCTGGTGCTGTTCCGTGCGGCGCTTCGCCTGTTCGAAGATGAAATTCCGCAGAAAAAATTCGAGGCCCTGGAAAAACTGGGGGAGCATCTATCGTTCGATCCGTCGGTCTTTCTGACGGTTCAGCACTTGAAGGACGGAACAAAAAAAACAAAATCGGTCGATGTTGAAAAACTGTTCAGCACCTATTTATCGACCATTGAATGTGTCATTGATGCAGTTGATGCAGAAATTCATAAAGGAGCATAATAAATGAAAAAAGGATGTCTGATTCCCTTAATTGTGGGTGTTGTTCTGTTGCTGGGCATTCTGTCCATGGGCGGCTGTATGGCGGGAAAATACAACGGATTTGTGGCGCAGGAGGAACATGTTAATAAAGCCTGGGCCAACGTCGAGACCGTGCTGCAGCGCCGCTATGACCTGATTCCGAATCTGGTCAATACGGTGAAAGGTTTTGCCGATCACGAAAAAGAGCTGCTGACCGAGGTCACCCGCCTGCGCAGCCAGTGGGGCGAGGCTAAAGCGGCCGGAAATACGGAGCAGAGCGTAAAGACCGCCGGGATGCTCGAAAGTGCGCTGGGCCGCCTCATGGTGGTGGTTGAAAAATATCCCGACATCAAATCAAACCAGAATTTTCTGGCGCTGCAGGAGGAACTGGCCGGAACGGAAAACCGGATTTCGGTGGAGCGGCGGCGTTATAATGAAGCGGTCGCGGCCTATAATGTCAGCATCCGCCGTTTCCCCGGAAATATGATGGCCGGTATGTTCGGTTTCGAAAAGAAAGAGGCTTTCGAAGCCGCACCCGAAGCCGCCACCGCTCCGACTGTGGAATTCTGATCTATTTGGCATAAACCCGGTTTTCCTGCTCGGCGACGCGGATGAATGTGGTGCGTTTGGTGAGTTCTTTCAGGGTGGCAGCACCGACATAGGTGCAGGTGCTGCGTACTCCGCCGAGAATATCGTTCAGCGTGTGTTTCACCGCACCGCGATAAGGGATTTCCACGGTTTTGCCTTCCGACGCACGGTAGTTGGCCACGCCGCCGGCATGTTTGTTCATGGCGGTGGAGGAGCTCATACCGTAAAACTGGCGATAGGTTTTTCCGTCGCGTTCGATGGTTTCGCCGCCGGATTCATCGTGACCGGCGAGCATACCGCCGAGCATCACAAAGTCAGCACCGGCACCGAATGCTTTGGAGACATCGCCCGGTGTGGCGCATCCGCCGTCGGAGATAATCTGGCCGCCGAGACCATGCGCGGCATCGGCGCATTCGATGATGGCGGAAAGCTGGGGATAGCCGACGCCGGTTTTTACGCGTGTGGTACAGACGGAGCCCGGACCGATGCCGACTTTTACGATATCCGCCCCCGCCAGCAGCAGTTCCTCCACCATTTCACCGGTAACCACGTTACCGGCGATGATGACTTTATCGGGAAACTGTTCACGTGTTTTTTTCAGGAACGAGACAAAGTGTTCGGAGTAGCCGTTGGCCACATCGATACAGATAAACCGCAGCTGCGGGTTCTGTTGTTTTATTGTGATCAGTTTCCGGAAATCCGCCTCTCCGGTGCCGGTGCTGATCGCGATATGGTTTTCGATGTTTTCCGGAGCATTTGCCAGAAAAGAGCCCCATTCTTCGGGGGAATAATGTTTGTGGATGGCGGTGAACAGATTGTGTTCCGCCAGCGTTGCCGCCATTTCAAAAGTGCCGACGGTATCCATATTGGCCGCCATAATCGGTATGCCGGTCCATTCCGTTTCGGTGTGCATGAATTTGAACGCGCGGTTGAGGTCCACCTGAGCGCGACTTTTCAGGGTGGAACGCTTCGGCCGGAACATGACGTCTTTGAAGCCCAGTTTAAGATCGGTTTCGATTCGCATGATTTTCTGCTCCTTGTAACAAAGGGGAGAACGATAAACCGATGGATTCATCCAGCATACAAAAAAGCGGTTCCAATCATTGGAAAATTTCAATGACCGGAAATGTGATTTTTTATTGAACACTTCGCCGGGCGGCGGGTCTACCTGAATACCAACAACAACTCCCTGAGAGGTTGCAAAGCCTCGAGAACAGCGATCGGTTTCCCCCTTACCGGTCGCTGTTTTTTTTGCGTCCGGGCGGCTGACAGTAATATGTAAAATATGATCATTTTTAATGTTAAAATATTTTATGTAATTTCTGATTCTTTAAAAAATTGAACGATGGTCAGACTGCAATGGCTGAAAAAGTATCATGGGAGCGTTCCGAATGGCGACGGATTCATCAATGCCGAGGAATACCGTATCGGAACCGACCCGAACGAAAAGACCTCGTATTTCCGGTTGTCGATGAACGGACCGGGGTCACAAAATCCCGGCGAAATTGAGCTCAGCTGGAATTCCGTTTCCGGGAAGCAGTACCGGATTCTTGCTGCAGACCACCTGACCAACGATTTTTCGGTCATCCAAACCGTTACAGCCACCGACGGTTCCGAAACCTCGTTCAGTACGAATCTGACCGCCGGGCGTTTTTTCCGCGTACAGCTGCCCTGAGGGCAGAAGATCCGCGTCATCTTTTCCTGTTCTGTCCGTTCTGTACATTTGTGTGCGTTAACATAAGCAGATATCGATGAGGAGAGATGATGAAAAATATACAGATTGCATTACTGTTGGGACTGACTGCTGTAACCGGGTTCGGATTGCCGGAAGGCTATCCGGAAACGCCGCGCGTTAAAACGAAGATTAATCAGCATTGGAAATTTCATCTGGGCGATCCGGATGCTGAATTTTTTAAATCGGATACAAATGATCAATCGTGGGAAACGGTTCATGTGCCGCATACGCTGGAACTGACCTCGATGAGCCTGAATGATTGTCAGGACGATAAATATCAGGAAACCTTTATGCGAGAGGTTGGTTGGTACCGTCGCGATATCCGCATTTTTCCAACTCCAGGAAAACGAATTTTTCTGGAGTTTGAAGGGGCGCATCAGGTGACCGACTGCTGGGTGAATGGAAAGCATGCCGGCCGGTTTGCGGTTGGTGGTTATTCCCCGTTCCATTTTGATATTACAGATGATGTAGAACCCGGAAAAACAGCGCAGATAACCTTACGGGTTGATAACCGGAAAAATGAAACCACGCCGCCGGATCCCGGACCGTTTGACTACATCAAATTCGGCGGGCTCTATCGTGATGTTTATCTGGTGGAGAAAGATCCGCTGCATATTACGTTCAACTGGGAGGCGATGGATGCCGGGGTGAAAATCACGACGCCGACGGTGGATCCGGTTAATCTTTACGGTAGCGTGAATGTTAAAACCACGGTGAGAAATACGTATGATGTTCCCAGGGAAACCACTTTGATTACACGGGTGATCGATGCGGACGGCCTTGTGGTACTGAAACTGGAGGACTCACAGATTGTTGAGCCGCAGACGGATTTCACCTTTAATCAAATCGGAAGTATTGAAGAAAACCTGCAGTTGTGGGGGATCGATCACCCTTATCTATACCGGGTGAATTCACTGGTGCTGGATGAAGACAAACCTGTGGATTGCGTGGAAAACCGCATGGGATTCCGGAAAGTGGAAATTACCGACAGAGGGGTTGTTCTGAACGGCGAACCGATCAAGCTGATGGGGATGAATCGGCATCAGCACTACGGGTATATCGGGGACGCGCTTCCGGATTCGCTGCATTACAAAGATATGCTTCAGTTCAAAGAACTGGGCTTCAATATTATGCGGACGGCACACTACCCGCAGGATAACGCAATTCTCGATGCCTGTGACGAACTCGGTATTCTGGTCTATGAAGAAGCGCCGACGTGGATCTCCATCACCACCAATCAGCAGTGGTACGCCAATCTGGAAAAAGCCGCGCGCATCATGATCCGGAATCATTATAACCACCCGGCGGTGATCATCTGGGGAGCCGGTATCAACCACCGTGGTCCGGTGGCACAGATCCACAATGCCTGTAAACAGGAGGATCCATTCCGTTTCACCGCCTCGCAGGGCAGCCGCTGGACCGGTCCGCAGCATTCGGGCATAACCGATATTTATGCGCAGATGATTTATGGGGATTATTACTGGAATCACAAAGAACCGATGCTCGCGATGGAAGGCCGGCGCGGGCCGGAGGCGGTAAATCATTATCTGGATGATCCGTTGAAGCTCGGCCTGATTGCCTGGACGGCCCATGCCTATTACACCTTCCATCCCACCAAAACGCCGCAGGATCGTGCGCGAGGCGGTATGATGACTGTTTTCCGGTGGCCGAAAAAAGGAACGATGTGGTATCGCGCTGAACTGACCGATGAACCGTTCACGTATATTGAAGGTGCCTGGACGAACGGAGTCAGCACGCTGGAGGTTTACAGCAATGCCGAAGAGGTGGAACTGCTGCTTAACGGGAAACCCTATCGGAAAAGCGGTCCATCGACGGATGAAAAATACAATCTGCTGAATGCACCGCCGTTTATTTTTGAGATCGATGATTTTAAACCGGGAACACTGACGGCCAACGGACTGGAAAACGGGAACGTGGTTTCATCCATGTCCATCCGGACACCGGAAAAACCGGCGGCGGTAAAGCTGATTCTCGATACGGGAGGTCGTAATGTTGTCGCTGACGGCGCTGATATTCTTGTGGCTTATGCGCAGGTGGTGGATCAGAACGGCACGCCGGTTACGGATACACCGTTCAACGTTACGTTTTCGGTAAACGGTCCTGCCTCCATTGTTGGAGAGGGTAAAGGTATCGGAGCAAATCCGACGCACGTACGCCATGGACATGCGCCTGTGCTGATCCGTGCCGGAACAGAGCCGGGTACCGTCACGGTAACGGCTGAAGCAGCCGGGCTCAAATCCGGAAAAGCGGTGTTTAAAACGGTGAAAGCGGAAACCGATATGATTGCCGAAAATGCCGGACCGATTTATGATTTCGAATCGGTTAAAATTGATATCGGCGGTCATTCCCAGCTGGTGCAGTTCGGCTGGACGCCGTGGATGGGCGATGATAATACGGATTCGAAGCAGGACTTCGAGGCGCTAGGCGGTTTTTCGGCGGTATTGCGGTGCACCAATCCCGAAATGCTCCGCTGGCTGGGCGAAATGAATGTCATGGGTCGCAACGGTTTTGCCTGGGGCGACGGCGTACTCTGCATGGATGAAAACGGGCTGTTACTTGAACTTTCCAACCTTCGGAAAGGCAGATACCGCATCACTACCGGTCACCACGCACCGCGCAATAATTCCGACAGCATGGATCCGAATCCGGATAAAAAGAAAAATGCGGCGATTCATCAGCTGCCTTATGCGCGGAAACTGAAGATTGAGACAGCCGGCGAATCGATTGAAACAGTTGTGACGGAAGGCAAAGCGATGCACGAGGCGCCGTTCGGATCGGTTTCATTTGAGGTTGAAAGTAATGGGCGTGATCCGGTGGTAATCCGTTTTTCGGATGCTTCCGGAAAAGGCCGTGGTATCTGGCTGAATACGTTGGAAATCAGCGAGTGGAAATAACGGTTTAAGAAAACACCAGAACCACTACGCCGAGCACGGCCACGACGGTTCCGAACAGGGAGCGTTTTGACGGGCGGTCGTGCTCAATAAACCAGCTCATAGGTAAGATCATGAGCGGTGACGTTGAAACGATGAGCTGGACAATAATACTCGGTGTAGTGGCCAGAGCCCACTGATAACAGATCACCCCGAGAATCGGTCCTGCCGCCGCACAGAGCAGTACATTGCGGATTTTTCCGGTCATTGGATCGTTCCTGCGAAGTGGGTCCGGGGGACTCTGCCAGGGTTTGTGCCAGCGGCTGAGCAGCCAGAATAAACCGGCAATCAGAATGCCGCCGGTCAGCCGGGCAAACCCGGAGGAGGCTCCGAGAAAAATATAATCGGAAACCGAGGCGATTCCGGATTCATCGAACACAGAAAACGCTTTACGGCTGCAGACGGCGCCAAGACTTTGTCCGGTGGCGGCCAGGAGGCCGAAGAGAATGCCGGAGCCGTAGCGGCGTTTCGCCGGTTTCTCCTCTCCGTGTGCCGGAATGAGTGCCATTGAGATTCCGCATAGAATAATCAGGAGGGAAGCCAGTTGAGAGGCACCGACCGCGGTGCCCAGCCAGAGCCATTCTGCCAGACCGGCCAGCGGGGCCGCAATGCAGTGGACCATCAGCAGCGTCAGGCGGCTGCCCAGCCGCGGGAGCGCAAACCAGACCCCGATGTCGCCGAAACCGAAACCGATGATTCCGCTGATAAACAGCCAGGTAAACGCATTCTGATCCAGACTGATTCTGCCGAAACCGGCGAGCAGTCCCATAACGGCAACGCCGGCGAGCAGTCGCCAGAAGTTAGCGGCGTTTTCGCCGAGCTGTGCAACAGACTGCCGTGCGGGGATCAGGCAGTAGCTCCAGAATAGCGTGGTTAAAATGGACGGTAGCATAATCAGGGTTCCAGATGTTGGGAAACAGAATAGGAGGGGTTTCCATTTGCGGGAACCTTTTCCGTATAATTTTTGAACGGATCCGGAAGCCGCAGGTCTACGCATATACCAACAACGCCCTGAGAGACTGCAAAGTCTCGAGAACAGTGGCCGGCTCCCCCTTGCCGGTCGCTGTTTTTTTATGCATTCTGCTCAGTCTGTCCAAATGAAAAGCCGGCGGAACATGTTTAAAGCCGTCCGATTAAAGAGAGTTGTTGTTTTATGGAACTGATTCATATCCTTGATATTGCCGGGACATTTGCCTTTGCGGTGTCCGGAGCTTTTCGTGCGGTGAAATATGAAATGGATATTCTAGGTATTTCAGTGCTGGCGATGGCAACCGGTGTGGGCGGAGGAATGATCCGCGACCTGCTGCTGGGGGCTACGCCGCCGTCCGCACTGACCGATACCGGCTATATTCTGATTTGTCTTGCCGGTGCGGCGATCGTTTTCATGGCCGCGCCGAAGATTGCCCGGCGATGGGATTATCTTATGGCGGCCGATGCGGTCGGACTCAGCGTTTTTGCGGCGATTGGCGCAACCAAGGCTGAAGCCTATGGATCGGTTCCGCTTACGGTTGCCATGATGGCCATGATCACCGCCTGTGGCGGAGGGGTGATCCGGGATCTTCTTTCCCGCGAAATTCCTGCGATTCTGACCACCGGTTTTTATGCTTCGGCGGCCCTGCTGGGTGGCTTTATGTTTGTATTGCTTGGAAAGTTCTCTCTGCCGGAAGGGGTGCGGATTTTTATCACGATCGGTTTTACCCTGCTCACACGGATTGTTGCATTGCGGTTCCGGCTGAATCTGCCCCGTGTAAAAGCGCTTCACGCGTCGCCTTCGGAAATTGCCCGGGCCCACCGGGAAAATAAGCGGAAATAGGCCATGCAGCCGTTTACGGAAGAGATTATTGAGCTGATCCGCGAGATTCCGCGCGGGAGAGTCTGTTCCTATGGCGGAATCGCGGAGCTGGCCGGCAATCCACGCGCGGCACGGCAGGTGGTGCGGGTGCTGCATAGTTACAGCGAAGCGGAAAACCTGCCCTGGTGGCGGCTCATCAACCGCCAGGGAATGATTGCGCTGAAACCCGGATCGGGTTACGAGGAGCAGCGGGCCCGACTTGAGGAGGAGGGGATCGAATTTTCCAATGACCGGGTTGATCTGTGCCGGTTCGGCTGGAAACCGGAAGATCTATAGCATCTGTTTTAATTCCGAGAGCAGCGATTCAAGGCGTGCCGCTTTGATTTCAGGGCTTTCTATGGGAGCGGTGCTTTGGCGTTCAATCAGTTCAACCGGAACTTCGGTTTTGATGGGAGGCTGTCCGGGATGCTGAATGCAGGACAGCGCTTCAGTGACTGCCTGGTGACCGATCTCCAGAAAATTCTGCCGGACAGTCGTCAGCGGCGGGCAGAAAAATTCACTGTTTGCAGTATCGTCGAAACCGACGACTGCAGTCTGACGCGGGACATCGATCCGGTGTTCGCGGCAGGCGCGCAGAGCACCGAGTGCCATTTGGTCGTTGGCAATCAGCAGGGCATCAAAGGCCTGTCCCCGGGAAAAAAGAGCTGCCCCTGCTGTATAGCCGCTGCGGGCCGACCAGTCGCCGGTTTCCTCGGCTACGAGTGTGGCACCGGCCTTATCAATGACATCCAGCCAGGCCTCTCTGCGAAGCCGGGCGGCTGTCGACGGTTCCGGGCCGTTCAGGAAGGCAAAACGTGTGCGCCCCTGCTGAAGCATGAGTTCGGCCGCCATCCGGCCGCCTGCGCGGTGGTCGGCCATCACGTGATTTACCTGCGCGTCCAGGGGGGCGTCTATGAAAACAAAGGGCATGGGGGCATGATCGTGTATCAGCTGTTCGGCCGGCTCCCGGGCAATCGGGGCATTGATCAGAATGGCGTTGACCTGTTGCGATTTCATATCCCGTACAGCATGCTCCAGGGCGTCCGGTTCGTCGTCGAGTACAGCAAGAGAAATGGCATATCCGGCTTTTTTACTTTCATTACGAATGCCTTCAACAATACGCGAAGCGCCCTGGAAGCTGATATTGAGTGTGATGACGCCGAAAACGCGGGCTTTTTTCCGCCCCATCAGCTGCGCATTTTTGTTGGGCACATAACCGAGTTGATCAATGGCGGCCTGGACCTTCGCCCGGGTCTTTTCGTTGACATAACCGCTGTTGTTGGTGACCCGGGAAACGGTCTGGGTGGAAACGCCGGCGAGTCGGGCAACATCTTTAAAAGTAACTTTGGTATTCATATGTTTCCGGTCATTCGGTTGTGATCTTAAAATCAAATATACGGCAGTATAAACCGCCGTGTTTTCGCAAACAAGCAGGTGGTACTATCTCTTTATTTCCCAAAAAACAGAAAAACCGAGCAGGATCAGGCCGAGACCACCGTAGACGGTGAGTGGAAGGGGGGTTCCGGAAAGCAGACCGAGGTCGGAAAACAGCAGATAGACACCGGCGGCCAGGTAGAGAATGGTTGCGGCGGCGATATGGCGGTGTTTCCAGGGGGTGGTGTCAACGGCGTGGTTGAGTGGAAGAATGTAGTCGGATGTGCGGGGTCTGACCGCACCGATAACGAACATGAGTCCGGAACAGATAACAAAAAGCAGGCCGAGCTGATGCAGAAAATGGAGCGGCGTTTTGAATACCAGCTGCATCAGGGCGTAGGATGATACAAATACGGTGAGGGCGATTTTCGCGGCGATTGGGGGCACGCGTTTGGATACATAGCCAACAAAAACAATAGTGAAAACCGGAACACTGAAAAAACCGGCAACCATCTGCAGATACTGGAAAAGACCTTCGGGGACAAACAGGATGAACGGGGCGATTAGGGTGGATATTACCGCAATGATGGCGGCGAAAAACCGGCCTTCGCGAACCAGCTGCCGGTCTTCTTTATCCTTTCCGAACAGCGGTTTGTAGATATTCAGCGTAAAAAGGGTGGTGGAGGCATTGAGCACACCGTTGAAGGTGCTCAGAACCGCTCCGAACATGACCGCGGTGAAAAAACCGATGAGCGGTCGGGGGAGTACGGTGTGCACGAGACGTATATACATGGAATCGGGATTGCCTGCATGTGCTCCGAAAAGATGAAAGGCAATGATGCCGGGAATAATCAGCACCAGTGGAGTAAACAGCTTGATTCCGGCGGCGAGCAGAACCCCTTTTTGCCCTTCCGCCAGGTTTCTGGCTCCAAGCGTGCGCTGAATGATCGACTGGTCGGTACCCCAGTAGTAGAGGTTCACCAGCAGAAGGCCGCTGAAAAGGGTGGAGAAGGGCAGTGGATCGGAGGTGCTGCCGATGCTCTGCAGTTTTTCCGGGGCGACGGTCAGCAGCTGTTGGAGACCTTCGCCGAAATGGTCGTCAAGCGCGAGTATACCGAAAACCGGAATCATCAGTCCTCCGATCAGTAGGCCGATGCCGTTGACGGAGTCGGCGATGACGACCGCTTTAAGACCGCCGAAGACCGAATAGAAAAAGCCCGGCAGGCAGATTGCGGCGGAAATGAGCGCAACGGAAGCGAACTCGGAAATGCCGAACAGATGCTGCAGGTCGAGCATTTCGCCGAGTACGCGCGCACCGGCATAGAGAGTGGTGGGCAGAATGTTGATGATGTACTGAAAGAGAAAAAGAATCGTAACGAATTTTCTGACGCCGGAGTCGTAACGGCTTTCCAGAAAATCGGGAATAGTGGCAATGCCCTGTTTCAGATAGAGCGGGATCAGCAGCAGGGCCACCGGAACCAGGGTGATACCGGCAATGATTTCCCAGCCCATGACGCTCATGTTGTGGGTGTAGGACTGTGCACTCATCCCGACAAAGCTGATGGCGCCGAGATTGGTAAGAATCAGCGATCCGGCAATCCGTCCGCCGGTCAGGCTGCGTCCGCCGAGGAAATAACCGTCCCGGGTGTTGCACCGGCTGCCGCGCATTTTCCACAGCGTATAGAGCAGAACGAATCCGGTGAAGGCGAGGAAAGAAAGGATGACGGTGGGATTCATTGCCGGGAGATTAGAGGTTTGTTTGTGCGGAATCAAAGTACCGCCCGGAATGATTTCCGGACGGCATATGCCTGCATGGGCCTGTTATTTCCGGATGATGGCTGCCCAGCCGCCGCCGGGAGCCAGGTGAATGTTCATTTTTTCGCCGGCTTTGATTTTGGTGGAGACCTTTTTGTAATCGGTGGCACGTTTGTCGGCGTTGGCTCCGTCCTGCCAGATATCGATGGTGTATTTTCCTTTGGGGAGGAACGAGAAATCAACGTCTAGGTCGCGGGGGGTCCAGTCGGTCATGGCCCCGACATACCAGGTGTCGCCGTTGCGTCGGGCAATGACTACATAGTCGCTGTATTTTGCATCAAGCACGACCGTTTCATCCCACACGCTCGGGACCGGAGCGAGAAATTCCATCACTTCCGGTTCCTTCAGATAGGATGACGGAGCGTCGGCCAGCATCTGCAGCGGGCTTTCGTAAACCACATACATGGCGAACTGATGGGCGCGGGTTCCGAGCGACATCGGGCGGTTCCAGACGGCGTTGTAGTTTTCTTTCTGGGCGTTGGCCATGGCGCCGGGCGTGTAATCGACCGGTCCGGCCAGCATGCGGAGAAACGGCATTTCCAGACAGTATTCCGGGTTGGAGAACATGCCTTCCCATTTGTTGTTTTCCAGACCTCGGACGCCTTCGCGGGTGATGACGTTCGGATAGGCGCGGCGAAGGCCGGCGGGTTTATAGGAACCGTGGAAGTCTACGAGCAGTTTGTATTTTGCGGCTTCCGCGGCGCAGCGGCTGTAGAAATCGACCATCGGCTGGTCGTCGCGCTGCATGAAATCGACCTTGATTCCTTTGGCGCCCCATTCCGCGAAGGCTTCATAGGCGGTATCCGCGTTTTCCTCGAGGGCGGTCCAGGTGACCCACAGAATGATACCGACGTTTTTCTTTTTCCCGTAGCGAATCAGTTCCTGTACATCGACGGCATCGACCGGATCAAGGAGGTCGTTGGTTTTTATGTCGTACCAGCCTTCATCAAGAATGATGTATTCAAGGCCGTACTGTGAAGCAAAGTCGATGTAGAATTTGTAGGTTTCGGTATTGATGCCGGCTTCAAAGTCAACACCTTCGATGTTATTCATGTTGTACCAGTCCCAGGCGACTTTTCCGGGTTTGATCCAGTCGGTGTTTTCAATTGCCTGCTCCGGACCGAGCTGATAAACGAGGGTGTTATTGATGAGTTCCCGGTCTTCATCGGTAATCACCATCAGACGCCATGGAAATGCACGGGTACCGGCGGTTCGGGCGATAAAGTTTTCGCGCTCGCCGACCTTGATATCGCGGTCGGTCGGCTGATAAGTGGTCTTCGGATAGCGGGGGAAGGTGGAAACGAGCTGGTTTTTTTCAGCCCCTTTAACCAGATAAAATCCCGGATAACTGTCGAGATCGGCTTCGGTGATGGCGACCTTCACTTCGGTTTCCCGGGCGATTTTCAGGTTGGGCTCCAGCGTTACCATGGAAGGCAGGCAGGCCATAATATCACCGAGTGCGCTGATGGTGAGGTTGGTGTAGCCGCGTTCATAGTGGGAAAAAAATCCGTCGGAAACCGGTACGGATGCCGGATGATCGCCGGTAAAGTTGTAGACAATTTCCTCGGCTTCCACGAGGACCTCACCATCGAGTTCTGTGAACAGACGGTAGGCCACACCGTTGTCGAATGCGCGGAAAATTACTCCGTATCCATTTTTAAAGGTCAGTTCGAGTTCGTTGTAGCGGTCGCGGATTTCGGCGCGTTTTTCTTTTACAACCGGTTTAAGGATGCGGTCTACGCTGCGCTCTTTTTTGTCGGCGACCATCGCGGTTTCGCCATATTTTTTCCCGTCGATCGTGATGCTGATCGGCGAAGGCGTGGTGACCATCACATTGTTGTGACGGATCTGGTAGGCGAGTCCGCCGTCGGTGTAGACTTCAATGGTGTTGTTTCCGCCTGGGGATTGCACGAAATACTGCTGTGCAAAGGTGGAAGCGGCGAGGGCTGTGATCAGTGCTGTAAGGGTTGTTTTCATGGATTTTCCTTGGGTTGATGCGTTGATTCCTGTTTGGGGTTGGACGGTGTTTTTCATGGTTCCTCCTTTTTAATTACCACCAGATTTCAAACTGTACGCCGGCGGTCAGGCCGGAGGTGTCGTTTCCATAAGGCGCGCTGCCCGGTCCGTTGCCGATCTCGCCGCGGAAATCGTTGCTCCACGTGGCGTAGGTGACGAACGGGCGCAGAACCGGGCGGGAATAGTATCCCTTCGCCAGAGAGAGTTCGGGGGTGAAGGTGATCATGCTCAGGTTGCCGGCGATGTCTTTCTGGCGGTTGTTGACATAGTCGTTGCTCAGCTGTACGGAGAGGCGGAACTGTTCGGTGACATAATAGATAAAACGGCCGCCGAGACTGAACCAGAATTCGTCATCGCCGAGGTTCGCAGAAGGGGACGACCCTTCCTCATAGGGTGCCGTGCCGTGATTGCGGTACTGCAGAATGCTGACCAGATTCAGTGCCCAGCTCTCTTTATTATCATACAGCCAGTTATTGTTCAGTTCGATGCTGTAGGCTTTATCCAGATCATTTTCCACATAGTTCGGATCGCCGTTGTAGGTGCCGGGATTTTCGCGTACCGCTGCGCTGTCCCAGTGGTTGATCGGAATATTCGCACCCTGGCGGAGTACCAGACCGGCCTGGTTGGAATAATCGCCGTTCAGGTAGTCGAGCCAGGCTGAGACCCCGAAACCGTGCTTTGTCTCATAGCCCAGCTCCTCGTTTTCCATGCGTACGCTGTACGTACTGCTGGCATTGAGATCCCACCGGTCATTCAGTGCATATTTCACCCAGCGCACATCGAAGGCGTAGGTATGGAGCCGGTTGTGTTCGCCGTTTTTATGGGAAATGACATCGTCATCCTTAAAATGAAAGAGGGTCAGTTTCAGGTCGTGTTCGCCCGGCCGGTTACCGAACAGGCCCTCAATGCCGATGCCTTCGCCGGCCTGCCCGGGATTGTTCCATTGGCGGTCGAGCATGTGGATGGCCTGGCGCTCGAAAAAGCGGCGGCCGATCCAGAGGTCGATTTCATTGCCGAACAGATTGTTGGCGCGGCCGTAGAGCTGTTCGGTCAGGTTGTAGGTCATCGAATCGCTGTCGAAGGCCTCCCAGCCGGAAACCATCCAGACCCCTTCGATGTTTTTGTTTTTGTCATCGAAAAGATACTGCACATAGTCGAACTCCAGTTCGCCGTAGGTATCGGCCTGATTGCCCAGGCTGTATTTATTCTGCGGACCCGGTGCCTGAAAGGCCGCCTGCGTGTTTCCGCCTTTGCTGATGCCGATTCCGGTTCGGAGATATCCGGAAATACCGAATGCATAATTTTCGTTTTCCTCCATCGGTACAGCTTTCATTGCGCCGGCATTCCGGCCCGGAAGAGCCGCCGCGAGCAGCAGTACAGGAAACGCAGCGGCGTTAAATCCGGAAAACAGCTTTTTGAAAAGGGACGGCATTCTCTCGTTGTATCCTGTTGCAGTACGCATCTGTTCCTCCTTTTTATGTTTTCGAAAACATATAGGAGTGTTTTCGCAAACTGTCAATGTAGAATCTGCATAATATCCTAAAAATTTAGTATATATGGGATAATTTCGGGTATTTTCTAACCTTTTATATAGGCGAATTATGGAATAAATAGGGAATATATGTTTACGCAAACTGTCTTTTCGGGAAAGGGTTTAAAGAGGGGATACAATGGGTGCGGGCGGTTTTCAGGAACTGATTTGTTTCCCAACAGCTGGAAAGGCGGGTATGAATGAACACGGTCAGGGAAGCTGTATTGGAATACGATGAATAAACAGAAACTGTTTCAGAAAACGCGCAGTGTTTCTTTTTTGCTGAAAAGCTCCGCTTTTCTTGCGGCCATACTGCTGGCCCTCGGCACCGGAATCAGTTTTCTGAATACGGACCGTCTCAGTCTCTATCAGCAAATCATCTCCCGGCCGGTTTCCCTGGAAACGATCGGAAGAGGTGCCGATGAACCGATGGAGGACCGGGGCGGGTCGAACCGGATTACAAAGGCTCTGGTGGAGTGTTTGGAATCGGACGATGCTTTTCACATCAAGATACTGCATATCGCCGATCTCTTTTATTATATTGAAACCGATGCGCCCGTGCGGCTTCCATCCATTGAAGCGCTGGATTCTCATCAGCAGGCGATTGCCGAGGCCTTAGTGACGGCCTGTGTCGAGGGGGATTTCAAGCCTTTGGAATCCTTGGCCGCCGGCGATGCCCCGCCGGATGCCAACTATGCGCTGGCTGTGGCCTTTGAAAATACGGGCAACAGCGAGGGTGAGCTCAAAGCCCTTTACCGCGAGATTGATCTGTATAATCCCGCTTACGCGCGTCAGCGGATTGTGGAAATCTATCTCGAGCTGCAGCGGTACGACATTCTTGATGCGCTTGCCCGGGAGGATGACTATTGCGATTTTTTCTCGGCCTGGGTGCTGCAGGATATTGCGATTCACCGACTCGACTGGCCGATGATTCTGAAAACGCTGATTCCGGCGGCGTATGAGGATATTCTTCCGGCAACGGTCGTTCTGGCGGTGCTTTCGGGATTCATCTGGACCACCGTGCTGATCCGCTTCAATGGAAGGTTTTCCAATGTCTGGAAGTTTGTCATTCCGGCGCTGCTGCTCGGTGCGCTTTCGGCGCACGCCACGCTGCTGGCGGTTTTCTGGCAGGAACATCAGATGGGCTTCGGTTTAGGAGAAGGGGTGTATCATCAACTGCTGTATTGCCTGGCCATCGGGTTGAAAGAAGAGGTGATCAAGCTGTTGCTGTTTGTTCCGCTGATTCCGTTTCTGCGCAGCAAAAGCGATCTGGTCCTCCTGACCGTTGCGGCATTGGTGGGGCTTGGATTCGCGATTGAAGAAAATATCAATTATTTCAGCGCTTCAGCCGGTCTTAGTGCCGTTGCCCGGTTTGCCACTGCCAATTTTCTGCATATTGCGCTGACCGCCATGTGCGGTCTGAGCCTCGCCCGGGCGGTTTATCATCGGGGAAAGGATATTCCGCAGGCGGCTGTTACACTGGTGTTGGCAGTTGCGATTCATGGATTCTATGATGCTTTTATGATGGTCGAAACCTTTGAGAATTATTCCTGGCTGACCTATACGGTTTTTATTCTGATGGGCTATCAGTATTTCAGCTGGTTGCGGTATTTACGCGAAGAATGGCAGGACGCCTTCAGCATTACCGCCGTGTTTACCTACGGTATTATCACTGTGACAGGTCTTTCGTTCACTCTTTTTGCCTGGTTCACCGGTCCCTATCCTGCCCTGCAGGCGGTGCTGAGCGAAGCGATCGGCATTGCTATTATTCTGATTCTGTTCTACCGCGAAATTCCGGAAACCATCCGGTAACGCAGCGTGCTCTGTTTTGCGGTATCCGGATACAGCAAACGCCCGGAAATGTCCGGGCGTTTGCAACGAATGAGGCCGGAATGGCTTAACCGCCGCCGATGAGTTTGATCAGGACTTTCGAAGCGATGATCATAATGATCAGTGCAACCGGATAGGCCGAAACATAGCTGACCACCGGAATGGTGGAATCGGTTTTGGCGGTAATGGCGCCGAGGGCTGGCGTGGAGGTCATACCGCCGCAGATACCGCCGAGGGATTGCAGGGCATTCATCTTAAAGAATTTCGTGGCAATCGGCCACGCTACAATCAGCGGGAGCGATGATACGGCAATACCGAGCAGGAACAGGATCAGGCCGTGTTCTCTCAACGTAGGCACCAGCATGGCTCCGCCTTTGACACCGGCGTTCGCCAGGAAGAACACGAGGCCGAGTTCCTGCAGCAGCATGCGGGTGGGGCGGGGGATGAAGCCGACAATGCGGCCGACTTTACCGAAGTGCCCGAGAATCAGGGAAACCAGCAGCGGGCCGCCGGCGAGGCCGAGCGTGATCGGCGAGGCTCCGGGAAAACCGATCGGCATGAGACCGGCGATAATGCCGAGGGTCAGACCGACGGAAAGCGAGAGCAGGTCGGTGGCATCAATGGCATTGGCGCGGTGACCGACGGCTACAGCGAATTTTTTGATGTCATCCGCCGCGCCGACGCAGTTAAGGCGGTCGTGGCGTTCGAGAATGGTTTCCGCATTCGGGACAAATTCAAGACCGAGACGGTTGATGTGGGTGATGACTACACCGTAGTTGCGAAGCGGGGCTTTGTCGCCGAGCTTCTGGCCGGTGAATGCCGGAGAGGTTACCACGATATCCTGCCGTTCGTTGTCGGCATCTTTGAGGACTTTGCGGTCGCTTTTCACACCGATGAACTCGACGGCCATTTTCATTTCGGATTGACGGCCCACCAGCAGAACATGCTGGCCTTCTTCAAATTCATCTTCGTAGCTCAGGGGAACGAGGCAGTTGTCTTTCAGAACACGGGTCACCTGCACGGCGTTAAACTGGGTCACGCCGGATTCGGAAATTTTGGTTCCGTAAAGATTCGGATTGCAGACTTCAACCAGCACCGTTTGAACCCGGTTGCTCTCGGTATTCGGAGAATCGTCTTTAATATCGTCAAGATTGATCCGCAGGATACGGGGAAGTACCTGCACAAAAAGAACAACCCCGATTACTCCGAACGGATAGGCGATACCGTAGCCGATTGAAACTGAATCGCCTCCGCCCTGCATGGCGAGTCCTTCGGTTGCGGCGGCCAGTGCCGGTGTGGAGGTCAGTGCTCCGGCGAAAATACCGGTGGCCAGACCGGGCGGAAGGTGGAGCAGTGATGCTCCGCCATAAGTGACCAGTGCGCCGAGTCCGACAATCAGAACGGCCAGTTTTGCCAGATTGGCCCCTTCGCGGGCGAGTGAAGCAAAAAACCGGTCGCCGGCACCGATGCCGACACAGTAGACGAAGAGTACCAGCCCGAGTTTTCCGACGCCGCTCGGAATGGCATAGCCCAGATGGCCTGCCAGCAGTGCGGTGAACAGAACGCCGGAACTGCCGAGATTGAGACCCTTGATTTTAACATTGCCGAGCAGCAGCCCGGTTGCGATGACCGCAAACAGTGTGATCAGTGGCTGATCGATTAATAATTGATGAAAGGCACCCATGCCCTTTTATCCCCTGGTTAATAGTTAATGAAACAATAAAGCCATGCCGCTCAATTTGAGCGGCATGGCACAACTGCAGGTACTGCGATTATGCAGAAAAGTTGTTTTCAACCCACTCGGTCAGCTCTTTAACCGCGTTGATGGAAACATCAAACGCCGCTTTTTCGGTTTCGTCGAGCTCAACTTCAATGACTTTTTCGACGCCGTCCGCCCCCATGATGACCGGAACACCGGCATACAGACCGTCGATACCGTATTCACCGTTGAGTCGTGCGGCGCAGGTGAGGACCGATTTTTTGTCTTTCAAATAGGCTTCGGCCATTTTGATGGCGGAGATGCCCGGGCTGTAGAAAGCGGAACCGGTTTTCAGCAGGCCGACAATTTCGCCGCCGGATTTTGCTGTGCGGGCTGCAATGGCTTCGAGTTTATCCATCGGAAGCATCTGGGTTACCGGAACTCCGCCGACCGTAGCGTAGCGGATGAGCGGAACCATCGTGTCCCCGTGTCCGCCCATTACCATGGCGGTAACGTCTTCAGCGGCCACACCGAGTTCAAGAGCGATCAGCGAGGAAAAACGCGAGCTGTCGAGTACGCCGGCCATGCCGACCACTTTATTGGCCGGGAAACCGGTGACTTTCTGCATGGTGTACACCATGGCGTCCAGCGGATTGGTGACCACGATAACAAAAGCGTTCGGAGCCTGTTCCTTG
This sequence comes from Verrucomicrobia bacterium S94, assembly GCA_004299845.1. Classification (NCBI taxonomy): domain Bacteria; kingdom Pseudomonadati; phylum Verrucomicrobiota; species Verrucomicrobia bacterium S94. The sequence goes on along the minus strand of CP036201.1, from coordinate 3,267,003 downwards.
ATGTTTTCGCCCACGGTTTTAATGATGCCGCAGTTGACTTCCAGCAGGTCGTCGCGGCTCATGCCCGGTTTGCGGGGAAGACCGGCAGTGACAATGACGACGTCAGCATCTTTCATGGCCGAATAATCGTTGGAACCGGTGAGGTTTACGGAAGAAGGAATTACCTGTGCGCCGTGGGTGATGTCGAGGCTTTTGCCCTGCGGGACACCTTCCGCGATATCGATGGTTACCACGTCGCCGAGTTCTTTCTGTGCGGCGAGCAATGCCATCGTCCCGCCGATCTGCCCGGCGCCTATGAGTGCAATTTTCTTACGTGCCATATCTCTACTCCTTAATCAGTTAGAAATTTATAATCCGCGAAAACTATCACCGCATTTTTTACCCTACAACAAATTGCAGATAAAAATAATCATCATTTAGGCCTTCGCAATCGATATAAAAATATGGAATGGGGTATACCGGTCGGTCCAAAGCTTGGAAAGCTTAAATCGATATTTTTTTATCGTTAGCACTCCGTCCGGCTTATCCGGCTTTATCAAATCGGCGGAAGAGAATGGTGATTTCGGGCGGATTATTGGATCACATATTTTTTCCAGAATCCGGCGGTGTCGTTGCTTTCGAGGGTATCCTGCAGAATCCACCAGATTTCCACCGTATCGGAAAAATCGACCCCGCCCGGTTTGATAAAGGACCATTCATGAGGAAAGCCTTCGGGATAATAATGGTCGATAATCCGTTCCGCTTCGGTCCAGTAAGCCGACGCTTTTGGATTGGCGGAGCGTTTGGCCGATTGCATGTATTCGGTGCTTTTGTTGCGGAATTCGGGAGTTGAATAGTCGCCGCGGTCGCCCCAGCCGGTTTCGCCAAAGGGAGCGTTTCCGTCATCGAGGGCAAAATAGGTGGTTTTCTGTTTCACATAAGCCAGATCGGCGGCATCGGTCTGGTCTTCATTCCATTTGCTGTGCTGAACAACAATAACGCGGGTTTTAACAATGGCTTCGTTCATTCCGTCGTCTATCAGCACTTTTACCCAGTCGGCGGTGATGTTCGACTGCCCGGCTTCGGCCACCCAGACTTTTCCGCCTTTATTGAGGACTGCCTCGGCCCGCTTTTTAATCCGTTCAACGGAAGCATCGCGTTCATTGTGCGCATCCGTCCATCCTTTATTTTTTTCGCCGAACACCATGGTGAACAGTGCCGAGGAATCCATGTAGTTGCCCTTCTGGATGCCGTAGGCACCGGCGACCGCGAAAACCTTGACGTTTTTCCAGTCCGGATGCCGCAGCATGCATCCTGCCGCGGCCTGGGCATGAAGATCGTCGGGGTCGGGTTTACTGTCATATTGGGCAATCAGCAGATCCCGATCCGCGTCAAACGTCGGCCGGGCCGTTGCGCAAAACACGGCACTGAGAGTGAAAAGCAGGGTGGTGAATACGGTTTTATACATGGCGGCTCCTGTTGGTATAATCATCTGTATGTACTGCAACACAGTATACCGAGCGGCCGAGGATTTAAAAGCCTCTGCTTTTAAGACCGGGTTCAAACTGCTCCCCCGGAAAAAAAAGCTCGTTTGCGCACGAGGTCAGGCGTACATAAGCGACAACGGTTGGAGGAGAGAACAACCGGAGAAATGAAAAATGCTTGATCAGATAATGGAAGTTCTCACGCCGCGTCGCATGATGTCGGTCGGGAATCTGGCCGCCTCGCTGGAGATGGATCCCGCCGCTCTGCAGGTGCGGCTTGATCAGCTTGAAGCCGGCGGCCGTATCCGTTATGCACTTTCCAGATGTTCCGGGTCCTGTTCCTCCTGTGCCGGGTGCGGCGATTCAGACGAGCCGGCGGAACCGGTTGTCGATGAAACCGCCATTGTGATTTCGCTCGAACTTCGCGCTGAAGAAGACTGATCCTGCATTGACCTCCCGCTCAGTTCCACGATAATGCCCCTTTTGCAAAGGGGATCATCATGGAAGGGCTCATTGTACTTGCGGTATTCGGCGTCGTTTTTGCGCCGATCATTATTTCAATCATCGCACTGGTAAAAGTTTCCGGTCTTCGGAACGAGCTGGATGCACTGGAGCGCAAACTCAGAAATCAATCGGCTGAGCAGATTCAGCCGCAGCGAATCCGCTCAGTTTCCTCCGCTCCGGTTCCGGAAAAGCCCCGCCCGGCTGTAAAACCGGAACCGGTTTCTACAGCATCCCGCCCGACGGTTTCCACGGAATCCTCTGTGGAGGTCAAACCGGTTGCAGCAAAACCGACTGCTCCGAAACCGGGCATCGAATTCCTTATGGGCGGCCGTGCCGCCGCTTTCATCGGTATCGCTATTCTGGTCATCGGCATTGCCCTGCTTGTCGGCTATGCCATTCAGCATGCCTGGCTCGGGCCCGGCGCCCGCGTTTTATTCGGTCTGGCTTCCGGTCTGGCACTGGCAGGACTGGGACATTGGGTCAGCCGGCTTGATGAAAAATTCACGGTATTCTCCCGGGTGCTTACCGGGGGCGGGAGTGCCCTGTTTTATTTTACTGTATTTTCCGCCTACGCCTTCTATCACCTAATCGGAGCCGTTTCCGCCGGCGTCGGGCTCTTTATTTCCGCTGCTGCGGTTTTCGGGCTGGCGATGCTTTATGCCTCGCAGTCCGTCGCGGTACTCGGCGTGCTTGGGGCTTTTGTCACTCCGCTGTTGATCGGCGGAGAACTCGATGCCGGCGTGTTTCCGCTGGTCTACGTTACGCTCATTAATGTGCCGGTTATTCTGCTGGGCGTCCGCCGCCGGTGGCAGTGGCTCTACAATCTGGCATTTGGTTTCACCGTGCTTCATTCGCTGATCTGGATGGATCGGCTCAACGCCGCCGATTTTATACTCGGGCTGCTCTTTTTCACGGTACTCTACCTCGAGTTTGCCGCCCTGGGGCTGCTCAAACTCCGCAACGAGCAACGTGTGCGCGGCCGCACCGTCGATCTGATCCGTCTGGCGCTGCTCTCTGTTTTCCTGCCCGGTATGCTGTACTGGCTTTTTTCCGATACCGGAAAAAACGGCTGCGGGACCGCTTTTGCACTTTTCGGGATGCTGCAGTTCGGTGTGGCGGCGTTTTCGCATAAACTTCTCACTCGTTTTTCCGGCGAAACCACAGCCTTTGTCTCCGGCGGCATCTTTGCTCTTGCGATGGCGCTGCCTGTACAGTTCGACGGCGAATGGGTATCGCTGGGCTGGGGTATTCAGGGTGCGATACTCGCCTGGTTTGCCCTGCGCGTAAAATCGCGCACGCTGCAGGCCGGAGCCTTTTTTCTCGGCCTGATCGGTATTTTTAAAGTAATGGTACTGGATTTCGAATTCTACGCCGAGCCGCCGCACCTTTTCCTGAACGCCCGTTTTGCGGTCGGTCTTGTTTCGGCCGGACTGCTGGCGCTGCAGGGAAAATGTGCGGCGCGCCTGACGGATGAAAATGAACCCGATCCCTGGATTGATGCAGCGTGGCTCATCGGCGCGATTTCGACCGTACTCTTTTTCTTCACCGATGTTTTCTGGACGGTAGGTACCGACAGTCCCGCCGGCTGGCTGCTCACCTCCGGCATCCTGCTCGCCGCCGGAACCGGACTGGTGCTGTTCGGTCCACCGCGCCTATCCATTCTGTGGCTGGGCGCATTACTGCTTTTTGCCGTGCCTTTAAAAATGCTGCTGATCGATGCCTTTCTGGCTGTGGAAAACTTTTCCGTGGAACCGGAGCCCTTTCTCAACCGCTATATCTGGCTGCAGCTCACACTGCTTGCTCTGCTTTCCGGAACCATCCAGCCCCGGCTCAGGAAACTGCACGGCCCGATGTTCGAAACCCTGCCCGCCTTTTTAGGGCTCATGAATCTTGCGCCGCTCGCTTCCGCCCTTGGCCTGCTCAGCCTTGAAATCAGCCGTGTCAAAACCGATTGGGCCGCCATGGGGATCACCATCCTCTGGGCCCTCAGTGCACTCGCGCTGATTCTCTACGGTATGAAACGCCGTACTGCGCCGCACCGCTATTTCGGCCTCATCCTTTTCGGGCTCGCCACGCTCAAAGTGTTGATCGTTGACTCTTCCGAACTTGAAGGTCTGCAACGCATTGGTGCCTTCATCGGCACCGGCCTGCTGTTGCTTACCCTTGCTTTCGCCTACCAGAAAGCCTCCGCCTTTTTTCAATCCCTGGAAGAATAAAGGGAAAAGGGGAGCGGCTTATTTGCGCTTTGCCTCATCAACAAATCCGGAAAAACAAACGCGGAAGAAAAAGTTCTTAAGCCAAGTCTTTAACTCAGACTCAGTGAGGGTTGCACTCCATAGATTAACGAAATCGGTTGACGGGGATATACAGGACAGGCTGCTAAACCCATGCGTTGTAGGAACTGGCCATATCAATGGAGACAGCCTTTATCTGTTTCGGCTTGATTTTAATACGCTTGCGGAATTTCTTAAGCGGGTCGCCGCCTTTCCCCTTACCAATGTAGAACACCGTACCTGAGTCGATGTCGCGTACGACAGTGATGTAGCCGAGCCGCTTGCCGTCAATGCCAGGATAGGCGGTATCGTACGAGATGTACCCGTTTGTATTTCTTTTCCAACCAGGCCTTTTCAATGTGCTTGATGGTTTTCCATTGCAACCCGGTAAATTTTGAAATGGTCGAGATCGATATTTCCGCCCGTAGCGCCAGAACGAAGCGCGCACTCCATCGGGCATAACGCACATACGAATCTGGACAAAACGCAATCGGTTCATGGTTTGATATCCCGCATGCCCGGCATTTAATAGGGCAGACAGCCACGCGCATCAGCATTTTTTAATCAATGCAAAGCCCGCGGATGTCACGGGTTTTGCCGGTTTACGCCAGAGAGGTGTTTCAGAATCGGCACTGTGGACACGGTTGCTGCTTAGCAGGGGACCCAAGGTAATAAATCTCCGTGGTGGAGGTGCGATCGGTCCTTTCATAGTTGAACCCCACAATGCTTTGGGTATGGTAGAGTGCGCTGGTTGTTATTCGTTGAGTAGGAGCATAGAAGGAAACGACAACCGGCAGCTTTTTTCAATCAAGACGCTCGTCCGTGAAGAGATGTAAATTAAACGGTCCGTTTTTCTTTTCGGCGCTCATATTGTCCACGTCTGAAGATCACGCACAAATAGTTTCGCTCATTTGAATGGGCTCCTTCGGCTGATACGATCAGCCTGTGCGTGGAATCACATGGGAGGAGGACCGCATGGAAAAAGCCGGCACGAAGACGGACAACATTCCGAAAAAGGATGCTGCTGTTGAGTGCAGCATCCGTGTGTATATGGATAAATCAGAGAGGCCATCTGTTCGGAAATGATTTCCGGGAAACAGCCTCCTCTTCTAGGCGTGGTCCTGTTAAGGTATTTTCCCGTTAGACCCTCTAATACCAAACGTTAAAACTATCCGGTATAAATTTGATCCCGCGCAGAGGCGCTGAGGACGCAGAGAAATTCAGTCATAAACGGCTCCGCGCGCTCTGCGTCGCTGCGCGGAATAACGCTGTCGTTAAGACCGGAATGTTTTAGTAAAGGGTATAATTAGTTGGAATTGCGGAATTCTTTCTGCCAGATCCAGACCCGTTTTTTGCTTTTTACTTTTTCACCGGGGCTGGAGCCGTATTTCTGGCTGGCATCGGCGGCGGCCCCGCGGTTTTTCGGGGAGTCAATGTAGCTGCGGGTTACACAGCCTGAAAGGGCGATTGCGAACGCTGCAAGGCAGCACAGAGTAATCAGTTTCTTCATTTCAGTATCCTTTTAAAATATCGGGTTGTGCAATGTGAATGCATGTTTTGAAAGGTTCGGCTTTGGATCATTTTGACCCGGCTAAACCTTTCTGAATGAGATGCTTGATTTTCCAGACACTGGAAAAAAATGAAAGCCGATTTTCAAACGGTCTTCTTTTTGGTTATTTTGTCGGGCTTATGGAACAGAACCCCAAAGACCAGTTGGATTTTAACTTTGCTGCCGACGATCTGCTCGAATTTCCGCGCGATCTCGGTGAGGAGGGCTGGTTCCAGTTTAATAACGAAAAAAAGGCGGCGTTCCGGCGGGTGGAAAAAAAGTTCGGCATTGTGCTGAATAAAAAAGTGAGGCTGCGGCTGCGTGGCTGGGATGAGGAGTTCACCGGACGTCTTGTGCTAGATTCCCTGGCACTGCCGTGCCCCTGTGCTGAAACTGTGGCACTGCGCCTCGGAAAACTGACCTTTGAAAACACCGATATTGAATCGCTGGATGTTTTAGAGGATTGAAAAGAACAAAGTGCCGGAGGCTGAAGTATCATGACTTCGGCCTCGCGGCGTTTTTTAAGTCTCTCTTCTGAGGCGGGCAATAAACATGCCGTCTCCGGGACCTTCCCACGGCCAGATCTGCAGTTGTCCTTCGGTTTCCTCTCCGGTGAGCGGATGGGTAAACGGTTCCGGTTTGAAATCGCGGTGCTGGTCGAGAAAGTTCATGACCACTTCTTCGGTTTCCGGCCGGGTAAAGGTGCAGACGGCATAAATCAGCAGTCCGCCGGGTTTTACACACCACTTCACATTATTCAGGATTTTGAGCTGACGGCTTGCACACTGGATGACATCGCGGCGCGAAGTGCGCCAGCGCGCATCCGGATTGCGGTTCCAGGTTCCCCAGCCGGAGCAGGGGGCATCAACGAGCACTCCGTCGAAGGTTTTGGTAAAGGGTTCATCATTCGCGGCATTGAACGGCTGTGTACGTATACTTCTGATACCGTATTTTCGTGCGCGCTTTTTCAGCTCTTTCAAAGCAGGAATACGGATATCGGAGGAGAGGACTTTTCCTTCTTCCATCAGGTCGGCCAGATGCAGTGATTTTCCGCCGGCCCCGGCGCAGCAGTCCCACCAGTCGCCGCCTTTTTGCGGATCAGCAACGAGACCGACGCATTGTGAGGCCAGGTCCTGCACAACGAACCTTCCGGACAGATCGCCCAGCAGATGCTGAAGGCTGATTCCGGGATCAAGGGATACGGCGGCTTCAACCCGGCTGTGCGTTTTACTCGATACACCTTTTTCGGTGAGAGCGGAAGTAATGGTTTCCGCGCCGGATCGTGTACGGATCCAGGCGGGCGGTCGCTGCTGGAAGGCGTGGATACAGGCTTCCTCTTTATCAGGATCGACCACACTTCCGAATTCCGGCAGCACCAGGTCGGAAAGTTCCAGCGGCTGGAAATTCTTACGGTCGGCGAGCAGTTCGTTGAGGCGGTTGCATTTCTGCTGCACATTCAGATCGCCCATACATTCCAGAGGAAAGGGCAGATGCAGCCTTTTTTCCAGATAGAGAAAACTCTGCGAAAGTGCTGTGGATTCGAGTGCACTGCCCAGCAGGCAGGCTTCAGAGGGGGGGAGTCCGATTTTTCTGACGCTCCAGCCATACCATCTGAAATAGGAAAAGACGGCCTGGGCCAGAAAACGGCGGTCGCGTGAGCCGAGTTCACGGCGCGAACGGAGGAATCCCTGAAGCAGGGCATCGGCCGGTCGGCCTTCGTCGATAACGAGGGTTGAAAAGTCCGGCAGAAGCTCTTCAAGAAGCTCTGCATGACGCCGGACAACCTTTTCCGGAAGCGGTTTTTGCTGGAGTTTATTATCCATAAAGTCTCATTTGGGGGTTGAGCCTGTAAACGTTGATCGGTATGAAGTGCACCAATTCTTCAGGAGGATGTAAATGTCAAAGGAACTTGGATATGTATTAATTACCCCGTACACGTTGCGTAAATCGCGTACCGGCGGGGTATTGGGTCGGTTGATGAGTACTACCGGGCTGGAGCTGGTTGCGGCCCGTATGATCGGCCCGAGCCGTGAACTGGTTAAACGGTATGCGGATCTGATCCGCAGCGAAGATGAAGTCTGGCCGGAAATCCGCGAGGTACTTTCTGAATATATCGAACGCGAAATGGCTCCGATGGAAGACGGGCGGGTACACCGCGTTCTGATGCTGTTGTTCGAAGGTGAAAATGCCGTGCAGAAACTGCGCGATGCCATCGGAGGATTTGAAGATTCCATCGAAAGCGCAGATACGATCCGCGGTACGTTCGGGGATTATATCAAGGACAATGAAGGCAACGTGACTTATTTTGAGCCGGCGGTACTTGCTGCACCGACGGTTGAAATCGCGAAAAAGACCATCGGGCTCTGGGCGGAGTTTTCTGAACAGGACGGCGGTATTCTGGATAACACCATCCGTATGGCTGATGAAAAGGATGCGGAACAGGCACTGGTGATTATCAAGCCCGATAACTTCACATTCCCGAGCTCCCGGCCGGGCAATATCATTGATATTTTCTCCCGCTCCGGTCTTCGGCTGGTCGGCACGAAAGTACAGAAAATGAGTCTGGCGCAGGCGCAGGAATTTTATGGTCCTGTCCAGAATGTGCTTCGTGAAAAACTGGGCGGTCGCGCCGTGGATAAGGCCTGCGAGGTGCTGAAAAAGGAATTCGGTTTTGAAATGCCGGCCGAAGTACGGGAAGCCCTGGAAGGCACATTAGGTCCGGCATATGGTGATGACCAGTTCTACAGCATCATGCAGTACATGACCGGTCTCTGGGCACCGGATGTGGATGCGGATTCCACCATGGCTGAGGGCGTTGCACGCAGTATGGTGCTGGTTTATGCCGGTGAAAACGCCATTGAAAAAATTCGCGGCATTCTTGGTCCGACAGATCCGAGCAAAGCGGAACCGGGTTCGGTACGTAAAGAATACGGAACCGATATTATGGTTAACGCCGCGCATGCTTCGGATTCACCGGAAAATGCACAGCGCGAAATCGGTATTCTGAAAGTGGACGAAGACACGATTACGCGTTGGTACAATGAGTATTATTCCTGATGCGTGAACGGGAGAGTCGTGGAGCTGCCGCGGCTCTTTTTTATTATCCATCATTCAAATTACGGAGAGATAAACATGTGGAAAGAAATCGAAGCTGCTCCGGCAGATGCAATTCTCGGGCTGACCGAGGCGTTCAAAAAGGATGAAAATCCAAACAAGGTCAATCTCGGCGTCGGCGTATTCAAAGATGATGAAGGTACGACCCCGATCCTGAACAGCATCAAGACCGCCGAGAAAAAGCTGGCCGAGACCGAAACCACAAAAAGCTATCTCCCCATTCCCGGAAATCCGGCCTATGGCGCGGCTGTTCAGAAACTGCTGTTCGGTGTGGACAGCGAAGTGATCCGCTCCAACCGGGCGGCCACACTGCATACGCCGGGCGGAACCGGTGCGCTGCGTGTCGGTGCCGATCTGCTGAAAAAATTCCGGCCGGATGCAAAAGTCTGGGTAAGCACGCCCACCTGGGCCAATCACAAAGGGATTTTCAGTGCCGCCGGTTACGAGATTGCGGACTATCCGTACTACAATCCGGAAACCAAAGGCGTGAAATACGATGCATTGATCGGAACGCTGGAAAAGGTTCCGGCCGGTGATATTGTGCTGATGCACGTCTGCTGCCATAATCCGACAGGAGCCGATCTGGTCGGGGAGCAGTGGGATGCGGTGGTCGAAATCGCCAAAACCAAAGGCTGGATGCCGTTCCTTGATTTTGCCTATCAGGGCTTTGGGGACAGTATTGAGGAAGATCGCACGGCCGTTGAAAAATTTGCTGCCGCCGGCCTTGATTTTGTAGTGGCGAGTTCGTTCTCGAAAAACTTCGGTCTGTACAATGAACGGACCGGTGCATTCACCATCGTCACCCCCTCGGCCGAAGAGACCGCGGTTGCGCTCAGCCACGCAAAGCTGACGGTTCGCGTAAACTATTCCAATCCGTCGGCGCACGGTGGCTTGGCGGCGCTGACGGTGCTGGAGGATGAAGCGCTTTACAACCAGTGGATCGGCGAGGTGGCCGGCATGCGCAATCGGATCAAAGAGATGCGCGCAGCCCTGGTCGATGGTCTTGCGGCACGCGGTGTTGAGCAGGATTTCTCCTACATTAAAGAACAGCGCGGCATGTTTTCTTTCAGTGGACTCTCCGATGAAATCGTCGAGTGGCTGAAAGTGAATAAGTCGGTTTATATCGTGAAAGGCGGGCGCATCAACGTCGCCGGTCTGACCCGTAAAAACATCGACTATGTCTGTGACGCCATTGCGGAAGCGCTGAAGGCGTAAATCACAGTTCCAATCTCTGGAGAGCCCGGTTTATTGCCGGGCTTTTTGGGTTCAGTGCTGGAGCTGCTGCATTTCGTAGAAAATGCCGCGGAGGTCGTGCAGTTCCTGATAGGTGCCGGTTTCGGCTATGCGGCCGTCTTGCATGACAACGATGCGGTCGGCCTGACGGATGGTGGAGAGGCGGTGGGCCACAATAAAGGTGGTGCGGTTCTGTACCGCGCGGTCGATGGCTTCCTGCACCAGTTTTTCTGAAACGACATCGAGGGCGGAGGTGGCTTCGTCGAGAATGAGGATTCTGGGATTGCGGATCAGCGCGCGGGCAATGGCGATACGCTGGCGTTGGCCGCCGGAGAGGCGGGCACCGTCTTCGCCGATCCGGGTTTCCAGGCCTTCGGGCAGTTCTTCAATGAATGCCGTCAGATTGGCGGCTGCGAGCACTTCGCCGAGTTTAGACTCGGAGACGTGGTTGAGGCCGTAGGTAATGTTTTCGCGGATGGATCCGGAAAAGAGGACGGTTTCCTGTGGAACCACGGAGATGAAGCGGCGGACGGTGCGCATGTCGAGTTCGGCCATATCGATGCCGTCGAAGAGAATTCGTCCGGAAGAGGGCCGGAGAAAACCGATGAGCAGCTGGATGAGCGTGGATTTTCCGGCACCGGAAGAGCCGACCAGTGCAATGCATTCTCCGGGTGCTACGGGCAGGGTGAAATCGGATACGCTGTGGTGATCGCTGTTTTCATAGGTAAAATGAACCTGCTCGAAATCGACACGTCCTTTGAGGGTTTCGAGCGTTTCCCGTCCGGTATCCTGTTCGAGGTCGGGACATTCCAGCACTTCGCCGATGGAGCGGATGGATTCCATGCCCTTGGCAATCTGGGGAATCATGCCGAGCAATTGACTGACTGCGGCAACCAGCATGGCAAACAGGCTTTGAAACAGAATGATTTCTCCGGCGGATATCCGGCCCTTCATGCACAGCCAGCTGAGCAGGGCAAGGGCAACGATGAGCGAGAGGTGGAAGGTTGCCCAGGATGAGGAACCGAAAAACGCGTTGATGAAATCGAGCTTGAGTCCTTCACGGCTGACAGCGCTGAAAGTGGAACGGGAGCGGCTGACGGCGGTATCTTCCAGTCCGTGGGCGCGGGCGATAGGGATCATGTTTAGCATTTCCACAGTTTCGGAGGACATCTGTTCAAGTTCAGATCGGTATGCGTTGTTCTGCCGGTTGATGTGTCGACGGAAGAGTGCGGTGATGCCGACGGAGAGCGGTACCATGAGCAGGTAGAAGAGCAGCAGCTGCGGGGCGCGCAGGGCGGTCAGGATGATGGCGAAAAGAAACCCGACGATGATGGACATGCCGACTTCGCCAAGCATCATGCAGAGTGTCTGAATCTGTTCTGCATCACGCAGGACTTTGGCCTGCAGGCGACCGGATTCGGTGCGGCTGTGAAAGGGAATGGAGAGCTGCTGGAGCCGTTCAACCAGTGCGCTGCGAAGCCGGTTTTCCATTTCACGAACGGCATGGCTGAGCATGTAGATATAGGCGGTATGGGAAAAAATATTCTGAAAAACGGAAAGGGCCATCAGACCGAACCAGAGCGGAAGGCGGTCGATGCGTCCGTTTTCTTCGGTGAAGGCGTTGATGATTCCGGTAATGAAAACCGGCAGCAGGCAGACGGGAAGATATTTGAAGCCGAAAAGACAGGCAATTGCGAGGTAGTGATACCACCGGCGGTTCAGCAGGTAGAGCATGGTTTTCAGCGGACGGCTGCTGCGGTAGGCATATTCAAGCGGTCTGAGAGGTGTGTTCATTGATAATCCGGATTCAGATGGAAGGTTAACGGTCGCGTTTTTATACGGCCTGTCCGCAGGCTTGGGGAGCAGTTTTTTTAAGGAATCCGGTTCCGGGGCGGGCAGTTGTTGATATTTAGATGAAGTCTAAATGGATCATTTGCCGGGGTTTCGGTAAAGAGGTACGCCATTGCTTATTCAGGAAAAGGTATGGCGGATATTATAAAAATTTCGGATGCAACGGCGCTGGCGATGCATTCTCTGGTTCATCTGGCGCTTGAGCCGGATCACGTATCGACGACCGCAAAAATAGCCGATGTGTTCGAAGCGTCGCGGCATCATTTGGCCAAAGTGCACCAGAAACTGACCAAAGCGGGATATGTGGCATCGAGCCGCGGTCCGGCCGGCGGCGTTTCACTGGCCCGGGATCCGGCGGAAATCACCCTGTTGGAGATCTATGAACTGATGGAGGGCACGATGCTGTGTAAACCGTGCCTTTTCGGCAAGGCGCGCTGTCCGCGGAATGACTGCGTGCTCGGAGCGCTTCTGCCGGATCTGGCGCGGCAGGTGCATGATTATTTTGAGAAAACAACGGTTGCGCAGCTGGCGCAGGAATCTAACTGGGGAAACTGACTGAATGAATACCGAACTACGCGAAGGCATCAACTGGGTGGGCTATATCGATTGGACGGTCCGTGATTTCCACGGCTATAAAACCGAAAGCGGTTCCACCTATAACGCTTATCTGATTGAAGATGAATACAATGCGGTGATCGACGGCGTGAAGGGGCAGTATGCCGATTACCAGGTTAAACGCATCGCCGACCGGGTCGGTCTCGATACCATCAAATATATTGTCTGCAATCATGCCGAACCCGATCATTCCGGAAGTCTTCCGGACCTGATGAAGGCCTGTCCGAATGCCGTGATGGTCTGCAATGCAAAATGTAAAGATGCGCTGGAGAAACATTATGATACTGCGGAATGGAAATGGCAGGTGGTTAATGACGGCGATACAATTCCGCTGGGAAAACGTTCACTGAGCTTCATCAATACGCCGATGGTGCACTGGCCGGAATCGATGTTTACGTATGTGTCCGAAGAAAAACTGCTCTTTTCCATGGATGCTTTCGGGCAGCATTTTGCGACGGCCTTCCGTTTCGACGATGAAGAACCGCTGGATGTGATTCTGCAGGAAGCGAAAGCCTATTATGCCAATATCGTAATGCTTTACGGCCGCCCGATTGCCCAGACACTGGATAAAGCCGCCGAGCTGGAGATTGAAATGATAGCCCCGAGTCACGGCGTGATCTGGCGCAGCCATATTAAGGAAGTACTGGAGTCTTATCGGAAATGGGTCGTCTGTAAGCCGGAGCCGAAAGTGATTGTGATGTTTGCCACCATGTGGGGAGCTACCCGCAAAATGGCGGAGGCCATTCTGGAAGGAGTGCAGGAGTATGAAGTGGAGGCGCGTTTTTACAGTGTGGATGCCACACACTCCACCACCATTGCCACCGAGGTGCTCGATGCTGCCGCTGTCGCCATCGGTTCTTCTACACTCAACAATACACTGATGCCCAATATGGCCGGTCTGCTCTGCTATCTCGGCGGCTTGCGCCCGACCAACAAAAAAGGCTTTGCTTTCGGTTCCTACGGCTGGTCGAAACGCGGCGGGGCTTCCGAAGTGGAAGACCGCATGAAGGATATGAAAATCGAACTCATGCGCGAACCGATCCGTTCGCAGTATGTTCCAACCCCCGAACTCCTTGAAATTTGTCGTGAAGCGGGGCGCGAATTAGGCAAATATGCCGAGCAGTATAAAGATTAAGGAGTTCATGAATGAAATGGGTATGTACCGTCTGCGGGCACGTTCACGAAGGCGAAGAGCCGCCGGAAACCTGTCCGCTCTGCCATGTTCCTAAAGATCTCTTCGAGAAGAAAGAGGATTAGGCAGCATTGGCCGCAGGGTTGAATTTCCAGAGAGAATCGCCTTGCGGCCTACGGAAAAGATGGGGATATTCAGGCCGATTTTGAACCAAGGAGTATAAAGCATGAAGAAATATATCTGTGATGTGTGCGGTTGGATCTACGATCCGGAGGTTGGTGACCCGGACAGCGGAATCGCACCGGGAACTGCATTTGAAGATATTCCTGACGATTGGGAATGCCCGGAATGCGGCGTCGGTAAAGACGACTTTTCCGTCATCGAAGACTAAACCGTCCGAATTCGGTTTGCTAAACCGTCCTGTACACTGCAGGGCGGTTTTTATTTTTTCAACTTTGAACCAGTGGTTTATACCAAACGTTAAAACTATCCGGCATAAATCTGATCCCGCGCAAAGGCGCTGAGGCCGCAGAGAAATTCAGACATAAACGGCTTCGCGCTCTCAGCGTCTCTGCGCGGAATAACGCTGTCATTAAGACCGGAATGTTTTAGTAAATGGTATTAATCTACACGCATTGAACATGAAACGCATTAAACACATTCTGGTTCTGGTGGGGCTGTTTTTCGCGGCAATGCCCTGCTGTACGCATGCAGACGGGCATACGGAGCACAACGATGAAACTATTGTGCTTCCGGAGCTTTCATGCTGTGGCCATGCCTGTGAAAAAACGGTATGCCCCAAAGACCTTGATGTGGAAAAAGAGCGGACTTTTTCTTCCGTTTCCGTATACCGTCCCTGCCCGCCGAAACCGCTTTTTACGGTATTCGCTGTCACGGCCCTACACATGCCGTGCCGGCCGGTTCTTCATGACGTGCTCTCGGAACTCAAAACCGTGCGGCTGCTGACCTGATTTCCGGATTCCGGAATCCCGCCATCAGAAACCGAAATTGAATCAGGAGAGAAATTATGAAAACGGTATTTTCCGCTGTTACCGCAGCAACGCTGATCCTGTGTGGATGCAGCACCATGAAAACAGGTGAAACCGCGCTGGAAGTGAAATCCAGCAGCGAGGTTCGCATTACCAACGTCCGTGTATCGAATACCGCATCCGGAATAACCGTGACCGGAACCCTGCGCCCGGCGCGCAGTACAGTCCGTTTAGCGGGGCACGTGGACATTGAATTCATGAATGCAGACGGCGAACTGCAGAAAGCAATCAGAGTCGATCCGAATGTCGGCCATTTTTCGAAACACACGAATATGCGCCGACCGGAATTTTCGGTGTCGACGAAGTTGAATGAACCGATTGCCGTCATTCGGGTGGCGCATCATGCCGATGCCCTGAAAACCTGCGGGCTTTAGCCTAATCTTCCAGACATTGGAAAACCGCTTCGGCGGTTTTCCGGTTAATCGAAACGAGCACGGTGACGTGCTCGTTTTGTTCGCTTTCCATCGTGGGGTCGCCGGCGCACGCGCAACCCGGCGTTAATGATTCATAAAATAATCCCACCTTCACCTGAATAAACTCTTCATCCGACGACTGGCTGATGATCATCACTTCGACCGAATCCGCAACCGCGAAACTGCCCGAGCTCAGTCCCTGCTGCAGCGGCAACGCGTTTTCAAGTGTTGGAAGTTCGGCTTTGAAGATGGTATCAAAATCGCAGGAGTCCCAGGCCCGAACACTTTTAGGCAGCGTCGTCACGGCTTACTTTTTTGAAATCAGGCTTGCGGTAAAAAGAAGAATTAATGAGCCCACCAGCGATGCGACGAGCGGCTCAAGCCACTTCCCGTCAATATGGATGCCGATCACGTTGAACAGCCAGGTGCCGAGGAATGCGCCGATTACGCCGACAATGATATTGCCGATCAGGCCCAGGCCGCGGCCCTTCAGAATCAGACCGGCCAGCCATCCGGCGGAACCTCCGATGAGAAGTAAGACGATGAGTTGTTCGGGATTAATGTCCATGTTTCGTCCTTTATAGGTTGTTTCGATGATGCTGTTTTTTTTTAAATCTTCATTTTTAACGAGCTCGAATACCTGACCTGTCCCCATACGTTGGATAGAATCTAGTGAGAGTCCTTCCGGGTTAGGTTTTCTTTCTCTGGATGCAACGCATCGATCTATTGGATGAATTTAGCAAAGCCGAAATCCGATTTTTCAGGATTCGTAAAATTCATCAACCAATCCAGTTCGCCATCCGGTCCGGTAATATAACCAGTACAGACTGGTGGCGATAGACGGAGTCGGCCATTAGAAGATGCCTTTTAATTTATCCTTAAACTCTTTGGCTCCGTCGGATTCGAGGGCTTTGTTGAGTTGCTTTTCAGCCTCTTTTTTCACCTCGGCTTTAGCCTTTTCCTTGGCGGCGTCGACAGCGGCCTCTTTCAGGTTTTCGTCGAATTCAACCTTCACCCGCGGCAGGAGCAGGGAGCCGTAGAGCTTGCCGGGGATTTCCAGTTTGCCGAGGCTGTTGAGGATGTCGTTGTCCGTTTTCAGATCGTGAACCGTCAGGCTGAACGGAAGGTCGAGATTTGCGGCTGAGAATTCACCATTAAGCGACAGATCGGCTTTCCCTTCTTCAATATTCAGTTTATCCCCGGTTTTCACCACGTCGGCAATATCGATGTTTTTCACATGGGCCATGAGCGTATGCATCAGGTTCGGGGCTTCGAAATGCAGGGTCACTTCGGCCATGGGTTCGGAGCCGTCTTCGGGAACCAGCCGCAGCATGGTCGGTTTGGCATTGAGTCCCGGATGGCTGGAGACTTCGGTACCTTCCAGCTTCTGGAGCGGATAGCCGGGTCCGAGTTCAACCTGATCGATCTCGATTTTACGGATCGTCAGTTTGGGGTGGTCGGTCACGAGGTCGGCTGCCGCTTTCAGATAGCCGATTTTCCGGGCTTCGTCCACTGCGGCACGTTTGTCGGCCTTTGCTGCTTTTTTTTCGGTTTCGCCGGAATAGAGCTCACCGGCTTTTTTCAGGTATTCATATACCTTTTCGCCGTATCCCTTCCACTTTTCGGCCTGAGCCAGATAGTCGTCGAGGGTTTTGCCGTCCACCTGCTCCTCTTCCCGGGGTTCCTCCTCTTCGGTCGGCTGATCCCCCGGAATGTCAAAAACTCTGCCGGGTGATTCGCGTTCTACGTCGAATTTAAGGATTGAGCCGGCGAGCAGATCAACGGTATAGGTGCGGCGCAGCAGATCGCTGACGCTGAGATCGGCAACCATCTGATGGATTTGAACAAGGTTGTGCGTCGGTTTTTCCGGATCGGTTACCTGCAGGTTTTCGATGCCGACTTTACCGCTGCCGAGACTGAAGTGCGCCTTTTCAATATCCACCTGCGCACCGGTCTGTTTCACGATGGCCGTCCGGATTGCTTTTTTAACAAGCATATTGGCGAACAGCAGATCCATCAGCAGACTGACGACCAGCACCACCGCCACCAGAATGATACCGGATTTGCGGAAGAGCGGGGATTCCTTGGCCAGAACATCCGACATGGCAACCTTCTGTTTGCCGAAAGCGAGCCACATCAGGAAACGGGAAAATTTATTACCGACCGCTTTGCCGACCTTTTCATGTTCGGCGGCTTTCACCATCTGTTCACGGATTTTTGTGACCGTGGCCGCCATGAATTTACCGAAAACAATCCCGGTAATCAGTGCAAAGGGAAGACTGCCGATCATGGAATAGACATTCAGATCCATCAGGGCCAGCACCGGCGTATTGGCCAGTTTGGTGAAAAGGCCTTCGAGCCCCATGCTGTGGATCATGAAAAAGCCGGTGTGGAAGGTGATGACAGAAAGTGAAAAGCCCAGAATTTTACCCACGG
This sequence comes from Verrucomicrobia bacterium S94, assembly GCA_004299845.1. Classification (NCBI taxonomy): domain Bacteria; kingdom Pseudomonadati; phylum Verrucomicrobiota; species Verrucomicrobia bacterium S94. Next base: position 3,249,371 of record CP036201.1, on the reverse strand, counting down.
CCACACCGAGCAGCGCAAAACCTACATTGGCGTTTAACAGCAACGTAATCAGAACCGCCAGCAGCAGCGTCAGGCTGAACGTCGGATTGAACCCGATCAGCACGCCCAGAAACGCCCCGAGAAAAATTTCCCGTTTCCCCGCGCCGCCGCGCAGCATTTTACCGATTTTCCGAATAAGCTTAAATGAAACGACCATGATGCATCCTCCATGAAAATAAAGGTGAAGGGTAATTCCTTATGCCCTTCCCGGTCAACCGGTTTCGATGACGATGCCGTGCTGCAGGCCCGGTGCCGGCGCCGGTTATTCGGTTTCGATAACGATGCCTTTGAACATGTGGCGGGCGGTGGTGATGTTGGAAAGGTCGGGGTTGATTTCGCCGTCAGCACCCGAGATATGGCCGTGCCCTACGAGTTTGGCGAGTACTACGGAGGGTTCTGTGTTCAGTTCGGCGGTATAGACGAGAGAGGGCTGTCCGTTCGGATTTTTCAGGTAAACGGGGTCATCAGTGATGTTTTCTTTATTGAAGTACTCGTTGTCGTCAAAGGATTTGTTCACTTCAACCAGCAGTTTCAGGTTCTTTTTTTCGGGATATTTGGAATGCAGCGAAAAACTGGTGAGGGGAGTGGCGGCGGAGAGGCCGTCGACCACGGCGGAGCCGGCATCGGGCATATAAAGGCCGTCGGCCGATTTTATCCCGCGCGCATGGCTCCAGACCGGCAGGGCACCAGGCCGGCGGTTTTTGCCGCCGCTGTAGTTTCCGGTGGCTGATTTTCCGGAGACATACAGGGTTTCCAGATAGGTGCCGTCGGCATCCTCCAGCCAGACGGCGACTTGTGGAATGGAGGTGATGACTACGCCGTCGGGGCGTGTGGTTTGCGAGCGGTATTCCGGTCCGGCCCGGAAGTCGATGGTTATAGTACGGCCGTCGGTCTCTGATTTTGTGGTGATGACATATTCCGTTTTTTTCCGGATTTCATCCTGCTTCCGCAATGATTTTCCGAAGCCTACAATCTGTTTAAAGGGGAAGAGGGAATAGGCGATCCCGACGATATAAACGGCGACCACGCCCAGCAGCACCGGTAGCAGAAATCGGGTTTTCTTTTTGGTGGCGTAGTTTTTCAGGGGTTTGAAGTTGTTGAAAATATGAAAGAGCGCCAGCACCAGAAATGAAAAACTGAAGATCACGTGGAAGGCGGAGAGGCGCTGGTTATATTTCCATATATAGCTCAACACGCCGGTTACGGCCATCCCGATAAACATCAGTGCAATAAACAGTGATACCAGCGCTCTTGATTTCATATATCCTTCTCCATTTTATCCCTGCAGAACAGAATCCGCATCTTACTGCATCAGGCGAGTTTCTTCAGACGCGGTATTACCCGATCCGTTCGAAATTAAAACCATACTTTGCTCTGTTCGCCGGATTCAAGTTTGTTGGGGTCGTGTGTGCAGGCGCCCCTACAGCGTTGGCGGGTTTGGTTTGGGGGATTGCCGGAATGGTGAAGCCGGCACGAAGGGTTCGGTTGTAGGCCCGGTGCCCTCACCGGGCGGAGGTGTGGTGAACACGGTTTGGGTTTAAAACCAGATTCCGCTCAGTTCGCCGGATTCGAGTTCATTGGCGTAGCTCAGGTAATAGTTCCGGTTTGGGGCGTTGTATTCCCTCTCCGCCAGCGCACGCAGTGCCGTTATTTTTGTTTTCCGGGCAAGTTGCCGGTCGCCATCCTCCAGCCATTTTAAATGGTCGGAAAGTTCGAGTGCCCATTGGTAATCGCCCGCCGTCAGCGCGGCTTCCATCTGTTTGGTAAGCGATTGCGTACCACCGGCAAGATCGGCCGTTTTTCGGGCTTTAATACGAGGTTCGAGCGGATTGAGCGTGGTCGGATTGCCATCAAACCAACCGAGCAGGCCGGCATAAATGGCACGAACGGCATGCGGCACGGTACCGTAGAACTCGATGAGATAGGATTGATCTTTCAAATGCGCCGGCAGTTTTACTTCATGCGCAATTTGATCAGGACTTTTGCCCGCATTGATCCCTTCTACCGTCTGGTCATACACACTGCGGATGGCTTCACTGTAATTTTTCAATGCAGCAGTTGCGGCAACCGGATCAAGCATCGGCATGGTGTGCCCCGGAACCAAACGCTGCGGTTTAAATGTCGCCATTTTTGCAACGCTGTCGGACCAGTCCAGCACATCCCGGTAAACGGTGCCGCGAATGGCATACAGGTTGGGGAAGGAGTGGTAAAAATTATCACCCGCAAAAAGTACTTTCTCGTTCGGCATCCAGACAAACAGCGCATCGTCGGTCTCGCCCGGGCTGAGGTAGAACTCGAGTTCAACGCCTGCGATCACCGTTTTATAGCCATCCTCGGAAATCCGAACGGTTGGGGGCACAAAACCTTCGCCGCCGTCGTGATCTTCCGTGCCGGCCGGGGCCACACCGCGGTTGGTCTGTTCTTTCGGCGGCAAGTTGCGCCCAAACTGGCGGATATTCCGTTTACCCTTGACCGGATTCACATCTTTGTTGATGCCGCCCTCGGCGGAACCGAAACCTGCGGTGGCATAGATATCCGGCGTGCCGTTTTTCATAAAAGCGGCTGCCCCGCCGATATGGTCACCATGACTATGGGTATAGATAATGGCCTTGACCGGTTTATCGCTGTATGCCCGGAACGCTTTCAGGGCTTTCGCCGCGCTGGCCGGTCCTTTGAGGGTGTCGATGATAATCACCCCGTCGTTGCCGACAATCATTGAAGTGTTGGCGCCGTGGAATCCAACGGCTGTAAATACGTTGTCGGCCACCTTCACAATCTGCTGCTCGAATTGTTTGTTCTGACTATGCAACAGATCCCGTGCCATCTGAGGGTCGACCTGGGTGCCTCCGAATGCGGCATAGGCAGACAGTATAAAAACGGACAGCAGGGTTCCCTGTTTTAATTTATTTGTCATTTCAGATCTCCTTTCCTGAGCGGAGAGACGGCGTCCGTACAGCGAGGCCGCCGTCTCCGGTGCGGTCTGATCATTTCCAGGCATTGGAATTTTTCCGGACGAATTCCTCGAAGCTGACCGGCGGTCGGCCAAGGACCTGTTCCACGTCGGACGTCGTCGGTTCGGTCCAGCCGTTGCGGACCGCCTGATAGAGTGCAGCAAGAAACTGTACATGACCTTCGGGCATGCCGTTATCACGTGCCCCCTGCAGCATCGTTTCTTCCGTAATGGCCTTATAGGTAATCGTTTTTCCGGCGGCTTCGCTGATGAGTGCCGCCGCTTCGGTGCGGTCAAGGGCGCGCGGGCCGGTCAGATTGTAGGCTTGGTCGGTCAGTCCCTGTGCAAAAGCGGAGGCAGCGACGGCGGCAATGTCCTCTACGGAAATAAAACTGGTTTTTGCATCGTCCGCTGCCAGGAAAAAGGCACTGGCCTGTACGATCATCGGCGCAATAAATCCGGTGGAAAAGTTTTCCATGAAGAAATTAGGGCGGGTAATTGTGTAAGGCACACCGGAATCCATAAGGATGCGTTCCACACGGCGCAACGGAGATTCTTCGTTTGCATCTGCGCCGAGAGCGGAGTTGAATACGATATGCTTTATGCCGTATGCAGCGGCCCGTTCGATAAAGGGTTTAAGCAGTTCGGGCGACGCCGGATCCATCGGTGGAGCCTGTAGGAAAACGGCATCGACGCTTTCGAGTGCCGGGGCGAAGGTTTCCGAATCATTAAAATCGAAGCGGACGGTTTCCGTTCCGGTATTCAGCTTTTCGGGATTCCGCGCTCCGGCTTTGACGGTGATATTTTCGGATTTCAGTGCTTCAACAACTGCACGACCGAGGTTTCCGGTTGCTCCTGTAACGAGTATCTTCATTTTTTTGCTCCTGTTCTGTTTGGTTTAAAAAGTTCGTGGCCGAACAATTAGTATTGGTTTATGCTCGGGGATGTGACGTGTTTTTCAGGTATTTTTCAGATTATCCAGAATCTGTGAGAGCAGTTCGATCAGCTTTTCCCGGTCGGTCTGCGGCATATCGCCATAGAGTTTTTCCAGCATTCCGGTTGATATGCGTTCAAAGGCGGGGCGGATTTCCCGGCCTTTTTCCGTGAGCTGAACCAGTATTACGCGCCTGTCTTCCGGACTTCGGAATTTTTCCACATAACCGTGGTGTTCCAGTGTATTGATCATGCCCGTGACGGTGGATTTTACGCGGCCGGTTTTTTCGACAATCTCCTTCATGGCAACGGGGTGCTGCTGCTGGAAGAGAAAAAAGAGGACGATGCCGTGCGCGGAGAGAATGCCTTTGATGTTCTCTTCTTTCAGGCCCTGTTCAATAAACAGGGCGGCGTGCTCCCGAATGCGGCCGATCTGCGCCATAATTCCATTGATATGTGGTTTCTCTGTCATGAGGCGTATTAATAGTTCGACGCCGAACTAAAGTCAACCCTGCAATTGAAATAAAATATAAAATGAGCAAATGGCTGGCTGTTTACTGGAAAAGCCGGTGTATCGGGTCTACAACCTCCGGCTTTGCGAAAGGAAATGACGATGGAAAAGAAATACCGCTGCGCTATTCGGCAGAAACAGAAGGGGATCTTTGCGCTTCGGTTACGGGCGGTTGGCGGAAATCTGACTGCGGCGCAGCTGCAGGCGGTTTCCGTTGTTGCGGAAAAATACGGAACCGGAGGCGTTCATCTGACCACGCGGCAGGGGATTGAAATCCATCATGTTCAAGGTGCAGATCTCGACGCGGCGCAGGCGGTGCTGGAAGCCGCCGGATTGAAAATGGGGGCGGAAGGGAACCGGGTCCGCATTATCATTGCCTGTCCGGGGCAGGCATCGTGCCGTTTTGGATCCATCGATACCCAATCGGTGGCCGCGAAACTGGATGAACGCTATTTCCGGATGGAAATGCCTTATAAAGTGAAATTCGGCGTTACGGGCTGTCCGAACAACTGCGGCAAAGCACGCGAAGCGGATATCGGAATTATGGGTACGCGTATTCCCCGCTGGGCCGGCGCGGACTGTGTTGGGTGTGATGCCTGTATTGCATTCTGTGTGGCCGATGCGATCCGCAACGAAAAGGGACAGTATGTTCGCGACGCAGAAAAGTGTATCAACTGCAGCGCCTGTGCGGTCCGTTGTCCGAAAGCATCCTGGCAGACGGTTTCCCGGGGCTATACGGTATTGATCGGCGGTACACTCGGCAAACGGCCGCGACTCGGAATTCCGCTTGCCGCGCACCTTCCAACCGAAGAGCAGGCATTGGCGCTGGTGGATAAAACCCTGCAGTTCTACAAGGAGAACGGGCGGCCCCGCGAGCGGCTCGGGCATATGCTGGACCGTCTGGGAGAGGATGCTGTTAAATCGGAAATTATAAAAAACGAGTGTGATACGCAATTTGCGTAACGCATAACGCGTAGTCAGAATCCGGAATCATAAAACAGTCATTCCGCGCAGCACCGGTCATCGAAAAGCTGAATTGACTTTGTTGTCATTATTACGCACATTGCGTAACGCAGGAGGCGTACTATGAGAAATCCCTTTCAATACGGCGGTGTGGTGTCCGGCGAATCATTCTGTAACCGGACCCGGGAGACCGCCGATTTGCGGCGGTCGGTGGAAAATGCCGAAAAGCTGTTTGTCTATTCGGAGCGGCGGCTTGGTAAAACTTCGCTGATCCGGAAGGTGCTGAAGGAACTGCCGGAAGAGAAATACCTGACGGTTTATATCGACCTTTGGCCAACCGACGGAGAGACCTCGTTTGTACTCACCTGCGCCAAAGCCTTTTCGGAATCGATGGCCACGACGACGGATAAACTGCTGCACACCGCGAAAACCTTTTTCAGCCGGCTGGTGCCGTCGGTATCTGCCAACGACGACGGAAAGCCTGTGGTAACTTTCAGTTTTGACCAGAAACGTCCGGATATGCCCCTGATTGAAGAGGTATTGGCGATGCCGGTGAAATCTGCCGAAAAAACAGGCCGACGTGTGGTAATTGTTTTCGATGAATTTCAGCAGATTCTGGAATATGAAAGTGATGCGGTGGAACGGCTGCTGCGCAGTTCCATCCAGCACCAGGCCGATGTCGCCTATATTTTCTGCGGCAGCCGCAAACACCTGATCCGGCAGATGTTCATGGACTCACAGCGTCCGATGTACCGCTCGGGTTCGCACTATCCGCTCGGTTTGATTGCTGAGGATCACTGGCAGGATTTTATCGCCGGAAAGTTTGCCGAGACCGGCAAGCGGATCAGTCCCGAAGTGATTTCCGCGATCTGCCAACTGACCGAAGGCCATCCCTTTTATACCCAGCATCTCTGCCATCCGCTGTGGGAACTCTGTGAAGTGGGCTGTGAAGTGCGTGAAGAGATGATCGCCCAGGCCACGGAACTGCTGCTTCAGCGTGAAAGTTATGCGTTTATGAACCTCTGGGATTCGCTTACCCGGAATGCCCGCCGTCTGCTGAAAGGTGTGGCGGCTGAAGGTGCCGGAACGCAGGTTTTTTCCTCGGATTTTATTCGGAAATATCAGCTCGGGTCTTCGTCCAATGCCCAGCGGGCGGTGGATGTGCTGCTGAAAAAGGATATCATCGACAAAGAGGAAAGCGGCATCGTGATTCCTGACCGGTTTTTCCGGCTCTGGATCAACAGTAAGCAGAATCAGATGAATGGATGAATGCGGTTTCTATAACATTCAGCATGAAAATACTTTAAGATAAAATAGTTTCGGCGCATTGTGAACAATGTGTCCGGTCAGCAGGGGGGCGGCGGCTTCCGCGGTGAATACTACAATTGTACGATAGTTTCCAACCGGACGACCTCCTCCTATTCTGGAGGAGGGGTGTACGACGCAACCGTAAGAAACAGTATTGTATACGGTAACTTCTACAACACGATCACGCCGGATGATCTGACTTCCGTATCCGCATACAACACCTGTTCACCGGATGTCACGCATGGTTCGGACGGTAACATCACCAATACTCCGGTCTTTATCAACCCAGCGGCCGGAGACTACCGTTTATCGGCAGGATCGCCCTGCATTGATGTCGGAAGCAATGCTTATGTGATGGTTGCAGTTGATCTGAACGGCAACTCCCGAATCGTTGGCACATCTGTTGATATGGGTGCCTACGAGTATGCCGTTTCTTCTGATACGGATGGAGATGGTGTGGACGATGCGGATGAGCTGATTGCCGGCACAGACATCAACGATCCCCTCGACTATTTCCACATCTCCAGTGCATCCAATTTTGCCTCAGGTACCATCCTGAGCTGGGATGCCGTCAGTAACCGCCTCTACTCGGTCTACTGGACTGACGATCTGGCTGGCACCCCGTTTGTTGAGCTGACCAACGGCCTGACCGAGGGAAACTTTGAGGATACCGCCGGCGCGGGCTACACCAACGGTTTCTACATGATCAAGGTCGAGCTGGCACCTTAGGCAAGGCGGTCTGACGGCGCCCGCGAATAAAGTATATCATCCAATTCCCACGATCGTGGAAGACGGATGATATACTTTATTCGCGGGGAAGGGCGGGGCGGACTTTGATGGTTTTTTCGCGCTTGACGGTGACGCTGCCGGGTCTGGCGCCGCGGGGTTTTCCGACATGTTTGGCTTCGGTGTATTTTACGGGTACATTGCCGGCGTTGCGGGCTTTGGAGTGCCAGGCTGCGATGGCGGCGGCCTGGCGGATAAGGGCATTGCCGGGTTTTTCTCCGGCGGGGTGGCGGAGAATGACGTGGCTTCCGGGTACGCCGTGAACATGAAACCAGAGTTCTTCCGGGCGAGCGGTTTTCAGACTCAGCAGATCGTTGTCGCGATCGGTTTTTCCCGCCCAGGCCTGAAAACCTCCGGACAGTTCATATTTCCAGCAGTCGGGTTGAAGGTTACGCTCTTTCATTGTTCTGTTCGTTCGTGATTCGTTAAAGCTTAATTGGATTGCTAAAAAGGCCGCATCAACGTACATGGGTTTTCAGCGATTAACAATTAAGGATGAGCTATATGAATCTGTTTGCCTATGGAACATTGATGTGGCCGGAGGTTCTGGAGTCGGTGACGGGGCGGCGGATAGCCGGAACAGCGGCGGTGCTAAGGGGCTATCGACGGCTGCGCGTGAAGGGAGAGCATTATCCGGTGGTTGTCCCGTCGTCTGCGGACTGTGTAGAGGGGGTACTTTACTGCGGGCTTACGATGCAGGAGTTCCGATTACTGGACGATTTTGAAGGAGATCAATATGACCGGATTGAAGCAGACATAGGCGATGATACGGCTTTTGTGTATGTTCTTTCCAGCGATTGGAAACATATCGCGGATTCGCAACGCTGGAATCCGGAAGACCTTAAGCCGGAACAGTTGGCGGAATTCTGCTCGGAATACTGTGGCTGGGATAAAATTCGGGACTGAAATTTACAGTAAAATCTGACGTTTTAGACATTGAGCATAAGTGTTTTTTATTTAATGTGAGAGCATGTCTAAAGACAGTCAGCTTGAAAAGCGGTTTCATTTCTTTCAATCGCTCGCATTTAAACAGAGTCTGGTTCTATTTCTTTCTGCCTCCACTCTGCTTTTCGGGCTGGGTATTTACTATATTCAGCGGGTTTCAATGCTTATCGATAATGAGCTGCTCGAAGATGCCCGTGTACCTGTGCAGCTTGTGCGTTCCGGAAAACTGCCGATTGAAGTGGCGCGTGATCTGAAGGCGCTGAACAGTATGATTCCAAGTTCGGTCATTCAGTCTTTCATCACCACTGAAGAGGGGAATGTGCTTTACAGTGATGACCGTGATATGGAGGGGACTACAGCGGGAAACGCCACTGCGTTTACGAATTATCCGGGACTGATCCGTTGGGAAAATGATTCAACGCTGGCAATTGCTGAAGAGCATGGCCGGCGCCGGATTTTCATTACCGTTCCTCTGCATCTGCCGGGGGAGCAGGCGAAGACCTGGTATCTCACATTGGACGGGGCACGAAATCACAGGCGTAAACAGTGGGTAGTGCGCCTTTTTCTCAGCGGTTTTACGGCGAGTATTCTGCTTATTTCTGTAATGGGTGCGGGTCTGGCTCACTGGATACTGCGTCCCCGGCTGCGGTGCATTACGGAATGCCTCGAAGCCATTGAGCAGGGTGATCTCAGTTCGAGGGTCAAGCGCGTCCGCAGTACCGATGAGTTGGGTATTCTCGGTCGCGGAATGAATAAGATGGTTACCAAACTTGCCGGGCAGCGGGCGGAACAGGAGCGTCTGCTTGAAGCACTTGAAGCGGCCAGGAAAAATGCAGAAAATGCCAATCGGACCAAGAGTGAATTTCTGGCTAATATGAGCCATGAAATCCGTACACCGATGAACGGTGTGCTGGGGATGGCGCAGCTTATTCGGAATACAGAACTTAACTCCGAGCAGAAAGAGTATGTGGAAACGATTGTTTCCTCCGCCAACAATCTGCTGCGCATTATCAATTCGATACTTGATCTGTCGCGCGTGGAGATGGGAGGGCTTGATCTGATGATCGGCAGCGTTGATATCCGCAGAATGATCGGCGAGCTGCAGACCCTGTTTATCCCGTCCGCAACTGAAAAGGGCCTGGAACTGATTGTAAGGTGTTCAGAATCGTTGCACCACGTCTGCACCGACGAGGGATTGATCCGCCAGATTCTGATTAATCTGCTGGGGAACGCCATCAAGTTTACTTCGGAAGGGCATGTAAAACTCACGGTCGAACCGGTTGAATGCCACGGGAATGAATGCTCCATTCGGTTTTCTGTTTCGGATACGGGTATTGGAATATCGGAAGAGGAACAGCAACTGATTTTCAGAAAATTTACTCAGGTGGACGGGTCGCATGCACGTGCCTACGGCGGTACAGGGCTGGGACTCGCCATTTCCCGGAAGATGGTCGAACAGCTGGGCGGGCGCCTGACAGTGCGCAGTGCTAAAGGCGAAGGATCGGAATTCAGTTTCACGATAACCGCTCATATCGATCAGTTTTCGCCGGAGAAATCCGGAGCCGCGGCCGACCGTGCGGAAGCCGCTGAGCGGCTGAATCTCGATGTGCTTGTGGTGGAAGATAATAAACTTAATCAGCGGGTTCTCAAAACAATGCTCGAGAAACTGGGATGCCGGATTGTGCTGGCTGAAAATGGGAAAGAAGCCCTTGATCTTCTCAGGTTGGTCATGCCCATTGAAGAGCGCCCCCGGTTTGACCTCATTCTGATGGATATTCAGATGCCGGTTCTCGACGGGCTCAAAGCCACCGGTATGATTCGAGCTCAGGAGGGCGACGACCGGAGAACCCCGATTGTGGCCATTACCGCGCACGCCATGAAGGGGGATCGCGAGAAATTCATGGAACAGGGTATGGATGCGTATATTTCGAAACCCATTCGACAGCAGGATCTGGTGGAAATAATAAAGCAGTTTGCGGGAACTTCGCGGTGAAAAGAATCAGCGGTTTCTATTTTTTGTTATTATTCTGTCTGTTTTTTCGCCATTCACGTATCTTAATAGATGAATTTAAGTAAAACGAAAGAGCCTCATGATACCCAGTCGCGGAAAAGTACCGATGTTCAAAATGAAGCCTGAACCGGCTCCGATGATCGGAGCCATTGTGGTTTTCATTCTGGGACTGCTGTTCTGGCTGGAGGGCCACCGCGATCCGGGGGATCTGCCCGCACACAGCCGTGCCAATCTGATTTTTGCGATATCCATCATTATATCCGGTCTTCTGCTTATTGTGGCCACCGGTCGTATGTGGTTTAAACACCTCTGGCATGATCGTTACGGAAAACAGAAAAAAAGACGCCGCTGATGGCCTTATTGCTACGCCGCCATCATCAATGGCACAGCCCGGGCGGTGCCCGCTGTAAATACCCCGATGGGATAAATTCTTAATCTAACCTCGAACCTTTGCTGATTTCTGGTAGATTTTCACTGTGAAACCAATCGATCATTTCCAGCAGAACCGCCCGGTGCACCTGGCACGGCGCGATGTCTACTTTGAACACGCTGCGAAAATGCTGCGTGCCCCGCAGTCGACAGGTCCGGAAATCAGACTGGAGGATTACGAGGAGATTCTCTTTCTGCTGCGTGTGGCGCGGCAGCATGCCGGCTATTCCATCCGGCGTACAGCCGGTGAAAATGATACCGACGAACAATTCGGGCGGTTTCTCAACATTCTGGCGGGAAACGTCAAAGCTGTACTCTCCATGTTGAACCTGCGCACCATGACGGCAAACTCGTCCGATTCATTCTTCGGTTTTCTCGGGGCAAACCAGGCTTCGCTTGCTCTGCAGGCCGAAGAGTACCAGCGCCGTGCGAATGACATTATCCGGTCGCTGCACAACACGCTTCGTATGGCGGAGGATCCGTTCGAACTGCTGAAGATCGAAAATGCCGATGCTTTTACGCCGGAAGAGCGCGAACGCTATGCCAAAGCACGGAAGCATTTTACACGCCTGATCGAAGAGGGGCGTCACCGCTATAAAATCGCAAAAAATTTCCGGCAGCTCGGGAAACATTAATTCCGGCTGAACTTTCGGTCCAGTTCCGAAAAACTGGTAAAAATCAGCGTGGGTCGGCCGCGTGGAGATGTATAGGGCATTTCAGTTCCGGCCAGATCGGCAACGAGTTTTTCAATGGCGGCATCGGAAAGCTGGTCCGAAGTCCGTACCGCCATCTGGCAGGCGGTCTGTGCAATCTGTTCCTGCAGCAGTTCCCGGGCACCCCGTTTTTTACCGGCTTTTTCCAGTGCCCGCGCAATTTCAATCAGCATTGATTCCACCGGATTATCCTGCACATACACCGGCAGCGCATCCACCATGAAAGTATCGCCGCCGAAATCGGAAACCCCGAAACCCAGTTCGTTCAGAATGTCGATATGTGAGCGGACGATCTGCGCATCGGCGGGCAGCAGTTCCACGGTTTCGGGTGCAAGCAGACCCTGTTTCTGAACCGCGTGGGCACGTGCGGCGTGAATAAACTTTTCAAACAGTACCCGTTCATGTGCCGCCCGCGGCTCCATCAGCACATAGCCTTCTTCCGTTTCCAATACGACATAACTTCCGCCGATCTGTCCGACAATCCGACACCATCCCCATGGGGATTTAGGTTTGTCCTCGACAGCCGGCGAGGGGAAGCGGGGCGGTTTTTTCCGGAGGAACACGGTTCTCCGTGCCCGGACAACGGGGACGTTGTTTTTCCAGTCTCCTGACTCGATCGGCCTTACGCTCCAGCAGCGGTTCCGGTTTTCTGAGGATATCCTCCATCTGCTTCTGCGTTTCAATCTTCGGGCGAACGGCAGCCGGAGGGGGAGTGGGGGTGGGGGGCGAGGGGGAGGAAGATCGATCCTTTCATCGTCCGAAGGAATAAGGGATCCCGTATCCTGAACCCTGAATTCTTCATGCTGAACACGCAGCGCCTTCGAAAGCGCTTCAACAATGGCATCGCGCAGCTGATTGGGTTTACGGAAGCGGACCTCTTTTTTAGTAGGGTGCACATTAACATCAACCAGCGAAGGTTCCATTTCGATGAAAAGAAAGACGGCGGGATAACGGCCCTTCGTGACGAGCGCATGGTAGGCCTCGTTCAGGGCATGGAAAACCACCGGCGCCGAAGCCGGGCGCCCGTTTACAAAAATATACTGATCCTGCCGGTCCTTCCGTCCGGTCTGCGGCAGGCCGGCATAGCCTGAGATTTTATAATCGGAATCCGAATGGCTGATTTCGCGCAGCTGCTCGAAAAATCCATGGTTATAGAGTTCCGAAATACGGTCTTCCATTTTTCCGGACATGGGCAGGTTATGGACCATGCGCTCATCCACCTTCAGCGACATACCGATATCCGGATGGGCAAGCGCCATGACCAGAAAGAGTTGACGAATGTGGGAAAGCTCGGTCTGTTCCGCCCGCAGAAATTTCCGGCGGGCCGGCACATTAAAGAAAAGATTGCGGATTTCGATGCGTGTACCGACCGGGCAGCCGATATCCTCGCAGCTTAGAAATTTTCCGCCGGCAATCTGAATTTCGGTTCCGGCCAGCTCCTCTTCCGGGCGGGTAATGAGCGTAAAACGGGAAACCGAGGAAATCGCCGCGAGGGCCTCACCGCGGAATCCCATGGTCCGGATGTTTTCAATATCCGCTTCCGACCGGATTTTGCTGGTGGCGTGCCGCTCAATCGATAGCAGTGCCTGATCGCGGGTCATCCCGCAACCGTTGTCTGTAATCGAGATTAACTGCCGCCCGCCGCGAATCACTTCCACATCAATCTGTGTGGCTCCGGCATCGAGCGAATTTTCAAATAATTCCTTCATGACCGAGGCCGGGCGTTCGACCACTTCACCAGCGGCAATCTTATTGATCACCTGATCCGGAAGCATCTGTATGACGGGTTTTGACTGCATCGGCGCAACATAGCAGAACGTTTCCGAAGATGGAAAGGGCTGGTGGTGCGATTTTGTCAAAAGCTGTTCCTCATGACGAATTCGGAGAGGGACATCCTTTTTTTCGGGGCAGGGTTTTTCAGGGCTTTGCCGATGGCGACGAACATGCAGATGGCGTGGTCGTCGGGCAGGTTGATGATTTCAGCGACTTCTTCAAAACTGAATCCGTCCATGGGGCAGGAATCGTAGCCCATTGATTTTGCTGCAAGCATAATGGTCTGGGCGGCGATACCGCAGGAACGCATGGTTTCATCGCGCTGGACCGGATCAAGTTCCTGGTAATAATATTGCCGGATTGCGGGGGCGATGTATTCCTGCACGGGTAGCGGGGCGGAGTTCCAGTAGCGGATCGGTTCCTTTTTCCAGGCTTTGAGGTCGGCGCAGATAATGATCAGCAGGGAGGCGTCGGTGACCTGCTGCTGGTTCCAGGATACTTTTCGCAACTGCCTGCGCAGTTCTGCATTCTGCATTATCACAAAGCGCCAGTTCTGTATGTTGAATGCGGAGGGGGAATGCAGTGCGAGCGACAGGAGTTTTTCAATTTCCTGGTCACTCATGGTGTGGTCCGGATCGAAATGCCGCACGGAGCGGTGGCTCTGTATGGCGGAATGTACATTCATGGTCAGCTCTCCCTTAAAAATGGCGAGGACCTTAAGTCATTGATATTACGAATGAAAGGGAAACTTGAAAAGAATGAAAAGATGGGTTGGAACTACATGTTTTCCTGAGAGTGACCGACGGAAATACAAACAGGATGCCGTTTATTTCAAATGCTTGAGTGCGTGGAGCAGCGAATCGGTGCTCACAATTTCGACATCGTCGGTATAGTGGAAGGTCGACATAATATTCATCCCGAAGGTCTGTCTCGGATCGGAAAACAGACGGATAATCTTTTTGGCACCGGTGGCATTAAAGAGATCCATGATGTTGCGGTAGATCATTTTTGCGGGGTGCTCAAAGGTTTCGAGTGCCGTCAGGTCGCACAGAATTTTGTACTCGGGGTTCACTTCTTCAATGCGGGCTTTGCATTTTTCGAGCAGTTCGAGGGCTTCTTCTTCGGTAAAATGATCCGCCAGCATGATGTGCATACTGTTATTCGGTTTATCGATTTCAAACAGGTACATACGTTTAGCCCCCGGCACTTTCTCGCACGTTTAGACCGGGTTTCCGGTACGGCGTTGAATGCGCGATGTCGGAATTATTGAATGGGGGCCGTAAGGCGGGCGAAACGCACGGCCAGCTTGAACCACCACGGGCGGCAGTCCAGATCATCGGCGGTCATGAGGCGGGAGTCCTCAAAATCCGTCAGATACATGGCTTCCATTTCGGCAGCGAAGGCGGAGTCGAAAATCCACGCCGTGATTTCAAAATTGAGGCGGAGGGAGCGGTTATCGAGATTCGCGGTTCCGACGGCGGCGATTTTGTCGTCGACCAGAATGGTTTTGGCATGGAGAAAGCCGCGGGTATAACGATAAATCCGGGCACCGGTTTCCGTGGCGCGGTCGAAATAGGAAAAGGCGCAGAGCCAGACCGCGAGATGATCGATGCTGTCCGGAATCAGAATGCGCACATCCACGCCGCGCAGAGCGGCCAGCTGCAGGGCCGAGATGATGGCATCGTCGGGCACAAAATAAGGGCTCTGAATCCAGATGCGTTTAGTGGCCGAATTAATGGCCTGCAGAAACATCAGTGACGCGGCTTCAAGTTCATCGGCCGGGCCCGATGGAACCAGAAGAGCGGGTATGTCCGCCTCTGCTGCGGGTTCCGGTTTCCAGTTCAGGTGAAGCAGGGGATCGTCGGAGGCCCAGTGCCAGTCGGTGCAGAAGGAGAGCTGGGCGGAAAGGGCGGCCGGACCGGTTATCCGAATATGCGTGTCCCGCCAGTTTCCGAATTTCGGATGTTTTCCCAGATATTCATCCCCGACGTTGTGTCCGCCAACCCAGGCGGTTTTTCCATCGGCCACAACCACTTTGCGGTGATTCCGGAAGTTGATCTGAAACCGGTTGCGCGGGCCCTTCCGCGTATTAAAGGCATGTACGGCAACACCGGCGTTTTTCAGGTTGCTGAGATATCCGGCCGGCAGATCATGGCTCCCGATTTCATCATAGAGAAAATAGACCGTAAGACCCTGTTGCGCTTTTTCCGCCAGGGCCTTTCCGATCCGCCGTCCGATTTCGTCGTCATGCACAATGAAAAACTGGAAAAGGATATAGTGTTCAGCCAGTTCAATTCCCGACAATATGCTTTCAAAGGTTTTTTCTCCGTTGATGAGCAGTTCGATGTGATTGCCTGTTAAAAGGGGCAGATCCGCCAGCAGTTCACCGGCCTTTAGTCCGGCGGGCAGTTCCTCCGCAGGAATCCGGTAGTTCGACAGGCGGTCGATCAGCCCTTTGTATTCCTTCTCGAAATCGGAGCCGATCATCCGTTTGGCGGTCACATAGCCCTCAAATTTACTGCGCCCGAGAATCCAGTAGGCCGGCACGGCCAGCAGCGGAAAAGTATTCAGCGAAACGCCCCAGGCAATAGTCCCCTGCGAGGTACGGCCGGTCATCAGCACATGGATGGTCGAAACAATTCCGAGTACCTGAAACAGCCCTGCCAAAAGAATCCAGACCGTCATAATTTATCTCCTGTACACCTTAACAGCAGATGCCGTTGTTTTTGATGATTTCGCTGTATATTTCG
Source organism: Verrucomicrobia bacterium S94 (assembly GCA_004299845.1). NCBI lineage: Bacteria > Pseudomonadati > Verrucomicrobiota > Verrucomicrobia bacterium S94. The sequence continues at coordinate 3,233,260 of CP036201.1, read as the reverse complement.
GCACTTCTGCGGGGTTTCCGTTTCAGCTCAGGATCGTCGGGGTCAACATCCACCAGACCGAAACACATATCAAAACCCTCTTTCCACTCAAAATTATCGATGAACGACCAGTGGTAATATCCCAGCACCGGAATGCCCGCTTCCAGACATTGGTAAACCTGTTTTAAATGTTCAATGATGTAGGCGGCGCGTTTTTCATCGGTCCGGTCGGCAATACCGTTTTCGGTGATGACAATCGGTTTTCCAAAGGTTTGCCAGACGCGGGAAATAACGGTGCGGATGCCGGGCGGCCAGATCTGCCAGCCGTAATCATTTTTTTCAATGCCCTCCGGCGTGGCTTCGGGATCAATAAAACCGGTGCGCCAATGTTTCAGAGAAAAGCGCAGTGTCATCCGGAAATAATAATTCACCCCGCAGAAATCGATGGAATTTTTCAGGCCCGGGATTTTTCCTCTTCCGTAAACCGGATGCATTTTTCCGGTTTTAACGGAATAGTCCCAGGCATCGTTCACAAAACGCCGGCCGATGGCTGCGGCCAGCCGCTCGTACCCTCCGGCCGGCCCGCGGGATCCCCACGTTTGCAGATCCGGATAGGCCATGGCATAGCCTACCTCCGCATCGGGGTCGTATCGATGGATAATCTGATAGGCTCCGGCATGGGCCTGGAGCATATGACGAACCACCCGGCGCAATTCAAAATAATTCCGGCGGCCCGGCGGAAAGTCGGCCGAAAAATAACCGGCCAGCGCCGCCACCATCGGTTCATTCAGGGTAATCCATTGATACGGAAAAGAACCGAATTCCTGAACCATGCGCTCTACATAGCGCAGGAACCAATCCACCATTTCCGGATTCCGCCAGTCGCCTTTTTTCGCGGCCCATTCGGGGACGACCCAGTGGTGAAGGGTCAGGCAGATTTTCAGGCCGTGTTTTTTCAATGACTCGAAAATGCTGCGGTAATGCGCAATGGCGGCTTCATCGAACCGGCCCTCTTCGGGCTCCACCCGTGCCCATTCGATGCCGACACGAAAGGCCTGAAGGCCCATCTGTTTCATCAGGGCGTGGTCTTCCTCGAAGCGGTTCCAGTAATCCACCGCTCTTCCGGAACTGGGCCGGGTTTCGGAGGCCAGTTCCCAGTGCCACCAGTTAGAGTGCCGGTTGTTACCTTCGATCTGATGGCCGGACGCCGCGCTGCCCCAGACAAAGTTTTCCGGAAATTTTAAACACGTGTTCATAAGCATGTTTTAACCGTGAAAAAACGAAGGGAATGTAAGGTTTTTCCGGGTTTGTTTTCAGTTTCGCGTTTACTGCGCTTTCCGGCGGTTAATGTTCTCTATGTTATCATCAGCAATATTATGTTCTGGGGATGAGAATGATGCCTTCGTTCATGTGTTCGACCGCGTTGTTGACAATATCGCGGGCGGCGGAAGGCCGGCCGAGGGCCCGCGCATTGGCGCGCATACGCTCCAGTTTTTCCGGATTTTTCAGCAGCTCGTCAATGCGGTAGGGCAGTGTGGTGATGTTATCAGGACTAAATGCCGCGCCGTTTTCGAGCAGATACACCGAGTTGAACACCTCCTGCCCGGGAATCGGGTTCCAGATCAGCATCGGCAGGCCGCAGGCCAGACATTCAGCAGTGCTCAGTCCTCCGGGTTTTCCGATGAAGAGCGACGCCATGGCCATCCATTCATGCATTTCCGTGGTAAAGCCGAGGACGTGGTAGTTGATATTTTCCGCCGGATTTTCCCCGATATATTTTTCAATCGCGGCCTTCAGTTTTTTATTGTTGCCGCAGATGATCGCCAGGTTGCACGGCTGCCGGATGCCGCTGAGCATATGCGCCATATCTTCACCGGACATCACGCCGAATGCGCCGGCGCTGAGGAGAATCAGCGGAAGTCCGGGATCGACGTTATGTTTTTGGAAAAAGGGTGCGGGGTCGCCAAGGGTTTCAAATTTCGGATCAATCGGGATGCCGAGCACCTCGATTCTCTTGGGAGGATATTTCAGTACGCGCAGCTGTTCCCGGCTCTCCTCCTTGGCCACATAAATCCGGCTGATGTACGACTCCAGCCAGGAGGCGTGCACATAGTAATCCGTCACAACCACATTCAGATCGGTAGCCAGACCGTGTTTCCGGATCATGGTGGAAATAATGTCGGACGGCATAAAATGGGTGCTGAAGCAGAGATCCGGCTGGTATTTTCTGATTTCCTTCACCAGCGGCAGGCTCTGCATGCGGTGCATCAGCATCCGCCCCTTTTCCTTCACCCAGGGCTGATCGGTGTCGTTGAATATATATTTCCAGAGTGCCGGCGCCTTTTTAACGGTTTCGATATAGAGGTTGGCATAGAGTTCCTGGAAAACCTTGTTGGTATATTCCAGCGCATCAATCAGCCGGACGTCTGAAAAGCGAGGGTCCTGTTCACAGACCGCCGCCAGTGCTTCGGCCGCCCGCCGGTGGCCGTTGCCCGCATTGGCATATAACACCATAGCTTTCATAGGTCATCTCTCCGTTTCAGCCGTTTAGAATGAAGTGGCATGCAGGTGCATACAATCCTTTTCAGCCGCGATATTCTATCGCAAATCCGCCCACTTTGGTGTTTAAAGACCGCATGCAACTGTTTAAAGAACCTCTGCTTCATTTTGTACTGCTTGGCGCGCTCTTTTTCGGGGCCTATGCCTGGCTGAACCGGCCGGACCGGGCTGAACGCCTGGTGATTACCGAGTCCGCGGTCCGTCAGCTGACGGAAGAGTTTTCCCGTGACTGGAACCGCGATCCGACCGCTGAAGAACTGCAGGAACTTCTGCACGACCACATCCGCGAAGAGCTTGCCGTGCGTGAAGGGCTGGCGCTGGGGCTTGATCAGAATGATCCGGTTATCCGGCAGCGCATCCGCCAGAAACTGGAGCTGATGGTTGAAGAGGAGGCGGTTGTCCGTGAGCCGACCGATGAAGAGCTGGCCGTTTATCTCTGCGAAAACGCCGATCTGTTCTGCGATGAAAACGGAGTGCTTCCGGAACTGGACCAAATCCGCAATCTCGTTATTTTTGAATGGGAAAACCAGATCCGACTCCAACAGCTTGATCGGTTTTACAACGACCTGGAATCCAAATACGGCGTGCAGATTGAGCAATAATATGGCGGCAAACAATACCCAAAGGCCTCATCGAATCAGACGCATGGGGGTTTATGCTTTCCTGTGCTCATTATGGCTGATTGTTTTCACATCATCAGCCCACGAAATGAATACAGCCTATCTGGAGCTGCGCGAACACGAAAGCGATGTCGGGGTGCTGGTGCGTATTCCGGAGTTCGGAAAACCCTTCTCCATTGTGTTTCCCGAGGGCGCGGTTGAACGCTCCGAACCCATCACCCGGATTATCGAAGGCGGAACCGTTAAAACGTGGCGTATTTCCATTCCTGACGGTTTGATGAATAAGTCTATCGGTATTCAGGAGCTGGAAACCAATGATCTGCTCGTCCGCATCCAGCTTAAAGACGGTTCCGAACAGACGTTGCGACTGACGCCGGATGATCAGAAGTTTTCCATTACGGGGGCACCGTCGCAGGCGGCTGTGGCCGGAACCTATTTTGTGCTTGGTCTTGAGCATATTCTTGAAGGAACGGACCATCTTCTGTTTGTGCTGGCGCTGCTGATTCTGGTGAAAGGCTGGAAAAAACTGACCGGAGCGATTACGACGTTTACCGTGGCACACAGCATTACGTTGGCTTTGGCTTCATTAGGATTTGTACATGTGCCCGCCCCGCCGGTGGAGGCCATTATTGCGCTGAGTATTGTATTTGTGGCGTGTGAAATTATCCATGGGCGACAGGGGCGCCCCGGCATTACCGAAAAATCGCCCTGGCTGGTGACGCTTTCCTTCGGTCTGCTGCACGGGCTGGGTTTTGCCGGAGCCCTTTCCGAGATCGGCCTGCCGCAGCACGCCATTCCCGCAGCGCTGCTCTTTTTTAATGTCGGTGTTGAGGCCGGTCAGTTGCTGTTTGTTGCAGCGGTCCTTTCTTTTCTCGGGGTGGCACAGAAATTCAGGCTGCCGATACCGGCATGGTCTTCCTGGATCCCGCCTTATGCCATTGGCACCGTGGCGATGTTCTGGGTGATCGAACGCGTGGCCGGTTTTTAAGGATCGAATAAACGGTGCGCCGGGAGGGGCACCCGGCCTACAGGTCGTGGCTATCCGGTGTGCAAACGATTCCGAACCTGTTCGGGACGTTGCTCAGGATATGCGGCGGTAGGAAACGATGGAATATTCGGCGGTTTCTTCGAGGATTTCGTGCCGGGAAAACCCATCGAGCCAGGCGTCATTGAAAAATGTGTCGCCTTCGACGTCCTGTTTGACGGTGGTAACGAGGATTTCGTCGCAAAGTTCCAGGGTTAAATCATAAACAGCCGCGCCGCCGCAGAGGATGGCGTCTGCCGGAATTTCATCGGCGGAATGAATGGCGGTTGCGTTTTTGAATGCGGCATCGGGGTTACGGGTGAGGACGAAAATTTCCCGTCCTTTCAGCGGCGGCAGGCCTTCGAAGGTGGTGCGGCCGACGACGATTTTACGGTTCATGGTCGTGCGTTTAAAAAACTGCAGATCGCCTTTGCAGTGCCAGGGCAGGCCGCCGTCTTTTCCGATGACGCCGTTTTGTGAGCGGGCAACAATTGCTTTCATTAAACCGCCACCTCGCCTTTGATTGCCGGGTGACATTCGTAGCCGTCGAGTGAGGCGTGCCGCCACTCCCAGTCGAAAATGGAATCATATCCCTCGAGTCTCAGCGTCGGCGGGGCAAAGGGTTTGCGTTTCATCTGTTCGTTAAGCTGATCGAGGTGGTTGACATAAATATGGGCGTCGCCGAGGAAGCCGATCAGTTTACCGGCTTGCAGGCCGCATTCTCTGGCGATGAGTTCGAGCAGCAGTCCGTAGGACGCGATATTGAAGGGGATGCCGAGAAAGATATCGCAGGAACGCTGATTCCAGAGCAGGTCGAGGATGCCGTCGTTGCAGAGCAGCTGATAGGAATAGTGGCAGGGCACGAGCGCCATCTGATCGAGCTGCTGCGGGTTCCAGGCGTTCACCAGAATGCGGCGGCTGTCGGGATCGGTTTTGAGGGTTTCAATGGCCTTGGCCAGCTGATCAATCCCGCCGGTAAAGTCGGCGGACCCGAATTCATAGTGTCCGTTAAAATTGCGCCACTGGAAGCCGTAGATCGGACCGAGGTCTTTTTCGGCGGCCATCGCCTTCAGGGTTGCTTCATCGTGGCCGTAGGGAACTTTGGCGGGGGTGCACCATTCGTTCCAGATTTTACAGCCGCGTTCCTGAAACCAGGCTTTGTCGGTGACGCCTTTGATAAAGCCCTCCAATTCGACCCGCAGGGTTTTCCAAGCCATTTTTTTGGTGGTGAGCAGTGGAAATCCATTGGCCATGTCATAATCAATCATACAGCCGCTGACGGAAATCGTATCCGTTCCTGTGCGGTTGGTTTTCCGTTTGCCCTCACGCAGGACTTTTTCCACCACCTGCCTGTAAACCTGATCAATATTCATGCTCGATTTCCTGTCTTTTCAAATGCTTCAGAAGCTAGCACGGCCGTATGGAAACATGAATTCCTAAATCCCGCTAAAGCGGCCGGGGAATCGATTCTTGACAATCTTTAAAATAAAATCATTTCATTCCCTCAGTCAGTCGGGGGTGTTCCCGGCGCAAAATAAAGGAATTCAAATGAGTGCAGATGCGAGTAAAAAAATACCGGCCGGAATTCTGGGTATTCTTCTGGGAAGTCTCGGTATTCATAAATTCATTCTGGGTTACACGAAAGAGGGCGTCATTATGCTGTTGGTCAGCCTCCTGACCCTCGGTTTCGGTGCCTGGGTGATGGGGATTATCGGTCTGATTGAAGGTATTCTGTATCTGACCAAAAGTGATGAGGAATTTGTCAGCACCTATGTGAGCGGCAAAAAAGGCTGGTTTTAGTTTCCGAAACAAAAAGGCTGTGTATGAGGCGGGGAAATTTCCCCGCCTTTTTCATTCCAAACGCTGAAGGATTAGGCGAATAATACGGGCTCTTTTTTCAACCGAACCGGGGATGTAAAATGCTGGATATTCGATTTATTCGTGAAAATGCCGATGCTGTGAAAACGGCCATGAAAAACCGTAAAGCCGATGTGGATATTGATGCGGTGCTGGCGCTGGATGCCCGCCGGCGCGAGATTGTGGGCGAGGTTGAAGCGCTGAAAGCGGAACGCAACAAAATTTCCAAAAGCATCGGGCTGATGATCAAAGAGGGCAAAGATCCCGAAGCGGTCAAAACACAGGTCCGGGAAATGGGGGATAAAATTTCCGCGTTCGACGAAGAACTGCGGGATGTTGAAGCGAAGCTCAGAGAGGGCCTGCTCTATATTCCCAATATGCCGTCCGACACCACGCCGATTGGCGAATCCGAAGAGGATAATCCGGTGATTCGCACCTGGGGCGAAAAAAAGGAACTGGGATTTGAGCCGAAGCCGCACTGGGATCTCGGGGCGGAACTCGGGCTTTTCGATCTGGAGCGCGGGGCGAAACTTTCCGGTTCCGGTTTCCCGCTGTTTACCGGAAAAGGGGCGAAGCTGGAGCGGGCGCTGATTCAGTTTATGCTCGATCTGCATACCGAAGAACACGGGTACACGGAAGTGGCTCCGCCGTTTATGTGTAATGCCGAAACCATGACCGGTACCGGCCAGCTGCCGAAGTTTGCGGAAGATATGTATTCGGTGCCGCTCGACGGGCTCTATCCGATTCCGACCGCCGAAGTACCGGTAACCAACATGTATGCCCAGGAAATTCTGGATCGGGAACTGCCGATTCTGCATACGGCTTATACCCCGTGCTTCCGCCGCGAGGCCGGTTCTGCCGGTAAGGATACCCGGGGGCTGCTGCGGGTGCATCAGTTTGATAAGGTGGAAATGGTGAAATTTACCACGCCCGAAACCTCCGAAGAAGAACATGAAAAGCTGACGGCGGATGCCGAACATGTGCTGCAGAAACTCGGCCTGCACTACCGGGTCATTGAACTCTGCACGGCTGATATCGGGTTCAGCGCGGCCAAATGTTATGATCTCGAACTTTGGGCGCCTGCGCAGAATAAATGGCTGGAAGTTTCCTCCTGCTCCAACTTTAAGGATTATCAGGCCCGCCGCGCCAATATCCGCTACCGCGATGAAAACGGGAAGCCGCAGTTTGTGCATACGCTCAACGGCTCCGGCGTTGCCCTGCCGCGACTGGTGATCGCTATTATGGAAAACTATCAGAACGAAGACGGATCGATTGATCTGCCGGAGGCGATTCAGCCGTATATGGGCGGGCTGAAAAAACTGGAAAAATAGCGGTTTCGAAAAGGATGAAAATCCAGGGGTTGGAATATTTCCAGCACCTGGATTTTTTTATGCGGCTTCGTCGAGTGTCGCTATCTGCTTCGGGTCAAGTGCCGCTTTAAGATTGGTGCGGTTTTTAGGGGTTTCCTTTTCCCGGTTGGAGCAGGCGGCAATAGCGAGCAGCAGATAGCCGAAAATGACGGCAGGATAGATATAGCCGGGAATAGAAATATCGTAGGCGAAACAGGTGGTGAATCCGGTAACGGCCGGAGTTGATGCTGTAACGGCAAGGCGCATGGTGTCTTTGAAACGTAACGGGCGGCGTGCGATGCCGGCGATTATCCGTCCGGCCGTTGCTACGAAGATCATGAGCATGACGGCGACCAGGTAGGCAAGTATGCAACAGATGCTGCAGATGAGCGGGGTCGCTATTTCATAGAAGATTTCCAGCCATTTTTTGATCTGTTCCTGATTAATAATCCATCCGTTTACGGTGCTGAGATCGAGCTTGTTGAACCTTGGCGGGCCGTTACGGACAATCAGTTTGGTTTCGGTAAGCATGACCTGAACGGAAGGAGGAGGGTCAATAAAGTTTACGTTTCTGGTGGTGTCGATGATAGCCACCGGATTGCCTGCCTCATTGTTTATATAGCAGGGCATTTCCGTTGACACATTTGCAATACCGTTTTGAATCCGGATTTCGGGAAGCTGTTTAAGGATAGCATCTGCGTCGGTTTCCAGTATGTGCAGAATCTGATCGCGGTACTGGAGGGCCGGTAGAATGGAGCAAACGACCGTCAGCAGAAAGAGATAAATCAGGTTGGCCCCCTTCCAGTTCAGGCCAACGTCCCGGTAGAGACGAGGTGAAAAAAACGCCATAATCGGCATTTGCAGTATATTATATTTTTTAGTTTTCATTGCAAACTTAACAAGCAATATGAATACCAATTTTTCCGGAAAGCCAGAGAAAGGTTTATGGAATTCCAGGGTTTGTTTCCGCGTTATCCTTTTTTCCGCTCCCATTTCCGCGGTTTCGGCGGGTTTTTGAGGGCATCGGATTTGGCCGCAACAAACACGGTTCCTTCACCGATAATCTGTTCGATTTCACGCACCAGTTCGGCGCAGGGGCGAACTTTGTAATCGTGATCGGTATTCAGAAAAATCTTCTGTCCTTCGGCAAATTCAATACAGATGTGCAGGGGAATATTGCCGCGGAATTTCTGAACGGTGCTTTTCAGGTCGGCAATCACCTGTTCATTCACCCCGATTTCCGGAAGATGGATGCTTATCCGGTCGCAGAAGGTTGATGCGGCGGCATCGAGCGGAAAGATTTCCATAACCTGGAGTTTCGGGTCGCCGCCTTCCTCGTCCATCATGGTTCCGCCGAACATCAGTGTGGCGTCTTCGGTAATCAGGTGGCCGTACTGCTCAAACGGTCCCGGGAAAATGATGGCATTAATGGAGCCTTCGAGCCCTTCGATTTTAAAAACGGCCATCGGTTTCTGGTCCTTCTTCGTGAAAAGCTTGCGCATTTCCGTAACCATCCCACCACAGCGCGTCCGAGTTCCCGGCAGCAGTTTGCCGACTTCAGCCACCTTTTTCAGAGCAAATTTATCGAGCACCCATTCATAGCGGGCCAGCGGGTGACCGGAAATAAAGAAGCCAATCAGCTCTTTTTCGGCGGCCAGCATATCGGATTCGCTCCAGGGTTTTACATCCGGCAGCTCGTCGTCGGAACCCGCCGAGCTGGCTTCGGCTTCGCTGTCGGCCATCATATCGAACATCGACACCTGACCGGACGCCTTATCCTTCAGGGCTTCGGCGGCGCGGCCGATGGCAATATCAATACCGTTGAAAAGCTGGGCCCGGTGCGCGCTGCTGAAATCGAATGCGCCGGAGCGGATCAGACTTTCCAGCACCTTTTTATTGGCGCTGGTGACGCGGGCGCAGAAATCCATCAATCCGAGATACGGCCCGTTTTCATCGCGTTCTTTCACGATTTCCTCCACCACGCCTTCGCCGACGCCTTTGATGGCGGCGAGTCCGAACCGGATGCCGCTGCCGTCCTGCACGGCATTAAAATGCCCGATGGATTCGTTGACGCTCGGCGGCAGAACATCGATGCCCATCTCCTTGGCTTCACCTATAAACTGGGTCAGTTTATCAGAGTTGCCCATTTCACCGGAGAGCAGGGCCGCCATAAATTCGGCGGGATAGTGGGCCTTCAGCCAGGCGGTCTGATAGGTCACAAATCCGTACGCAGTGGAGTGGGATTTATTAAAACCGTATTTCGCGAATTCCGTGATATTGTCGAAAATCTTATTCGCGAGTTTTTCGTCGATATTGTTGGTTGTTTTGCACCCTTCAACGAATTTTCCGCGCTGCTCGGCCATCACCTCCGGCTTCTTTTTACCCATGGCGCGGCGCAGAATATCCCCCTGGCCGAGCGAGAAACCGGCGAGTTTCTGGGCGGCCTGCTGAATCTGTTCCTGATAAACGATAATGCCGTTGGTTTCTTTGAGAATCGGTTCAAGAATCGGGTGGTCGTATTCGACTTTTTCCTGTCCGTGTTTCCGTTTGATATAGGTTGGGATAAACTGCATCGGCCCCGGACGGTAAAGGGCCAGAATGGCGATGATGTCTTCAATGCAGTCCGGTGCGACCTGCCGGAGGGTGTCGCGCATGCCGCCCGATTCCAGCTGGAATACGCCCACCGTGTCGCCGCGGGCCAGAAGCTCGAACGTTTTTTCGTCCTTGATATCCAGTTTTTCCGGGTCGATCTCAACGCCGTGGTTGCGTTTGATCAAATCGCACGCTTCATAAATGATGGTCAGGTTTTTCAGCCCGAGGAAGTCCATCTTCAACAGGCCGATCTCCTCGGTGGGACCTTTTTCAAACTGAACGACGGTCAGCCCCTCTTTGGCCTCTTTGGTCAGCGGAATAATTTCGATCAGCGGCTTTTCGCCGATCACCACGCCGGCGGCGTGCATTCCCGTATGCCGGGGCAGTCCCTCCAGCAGTCGGGCATATTTCATAATACGCAGGGCGTCGGGTTCCGTACTGGTGGCCTGTTTGAATTCCGGACTTTCCGCCAGGGCCTTTTCCATGGTGGTCCCCGGCGTATCCGGAATCATTTTGGCCAGTCGGTCGCAGTAGGGCAGGGGAATTTCCAGTACGCGGCCGAGGTCGCGCATCAGGGTTTTGGCACCCAGCGTTCCGAAGGTGATGATCTGGGCGCAGCATTCCTCCCCGTATTTCTCCCGCACATACTGAATGACGTCCTGACGTCTTGTCGGACAGAAATCGATATCGAAGTCCGGCGGTGACACACGGTCCGGATTCAGGAACCGTTCGAAAATCAGGTTATACTTCAGCGGCTCAATCGTCGTAATCGCCAGCGAATAGGCGAGCAGCGATCCCGCGCCCGACCCGCGGCCCGGACCGACCGGAATACCCTGGCCGCGCGCCCACTGAATAAAGTCGGCCACCACCAGAAAATAGTTGATGTAGTTGGTTTTCTCGATCACGCCCACTTCGTAGTAAAAGCGCTCGTTGATCTCCTTTTCGTAATCGTTTTTCGGGTTGTCCAGATCTTCGATGCCGTACAGTTTGCGTAATCCTTCTTTGCCCAGATAAATCAGATAGTCGAGATCACGGGAGAAACCTTCCGGCAGCGGAAACTTTGGAAAATGAAGATCCTCCGCCTTTTCCGGGAAAAAGAATTCCACGTTGCAGCGCTGTGCAATTTCAATGGTATTGGAAATGGCTTCCGGATGATCCTTGAAAAGTTCGGCCATCTCCTCGCCGCTTTTCATATAATACTGATCGCCATGGTAACGGTACCGGTTCGGGTCCGCCACCAGATAGCCGCGCTGCAGGCAGGTCAATACATCGTGCGCGTCGGCATGCTCCTGCCGGATATAGTGAACATCATTGGTGGCAACAATCGGCAGACCGGTTGCTTCGGCCACCTGCAGCAGCTTTTCCTTTAGCCCCTTTTCCTCCTCCAGGCCATGGTCGAAGAGCTCGATGAAAAAATTGTCTTTTCCCATGATGCCGGAATATTCCAGGGCCAGATCGATTGCTGCTTTCAGATCATCATTCCGGCACGCTTCCGCCACTTCGCCGCGCATATCGCCTGAAAGCGCGATCAGCCCTTTGCTGTATTTTTTCAGCAGTTCCTTATCAATACGCGGCTTGTAATACATACCTTCGAGGTGGGCGATGGAAACGAGGCGCACCAGATTTTCATAGCCTTCCTGCGTTTCCGCCAGCAGCACCAGACTCATGTTGTCGCGCATCGACTCGCGGTGGGCAATGCCGTGCCGCGCCACATACATATCGCACCCGATGATCGGTTTGATACCGGCGGCGTAGCATGCCTTATAAAATTCCACCGCCCCGTACAGCACCGCATGGTCGGTCATCGCCAGATACTGCATGCCCATATCCGTTGCGGCCGCCACCGAATCCTTCACCTTTGCTGTACTGTCCAGCAGGCTGTAGCAGGTATGAAAATGAAGATGGGCAAACGGTACACTGTTCACGGAAAAAGGCCTCCAGAGGTTGGAAAACGATTAAGATAAATTTCGGTTCAGGGGATTCCCAGAACAAACTTCCAATGGTTGGAACTTTTCTAATTCGGACGCAATCTCCCTTCGTTCTGAATGACTTTCGTGGTTAAATTTTCGGCTTTATTTGAGGAAGTCATGATCGATCAGGTTAAAGAAAAGTGTATTTCCGGAACCGGCTGCTCGGCGGATGAAGCGCTGGCGCTGGTTGAATGGGATGAAAACGAGCTGCTGGCGGCGGCGACGGAGATCCGCAAAGCGTTTTTCGGGAATAGCATCGAGCTGTGCTCCATTATCAATGCCAAGAGCGGCAGGTGCGATATGGATTGCCGGTTCTGCTCCCAGAGTGCACATAATTCAACTGAGATTGATGTTTATCCCTTTATGGATTCCCGAACCCTGGAACATCAGATCCGTGAGGATATCAAGGACGGTAATCGCAAATGCGGAGTTGTGACCAGCGGCGGCAAGCTTTCAACCACGGAGTTGAAAGAGCTGGCCGGTGTAGTCAGAAAAATCGGCGGTGGAGAGAAAACGGCGGTTTGCGCGTCGCTGGGCCGTCTGACGCCGGAAGAGCTCGCCATGCTGAAGGCATCGGGTGTTACGCGTTTTCACCATAATATGGAAACATCGGAAAATTTTTATGCCGAAATCTGCACGACCCAGAGCTGGAAACAGCGGCTGGAGACGGTAAAGGCGGCACAGGCCGCCGGGTTGAACGTCTGCAGCGGGGGGTTGTTCGGCATGGGGGAGCGCTGGGAAGACCGGATTGATCTGGCTATCGCCCTGCGGGAACTCGGTGTTGATTCAGTCCCGATCAACTTTCTTTATGCGCATCCGGGCACGCCATTGAAACGTCAGAAGCCGCTGAGCGCGGCGGAGGCATTGAGGATTATTGCGGTGTACCGCTTTCTTCTTCCCGATGTGACACTGCGTATCTGCGGTGGCCGTGCACATATTCTCGGTGACCGGCAGTCAGAACTGTTTGCCGCCGGGGCTAACGGTCTGATGACGGGGAATTACCTGACCGTTGCCGGTTCGCAGTATGAATCCGATCTGGAGATGATCGAACGGCTTAACCTGGCTGTCGAACCGGTTTAAAAAGAAGGTCAGGATTGGTTTCGCTGAGAAACTTATTTCATACATTATAATGTATGAAATAATATGCTATGCCTGTATTAAAAGATTTTTACGATATCATACATTTAAATGTATGAATTAATATCCCGGTCAATTACCGGCCATTCTGTTAATCCGTATAATATGTACCGTATTTTATTGACCTGATCGGGAGCTGGCGTTTTGATTCGGCGCTTCAGCTCTTCAGGAGGGCATATGTACGAAGATATCATTAAACAGCTCGAGGAGCGCGCAAAGCGTTTCGGGCCGATGCGCGATGCAAACGGCCATGCAAAAGTGCACGGTGAGTGCGGCGATACGGTTGAGGTCTGGCTGCGGATTGATGGGGGTAAAATTCGAAAGAGTTCCTTTCTCACGGACGGATGCGGCTATTCAAAGCACTGTTGTTCGACGGCGATCTGTATGTCGGAGGGCATGACGGTTGCCGAAGCGGAATCGATGACCGGGGTGGACGTGCTGCGGCAGTGTGATCCGATTCCGGAGGATCATTTTCATTGCGCGGATCTGGCGGCGGAGACCATTCATGCGGCGGTCGAAAGTTATAAGTCCGGCAAAGTGAAGGGCTGGCGGCCGAAGTTTTTCAGTCATTGACCGTCGTTTTCGATGAGGTGGGTCGTGCTGAAAAGTGTTGATCGCGATCAGCGGCATTTAAATACGGGCAAAATAACCCGCATTTTTGCTTGAGCAAGTAATGGGCATATGCTCATATCCTGGCCAAGGAGACTGATAGATGCCGAGACCTGAAAATATTCGCGAAATTGAACATATGCCTGATCTGACCTGGTTTAAGCCGGCGGGGGTACGCATGAGCGAGATTGGCGAAGTTGTACTTTCTTTCGATGAGATTGAGGCGATCCGACTGGCGGATCATGAAGGATTGTATCAGGAACAGGTCGCAGAACGGATGAATATTTCCCGGCAGACAGTCGGGCGGATCCTTACATCGGCGCGGGGGAAAGTTGCTGATGCGTTAGTAAATGGAAAAGCGATCCGAATGGAAGGCGGGGCGGTTGTGATTCGCGGGAAAACCTGCTGCAGAAAAGGGCAACGACGCCGGCGGCGGGGTGTATGTGAACAACCAAACGCAAAGGAGGCACAAGATGCCGAATAGAAATGGAACAGGCCCCAATGGTGAGGGCCCGATGACTGGACGAGGTGCAGGAAACTGCACGAACAATGGCGCTGCACGCGGTCAGCAGACCACACGGCTGGGCCGGGCGATGCGACGTGGAAACCGCTGTGGCGGTGGACGGGGAATGGGCATGAGAGGCAATGGACGGAATGGGGCCGGGCAATGAAGATTGCCATCAGTACATCCGGCGAAAATCTCAGCGCGCCCGTGGATACCCGTTTCGGGCGCGCGCCGCGTTTCCTGATTTACGATACAGAAACAGGAACGTTTTCGCTGAAGGAGAATAAGCAGAACCTGAATGCTGCACAGGGGGCGGGTATTCAGTCCGCCGCCTGTGTATGTGAAGAGCAGGTTGATGCAGTGATTACCGGAAACTGCGGGCCTAAAGCGTTTGCCGTGCTTGATGCGGCAGGGGTTAAGGTCTTTACGTGCGAAAACACGGTGGTATCGAAGGCGGTTGAGCAGTTGCGGAAAGGTGAATTGCAACCGGCGGAGGAAGCTAACGTGGAAGGCCATTGGGTATAATGAAAATTGCCGTGGCATCCGGAAAAGGCGGAACGGGTAAAACGACCCTCTCCTGTGCAATGGCGTTTGCCGTGCAGGAGGAGGTCACGCTCCTCGACTGCGATGTGGAGGAGCCGAACAGTCATTTTTTTATCCGTCCGGAAATTGAAAGCCGGGAACAGGTCTGCCGACCTGTACCGGCTGTTGATTCAGCGGTGTGTACCGGGTGCGGTGAATGTGCACGGGTATGCCGGTTCAATGCGGTGGTGAGCGTAGGCAAAAAGACGCTGGTTTTTAATGAGCTCTGTCACAGTTGCGGGGCCTGTATCCGGATCTGTCCGACCGGAGCGCTTAAAGAAATAGAAGAGCCGATCGGGCAGATTGAAACCGGCCGGCGGGATCATGTCCGTTTTGTTTCGGGTCGGCTCGATGTGGGGCAGGCGATGTCGCCGCCGCTCATCCGTAAAACGCTGGAGCACGCTTCGCCGGATGGCCTTACGATTGTGGACTGTCCGCCGGGGACATCCTGTCCGTATGTAACGGCGGTGAAGGCGTGTGATGCCGCGATATTGGTAACCGAGCCGACGCCGTTCGGTCTGCACGATCTGAAGCTGGCGGTGGAAACTATTCGCGATCTGGGGGTTCCATTCGGAGTGGCCGTAAACCGGGTGACTGACGAAGCGCATCCGATTCGCACGTATTGTGAGGCTGAGGGGATTCCGCTGCTGGTCGAGGTTCCGGAAGACCGCCGTGCGGCCGAGGCCTATTCCCGTGGCGAATCCATCAATTCGGTGATGCCCGGACTGAATGAAACACTGCGGGCTGTTCCTGAAAAATTAAAGGCGATGTTATGAAGGAATTAGTGATTATCAGTGGGAAAGGGGGCACGGGGAAAACCAGTATTACGGCCTCTTTCGCGGCCCTTGCGGTACATCCGGTGCTGGCGGACTGCGATGTTGATGCCGCCGATCTGCATCTGATTCTGCAACCCGAAATTCAGACATCGGAAAACTTTGTAAGCGGTCATCTGGCTGAAATACGGTCCGGAGACTGTATGCAATGCGGTCTATGTATGGCGGTCTGCCGTTTCGATGCGATTAAGGATTTTAATGTGGATGTGATGGCGTGCGAGGGCTGCGGCGCGTGTGTGGAGTTCTGTCCGGAACAAGCCATTGATTTTCCGGAACAGGAATGCGGAGTCTGGCATCGTTCAAAGACGCGGCACGGTTCCATGGTACATGCACGGATGCACCCCGGGGCCGAGAATTCCGGCAAGTTGGTAAGTCTGCTGCGTTCTGAAATCCGGAAAATAGCGGAAAAAGAAAAGGCCACGGTGGTGCTGGTTGACGGCTCTCCGGGCATCGGCTGTCCGGTGATTGCTTCCATTACCGGTGCGGATGCTGTACTGGTGGTTACCGAACCGACTCTTTCCGGAGAGCACGATCTTGAGCGGGTGCTTCAGTTGATTACCCACTTCCGGATTCCGGCAATGATTTGTGTGAACAAGTGGGATATTAACCCGAAAATGACTTCACGGATTGAGGCGCTGGCGAAATCGATGAAGGCGGTGCCGGTCGGTCGTATTCCATATGATGCGGCAGTGACTGATGCTCAGGTCAATGCCCGGGCACTGGTCGAGAGTTCCGATGGCGCTGCCGCCCGGGCAGTACGCGAAATCTGGGAAACCATTCAAAAACAGCTTTTCGCTGAGGAGTGTTGTCATGTCACCTCGTAAACCTCCAACGGGCACACTCCAAAGCGAATCTTTTTTCTGGAACGGGCAATCGGGCGGTACATTCCGGGGGCTTCGGATTCTGGTCGATAATACAGCGGCGGAGGGGCTGATGGTCGAGCATGGCTTTTCGGTGCAGATTGACGCGGGCGGTAAAAAAATTCTGATGGATACGGGACAGGGCCATGCGCTGGAGCAGAATGCGGAGGCATGCGGATTCGAGCTGGCGGATGCGGATATTTTTGTGCTGAGTCACGGTCATTATGACCATACGGGTGCAGTTGATGTGGTACTTGGGGAAAATCCTGAGATTCAGGTGTATGGCCATCCGAAAATTTTCAGTGAACGTTTCAGTATTTATCCGGGGCGGGATCCGAAAGAGATTTCCATGCCTGCGGAACAGCGGCTGCTGGTGGCGAATCTGACGGATTCGCATCTGCACTGGGTCCGGGAACCGATGGAAATTGCGCCCGGAGTTGGATTGACCGGTCCGATTCCACGTTCCCATACACTGGAGGATACGGGCGGGCCTTTTTTCTGTGATCGGGAAGGGCTGCGGCCGGATCCGATCAGGGATGATATGGCGATGTGGATTGAGACTCCCGATGGATTACTGGTGGTGTGCGGATGCTGCCATTCCGGTCTGATTAACACGCTCGACTACATAAGAGATACGACCGGCGGAAAACCGGTTCTCGGTATTATCGGCGGACTTCATCTGAAAAGCGCGACGGAAGAGCGGTTGGCCGCGACGGTCGGGGCCCTTCGGGAATTTGCTCCGGCCTTTATGGTTCCGTGTCACTGTACCGGAGAGGCGGCGGTGAACTGTTTCAGGGATCATCTCGATGCAGAAATTATATCCGGTTTCGCCGGTTTTAACATGAGGTGGAGAAAGAACGATGAGTGAATGCGCTGCGAAACCTCCGCATAATCCGGAAGAAGAACGCCGGAAAATCAATGACCGTATGGCGCGGGTGAAGCATAAAATCTGCGTGTTGTCCGGCAAAGGCGGTGTCGGGAAAAGTACCGTGGCGGTAAATCTGGCGGTTGCGCTGGCGGAAGCCGGCCGGCGTGTCGGTCTGCTGGATGTTGATATTCATGGTCCCAGTGTTCCGACGATGCTCGGGATCGGTCCGCTTCTGCTGACGGGGACCGACGAAGCGATTCAGCCGGTTTATGCCGGAAGCCTGAAGGTGATGTCGGTGGGTTTTCTGTGTGAAGATGCCGATAATCCGTTTATCTGGCGCGGTCCCATGAAAATGGGGGTTATCCGGCAGTTTCTCGGCGATGTTGAATGGGGTGAGCTGGATTATCTGATTGTCGACTGTCCGCCCGGTACGGGCGATGAACCGTTGTCGATCTGTCAGCTGATTGAGGAGCCGTCCGGCGCGGTGATTGTGACAACGCCGCAGCAGGTGGCCGCAGTGGATGTGCGGAAATCGCTGCGCTTCTGTGAAAAACTGTCTATGCCGGTACTGGGTATTGTGGAGAATATGAGCGGTTTCACCTGCCCGAAATGCGGTGAAGTGGTGGATATTTTTCTTTCCGGCGGTGGCGAATCCATGGCGGCGGATTTCGGGGTACCTTTTCTTGGAAAAATTCCGATTGATCCGGCGGTTGGCAGAGCGTGCGATTCGGGCCGGCCCTTTATTCAGAGTCATGCCGCTTCCGAAACCGCGCGGCTGCTTAATGACATTATCGAACCTCTTCTGAAGCTCGAACAGCACTGTACCGCGGACAGGGTGGAAAACGGCCGGGTTAAGAAGCTTTCGGGAAAAAATGAATTATAACCACAAAGGGACATTATCATGAAAATTGCAATACCTACTGCAGAAGGAAAACTGTGTATGCACTTCGGACACTGCGAAGTGTTCACTCTGCTGGATGTTGATCCGGAGAAAAAGACGATTACGGCCAGCACCGAACTGGTGCCGCCGCCACATGAGCCGGGGGTTCTGCCGGCCTGGCTGGCTGAGCAGGGAGCCACGGCGATTATTGCCGGGGGTATGGGATCGCGAGCGCAGCAGCTGTTTGCCCAGAATAATATCGAAACCATCGTGGGGGCGCCGTCCGGGGAGCCCCGGGCCGTTGCAGAAGCATGGCTGGGGGGCGAACTGGTTCCCGGAAGCAATGCGTGTGATCATTAATTCATAAACCGGCCTCTGCAGACCGGCACAGATGAACCGGAATAAATCCGGTTTCAACTGTGTTTGTCTGCGGTCTTTAACTTTTCAGAAGGAAACATGGGTTGCTGTGCCTGTCGGTTAGGTACGGATACTTCTGGGTTACCGCCTCTGCCTGAGATCCGGCAGGGGCGGTTTTTTCGGTAATTTCCAATCTCTGGAAATTATCACTTGCATACAGTGCGGTTTGTTGTAGTTTTTCGCATATCCGAACGGAGGGTGTCGAATATGCACGAAATTATGACGATTGAAGAAGTGGCTGAATATCTTCGCGTTTCTGAACGAACGGTCTATGACTGGGCTCAGAAGGGAGATCTGCCCGGCGGTAAGCTGGGGACCACCTGGCGCTTTAAGCGCAGCGATGTGGAAAACTGGGTGAATTCCCGGATCTCGCAGCAGATGCCGGCGAAGAAAAAAGGGATGACCAGCAGTGCAACGCTGACGGCGGAACGTATCCTGATTCTGGAAGAAGGGGATAAAGATACGGTGCTGCGGAATCTGGTCGATCTGCTGGCAGAGACGCCGTTTGTGCATAATCGTGAAGAACTGCTGAAAGGAATTTTTGCCCGTGAGGAGCTGATGAGTACCGGCATCGGTTTCGGGGTCGGGGTGCCGCATGTGCGCATCGATTCGGTATCCGATCTGGTGATGGCGGTGGCGGTTTGCAAAAAACCGATCAGCGGTTATTCCTCGCTCGATAATCAGCCGGTTCAGATTGTCTGCATGCTGGCGGCGCGTTCCGATCAGCATGCCAAATATATCCGGACGCTTTCGGGGGTCAGCAACCGGCTGAAGGATGCCGCCGTACGTAAGGCCATCATTGAATCCGACGATCCCGCATTTATTCATTCAAAGTTGTTTGGAGAGTAAACGCATGCCCGGTATCGAATTAGGCGTTCTTGCCATCCTCGGAATCTGTGTCGCCGGCGGGGTGATCGGCGCATTTATTTTCCAGAAGCTGAAAGTTCCGCAGGTGGTCGGCTATATTGTGGTCGGAGTGCTGATTGGTGATACCGGAATCGGACTGCTGCATCCGAGTGATATTGAAGCCTTAACCCCTTTCAACAACTTTGCGCTCGGGTTGATCGGGTTTCTGGTCGGCGGCGAGCTCAGTGCCGGTATTTTCAAGAAATACGGCAGACAGTTCACGACGATTCTGATTGGTGAAGGCGTTGCGGCCTTTGTGCTGGTGTGTGCGGTTTCCACGCTGATTCTCTATTTTGTCTGCCATAACTGGGTGACTGCACTGGCCGCCGGAATTGTTTTCGGGGCGATTGCTTCGGCCACCGATCCGGCATCGACCATTGATGTGCTCTGGGAATACCGCTCGGCCGGGGTGCTGACGACGGCGATTGTGGCGATTGTGGCGCTGGACGATGCGCTGGCTATGACGCTCTACGGGCTCGGTACATCCGTTGCAACCATTCTGGTTCAGGGCAGTGATCATTCCATCGGGTTGACACTGCTGCATACGTTTATTGAACTCGGCGGCGCCATTCTGCTGGGGATCATCTGCGGATTTGTGCTCGATTATGTGATGAGTTATCTGCCTCAGAGCGAAAAACGTCTGGGGATTTCCATCGGCCTGATCCTGGTGTGCATCGGTCTGGCGGTGGCCTTCAAGATGGACCTGATTCTGGCGACCATGGCCGTTGGTATTGTGCTGATCAACAAAGCGCCGAACCGTTCCAAGAAGCTGTTTGAAACCGTTCGTTCATTTGCGACACCGATTTACATCATTTTCTTCGTGCTGGTCGGGGCCCGTCTTTCGCTCAACAACATGCCGATATGGGTATGGGGGCTGGTGGCGGCCTATGTGGTGATGCGCAGTTTCGGAAAGTGGATTGGCGCGTATTGGGGCGGGCGCATTTCAAACGCTGAAAAACCGGTACAGAACTACCTCGGTATGGCGATTTTTGCGCAGGGCGGGGTGGCTGTCGGTCTTTCCATTGTGGCCAGTCAGAACATGCGCCACATCGAAATTCTGGACGGGATGAACCTGGGCGATATGATCATTTTCACGGTCACGGCTACCACGTTGTGCGTGCAGCTGATCGGTCCGGTGTTTACACGCATGGCGGTAAAAAAAGCCGGAGAAATCGGCTGCAATGTGACCGAAGAAGATGTCATGGCGGAAATGAAAGTGAATGATGTCGTTGATAAAGGCATCGTTCCACTGCACGAAGGCACTCCGCTTGAGACTGTGATCCAGCACTTTGCCGATCAGGACACCTTTGTATATCCGGTCGTTTCCAGCGAGGGAACAATTATCGGCGTGCTGACGTTTGAAAACCTGAAGGAACTGCTCAATGAGCGTGATACCTGGCAGTGGCTGGTAGTGGGCGATGTGATGCAGCCGGCCCGCCATAAACTGCTCTCAACCATGAGTCTGGCTGAAGCACTCAAGGAAATGAGTAACAATCAGGTGGAGTCGCTTCCCGTTATCGACAGTCAGGCATCGGGCAAACTGCTCGGTGTGCTCGATATCCGTGCCGCGCGCCGCAGCATTAATGCCGAGCTGGTTAAACGCCGGACGGTTACAGGATAAAATATACTATGCTCAGAAACCGCACCATTCTGTTTGCGCTGCTGATTCCGCTGATGCTGAATCTGCTGGCCGTCTTTGTTGCAGAGCCGCTGCGGGAACGGAATGTCCAGACCTGTATTGAACAAAGCGATGAGCTGTGCCGCATCGACGGTACCGTACCGGACCGGGATTCTCCGGAGGATGTCCGCGTATATTTCTTTGATGCTCCGTGTAAGAGGTACGCGTTTGCATTTGATCATTTCGGCTATACGAAATGCCGCTTTTTTATGCTGTCCGCCAGTGGGGCTCCAATGGCCGGCGGATGGCGTATGCCTCTGCGGATTTGATTCCGCTGATGTGAGATTCCCCGGACCTCATCCGGTTCCGGGGGCAGGAAAAACCATCGTACTGATGGTGAACCACTCTCATTACTGCACGAATTCAATCAAAAGGACTTCCATGAAGAACAGTCTTGAAAAAACCACCGTTAAAGATATTGCCCACCTCATTAACAGTACCTGTCTGCGTGCTGAAAGCGACGTTTCGCTTGAAAAGCTGGCTTCGGCACTCTGCGCATCCGACCGCAGCAAGGTGTATCTTGAAAATGCCTCCGGCCGTCTGGTCGGTGTCATACAGGCCAAGCAGATTGCGGTTAAAATGCTTGAACTCTCGCGAAACAGAAGCGAAGAAGCCGACCTGCTGCCCGCCATCAGTTATGTGCTGAATTTTTTCCGCGGCCACGATCTTGCGGAACATCCGGTCACTGTTCAGACCGCTTCTCCCCTGAAAGAGGTGCTCGACCTGATGCAGCTGAACCATATCCGTGAAATTGCCGTGGTGGACAGCGAGCGCCGTCTCGTGGGAACCCTTGAGGCGAAGAATATTCTTTCTCACTACCTGCAGGCCAAAGCTGAAGCAATGCTTTAGAAGGAGATGCTCTATGAATATCATGAATTATACCCGCGGTGAGGAATCGTGGCAGCCCGCTCTCCGGTCTGCTCCACGTGACGCCGTATTTGAAACGATGCTCAACCGCCTTTGCAGCAACGGATTTTATGACGTGAACGCAACGCTGACCCCGGAGGCGGTGCTGAAAGCGGTTATTGCCCGTGAGAACCGTCAGACCACGGCACTGGGAGACGGGATTGCTTTTCCGCATGCACGGCTGGAACATCTGCATCAGGCCCTGTTCGCAGTAGCCACGTTTGAAGAACCGGTCATGTTTGAGCAGGCCCCGGTTCGGATTGTCTGCCTGATTCTGACGCCGCAGGTCGATCCCTCGGTTTCGCTCAAAATCATGGCGCAGCTCTCGCGACTGCTCACGGACCCGCCGGTCCGGCGCGCGGTACTGAATGCAAAGAGCCCGACTGAACTGCGCGATATTTTTCTGGCGCACAATCCTCGGATCGACAAACCGATTCTGGCGCGTGACATCATGCGCCCTCCCCGGTTCAGCCTGAAAGAATCCGATCCGGTTTCCGTCTGTTCGCATCTGATGAGTGTGAATCACCAGCATGCGATTCCGGTTGTTGATAAAGAGCAGCGGATTCTCGGTGAAATTACGGTGGAACGCCTCTTTAAATACGGGTTGCCGGAATTTTTCGGCCAACTCAAAAGCGTCTCCTTTATTGCCGAATTTGATCCGTTCGAAAAATATTTTGAAGACGAACAGGCTGCATCTGCTGCAGATATGATGTCACCGACAGTGAAAACGGTGCCGATGGATTACACCATCATGGAAATCGTTTTCGACCTCGCGATCAAATCCTATCCCAAGCTTTACGTCGTGGATGAAAACAATCGCTGGGTCGGTAGTATTGATAAAGGCCTGGTGCTCGACACCGTCATCAACCACTGAGGAGTAACCCATGTTCGTTCCAATTATTGTATTTCTGGTGGTCTACTTTTTCATTGCCACCGAAATTGTTGATAAAACCATTGCGGCACTGATCGGTGCCGGCATTATGGTCTGTTTTCATCTGGTGGGCTATGAAGAGGCACTGCACGCCATTGATCTGAATGTTCTTTTTCTGCTGATCGGTATGATGGTGGTTGTCAACACCCTCACCGATACCGGAGTCTTTGAATGGCTGGCGATCAAGCTGGCCCGCGTTGCCAAAGGCAACGGACTGGTGATTGTCATCTTTTTTATGATTCTCACCGCACTGCTTTCGGCGTTCCTGGACAATGTGACTACGGTCATTCTGATGGCGCCGATCACGATTCTGCTCTGTCAGCTTCTGGAAATTCCGGCCGCGCCGATTCTTATTATGGAAGCGGTTTTTTCCAACATCGGCGGCACAGCAACGCTGGTGGGCGATCCGCCGAATATTCTGATCGGTTCGCAGACGCATCTGTCTTTCAACGACTTTCTGCTGAATCTCACTCCGCCGGTTCTTATAAGCATGGTTCTGCTGCTGGCCCTGCTGGCCCTGCTGTTCCGCAAACAGACCCGAACCACGGAACAGACGCGTAAACGCATCGAACAGTCCCGTCCGGAAAAGGCGATTCTGCAGCCGGCGGTATTGAAAAAATCGCTTTTCGTTTTCGGGCTGATTCTTGCCGGATTTTTCAGCAGTCGCCTGCTCGACATCGAGCCGGGGATTATTGCGCTGGCGGGAGCCATGCTGATGGTGCTGATCTGCCGGAAGGATATTCACCATTCGCTGCTGCACGTCGAATGGAATACGATTCTTTTCTTTTCCGGTCTGTTTATGATGATTGCCGCGTTGGAACATGCCCATGTTTTCGAGGCGATGGGGGAATTTATTCTGCATATCTGTAAAGGCAATCTGATGGCTACCGCACTGACGATTCTCTGGTTCAGTGCTCTTGCCTCGGCCATTGTGGATAATATTCCACTGGTGATGGCCATGATTCCGCTGGTGAAAGGCATTATTCCCGTTTTTGCGCAACAGATGGGAATCAGCGATGAGGCACTCATTCATGCGCAGATTGCTGAGCCGCTGCTCTGGTCGCTGGCACTTGGGGCCTGTTTCGGCGGCAACGGCACCCTGGTCGGAGCTTCGGCCAACGTTGTGATTGCCCAGGTGGCCAACCGGAACGGTTGTAAAGTCACCTTCGGCTCCTTCACCAAATACGGTTTCCCGTTTATGATCATCAGTCTGCTTGTCGGCAGTGCCTACATCTATCTTCGTTATTTCATGAATTAAACAAAGGACCGTTCCATGTTCCGCCCAAAGTTCTTCACTCTTCTGAAAACCAGTACCCGGGAAACCGTTATCGCTGATATCTCCGCCGGGATTACCGTAGGGGTGATTGCCCTGCCGCTGGCGATGGCTTTCGCCATAGCCAGCGGACTGCCGCCGGAACGTGGACTTTTCACGGCCATCGTTGCCGGATTGTTGATTTCGCTGCTCGGCGGCAGCCGGGTGCAGATCGGCGGGCCGACAGGCGCATTTGTGGTGATTGTTGCCGGCATTGTGGCGGAATTCGGCTATAGCGGGCTCGTCTGGTGTATGCTGCTGGCCGGCCTGCTGCTGATTCTGTTCGGTCTGTTCCGGCTCGGCGGTCTGATCCGCTTCATCCCGTTTCCGGTCACCACCGGATTTACCAGCGGGATCGCACTGGTCATTTTTTCCACGCAGATCAAAGATCTGTTCGGACTGCATATCGAGACTGTTCCCGCAGAATTTATTCCGAAATGGGCGGTCTATTTCCAGGCCATGGACACCTGCACACCGGCGGCGGCCGCGCTGGGCATAGCCACGGTTTTAATCATTTATGCGTCGCGACGGTGGGCTCCCCGAACCCCTGCCATGCTAATCGCCATGCTGGCAACTACCACCGTTGCGGCGCTGTTGCACCTTGATGTTGAAACCATCGGGAGTCGTTTCGGCGAACTGCCGCGTACCCTGCCGCTGCCTGGCATGTTTGCTATTCCCGAATTATCCGAACTCCGGAACCTGATTGTCCCGGCTTTTACGGTTGCTCTGCTTGCGGCCATTGAGTCGCTGTTGTCGGCCACGGTCGCCGACGGCATGATCGGCGGAAAGCACCGCCCGAATACCGAGCTTATTGCGCAGGGTGTTGCCAACATCGGTTCGGCCTTTTTCGGCGGAATTCCGGCTACGGGCGCCATTGCCCGTACCGCCGCAAATGTGAAAAGCGGAGCCCGCTCCCCGCTGGCCGGAATTATCCATGCCGTCACGCTGGCCCTGATTCTTCTGCTGTTTGCGCCGCTGGCTAAAATGGTTCCGCTCTCCACGCTGGCGGGCATTCTTGTGGTGGTCGCCTGGAATATGAGTGAAAAGCAGAATTTTCTGTCCATTCTGAAAGGACCGCGCAGTGACCGGCTGGTGCTGGTGCTTACGTTTCTGCTGACCGTTCTGATCGATCTGACCGTGGCGGTGGAAGTCGGTATTGTGCTGTCGGCCCTGCTGTTTATCCGGCGGATGTCGGAAATCGCCAATGTCAGTGTGATCACCGATGCCGTCAGCGGCGATGTCGACTCTGCCGAAGATCCCCGGGCCTTTGCGCTGCGTGAGGTGCCGCCGGGGGTTGAGGTTTACGAGGTTGAAGGACCGTTTTTCTTCGGGATGGCTGATACATTCTGGAATGCACTGGGGAACCGCCGTAAAAATATTCCGGTGCTGGTTCTGCGGATACGGCACGTTCCGGCCATTGATGCCACCGGCCTGCATAATCTGCGGCAGCTGCATGCGCAATGCCGCAAAAAGAAAACCGAGCTGGTTTTTTCCGGCGTTGCTGCCCAGCCGCACAGAACCTTTAAACAGTCCGGGTTCCTCGACGAGGTCGGCGCTGAAAATTTCTGCTCCTCCATTGATGCCGCTCTTGAGCGTGCACAGGAGCTAATCCAGAAAGGAAAGAAACATGAATAATCGTAAACTCATCAATCAGCTGATTCAGTTGCAGGAACTTGTAGTTGCCCGCATCCAGAAAAAAGTCGCGATGCCCAAAGCACCGCTCGACGTACTTGACGAGAATATTGCATTGCTCAGCGAAAACATTCCGCAACGTACGAAGACCCATATCAACGATCTGCTCAAAAAGCATCCGGAAGCGGTGGTGCCGCTGATTGACGGGCACTGCACGGGCTGCGGTATGAAGCTCAGCATCAGCCAGGTGAATGAAGTGCATCATGCAGAGGACATTCATCGCTGCCCGAACTGCACCCGCTATCTTTACGTGCCGTCTGAAGTGGTGGCCCGGGAACATGCCAGCCGGGTGTATGGCGAAAAACGGAAGATCGGCATTGCCCGCTTTTCCACACAGCCGCTGATGATTACTCCGCTGACCGGAAATACGCCCGAGGAAGTGCTTGGCGAAATCTGTGAACGCATGCAGGCCGAAGGCTTTGTGGAAGACGGTCGCCAGCTGTTGTATATGGCGATGCAGCGCGAAGACATCATCAGCACCGCCATTGACGGTGGAATGGCATTTCCGCACGTGCGCGGAGTGGAGGGCGGCGGGCTGACCATGGCGCTGGGCATTCATAAAAAAGGCATTCGTTTCGGCGGCCCCGGCCGGACGCTTACGCGCCTCTTTTTCTTTATGGTGATTCCGACCGCCACCAGTGCATTTTACCTTAAACTGCTGGCCGGACTTTCGCAGACCTTCCGCGATAAAACGGCCCGCGATCTGCTGCTTAACGCGGAAAACGAGGAAGAGCTCTGGAAAGCTCTGGTGCAGCAGACCCGCAAGGTGATCAAATAGCGATCACCGCATAGGATGCCGTCATGCGGGCACAGTCGGGAATTTCGCTGTAAAGTTCAATCCGGCTGCGACCGCGGGCTTCCAGTTCCTGTAAAACGCGCGCTGTTTCGGCATCCGATGTTTCGCAGGCAGCCATGAAATCGCCGGTTACCGGAGCGGTGAATTCCGTTTCGGATTTCACGACCATAACCTCGGCCTGAAGGCCGGCTTCGTGCAGTTTCCGGGTCATCAATGCCCAGCCGGCAAGCGTAAGGATGGACGAAATGGAACCGGCAAATCCGGTTCCTTTGTCATTCCGGTTTTTCTCCAGCGGAGCACATAACTCAATGCCGTTTTTCCACTGTCTGGAAACCGTGATGCCCAGCATCCGGGCAGGTTGTATATCGGCAAGGAGATTCATGAGCAGACATGTGCCTTTCCTGACTACCGGTCGAGGCCGGTGGCGGTGACCCCCATATCCCGCAGCAGACCGTCTTCGAGACGATAGATCCAGCCGTGGACATGCAGTTCCTGGCCGGACTTCCAGGCATTCTGTACCATGGTGGTACTGCAGACATTGCCGACCTGTTCAATCACATTGAGTTCACAGAGCCGGTCGCGGCGCGCAACCGCATCTTCAATGGCATTCAGTTCCGTGGCGTGAATGCGGTAGACATCCTGAATGTGGCGCAGCCAGTTATCGATCAGACCATGGTTGGCCTCCTCCATCGAAGCCGCCACGCCGCCGCAGCCATAGTGGCCGCAGACAATGATATGTTTCACCTTCAGAACCTCCACCGCATACTGAATAACGGAGAGGCAGTTGAGATCGGTATGCACCACCACATTGGCAATATTGCGGTGTACGAAAACCTCTCCCGGCGGAAGATCGATAATCTCATTGGCCGGTACACGGCTGTCGGCACAGCCGATCCATAGAATTTCCGGCGACTGCTGTTTCGCCAGTTCTTCAAAAAATCCGGGCTGTTCCTTCTCAACGTTTTCCGCCCATTCGCGGTTTTTATCAAAAAGCGGTTTCAGCGATTTCATAATGATTTTCCTTCTCTGTTTAATACCGGAACCGCTTGGTGAGGTCTTCGTAGGCATCAATGCGGCGGTCGCGGAAAAAAGGCCACATGCGCCGGACCGTTTCCGAGCGGTTTTTCTCCAGCGCCACAATCAGTTCCGTTTCCTCATCCGTTCCGGCCTGTGCCAGCAGTTCACCCTGACAGCCCGCCGCAAAGCTCGATCCCCAGAAAACCGCGCCGCCCGGTTCGGAGCCGGTGCGGTTGACGCTCAGCACCGGAATACCGTTGGCCACCGCGTGCGAGCGCTGAATCGTAATCCACGCCTCGCGCTGGCGCGCCTGCTCTTCGGCATCGTCGGCCGGATCCCAGCCGATCGCCGTCGGGTAAATCAGCAGGTCCGCGCCGGCCATCGCCATCAGCCGCGCCGCCTCCGGATACCACTGATCCCAGCAGACCAAAACGCCCAGCTTTCCGGCCGATGTTTCGACGGGAGAAAAACCGAGATCGCCCGGCGTAAAATAAAATTTTTCATAATAGCCCGGATCGTCCGGAATATGCATTTTGCGGTATTTTCCTGCAATCGATCCGTCGGCTTCCAATACCACGGCGGTATTGTGATACAGCCCCGGCGCGCGCTTTTCAAACAGCGAGGTCACGATCACCACGCCGAGTTCCTTCGCCAGCGCCCCGAAGGTTTCCGTCGACGGACCGGGAATGGTTTCCGCCAGATCAAAATTCGCCGGATCCTCCACATCGCAAAAATAAAGCGATGTATGCAGCTCCTGCAAAACCACCAGTTTCGCACCCCGCGCCGCACAGCGCCGGATCCCGGCGATGCTCTTTTCAATATTCGTCCCGCGGTCGCCCGAACACGACTGCTGGACTAAACCTGTGATCAACTTGCTCATGACGGTCTTTTTACACCACGAAATACACGAAGTACACGAAACAAAAGGGACTTCATTGCCGCTTGAAGATAGAGTGATCGTTTAGCAGTGCCGGAGGTTATCAAGACGGACCTTGATATCCCAGTCCGCACAATCTTCAGCATTAAGCAGGGCCTGGGTGAGGAGCTGTTGAGCGCGGGGAACGTCGGGCTCCCCGTGCGCATCGAAGCTGAAGAGCTCCGCCAGTACCGCATAGCCCTGCGCCCGTTTCGGATAGAGTTCAATCATGCGTTCAAGTCGCTCAGTGGCCTGTTCCGTTTTGCCGCAGGCGTGTTCCATCCGCGCAAAACTCTCTTCAAAATTACATCGTAGCACGGTATCCATATCGGGGAAACGCTCCTGGAGACGGGGTAGATATTCAAAGCCGAACTGTAGAGCCGCGACTGAATCATTCGCCATATTATCAATGACCGCCTGCAGATCCTGAATCCAGTTGCTGAAAAAATCATAACCGTTGAACAGGGCATCGGTACGCGGATCAGCCGGACTGGTGACCGCCGGCGGGATTTTTTCCAGGACCAGCGGCCAGGCGGTTTTCCAGCAACACAGCGCCTTCCAGTCATCGCGATGTTTCATATAGTAGTATCCGGCCATAATCCATTCATCGGTTCGGGTTGCCGGCATTTCGACCCGGTCTTCATCCGGAATATCCGACCGTACGAATCCGGTGGCGATGCAGCATTTCTTATATTTTTTCCCGCTACCGCACGGGCAGGGCTCATTACGTCCGGGCTCTTTCCCGGCCATGTTTCTGCGATTCTGCTGCCGTCGTTCGTTGGCCGGTGCATTGAGCAGACCGGAATGATCCTTTTCACCGACGGGGCCACCATGGTCGCCCCAATAGTCGGTATAGAAATGGATTTCCCGCTCAGTCGGTTCAAGGACGTCATACCGCCGTTTCTCCGGCGGAAGGTCATCGGCCTGGTTCAGCGAAATTTCAATTTCTTCGTAGGATTGTATGTAAGGATCGGCGAGGTTGCGGTCGTAGGCAGTTTTAATGAACGACAGTGCAGTTTTGAATTTCAGGTGATCACACACCGTAATCACGGTATCAAAGATATAGCTAGGTTTCTGTTCCAGTCGTCGGCTCAGCAGTTCGATGCAGTACATCTCCATCTTTTTCAGCGGGAACCCGCCGTTGAGTGTAATTTGCTCAAGAGCAAACAGCCCTGCCGAGCGGGCGTATTCAAAAACTGCGCGGCCTTCGATGAAGGCCTGGAGTTTTTCAATCTGACCGCAGCAGGTAAGCGCCAGAAAATGGCGCAGCGACTCCGTCACCATATCGCCGAAAATCCGATCCAGAATAAATTCCGGGAACGAAGCGAGGGTCACATAGCGCTCGAACGCCGCCGCGCTTTTCAGTTCCGCCAAAAGAAAAAGGGCATAGACAAACCGGGCGGACCGGTCGTCGGCATATGGGTATTCAATACGCCAGTCCAGCTCTTCGAGCAGTACCGATTCCGCCTCCGGCCAGGTTTTGCGGATGGTATTGAGTGCATCGGTTGGAATCCGGCCGCTAAACGGTTCCAGTTTTTTCAGCGCTTCTTCGGTGGTCATGTCCGGGGTTCCTTATCATTGGGTTGGGTTGATAATGCCGTTTTTTTACCTGCGAAGACACGGGGAGCGCGAAGGAAATTGGAAACTATTTTGGCGGCGGGGATGGACTCGATATGCATCAAGATTTCGGGCTCGTCGCGTCAGAGAGGTCAAGCCTGCGTCCGGGATGCGAAGTGAGTGACGGCTCGCTGATTATCAAATGGTTCAACTGCAACACCCTGACTTTTAAGGAGATCACAAATTTCCCGAGCGGCGGCATAGCGCTTGGCATCTGCTTCCGGAGGGCACTGAACCGCAAACAACATGTGCCGCGGCAAGAAATCCATCTGTTGAAGGCGATCAACTCGGTTTCGCCAGGCATCACCGCGATCTCGTATCTGTGTAGCCTCGGTCTGTGTGAGGTTTAGTGGCTTAATCGCACGCAATGGACGCGTGTCATTCTCCGCGCTTTCAACAAAGGGCAGCGTTACATGATAATCGTCGTTGCCGACCTTTTCGCTGTGATAGCGGTGCAATAGGTTTTCTGCCCGGAAAATCTGGGTCAGCTTATCCGTCATGACTTTTTCTTGATAGTCCTTATGTTTCGCAAAGTTTCGATCAACATAATGATCAAATAGCGCTTCCAGATCTTTGAACGGATCCTCCGTCAGCAATGTAGCCGGGGCCCCGAAACGGAACAGCTCTTCGCGTGGCCGGATAATTTCAGCAAATATTCCGGCAATCATCTTCTGGTGTTGAGGCAAGACCAGCTGTTTAAATTCAGCGGAGTCAAATTCCGGCCTTAAGCGCTTTAGCTCCGCAAGTAAATGCTGGCGGCCATGGGTGTACATATGAACGTCCAGTTCTGGAAAAAAGTCGGTAATCCGCTTGGTTTTACGCACTTCCACGGCAAAGTCCATCCAACCGATCTGTGGACAGCAGGCAAGAATACCGACATTCGCAAACTCCCCCGTTTCCGGATAAGGAAGAAATCGTATGACGCTGTAATTACAAACCAGTTTATTCATGAGGCACCTCCCAGAAATCTTGGGAATTCGTTTCAACTCTACGCAGAATATGTTCCATTCGCCCAACTTCATTCTTCAAAGGTTTTTTTATGAGGTCGTCATCCTCAAACCACTCGTCGGGTATTGAGGCCAGCTGTATCAGATATCCAGCAATTTTTTCTGATGCGTTTTAATGTACTCCCCGGTCCATTTTTGGCGGAAATCCCGGAATACATGAGTCCCGAAAAGTGTTTCCTTTGCAAAACTGACATCGAATGCGAGATTATGGTCGATTATAACTACGTCGCCTTCGGGAATATGCAACAGCAGGTTGGGATTTCCTCCGTTCTCTCCCAAAGTGCGATCTTCGTTCTGAATCCAATAGTCGAAGAGGAGAATGTCGGCCCTGAGCTCTGAATCGATTTTCAAAGATTCCGGATAATCGAGCTCAACAGCTCCCTCCACATGATAAGAACCAAAACCAATACCTGATCCCAAAGATGAAATTTCGGGCATGGAGCTATACTCAATTAAAAGAGGGTCGATATAAACCAAGCCGAAGGGCGCAATAGGCAACCCCCATTCTTTGGCCAGACATGCAGATATCCATTCTGCGGCCAGTTCCGGCTTTGAGAGTTCCGCGCCCTTTACCCAAAGCTGTCGGCCTGAATCGTCCCGGCAGATAAACGGGCGTGTGATTCCTTGGTCGCTTTTCTTGATCACCTCGGAAACTTGAATCAATGGCTGACTGTTATTCATGTGTTCCTCAACATAGAAAACTCAAGGTATACCTCTTGGGTTAAGTTTTAGCGACGGTGCCGGATGCAACATGTCGCAGAATTTTAATAAATCTGGTAAAGAATAGTTTGTTTTTGCGAGATCGGCAAGCAGATCGGAATTGGGATAGTCAGGGCATTACCCTTGCGGGGAGCTGCATGGTGACGCAGTGGAGGGAGCCGCCCTGGCGGATGAGGGTGGAGCAGTCGATGCCGATGATTTCGCGGCCGGGGAAGGCTTTGCCGATGGTTTCGAGGGCGAGGGCGTCGGCGGGATCGTTGTAGGTGGGGACGAGGACGGCTCCGTTGATGACGAGGTAGTTGGCGTAGGTGGCGGGCAGCCGTCGGTTACCGTCAAATTTTGGTGCAGGCCAGGGGAGAGGAAGCAGCCGGAAGCCTTCAAACTGTTTCAGTTCGGCTTCCATGGCCTGGAGGTTTTCGTAGTGTTCATCTTCCGGGTTGCTGCAGGATACGTAAAGAATGGTTTGGTCGGGAGCAAGGCGGGCGAGGGTGTCGATGTGGGAATCGGTATCGTCGCCGGCGAGGTGGCCGTTTTCGAGCCAGAGGATTTTACGGAGTCCGAACAGTTCGGTGAGCCGGGTTTCGATTTCGGTTTTGGAAAGGTCGGGGTTGCGGTTTTTATTGAGCAGACAGGCGGTGGTGGTGAGCAGGGTGCCTGCGCCGTCGGATTCAATACTTCCTCCTTCGAGGATCATATCGATGGGGCGGATTTCGGTTGGGCCGAAGGCGCCGGCTTCGTGCAGGCGGCGGGTGAGGGTGTTGTCGAGGTTGTGGGGAAATTTTCCGCCCCAGCCGTTAAAGGTGAAATCGAGCAGTACGGGGTTGCCGTTTTCTTCGATGGTGACGGGGGCGATGTCGCGGCTCCAGGTGTCGTTGCAGTCGAAGTCTTCCACCCAGAGGACCGGCTGGAAGCGTTCGATGGCTTTACGGATATTGAAAAAGGTGGCGCGTGCGTCGTCGAGGCAGTAGGCCCAGTCCATGTGCGGTTGTGGCTCAACGAGCAGGACGGCATCCTGCGGTTCCCATTCTGCTGGCAGTCTTCTTTTCATGGGGCGGGAGCATTTCCAAGCTTTGGAAAAAACGCGAGCGGAAAGTTTCAATCATTGAAAATTCGGCTTACGCTCTTTAAAAATGCCTCTTCAGCAAAATCTGTGGGTTAGTTCTGGCTCAGGAAGCTCGCCCATAGTGTGAAACAGGGCGATTTCAAGCACTTCATAGCTTCGAAAACCGAACGCTTTTCTCGTTACCAGATTTACTTTGCGGTTCAGGCCCTCGACGGCGCCTGATGAATAGGCCTTCCGGGTCTTGAACCCGTTCAGGATCAGCGGCTGGTACCGACGGATCGTTCCGACAATTTTTTTCATAGGGTCGAAATGCGAGCGCATGGCCGAATGCCCGGAAGATCCGCCTCTGCCCGGAATGAAGCATTTGACTGCCTGTGTAATCAGATTCTGTAAAGGTAACGTTAAATCCAGATTCTAACAAAAATTCAAACGATCCATAATATCCAAAGCCCAAAAAGGCAGAAGCGGCATATCCATTATATCAGCATCCTCAAAAGACGGGGCTCCGGATGAATCAAAATCATATACGAACACCCCGACGCCATTAGGTTAAACGGACCGATAGACAGTCAGTTTTTACGTTGACGGACAACCTCAGATGGCTGGTTCGCAACTTATTCGTAATGGCTCCACATCCGAATTACTTTGACGGATTGGATTTCTTCTAAAACTTGATAAACCAATCTGTGCTGGATATTGATTCTTCTTGAATACGCTCCGGATAAATCCCCAACCAATTTTTCATAGGATGGCGGATTTTGATATGGATTCTCTTTAAGAATATCCAATAGTTTTTGTGCCTGTGGTTTTAATCCTGATCGTGATAATTTTTTGGCATCTCGCTTGGCTTGATTGGTGTAAACGATATTCCAACTCACCAATCCAACTCCGAATCACAATTATCTACTGATTCTGCCAATCCAGCTTTGATTGATTCACTCATGCCGGGGATTGATGAAAGGTACAGAGTTTCCTGAACAGCTTTCCAATCTGATTCGGAAATAAGGACTGCTGAATTTCTTTTACCCGTAATTTGGATTGGTTCATGAGAGTCGGAAACATCATCCAATAGGTTGTATAGCTGTTTGCGAGCTTCAGTTGCAGTTAAAGTTGTCATATTGCCTCCTTGGTACGCAATAACGTACGCAATGTGTATGGGACTGTCAATTTGATTCTGCGAACGTTATGGATGAGCCTCGGTGCTCATAAACTTTGCCTTCACCAAAACGGGCGGGTTCACCGTAGGCTCAAGCCTCTTGATACTCATCTAAGTCCTCTGAAAAGGACGGTTTATTCCTTATTCTAAAATTGAGGCCCTCCTCCTGGTCAAGCATACGGCTGACCACCCGAAGGTGGCGTCTCAAATTGCCAACTATACGGAGGAGACTGAGATGAAGTATTACAAAACGACTACGAAATACAACTGCGGAATCGACCTGCACACCCGGCAGATGTACATCATGCTTGATGGATCTGGATGGGAACATTCTGGTCCATCGGAATATCCGGAACAATGATTTCGCCTTTTTCCTTAAACTGGTTGAGCCGTACAGGGATGATCTAACGGTAACGTGCGAGAGCTGCTTTGTCTGTTTCTGGCTGGCTGATGCCTGCGAGGATGCCGGGATCAAATTTGTTTTGGCTCATGCCTACTATGTTAAATCGATTGCGGCGAACAAGCATAAGAATGATAAGGAGGATGCCCGGGAACTGGCCGAGTGTTTGCGGACCAGCCGGATTCCATTCGCTTATGTCTGTCCCCGTGATCTGCGCCCGGTCCGCAAGCTGCTGCGCCGTCGAAACCAGTTCGTGAAGAACCGGGCCGAACTTACCGGCCATTCCGCCTGCGAGGTGATGGCTGCCGGAAACCGGCCCTTGACGATCAGCTCCAACAGCAAAGAGCGCTGGCGGGAAGGTGTGCGGTCGAGCTTTGATAACCCGGTGGACTCATTCACAACGGATGCGGAGCTGGAGATCATCGAAAGCTATGACCGGGTCATCCTTAAAATGGAGCAGCGGATCGAAAAACATGCCCGGGATTTTCAGCAGCAGGACTACCGCCTGCTCCGCACCGCTCCGGGCATTGGAAAAATACTCGCGCTGACCGTTCTCTACGAAACCATCGACATCAAACGTTTTCCAGCTGTGAAGGATTATATCAGCTACTGCCGCCTTGTGGCCGGTACCAATGAAAACGGAGGGAAGGACTTCGGCGGTAAGGGCCGCAAAATGGGCAATCCGTACCTAAAGTGGGCGTTCATGCAGGCGGCCATTCTCTGCAAACGGGCCGATCCGAAACTCAACACCTACTATCAGAAGCTCGAACGCAGAAAAGGCAAACACACTGCAAACGCAATTATAGCGGCCAAGATTGCCCGTGCCGTCTACTTCATGCTGGACCGCAGGACCGGCTTTTCAGTTGATCAGCTTATAAAGGGAAGACGATGATTTAACATACGCTTTTAAGGAGGTGGTGGTGATCCGTACGTTCTGACTGGGACAAAGAGGTCATCCGATGCACGGCATAATAAAATGGTTTGAATCCGAATCAGCCGAGCTGGAAAGAACCCGTACCCGATCGTCTTGATTGGAACCGCCGCCTCCGGTTTTTACAGAACCTGATTTAATAAGGAGCCGACCCTGCCGCAAACCCGCACCAAACTGGACTCCGTCTTTACGGCGGACACCCGATGTTTTCTTGAATAGGTAGCGCGCAGGGAAGAACCGCATGATTTGAACCGACCTTCGGCCTATTTCCTTCGGAAATTATTTGCGCTTCGCTTCAGCTGGGACGTCATAGATCGTAGTAATCTATGACAGCCGCCGCCCCGAACCTTCGGGGAGAACCGGCCGCCTGAGCCCGCACGGTTGTTTGAGGGAGCCTTGCTCCACTCGCCCATGTAGAAATAAAAACGGCCCAAGTTGAGACCAGGTTGTTTAGTTCAATCGATAGTGGTAGTTGGAAAACCATTAAAATTGAAGCGGGGAGTTTTTTGTCTTTACTGAAGAGGACTTAATGGTGGTTAGCAACCATGTTGTTCCTCCATTCCTCCAGGATTTCACAAAGCTTGTTAAATGGATTAATTTCAACAACTGCAACTTTGTAGAGAAGGACAAATATTCCGTATGAAGATATGTCAAAATCTATACTGTCTAAAATCGTCTTTGTCCCTTTGTGCAATGGCTCATTTGAATAATCACAGTAATGTTTCCAATAATTTGCTCCCGCGTTGATTATTGAAATCTTGCTGATACCTGATTTGTCAAATGGTGGAAGTTCAAATGCCACCTTATAATCAATATCCGAAGAGCTGATAGTTGTGCTGATGTATTGTTGTGCCATGGTAAAACCAAGGCCTGAAATATATGACAATCTTGACCAGTAAACATTGTGTTCTGGCGCTGGTATCTTTTCCAGTTTTTCATAAATTGTCGCATGATTACGATCAAGTATCGGTATGAACTCTTTTAGTTCATCCAACTCGAAATCATCAATAGTTCCATCAGGCAATAGTATGTACATATCTTTTGCTAACAGTTGATTAGGCGGAATGTATTCTGGCTATGTCCTGATATCAGGTGTTAGGCAGAAAATTTCGTATTGTTTATTTTATACAGCACGGTAATAAAACGTTGGGTAATCTGTAAGGATAAAATTAAGTATTTTCAAGGGTTGGACTGGTGCGGTTTTGCGGCAGGCGAGCCGCCTGCGGTACGATCAGATTCCGATGTCATCGAGGCGGCGGTTCAGGCTGGTATCGCAGGCCGCCGGCCTGCCTCGTATAACAGATGATTTGCTTTAGAGGGGTATCCTGTTAAGGCCACATCAGTTACTCGCATACCTGTAGGCCCGATGCCCCATCGGGCGGTGAACGCCGGGCTATTCCGCCGGACGCCCGGCCCGGCCAAAGGCTTTGCGTCCTTTTGCCAAAGTGCTTGAAAAATGGATCTCCCGCAGAGCCGCCGAGTCCGCAGTGGAACGCCGTAAGGTGAGCGGGGCGCTTGAGGGGATAGGGGCGCGGGGAAGGGTAAAATACTTGGATCCGAGGGCTGACCCTTTCGATTGGGTGCACCGCCCGTGGAAGTGCTCCAACTTCGTCCGGCAGAGTTTCCATGAATGGGCCAATGAAACGACCAGACATTCATTGTGGGCCCGGGCCTTTTACATCCAGGCCCGTGAAAAAGGGATGGGTCATCATCAGGCCGTTCGTGCTCTGGCTTACAAATGGATCCGTATCCTGTACCGGTGCTGGAAAGAGCAGATCCCCTACGATGAACTGCATTATACCAGCATCCTCAAAAGACGGGGCTCCGGATGAATCAAAATCATATACGAACATCCTGACGCCATTAGGTTAAACGGACCGATAGAAAGTCAGTTTTTACGTTGGCGGACCACCTCAGATGACTGGTTGGATTCATTTAGTTTTTTTGAAAGTCGGTAAAATCTCTCCGAGAGTTCATCCTTAATAGGATCACCAATCGGCTTTACGTAATCTATTTTTTCAGCTTCAGGTTGTTGAAATAGAAATTCAATGTAGGAATCAATAAGTGATTCCCTTGTCGTTTCGCGGGTTAGGTGTTTTTTGAACTTTTCCTCAAACCGTCTGATTTCAGCTTCATCATCGGTATCATTTTTCTCCCAGATCCATCTTCGGGCAAATGCATTGTAACTCCATCCCATCTTTCCAATGAGGGTTCTGAGCAATTTCTGTTTTTCAGATTTTTTCATAAAATCAACCAACTGTCCCCATTTGTCCCTCAGGTTCTGGTTGAATGCTCCCAACTCATTAACAAAGGAGAACAAAAATGAGCAAAAATACACCGCCGAATGGACCGAGTACAACTGGAAACAAATCTGGAGGAGGAAGAGGGAATAACCCTCCTAAAGGTGGAGCCAGTAAAGGCAGTGGTTCTAAATCGAAATAAGACCGCATCAGGGAGGGAAATCCCCTCCCTGAATTCATTTTTTGAATAATTGCTTCTCATATTCATCCATGAATTTAAGTGGTTCTTCCTTGTATTCTTTATAGCTAATTTTTTTCTGAGTCCTCTCTAACGCCTCAAAACACGCCTCTTTTTTCGATTTAAACCAACGTCTGGAAACTGGAGTGGAATCACCAGATAGGCTTCGTTCGATGATCGAGTACTCAACTGATATTGGATAACGATCTTTTTCAAAAACTTCGTCTAAACCGATTCCACTACCAATCCCGATTAGGATTGCAGTTGTGAAGATAGAAGTTCCTTTAATAAGGGGCTTGATGTATCTCGAATTTGTCAGAGATTTTTCGCAATGCTTGCACTTCAGATTCTTCGATAAATTAATGGAAGTATCTTCTAAGCACTCCGGGCATCTGACTGTGATAATGTTCTCTTCTTCTTGCATTTATCTATTTAAATCCAACGTTAAAAGTGAGCCGCTGTGCGCATAAACCTCGACCTACTCGACCGACGTTTTCACGGTAGGCTCCAATTTCTGGTTCTGCTTATTTTTGGTTTTCCTCCAGCGAATAAGTGCATTGAGATTGATCCCTATCCCCATGAAGTTAGGCTTCAATTCGATAATATCTTCTTTTGGGGAATTCTCTGAATTAGTATTTTTAGACGCTAAGGATTCTAAATATTGTTCACCCTCATAAGTTAAGTCTCCTAACACTGGAACTGTTTCGTACCAATCATTGCCAGAACGACTTTCCTTTTTGGGTTTTATGGAATCTAACCAACTTTGCTTTTCGCAATAGATCAGTAATTTTGCGATAGACTGGAAGTCCTCCATGGATTCTTGAGTGCTATCTACAGGTATGAAAGATTTTCTGCCATTTGATATTTCCCTGAGTATTAACTCGATCGCATTCATTATTTTTCTCCATGCGAACGTTAAGGCTGACCTGCCGTGCACATAAACATTGACCGGATCACCGGGCGTTTTCACGGTAAGGTCAAGCCTCTGGTTCTGCTAGTTTTCTTTTTTGATTAGATTATTAGTATCCCAATCTAAAATGTATTCACCTTGTTCAAACTTGAAATCACTGTGGTGTTCAGCCAGATAGGTGTTTTGTGCAGATGAAATCTCTTTGATTAAATGGACGGTCAGATCATCTAATTTTTCAGGATCCCCATTGTTGGGATGGGCAAACTGATCTTGTATTTTTAATCTCGTGTCGCTAACGGTAAAGATAACTTCGTGAATTCGTTCTCCATCTTTTTCAGCTCGGCTATTGCTGTGGGCAAATAAATCATCACGTTGATTTTTTAGGGAGGAATGGAGGTCCTTAAATTCAGAAGGAATCAATGTCGTTTTAATTGTTCCAAATTCTCCATTTTTCCCAAACGGACGTCGATAGTTCACACAAGCGGCTCCCCAAAGAGCGGAACGAATTTCCTTATTACTCTCATCTTTTAGTAATGACAGAAAATATCGACAGTTCATAAAAGCACGAACTGCTGCACAGTGTTTTGCGAAATCTTTGGCTCCTTTAATGATCATATTTTCTCCATGCAGAACAGTTGATTAGGCGGAATGTATTCTGGCTATGTCCTGATATCAGGTGTTAGGCAGAAATTTCGCGCCATTTATTTTACACAGCACGGTAATAAAACGTTGGATGATCCGTAAGGATAAAATTAAGTATTTTCAAGGATTGGACGGGTGCGGTTTTGCAGCAGGTGAGCCGCCTGCGCTACGATCACGGCCCCGGGAAGTATTTTTTGATTGTTAAAATTTAGGTGTGTGGCCTTCACGTCCGGTCTGTATAGACTGGACTTTTCAGACCGATGAAAGGAGACCACACAATGGATCATGTATCACTGATCGACTTGCTGGCACAAGCCGAGGATTCCGAGGCGGGAGCAGCGGTTGAATCATATCTTCGCATGGCGGCCCGCTCGGCCTTTACTGCAGTATTATTTCACGAGGTTGAGTCGCTCTGCGGTAAAGCTTATCAACGAGCTGCTGACTCTGATTATCAACGCACAGGTTCCGCTCCCGGAGGCTATTTCTTCGGGACCGAAGAAGGGGCCGTCCGTCGTCCGCGCGTGCGCAAAAACGGCAAAGAGGTGTGCCTCAAGTCCTATGAAGCAGCCCAGAGCCGCGACCCATATGCTTAGGGCGGTTATGGCCGGAATGCCTTCGCGGGAGCAAAAACGCATGTTTAAGGGCGCATCCGGCACCAGTCATGGTGAAGTCAGCCGACTGTGGCAAAAAGAAGGAGAACGCTGTATTGAGAATCCATTCCGTAATGTCCGCGCCAAAACCTAACATACTGTGGTCCGGAATTCCAGATCCGCCTCTCCGCCTGCCCGGTTCGAACAGAAGCACCGCTGAGCCGCACGCGGGCACCGGACGTTTTTTTCGTTTGAAGACAGCCGGTGGAAGAAATCTGAAAAACAAAGTTCCGGTTTTTCTATGAAGCATTTACACTCCGAATCAATAAATCCGGCCGTATATCGGAAGAAGTGGGCGGTCTGTTTCGGGCTTTTTAATACGCTGTTATTGAATCGATATATAAATAGCGAAAAAAGCGAGAGCGGGCTTGATGAGCTTTGTGTCGAGGACTACACTTCGCGGCTTGTTTGTTAAATTAAGTGTCTAATTCCGGTGAAATGCAGCGGGAATTTGCGAGAAACCGTAAATAATCGTTTTGCAATCACTGGAAATTATTATAGGAATGCTCATCTATTCCTATATAGGCGGAAATTAATCAGGGAATACACATAATGAGTATAAAAACATCGATATTATCTTCGATAGGTCAGAAGCTGTTGCTGGCGACCTCCGGACTGATAATGTTTCTTCTGTTTCTGATCCCGCATATGGGAGGAAACATATTGTTTCTGTTTGGGCAGGATATCTTTAATTCCTACGCCCATCATCTGCACAAGCTGGTTCCGATTGTGATCGGGATCGAAGTGCTGATGCTTGTCTCAATCTCCGTGCACATGATTATGGGCATCCGGGTGGTGCTGGCCAATAAAAAGGCGGCGTCCAAGCGGGTTTCTCAGAAATCATCCAAAGAACGTTCATGGGCGGCACGCCTTATGCCGGTATCGGGGGGTATGATCTTCATTTTCATCGTGAAACATCTGCTCGATTTCACGTTTACAAAGAAGGCGGAAATCGACATGCACGGTCAAACAGGCTACGACGTTTACGGTATGGTTCTGGAAAAATTCCAGCATCCGGTTCACGTGGCGTTTTATGTTCTGTTCATGATTGCCGTCGGTCTGCACCTCAGCCATGCGCTGCAGAGTGCGCTCCAGACCTACGGTATTTATGTCCCGCGTGAAGGCAGCAAAATCAAAAAAGCCTCAACCGTTATTGCAACGCTTATGGCTGCGACGTTTGCCATCATTCCGATCATTGCTTTCACACGTTAATCCAGGGGGACACAGAGACATGAAACTTGATGCAAAGATTCCAGAAGGCCCGATGGCCGAAAAATGGACCAACCATAAATTTAACGTGAAACTGGTCAATCCGTCCAACCGCCGAAAATACAATATTATTGTTGTCGGTACCGGCCTGGCGGGCGCTTCTGCGGCGGCCACGTTGGCGGAGCAGGGGTATAACATTGACTGCTTTACCTATTCCGACAGTCCGCGTCGTGCGCATTCGATTGCCGCTCAGGGCGGGATCAACGCGGCGAAAAATTATCCCAACGACGGCGATTCTGTTCACCGTCTTTTTTACGATACGGTAAAGGGCGGCGATTTCCGGGCCCGTGAAGCCAACGTGCATCGTCTGGCGGAATGTTCCAACCTGATCATCGACCACTGTGTGGCGCAGGGGATTCCGTTTGCGCGTGAATACGGCGGCTATCTGGCCAAT
This sequence comes from Verrucomicrobia bacterium S94, assembly GCA_004299845.1. NCBI lineage: Bacteria > Pseudomonadati > Verrucomicrobiota > Verrucomicrobia bacterium S94. Next base: position 3,191,228 of record CP036201.1, on the reverse strand, counting down.
CGTTCCTTCGGTGGCGCGCAGGTGTCCCGTACGTTCTATGCCCGCGGGCAGACCGGACAGCAGCTGCTGATCGGTGCCTACGGTGCACTCTGTAAAGAGATCAAATCGGGCGGTGTGAAAATGCACACCCGCTGTGAAGTGATTGATATTGTGGTGATCGACGGACAGGCGCGCGGTATTATCTCCCGCAATCTGGTGACCGGCGAACTGACCCGTCATGTGGCGGATGCCGTGGTACTGGCGACCGGCGGTTACGGTAACGTCTTCTTCCTTTCGACCAATGCGATGAACTGCAATGCTTCGGCGGCGTGGCGCGCGTATAAGAAAGGGGCGGCTTTTGCCAACCCGTGTTTCACGCAGATTCACCCGACCTGTATCCCGGTTCACGGTGAATATCAGTCGAAGCTGACGCTGATGTCTGAATCGCTGCGTAATGACGGCCGTATCTGGGTGCCGAAGAAAAAAGGCGATACCCGCCCGCCGGAACAGATTCCGGAGGATGAGCGCGATTATTATCTCGAACGTAAATATCCGAGTTTCGGTAACCTCGTTCCGCGCGACCTCGCTTCGCGTAACGCGAAAGTGGTCTGCGACGAAGGCCGCGGGGTCGGTCCGACAGGCCAGGCGGTTTACCTCGATTTTGCCGAAGCCATTCAGCGTCTTGGAAAAGATGTAATTGAAGCGCGCTACGGCAACCTGTTCGAAATGTACAATCGGATTACGGATGACGATCCGTATGAAACCCCGATGATGATCTATCCTGCGGTGCACTACACCATGGGCGGTCTCTGGGTGGACTACAATCTGATGACTACGATTCCGGGGCTTTATGCGCTGGGTGAGTGCAACTTCTCCGACCACGGGGCCAATCGTCTGGGTGCTTCCGCGCTTATGCAGGGGCTGGCCGATGGATATTTTGTGATCCCGAACACGATTAACGATTATCTTGCAACCGCGAAGATTGAAAAAGCGACCACTGACCACGAGGAATTCGTGAAGGCAGAGGCGGCCGCCAAGGAAAAACTCGACCGTCTGCTTGCCATTAACGGTAAACGTACCGTCGACGATTTCCACAAGGAACTCGGCCACCTGCTGTGGAACAACTGCGGTATGGCCCGTAACGAGAAGGGGTTGAAAGAAGCCCTTGAGAAAATTCCGCAGATCCGCGAGGAATTCTGGAAGAATCTCAATGTTCCGGGTTCTGCAGACGACCTGAACCAGGCACTGGAAAAAGCCAACCGCGTGGCAGACTTCATGGAGTTTGCCGAGCTGATGGTTAAAGATGCCCTTGAACGTAAGGAATCCTGCGGCGGCCACTTCCGGGAAGAGAGCCAGACCGAGGAAGGCGAAGCGAAGCGTGATGACGAAAACTTCTGCTACGTTGCGGCATGGGAATTCCAGGGATTGGATAAAGAGCCGGTTCTGCACAAAGAACCGCTTGAGTTCGAAGAAGTCAAACTTACACAGAGGTCGTACAAATAATGTCTAAGCAAATTAATCTTACACTGAAAGTATGGCGCCAGAGCAAAGGAGAAGCTGGGCGCTTCGAAACCTATGAAGCGAAGAATATCGATACCGATGCTTCGTTTCTGGAAATGCTCGATGTGGTGAACGATGAGCTCACCGTTAAAGGCATTGAACCGATTGCGTTCGAGCACGACTGCCGCGAAGGGATCTGCGGCTGCTGCGGGGCGCTGGTGAACGGTAAAACACACGGATCGCATGATCGCACGACACTGTGCCAGCTGCATATGCGCCATTTTGAAGATGGTCAGGAACTGGTGATTGAGCCGTTCCGCGCGGATGCATTCCCGGTTCTGAAAGACCTGATTGTGGATCGCAGCGGGCTGGATGAAATCATTACTGAAGGCGGCTATGTGGCGGTTAAAACCGGTAATGCGCCGGAGGCCTCCACCACGCCGATCAAGAAGGAGCTTGCTGAAGCAGCCATGGATGCTGCGGAGTGTATCGGCTGCGGCGCCTGTGTGGCGTCCTGTCCGAACGGTTCAGCCATGCTGTTTACTTCGGCCAAGGTTTCCCAGTATGCCCTGTTGCCGCAGGGCCATCCGGAACGTGCAAAGCGCGTAAAAGCAATGGTTTCGAAAATGGATGAACTGGGCTTCGGCAACTGCTCGAATGAATACGAGTGTGCCGTGGCCTGCCCGAAAGGGATCGATGTGAAAAACATTGCACGCCTCAACCGTGAGTTCATCAAACACGGCTTTAAAAGCTAAAGGACGGGGGCGGCTGATGGTCGCCCCCATTCCATTAAGGAAAGGGTACTATGAAGATACATGAGTTTCAGGCGAAACAGCTCCTGAAAAAATACGACATTCCGATACAGGACGGCGTAACGATTGAAGATCTGTCGCAGGCGGAATCCGCACTGGATCAGGTCAGCACCGAATTCGGTGCGTCAACGTTTGCAATTAAAGCCCAGATTCATGCCGGCGGACGTGGAAAAGGCGGCGGGGTTAAATTTTCGCCCGATCGCGAAAGTGCGCTTGAAAACATCAGAAACATCCTGGGAATGACGCTGGTCACGCCCCAGACCGGAGCCGAAGGGCAGCCGGTTAAAAAAGTGATGGTTGCGCAGGGGTTCGATATGGACCGGCTGTTTTATGTGGCCATTACGCTCGACCGTGCAAGCGGTATGGATGTCTTCATGGTCTCTACCGAAGGGGGCGTGGAAATCGAAGAGGTTGCGAAAACCTCTCCTGAAAAAATTGTGAAGGAAACCGTGCGGCCGGGATTTGGTCTGCGTCCTTTCCAGGCCCGCAATCTTGTGCTGGCGCTGGGTCTTGAGGGGCCGGCGGCAAAACAGGCAGCCGGTATTTTTCAGAATCTGTACAGACTCTACCGCGATCTGGATTGCTCCATTGTCGAAATCAATCCACTGATTACAACGCCGGACGGCGATCTGGTTGCCCTTGATGCAAAAATTAATTTCGATGACAATGCGCTGTATCTGCACCCGGATGTGGAGGCGATGCGCGATCTTGATGAAGAGGATCCGGCCGAAGTTGAAGCCGGGAAATATCACCTGAACTATATTAAACTCGACGGAAACGTCGGATGCATGGTGAACGGCGCCGGTCTGGCCATGGCCACGATGGACATCATTAAACAGCGGGGCGGTTCGCCGGCCAATTTTCTGGATGTCGGCGGCGGTGCAAATGTGGAAACTGTTAAAAACGGATTCCGTATTATTCTTTCCGACCCGAATGTAAAAGCGGTTCTGATTAATATTTTCGGCGGAATTGTCCGCTGTGACCGTATTGCCAACGGGATTATCGAAGCCGTAAAAGATCTCAATCTGAATGTTCCGGTGGTGGTTCGTCTGGCGGGCACCAATGCGGATGTGGCGAAAGAGCTGTTGGCCGGTTCCGGGGTTGATCTGATTTCTGCGGATAATTTTGAAGATGCGGCGGTGAAAGTGGTCGAGGCTGCCGGGCTCTGAGCGGTGTGTTTTTTGCGGTTTTAAATAGGACTGAATTATGGCGATTTTAGTAGATAAAGATTCAAAGATCATCGTGCAGGGCATCACCGGGTCGGAAGGTTCGTTTCATGCGGGGCAATGTCTTGAATACGGAAATAACGTGGTCGGCGGTGTAACGCCGGGAAAAGGCGGCCGGACCGCACTCGACGGTAGGGTTCCGGTTTTCAATACCTGTGCGGAGGCGCGGAAAGCAACCGGTGCAGATGTTTCCCTGATTTTTGTTCCGCCGCCGTTCGCGGCGGATGCGATTATGGAAGCTGCCGCATCCGGTATTGAGCTGATTGTCTGTATTACCGAAGGTATTCCGGTGGCTCAGATGGTTGAGGTGAAGGCGTTTGTGGAAAAAACCGGGTCCCGTTTCATTGGTCCGAACTGCCCGGGGATTCTGACTCCCGAAGGGGCCAAGGTCGGCATCATGCCCGGTTTTATTGCCCGGAAGGGAACGGTGGGCGTGATTTCAAAGTCCGGCACGCTGACATATGAGGCGGTGGATCAGCTGGTTCAGCAGGGGCTGGGGCAGTCCACCTGCATCGGGATCGGCGGCGATCCGATCATTGGAACAACCATGAAGGATCTGCTCGAAATGTTTGAGAACGATCCGGAAACCGAGGCCATTGTGATGATTGGGGAAATCGGCGGATCGATGGAAATTGAAGCGGCGCAGTATGCGAAAGAGCATGTTTCCAAGCCGGTCGTTGGGTTTATTGCCGGCCAGACGGCACCGCCCGGCCGCCGGATGGGGCACGCCGGCGCTATTGTTTCCGGTGCGGATGAATCGGCGGCGGCTAAGAAGAAGTTGATGGCCGAATGCGGAATCCGTGTGGTAGAATCGCCCGCCGACATCGGCCGTATGGTGAAAGAGGCCCTGATAAATTAAGCGAGCAGGAGAAAAAGAGATATGAGCGATAAAAAAGCAACCCTTGAGTATGACGGTAAAAAAATCGAACTCGATACGATTATCGGAACGGAAAATGAAGTCGGTATCGATATTACATCTCTGCGGGCCAAAACCGGCATGATTACCCTGGACCCAGGGTTCGGCAACACCGGGTCGTGTACTTCTGAAATCACGTTTATTAACGGTGAAAAAGGCATTCTGAAATATCGGGGTTATGCGATTGAGGAGCTTGCGGAAAAGTCGACCTTTATGGAGACGGCTTTTTTAGTGCTTTACGGGCATCTTCCGACCCGGGAGGAGCTGGATAAGTTCGAAGCCGGTATCGGTTCGGAGGCTACGCTGCACTATGGTATGAAAGGTCATTTTGACGGCTTTCCGGATAATGCGCCGCCGATGGCGGTGCTTTCCGCTATGCTGAATGTGCTTTCCTGCTACAATACCGATTTACTGACCACTGCAACAGAAGGCCCGGCTTTTGAACTTCCGGCGACCAAAATTATCTCCAAAGTCCGTGCAATTGCGGCGTGGGCCTACCGGACCTCGATCGGAAAACCGTTTATGCCGCCGCGGCCGGACCTGAGCTACAGTGCGAACTTTCTGCATATGATGTTTTCCGAAACGTTTAATATGTATGAAGTGCATCCGGATGTGGAACGTGCGCTGGATCTCTTCCTGATTCTGCATGCGGACCATGAGCAGAACTGTTCCACGTCCACAGTGCGTATGGTCGGTTCGTCCCATGCCAGTCTTTTCAGTGCGGTATCTGCCGGGGTCGGTGCTCTCTGGGGGCCGCTGCACGGAGGAGCCAACTGCGAAGTCATCAAAATGCTTACCCGGATTCACGACGAGGGCATCAGTCCGCATGATTTTGTGGAAAAGGCGAAAGATAAAAACTCGCCGGAAAAACTGATGGGTTTCGGTCATCGGGTATACAAGAGTTTCGATCCCCGGGCAAAGATTCTGAAGGGACAGGTGGATAATGTGCTGAAAGCGCTGAATATTCAGGATCCGTTGCTGGATATTGCCTATGAGCTCGAAGAAATGGCCCGTTCTGAAGATTATTTCATTGAGCGGAATCTTTATCCGAACGTGGACTTTTACAGTGGTATTCTGCTGCGGGCGATTGGAATTCCGGTGAATATGTTTACGGTACTGTTTGCTATCGGCCGTATGCCGGGCTGGGTTTCGCACTGGCGTGAAATGCATGTGCAGAGTCTGCGTATCAGCCGGCCGCGTCAGGTCTATACCGGAGAGACCCAGCAGAAGTATGTTCCGGTTGAAGAACGGTAAATTCCGGATTCCCATCCTTGGGAAAGGGCGGTCAATGGCCGCCTTTTTTGTATGGGGAAGTGCCGGTCAGGGCTATGAAAGCAAAAGAAGTTATTGTGAACGACCGGATGCAGCGCGATTACCGTTATCTGCTGAGCGAACCGGTCGGGGAAAATTTCCGGGCGGATTTTGATCCTGAGCTTTCACCGAAGGAACTGCTGGCGATGGGGATTTTCGGCGGGAAATATATGACTGATTGCCGGGCGGAATTTCCGGATGACTGGTTCAGAAACGCAAAGCTCTGTCCGGAGCGGCACGATCCGAAACTGAATTTTTTCGGGGTGAATGCCTCTAAGCCGCTGTCTTACTGGCTTGAAAAGGACTGGATTCATCCCGATGATCCGCGGGGCTGGTTTCAGTGGTACTGCCGCTACTATATGGGTCGTCGGCACGCTGACGATGACCGGCAGATCAAACGCTGGAGAAATATGACCCGCCATATCGGCCAACTGGTGAAAAACTGTCCGCGCGGTGATTTCTCCTGTCGTCCGCGTCAACGGCAGGCTTTACTGCACTGGGCGTATGACAGCCGTAGGTTTTAATACACTATAATGTTTCGGGAAGCTGTCGCTCAAAAATGGCTTTCGAGGTTCTGTTGCCGATGAGGTAAAGCGCAAGCAGACAGAGCAGCAGTCCGCCGAGATGTTCCGGGCCGCGCTGGATGGATACGACATTCACCATGCCGAACATAAAGTAGTAGACGACAGCTGCTCTGTAGGCTGCGAGTGAGAAGCGTAACAGGCCATAGGCCAGGCCGGCATTTATAATCACCAGGACCGCAATTACCGCCGGAGAAGGGAAGTGCGGTATCTGAAAGAGAATAACTCCTGCGGCAAACACATGCGCGATAGCAGCGGCCCGAATGCCGAGGGCATGAAAGAGCACGCGTTTTTCCGCTTTTGTGAGATCCGCCGGGTTTTTCCCGGCTTCAATTCCGCAACAGGGGCACCGGTTATCGATCAGATCGGTCTTGGTTTTGCAGTGTTTACAACGTGTCATTCGCGCTCCTTAAGGTGGTTAAAATAATGGAGGAGTTTCTGTTGAACACGGATAATCATGTTTTTTTTCGGTGTAAGTTTCGGTTTATAAAAAGTTATCCGGTTACCGGTTCCTTTCTGTGAACATATTGTCCCACCTGTGCCTTCCAACCGGGCGCTGATGACGCAGGTTTCAAGGTGTGTAATTTTCTGATCGTTGCAAATGAAGGGGTTATGACGGTGGCACGGGCGTTGCAATAAGGGGAGGCGATTACTGAACGAACTTAACATCAATAACAACAGGAGGTATGTCATGTTCCATCCAGTAAAAAGAAACAGCAGCATTGTATACGCTGATCCCTTCGCGCATATCTTCGAATCCTTTTTCGGAGATTCCGCGCGCAGCCTGCCGGCCGTTGAAAACAGCCTGTCTCCGCAGTTCGAAATTGTGGAAATGGATGATGCTTTTTCCGTGGTGACCGAACTTCCGGGCATCGGAAAAGAGCAGATTGAAATTGTGGTGGACAACGATGTCCTGACGGTGAAGGGCGAAAAGAAAGCTGAAGAAAAGACCGAAGAGAAAAACTATCTCTACTGCACCCGTCAGTACGGTTCGTTTGAGCGGAAGTTCCAGCTGCCGGATTCCGTGGATCAGGAAGCGATCAAGGCTCATTATGAAAACGGTGTGCTGACGCTGAATCTCCCGAAAAAACCGGAAGCAGTGAAACCCGCACCGCGGAAGATTGAAGTGAAATAACATTAACCATTAACCCTGCAAAAAGAGAACGGCGTTCCCATGACGGGAGCGCCGTTTTTATGAAGGTTGTGCCGGTTTGAAAAAGTGAACGGACCGCCAAAGGGGAAATTCGGCGATCCGTTCTTATGGGGTGGGTTGTTTCGGGGAAAAACGGTTTAAAGTGCGGCCAGCGCGGCGTCGTAGTTCGGTTCCTGAGTAATTTCGGGCACCTGTTCGGTGTAGACGACTTTTCCGGCTTCGTCGATGACCACGACAGCCCGCGACAGGAGCCCTTTAAGGGGGCCGTCCAGAATGGTTACGCCATAGCCGTTCCCGAATTCGGGGTTGCGGAAGACTGATACCGGTATGACATCCTCAAGACCTTCTGCTCCGCAGAAGCGGCCGAGCGCGAAGGGGAGGTCAACCGAAACACAGAGTACAACGGTATTATCGAGTTTGCCGGCTTCAGCATTGAATTTGGTGGTCGACATGGCGCATACGCCGGTGTCGATGCTGGGGAATATGTTGAGTACAACCTTTTTTCCCGAAAGATCGCTGAGTGCGCATTCGGAAAGGTCGGTTTTCACGGCAGAGAAGGCCGGAGCCTCTGAGCCTGCGGCAGGGAGTTCGCCTACGGTGTTAACGGGATTGCCTTTTAAAGTAATTGAAGCCATTGCTTATCCTTTTGTTGAAAGTGGAAGATAACCTAATGGGTACCGGGAATATATCAAGTACAAAAAAAGTACTTCATTAAGGAATTTCCGGGTTTCGAGGACGTGAACGGTTTATTCGGCAAAAAAATCCACCACAAGGGCGGCCAGACTGAGAATGCAGATGAAGGCGTAGTTGAAAAGTTCTTTAGAGCGGACGATGGAACGGAGGATATAGATGGTGCCTTCGCGGGTGGTTTCGTCGAGTCCGTCGGCTGCACGTATTTTATCGATAAGGTGGTGGCGTACCACGATCCCTCGACGTCGGCGGCCGATGATGTAGCGGTAGAGGAAAAAGATAAAATAACTGGCCATGGCGAAGCGCCAGACGAAAACGGCGGCGGGCGGATACCAGCGGTTGAGGATCATGAGCATGCGCACGGCGATACCGGCGCTGAGTCCGATCCAGAGGAACAGATTGATAAGCCATTTCGGCAGGACGGCAAATTCGTTTTTCATGAGGTTTCCAAAGCTTGAAAAGAGCGTAGCGAACACCGGGTAATTTGCAACCTCCGGATTATATCATCTGCGTGTTCTGGTTGACCGGACCTGTAATTGAACATACGTTGTCGACTGAAAAGAGGGTGAGCGTAAAAATCAGGAGAAAGATATGAAAACGACCACTGTTACGGCTGTGCTGGGGATAACTGTGCTGATGAGCGGCTGCGCCAGCACGTCAAAAGTACAGGAAATGATTGATGCCAACCAGAAGCACTATGTCAACCGGCTTGATTCGCATGAGGCCTCCATTGATGTGCTGAAACAGACTGCCATGGCCAGCCTTGAAAAAGCGAAGGCGAATGCCGAGCTGCTGGAAAAGATTCAGGCGGAGCTGGTGAAGATGAACCGGCAGATGAAAGTGAACAAAGGGTTTGCGGAGGCCTCGAAAGTGATGAGTGCGGCCAATACTGTGAAAGTGGCGGAGCTGGATGAACGTCTGACGCAGAATACGCTGGGTGATGAGGAGACGAAAGAACGGCTGATGGAAATCGACCGGCTCTATGAAGGCGTCATGATTGCTCACTATGAAAAAATCGTTGAGAGCGCATCGGAGGCCATTGAGCTGTTGAAAAGTGAAGGGTGGACAGGCAGCACCAATGCCCCGGTGGCCATTGATGAGCCGATTGAAATTGTTGCGCCGACGGTTATTCCCACGAACAGTGCGGTGACCGGGGAATAGCGTGTTATTATAAGCCCATCACGCAGAAGTATCCGGCGTAAAAGAGCGTCCAGCCCGTGCAGAAGGCCCATTGCCTGGCACGGGCTGATTTTTTACTCATGAAAATTTTTAGGGCATAGTGGATGGCGGCCGTTACCAGCATAAACCGGATCAGGCGCGCGGGAATGGTGATGAGTATAAATTGACTGAGCGGGATGGCCTGGTGGCCGGCTTGAACGGCGTAGATTTTATAGGGAGCCCCTTTCAGCGGGGCCAGCATGACTGCGGCGGACCGGTTGTTCCGGATTTCTGTGCCGGCGCTTTCGATCTGGGCTCGGGAGATGGCGGGTATGTTCTCCAGTACGCGGAAAGCGGATTCCGGGTGCCGGTTTCCCCATTGATACATGATGAGGCCGCCGATGAGTGCCCCGATCAGAGCAAAGAGGCATGAATGGAGCCCCGTTTTTATTTTTTCGCGGCCGGCGTAACTGAGCCAGACATCAGGGACGATGAAGAACAGGGTGGCTTCGGCGAGTCCCCATATAAAAGCGGCAATTCTTATTCCCATGGTGGAAATTTTCCTTCTGAAGCCAGATGATTCATGGCGGTATCCAGATTCCGGAGAAATTCATGGCGGTTGCCCGGCCATTGAATGGGGCTGCCGATGAAGATGTCGCAGATAAACGGGACCAGCAGGGCTTCGCCTTTGGGTAGCGATTTTCCCAGACCGTGCATAAAGACCGGGTGAACGGGGATTTCGGGATAGCGTTCTGCCAGATGGGCAATCCCGTTTTTGAATGTGGAGAGAACTTCGGGTTCTCCGCGGGAGCCCTCGGGGAAAAGGATGAGAATTTCGTTTTTTTCCAGTGCGTGGAAGCATTTTTCGAGTGGATGCCGTCCGGCAGCTATCTTTACTTTACGCTGAAGGGGGATGATGCCGATAATTTCGGTGGCGAACCAGGCGAGGAATCTGTTTCTGAGGAAGTAGTCCATGGCGGCCACCGGGTGTGTGCTGCTGAGCTGATGGCGGGGGAGTAATGACATCAGTACCATGGTGTCGAGATGGCTGTTGTGGTTGGCCACAATGATCGCCGGTCCGGATGTCGGAAGATTTTCGCGGCGCCGGACATTCAACCCCAGAAAGAGGTGTATAACCGGGCGGACCAGCAGATGAAAATAGAGCGTGCGCAGCGGTTGGTTCATCGGCAGTAGAAGAAAAAGATGAAATGAAAGAAAAGCGGAGCGGTGTACGTTAAGCTGTCGATACGGTCGAGGATACCGCCGTGGCCGGGCAGCATGCTTCCGGTGTCCTTAATCCCGAGATCCCGTTTGAGGGCCGAGACGGTGACGTCGCCGATAAATCCGCCGATTCCGATAATCAGTCCGGCAGCCATTGAAAATTTCCAGTCCATCGGAGTGAGTACGGGACCCAGCAGCGTGCCGAGAAAGGTGGTGGAGCCGATGCCTCCGATAAAGCCTTCCCAGGTTTTATTGGGGCTTACTTTGGGCATAATTTTTCTTTTCCCGCAGGTTTTTCCCCACATGAACTGGGCCACATCATTGAATTGGGTCAGAGCGACAAGGAAAAGCACCAGGCCGGCTCCGATTATGGCGGTGTTGAAGCGGTTGAGTACGAGCAGAAATGCAATGTGGCTGATGCTGAAGACGGTGGTCATGAGGCCCCAGTGGATGGTGCTGAGCGCGCGGTGGAAGTCTTTGGTTTCTCCGATGGTGAGCATACGGAGCGGGATGAAAAGGAAGGCATAGACCGGAATAAAGACCAGAAACATGCCGTAGCGTCCGTTTGCAGCGAAAAAATACTGGATCGGAATGCAGAGGTAGGCCCAGAAGAGTACACGGCGGTCGGCGCGCCGGGTGGGGATGATTGAAAAATATTCTTTCAGCGCCAGAAAGCTGACGAATCCGAAAAAGATCAGTGAGGCTCTCCGGGAAAGCAGAATGGCTACGGAAAAAACGGTGATCATAATCCACCAGGAGCGAATACGGAGATACAGCTCATGATAGGACGCCGGAGTCAGTTTCGGCCGGATAATGCGGATGCTGATGCTGGCTGTGATGAGTATGAGATACAGTCCGCCGAGGAACCAGAGAACGACGGGTGAAACCGGGGCGATCACGAGCCGACCTCCGCAAGCGCGCGGCGGCAGCGATTCACAATGGTGACGATGAGCAGGATCATCATGAGCCATTGAATCAGGCCCAGCCAGCCGGCGGGGAGGATGCCGAAGCCGTAAAGGAAACCGATGGCGCCAAAGACGAAGGCGCGGTCGCTTTTTCCCATAGGACCGTCGTATCGGCGGGAGGCGCCGATTTGAAGTCCGATAACGCCGGTCATTTCTGAAATGACAGCAAGGATGACGATAAGAGCGATGAGGCCGAAGTTAAAGCCGTCAAAGAGAGCGAGCGGCAGATAAAGTGCCGCGTCGGAAAAGACATCGCCCAGTTCGTTCAGAATGGCACCGAGCGGTGTTTTCATATGGTGTTCCCGCGCAAGCATGCCGTCAATGGCGTTCAGCGCCATACGGACAAACAGAACCAGAGGCAGAAACAGCAGAATCGGGGTGGTTCCTGCAAAACGGATCAGCAGCCCTCCGGTTGCAAAAGAAAGGACCAGTGCTGCTATGGTAACCTGATTGGCGGTCACGTTGTTTTCTGCAAGATGAACGACGATGGATCGTAACAGGTCCTGAAACTTCGGTTTCAAATCATAAACAGATGCCATAATAAACCCTATCTAATTAAGACTTGAAGCATAATGAGGATTCAGCGCGAAGGCGAAGCCAAAAAAGACCAACCTTCGGAAAGCGGGCTTTCCGGCTTGATGGAAGAATGGCGCACTCGTAAGTTAACGCGAACCCAAGGAAACCACATGGATAGGCAGCGCACGGCACACATTGAACGAAACACAAAAGAGACGCAGATTGATCTGACGTTGAACATCGACGGAAAGGCGCATTATGAAATTTCCACCGGCGTTCCTTTTTTTGATCATATGCTCGATCTGCTCGCTAAACATGCGTTGCTGGATCTGAAGATCAGAGCCGCAGGCGATATCGATGTGGATTACCATCATCTGGTTGAGGATGTCGGCATTGTGCTGGGCGAGGCGTTTAATCAGGCTCTCGGCGACCGCAAGGGCATCAACCGGTACGGGTTCTGGGTGCTGCCGATGGATGAGGCGCAGGCGCAGGCGGAGGTCTGCCTGGATCTGGGAGGGCGGCCGTTTTTTGTGTATAAAATGGATCATCCGCAGCATTACATCCGCGATTTTGATGTGATTATCATCAAGCATTTCTGGCGCTCATTCTGCGACTCGGCCAAAATGAATCTGCACATCGAACTGAAATTCGGCGAAGATCTGCATCATTGTATCGAGGCCATTTTTAAATCGGTGGCGCGGGCACTGCGTATGGCCTGCGATTCCGATCCGCGTGCGCTGGATCTGCTACCGTCGAGCAAAGGGCGTATTGGCGCCTAGACTATGGAGTTTCTGGCCGACTACAGCTTCATGGATCTTTTCTGGATCGGGTTGAGTCTTTTCCTTACCGGAATGAGCAAGGGCGGTTTCCCGGTGGGGGCGATTGCGCTGCCGATTCTTATTCTGATGTGGCCGGCGCAGGCGAATGCGGCAAGGGCGGCGGTGGGTTTCATGCTGCCGATGCTGTGTCTGATGGATATCATTGCCCTGTTTTTTTATCGCAGGCATGTGTTGTGGGGGCGATTGATTTATCTGATGCCGGCAACGATTTTCGGAGTGACGATTGCCAGTTATCTCTTTGTGTCTGATTCGGCGGTGATTTCGGTTTCGGATCGGGCGCTGAAGCTGCTGATCGGTCTGCTGGGGATTGTGTTTGTGATTTATTTTGCGGCAAAAAAATGGATTCTGAATCATATCCATGCATCCCAGCCAAACTGGAGCAAGGGCATGATCTTCGGGATCGGGGCTGGTGTGACTTCAACGCTTGCTCATGCCGCCGGTCCGGTCATGCAGATGTATTTGCTTCCGCAGCAACTGGAAAAGAAAAAATTTGCCGGAACGAGCTGTGCCTTTTTCTGGATGCTGAATCTGATCAAAGTGATCCCATTCACGGTGACGGGGCGTATTCAGCCGGAGGGGTTAAAACTGGGGGCGGTGCTGCTGCCGGTAATTCCTCTCGGCGTGGCGTTGGGCTGGTGGCTGACGCATAAGACGGAGCAGAAACACTATACGGTGCTGATCTATGCCGTGCTGCTGATCACATCCGTGACACTCATTCTGAAGGCATTTTGATGTTGATACGGCTAGCTCCGGTATTTTCGGTAGATCTCCTGTCGGACCGGGCAGGTGCAGATGAACGAAGTGCCGAAAGAATGCTGATAAGGGCAGTAACACGGTTTACGTCCATCGGTGAAGAAAACGGAATCGTTTACTGTATCTGTAATTCTGCAGAGCGGTTTGCCACCAACAGCATGACATATGTGATTATGTCTGCACTGATCCGCTTTTTTCAGAGTAGCTGTATCAACCTCGAAATGTTCATCCCTTAACACGGGTATGATTGTAGGGGTATTTCCGAAAAAGCGCCACTTCTTTTTTATAGTAGAAAATACTAGAAAACAAATAGGGTTGAGGATTTCAGAATTCCCGGTGTTTTTGGATTTCATTGAAACAGAGGGTCGATACACTACACTTTCTTTCAAAAGGAAATATCATGATTGGCATAATAGACTATGGCATGGGTAACCTCGGGAGCGTATCGAATGCATTCCGTTTTCTTGAGCTGGATGCAAAAATTGTGACGCGTAAACAGGAGATGGATGAATGCTGTGCGCTGATTCTGCCGGGGGTCGGAGCTTTTGGCGACTGCATGTCGCATCTGGTTGAACACGATTTTGTGAGTGCTCTGGAAAACTGGGCGGAAGCGGGCAAACCGCTGATGGGGATTTGTCTGGGATTGCAGGCCCTTTTTGAGAGCTCGGAAGAATCACCGGGAGTTCCGGGGCTTGGAATTTTTAAGGGCACAGTAAAGAAGTTTGATCTTCCGCCGGAATTGAAGGTGCCGCAGATCGGATGGAACCGGATGACAGAGGTGCAGTCTGACTGTCCGATGTTTAAAGGAATTCCGGATGAGTCGTTTTTCTATCTGGTGCACTCGTTTTATGTCTGTCCGGAGGATGAATCGATTATTGCCGGTAGAACCGGATACGGAATCGATTATACCTCCTGCATCTGGAAAGATAATATTTTTGCCACGCAGTTTCATCCTGAAAAATCGCAGGAGTTTGGCCTGCAAATGCTTAGGAATTTCCATCAGTGGGCGACTGCGTAATGATGAGTTTTTTAATGCTCTTATTTTTATAGTTATTTATATGTATGAGCATAAAGCCAGATGATAGCTTTACCCTGTTTGTATACGATTAAGGGATAACATGGGCTTAAAAAACAAAATCCTGCTGATTGTGTTTGCCGCATCGGTGGCAGCCTCTGTGGTGACAGGTGCGGCGCTGGTGTTTGTGTTCAAATTGATGGGTATGCTGGAGTGTGCAGAAAGCCCAGTACCGATGGTGGCCGCGACACTGGTGTGTCTGTTGAGCATGCTGTTTATGCTGGTACTGCTGATCATTCTGCTGAGCAAAAATGTCATTATGCCGGCCGTCGAGCGGGAGATGCTCGAAAGCGAACGGAAAATGCTGAATGAGCAACTGCATCATTCACAGAAAATGGAAGCCGTCGGCCGGCTGGCCGGATCGATTGCACATGATTTTAACAATCTGCTTACGATTATTGACGGCTATTCCAGCCTGATTGTTGCGGATCCCAAAGGTGAAGATACGCCGCAGCATGCCAATGAAGTGATTGAAGCGGCGCGAAAGGCTTCGTTCATAACGCGGAAACTGCTCAGTTTCAGTCAGAAAGAAAAAACCGAGCCGGTTACGCTCGATCTCAACAGCACATTGCAGGATACCGATAAAATGCTCGCACGACTGATCGGCGAAAAAATTACGCTGGTGACCAAGCCGCATGATACCCCGATTTATGTGAATGCTGATCCGGTCCAGATGGGACAGGTGCTGATGAATCTGGCGGTTAATGCCCGCGATGCGATGCCGAACGGCGGTCGGATTACCATTAAGGTGAGCAGCAGGAACGTTGCACACGGCGAATGCCGTAAGCCGGATAAACTGGCAGAGGGAACCTATGCCGAAATTTCAGTGCACGATACCGGCCATGGCATAGATGAAGAAATTATCGACCGTATTTTCGAGGCATTCTTCACGACGAAAAGTTCCGGAAAAGGGACCGGTCTGGGACTCTCCATCGTGAAGAGCATCATGAAAGAGAATGACGGTTTTATTGATGTGCGCAGTAAACTGGGCTCCGGGACAACCTTCTATATATATCTTCCGGTAATTGATCTTGCAGATGATGCCTATCACGGAGCTAAAAAACCGGAAAAAGACATCGAGCAGGATGCTTCAAAGTCCGAACTTGCTGAGGGTGACTCCCCTGAAAAAATTCAGGCCGATCGGCCGACGATTCTGCTGGTGGAGGACGACCCGATGATTCTTACGCTGGTGGCTCAGACGCTGGAAACGCAGGATTACAATATTCTGCAGGCTGAAGAGGGGTGGGAAGGTATTAAGGTTGCGCGAAATCACAAAGGTAAAATCGACCTGCTGTTCACCGATGTGGTTATGCCCGGTCTTGGGGGGCAGAGCTGGCGATGGCGGCGGCGGAGCTTTATCCGGATATCAAGGTGCTCTTTATGTCGGGATATTCCCGTTCCCAGCTCAACGAAGAAGGGGTTCCTGCAGATGCTTCCATTCTCGAAAAACCCTTCACGCCCGACAAAGTTATCAGTATGGTCCGTCAGCTTTTAGGGTAAAGCCACCGTTTGTGCTGTGTGGGAGGGAATCCAGCAGGCCCGGCCGTCAGCCAGTTCAATATGCCACCAGTTTTCACGTTCTTCCAAACAATGAAATTCTGTGCCCGCATGCAACGGATCCAGAAAAGCCGGCGCATACATTGGACCGTCGCCCTTACGTGCAACAACTTCCCCGGCAGTAACCACACCCGGCCGGGCTTTTGTATTCATGACGCTCTCTGTTATCAGTGAGAGCAGCAGTACAGCCGAAACAAGGCCGCAGGCCGCTGTTGTGATCCGGGCTTCTTTCCGGGAGGTGCGCTGTTTCCAGAACCATGCGCCCCAGAAGCTGATCCAAAAGATGGAGAACAGTATCCATCGGAAGCGGGTGGAAGTGTTCAGGTGCCAGCCCAGCAGCCGGGCCGTCATGGGGTTGGGCTCTTTTTCCGGAATCAGATCCGGACGCAGTTTCAGAGCTTCAGACAGATTATGCTGCAGGTCGGCATCGTTGGGCAGATACTGTTCTGCGCGGCGGTAATTCAGAATAGCACGGCCCATATCTCCGGCCATAAACCACGCATTTCCGGCCGTATAAAATAGATGTCCGTTACGGATACCTTCCTCTTCAATGAGCGATTCGTAACGTTCGGCCGCCTTGGCATAGCCGGCGGGATCGGTGGCAGTTTTGAAAGCGGTATGGGCATCTTCGAGTGCCTGCAACTGGTAGTCTTTTCCGAAAGCCGGAAAAACCGATACAGCGAAAAAAATAAGGAGGAGCAGTTTTTTCATTTCAGTTTCCTCTCAACGGTACGGACGATACGGATGGCTTCACGCACAATGTCATCAGCATTTCCTGTTTCATTAAAATCCCGCGCAAAGCGGTACGCTTCACACAAAGCAAAGAGGTTTTTCAGATCTTTCAGAGTCTGGTCATCAGCACCGACTTCCATCAGGCGCATTTCCGCATCCCTGAAGGAGAGTGCTCCGGGCACAAGGTGCAGCCGGTCGCCCAGATAGGCGCGCAGACATTGGTCAAGATCGCCGTAAATCTCTGTTTTCATGGTGTGTGATTTAATATGAGCCACATTTTTCCGGAACACTTTGAAGGCCCGTGCGGCTTTGGCCGTGCGGTGAATGTAATGTTTTTTCTCGCCGAAGAGTGATGCTGCGGAATATCCACCCGCCACAGCCGGAGGAAGCAGCAGGATGAGCAGAACAATGACCGGATGGGCCCATCCGAAAAGCGGAAGGCGGCGCGATTTAAGCATGTCCGGATTTTCATAATTCTGGCGAATACCCTCCTCCACGGAGCGGAGCGGATTCTTATAGAATGATCCGCCGAATACACCGATTTCTTCAGCGGCGGACACCTGCAGTGGAATGGGACGGGATTCTTTGATTACATATTTTTCCTGCGTCGGACTGAAATAGGCCAGCTGAATCGGAGGAATTTCAGTATTACTAAGTGAAAGCGGCCGGATCGTCTGTGTGTAGATTTTGGACTTTCCTTTGCGCTCCGGCAGCGAGCGGTCGGAGGGAATCTCGAACCGGTTGACGAGGTTGGGCTGGTAACGCAGGGATGCGAAGAAAATATTCTCCATATAGTTCGAAGACGTTATGGTAACCGTCAGGGTGATCGGTTCGCCTACACGAACAGCGGTTGGTTCGGCGGTGACTTCAATATCAAATTCGCCGACCATGCCGTTGAAAAGATCGGGCCGCCCGTCCTGGGGCAATGGTTTTACATCGATTTCAAGCGGTTTGGATTCGGTATAAATCCGTATCCATTTGTCGCCGGAAACATTGTGGTCGAAAAATGTATTGTCGAAATAAGCCGGATATTGAAATGCCGAACGGCGGGGTTTGGTTTTAAGGTTTTGTTCCTGTTCCGCAGCGCAGAGCAGTGTGGCCGGCGCGACCACAATGCGTCCGCTTTTTTTCGGGATCAGGATTTTGCTGAATTCCAGACTCTGATGCTGTGTGCCGTTGACCTGATAGCTTTTCCGCGAGGCCAGTACACGTGTTCCGTGTACCGGCAGACCGGTGGCATTGGCCTGCTTTTCTTTGTCGGGTTCATAGATTTCCAGAACCTGGAACCGTTTATCGTTGAGAATCGGAAAATGAAAATCGACCGCTTTGATGGCTCCGAACGGGTAGGTGCTGTCCCATCGGGTTTTCAGCAGGAGCGGTTCGCCGACGTAGACGGAAGCTGCAGAAACACTTTGTTCCAGTTTCATCCGGTCCGAGGTCGCCGGCTTATTTGCTGTGATTCGGATGGGCCCGGAAGATACGCTTCCGAAGCGCAGTGCCGGAACGGTCAGTTCGCCCTCCTGTTTCGGACGAAGGGCATAACGGTATAGCCAGGTATTCTCCTCGCTGGTTTCCTGTCCGGACACCAGCACGGTGGTGTTGAATTCCGGGGTCTGAAATTCGGGAGCGTCAGGCTTGGCCCCGGATTTGACAATGACATCCACATTGAAAACCTGCCCGAGATACACATTGGTTTCTGAGGCTGTTGCGTAGGCATAGAAATTGGTCGCGGCCAACGCGGGGCCCGCAACGATTAAACTTGCCAATAGAATAAGCTTCTTCATATTACCAGTCTTTCTCAACCGCTTTGTATTCGCCGGACTTCTTTTGTTTCCGCCGTTCCTGATTTCTGATTTCTTCAGCAAGAATATCCATCTCGGTCTGGTTCGGCGGCGGAACGCCGCGAATCTCTTCGTACTCGGAAAAATCACCGAACGGATCGGCTTCTTCGTACATATCCGCATCCTGATCCGACTCCTCATATTCCATATCATAGTCTTCGTAGTCCTCCGACTCCTCGTCGGATTCGCCCTCCTGCTGATTGGGATCCTCGGGCGCGGAACCAAGCGCCGCGGTCAGCTCCTCCAGCGCTGTCGGCTGATCCGGAACGGCCATGGCTTCGGCTGCTTTAACCGTATGTTCCCAGGTCTCTTTCAGGGGGCCGGGGGCTGCGTTTCCGTCGGGCATCGGAATATCAGCATGCAGCCCGGAAGCTTCGATCAGTTCCGCCAATTCCCGCGTCTCATTCTCCAGCTGTTTCTGGGCTTCGCCGACATCCTGAGTTTCCAGCAGTTTGTTCTGCCGTTCAATAAACTCCATCAGTTTTTCCCGGATGTAGGTAATGAGTTCGTTCTGTTTCTGTTCGTCCTCTTCCTTCTGCTGTATTTCCTCCTCGATGCCGGCCACGATACGCTGGCTCATTTCCAGATTGTATGCGGCATCGGTAAACGAGGCATCGTAGTCCAGTGCCATGCGGTAGAACCAGGCCGCCTGCCGGCAGTATTCGGCCGCCGCATGCGGATCGGTTTCCCGGAGGTTCTCTCCTGCTTTGACCATGCAGTTGCCCATGTTGTACCAGCTGCGGCCGCGTGTGTAATCCGATTCCGTCATGGAGGCCGCGAGCTCATAGGATGCCATCGCCTCTTCATAGCTTCCGGAGCGGTACTGTGCATTGCCCAGATTGAAATAGAGTTCGCCCGATTCCGGAGCTTCGGCAATCGCTTCATGGTACAGATTGATGGCTTCATCAAGGCGGCCTTCCGCCAGGGCCTTGTTTCCCGCCTTGAAGGTTTTCGGTGCGGCCTGCACCAGCGTTACTGTAAGCAGCAGAGGCAGTATTTTGGAAATCATGACGGTTTCCTCCAGCGGTTGGAAATCAGCAGCAGGATGACTGCACCGGAAAGAAACAGATGGAATTTTTCCTCATACCGTTCCATTACCTGTTTGTCGGTTGCCGTCCGTTCGGCATCAACCATGATCTGTCGATAGATCTGTGCCAGATTGAATGGTCCGTTACCGACATCAAAATAGATGCCGTCCTGAATTGCCCCGGCCATACGGCGCAGCGTTTCAGAATTGAGGCGGGTCCAGATTTCCTGATTACCGCTTTTAAGATACGAGCGTACTCCGGTTTCTTCATCAACAATTGCAATACGGCTTCCGCGTGAACGGTCGCCCAGTCCGATACCGATGAAGCGTACACCGGCCTCTTCCAGCTTCCGGACAGCCTCCACTTCATCGGGGCCATCCTTCTGGTCTTCGCCGTCGGTTATCAGAATAAGGTCAACCATGCCGGCTTTTTCGTCCGTCACCAGCTTCTCGACCGTGCGTTCCAGCGCATGCGCAATCATGGTTCCACCGGCCGCCACGCTATCGGGCGAAGCATTACGAAGGGCCATGCGGAAATAGTCGTAATCGACTGTCAACGGGCAACGGATTTCGGTTGATCCGGCAAAAAGTACGAGCCCGATGCGGTCGCCGGACAGCCCCTCGATGCAGTCATGAATTGCTGTTTTTGCATTTTCGAGGCGGTTCGGATGCATATCCTCTGCCAACATAGAGCGGGAGACGTCGAGCAGAAAGATGACGTCGCGCCCGCTTTCCTGCAGTTTGGTTTCTTCAAGATTCCAGGCCGGCCGGGCGAGGGCTATTATTATCAGTCCGATGGCCGCGGTGGCGCTGAAGGCTTCGCGTTTCCGGCTGATGAAATGTGCGCCGGCTCCGAATGCGGAAACGGCTTTTTTGCGTTTGACCGAGGAATAGATGAACAGCCCGGCAATTACCGGAACGATCCACAGCCAGAGCAGGGCGGCAGGATGGTAGAAATAGATCAGCATTGGAGGCGCGCCTCCATGAAATTAAGAATTAAGTTTTCAGAATGAAGAATGAATAGTAGGCGATGCTCCGGCCACCCATACAAAAGTGCCGCAGACCCACCATTCTTAATTCCTGATTCTACATTCTTCATTTTACGGAATCCTCCTGAGCCACGTGGTGGAGAGTACAGTATGGAAAATCAGGAGAAGAAGTCCTAGTATCGCGAAGGGCTGGAATACATCTTTAAAGGTGTGATAACGGTCCGACTCGATTTCGGATTTCTCCATGGTGTTGATTTCATTATAAACATCGCGCAGAGAGGCTTCATCGGTGGCGCGACGGTAGATGCCGCCGGTCTCTTCGGCCATTTTCTGAAGAATACGTTCCTGCACCAGCGGTTCTTCTTCAATTTCAACGGGACCTTCCGGCGTCTGAATCGTTTTCATTTCCGGCGGGTCGGTGATGGCGATGGTGTGCAGGCGGATGCCCCAGTGCTGCGCCAGTGCGGCACCTTCCATCGGCAGA
The DNA here is from genome assembly GCA_004299845.1 of Verrucomicrobia bacterium S94. NCBI lineage: Bacteria > Pseudomonadati > Verrucomicrobiota > Verrucomicrobia bacterium S94. The sequence continues at coordinate 3,169,903 of CP036201.1, read as the reverse complement.
TGCCGGCCGCAGTTGTTGTTGCCGTCGGTCAGCAGAATGATGACCTTTGATTTAATTTCATAGCCGGTTTCCTGATCTTCCTGACTGTACCGCTCTTCAGCTGTTTTCAGACGGGCGGCCGCCAGCGTGACGGCATCGCCGAAAGCTGTTCCATCTTCGTTGGGCCGCGACTCGATTTCCAACTGCTGAATAAAAAATTGCAGAGAATCGTGACTAAGGGTCAGTGGGCAGACGGTGTCAGCGTAGCGGGCGAACGTGATGAGCCCGAGGAGGTCGTCCGGCCGTTCTTTGACAAACTGTTCGACCACCATTTTAGTCACATCCATACGGCTCATGGTCGTGTCCTGAAACGGCATGGAAATATCCATGGAACTGGAAATATCCACGACCAGTTCAATGGCAACACCCTCCTTAGGAATGCCCTGAGTCATATCTTTGATCTGCGGACGGGCTGCGGAGAAAATAAGCAGTCCCAGTGCAAGCACCTGCAGCCAGAAAAGCAGCGGCATAAAACGTTGCCGCGTGGTGGCGGGGACTTTTTTAAATGAAGCCAGTGTTGAAAAACCGAGGGCCGGACTACGGCTCTTCCGGAAATGGTCTATAACCATTTTCAGAACCGGGAGCAGTAAAAGAAGCATCCATGGGAGCGCGAATTTCATTCCGGAACCTCCATGGTGTTTTCCACGTGGGAGCGGACGAATTGTGCGGCTTCGGCGATAAAACCATCCGGAACTTTATTGGAAAAGCGGATGTCGTCGCACCGCTCGAGGAAGGAAATAATTTTGTGGTCTTCAAGAACTGCAGAGAGCTCAACGACCGTTTTTCCAACCATTGGAATACCGACGCGTGCTTCATGGTAGGTGCGGAAAATGCGGTTGAGTTCATGAATCCGTTCGACCGGATTTTCAGGCAGATTTTCCAGCGCCTGGAATGCGGCTTCGTGAGGAAGGACCACAGCAACCGTTTTCGGTTTGCGCAGTAGATAAATAATGAACGGAATCAGACCGAGGGTGAAAAGGGCACCGACAGCGGTGTAGATAGAGCGCCGCTTTTTTTCCTGAGCGGGCAGTAGCTCAATGGGATCGGCAATGTCGCGGATTTCCAGTTTTTCTGTTCCTTCAGGAATCAGCGAGGTGACTTCAATGCGGATGGGTTCGGTGGTGATGGAATTGGTGCCGGCCGAAAGTTCCAGAGGTTGGAGCTCGGTTTTTCCGGGGAGGGCCGGCAGCAGCTGCCAGACCCGGCGGTAGAGCTGTTTTCCATTGGGCAGGGTCTGAACGGGTTCGGTATAGCCTTCGCCCAGTGAGAACGGATCGATTTGACTTCCGATGTTCGGGAAAGACGGTTCCGTTCCGGCCGGGACATGCATTTCCAGCATCAAGGTGATTTTTCCTGAGCTGGGGATGTTGGTTTCGCTGAGCGAAATAATGGCCGTCATGCTATGGTTGCGGTACTGTTTTGAATAGACGGGTTCTGAATAGGGTTGCGTATCGGTCTGTTTTTCAGAACAGCCGAATAGCAGCAGAGTACAGATGGGCAGGATTTTTTTCATAAAGTCTGCCTCTGTTCACGGGTTCGGAAAAAGCGGACCAGATCGGGAACGTGGTCGCGATCGGTGTGGACATCAATCTGGTCGATATTGAGCCGGATGAACTGATCTCTGATTTCAAGGTGTCGGGCTTTGGCGGCGGTATTAAACTTTTTGCGTGCTGCAGGACTGGCGGTATCGACGAGAATCTGTTCTCCGGTTTCGGCATCGCGCAGTTCCACGAGTCCGGCGTCGGGCAGTTCAAGTTCCCGTGGATCGGTGATGGTCACGGCGATGAGGTCGTAGTGGAAGGCGGCAAGTTTCAGCTGCTTGTCGTAATCTGCATCCTGAAAATCGGAAATAAGGAAGGTGACACACTGGCGTTTCACCATTTTTCCCAGGTAGTCGAGTGCACCGGCGATACTGGTGCCCGTTCCCTGTGGTTCGAAGCTGAGGATTTCCCGGATAATGCGCAGCACATGGTGCTGTCCTTTGTCGGGGGGAATGAAGCATTCGACTTCATCGGTGAAAATAATGAGTCCGACGCGGTCGTTGTTTTTGATGGCCGAGAAGGCGAGCATGCCGCAGATTTCGGCCGCCACTTCGTTTTTGGTTTGCCGGGTAGAACCGAAGGTGCCGGAAGCCGACATGTCGACCAGAAAAAAGAGCGCCTGTTCGCGCTCTTCGATAAAGCGTTTTACGAAAGGCTTCCCGGTACGTGCGGTGACGTTCCAGTCGATGGTACGGACTTCATCGCCGGGCATGTATTCGCGGACTTCGTCGAATTCCATTCCGCGGCCTTTGAAGACACTTTTGTATTCACCACCAAGCAGTTCGGTGACCACTTTTCGACTTTTGATGTCGATCTGGCGAACTTTTTTGAGAAGGTATGAGTCTTTTGGTTCGGACATGGAAAATTAAGAATTAAGATTTCAGAATGAAGAATTGCGGGCGGGGATACCCCGCACCCCTATTTGTTGTCTTGTGCTGTTTTTCGGGATGCCGCCATTATGGCTGTTATTTGGGCTGCCTCTTTTTTTAAAGATTCAACTTTGTCTTTAGGGAGGAGTTGTCCATCCATTATCAGTTCTAGCCAGAATTCAGTTTCATCGGCTTCTTCAAGTACGATACCAAGTTTTGCGATGAACTCTGCATTTGATCGGGCTCTGCATGCCGCGCGGTAGTTTGCTCCAACCGATGTGCCAGAACGCATAAGCTGATTTGCGATGGCTTTTCCTGCAACCGTGTTTGGCAATGTTTCCACGAGTTTCATGATGCGCAGTGCAAACTGCTTGGTTCGAATTCTGAGCTCATCGCCTTTCATATGACCTCCTTATCACTAAAGTGTCGCAGATCTCAAAATTCTGCATTCTGAAATCTGCATTTTTAATTTCTAGGGTACTTCCACGGTGTCGAGAATCTGATGAAGGATATCTTCAGAGGATTTTTCTTCGGCGGCGGCTTCGTAAGTGAGCAGCACACGGTGACGGAGTACATCCATGGCGACATCTTTAACATCCTGCGGAACAACATAGCCGCGGCCGTTGAGCATGGCTTTGCCGCGGGCCGCGACGGACAGGAAGATGGTGGCGCGCGGCGAAGCGCCGTAGCGGATCATGTCGGCGCAATCGAGACCGAATTTTCCGGGGTCGCGCGTGGCCTGAACAAGGTCGAGAATATAGTGTTCCAGCTTTTCGTCCATGAAGACATCATCGACCAGTTTCCGGAGCCGGGTGATATCATCGATCTGCATGACGGCCTGGATATCGATTTTAACGTCGGTTTTGCCCATACGTTTCAGGATGCGGTGCTCTTCGTCTTTGGTGGGATAAACCACATCGAGTTTGAACATGAAGCGGTCGACCTGGGCTTCGGGGAGGTGGTAGGTGCCTTCCTGCTCAACGGGATTCTGAGTGGCGAGTACGAGGAAGGGTTCGTCGAGTTTATAGGTTTCGTCGCCGATGGAGACCTGGTGTTCCTGCATGGCTTCGAGCAGTGCACTCTGTACTTTTGCGGGAGAACGGTTGATTTCGTCGGCAAGAATGATGTTGGCGAAGATCGGGCCTTTGTGCGGAGTGAATTCGCTGGTTTTCGGGTTATACATCATGGTCCCGAGCAGGTCGCCGGGGAGGAGGTCGGGGGTGAACTGAATGCGGTTGAAGCCGGCATGCAGGGTTTGTGCGAGGGTGGTCACCGCGAGTGTTTTGGCGAGTCCGGGAATGCCTTCGATCAGCACATGGCCGTTACAGAGCAGGGCGAGGAGGAGGGCTTCGATGAGATCCTCCTGGCCGATGATCACTTTGCCCACTTCATCGCGGACCTGCTGGAGCACTGCGCTTTCCGCCTGATAGCGCTCGTTCATCTTAATAATATCATCATGCATATCTTTGCCTTTCAAAAAAGAAACGAGGCAATATAGCCCCGTTTATCAGCTGGAACAGTAAAGAAACGCCCTGAAAATCGGTGCTTGGACAATCCCTTCGGCCAGGGGCATGTGTTTTGAAAATATGAGCGAAATGCTTAGTAACCGGGCGGAACCGGTGTCTTAAGATTTGTTAAAGAAGGTTATCCGGCCGGGGTCGGCACAATCAGAACATTGCATTCAGCATGGCGGATAACGGCTTCGGATACGCTGCCCAGAAAGGCTTTGTGGAGCAGACCGTGGCCATGGGAACCCAGAATAATCATGTCGGATTCCAGTTCTTTTGCTTTCTGCAGGATCATTTCGGCCGGATCGCCTTTCACAAGAAGGGCCTGAGCCTGGGTACCGTTCCGGCGGAGGTTGGCGGAAATATTGAGCAGTTCGTTGTGCTCGCGCTTGAGTTCCTCGGCACTGAGATTGCGTGCCAGCTGCACATCACCGGGCAGGGAGACCACTTCGGGGGCGTAATCGGAAAAGGAGGAGGTTTGGTAGACCCGTGCTGCGGGGTCGTCGCCGACAGCATGAAGCACGTAGAGTTTAGTTTTAAGTTTTCCGGCAAGTCCGGCGGCTTCTTTGAGTACGGAATCGGTACTTTGTGAAAAATCGACCGCAACAAGCATATTCATCTTTTATCCTCCTGACTTGTGGTCTTTATTTTAACCTGTCGAAGGGTTTTGGCAATGTTCTTTCCGGAATCAGGTGTTTTTGCCGTAATGAGGCTCAATGCCGAGTTTATCCATCCGATAGCGCAGAATGCGGCGGGTGGTCCCGAGGTGTTCGGCGGCACGGGTCTGAATGCCGTTGCATTGTTCCAGTGCCTGGAGGATCAGGCTGCGTTCAAAATTTCCGACGGCCTCTTCTAGATTGATCGGTGTTTCCAGAGTGGGAGTGGTTTCGCTGCGGTTCATGTTTCGTCCTCCTGTGCCGGGAAAATGATCGTGATGGTTGTTCCGCCGGAGCTGGTATCGATGTCGATCTGACCGTTGTGATCGATCACGGCGCGTTTGGCGATCGGCAGACCCAGACCGAGGCCGCGGGCTTTTATGGTGGTGAAGGGAGAGAAGACTTTGTCGCGGATGGATTCATCAATTCCCGATCCGTTGTCGGTGATAATCAGGTAAATACTGCCGGACTGTTTGTCCGGCGTGCGGCCTTTGACGGTTACGTTGACGCGGGAGCCCGGTTTGTTGGCCAGGTTTTCGGCGGAATTTTTAAGAAGGTGATACACACCTTCCTCAAGGGAGGCCGGATCGCCGTTGATCATGAGGGATGATTCATCGGCGGAGAGGTGGATCTTGAGATTATCGTGGTCGAGCTCGTTCTGAATGCGGGTAACGGCGTGTTCGATCGGTTTCCGGATATCCAGTGACTGGAATACCGGTTTGGGCGGATTGGCAAATTCATTAATTTTATCGACAATCTGGTTAAGGCGGTCGACTTCATAATTGACCTCTTTGCTGAATTCGGCGCGGAAGTCAGGATCTTCGTAGCGTTCCGGCAGCATTTGCGAGAAGGTTTTTATGGCCACGAGCGGATTTCGGATTTCGTGGCTCATGCTGGAGGCCAGTTCGTTCCAGAAGGAGGCGCGTTCGAGCTGTTCTTCTTTTTCCTGCAGCAGTTTTGCGCCGGTGATATCACGAAGCATCATCATGGCTCCGACGCAACCGGCACTGTCCGTGAGGCAGCGGGTTTCGGCTGATACGGTGAGTTTGGTTCGGTTGTCGGTCCATTCGGTCACATCGTGGGCGGTCTGGTTGCCGATGGCACGGCGGAACAGGTCGGCAATGCGGGAGCCGAGGATTTCAACACGCCGGCCGATGATTTCGGTTTCCTCCGGGCGGAGAATATCGCGGGCGGTGGAGTTGAACCAGCGAATGGTCGCTTTTTCATCACATGCAACAATACCGAAAGGAATGGAATGCAGGACGGTTTCGGCGAGCGCTTTCTGGAGTGCGGTTTCTTCGTATTGGAATGCTTTTTCAAGGGTGGTGGAAATATGATCTGCCAGCCCGGTCAGGTCTTCAAGGTCGGCCACTTCGAAAGGAATGCCGGTGGAGCGCTGACCGACGAAAATCCAGCCCTTGATCCGGCCGGCGGCATAGATCGGGATGATAATTTCGGCACCGAGGGAATCGAGCATCAGCTTGAGCATGGCCCGTTCCTGCGGATCAGTAATATTTTCGAGGGTTTTGCGCGATACCAGATGGGTATTCATTTCCAACCACCGGATGAATCTGTCGTGGGGGCTGAATTTCAGTTTTTCAGTGGCGGCGAGGCAGCGGGTTCCGGCCTGGAAAATATAGTCGTCCTGCGGATCCGGCTGGATGAAGATGCCGGCCCGTGATACCCGTGCAGTGGCTACAAGGCCTTCCACTACGCTTTCGAAAAGGGCATCTACATTGTCGAAGTTGCGCTGAGCCTTGGAGAAATTCCGCAGCGGTGCTGAAAAAAAGCTTCGAGGCTCCGACCGTTGTTCGCTTTTCCGGGCATTCAGCTTGATGAGTTCTTCCTCAAGAATACGGGTTTTCTGGCGGAGCATCTGGCATTCAATGGCCTGTTTCAGAAGAGACTGCAATTCGCGCCGGTCCGGTTCAAAAGAGGTTTTGGCGAAAGGTTCCAGCAGTTCTGCCGCAAGCATGGGGTCGGAGCGGTCGGCGCCGATTACGATGATTATGGTGGACGGCCGCTCGCGGCGCAGCATGGCGATAACGTCGAGGCAGTTGGGGGCACGCAGATCCGCCAGCAGTACGGTATCTCCGAACTGCTGAAACCATTGTTCGAGTTCGACCTGTTCTTCCAGAGGATGGATGGCTGTAATGGTCGAAGCCACACGAATGAGGCGCGATGTCAGTTCTTCATCGCGGGAGTAGAGGAGGCTGGAGGGCAGCGTTCTCATGAGGTAACCTCTTCTTCAAGAAGGGGCATGTAGAGGTAAAACGTGGTTCCTTTTCCCAGTTCACTGTCAACCTCGATTACCCCGTGGTGTTCGCTGATTATGCCGTGCGCAACGGAAAGTCCCATACCGGTTCCTTCGCTTTTGCTGGTAAAGAAGGGGTCAAAAATTTTCTGAAGGTTCTCGCGGGCAATGCCTTTGCCGTTGTCCGTGATCTGAATGCGGATGCATTTCCGGGTGACGGCGCGGTCGGGGGAGTCTCCGGTGGCAAAACGATAAGCGCAGTTGATGGTTCCGATGGTGAGAGTCCCGTTTTCACCGATGGCATCAATGGCGTTTAGAATCAGGTTGATAATGGCCTGAGAAAGCAGTTTCGCATCGCCCATAATGTACGATTTGTCCGCTTTGCAGTTGTTCTGCAGTTTGATGCTGTTTTGCGAGAGCTGCTCATGCACCAGCTTGAGGATCTGATCCAGCGTCTCCTGAATATCCATAGCGATAAGGTGCGGTTTGGCCGGCTTTGAAAAACTGAGCAGTTCATTCACGATGCCGTCAATGCGTTCAACCTCATGGGCCACGAGCGATGAAAAATCTTTGCGGAAATCTTCGTCGTTATAGCGTTGGGGCAACAGCTGGGTGAAGGTTTTAATGGTTACGAGCGGGTTTTTGATTTCGTGCGCCATGCCGGCGGCCAGTGTGCCGACACTCGAAAGCTGATCGGACCGGCGTACCTGTTCCTCCAGTGCTTTCAGTTCAGTAATATCCGTGATGACCAGAAGCGCTCCCATGGGTTTGCCGTCGTGCCCGAGCAGAAAGGCCGAGCTCATACGGATATATTTCGGGAAATCCTCGCTGTTTTCATCGGGATAAATTGTCGCATCAATATTACGTACGCCGTTTTCATTTTCCAGTGTGACTTCAAGGGCCAGATAAATTTCACGCGGAAGGACGGTAATGTGTTTACCAATGGACTGTTCTTCGTTGATGCCGGTAATCTTCTGGGCTTCATTGTTAAAGAGGGTGATGCCGCGGTCCGGCCTGGCGACCACAACCCCGCTGGCCAGCTGCTCCAGCATAATTTCATTCTGGATTTTACTGTCCTGCATCGCGGTATAAAGCCGGGCATTTTCAAGAGCCACAGCGAACTGATTGCAGAGGATCTGAAGGGTGTCCTGTTCGGTTTTGTCATAAATGCGTCCGCCAGTCCTGGATCCAAATAAAATAACTGCTCTAAGTTCAGACTGTGAAAACACACCTGTAGCAAGTTGGGAGTTTAAGGTTCTAAGATCTCTGAGAACCTCTTTAGTTGTTGGAGTTTGTCTAGACCGGGTCAGCTTATCCTCGCTGATTGGATCTTTTGTTGATTCCAAAGTCGCCACCAAAGCTGGAGGAAGTGTGACTTTAACTCGTCCTTTGGATGTTGCTTCAGTAAAATCCCCCCCGGTTTTAATCAATAGGCGTACCGACTGAGCTTTAAGCGATTCCGTTAGCAAGTCAGTGAACTGGCAGAGAAGTGCATCTTGTGTCGTTATAGATTGAAAGATCTCCCCTGCTTTCTTCATTGTTATTGGCGCGTTTAATGACTGACTTGAAACAAGTTTATACGCGACTTTCTGAAACCTGCCATGCATGGGCGCCATTGAGAAGGCTACTACCACTGTAGCGCAGATTTGTGCCGGCAGATCTGTGTCTGATATGAGGTGTGAAAACCCTTTTAAAACTAGATAATAGGTCAGTAGGTAAACGAAGATTAGATATATCCCTTGAAGGATATATGCGATAATTCTTCTAATAAATGTTCCAACTTCAAGAATATGCCTAGTCGCTATTCCATAGGCAATTACAAGGTTAATTGGAATAATACTTATTGGCCCATATTGTTGTGGCTGTGAACTCTCGAGTAGCACTGCGGCCATATGAATTAAAAGATACACTGGAATGGCCATAGCAATTGAAGTTAAGACAAATTGAAGTTCTACCCGTTGAACTCCTCGTGCTTTTTTTAAAGCACGGAAAAATGTTATGATCGTAAATGTGAAATGAACGGGATAATATGCAGTGTATAATGCGAATCCGGGACCGTATGTCGCATCGGGAACCGATCCGACTGGCATTAATGATACTTTTGTAATAAAGAGATGGCTAAGGCATAAGATGCTGGTGGAAAATGCCAGAATGAGAGGGAAACGAGCGCGAAGCAGTTGTTCTTTCAGCGATACATTAGGGTTGGAAATTGAAAGGCAAAGTAGGTGGAAGGATGGTGGGATCCAGGTTCCTGCAACTGATGCACCTTTAATAAAATGTAATGCCGATAGAGCATCGTTTGAATGGATAATGCCCATCACGAATAAAATCCACACACTCATAATCGTAGAAAAGAAAGTGAAATAGCGATTTTGAGTCCGTTGGGAATTAGTGAGTAGAATTGCTAGGCTCACCGCTATATTTGTTATGAGAATAAGAACTAGTATCGTGGTTGTTGTTAGCATGAAGAATTACTTCCAGTTCTTAACAATTAGCGTCCCGTTACTTCTGCCAAACCCATGCGTATTTACCATGGCATAATTTAATTCAATATATCTGTTCTCTGCCATTACATAGTCGAGATCGCAATAAGGATCTGTTACAGTCAAATTGGTAGTATGTGGAATGCATTTATTTTGTAGGGAGAGTAGAGTGCAGGCTAGCTGGTGTCCTCCTCCTGTGCCCATGGCACTACCTGTAGACCCTTTAATTGAGGAAATAGGAATATCATATGCCCGGTTTCCAAAAACTGCCTTAATAGAATCTGTTTCGGAAAGATCCATAGTGCTGTCACCGGGAGCATGTGCGTTTATGTAGTCAATATCCCGTGTGGATAAGCCTGCATTTTGAAGAGCATGCTGCATAGAAAGAGTCAGGCCGATTCCTTCTCTTTCTTTTGGAGGGTCATTTGCTTTTCCGTATGCAGAAATGGTTCCGTAAATTGATGCTCCCCTTGATGTGGCGTGATTTTCGTTCTCAAGAATAAAGATAACGGCACCTTCTGCAATAACTCCTCCACTACGGTTTAAATCAAAAGGTTTGCAGGACTTAGATGGAGGATCGGCAATTGACGGGAGTTTTTTTGCCTTAGTAAAACAATTCATAACGTATTCAGTTATTGTAGAATCAGCACCGCCAGCAAGTGCAACATCAGATTTTCCGGTAGAGATAAATGAGGATGCATAGGCCACGGCATCTAAACTCGATGCGCAACCGTTGGAAATTGTCTGGATCGATGCTTTGAGTTCATTCGCATATGCGATAGCACTTGCTGCCGCATTTGGGATGCTCATGACTGCCGTAGTCGTTGTTGCATGTTGACCAAGCAGATCCATTGCGGGTGCTGAGCACCCAATGATAATTGGCAGTGAATTTATAGACCGCATATAGTCCATATTTAATCTTGAATCTTTTATTGCATCAGTAGCTGCAACTAATGCCAGTTGTGTAAAACGCCCCATTCTTTTGGGTTTCAGAGAACGATCAATATACGCATTAACGTCAAAATCGGGTACTTCACCTGCTAAACACGGTGCGAGGTTTTCGGAAGAAAAAAGAGTAACCAGATCGATGCCGGATTTGCCTGCGAGGAGGGAGTTCCAGAATGCGTCTTTGCCGATGCCGTTGGCGGCGAGTACTCCAATACCGGTAATAACCACTCTGTTTCTGCCGATCACGGGTCTACTTCCTTTTGTCTGAATTTCGGCGTATCCTTATGTAGTGGAATAATCAGGTATCGGCCGCAATCATAGGTGATAAATATGCACACATATGTTGTGCACAATTTTGTACACTAAATATCAATATATTGTATATATCAAGAATTTTTACACAACCTGTAGGTGAATTTTTTAGTGACCCATGGCATATCTTATGCTAAAAAAAGACAGTTTATTAATTGTCGATATTGAGGGGTATTTATGATCAGGAATCACAGATATTTTGCGGCGGGGTTATGTGCAACAGTTTTTGCTCTTGCCCGGTCTGCGATGGCCGATGGCTATCGTAATCCGCCGCCGACCGCGGAGGGGATTGCCAAATCCGGCGTGCATTCGGTGTGGGTGGATGATGCCTCGGCGATTTTCTACAATCCGGCGAATTTAGCCTTTCAGACCAATCAGTCTGTTGTTCTGTCGCTGACCATGGCCCGCACGGAAAACTCATATCAGAACCCATTGGCTCCCAATGCTTTTGAGTCGGATGGCGACTGGAATTTTCTGCCCAACATTTATTACGCTTTACCGCTGGGTGAACGTTGGACAGCGGGGCTGAGCATTAATACACCTTATGGGCAGGGGCTTTCCTGGGAAAAAGACGATTTTGCCCCGTTTATTGTTAATCCCGGTGATTTTGTGCCTTATGAGGCCCAGATGATGATGATCAATTTTAACCCCACGGTTGCGACAAAATTAACCGATACGCTGTCGCTTGGAGCCGGTCTGAATGTCGCTTATTCTGAGCTGACACTGAAATCTTTGCTGGGTACAGGGGAGGAACCTATGCGGATGTGGAAGGCGAAGGCGATGGTTGGGGTGTCGGGGCTAATCTCGGTTTGACCTGGAACCCCGTGGAAGGACAGCGGTTGGCGCTGACATACCGGAGCCAAATGCAGGTAGATTTTGACGGCGATTTTAAAGTCAGCGGGGTGAATTCGGGGCCTTTCGAAACTGAAGTCAAATTGCCGAATATCATTGGTGTTGGGTATGGGTTTTCCATAAATGAGAATGTTCAGATAGAAGCTTTAGTGGAATGGCTGCAATGGTCTTTGAATGATTCTCAGAAACTGGTGGCCGGTGTGCCGGTTGCGGATCTTGAAAACAACTGGGATGACACATTCACTTTTGGTGTCGGCGGCAGTTGGCAGGCCCTCGATTCTCTGGTTGTTCGCGCGGGATATGCCTATATTCCGAGCCCGATCCCGGAGGACACCATTACGCCGCTTCTGCCGGATGCCGACCGCCATGCGATCAGTTTCGGGCTGGGGTATACCCGCGGAGCTCACATGATTGACCTAGCCTACACGTTCAGTATCTACGAGGATCGCAGCGCGCCGGTTTCGAACACAAGCGGTGCGGGGATTTATGAGATTGATTCCAACCTTGTTGGTCTGACATACTCTATAGCGTTTTAGGGAGTCATTATGATCGCGGAATGCAAAGACAAAAAAGGTAAAGTGCTGGTCATCGATGATGAGCGCGGACCGCGTGAAAGTCTGCGCATGGTGTTGAAGTATGATTACGACATGGTGCTCGCGGAGCGGGTTGATGCGGGAATAAATGCCCTTCGGGAACATAACCCGGATCTGGTCATCATGGATATCCGTATGCCGGAAAAAAGCGGTATTGAAGGACTGCGGGAGATCCGCGAGATCAATCCGAATGTTTCTATTGTGATGCTCACCGGCTATGGCGACCTTGAAACCGCTCAGCAGGCGATCCGTTACGGTGCCAATGACTATCTTCAAAAACCGTTTGATACGGACGAAATTCAGGCGGTGGTCAAAAAATATGTCGAGCGTTCCAAGCTGAATTCCCGCAAAAAACAGGCACAGGAAGAGCTCACTAAAATGACGCAGTCGCTCAGCCGGGAAGTGGGGAAGACCAACAAGCTGACTTCACTCGGTGCAGCATCTTCGGAGCTGGTTCGCGATCTCCGGAATCCGTTGACCATTATTCGGGGTTATCTCGACCTGCTTAATTATGAATTGAAAGAAAAACGGGATTCCACTTCTGATGAGATGAGCGAATATCTTGATCAGATTGAACGCAATGTAGAGCGGTGTGCGGAGTTGGTTGAATCATGGCGTGCTCTGGGGCGCTTCGACTTTTCCCAGTTACAACGGGTGAACCTGCCGAAACTGGTGAATGACTGTTTCCGCGATGCGGCAGCCCATTCTGAAATCTCTTTTTCAGTGCAGGTAGATGGTGCCGAAGACCAGTATGAGATGCTTGGTGAGCGCCTGCAGGTGAAGCGGGCGCTTCAGAATCTGATCGATAATGCGGTTACCGCAGTCGACAACGAATCTGCTCCGAGTATTGCGGTGGAGTTCTCTTTGACCAACTCAGACATCGAACTGAAAATAAAAGATAACGGGTGCGGTGTGGACACCTCCTCACTGCGCTGGATCTTTGAACCGTTTGATAATACCGCCACTATTGAAAAAGGGGCTGGACTAGGCCTTTTCATCACTAAAAAAGTGATTGAAGAGCACCGCGGAACGCTGGTTTTCGAGAGCCGTGTCGGAGAGGGCAGTATTGTAACAGTCCGTGTACCGCAGGCTCATACGGCACTCGGTTATTTTTCTAATCCCGCATCGCTGGCACAGGGCTGATCCGACCTGATGTCCGTACGTTCTGCCATTGATGCCTGGGAAAAACAGCTGGGTGCTGCTGCGGTTATTCACGATGCCCGGGCGCTGGAAAAATATACGCGCAGCGTGTGTGCCTCTGAGCGACAGGTTGTTGCCGTCCTGAAGCCGGTAAACCACGAGCAGGTTGAGCAGATTGTCGAGACGGCAAATACGTATCGAGTACCGCTTTATCCCATCAGTCAGGGAAAACAATGGGGTATGGGGTCGAAACTGCCGGTTCGCGATGGGGCGGCGATCGTTGATTTATCCGGTATGAACCGTATTCTTGAAATCAGTGAGCGGTTTCATTATGCCGTGGTTGAACCCGGTGTGACCCAGCGTCAGCTGCTGGATCATATTGAACAACACAGATTGAAGCTCATATTGAATGTGACCGGTTCTTCATCAGATACAAGCCTGATCGGTAATGCCCTTGATCGAGGCGTTGGCTATTTCGATTCACGAGCAGACGGTATCTCCAATATGAAAATCGTGCTCGGTAACGGTCAGACTCTTCAAACCGGATTTGGACATTATCCGGATTCCAAAACACAGAACTTATATCCTCACGGTGTTGGGCCATCTCTGGATGGATTGTTTCCTCAGGGAAATTTTGGGATCGTTACATCGGCCTGCATTGATCTAATGCCTAAATCAGAATGTATGATTACGGCAGCAATCAGTATCAAGAATGAGAGTGATCTTCCACAGTTAGTTGATGGTTTAGTGAACCTGCGCAGGAGTGGCCATATTCGGACAGTCGCACATCTGGGAAATCAAGAGCGAACACATATCTCCTTGGCTCCTCATGTCTATCAGGCATTACTTAGGGAAGGACATTTGCCGGGAACGGATCTCATTAACTATGTTAATGAAATGTTGAAGTCGAGTTCTTTCGGTACATGGTCTGTCGGGGTGGGTTTGGTCGGCTCGAAGCAGCAGGTTAAAAACAGTAAAAAGGAAATCCGCAGGGTATTGGGAAGTATCGCAACAGTTCGTTTCATTGGGGATAAAACATTGAAGGTAGCTGAGAAAGTGGCCACCTGGTTCAAGTGGATTCCCGGGATGCATGAAAAACTTCTGCTGCTTAAGGCTGTTATGCCGATTTCGGGTTTAGCGCAGGGAAAAGCATCGGATGCTTCGCTGAAAACGTTGTATTGGCCGGTAGGTGATCTGGAGAATCTGGACTCTCTGGATCCGGATCTCAGTCATAGTGGTACATTGTTCTGTCTGCCCGTCGTACCGGCGGCATCAAAAGATGTTTTGCAGGTTGTTACAGAAACAGAAAAAATATTTTCCGAATACGGTTTTGATGTTGCGATAACGCTGAATCTGCTTTCCGCAAAATGCATGGAAGGAGTCGTAAGTCTCGCTTTTGACCGAAGAGATCAGGAACAGGTCAGAAGGGCTCATAAATGTATTCAGGATATGGAGGCACGCTATGTTGATATGGGTTATCCACCCTATAGAGTAGGGATAAATTCTATGCACCATGTTGTACGAAAGGGTGATGTATTCTGGAATACCGTTCAGAATTTGAAGGATATTCTTGATCCGAACCGAATCATTTCGCCGGGAAGATACAATTTCGATTAATTTCCGTATTCCGGAAGTTTGCTGGATATAATTCTATCTCTCCATGCCGTTGGTAGTCTGGAGATCAAATGCAGAAGAATCGCATCTTTTCCCAGCAGGTATCTCGGTTTAATTTTGTTTGATCTAAGTATGCGTTCCACCAGTTTTGCAACGGCTATTGGCTCGGCAGATTTTCGGGAAGCATGATTCAGAGCAAACCTGTATATAGGTTCATAAAGCAATCGGTGCTGAGGAGTCAACGCTGTTAGGTCGGCCTCTATATTACTCAAAGCCCTGGTTCGGATTTTGGTTTTTACATTGCCGGGTTCGATAATGGTGACCGGAATATTCCATGGGCGGAGTTCTACACGTAGAGCATCTGTGATAGCTTCCAGCGCAAATTTGGAAGCACTGTAGGCGCCTTGAAAGGGTAAGGATATGCGTCCGCTGATGGATCCTATGAAAATAATAGTTCCTGATTGGGATCGGAGAAGAGGTATAGAGGCTTGAATAATTCGTATATTTCCCAGAACGTTTACGTCGAGCAGGTCGTTAAACCGCTGAAGATTCAAATGTTCCATCGGGCCTGCTTGAGGGAGTCCGGCATTACATACAACTGCTCCCAGGCCGGCTGATGTTGTATTTCTGATTATTCTAAAGGCAGTGGTAACCGATTTTTCATCGGTAACATCTAACGTTACCGGAACAATCCCATCCTCAAACTTCACTTCGTTTGAAGAGGTTCTGATACCTGCAAATACCTGATAACCGAGTTGGCAGAGGTAGTTTGCAGTAACAAATCCTATACCTGATGAAGCGCCTGTGATGAGTACTGATTCGTTTCTTTTCATTATAGATTTCCCTACTGATAGCAGAGTGCTGTGTAAACGACAACTCAAACGTAGGCTGGTAAAAAATAGTTGTAAAAGGTTAAACTGCCGTTAATCTAGTAACACGATGGACACACTGGAGAGTGCTACATGATAGACAGGGACATCATCTGCATTCTGATTGCCTATCTGCTCGGCGGAATCTGCACGGGTTATTATCTGGTTCGTTTGAAGACGAAAAGAGATATCCGTGAATGCGGCAGCGGGGGAGTCGGTGCGCGTAATGCCGGGCGCATACTGGGCGCATCCGGGTTCGCGGTTACGTTGCTGGGGGATGCACTGAAAGGTCTGGCCGCTGTTGCGCTGGCGCATTGGTTCGGGCTTGCTGCGCCGGTGGTTTCGCTGGTTCTGGTCGCGGTTGTTGCCGGGCATGTCTGGCCGCTTTTCCTTCAGTTTCGCGGAGGGCGTGGCATTGCTCCTGCAATCGGAGCTTATCTTGCATTCGACAGCAACCTTGCAATGCTGCTGTTCGGTCTTACGCTTGTTCTGCTGATTTTCCGTCGGGGTTTTATTCTGAGTGGTCTAACGGCTTTTCTGACCCTTCCGCTGGTTGCCTATGCACTCGACATGCCGGACCATGCGGTTGCTGCATTGACTGCGGTTTCGGTAATCATTCTGTTTGCTCATCGTGAGCGGATTCGCAAAGCATTTTCGGCTGGGTTGCCGCAAAAGGAGGCATAATGGGATTGCTCGACGGATTTATCTATAAAATTGCCCGGGAAGATTGGGAAATGGAGGCGGTAAACGCACTCAATTACAAGACTTTTGTGGAGGAGATTCCTCAGCATGAAGCCAATCCTGAGCGCAAACTGAAGGATAAGTTTCATGATGAAAACACCTATATTATCTGTGTTCATGAAGAGCGGCGTATACTTGCGGGCATGATCGCTTTTCGCGATAAGCGGCCGTTTTCCCTGGATGAAAAGCTCAGCGATCTCGATGCCTATCTTCCGCCGGGGCGTTCGCTTTGCGAAATCCGTCTGCTGGCTGTTGAGGAAGAGTTCCGCTATACCCGGATTTCGCAGGGATTGATTGCCACGCTGGTGCAGCATGCGATTGATCGAGGACACGATCTCGCCGTTATTTCGGGGACCGTCCGCCAGATTAAACTGTATAAATTTCTGGGGTTTACCCCGTTCGGTCCACTGGTTGGAACCGAGGATGCTCAGTACCAGCCGATGTATCTGACGCTTGAAGCGTATAAGGATTTGAAAACGCGGTCGCGTTCCTTTGCCAAAAAAGAGCCGGAACTGGCTAATGATGATACCATACTGTTCAACTTTCTCCCCGGTCCGGTTGATTTCGGCAAACAGGTGCAGGAAGTTTATAAAGAAAAACCGTGTTCGCATCGGGGTGATGATTTTATAAAAGATTTCCAGAAACTGCGGCGGCTGTTGTGCGACTTGACGAAGGCGGATCAGGTGCAGGTGCTTATGGGGCCGGGGACGTTGGCGAATGATGCGGTTGCGGGGCAGTTGTCGCTGCTCTGTTCCACCGGACTGATTCTGGTGAGCGGCGAATTCGGCCGCCGTCTCACCCGGAATGCCAATGGAGCAAAACTGTTTTTCCATACATTGGAAATTCCGGAGGGGGAATCCTTCTCCAGAGAAATGGTTGAACAGCAGTTTAAACAGCATCCTGAAATTGGCTGGGTCTGGGCGACGCATTGCGAAACGTCGACCGGGGTGCTGCACGACATTGAAATGTTTCAGGATGTTTGTGAGGCCTATAATGCGAAACTCTGCCTGGACTGTATCAGTTCCCTCGGCACGGTCCCGGTGGATCTTTCGGGGGTTTATCTGGCATCTGGAACCAGCGGAAAGGGACTGGCTTCAATTTCCGGACTCTGTATGGTGTTTCACAATCATGATCTGGAGCCTGCTCCGGATGATTTGCCGTGTGCGCTTGATCTGGGAATTTATCAGAAACAGGCGGGAATTCCGTTTACGATACAGTCTAATCTGGTTTATGCCCTGCTTGCCGCACTGGAATCGCACGACTGGAATAAACGGTTTGCGGATGTGCGCGAGTGGTCAATCCGGATACGGAGAAAACTGGCCGAAATCGATGCGCCGATTCTGGCCCCCGATTCCTGTGCAATGCCGGCTGTGGTTACCATCGCTTTGCCGGAAATTCACTCCTCAGAGCGTATTGGGGATAAATTGAAAGAGCATGGCGTATTAATCAGTTACCGCAGTGACTATCTTCTCGAGCGAAACTGGATTCAGGCCTGTATGATGGGGGCGGAACATAAGCCGCCGGAGAAATTTATCCGGTTGCTCCGAGAGGAGCTTTTGCGTTAATCGTCCGCACCGGGCATGCCTGGAAATTTGAATTCCGACAGCACAAACCGCTCAAGCTCATTCGCACTGAGCTGGATGTTAAGAATCCGGTCATTGACTTCAATGAGTTCTTCCAGCGTATGCTTACCCGTACCGACTACATCGGCCAGGCCGTATACAATGCTGTTCAGCTGAACAACAAAGGTTTCGATTGCTTCTGAAAAACTGAGATCGGGATTGATGGTTGTGGTTTCCATGTCGAGCTGTTTGGCAATGGAAGTGAGCTCTTCAAACATGGAATAGAGTCGGTCTCTGCAGGCAGGCCATGCGGATTCAATATCCACTTTTTTGCGGACTTCGTAAACCGGAGTCGGTTTATACCGTTTTTCTTTAAACTCCAGAATCTCAGTGAGCGCAGTCCGGATGGAGCCGAAGTTTTCGCCCAGAAGGGCAGCATCGACAGTGCCCTTTTTTACTTTTTTAAACAGCATATCAGTGTCTCCGTTAAGCTGTAGACGGGCGGTCGGCCACCCACTTGCGCATTTCTTCCTTGGTCTCTTTCCACACCTTGGAATCGTTGCGTTCTTTAGCAAATTCGCTGTAGAGGTGGAAGAAACTCTGGCGGAAGGTTTCCAGGAAAACCATGCGTTCCTGGAATTTTCCAACGCGGTCAAAGGTTTCGGTTTCCGGTAGTTTAAGACTGCGGAAAACAAAGTCATCTGCGTCAAAGGTAAAAGCCCAGACCTCTTCACCACGTACAAACTGCATTTTGGCTTTCTTTAATTTTTTTCCGCTGAGCAGCGCTGTACGCGCTTCCGCGGAAAGCATTGGTTCACCTTTACGCAGCGTGATTTCGTGCGCGCCTTTGCCTTCCATCACAAAGGTCAGCGGTCCTTCGATCATATAGGCGATTTCGCCGACATCCGGAATCTGAGTAATGCCCTGGCGTTTTTCGGAGCAGAACCACAGCCACATCAGAAATTCCCGCCCGGCTGTACCGTCGACCATACCGTCTTCGAGTTCATCCGAAAAGCTGGACGGAGCCCAGCCCTGCACATCCACATGGGCCACACGCTCGGCAATGGTCTCCGGATCGGCCGGAGTTGCTCCGCAGCCCGTCGTCTGCATCAGACTCAGAACAAAGGCATCCAGCTGCTTTTCCGAAATTGCGGTGGAGTAAATCATATGGGAACGCTCATCGAATACGAAATCAATCCCTTTCAGCTGCACCGGCATATCCGGGAGCAGGCGCTCTTTAATCTGTTTTTTGATTTCCGACCGCTGGGTCTGGTTAAGATAATTTTTATCTTCGGCCTCCATGACTGCCATCTCTTCAAGAGCGCATTCCGCCTGGAGGAGAGAGGTCGGGACTTTTTTCTGGGCCTGCGTTAATGAGAGCCGCAGATATCCGCCCAGAAATGCATTCTCTTCCGTGATGTTACGGTCCAGTAGATGACGGCCTCCGACCCAGCCGTGTACTTCCTCTTCCGCCAGTGTACTGAGCGGCGGCAGTGCCGCAGCGGCAAATTTGTCGATATCCTCCACCGTCAGATCGCGCGATGCGAAATACATGCGGAAACTCACAGATCCTTTCTCAAATCCCATCCTGAAAACCTCAAATCATATGCCGGTTTGTTTACCAGCCAACAGTTAATCCGGTGAAGACTGTGGTCGGGCGCGATTTCAGACCGGGTATGGGTTGAAAATTCGAGCCCCACAGATTATCCACCAGGAACGAAAGACGGACATTCTGGGCAAAGGATGGATTGTAATGCAAGCCCAGCGTCGCCAAAGCACCGAAATCATCACTGGTGCGAACCGAATTTTCTGTCTGCAGCCGCGTGGTCTGGGAAAACTGCACCGTAAACTGATCGAGGAAATTCCAGTAGGCCGAAAGGTTCAGCATGTGTTCCGGATAATCGGTTTCGTAGAGTCCGTCGTTGACTGCGGTATCTTTATAGACCCACTGATAATAGGCTTTAAATGCAAGATGTTCATTCGGATAATAGCTGAAGGATGCATCCAGCCCGGAGATATTCAGCCGTCCCAGATCCGTTGCCGTACCGCCGATCCAGTCGCTGGCATTTTCCAGCGTCCGGAAAAACGCACCGATTTTCCAGTCACTGTTTTCCGATAAATACTGCTTAAAGCCCAGTTCTGTATTTTTCGAATGCTGCTGTTCCAGCAACGGATTATTTTCCAGCGTCTGGAAATCGGGCTGTTGTTTGGTTTCTGTGTAAGACAGCGAGATAATTCCGTTATCCGAAAGAAACCAGTCCATTCCGAACGCCGGCAGGAAAACCGCACTTTCCGCCGTCTGGAAAACCGCATTTACGCCGGCTTTCAGGATAAACCGTTCAAAGTGCGCCTCCGGCATCAGTAATAGAGACCCGCGCGTGCGGTCAGCAGCGGCCGTATCGCCGCTGACCCGCTCGTATTCCAGGTTGCTGCGAAGATAAAGAGCAATATGCTGAACCTCCAGCGTACGACCTTCCACGGCTGCCGCAAAATTCCGCGAAAAAACATTGGTCAGCGTTGATGCGGTATCATCAAGCGTCTGATCGCGTATATCCCGGTAAAGTCCAGACACCCGCACGAATGCATCGTCTGTATCCCCGCGTGTTGCGCCGGCATGGATCAGGTGGTCGTCGAGCAGGTGCGATACATCCTCCGTCAGCCCGTAATAACCGTAGGCCCCGTAATCCTTCGATTGTCCGGCCGCAATGAAATCGATATTCCACTCCTCCGTCGGAATCCGCAAAACCGCTCCGCCGGACGACCGCTCCATATCATTTTCGGAATCATCAATCCGCCGAGCCTTTTCCCAGTCAAAATATCCGCCGACATTTTCCGACGAAGCATAGATCCCGCCGGCATAATGTTCTTCTGTACCCAGTCCGGCGTACACCTGCCGGGCATCACCGAGCGGACGAGTGCTGAAATCCGCCGTGCCGACCAGATGGCCGGATACATTGTCGATTCCGGTTCCAACGGTTGGAACCGACAGCAGATTTCCAAGGATTGGAAACTCCGCATTCCAGTGGGCGGAATAGGGCGATTTGAGGCGGAGTCCGTTAATACTCAGGCCCGAGCCTGTATAACTGCCGCCCCGGATCGATAAATCCTGCTGCGCCAGCCCCTGCACATTCACCAGCACTTCCGGCTCGGTATCCAGTACCTGCCACACCTGCCGCGTATTGACACCATCCTGAGCCAGAACGGAAATGGTCGATGCGGAAACAATACTCATGAAAAACGCGATGTGTCGCAGCCGTCTGTTTCTGTCAGACCGATGCTGCACAACAGAATGAAAAAAATGATGGCTCATAAGCTCAGCCGGTTCACAATGTTCTCGGTTTCAGCGATAACGGGGAGCGGAAGGTCATCGTATTTCGGATGCGGTTGAGCAAGCTGAGAGCAGTAGGGGATGGTTCCGAGAATCGGGACTTTTCCAAATTGCTCAATGGTGGCGGCGTTGTTTTCCTCGATGAACGTGTATTCCTGATTCCCGGCATTCACAAAAACGACCCCGGCAATGTTCAGTCCTTCGCTGCGCAGGGTCCGGATGGAGAGCAGCGTGTGATTGATGGTGCCAAGGCCCGGACGGGCAGCGAGAAGAACCGGAAATTTCAGGGCCTGCATGAGGTCGAGCATGGTTTCGCGTTGGTTCAGCGGAACAATCAGTCCGCCGGCCCCTTCGGCGAGAATAAGTTCAAAATCGTCGGCCAGCGCGCGCGCGGCAATCACCATTTCGGCGATATCGATTTCCGTTCCGGCCATTTCGGCGGCGAGGTGCGGGGAGCAGGCGGGTTCAAACTGGTAAACCGACATTTTCTGATAGGTGCTGGACGGAATATTCATTCCGGCCATTGAAAGAGAATAGTCAAGGTCCGGAACGGCGCCGTCTCTGCACCCGGTTTGTGCAGGTTTCATGGGGGCGGCATTTATGTTCCGCCGTCGGGTTTCCGCCAGCAGCAGGGCGCTGAGTGCGGTTTTTCCCGCATCGGTATCAGTTCCGGTTATGAAGAGTCCATGCATGCAGTGGAGCTAATCATAATGGCCGGGGCCGTGCAACGCGGATTAAATACAGTGATTGATAAAGCGGAGGGTGTCGCGCAGGTGGAGGGTCCAGTAGGGCCAGCTATGTTCACCCTCGAATTCTTCATAAATGTGGGGAATATCCGCTTCTTTCAATTGTTGATGCAGCTTCCGGTTTTCCTCGATCAGCAGATCATCGACCCCGCAGTCGAAACGCAGCGGCGGCAGGATTCTGCGGTTTTTCTGTATCCAGTAATATGCCGACAGTGTGTTGTCTGAATCCTTTAACCGGTATTCAGAAAGGGGTTCGTCGACAAATTTGCTGAGCTGAGGGAAATCGGTGATCGAGGAATGCGCGCTGACGGCGGAAAACAGCTCCGGATATTTTGCCCCCAGCCGCAGAGCACCGTAGCCGCCCATCGACAGCCCGCTGATGCAGATTTTCGACTGAGCAGTGACATCGGGAATATTTTCTTTGACCGCATCGATCACGTCTTCGGTAATCCAGGCCTCGAAGTTCGCTTCTTCGTGGGTCAGATATCCGCTGCCTTCGCGCCACAACCCATCAGACGGCATGACAATGGCTAATGGCTGAATTTCTCCGCTGGAAATCATTTCGTGAGCTGTGATGTGGGCCCCGGCTTTGAACGGCCAGACCCAATGGCTGCCGTAGACGCCGTGCAGCAGGATCAGCAGGGGCAGATTCTGTATTCGGGCATGGTTTTCAGGCAGAAAGAGCGAAAGATTGGCGCGGTGTCCCAGTGCCGGACTTTTCACGGTGATAAAGCGGAGATGATCCCGCTCATACGTTGCATCGGAACATTCTGTGGTTCGGAATTTTGACATGATTACTCCAGAATCAATACACCTTTTGCATTTCTACCCGTGTGCATATCGTGAAAGGCCTGTTCCAGTTCTTCAAGCGGATAGGTCCGGGAAATCATTTCGTCCAGCAGGAGAGAACCTTTGTCGTAGAGATTCATCAGTTTCGGCATATCGTAATAAGGATCGCAACTGCCGTAGAGCGGATTGATGTAAATTTTGTCCCATTCGAACAGATTCATGTCGATGCTGATTTCCTGCTCGATGCCGCTGACCTGACAGGCGGTTCCCGCATTCCGGATCATGGCCAGCGGGGCGGCACCAAGCTCGGGAATCGCCGTGCATTCAAAGGCAAAATCGGCTCCGCGGCCATCGGTCAGTTTCTTTACCTCTTCAGCCGCCTGCATCAGCCCTTTGTCGGCTTTGTCGGCCACGATTGTGTGAGTGGCACCGAAGGTTTTTGCAAATTCAAGGCGATGTTCGTTGATGTCGATGGCAATAATCTTATCCGCCCCGGAAATGCGGCAGCCCTGGATGGCATTGAGGCCGACACCGCCGACGCCCAGAATGACGGCACTGGATCCCGGCGTGACTTTGGCGGCATTTACCGCAGATCCATAACCGGTCATTACGCCGCAACCGATAATACAGGCGGAGGAGAAGGGAATCCCCGGATTCATTTTCACCAGGGCTTCCTCGCGCACAACAGCATGGGTCGACATGGTTCCGATGTTGAATGAGCGCTCGATACCCCGGCCTTTATAGAGTGTTTTTTCAAGAGCGGAATGGCCCTGCATATAGTCCGGAGCAGTAACCTGGTTCTGCCGTTCGCAGATATGACGGTTCCCATGCAGGCATTGAAAACATTCGCCGCAGGGGATCGCCCAGTTCAAGACCACTTCATCGCCGACAGCAACGCGGGTAACGCCTTTTCCGGTTTCAAGCACAACACCCGCACCTTCGTGCCCCATTACTATCGGGCGGCCCCAGTTCAGCGAATCCCAGTCGGTATGGCAGACACCCGACGCTTTGATCTGTACGAGCACCTCATTCGGTCCCGGTGCATCCACCTGAATTTCTTCAATCGAAAATCCGCCTTTTCCATCGGCGATGGCCGCTTTTCCTGAAATCATGATCATATTCTCCTGTTTTAATGATGTTCAATCTAAAGAAGAGCCGGTCAAAAGACCATGGATCAATCGGCTGAATCGATGGATTTATTTTGTGAGCAGGAAGATGGCGGTTTCGTAGGTGGCGCAGACCCCGCCATCGGAGGCATACCGGTTCTGATAGACTGTCGTGAGGCGGCTGATTTCCGAACGGGTGAGCGGTATGTTAGCGGTACTGACTCTGCCGCCGGTTACACCCTGTTCATGAATGGCACGGAGGAATGTGCGGGCATCTTTATAGATGATCTCTTCTTCGGCATGTTTCCGGTGCTTAAGCGTGAAGCCGGAGTCCTTCAGGGCTGTTTGAATGGTTTCATAGCTGGGTAGAGTAAGATCCGGTGTTTTTTCCGGCGCGATTTCCCGCCGCAGTTCATGAAGTTCTCTGAGGGTCCCTTTGAGCATCATCCCCAGCAGGAATATTCCGCCGGGTTCGAGATTTTGGAAAATATTTTCAAAGGTTTCCCGCAGATTGGAAACCCAGTGCAGGGCCGAACTGGAAACAATCAGAGGATAAGGATCGGAGCCCCGGAAATTCTGGGCATCGCCGATGATCCAGTTGATCTGCGGATAGCGGGAAAATCGGGCCCGGCTATGCTCGATCATTTTTTCGGCTATGTCTACGGCATCAATCGGTACCTCGGGAAACCGGTTGATGAGCAGACGGGTGAGCTGACCGGTGCCGGGGCCGAGTTCCAGTATCCGCTTCGGACGCCTTTCCGGCAGCATGGACACCACCGACTGTGCCAGGGTCTGTTGGGGCCGGGCGTGGCGGTCGTAGGTTTCTGCTGCAGCTGAAAATCGTTGTCCTATCATGGTTATACCTTCCCGGAATCAGGCGCAGGAGCTTGCTTGAAAAGGCACGTCAATGCAATCCCTTGCTTGCGTGGAAAGTGCCCAGGCCGCATACTGCGGAAAATACGGAAAGCAGATCATGATTGAGCAGATTGCAGCATTCTGGAAGCTGTCACCTCAGACCACCGAGCGGATACTCTATTCGGCGGCGGCGTTCATTTTTCTTTTTCTGCTCAAAGAGATCACCGGACGTGTAATGAACCGTAATGTCGAAGATGATAAACGGCGTTATCATGCCCGTAAGTTGATAGCCTATATCCATACTGGGGTGGTTTTTCTGGTGATCGGGTCGATCTGGTTTCGCGGGATGACCTCACTGGGCACGTTTCTCGGTCTGATGTCCGCCGGTCTGGCGGTGGCACTGCATGATCCGATTTCCAATATTGCCGGGTTCTTTTTTATCGAGGCGCGCAAGCCGTTCCGGGTGGGCGATCGGGTGGAAATTGACGGTACACAGGGGGATGTTATTGATATCCGACTGTTTCAGTTCAGCATTGTGGAAGTGGGCAACTGGGTGGATGCCGATCAGAGTACCGGACGGATTATTCATGTCCCGAATAATCTGGCACTGCGGAAACCGCTGGCGAATTCGCATACGGGATTTGAATATATCTGGAATGAAATTCCTGTATTGATCACGTTCGAAAGCGATTGGAAAAAGGCGAAAGCACTGTTGTTGAAAATCGGCCGGGAAAATACCGAGTTTCTTTCCCTGGGGGCGCAGGCTCAGATCCGCAAGGCGGCGCAGAAATATCTTATTATTGCCGGGAAGCTGACACCAACGGTGTATACGGATGTTAAAGACTCTGGAGTCTGTTTAACCATTCGCTATCTGGTGAACCCGCGCCAGCGCCGGGGCACGGAACAGAAAATCTGGGAGGAGATTCTCGATGCGTTTGCCGAAAACTCCGATATCTGGCTGGCCTACCCGACGATCCGTTATTATTCAGCCCCGGCCGCGTCTTCGCTCAATGACCCGAATCAGGAGAAGCTGTGATGGATACCCGTATTTCAAAATTTGAAAATATTAATCATTCTTCGCCGCTGCGTTATGCCGGCTGCGATTCTACTGCGGAGATCAGATATCGGTCTGATACCGATGCGGTCCGGATCTTCCCCTGTATTACAGACGACCATAATGATGCTGAAAGTGCATTCGAACGGGCCGGACCGCGCGCGCTGATTTCGGGTGCGCCTGAAAAGATGACGGCTGCGATTCTGACCTGCGGCGGGCTGTGCCCCGGGCTGAATGATGTGATTCGCGGTCTGGTGATGAGTCTGAGTCATCATTACGGGGTGCCCCGTATTCTCGGTATTCGTTATGGATATGCAGGACTGACGGATGCGGGTCTTCCGCCAGAGGAATTAACGCCGGATTCGGTGGATGAAATCCACCGCGACGGCGGAACGATGCTGGGCACCAGCCGCGGTGCTCAGAAGGTCGGCGAAATGGCGGACTGGATTCTGGAACAGGGGATTTCGCAGTTGTTTGTGATTGGCGGCGACGGCACTCAGCGCGGGGCACTTGAATTAAGTCAGGAATTGCTGCGTCGGGACGAGCCGGTCAGTGTGATCGGTATTCCGAAAACCATTGATAATGACATTATGTGGGTGGACCAGTCGTTCGGATACGACACGGCGGTAGAAATTGCTGCGCGCGTGATTTCGGACGCGCATGTCGAAGCGCGGTCAACGGAACGCGGTGTGGGGATTGTGAAAGTGATGGGGCGCGATAGCGGATTTATTGCTGCCGGTGCGGCGATTGCCTCGCTGGAGGCGAATGTGGTGCTGGTGCCGGAGGTGGAGTTTGATTTTGATGGACCGAACGGGTTGCTGGCTTATCTGGAGGAGCGGCTGGAGCGTAAGGATCATGCCGTGATTGTAGTGGCCGAGGGTGCCGGGCAGCGGCACTTTAAACAGCAGGGTCGGGAGGATAAGGACGCCAGCGGAAATGTGCTGCACCATGATATCGGAGAGTTGTTGTGTGAGCGGATTCAGCAGCATTTTCAGGCGTTGGAAAAACCGGTGAAACTGAAATATCTGGATCCCGGTTATTCGGTACGCTCCGCGCCCGCGTGTGCGACGGACCGGATTTACTGCACGCGACTGGCCCATGCGGCGGTGCATGCGGCGATGGCCGGGCGGACCGGGATGATGGTCAGCCGCTGGAGCGGGCATTATGTGCATGTTCCGCTGGAGCTGGTAACGAAAGGAAGGCGTAAAATCAATCCGGCCGGCAGTCTCTGGCGGACGGTGCTCGAAGCCACGGGGCAGCCTTGTCTGCAGTATGATGCGGGAGAAAACTGATGCCGGATTATTCTGCGTTGTGGGAAACGCACACGTTGCTGGAAGGGGAAACGCTGGTTTGCTGTGTCGGGCCGTTAACACTGCGTATACACCGGAAGCGTAAAGACTGGTATGTCTCGCACGAGCAGGAAATGCAAATTGATGATCAACGGTGCTCGCTGGAGATTCTGAGGGAGCCTATGAACCGGGGCTTTGAATGGAGCCGCTGGATTCTGGATGAAGCGATGGACTGTGTGCGACTGGAGCCGAGCCTGCCGGATCGGTCGATTATTGTGCGACCGGAAATGCTGATGACGGTGATGCCGAAGCAGACGGTGGAATTTTATATCGGTCTTCCGCTGTGGCTCTCGATCAGTTTCGGCTCCGCAGGGAAAACGGCTGTGGAGGTGCCGACTTATACGCTTTCAAACTCCTGGTTCGGCTCCTTTACGGAAGGGGAACTGTGTTATGCGTTGAAAACCACAGCGCGGCTTCATCTGGCGGAGCTTTCCAACAGTGCGCATCGGGTGGTATTTCCGTTGAACGTGAAAAACCTTTCGAAAGAGACGCTGGCCTTTGAGCGGATCTGTATCCGTCCCCAGCATCTTAATATTTATCAGGGCAGTGAACGCCTCTGGACCGGACGGGGTCGTGTGAGTTATCGGGGGCGGAGAGCTGGAGCCGTATGGTCTATGCCGCAGGCGCGCCGGATCTGGGCAGGGCCGATCAAAAGGTCGGCAACGCGCGTGAAGCCATCAAACGTGGTACATTGCTACGTTCTTTTGATAATTTTAAACAGCGGGTGGATGTTTCATGACGGCGTATCTACACAGCTGGTTCGACCAGTATCGGGGAACGGTTATCTACTGCGTGCTGCTGCTGGGATTCGGGCTGCCGTTTCTGCGGCTGTTCAGTTATCTGATTCGTAAAGGTCTGCGCAAAAAAGTCAGCGAACAATCGATCATGCTGGCCAGTAAAGGGGTGCTTTATCTGGGCACGGCACTACTCATCATTATGGTGTTGCAGAAAGCGGGCGTTCAGCTCGGGACACTGCTGGGGGCGGCCGGAATTGCCGGTGTGGCGATCGGTTTCGCTTCGCAGACCAGCTTGTCGAATCTGATCAGCGGCCTTTTCCTGATTTGGGAAAAACCGTTTGCGGTCGGCGATGTTCTGCATGCCGGTTCCGATCACGGTACGGTTCATTCCATTGATCTGCTGTCTGTTCAATTACGCACGTTTAATAATCAGCTGATCCGGATTCCGAATGAAACGCTGATCAAATCATCGTTCACTAATGTGACACGCTTTCCTATCCGCCGGATGGATATCCCGATCGGGGTGGCTTATAAAGAGGATGTGGACCATGTGGTGAATGTGCTCAAAGAGGTTGCAACGGCCAACCCCTACTGTCTGGATGAGCCCGAGCCGCTGATTATATTCAAGGGCTTCGGCGATTCCGCTCTGGAATTCCAGTTTGGGCCCTGGTTTGCGAAAACGGATTATATCGCATTGCGTAACAGTCTGATGAAAGAGATCAAAAAACGGTTCGATGAAGAGAAAATCGAGATTCCGTTCCCGCACCGTACGCTGTATGCCGGTGAAGTCACAAAGCCGTTTCCCGTACATGTAGTACCGGTTCCAGACGCACGGGGTGCGGCTGAGCCGGCAGGAGGAAAAAATGAATAAACTGCTCAAAGTCGCAGACCGGCAGCTTAAACGGCTGTTTATTACGATCTCCGATAAGAAGGATACACCGCCGGGCACCATGATGTATACCGGGGAGCAGACGGCCGAACCCCTGCGTATTTCCGTGCTGGATTATTCGGCCGAAAAGTTCTGTGAGGAGGATGATGCGGCTGCAGCGTCGTGTTTTGCACTCAAGGAGACTGACACCGTTTCGTGGATTAATATAACCGGGCTCAATAATACTGATGTGATCGGTCGTATCGGGGCGGAGTTCGGCATCCATCCGCTGGTGCTGGAGGATATTCTGCACACGACGCAGCGCCCGAAACTGGAAGATATGGGCGACTATCTTTTTCTGGTGGTGCGTATGCTTTTTGTGGAACCGGAGAGCGGTGATATTCATTCGGAGCAGATCAGTTTTATTCTGACGGAAAACTGCCTGATTTCATTTCAGGAACGGGCCGGCGATGTGTTTGATGCGGTGCGTGACCGCTTACGGAAAGGGCATGGGCGTATTCGGAAAATGGGGGCTGACTATCTGTTGTATGCCCTGATGGATGCGATCGTGGATAATTATTTCATGATTCTTGAAAAAACCGGAGAGCAGATCGAAAGCATCGAACAGGCGCTGATGGAGAATCCGAACAGTTTTCTGCTGAATGAGCTCTATGCCCAGAAACGGGAACTGCTGTATATCCGCAAGGCGGTTTGGCCTTTGCGCGAGGCGGTCAGCGCTCTGGAACGGGGCGAGAGCAAACTGCTGAATGCTAAAATCTCGGCCTATCTGCGCGATCTGTATGACCACACTATTCAGGTCATTGATACCGTTGAAACCTTCCGCGATATGCTTAGCGGGGTGCAGGATCTTTATTTGTCGAGCATGGGGCAGAAAACCAATCAGGTCATGCAGGTATTGACCATTATTGCCACCATCTTTATTCCGCTTACTTTTGTGGCGGGCATTTACGGCATGAACTTTGAACATATGCCGGAGCTTGGCTGGAAATACAGCTATCCCGTTTTCTGGGTGGTTATGGTTGCGCTGGTTCTGGGCATGCTGGCGGTTTTCCGCCGGATGAAATGGTTTTAACTGAAGAGGGAAGCGTATGGAAAATCATATACAGGATGTTATCGAACTGCGCCATCTTGAGCTTGAAGACTATGTTGATTTAAGAAGCTCGATGGATAAGGCCTATGAGCAGACGGGGCTGGGCTCATGGAAAGAAGAGGACATCCGCCGGCTGCTCGCGATTTTTCCGGAGGGCCAGCTGTGCATCACACTCAACGGGAAAGTGGTTGCCAGTGCGCTTTCGCTGATTATTCAATATGACCGGTTCGGCGATAATCACACCTATAATCAGATCCACGGAAACAACTCGTTTAATACCCATGATCCGTCGGGCGATGTGCTTTACGGCATTGATGTTTTTGTGCATCCGGAATATCGCGGAATGCGGCTGGGACGGCGCCTTTATGAAGGCCGGAAAGAGCTGTGCGAAAATATGAACCTGCGCGCCATTATGGCCGGCGGGCGGATTCCCAACTATAAAAACTATGCCGACCATATGCCGCCCCGCGTTTATATCGAAAAGGTGCAGGGTAAGGAGATCCACGATCCGACGCTCTCGTTTCAGCTGGCCAATGGATTTCATGTGAAAAAGGTGCTGAAAAACTATCTGGAAGGGGATGTGGAAAGCTGCGAATTTGCGACGCTGCTGGAATGGAATAATATTTATTATCAGCCCGATCCCAAAGTGCTCAATATGGAGCGTACCGAAGTGCGGATCGGCCTGGTACAGTGGCAGATGCGTCCGTTCCGGAGTGTGGAGAAACTGATGGAGCAGGCGGAATATTTCATCGATGCGGTTTCCGACTATAAAGCCGACTTTGTCCTTTTTCCGGAATTTTTCAATGCACCGTTGATGTCGCCGCACAACCACCTGCCCGAAGCCAAGGCGATCCGTGCGCTGGCTCAGTTTACGGATCCGCTTCGGGAGCGGTTTCAGGAACTGGCGGTGGCGTATAACGTGAATGTAATCACCGGCAGTATGCCGGAGGTGGTGGAAGACGGCCGCCTGCTGAACGTATCCTTTCTCTGCCGCCGCGACGGCACCTTCGACCGTTTTCATAAAATTCATCCGACGCCGTCGGAAGTGGAGGCCTGGGGAATGTCCGGGGGGACCGTATCGAGGCCTTTGATACCGACTGCGGGAAAATCGGCATTCTGATCTGCTACGACGTTGAGTTTCCGGAGGTGTGCCGGATTCTGGCTGACCAGGATATGAATATTCTGTTTGTTCCGTTTCTGACCGATACCCAGAACGGGTATATGCGGGTGCGCCACTGTGCTCAGGCGCGGGCTATTGAAAATGAATGTTATGTGGTCATTGCCGGTGCGGTCGGAAATCTGCCGAATGTCAATAATATGGATATTCAGTACGCGCAGTCCGCGATCTTTACCCCGTCCGATTTTTCCTTCCCGACGAATACGGTGAAAACCGAGGCCACGCCGAATACGGAAATGGTGCTGATTGCGGATGTTAATTTCGATCTGCTCAAGGAACTGCATTCGCGCGGAAGTGTCAGAAATAAAAAGGATCGTCGAACCGATTTATACCGGATTGTGCAGTCTTCCAAACCCTCGGACCGGTCAGTCTGACCCGGTCTGCCGGACAATGCCCCGCATCAGATAACCGAACAGATCGGATCCGGTGATGATCCGTTTTTCCCGGGCACTCCAAAGGAGAATGACATCCTGCCTGATGTTGTCGTCGCCGGGAGCGGTTTCCAGCCGGCCGAGAATCTGTGAAAGCCGGGTGCGGCGTTCGTACACCATCACCGGCCGGTGGCAGTGTTCCATCGGATCGACCGCCTGATGGCTGAAGAGGGCGGCGGACATAAATGAAGCACAGTCCAGGGTGTATGCCGGGTTGCCGTGCGGGTCTGTCAGAACAACCCATCGTTTTCCCGAAGACTGGATTTTTTTCAGAAAAGGATCCCGCGAATCGGGCGTGTAGGCCGGGAAAACCGGCCGGTGATGTTTCATCGGCAGTGCCAGGATGCTGCGGGGATCAATCGGCTCCCCTTCTTCGGTAACCAGCAGATCATCCAGTGCCAGGAAATTTACCGCACCCCGCCCTTCAATATGGCCGACATCGGATTCCGGTGATTTCATATGCTGTTTGAGCACCGCCATCAGTTCCTCTTCCGGAAGATAGTTGATACCCTCTTTCCCGAGCCATTTATCCAGCAGCCATGCCGTCGGTCTGGCTACGGGATAGAGGAGGATCTGGTAGATTTTCAGCAGCGGGGAAAGCAGCGTGGCAACCTGAAGGGCGTGGCGGGAAAAATAGGCCTGCGGCATGATTTCCCCGCACAGGGTGATGATGACCGTGGAAAAGAAAAAGCCGGCAACACCGGCCATAACGGAATCCGACAGCAAAGCCAGCAATACATTGGTGGACACATTGCCCCAGAGAATGGTCGTCAGCAGAAAGTTCGAATCCTGCCGCAGGGCAAAAAGTCCGGCAGCTTTCCGGTTCCCCGTATCCGCCATAGCCTGCAGCCGAAGGGCGCTGAGTCCGAACATCGCAAGATTCAGTCCCGAAAAAACACCGGATTGAATGATCAGAACAAGAATACCGGTCCACGTTAATATATCAGAGGTCATGATATAGCTGCTTCAGCTGATTAAAGGGGGTTCGTCGCTTTCCTCGGTATCCGTATCCGGATCAAAAGCATCCTGAAAGTTTTCGATGGATTCCGCAGCTGCCGCCGGCCGAGCAAAGGTGGCGATGTGGAAAATCGCTTCGCCCTCGTGTACCAGAGGAAGGCGGGTGCGGCCGATCACGATCCCCGAGGCCGGGCTTTTAACGACTTCCTCCAGTTCGCCGAGCGGTCCGCTGATGTAGGCCAGTTTATCGCCGCTTTTCACCCGTTCACCGAGCGCAATTACAGATCGGGCAATGCCGCTCTGGGGTGCACGCACCCACGAGGAGTTTTTGGCCAGCAGGGATTGATGTTCTTTACGCGGAGAGCGTTTACGGATCATACCGAGACTGCTGAGTACGTTCAGAATACCTGCCACCCCGGCACGGATGGAGATTTCATCGAAACGCAATGCTTCGCCGGCTTCATAAACCAGCGTGGGAATACCGCGGCTGTGCGCGGCCTGGCGAAACGTTCCCTCGCGGAGCGGAGCATCGAGAATGACCGGAGCGTTAAATGCCTGTGCCAGTTCCATAAGCTTTTCATCGCCATTGAGTGTAGCCCGGATCTGGGGCAGGTTTTCGCGGTCGATGGCCCCTGTGTGTAGATCAATGATATGGGTGCAGTGGGGAAAAAGTTCCGACATGATAACATGGGCGAGCCGGCCGGCCATGGAGCCTTTCGGCGATCCGGGAAACGAGCGGTTCAGGTCGCGCCGGTCAGGCAGATAGCGCGAGCGTGCAACCAGACCGAATACATTCACCACCGGAATAAGAATCAGGGTACCTTTCAGCCGTTTGAGGACTTTCTGCCCCAGCAGGCGGCGGATGATTTCAATGCCGTTGATCTCATCGCCATGCAGGCAGGAGGTCACCATCAGACACGGTCCAGCCGTTTTTCCATGAATGACATGGATCGTCATCGATGCCGGCGTGTTGGTGTAGAATTCCGGCAGCGGAAGCTGGATCGATGATTCCGTACCGGCGGCAATATGCTGTCCGCCGATGGTCATGGCGCTCTGCACGGCTCAGCCCTGTCCTTTGGTTTTGGTCTTTCCTTCTTTGGCGTTCTTTTCGATATATTCGATCATCTGTCCTGCAATATCCTTGCCGGTTACCTGTTCAATACCTTCGAGTCCCGGACTGGAATTGACTTCCATTACGACCGGGCCGTGGTTGGAGCGCAGCAGGTCCACGCCGGCGACGTTGAGGCCCATAATCCGGGCGGCGCGGACGGCGGTTGAACGCTCCTCCGGTGTGATTTTTATCAGCGACGAACTGCCGCCGCGGTGAAGATTGGAGCGGAATTCGCCGGGTGCAGCCTTGCGTTGCATGGAGGCCACCACTTTTCCGCCGATTACAAAACAGCGGATATCCGCTCCTTCTGATTCCTTAATATACTCCTGCACCAGAATATTGGCTTTCACGCCCATAAAGCCTTCAATGACGCTTTCGGCCGCTTTCTGTGTTTCGGCCAGAACCACCCCGATGCCCTGCGTGCCTTCCAGCAGTTTGACCACCAGCGGTGCGCCGCCGACCATCTTGATCATATCCTTGATATCGTCCGGTTTGCTGGCAAATCCCGTAACCGGCAGGCCAATGCCTTTGCGGGAGAGCAGCTGGAGCGAGCGGAGTTTATCACGGGAACGCGTAATGGCCACGGATTCGTTCAGCGGATAAACTCCCATCATTTCAAACTGACGCAGAACGGCCGCTCCGTAAAAGGTTACTGAAGCCCCGATACGCGGAATTACGGCATCAAACCCGGTAAGCGGTTCGCCTTTGTAGTGAATGGTCGGGTGGTGCGAGGCGATATTCATATAGGCGCGAAGCGCATCGATAATCTGCACTTCATGGCCTCTTTTCTCCGCCGCCTCTTTGAGTCGCCGGGTGGAATAGAGTTTCGGGTTTCGTGACAGCAGGGCAATTTTCATAGTGTTCTCCAAATTCAAATCAGACCAGACGGTAAAGTACTCTGGCCTCCAACCGGCCATTGAGATAGGACGCCGACGGATCAACGATGGTGTTTTCTTCCATGGCCCGCCGTCCGAGAAGCATACGGAAGCGCATCGAGTCCCGGTTCGTCAGCGACATTTCAATCAACCGCTCCTTATCGCCAATTCGCATCCGGGTTTCAATGATATAGCGCATTTCTTTATGGCCGCCTGAATCGCTGACGACCCGTTCATCCTTCACCGGTGCTGTACATTCGAGTACGACCGTTTCATTTTTCTGAAGCGGGTGGACTTTAAAACGAACATAATCAATGCCGTTTTCGCGGAAGGGTATAATACTGAAAGTATGCAGGCACGAGGTTTTTGCCCCGGTATCCACTTTGGTCTTGATGGCCGGGATGCCGAGATCGGGAAGTGCACACCATTCACGCCAGCCCAGTTTGAGAGGGTCATTCATAAATTCATCCATCTGTTAAAAACGGTTTTATTTCGTGCATCATTTCCGGGAAATGGTGCGCGGCAAGTCCATGCCCGTCATTATAAACCGATAAAGTGCTGTCCGCCAGGTTTGCCTGCAGCCATTCGGCGGCACCGGGTGGAATAATCCGGTCCCGCGAGCCATGGAAAAGCTTCACCGGAATGCCGATTTGCGGAACTTTTTCCCGGACGTCCGATGCCAGCAGGTATTCCAGTCCCGCCACCAGGTCGTCAAGCGGCTCAGTCACACCTGTACAGGCGCGGTATGGGTGGGGGTGGTGCACATTTTTATAAAACTCATTCAGCACTGTCTCCGGATTGCGTTTCAGCTGAACAATCATCCGCTTCAGTATTTTTTCATGCGTGCCGCAGGAATAATCCGCCGCCGTGCAGAATCTGGCCGTGGACGAGATCAGCACCAGTTTGCGGCAGCCCGTCGGCAGATGTTCGAGGGCGAGCAGTCCGCCCATAGAGCCTGTCACAATATAATCCGCATTCGGAATTCGGCGCATTTTGAGCACCTCTGTGCCGGTAAGCAGTTGCACTTCAAATAGATCGCGCAACGCATTGCCGATCGGCCGGATGGCTTCAATCCCGTGGGCCCACCCCGAAATGACTAAAACTGTTTTCATGATGTTATCGGTAACGGAAATAAGAAAACCGGTAGAGAAGAGCATGCACAACCTGAATCCTTTATTTTCTTCTCCTCCGTCGCGTTCTAATTTTTAACGGCTTTGATGATGGCCTTCGCGGCACGTTCCAGATCGTCGACCAGATGCGCCAGGGTAATTGAAATACGCAGGCGTGCTGTGCCCGGCGGAACGGTGGGCGGGCGGATGGCGGCGCAGATGATATTTTCCGCGCGCAGTTTCCGGGAAACGGCGAGTGTTTTTTCGTTGTCGCCGATAATCACCGGAATAATCTGGCTTCGGCTGTCGAGTGTGTCCAGTCCGGCTTCGTGCAGCAGCGACCGGAAATAATCGGCATTCGCCTGTAGAATATTTCCAAGTCTTGGAGAAGCTTCGAATACATCGAGGGCACCGAGTGCCGCGCCGATGACCGCCGGCGGCGGGGCGGTAGTATAGATAAATGCGCGTGAGGAATGAACCAGGAGCTTCCGCAGATTTTCAGAACAGGCCACGTAACCGCCGAAGCCGGCCATCGCTTTGCTCATCGTGCCCATCGAGACCGTAACCTTGTTTTCAATTCCCCGTTCGCGGATCAGTCCGGCCCCGTTCGGGCCGAAGGTACCGGTGGAATGCGCTTCATCAACCATCAGCATCGCGTCATATTGTTCCGCCAGACCGGCGATTTCGGTCAGTGGCGCCATATCGCCGTCCATACTGAACACAGATTCGGTAATGATCAGTTTGCGGCCGGTGGAGTCGGCATGCTGTCTTAACCGTTTTTCCAGTGCCTCTGCGTCATTATGCGTCCAGCGGACGAGTTTGGCGCCGGAAAGTCTGCAGGCGTCGATCATTGAGGCGTGTACGAGTTTGTCTGCAAAAATCAGGTCGCCGCGACCGGCGAGAACGGGAATAGTGCCGGCGTTGGCCATATAGCCTGTTCCGAACACAAGTGCTGAATCAAAGCCTTTTTCCCGGGCCAGGCGTTGCTCGAGTTCCTCGTGGATCGGCAGCGTTCCGGTGACCAGCCGTGAGGCTGCGGTACCTGTGCCGAACTCATTCAGTGCCTGCCGGGCGCGATCAATGACATGCGGGTGGCGGGCGAGGTCGAGATAATCGTTGCTCGAAAAATTGAGCATTTCTGTTCCGTCAATGCGGATGAGTCCTCCGGCCTGAGGGAAAATGCGGGCGCGGCGTTCGAGTCCCTGTTTCGCGAAAACGTTGAGTTGCTGTTGAATCCATGTGTCGTCCATCGGGTCACTTTGTCCAAGTTGTTTCATTGGCGCAACCTTGAAAATGCAATATAGGTTACATCATGAAAATCGTTCCCGCTCTGATCCCGTATCTGGCTGTGCTGCTGGGGATGCATGTGCTCAGCAGTGCATGGGCGGCTATGCTGTTTTATCACGCCGGTATGCTGTTATTTCTGTGTATAAGGAAATCTTCCGGGGATTGGAAAAAGATCGGCCGGGGCTGTTCGCCCCTGCTGATTCCGGCGATGATCGTATGTGCGCTGGCCGCGCCGGTGGTTTATTTTATGTGGCCGTTTTTCCGGATATCGGAACATGCGCTGGTGGAATGGATGGCGGAATACGGCCTGACCGGAGCTGCGTGGATGCTGTTGATTCCCTGGTTTTCGGTCGTACATCCGATGCTGGAAGAGCTTCACTGGCGGGGTATCGGGCCGGAAAGGGCGGAGAGGCTGTGTTGGCAGGATTTTGCTTTTGCGGGATATCATGTATTTGTGTTGTATGAGCTGGTTTACTGGCCTTGGCTGTTTATGGTGTTCGGTATATTGGTCGGAAGCTCGTTTTTCTGGCGCTGGGCGGCGGAGCGGTTCGGCGGATATCTGTTGCCGGTGCTGACGCATGCGGTGGCGGATGCCGGGGTTCTAATGGGCGTTTGGTTATTGATAAGGAGATGATTATGGATCTGGGATTACATGGAAAAGTGGCGATGGTTGCCGCTTCAAGTAAAGGGCTGGGTTTCGGCATTGCCCGCGAACTGGCTAAAGCAGGCGCTCTGGTTTCCATCGGTGCGCGTACGGAAGCGGAAGTATTTGACGCTGCTGACGTATTGATTGAGGAAACCGAAGCCGAGGTGCTGCCGAATGTGCTTGATGTAGCTGATCCTGATTCGATTTCACGGTGGGTGGAAAATACAACGGATGCCTTTGGCGGCGTGGATGCGCTGGTGGTGAATGCCGGCGGGCCGCCGGCGGGTAAATTTGATGATTTTGACGATGCCGACTGGGAAAAGGCGTTTAATCTTACGTTGATGAGCTCGGTGCGGATGATTCGGCAGGTGCTGCCGCTGATGCGTCAGGCGGGCGGAGGGTCGATTCTCACCATCACCTCCGTTTCCGTGAAAGAGCCGATTGATTTTCTGCTGCTGTCCAATGTTATGCGCTCCGGCGTGACCAGTCTGGCCAAGAGTCTGTCGAAACAGCTCGCCCCGGAAAATATCCGGGTCAACAATCTGATGCCTGGGCGCATCGATACCGACCGTGTGCAGTCTTTAGACAGCATGAATGCGGAAAATCTGAACCGGCCGGTCGATGAGGTTAAAGCCGCTAATGAAGCGGGAATTCCGCTGGGCCGCTATGGCACGATTGAGGAGTTCGGAAAGCTCGGTGCCTTCCTGCTCTCGGATGCGGCCAGTTACATCACCGGCCAGACGATTGCTGTCGACGGCGGCTCTATCAATACTGTGTGGTAAACGCATGAAATATAATCAGCTTGGAAGTACCGGAATAGAGGTTTCGGCTTTAACCATCGGTGCATGGCAGCTGGGCGGACCGCTGTTTTTTGATGGAAAACCCGATGGGCATCCGGACCCTGGGAAAGAAAATGTGATCCGCATGATCCATGAGCTGGGGGACCTCGGTATCAATGCTATCGACACGGCGGAGCAGTACAGTGCCGGGGAATCTGAGCGGCGCGTGGGTGAAGCATTGAAGGGACAGCGAGACCGATGGGTGATTTCCTCCAAATTCGGCTATCGCGTGGGCGAGGGCGGAACGCGGATTGACGATTCGTCGCCGCCGACCATTCTGCCGAGTCTGGAAGGTTCGCTGAAGAGGCTGGATACCGATTATGTCGATGTTTATCTCTACCACTGCGCGCCGGAAACCGGGCATCTGGAAGAAGGTCGTGAAATACTGGAAAGGGCCAAAGCGGCTGGAAAAATCCGGGCGTACGGGGTTTCGACCGGCGATTTTAAACTGCTGGACACGATGGTTAAGGCAGGGAATGTCGAGGTGGTGCAGTTTCCGGTCAGTTTGCTCGATCCGGCTTCCGAAGCCTGGAAAATTGCACGGGCAAATCAGCTCGGCACCCAGTTGCGCGGGGTGATGGCACAGGGACGGTTGAGCGGAAAATATTTTCATAAAAAACCGCAATTCGCTTCCGATGATAACCGGTCTAATTGGTGCGCGGACGAAGACTATTCGAAATTTGCCGTTCTTGCCGAGTGTCTCCCCGAAGGGATGACCATGGCGCAGGCCGCCATTAAATGGATTCTCGACCGGCCCGGTGCTCATACGATTTGCATGGGGGCCAAAAACATAGAAGATTACCGCTCTGCCATCGCGGCGGTTGAGATGCCCGCATTAGGTGCCGAAGTGCGTTCCCGGCTGGAATTTATGGCGCAAAGTCTTTGATTTCTTTTTTTGATAGCTGTTATGTTGCTTGGCATTTAAGTCAACTTAACTAAAGGAGGCCTTTGTGGCATTAAAACGTATACTTATATTAGGGATTACAGTTGCTGTAAGTGGCAGTGTTTTGGCTGCTGATGAAATTAATGAAGCCAATAAAACCAGGGACAAAGCAAACTCTATTCGTATTTCTCTGGGTTCTGCTCCAGGCATCGATGAAGTCGAGGATTCGAGTGGCACCTATTCTGTAGATGACGATGGGGGTGCGCGTGTGGAGATTCTTTATGTTCACCGGTTCTGGAGTAAGAATAACCCTGCAATCGGAGGGATGCTGGGCGGGGGGTTGTTTATCGGAAGTCATGCTCTTTCCGGCGGGGCTGCTGACGTTGATTTAACAACATTCGGACTGCTGCTGCAGGGTGGAGTCGCTGCAAAAGTCGGAGAGCAGGTGGTTATCGAGGCCGGACCGTATCTGGGCTTGGGAATAGCCGAAAATGAAACGACAGGATATGACGATGGAACCGGCGGTTATGGACTTTTCGGACTGAAAGCCGGTGTTTTTGTTCTGCTCGGCGAAAATGTAGAGCTCGGTTTGGAACTGGGCTATGAAGGATTTTCGCACGAACAGGAATATGATGGCGGTTGGATCGGAACCGATGATGTTACTTTTTCAGGAAGCGGTGCACACGTAGCCGGTGTTCTCTCCATCAATTTTTAAGGTTTGGTTTTCAGACTTTTGAAAAGCCGCTCCGGTTCGGGGCGGCTTTTCTTTTTTTAGGCCGGGGTTTACTTAAAAGACGGCTCTGGTACTATTGACCTCCATTCAACGCTTTAAGAAAGGACCAGGTAATATGCGCAGCGATAAAACAAAAAAGGGATTGGAACGGGCACCGCACCGTGCACTGATGCGTGCAACGGGGATGTCGTCTGAGGATATCAGAAAACCGTTCATTGCGGTTTGTAATGCTTTCAACGAGGTGATTCCGGGCCACGCTCATCTCGATCAGGTGGGAAAAATTGTGAAGGATGCGGTCCGCGAAGCGGGCGGTACACCCATTGAGTTCAATATGATCGGAGTGTGTGACGGCATTGCTATGGGCCATGCCGGGATGAAATATTCGCTGCCGAGCCGGGAGCTGATTGCCGATGCCGTGGAAACCATGGTCGGGGCTCATGCCTTCGATGCGA
Source organism: Verrucomicrobia bacterium S94 (assembly GCA_004299845.1). Lineage (NCBI taxonomy): Bacteria > Pseudomonadati > Verrucomicrobiota > Verrucomicrobia bacterium S94. The sequence continues at coordinate 3,129,479 of CP036201.1, read as the reverse complement.
TGATCTGTATCCCGAACTGCGATAAGATTGTTCCGGGCATGATCATGGGCGCGATGCGTGTGAATATTCCGACGATCTTCGCTTCCGGCGGTCCAATGAAAGCCGGGAAGACGAAAGATGGACGGGTCGTTGACCTGATCAGTGTTTTTGAAGCGGTGGCTGAACACAAACAGGGCTCCATTTCCGACGAAGAACTCGAAGAGATCGAATGCAAAGGCTGTCCGAGCCAGGGCTCCTGCTCCGGCATGTTCACAGCCAATTCGATGAACTGTCTGTGCGAAGCCATCGGTCTGGCACTGCCGGGTAACGGTACCATTCTTGCGCTGGATCCGGCTCGGCATCAGCTTTGGAAAGAAGCCGCGAAACGCGCAGTGGAGATGGCTTATGCTGACGGTCCGCTGCCGCGTGAGATTGTTACGCAGGAATCGCTCGACAATGCGTTTGCACTGGATATGGCGATGGGCGGAAGTACCAATACGGTATTGCATACGCTGGCGATCGCGAAAGAGGCGGGGGTAGAATACGATCTCGACCGCATCAACGCCGTTTCCAAAAAATGCCCGAACATCTGCAAGGTTTCGCCGTCTTCGCATTATCATATCGAAGATGTGCATGCCGCCGGCGGCATCAGTGCGATTCTGGCGGAAACGGCAAAGAAAGAAGGATTGCTCAATCTTGATTGTCCGACGGTGACCGGTAAAACGCTGGGTGAAAATATTGCCGGTGCGGAAAGTAAGGATCCGGAGTGTATTCGAAAAATTGAAAATGCCTATTCCGAAACCGGCGGCCTTTCTGTGCTCTGGGGTAACCTGGCAGAAGGCGGATGTGTCGTGAAGAGTGCGGGCGTTGATCCGAAAATGCTGGTGCACACGGGTCCGGCAGTGATCTTTGAATCGCAGGAGGAGGCGTGTGAAGGTATTCTTGGCGGCAAAGTGAAAGCCGGTGACGTAGTGGTGATCCGCTACGAAGGCCCGAAGGGCGGACCGGGTATGCAGGAAATGCTGGCGCCGACCTCTTACATTATGGGGCAGGGGCTGGGCGATAAATGCGCGTTGATCACCGACGGGCGTTTCAGTGGCGGAACGCACGGCGCGTGCATCGGTCATATTTCCCCGGAAGCAGCGGAAGGCGGCCCGATCGGTCTGCTGAAGGAAGGCGATATCATTGAAATCGATATTCCGAATAACCGACTGTCGGTTGCATTGTCCGAAGAGGAGCTTGCGGAACGTCGTAAGAACTGGAAGGAGCCGGAACCGCGCTTCACCACCGGATGGCTTGCGCGTTATGCCAAAATGGCCACCAATGCAAGCAACGGCGCGGTTCTGCAGGGATAACGTGCAACTGCAATTTCATCGTTTATGTCTGGGCACGCTGGCGGTTTCGCTGGCGTGCTCGGCTGCGGGTGCCGGGCTTGGCGAGCTTAAGCGCGATACGGAAAAAAAAGCCGCAGAAAGCAGACCTCAAAAGCAGAAAGTTTACAGCAACGATGTACATTCTGCATTCGGGTCCGGAACCTATCCTTCGGCCTCCAGTGCATCCGGCAGTGGATTCATGAGTGATTTCTGGGGCTGGCTGATTGCCGCCCCGTTCAAATATCGCAGTAATGATCCGAACGCAAGAATGAATGCCGAAGGCAAAGAGGGCTGGGCGACTGAAGGAACGATATACCGGCCGATGCATGAATCCGGTGACGTGATCGAGCCTTACGCCCGTGTGGATCTGAATTATCAGTATATTGATTCGGCAAACCAGGCGTTTGACGGGCGGCTGGAGCTGGGATACAAAGCACTGGCGTTTTATGCGCGTACAACCGCATATCAGGAAGATGATGCCGATCCGCTGGATCAGACGATCAATCAGTATTACGGCGCGTTGCGGTACGGATTTCGCTGGCCCAACCTTTTTCCGGGCTCCGCAGAGATTGCCTTGGGGCTTGGTGTGGCCCAGCAGCATGGGGATCTTTCAGATGATCATTCCGTTGCTGTTACGCTGCCGATCAAATATTACCCGACCGACTGGTTGGGTTTTGAGTTTCGGCCCGCGTGGTATGAAGCTGATTATTCCGGCTATGTGTTCGATATTGGAGATTATGATATTTCCGCATCGGTTGGTTATAAGTACGTTCATCTGCGGGTGGGTTACCGCCTGCTGTATTTCAGTAACAGCGAAAACGGGCACTATAACAACGGCCCCTATACCGGCCTGACCATCAACTACTGATTTACAACCCTTGGAACTTTCCAACCCCGGGAAACCCACGTAGAGTTCCGGAGTTGATCAACCGCGGGAGTGCTGAAGATGGCCGTAACGTTTATAGAAAAGTGGAAAAAATTTCTGCACTTCCTTCAGCACGATCTGTGGCGGATTAATCAGGAGCATCATTCGCGGATGCGGGCCTTCGGGATTGAAACCCTGCGCGTTATGCATCTGGTTTTCCGCGGCACCAAAACGAACCGCTGCAAGCTGCATGCCTCGGCGCTGACGTTTGCCACGCTGATGGCGCTGATTCCATTCCTCGTAATCATTTTTTCCATTTCCAGCGCCATCGGGTTTACCACGGCCAAAGAATGGATGATCGAGCAGTCGGCCGAAATTCCGCAGATTCAGGAGTTTGTAAACCAGCTGATCGAACTGGTTGAAAAAACGGACATGGGAGCGCTGGGCATGCTCGGCGGCGTGATTTTCATCTATATCATTTTCAAGCTACTGAGTGAAATCGAGGAGTCGATCAACCAGATCTGGGGGGTCCAGTCTTCGCGCGCAATGGGGGATAAAATCAGGAACTATCTTTCAGTATTGATCATTACACCGGTACTGATGATTACCGCCAATTTTATTTCGATTCAGCTGTCGGCGTTTTCGGACCATTATGTCTGGCTCGGTCCGGTGATTAAAAGTGTGCTGCAACTGGCTCCCGTACTGATGATGACGCTGGCGTTTATTATGGTGTTCATGTTTATTCCGAACACCCGGGTGAGTTTCCGCGCGGCGCTGATCGGCGGGTTCACCAGTTCGCTGCTTGCGCTGATTCTGCAGATCGTCATGCTCAGACTGGGGATCGGGGTGACACGCCTGAGTAAGATTTACGGTACATTTGCCTATTTTCCGATTTTCCTGTTCTGGCTGCAGATGAGCTGGACTATTCTACTGTTCGGGGCGGAACTGGCCTTTGCAGTGCAGAACCGCGATACCTATGCCGAGGAGCTGGCGGCCGTCCGGGCGAGTATGGTGGCCAAACTCTGGGTCGCTTTTTCGATTATGAAAGAGGCCGTTCGTATTTTTCATAGCGATGACCGGTCGCTGAATATCACGGATTTTGCCCGGGCCAACAATATACCCGTCCGCCTCATGAACGAAGTGATCGAGGTACTTGCCAAAGCCGACCTGCTCGGACAGGTCGGGCCGGAAGACGGATCGGAATATGTTCTGCTTCACGCCCCGGAGCATGTGACCGCCAAAAAAATTTATGACCTTCTGGTTCACGACGGCGCATCGCCCTCCGAACTCGGACTGGCTGAAGATTCCGTGGCAGATGAAATACTCAAAACGGCTGATGTTTCGCTCGATGAAACGCTGGATGCCATTACCTTGAAAAAGTTCACGGATGGGGAAGGGTGATTTTCTCTCACAACGTTGCAGAGATACGAAATAGGACTGTTCGTTGTGAGAGGAAACTTTTCGGAGCATAAATCAGCTCTGTGGTTTTGGGTTAACCTCTATTCCCGGAGAACGAGGCTTTAAGCGATGCCGACATTCTGGCAAGTTCTCGCGCATGATTTCAGATACAGTACAGCGTAATGAGGGCGGAATCTCAAAAGAAGTATACGACCTGTTAAAAAAACACCTGATGACCAACGGCATTATTTATCTTCCCGGGCAGGTCGGGACCTATGACGGTGCAGCGGGCGAGGTGCAGGAACCGAAGCTCATTTCGTGCAGGACCGTTACGGAACTTGGTGATTTCGGGAAAGGCGAAGTCGCTTTTCTCTGTACCAGCTATCACGATGAACAGATCGTGATTGTGGATCCCGGCAGTACCGGGCTGGCTGCCGGTTATACCGAAAAAAAGATTCCCGTGCTCGTGCTCGAACTGGGAAGTCTGATCGGGGGAAAGCGGGGCGTTACACCGGCGCGGTTCACCAAATTCATCACCTCCGGCAAAGGCCGCTCATGGCACAGTTTTTCGCAGCCGGAAACGCCGCCGGAAAAAACAGCAGAAGCGGAATCGGATTGGAAACCGCCGGTACGAACGAAGCGTGACTTCGTGCAGCTTGCCGCCGATATTGATTTTGAAAAAGAACTGAATGAAGAGCAGTTGGCGGCCGTCAGAGCGCCGGACGGTCCCACGCTGGTGATTGCCGCCGCCGGTACCGGAAAAACACGCACGCTGATTTATCGCCTGGCCTACCTCGCCACACAGAAACGGGTTCATCCTGATCATGTGCTGTTGCTGACATTCACCAATAAAGCCGCGCGGGAAATGCTGGAACGCACCCATCAGCTGGTCGGGAATCAATTCGGCAGTTATGACAGCGGAACTTTTCACTCTTTTGCTAACCGGGTTCTCCGGGCAGGTGCCAATCGTATTGGGTTCGGGCGCGATTTTACCATTCTGGATTCGGATGATGCCAAAAAGCTGATGCGTACGTGTATTGATGATATCGGCGTAGAAAAAAAACATTTTCCGAAACCGGAAGTTTTGCTGAGTCTCTTTGGCGTGGTCAGTGGCCGCATGGGTGATCTCAATGCCGCGATTGAAGAGGAGTTCGAATATTCCGATGTCGAGGCTGATGATGTCATCAAAGCGTACAATCTTTATCAGCAGAAAAAAAAGGAATCCAATTCGATGGATTTTGATGATCTGCTGATCTACGCCCATAAGCTGTTACTGGAACATGAAGACATTCGGCATCATTATCAGGAAGAGTTTAAATATGTCCTGGTCGACGAGTATCAGGACACGAATGCCATTCAGGCCGAGCTGGTTCATCTGCTGGTACAGACGCATGGAAATTTGATGGTTGTGGGCGATGATTTCCAGAGCATCTATTCCTGGCGCGGTGCCGACTTCCGCAATTTTTTAGAATTTGAAAAGACCTATCCGGGAACTCAGACCTTTAAACTTCAGACCAACTACCGCTCCACGCCGGAAATTCTGGATGTTGCCAACGAAGTGATTGCCGGGAATCCGGAGCAGTTTCAGAAAGAGCTGCAGGCGGTGCGCGCAAGTGATGTGCGGCCGAAACTGGTCAAGGTGCGCGATGGATCGGTGCAGGCCCGTTATGTGATTGAAAAAGCCAACGAACTGCAGCGGCAGGGTATTGCGCTCTCCGATATGTGTGTGCTCTATCGTTCGCATTTCCATGCCATGGAACTGGAAATGGAACTGAACCGTGCGGGGTTGGCCTATTCGCTGACTTCCGGCGTGCGTTTCTTTGAGAAGGCACATATCAAAGATGTCTGCTCCACGCTGCAGTTGCTGGTCAATCCGGCCAATGAACTGGCGTTTTCCCGTCTGCTCCAGCTTTTTCCGAAGGTTGGGGCGAAGACGGCATCGAAAATTTTTAAAAAACTCGGGGGCCGTGTGAATCTCCAGCGGGCGGAAACGTGTGCCGAAGTGCTTGCGGCTCTTCCGTCGGCCGCCAAAGCGGACTGGGAAAAGATACAGGATATTTTTATCGCCTATCGTGAGGAGAGTCTGGCGAGTGATCCCGGCGAAGTCATTTTCCGTTTTGTGAAAGCCTTCTATAAAGAATACATGGTCGAAAACTTTGATAACCATAAATTCCGGCAGGAGGATATCGACGGTCTGATCGACTTCACTGTGAAGTTTGACTCCACCGAAGCGTTTCTTCAGGAAATTGCGCTGCTTACCAATATGGATGCCGAGGGCGGAAATGCTCCGGCCGAAGAGGAACAGCGCGACGCGATTCGCCTGAGTACGGTACATCAGGCCAAAGGGCTGGAGTGGAAAGTCGTATTTATCCTTTTCGTCAATGAGGATATGTTTCCGTCCAAGAAGTCCGTGGAGGAAAACGGCGATGCCGAAGAGCGGCGGCTTTTCTACGTTGCGGTTACCCGCGCCGAGGATGATCTCTACATCTGCTCGCCGATGGTGCGTCGTCAGCGTGACGGTGGTATGATCTTCCTGGATCCCTCCCGCTTTCTCACTGAAATTCCCGAAGATCTACTCGAAGTGGATGGCGGCGGTTTTTATTGAGCAAATGAAAAGTCCACAATAACCGGAAGATGATCGGAGCCAACGTCCGGTCCGAGCATGCGATTGTGAATGACGATTTCATCCGAATGCAGCACGTGGTCGATTGGAATTTTCATAAACGGAGTTCGGGCAGGCCATGAGGGCTGGAATCCGAATCCTTTCATGCTGTTTTTCAGCCTGCTCTCTTTTTCCAATCTTTGGAAATGCGGCGACCACGGGGAGGTGTTCAGGTCGCCGATCAGCAGTACCGGGTGGGATTGGCTTTTGACGATGTTCGGCAGAGCCTGGAGCTGAAGGTTGCGGGATTCTGAATAGGCTTTCCCAATGGGTGGAAGCGGGTGCGTGCCGATAAAGGAAATGTCGCCCTGCGGAGTGTGGATCGTAGTGAGAACGGTCGGAACATCGCGGTCACTGATCGATTTAATTTCACTTCTAGAAAGTGGAAATTTGCTGAACAGTTTAATGCCGAAGCAGTCATCGCGCGGCTGCTCGATGTGGTGCGGATAGGCTTCATTCAGTGTTCGGAGTTCGTTGTCCCATTTGGGCGTGACCTCTTCGAGCAGTAGAATGTCTGGAGCCGCATCATGAATGGCGCTCAGCACCTCATCGGTATTCCCGTTGAGTGCATTGATATTCATGAGCATCGCGCGGATCGGTTCCTTGGTTGGCACATCGGATTTTCCAAAATATAAGGGCAGAACCAGCGCATAATTAATGGCAGCGAGCAGAATCATCGCGGCACCCTTTTTATTCATCCGTTTCCAGAGACAGATTCCAATGATTGGAAGACACAGCTGCATATACTGCACCCGGAAATGTGAAAAAAGATCGAGAAACCAATGGAGCCGGCCGAGAAAGCCGAAGACCGTTGCCGCGACGAGCCCGAGAGCAATGAGATCGATGACGTTCATCGGATTCAGCGACCGCTTTTGCGTCTTTTTTTCAGACATCAATGACCAGTCCGCACCATTTGCCATCGCCGTCGCGCGACACTTCCCTGCAGCCGAGCTCTATAAAAGTGCCGGCCACGGCATCGGCCTCGATTTCGCGGATTCCGCTGAGAAGCAGCCGTTTTTTCGCGGCGCGTTTCAGCATAGGGGCGGCTTCGAGCAGCACGGAAGTCAGGATATTGGCGCAAATCAGATCCGCCGGTTTGCTGTTCCAGCCGGGCTGCAGAACATCCGCCTGGAAAAAGTGAATTTTTCCTGCCACGCCGTTGCGTGCTGCATTGACGGTACATTGGTCGACGCAGACGGGATCGTAATCGAAGGCGACGACGTCGGTAATGCCCAGTTTGACTGCGGCAATCGAAAGAATGCCGCTGCCGGTTCCGGCATCAATCATCGAATTGATTTCCATGGAACGTTTTGTTGACTCCAGGGCCTCCAGGCAGAATCGGGTTGTGAAATGTCCGCCGGTACCGAAACTGAGCCCGGGGTTGATGATAATATTAACTCTGTCGTCCTCCGGGACCGGCTCCCATTCGGGGATAATGCGCAGGTTTTGGCCCAGTTCCATGGTTTTGAAGTGGTGCTGCCAGAAGGTGGTCCAGTCCTGTTCTTTGTATTCCTTGGCTTCAGTGTGCTGAATAAAAAGATCGTCCGGCAGGGCTTTGCGTGCAATTTCGGCCTGAATCAGGGAGTCAAAATAGATTTCGATCTGAGCCCGTTCAGCATGAGGGTGGCTCACTTCGATCGGTTCTTTTTCAAGAACATCGCGCACCCATTCACAGACCCGTTCCGCGTGTTCGGTGGGGACCAGCAGGTTTAACTGTCCGCCGCAGTTTTTGTTTTTTTCTTTCATAAATTATTCTTTCAAATGCCGGCGCTGTCGCGCCATAGCAATAAACGGTTTTACTTTGGCTGTGTCACGTTTTTCAAATCCGAATTTTTTCAGGAACCCGGGGACGTCGGGGCGGTTGCCGCTCCGGTAGTCGTTCCATAGCGCCTTGGCCACGTCTTTTTCAGCAAGACCCTTTTCTACGGTCAGATAGTTCATCAGCAGTTTGGCCAACCGGATGACATGCAGGTTTCCGGTGGTATTTGTTTGGGCGTACAGCCAGTCCGAAAAATGCATGAAAGCAGCGAAAGGGGAGTTCCCGTTCACCGGTAGCAGGCGGGCCGCCTGCGGTACGTTCGGGGCTGTATCGCAGGCGGCCCGCCTGCCTCCCGTCCAGAGGAGGGGCGCCGTTTCGATAAACTGCCCGTTGTTGACGATGAGATTCCAGTAACGGGCAAAGCGGCTGAGACGCTGCATGTCTTCGAAGCGGATTTGGGCGGTGCTGAGAATGTCATAGGGAGCGTGGGGATTGTATATCATGTTCCAGTTTTTGGAATGTCGGTCGATCGGCGCGCCACGCAGTCGTTTCAGGATGCCGAGCTGAATTTCCTGTGGATTCAGAGCGAGCAGGCGATTGAACCCGTGTTCGAAACTTTCGAGATCTTCGCCGGGCAGCCCGGCAATGAGGTCGGCATGAATATGCACGCCGGTTTTCCGGCGCAGGCGGCGCATGTTGTTTTCTATTTTTTCGATATCGAGCGGGCGCTGAATTCGATGGGCAACCGCTTCATTAAAGGTCTGTATGCCGATTTCAAACTGGAGCATGCCGGGGGGACAGGTTTTTACCGCATCCATCAGTTCGTCCGGCAGGTGGGAGGGAATGATTTCGAAGTGCAGCATCATACCGGGTTGATAACGGGCTCTGAAAAAATCGAGGACTTTGAGGGCAAAGCGGATGTCGATATTGAAGGATCGGTCGACAAATTTAAAGATCAGTGCGCCGCGGTCGAGCAGTTTTCCAAAGGCTGAAAACAGTTTTTCTTCGGGGAAATAGCGGACACAGGGATCGAGCGACGACATGCAGTATTCACAACGAAACGGACAGCCGCGCGAGGCTTCCACGTAAATGGCCCGGTGTTTGATGTCTTCATCGGAATAGAGATCGTAAGGCAGTTCAATCTGTGAAACATCGACGGGTTCCGCATGAATGATTTTACGGGGCAGGGGGGGCGCGTCGCCGGCAGCCTGGCGCTCCAGCAGTTCGCGACAGAGTTTCGGGAGTTCAACTTCGCCCTCGCCGCAGATCACGTGATCGGCGTAGTGAAAAACCTCCTGCTGTTCGGTTTCGTAGGAGATTTCGGGCCCGCCGAGAATGAGGTGGATATCCGGACGAACCGCTTTGAGCAGAGCGGCAATCCGGGTGACGAGGTCGATATTCCAGATATAGCAGCCGATGAGGACGATTTTCGGCTGACGGCTGAGAATCTTTTCCAGGGCAACGCGGGGCTGCACCTGAAGATCAAATTCAAGGAGGCCGGAGCGGGGCCGCAGGTCGCCCATATTGGCGAGGAGATAGCGTGCTCCGAAGGCCGTATGGGCATAGCGGGCATTAAAGGCGATAAAAAGGATCTCGTTTAACATAGGTATTTGTGTTTTCTAAATTCGATTGACAATAGCGGACTTCTCACGGAAAACCTAGCGCCTATGAGCTTACCGATTTGTACCTATGGAAATCCGATTCTGCGTCAGAAGGCCGTTGAAGTGATGATGGTTAATGACGATATCCGTGCGCTGGCGAAAGAGATGCTGGAGACGATGTATGCTGAACAGGGTGTTGGTCTGGCCGCTGAACAGGTTGGCCGGACGGAACGTATGTTTGTGGTGGATATTCCGCCGGACGGCGATGTCGGCGAAGATGGCGAGCGGGAGAATCCCGGAATTGAAATGCCGCTCGTATTTATTAATCCGAAAATTGTCGGCCATTCCGAAACCGTGCAGGTGGGGCCGGAGGGCTGTCTGAGTTTCCCGGACATTTTTGCCAATGTGGAACGCTGGTATGAAGTGGACGCGGAATACATTGATCTCGACGGGCTGCCGCAGCGGATTCACGCCAAAGGGCTGCTTTCCCGGGCGATTCAGCACGAGCTGGATCATCTTGACGGCGTCCTGCTGGTTGACCGGATGTCGCACGTCAAGAAAGTGGCTATGGGCGGTAAGCTCAAGCGCTTGGTCAAGGAAACCAAAAAGAAGCTGGGTTGATAGCGGGCCTTGGAATGCCGGGCGCAGCGAAAAATTAATTTCCGTGTATTCCGGGTATTCAGTGATAGGCTTTTCTGAATGATCGCTTTAAATAAAACCATACGGCTGTTTCTGGACAGCATTGGCCGGCGGGATGAGTATGAGTTTTATCTCAACAAATTCCAGTCCGGTCCGACCGCCTGTTTTGCGCTGCTTTGTCCGGATGCGGGCAGCATTGAAGCGGGAGCTGAAGTGCTGGCGTTTGATCTTCATTTTCTGCTGCGGCTCGAACTGGTTCCCGCCATTCTGCTGGCGGGTGATGATGCGATGGCGATGCAGCAGACGCTGAAAAAGGAGCCCATTTTCATTTTCCAGACCCTGGAAAAAGGGACAACAGCTTCGTTCATCGAGCATGCCCGGGCAAAGGAGCGGGTGCCGGTGCTGGTTGCTCCGACGGTCTCTCTGGAAGAGGCCTTGTTGCAGCTGCTGCCGGATACGGCCCGGCGGGTACATTTTATCCGTGCGGCCGGCGGGTTGAAAAATACCGCAGGCGAGCTGGTTCCTTATGTATATACGCACCGGGAAAATTTCCAGATTCTGGAGGCCTTGGCCTTTGATTATCCGGCTCTGGGGAAAAAACTGCTGCAGGAATATCCGGGGGTGCACCTTTCCATTACATCCCCGATTAATCTGCTCGAAGAGATTTTCACGGTGAAAGGAGCGGGAACGCTGATTCGTAAAGGGTCGCAGATTGATCATTTGCCGGGATTGGAGGGGGTTGATCGCGCGCGTTTACTGAATCTGCTTGAAACCGCATTTGGAAAAAAACTGGCCGGGACGGCGTTTCTCGATAATGTGGCCCATGCCTATATTGAGCAGGATTACCGGGGAGCCGTTCTGCTGGAGGAACATCCGGCGGGGCTGTATCTTTCTAAATTTGCCGTTGGAAAAGAGGCGCGGGGCGAGGGGCTGGCGCTGGAACTCTGGCGCGAGGTCCACGAAAATCACGGTGCACTGTTCTGGCGGTCGAACGTCAATAATCCATTCAACTCGTGGTATCACAAAGAGTCGAACGGGCATCATCATGCCGGAAAATGGCAGATCTACTGGCGCGGCGTTGATCCATCCGATATTTCCGGAATCATTGCATACTGCAGTGCGCGCAGCGAGGATTTCTGTTAGTCCGTTGAAAAGCGGGTCAGTGTGATTTTTCCGGAAAGTCCGTTCATGCCAATGGTGAAGTGGCGGAGAAAACTCATGCCCAGCAGACCGTCGGCCCGGGTGTTCATTCCATTACCCAGTACTGCGGCGGCGACATTTTTCACTTCCGCATCGCCGATCTGGACCGAGGAAAGCATGACCGGATACGCATCCACTTTCCGTCCGTCAGCAACAACGGCCTGCTGAACGGGGAGGTCGCCGAGCTGGAGGCCGAGTTTCCGGGCGAAAGGTTCTGAAATCGTTACCGATGTTGCGCCGGTATCAAAGATGAAAATACCGGAGGTTTTCCCATTGACCAGGGCACGGACAAAGGTGGTGTTGCCTTCCGTCCAGGAATCAACGACCACTTCGGAGGTTTCATCTCGGAACCGCTTCATATGGTAGTCGATCTTTTCAAACAGCAGTTTCGATGCCCGGTCCATGGAGTCGGAGCGGTGTTTGGCTTTGTAGGCTGTATAGCGGGAGTCGAACCGGTTGACGGCATTGAAGTAGATGGGTAGCGGGGCAATGACGTTATTGATTTTCTGTTTCAGTGTTTCGGTCTGTTTTTCCGATTCGGAAAGTTCGGTCTGCAGGCGGGATATGGTTGCATTCAGTTCGGCAAACCGGTCGCGTAGGGCCGACTTTTTTTTCGTCAGTTCATCCTGTTCTTTATATTCCCGGTACGTACGTGGGGCCTGTTCGGGCAGCTGGATGGATTTGATGGCCTGGGCCGTGGTATTGATTTCCCGATGTATTTTTTTCAGTTCCGCCACCAGCTGTTCGGTTGTACGGGTCTGCTGCTGAATCTGACTTTCATACAGGTTCATCATATACTGAGCATCAAGCGCCGCATTGCGCTGGTGGATCAGTTCCCGGAATTCCGCCGCCAGTTCGGCGTGGGCGGGCGGGGCGTGCTGTGCGCTCAGAATATTTTCAGCGGTGGGTTCCTGCCGAGGCTTTGTCGTGTTTTCATCCGAACGGATCAGTTCGGTCAGCTGTTTTCTCGAAATTCTCATGGTGCCGGTGCCCAGTGAGACCTCCACATAGTCGTCGTTTACTGCGAGGATGGTGCAGTCCAGCGTCCGGCCGTTCCGGAACGTCAGCTGATCGCCGGAAACCGGCTGTAAAAACAGCAGCGAGCCCAGCAGGATGAATCCCGTTCGTCTAAAAAAAGTCATGTATTCACTCTTCATGATCGAATCAAAAATTTTCCATTTCTGCGAAAAACACCATTACCGCCGGAGTCAACGCAATTGACAGGCCAACAGGGAACCTTTATTTTGCCCCCGTTCCCTAACCAAGAAAAGGATGATCCTATTATGAGCCTATTTTTTGACGAGTATTATGCCCATGTTGAAGAGCGTGCAAAAGAGGGTATTCCGCCGCTTGCGCTCAGTAAAGAACAGACCGAGCAGGTCATTGAGCTGCTGAAAAATCCGCCGGCCGGTAAAGAAGAGGAACTGGTTGCGCTGATTACTGATCGCGTGAATCCCGGCGTTGATCCCGCGGCACAGGTGAAGGCTGAATTCCTTTTCAAGGTTGCGCACGGCGAAGAGTCCACTCCGCTGATTTCTCCCGAACGGGCTGTTGAACTGCTCGGAACCATGGTTGGGGGATATAACCTAGACGGGCTCATTAAACTGGTTGAGGAACAGGGGGCTCTTGCTGAAACCGCCGCTGCAGCACTGAAAAACATGGTGCTGTCTGTAAACCGTTTTGACGATGTTAAGGCTCTGGCCGACGCCGGCAACACGGTGGCGAAAGGGATTATTACATCGTGGGCCAATGGAGAATGGTTCACTTCGCTGCCGGAAATTCAGGAGGAGATCGAAACGGTCATCTACAAAGTTGACGGCGAAATCAACACCGATGATTTTTCTCCGGCGTCTTTTGCCTTTACCCGCGCGGATATTCCCTTGCATTCCAACTGCATGGGAGGGTCACTCTTTCCAGAAGGGCCGCAGGACATCGCCGAACTTAAAGAAACCTCCGGTCTGCCGGTTACCTTCGTGGGCGATGTGGTCGGTACCGGATCTTCCCGGAAATCGGCCTGCAATTCGCTGATCTGGCATATCGGCAGCGATATTCCGTGTATTCCGAACAAACGCCGCGGCGGTCTGATTATCGGCAGCACCATTGCTCCGATTTTCTTCAATACTGCTGAGGATTCCGGGGCTTTCCCTATTCAGACTGATGTTTCGGAACTGACAACGGGTAAAGTCATTAAGGTCTATCCGGTCAAAGGACTGATTACCGATGCGGAAGGGCATGAAATTACCACGTTCCCGGTCAAACCCGACACCATTCTTGATGAATTCCGCGCCGGCGGCCGTGTTCCGCTGATTATCGGAAAACAGCTGACTGAAAAAGCGCGCGAAGCGCTCGGTATGAGTTCAATCGACGAATCCGGCATTTTCGTGGTTCCGGATAATCCGAAACCGGCTGAAGGCCAGGGCTATACCCTTGCGCAGAAAATGGTGGGTAAAGCCTGCGGTGTTGAGGGCATTCTGCCGGGAACGGCCTGTCTGCCGAAAATGACCACGGTTGGTTCTCAAGATACCACCGGCCCGATGACGGCCGGCGAAATTACCGAACTGGCCTGTCTGAAATTCAATGCCGATCTCGTAATGCAGTCTTTCTGTCACACCGCGGCCTATCCGAAACCGACTGATGTCATTACGCACGCTACGTTGCCGGATTATATTATGAATCGTGGCGGTGTTGCGCTGCGTCCGGGGGACGGAATTATTCACTCCTGGCTCAACCGCCTGCTGATTCCCGACACCGTCGGAACCGGCGGCGATTCGCATACCCGTTTCCCGCTGGGCATTTCTTTTCCTGCAGGTTCCGGTCTGGTGGCGTTTGCGGCGGCTCTAGGAGTTATGCCGCTGGATATGCCTGAATCGGTGCTGGTTCGGTTTAAAGGAGAGCTGCAGCCGGGCGTGACGTTGCGTGATATTGTGAACGCCATTCCGTATCAGGCGATTCAGGAGGGTTTGCTGACCGTTGAGAAAAAGAATAAAAAGAATGTCTTTGCCGGGCGTATCCTCGAAATGGAAGGGCTGCCGAAACTGAAGGTGGAACAGGCTTTCGAACTGACCGACGCCGCGGCCGAGCGCTCCGCCGCCGCGGCTGCTATCAAGCTGGACCGCGAACCGATCGAGGAATATCTGAATTCCAATATCACACTGATGGAAGAGATGATCAAGGGCGGTTACGGCGATGCCGAAACGTTGAAAAAACGTATTGCTGATGTGAAGGACTGGTTGGCGAACGGGGAACTGATGGAGGCTGACGCGAATGCGGAATATGCCGCCGTTATTGAAATTGATCTTAATGAAATCAAAGAGCCGCTGCTGGCCTGTCCGAACGATCCGGACGACGTAAAAAAACTGTCCGATGTCCAGGGCGCGAAGGTCGACGATGTTTTTATCGGAAGCTGCATGACGAACATCGGGCATTTCCGTGCGGCCGGTGAGGTGCTTGATGGTGAAGGTTTTGCCAATGTGCTGTTGTGGGTCTGCCCGCCGACCAAGATGGACGAAAAGCAGCTGATCAAGGAAGGCTACTATTCCAAATTCAGCGCCGCCGGCGCCCGTATGGAAATTCCGGGCTGTTCGCTGTGTATGGGCAACCAGGCGCGGGTAAGGGACGGAGTGACGGTATTCTCGACCTCCACCCGGAACTTCAATAACCGTATGGGTAAAGATGCGCAGGTTTATCTCGGCTCGGCTGAGCTGGCCGCCGTAGTTGCATTGAAAGGGGAGCTGCCGAGTCCGCAGGAATATGTCGATATCGTCGGCCCGAAACTGAAAGGTCGGACTGATGAAATCTATCGATATCTGAATTTTGATCAGATGACGGAGTTTTCCGTGTAAAGATGAGGTGTCATTTGTGAGGCGTATAAAGCGGTCCCCTCCGGGGGCCGCTTTTTTTTGTTTGTATGTCCATGATCATAAAAATAGAACGTCGTTCTATTTATTCAGGAGGAAAATATGATTGTTGCGAACAGAGAAGAGCTGGCGGTATTCAAAATGACCAACCTTGAACGGGGGCTGGCGATTCTGGAACTGCTGAAGGAATATCCTGAGGGGCTGGGGACCTCGGAAATCAGCCGGAAACTGGAGCTGTCGAAAAACTTTGTTTTCCGGGCAGCGAGCGTTCTTCATTCGTTGGGTTATATCGACCGAAACGAAGATTCAAAAACGTTTACGCTGAGCCGTAAGCTGCTTTCAATGGGGTATCATGTGCTGAAGCACACGAGTCTGATTGAAACGGCTATGCCGTTTATGAAGGAGTTGCGGAATAACCTGAAGGAGACGGTAACTCTTTGTGCCATTGAAGGGGCGCAGGGTATTGTGCTGGATCATGTGCCGAGCCCGCATTCGTTGCGGCTGGTGGTGGAAACAGGGGCGCATTTTCAGTTGCATTCGTCAGCGCCGGGCAAGGCGATATTGGCGTTTATGGAGCGGGAGGAGCGCGATGATCTGATTTCCCGGCTGACCTTTGAAAAGTTTACAAACCAGACGATTACTTCAGAAAAAGCATTTCTTCAGACATTGGAA
This sequence comes from Verrucomicrobia bacterium S94, assembly GCA_004299845.1. NCBI lineage: Bacteria > Pseudomonadati > Verrucomicrobiota > Verrucomicrobia bacterium S94. Next base: position 3,113,474 of record CP036201.1, on the reverse strand, counting down.
ACGGTGCGTCAAAACGGCTATGCCGTGGATCTTGGAGAGGAACTGGAGGGCATTCATTGTCTGTCTGCACCGGTTTTTGATGAAAAAGGGCTTCCGGTGGCTGCGCTGGTGGTGACGGGGCCGGTGAGCCGGCTGGATATATCGACATTTAAGGAAAAAGGGGCCGCCGTCAGAACGGCTGCCGGCCGGATTTCCGCACGGCTGGGCAATGCTTAAGGCAGAGGAGCAGAAAAATGAAATTCGGGTATTTAATAGCAGGGGTGCTGATCTGCAGTACAACCGGTCTGGCGGCGGAACAGCATATCCCTTCCATGGAAGAGACGTATGCCAAGCGGGAAATTCCGGCATGGTTCAACGAGGCGAAGTTCGGGATTTTTGTGGTCTGGGGGCCGTATTCTGTTCCGGGGTTTGCTGTCCGCGGGAGTTATGCCGAGTGGTATCTTAAAACCTATGATACGCCCGGGCGCGGAGGGCATAAGGAGACTGTGGCATTTCACAATAGGGCGTTTGGTCCGGAGGTGACGTACGAGGACTTTGCTGATCAGCTCACGGCGGAGATGTGGGATCCGGATTTCTGGTGTCGGCTGTTTGCGGATTCGGGGGCGAAATATGTGGTGACGACAGCAAACTATCACGACGGGTTTGCCATGTATCCCACGAAATACGGAATGTTTAAGAAGGAGACCGACTGGAATGCGATGGAGCGCGGTCCGAAGCGCGATATTATCGGAGAACTGAACCGGTCCGGTGAAAAGTATGATCTGAAAATGGGGATCTATTTTTCGGTATACGAGTGGTATCACCCGCTCTGGATAGCCGGTGAGAAGGAGCGGTATGCAAAGGAGTGGTTTCAGCCGAAATTTAAAGAGGTGGTGAAAAAATATAAACCGTGGCATATCTTTCTCGATGGTGAATGGAACGGGAGATATGACCGGTGGGGTAGCGACAGGCTGGCGCATTGGCTCTATACCGAATCGCCGGTGAAGGACTATGTGGTAACCAACGACCGTTGGGGACATTGCCGCGGGAAGTTCGGTGATGTTTTTGAAAGTGAGTACGGAGCCGGAAAATATACCTCTCCGCATCACCCGTGGCAGGAGGACCGTGGTATCGGCAGAAGCTATGGCTACAACCGCAATGAATCGGTCTATGATTATGATTCGCGCGAGGAGCTGATCCGTACATTCAGCGGTGTGGTCGGCGGTGGCGGAAACTTTCTGCTCTGTGTCGGGCCTACGGGTGACGGGCGCATTCCGGTCATTATGCAGGAGCGGCTGTTGCAGGTCGGTGAATGGTTGGAGGTGAACGGCGATGCGGTTTACGGAACGACGGCCAGCCCGTTCTGGCCGCGTAAGTTTGACTGGGGCACAGTTTCGAAAAAACCGGGCAAGCTCTATCTGCATGTTCATGATCCGGAACTGGGACACATTGTTCTGCATGGCTTCAGCGGTCATGTGAAACAGGCGAAGCTGCTGCATAAAGACGGACCGAAAGAGGTGAATGTGAAGGCGGCCGGGGCGGATCTCTCTTTTACCTGGAAGAATTCTTTCAATGACACTGCCGTTACTGTGATTGAACTCGATGTGGAGGAAGGGTACGCCGTTGACCGCACTCCCCGGCAGTTTGCGAGCGGTTCAGTGGAGTTTGATATCTGGTCGATGACGCTTCATGGCGAGCAGGCATATCCCAACTATGAGGGCATCAATAATCGGCTGTATATGCACGACTGGCGGAATCCTGAAGAGTATCTGACGGGAGAATTTGTTCTGATTGAGCCGGGGAAATATAAGGTTGAGCTGATTTATGCCTCCCGTGCTGCTGAAGGGGGAAAGACGCTATCGGAACATACTGGCGCGGTATTTGACCCGAATGCGAATACGACTGTAGGCGGACGATTTACGCTGACTCTGGGTGAGCAGTCTCTGGCACTGTCGATCGAGGATGTAGGGAACAAACTGCGTCCTCAGTATATGCCGGCGGGCATGGTCGAATTTGCTGCTGCCGGGAAAAAGACGTTTATGCTCAAACCTGATGCTTCCAGACGTTGGAACGGATTTATGTTCCAGGGGGTGCGTCTAACGCCAGTGAAATAGGAGAATCTGTTATGAAACTGTTTTTTCTGTCTGTATCAATGGTCACGGTTGCACTCGGAGCGGCAGTTCCGTATAAGGCAGACTGGGAGGATCTTGACCGTTACCCTCAGGCGGAGTGGCTGAATGAGGCGAAGTTCGGCATGTACTGGTGCTGGAATCCGGCATCGGTGCCGGGATTTGATGGCTGGTATGCGCGGAATATGTATGCCGCGCCGGATGGGCATGTCTATAAGCATCATGTGAAGACCTATGGCGATCCTTCGGAATTCGGCTATAAGGATTTTGTGAAGCGGTTCTCCGGCGAGGGCTTCAGTGCCGCGCAGTGGGTTGGGGATGCTGAGCGGGTGGGCGTTCGTTTCATCGTCGGTATGTCGGCGCATCATTGCGGTTTTGATATGTATGATTCCAGCTACACCCGGTGGAATTCGGTGGATCAGAATCCGCATATTGATGTGATGGGGGAGCTGGAGAAAGAAGCGCGCAGGCGGGGTATGAAATTCGGTGTAACCTCGCATCTGGCCTGGAACTGGACGTATTTCAGTTCATTTATGTATCCCGACCGGTTTGATGCTGCTGCGGCGCCGGATTTATATAATTTGCACGATCCGGAAAAGGGTCCGAGCCGGCAGTGGGTGGATGAGTGGTATAACCGCATCGTCGAGCTGATTGATAAGTATAATATCGATTTTCTGTGGTTTGATTTCGGCACCGGGCATAAGGCGTTTCATGAGCACAATAAAAAACTGACAGCCTATTATTACAACAAGTCGGTGCAGGAGGGAAAAACCGTGGCACTGGCCACTAAAAGCGGTTTCGGGAACCGTGAGAGTCAGGTTTACGACGTGGAGCACGGTAAATTCGGGCATATCCGTTATCCGATGTGGATGGCCGACTGCACGTTCAACCGGGGCTGGTTTAATCTCGGAGATGAATCAAAGGAGCCGCAGGAACGAATCAGCGGTGCATACTGGACTTATCAGTTGATTGATATTGTTTCCAAAAACGGAACGCTGTTGCTGAGTATCGGGCCGGAAGCGGATGGGTCCTGGCCGGAGCGGTGGCGGAAAGAACTTTTCAGAATGGGGGACTGGCTGAAAATCAACGGCGAGGCGATTTACGGGACAAAGCCGTGGCATCGCTATGGCGAGGGGCCGATACACGACGGCACTGCGGAGCACTATGATCTGGGCCGGAACCTTACTGCGGATGACATCCGTTTCACCCGGAAGGGCGATGCGCTTTATGCCATGGTCTGCGGCTGGCACGAAGGGGCTGTTCAAATCGAGTCGCTGGGTCTGACGGAAATTCCGGGTCTGCAGGTGGAATCGGTTTCCCTCATCGGTTCGGAGGAGAAGATTCTGTGGAAACAGAAAAAAAACGCACTGGAAATCGTTTTTCCGGAAAAGAAACCCTGTGAATTTGCGTATGTCTTTAAAGTGAAGGGTAAAGGACTGTTTCCGGAACGGCCGACGGAATACATCCGCCTGGAACTTCCAACTACGGAAAGGCGTGTATCGCGCATTCGCGTTACTGTGCCGGGACGGAATAAACAGCTGGCTTTGGCGGAACTGATTGCCGTGGGAAAAACGCAGACCGGCTGGGCGAAAGTCAATCTTGCGGCGGAAGGTTCGGTTCGGGCGTCATCTGAGATTGCCGGATTTGAAGCAAAGCGGGCATTCGATAAAAATTATAACGGTCATCCGGGACTGGCTTCAGTTTATAAATCCGAAATAGAGAATAATCCCTGGATTGAAGTCACCCTGCCGCATCCCGCCAGACTGACCGCTATTGAAATTTTCGGAGCACTGGATGGTGGACAAACCCTGTGGAACGAAGGCGTGGCAGAATATTTTGATGCCGCAGGACAGTCTCTGGGGAAGCACCTCCTGAACGGTCGGGCTGATTTCCGTTCTGAAAAAGATGATTACATCGGAGTGCCGGGTAACTGATGAAGCTGTAGAAAAAGGACTGAATTCATGAAAAATATTCTGACAGGTTTAATGGCGCTTACAGCCGGTTCCTTATTGGCCGCAGACCTTCAGCTGGGCGACTGGCATGTGATCGGTCCGTTTAAGGATGAGGAGTTTGGGAATCTGGATCGTACGCTGGCCTTTGCATTTGAAGTCGAAAAAGATGCTCTGGCCGGGATAGTGGACGTAACGAAAACCTATCGGATGCATCCGTTTCCGGGTTATCTGGATCTGGATCGCAGGTGGACGGTCCGGACGGATTATTCGGACGGCTTCTATAATGTGCTGCCGCGCGGTCCGGCGCCATCGCGCATGGAAGCGGTCTATCTTTACCGCACGATCGAATCGGAAAAGGAGCAGACCGTTCCGATGTATTTCCGCATGCAGGATTTTTTCAAGATCTGGATCAATGGGAAGGAAGTCTTCCGGCAGAATAAGCTGACCGGCTGGAGCCGGTATCAGGGACCGATAAAGCGGAATATTCCGCTGAAAAAGGGTACGAATCGTCTGCTTATAAAAAATGTGAGCCGTTGGGCGGAGCATGGTTTTGCATTTGCTGTTGAAGGTATGCATGCGGTTCAGGATCCCTGGTATGTGGATATTCATGCTGTGGACCGGTTGTCGGATGAGCAGTATGTAAAACGTTTTAAATTCCGGGCGGAACCCATTCCAATGTGTTCACCGGCATCGTATGACATTGAAAAATCGTTGGCGTCATTTCCCGCAACGCCCGGGGCAGCGGCATACGATCGGAAGCTCCGGACGTTGGAAAAAGAGTTGAAGCGGTCCAAAGATGCTTCGGCCATGCGGAAGAAGCTGGAGGACTTTCTCGATGCGGAAATCCGTCGTCTGCCGCCGCTCATTTTTATCACAAAGCCGCTGCATAATCAGAATGCAATTGCGCCATACCGTACACGCGGATCATTGCCCTCGGCGATCTGTCGGCTGGATCCTGCGGAACCGGATGGTGAACCGGAGATTATTTTTTCCGAGCCGGATATGCGGATCTATGATATGAGTCTATCGTTTGACGGAAAGACGATTTTCTTTTCCGGCAAACGTGTAAATCGGGACTATGCCTGGAATATTTATGAAATCGGGGTGGACGGTACCGGATTCAAACAGATTACGGATGGGGATACGGCGGATATCAGTCCGGTTGAGCTGCCGAACGGCCGCCTGGTTTTTATCTCAACGCGCCGCAGTACCTTTGTGGAATGCCAGAGCCAGTATGCCGGTCTGCTCTTTACGATGGAACGCGACGGTTCAGATCTGCGGCTGATTTCGGCCAATATCGATTCCGATCATTCTCCTCGGGTCACCAATGACGGGCGTATTCTGTTTACGCGCTGGGATTACGGAGTGGAGAAAAATGTATTTGCACGTCACGCTCTGTGGACTGTGAATCCGGACGGTACCAATTTCCAGCTGGTTTTCGGCAATACGATTGAGGATCCCGGTGGATTCTGGTGGGCGCATACGATTCCCGACCGCCCGGAGATTCTGGCGGTATTCGGGCCGCACCACAATCACCATGCCGGCATGATCGGTCTGATCTGGAATGGCCGGGGTCCGGAAACCCCGCGCGGCACCGGTTATCGGTGGGTCACGCGCGAGGTGCCGATTTACGGGGACCTTAAATATCCGGATGGATACCGCACACCGTGGCCGCTGAATGAAAAGCAGTTTCTGGTTTCCTACGGCGGCAGAAAGCATCGCCCGGAATGGGATAATCCCGAAAAGATTCCGGAGTGGAAAAGGCCGGAATATACGATGACACCACTCAAACTGCTTTATCTGGATGCCTACGGCAATGAGCGTGTTATCTATGAAGCACCGGACGGCCTGTCCGTCTGGAACGCCATACCGGTGCGGCCACGCGAAGTGCCGCCGGTGATTGCCGATAAGATTCCGCCATTCGATTGGACATTTCAGGATCCGGAAATCATGAACCGGACCGATGCCGGGGCGGATATGACCGCCACCATGATGGTGCAGGATGTTTACAAGGGCATTTCAAAACATGTGAAACGCGGTGAGGCAAAATATATTGCTGTTATGGAACAGGTACAGAAAAGCCGCATTCTTCGCGGTGGTGAGGCCTGGGGACATTCGCCTCTGATCGGACGAGGAACCGTTCATGTCCGGCGCCTGAACGGGCTGGTGCCGATTGAGGAAGATGGGTCGGCTTTTTTCAGCGTTCCGGCACTGCGCAGTATTTCGCTGAATGTGCTGAATGAAGAGGGGAAGACTCTTATGCGTATGGGGGCCGATCTGCACGTGATGCCCGGTGAGAATCTCAGCTGTATCGGCTGTCATGAGCAACGCGAATACGGCTACGGTTCCGCGCCGCCAATGTCCGGAAAAACGCCTCTGGCTCTGCGTCGCGGTCCGGTGGAGCCGAAAAAGCAGGGCTGGGGAACGCAGGGTCTGATCGATTATGTTTCAGTTGTACAGCCGGTGTGGGATAAGCACTGTGTTGAATGTCACAGCGGTCCGCTGGCGAAAGGCGGAGTGAATTTGACGGATGATAAGACGCGCTTTTTCAACCAGTCATACGATCAGCTGATTGACCGCGATATTGTGGATCATCTTTCTGTTTTCTCTCTGGACCACGATGAAGGCACACCGAATACGGTCGGTGCAATAGTCAGCCGGATTGACGAATTTATGGATGTGTCGCATTGCGGGTCCGAAATCAGCTGGGATGAGCGGTTTCGTGTCTACTGCTGGATTGATGCGAATGTACCGTATTATGCCACCTACGATGCGGCACTGGTGGACATGAAACCGCGGGGTCTTGGTATGCGTGATACCTGGTTTGAAAATAAACCGGGAGCTGATCCGTGGGCGAAAGAGATTCTTCCGGCCGTCTTTGAAAAACGCTGTGCGGATTGTCACGAACGTGATGCGCTGAATATGTCGTGGCTGATTCCGGTCCGAATGAAGGTATACAGTGATATCTGGGGCGATAAGTCGCTCTCTTCCCATGGTCTGGGCCGGAAGTGGTCGTTAGCGGCGAAGATCGGTCCGGAATTCCGTATCAATATGACGAATCCATCGCATAGTCTGCTGCTGCAGGCGCCGCTTGCTGCCGTTGCCGGAGGGGCGGAGCTGTGTGCCCGCCCGGATGGCTCTCCGGTTTTTGCCGATAAGACCGATCCGGATTATGTTACAATGCTTAAAGCGATCGAGCGCGGAAAAGAACTGCTCTATAAAGATCCGCGCATCGATATGCTGGGCAGAGAGGCTTTTATGAATCCGCTGCCGGGCTGCAGCGCGGTCAATCTTCCGGAAGGCCCCGGCGGCTGTAATGAGGATGGGCCGGCACGATGATACGATATGCTGTTGTTCTGCTGTGCTGTTCGATCGGTTGTTCTGCTGGACCGTTATTCGTGATCAGCAGCCATAAACCGGACGGTATTTATAAGGTGGATCCGGCCGGGAATGTGGTCTGGAATTATACCGATATCCGGCATCCCCAGGCGCTGGATGCCGATAAGGGCGGCAGTATTTTCTGCAGTGAAATTTCCGGTGCCCGGATGATTTCCGGGAAAGGAAAGTTGCTTTGGCGCTACACTGTTCCGGAAGGAATGCAGAATCCTGTGGCCCGGATTCTGGGGGAAGGACGTTATCTGGTGGGTAATGAGGGGCCGGGCGTTCTGCTGGAGATTGATTCGTTTGGCCGAACGCTGGAGCGGATTCCGCTGGCTCCTGATAACCATGCTCATCACGGGCAGTTCCGTTTCTGCAGAAAAACCGCCTATGGGAGCTATCTGGCCCCCTTAACCCGCGACGGTAAAGTTCAGGAAGTTTCCCGCGACGGAGAAGTGATGAATGAATTTACCAGCTTGAGACAGCCGGTAGGTGCGGTACGTCTGTCGAACGGGAACACACTGATCGGTTCCTTTCGCCGGCTGGATGAATTTAATCCGGAGGGCCAACTGATCTGGACGTTCAATCCGGTTGAAGACGGAAATCTTCCCGAGGGGGAAGGTGGTCATGTCTGCGAAATCCGGCCTTTGGAAGACGGAAGGATTGCTTTTACATTTTATCACACGAATTCCGCCTGGCCGGATATTATGGTCGTTAATAAAGCTAAAAAAGTGCTCTCCCGAACGGTTCTTCCGGAGATTGACAAGGTGGCCGGGCTTTACGTTGTTTCTGAATGACCGCTCTGCTAACATTCCCGTCGGAATGCAAAATCTGTTTATAGGCATAGATGTTCAGGTGAGTCGGCCCTGTGTTTTTGTTGCGGCTGATGCGTCGGGCACAATGGTCGATTCCGGCTGGTTTAAAACACCGTACGAAATTTTTCAGATTCTGGAAGGTCTGAGCGGGATCGCAGATCTTCACATGGGTATTGATGCATCGCGTGTTCCGCTTGCCGGACTCCGGAAGTGGTATTGGAACGGTGCGAAACAGCAGTGGCGGAAAAAGACGGCATCCGATAAGGGGCTGGGGCGGCACTGTGAGGTGGTGATTAAAGCACATAACCTCGCCAATCCGCAGTGGACACCGAAACGGAAGGATGCTCCGGCCTGGATGCAACTGGGATTCGAACTCTTCCGGATTCTGGAAAAGCTGGGGACAACCTATGAGGCTTTTCCATCGGCTTCATACACCCTGCTGCATGATGATGCGTCGGCTGAAATGACGATTAATTTTTCCAAGGTCCGGAAGCGCGGAACGGGGGATCTGTTTGATGCCATGACCGCCGCGGCCACGGTCCGGGAATTTGTGCAGGGCCGTGGCTGTCAAGTGGGCGGCGGCGACGGGCTTGGAAGTATTATTCTTCCCCGTCCATTACCGGATCCGATTAAGCCCGTTTTACAGTGGCCGGATCATTAAGCAGTATTGCCGGGATCAGAATGAACGCCGTATGGTCCTTGGTTTTGAGAGAACTTTTTCACCGGTTTCCGAGGACGGTTGAAATACAGTGCTGCATATTTCCGGATTCAGAAAAGGCTTTTGGTGTAGAGGGTGTGGTAGTAGCCGTTACGTGCGATCAGTTCGGCATGGGTTCCGTTTTCGACCACTTCGCCATCGCGCAGTACAAAAATGGTGTCGGCGTGTTTCACGGTGGAGAGGCGATGGGCAATAATGATGGTGGTGCGGTTTTTACAAAGCCGTTCCATGGCATTCTGAATCAACTGCTCCGATTCCGTGTCGAGGGCCGAGGTGGCTTCGTCAAAAATCAGGATCGGCGGATTTTTCAGAAAAACACGGGCAATGGAAATCCGCTGTTTCTGACCGCCGGAAAGTTTGACTCCGTGCTCTCCGACCTGAGAATCGAAGCCGTCGGGCAGTGACTGAATAAAGTCGAGAATATTGGCCTGACGCGCGGCATTGATCAGTTCCTCTTCAGAGGCCTCCCGGTTGCCGAAGAGGATGTTGTCGCGAATGGAGGTGTCAAACAGGAACGGGGATTGCTGCACGATTCCGATCTGTTCGCGGAGAAACTGCTGACGATGGTCGAGTACATTAACACCGTCGATGGAAATCGATCCTTCTCCGGCTTCGTAAAAACGGGGAATCAGTGCGGCGATGGTGGATTTCCCGGCTCCTGATTCGCCAACCAGGGCAACGGTTTGTCCGGCGGGAATGGTCATAGAGATGTTTTTCAAAACCAGGGCAGCATTCCCTTCGTAGGAAAAGCTGAGATCCTTGATCCGGATACAGCCGGTTACTGTTTCAGGCTTAACGGGATTCGGGCGGTCCTGAATATCGGGTTCGATGTCCATGATTTCGATGAAGCGTTCAAATGAGGCGGCCCCCTGGCCGAACTGTTCGACAAAGTTGACCATGCGGTCGATCGGTTTGTTCATGAAGCGGGCGAACATAAGAAAGACGAGTACATCGCCGATGGAGGCCATGTCTTTGAATACGAGAACAGCCCCGGCGATGGTGATGAGAATTTCGTGGAAGTGGATCAGTCCCATCATTGAGGAGTGAAAAGCCGCCATGGTATGGTACATCGTTTCCTTGGATTCGCGGAAATCGTGATTCACTTCATCAAACCGGGCAACAGCATGATGTTCGCCGGCAAAGGATTTTACCTCGCGGATGCCCTGGATTGAATTTTCGATGTTGGCGTTGATGTCGGCGACGCGGCGGCGCATAGAGCGCACATTTCTACGGAAACGTTTTTGGAAGAGAATGCCGCAGATGAGCATCAGCGGCACCGGAATGAGGGCCACAGCGGCGAGAATCGGATTCATCCAGAACATGCAGATGAAAGCTCCGGAAATGGTGATTGCGGCAAGAAAAACATCTTCAGGAACGTGGTGCGCAACTTCAGAGATGGTAAAGAGATCATTGCTCAGCCGGGACATGATATGCCCGGTTTTGGTTTTGTCAAAATAGCTGAAGGAAAGCTTCTGGAGATGTCGGAAGAGAACGCTGCGCATATCGGTTTCGATACGCGTACCGAGCACATGCCCCCATTTAATATTGTTGAAGGCCGAAAAGGCCAGTACGGCCACGAGCGCAAGCAGGAGTGCGGCGGTTCGCACGATTTCTGCGCCGGTTGCGCCTTCAGGCACAAACAGCTGTTTGGTAACCAGCGGAATCAGGATGGCGCACAGCGCACGAACAAACGCCATCGCCAGGTCGAGCACAAACAGCGGTTTATGCGGCCCGTAGAAGGCGATGAACCGTTTGATCATTCCAGCGGCCGGTTATTCAATGAGAGCAGTGTGGCCGGGGTTTCAACCTGCAGAAAGTTTGTATGGGAGGAATAAATCTGACCGCCTCCGATGAACATAATCAGATCATCTTTTTCAAATAAACCTTCATCCAGCAGCATTTTTACGCCGGACCGGACGAGTTCGCTGGTGCTTGCCGGAATATCGATCTGGCGCGCATAAATACCGTAACACAATGAAAGTTCGCGCACGGTACGGGCACTGGCCGACAATGCATAAATCGGGGTCTTGCCGCGGTAGGAGCCGCAAACCATGGCGGTGTCGCCGGATTTGGTGCTGGTGATGATGGCTTTGGCGGGAAGGTTGGCGGAAATGGATACAGCTGAGCGGGCAATATGATTACGGGGACGCATTTCATCCGATTGCTGAACAATATGAAGCTTTTTCCGAACGAGATCGTCTTTCTGATCCTCCACCCGCCGGGCGATTTCGGCCATGGTGGTGACCGCTTCGACCGGATATTTTCCGTAGGCGGTTTCTCCGGAGAGCATGACGGCGTCGGTACCGTCGTAAATGGCGTTGGCTACATCGGAAACCTCGGCGCGGGTGGCGCGCGGATTATCGATCATTGTATGCAGCATCTGGGTGGCGGTGATCACCGGTTTGATGCGGCTGATGCAGGTTTTGATCATCTGTTTCTGGATAATCGGAACCTCTTCCGGCGGAATTTCGATCCCGAGATCGCCGCGGGCCACCATAACCGCGTGGGCTACATCGAGAATAGAGTCGAGGTTTTCAACCCCTTCGCGGTTTTCAATTTTCGCGATAATTTTGATGGGGCTTTTCCGCATGTCGAGGATGCTTTGGATGGCCATTACATCGTCGCGGTTCCGCACAAAGGAGTGTGCGATAAATTCGATGTCCGACCGGGTGGCCCAGTCGATGAATTCAGCATCTTTTTCAGTCAGTGCCGGAAGGCCCAGCTCGACGTTCGGAATATTAACGCTCTTATTATTTTTAATGGTGCCGTTGTTTTCGGCACGGCAGACCAGCAGATCGGTTTTTTTCTCGAGTACGGTCAGCCGGATCTCACCGTCATCAATGAGAATATCGCTGCCGACCGGAACGTCATTCACGAAATCCTCGTAGTTTACGGTGAATCCGTTTTCCGGCTGCTTTTTATCCCCGATTTCAACGAGGTCGCCGGTATTCAGTTCAAGAATTTCGCTGCCCATTCCCGAGGTGCGGACTTCAGGGCCTTTGGTATCAATCAGAATTCCGATATCGTCAGCAACAGAACGGATACGTTGTACCATCAGGTCGGCTTCAACCGTTGAAATATGGGCGGTGTTGAGACGGGCAACGTTCATGCCCGCTTTATACAGTTTGCGAATAAACTCCTCTTCGCAGCGGTTTCCGGCAATTGTGCAGATAATTTTTGTCTGTTTTTTTAACATAGCACCTCGATATGGTTGCAAGCGCAGGTTTTTAGCAGATTGATTCGGCGAGGCTAGCCCTATTTCATATTTTAATAATGAGGAGGGCGTTCATTCTCTGCGATTTCATCCGGATGCTGCAGTTGCAGGATCTTTTCCTCCAGCCGCTCCAACCGTTTGCGCAGATGGAGGATATCCTGCTGCTGCCGGTAGATTTCTTCGTTCAGGCTTTCAATGGTTTTGTCCTGCATCGCGACCAGTGATTCAAGTTGGATAATTCGTTCTTCCATGATTTGAAGCCTAGCAGATTTACGCTGCATGGGGAGTTGATTAATCGCCTTTTACGTTGAAGCTGCGGAATGCTTTGTTAACAATAGGTGCAATCGGGGAGATTGATTGATATGTCCGGACAGTTGCAGGATACAGGATTCTTGTTGCAGAACCTCATGGAAAACATGACGGACAATATCTATTTTAAAGATCGCGATTCCCGTTTCATCATGGTGAACAAGTCCTTCTGCGACTGGACCGGGCTCTCCCGCGAGGCGGTCATCGGAAAAACAGATTTCGACCTCTTCGCCTCGGCGCATGCGCAGCAGGCTTACGACGACGAGCAGCGCATCATTGCCACCGGCGAACCGATCATCGGCATCGAGGAGAAAGAGACATGGGAAGACGGACGCATCACCTGGGTTTCCACCACGAAGATGCCGTTGAAAAACGCGGAAGGTGAAATTATCGGCACGTTCGGTGTTTCGCGGGATATTACCGAGCACAAAGAGGCCGAACTCCGGGCGGCATACTATGCCGAACAGATTCGCCGCATTAAGGAGGAGATGGAGGAGGATGTCCGCATGGCGGCCGAGCTGCAGAAAACCTTCTTTCCGCGCTCTTATCCGGTTTATCCGCCCGGTGCGGAACCCGGACGCCGTAAATTTGAGTTTCTGCATCACTACAACGCCAGCGGCGGCGTCAGCGGCGATTTCTGTACGATTCAGCAACTGACCGAATCAACAGTCGGTATTTTTCTGTGCGATGTGATGGGACACGGCGTCCGGGCAGCACTGGTGACGGCGCTGATCTGTGCGCTGGTCGAGGAGACTGCACCGGTTGAACAGGATCCCGGTCGCTTCCTTGGCCGGATGAACAGTCTGCTGCTGCCGATTCTTCGGCAGGAGGATATTTTCCTTTATGCCACCGCCTGCTATATGGTGCTGGATATGGAGACGGGCAGGTTGCAGTTTGCCAATGCCGGCCATCCGGTCCCTCTCCATTTCCAGGCTGCAGATAACCGGGCCGTATGGCTGATGGAGGATCCCGGTCAGCGGGGTCCGGCCCTGGCCATTGCCGAAGGCATGGTGTTCCAGACGCTGGAACGACAGGTGGCCGAACAGGATGTGGTCGTAATGTACACCGATGGTCTTTATGAAGTTGTCGGGGCCGATGGCGAAGAGCTGGGCGAAGAGCGCCTGCTGGCCGCTGCTTCCAAACTGTCCGGAAAAAATCTTCCCGATCTGTTTGCCGGACTGCTCGAAGAGATCCGCCGCTTTGCTGCCGACGGCCGCTTTGATGATGATATCTGCCTTGCCGGCTTTTGCCGACGGGCCCTATAGGTTTCCCCATGCCGCTAAAAGAAGAAGAATACGGGTATCTGCTTGAAAACCTGATGGTGAACAATACGGACGTGATCTATTTCAAGGATCTGCAGTCCCGATTCATAAAGATCAATGAAGCCTGTGCGCACAAACACGGGTTTAATTCGGCCGATGAAGTGATCGGCAAAACCGATTTCGACCTGTGGTCGGAAGAGCATGCCCGCCAGGCTTTTGAGGACGAACAGCGCATTATCCGTACCGGAGAGCCGCTGCGCTCTTTAGAAGAGCGTGAAATCTGGCCCGACGGCCGTGTGACCTGGGCATCCTCCACCAAAATGCCATTGCGCGATGACAAGGGGAATATAATCGGCACCTTCGGTGTTTCGCGCGATATCACGCAGCGAAAAGAGGCCGAACTGAGGGTCCGCCAGTATGCCGAAGATCTGAAAAACATGACCGGTGAACTGGAGGAGGATGTCCGCATGGCCGGTCAGCTTCAGAAAAGTTTTTTCACCGGTGGCTATCCCATTTTCACCACCCCCGGCGGAAACTGTATCGAGTTCCTGCACCGCTTTATTCTCAACCGGCAGATTACCGGTGACTACTGCGCTTTTTTCCGGATTTCCGATACACAGGCCGGAATCTTTATCTGCGACATCAATGGATCCGGCATTCGCGCAGCACTCGGAACCGCGCTCATCCGAGGCCTGATTCAGGAGCTCAGCACCTGTGCCGATGACCCCGGAAAATTTCTCCGGCGAATGAACCATCTGCTCCGTCCGCTGCTCACTGTTGAGGAGTTTTCTCTGGGGGCCACCGCCTGCTATATGGCCGTCGACCTCAAAAGCGGAATCGTCCGACTGGCCAATGCCGGGCATCCGATGCCCATTCATTTTCAGCAGGAGTATTCTGCGTCCTGGTTCTCCGAAGAAACCGGAATTATCGGAAAACCGCTGGCGCTTGAACCGGATGTTGAATATGCCGTCGTTGAACGCCGCATTGAACCCGGTGATACCGTGATTGCTTTTACGGATGGACTCTATACGGTGAAAAACCGTATGGACGATGAATATGGTCTCAAGCGCCTGCTCGATTCTGCGCACAGCTGGGCGGGTGAACCGCTCGAAGACGTTTTCGACGGGCTCGAGGGGATGTCCATGCTTTTGCCGGTACCGGAAAATATTCCGACGATGTCTGTCTGATCGGTTTCAAACTTAAACACCTGATGGACTGACGTCCACCACGGCGGTTTCCTGTATGACACGTTTACTCCACGATCGGGAAATTTATGAAGAAGTCATTCAGGGGCTCATTCCCGGGGCGGAAAGATACATCTGGATCGCTACCGCCGACATCAAAGATATGCATGTTTCCGACGGCGGAAACTTTCGACCGTTTCTCGGTCTTCTTTCCGATCTGGTAAACCATGGAGTTAGCATACGTCTGCTGCATGCCAAAGAACCGGGAGAAAATTTCCGGCGCGATTTCGACAACTATCCGAATCTCATTCAGGGACTGGAGCGCAACATCTGCCCGCGTGTACATCTCAAAACCATTGTCGTTGATGGTCGCACGGCCTACCTTGGTTCCGCCAATCTCACCGGGGCCGGCATGGGCGCAAAAAGTTCCGAACGCCGGAACTTTGAATCCGGCATTGTTACCGAAGAACCGCAGTTACTTGAAGGTATCATGAATCAGTTCGACGGAATCTGGATGGGGGCGATGTGCGATGCCTGCCAGCGGCGCGACTACTGCGCAGATCCGATTGTATGAATAAACATAAGGAGACGGACATGACGGAAAACAGAAAACGTATAGCGATTGTAACCGGAGTCACATCCGGCATCGGCGAAGCAACTGTGCGCAAATTTATTGCAGACGACATGCAGGTGGTGGGCTGTGGACGAACCGCTGAAAAACTGGAAACGCTGGAACAGGAATTCGGTGCCGGATTCCACGGGGTGAACGGCGATGCATCGAAACCTGATGTCATCGACAGGTTGTTTGCCGCCGCCTTCGACACCTTCGGCCGCGAAGCGGATATCGTGGTGGCCAACGCAGGCCGCGGGCTGAGCGGTGCCGTCAGAGAGGCTGATCTCACGCAGTTGAAGAATCTGATCGATATTAATATCACCGGCACGACCTATCTGATTCAGAAAGCGGCGCAACGTATGGTTGAGAATCAGAAAGCCGCGTTTCCGGAATCAGCCGCCGATATTGTCATTATCGGTTCAGTGGTCGGCCGCCATATTTCGCCCTTCAGTGCAGTCTACGGGGCAACAAAATTTGCGGTTCATGCGCTGGCCGAGGCCCTGCGCCGCGATGTCGGCCCTCAGGGCGTCCGCGTTTCCCTGGTGCAGCCCGGTATTGTGATCAGCGGATTTCAGGCGGTCGCAAACTACAGCGACGAACTGGTCGACAGTTTTCACGAAAAATTCGGGCCTTTGCCGAACTGCGGTGATATCGCCGATGCGATTCATCATATCATTTCACTGCCGCCGCATATCAACATCAGCGACATCGTCGTCCGTCCGACCCGCCAGGATTATCCCTGATGTCTGTCTAAAACGGATTGTTCAGAATTTCGCACGAATATCCCCCCAGCGTTTTTCCGTTATCATCACGAAAAGGCCGCTGCCGTCGCTCAGCTCTTCCCAGAGCTGGCCGACCAGCCGGTCGGGTTCTGCATTTTTCCAGCGATCAGCTCCTTTGTATTCCACGATGAGAATGCGGCCATCCTTCAGTTTACAGACAAAATCGGGATAAAATTTTCTGGTGGCCGTCTGCAGGAAAAAGGAGGCTTCGCTCAGCGGAGCCGTAAACATCAGCGTTTTACTCTTTTTATTCCAGTTCAGTTTCCGACGGGTCGGCCGGGAGATGGCGGAAAGGTTCAGTTCTTCAGAAACTTTAACCTCCACCGGCGTAAAGCGGATGCGTCCCCGGGAAAGGTCAAGGCGGGCCTGTTCGGGTTTAAGGGCGGCGACAAATTCCGCGGCATCGTGCCGGTTGAAGCCGGCGGTCTTCACGAGGCTGTCGCGCAGGGCGGCGGCGGTTTCTCCGAAATCGTGCGAAACCACAAACGCATACGAACGGTTGAGCGCTTCGGTGGTTCGGTGTTCCGCCCGGGGCTGCCGAAGAATACGTCCCAGCAGCTGTTCCTCCGCCGTAGCACTGCGAATGCCGGCCATACTGACCAGCACATAGGCAAATGCGCAGTCCCAGCCCTCAGCCAGCGCCTTCTGGGTAATCACAAATTTTACCGGACATTTTTCAGAAAAAATGCCGCCGGCATATTTTTCTTCCAGCGCTTCAAGTCCGCGCTCGCTTCCGGTGGCAATCACAATTTCCTCTTCGGGAATATTCTGATTGGTCATCAGCTCATTTTTCACCCATTCCGCATGTCGGGTTTCTCTGTTTCTTGACTTCGGCTCCGACTGAATCAGTACCAGCGGGCGGATATAGGACCGGCCTTTGCGCTGCTCCTGAATCGCCGCCTGATTCAACTGTTCGCGCTGATCAATGGCCAGGGCCAGGCAGCGCTGTTCGTCGGGTTCCACCTCCAGCTCAATCGGGAGTTTGATCATCTGTTCGCGTTTCAGCTCCACTGCCGAAACGGCGTGCAGCACATTGCTGGGTGTTTTCTGTGTGTCCGGTGTGGCGGTCAGTTCCATAATGCCCGCCGGTTTAAATTTGGCCAGCGTATCAAAGGCCAGTTCCGTGCGGCTGTTATGCGCTTCGTCCACAATCACAAACGGCCGCCGCAACCGCAGTGCATTGGCCAGCGAAAAGGGGAGGGTGCCATCCGCATCCTTGAGCAGCTCATTTTTCTGTTCTTCGGTCAGATCGCTGAACAGCGGCTCATCGCTCAGGCGGCAGAACTGAAAGCCGCCGCCGAGGCCGGGAACTTTCCGGCCTTTGGCATCTGTAAAGCCCTGCGCCACGCGCCGCACCCGTTCCGCCGTAATTTCAGCCGCAATCTGCTCCTCCATCTACATCAGAATAAATTTACGGTTTCCGCCGTCCGCCGCATTCTGTTTCAGCACCGCGTGTCCCGTCGTGCCGCTCCCCGCAAAACTGTCGAGGATGATGGAATCCTTGTCGGAAGCAATCTGTAGAATGCGTTCGATTAAGCGCGTCGGTTTGGGGGTGATGAAAACATCCTCGGAGGATTCGAAATCCATGATATCCAGCAGATTCTTTTTTGCTTCTTGTGTATGACCAACCTCCTCGTATGACCATAAACTCATTGGGACAACACCATCTTTGACTTCGCTCAGAAAAATTTTAGGTGCGGGCACGTTGTTTCCATCTTTCCCCCACCAAATTCTTCCGTCGCGATCAAGTTCCCAGAATTTGTCTTCTGAAACACGCCAATATGAGCCAGAAGGAGGACCTTCAATTACTCTCCCCGAAGGACAGGTGATCGAGTATGTTCCTTTACTGTAATAGTTTCTTGCCGCTAAATTATTTGGGCGCCATGGCCCTCGGGGATCGTTGTCGCGATTCGTATAATTTTTGTTCTGTTTTTCAGATCGAGGAATAAGGTTCCTGTTCCATTCGTTTGTACTTTTGTAAACGGCAATGTAATCGTGTGCTTCTGAGAAGTACTTCGCGGAAGCTTTGGGTGCGTAGTTTTTTGCCTCTTCACGGAAGAGCGTCTTGAGTTGAAATAAACAGCTGGTTGTCGTTTCCTTCTAAAGCTCCTACACAAAAGAAAGGAAAACGAATGACAACCAGCTCGCTGTACCATACCCAAGGCATCGTTGGGTTCAACTATGAAAAGACTGAACGCACCGCCGACACCGAGATCTACTACCTTCGCTCCTCCGCCAGACAACAACCATGCCCGCAATGCCGGTCCTGGGACACTTCGCTGGCGGAGACCGGAAAGACCCGCGACATCCGGGGTCTTTGTATCGGTTTAAAAAACGCTGATGCGCATTGCCATCCGCCGCGTCAAGTGCCGGACATGCGGTACATCGAGCCGTGAGCCGGTCGCGTTCTGTCCCGATCCGTACGTGCGTTACACCAAATGGGCGGCGCGGTTTGTCTTGGCTCTCCGGGCGGAAATGTCGATTTCGGCGGTTTCACAGTTCACCGGCCTGCACTGGGAGACGATCAAGAACATCGAAAAAGCCTGGTTGGAAAAGAAATATAAGAGGGTGCGCCTCAATGAGGTCGCCTATCTGGGTATCGATGAAGTCTATCTCGGCAAACGGCTCGGCTACATTACTGTTGTGCGAGACCTCGACTCGGGCTCGGTGCTCTTCATCGGAAAGGGCAAAGGCGGCGATGCGCTCAAGAAGTTCCGCAAGCGGATCAAACGCAAGGCGAAGCAGATCAAGGCCGTTGCCATCGATATGGCCAACTCCTACAGCGCGTGGGTCGCCGAGGTGCTGCCCGACGCCGACATTGTCTACGACCGCTTCCATGTCATCAAATTAATGAACGACAAGCTTAACACCCTTCTCCGCAGCACCATGAACCGGCTGGAGGACGATCAGAAAAAGGAACTCAAAGGCAAGCGTTTCCTGTTGCTGCGCAACGAGGAATCCCTTTCACCAGAGGCTAAAGAGGAACTTGGTGAACTGCGCGAACGCTTTGAAGAACTCGGTACCGCCTCCGCCATGAAAGAATACCTGCGCAATATTTATCGGATGGCTCCGGGGGCAAGCATCGCAAAGTTGGCATTTGAGAAATGGTGCGCCATGGCCGAAGAATCCGGCATTGCCTGCCTGAAAACCATGGCCAAAACAATCCGGCAACGAATGAACGGCCTGCCGGCCTACTGGAACCACGGCTGCCTCACCAGCGCCAGCCAGGAAGGCTTCAACAACAAGATCGGATGGCTGACACGGCAGGCCTACGGCTACCGCGACGAACGCTACCTTCATCTGAAGATCTACGATCTGCCAAATCTATCGACAAGGCGAAGCCCCTAAAAGACGCTCTTCCGAGAAGAACCAGTTTTTCTGCCAAATGATAGTTTCCACGAAATTTCGTTGCCCAAAAATCTCATCCATCAAAAACCGTAACGAAGCAACTTCGTTATCGTCGATAGAGACGAAGATGGCGCCGTCGTCGGAGAGGAACTGTTTGAGGAGGACGAGGCGGGAATACATCATGCAGAGCCATTTGTCGTGGCGGGAGAGGTCTTCGGCCTCTTTGCCGACAGTCTGGCCGAGCCAGCGGTTGATTTCGGGGGAATTGACTTTGTCGTTATAGATCCAGCCTTCGTTGCCGGTGTTGTAGGGCGGGTCGATATAGATGCATTTAACGCGTCCGGCATATTTCGGCAACAGGGCTTTGAGGGAGTGCAGATTGTCGCCCTGCACAATCAGGTTTCCATCGGTTCCGTCGCCGTGCGGCAGGGCGCGACCGCCGGGCGCGCCTGGGTCAGTTCGGCGGTCTCACCCGGCCTTACGCCCCGCGCAGGAGGATTTCGTCGGCGCAGCCGGCCATCCGGTCCTTGAGTTCGTTGAGGCGGGAGGCGGGGTCCGGGGGAGGAGGGTGAATTTTTTGTCGGGCAGGTTGTCGCGCGGGATGAAGGCCTGGAGGGCAAAGCGTTTGGATCCGTCGATGATTTCCGCCACTTCGTCCATCAGTTCATCGGTATGCCAGGTTTCGATGACGGTGGTGCGGAATTCGTAGTCTTTGGCTTGGGCTTTGATGAGTTCGATGGATTCGCTGATGTTGGAAAGATTCGGGAATTGTACCAGGCGGTCATAGTCTGAGAGGCCGGTTTTGACGTCCATGGCCACGTAGTCGACCAGGGGAAGCACTTCACGCAGTTTTCCGGGGTTGGAGCCGTTGGTGTCGAGTTTTACGGAAAAGCCGTGTCTTTTCATGAGTTCGATCAGTTCGGGCAGATCGTCTGCAAGGGTGGGTTCGCCGCCGGTGATCACAGCGCCGTTGACCCAGTGTGTTTTGAATTTTCTGCAGGCGAGTTCCATGGCTTCCCAGTTGATGCCGGGACGTTTCCGGCCCATGAGCGAGGCGTTGTGGCAGAAGCCGCACATAAAGTTGCATCCGCTGGTGAAAAAGACGGCGGCGAATTTTCCGGGGAAGTCGACCATGGACGGCTTCTCGAGATAGGCATATATCGATGATGGGTGCATGTGTTAAAACCTGTGATTTGAAGGCATTTTACATTGCTGAAAAGGCCCGCCGGACGATCTGAGGGAAGGTAGTCGATACGTCCGGCGGGCCGGGTGAAAGAACGGTTCAGGGTTGTACCTCGGCTAAAACCGCCTGGATCATTTTGGGCGAAAGAATGCCTTTCCCCTGCTCTGAGTAATCGGTCTGCAGGCCGACATACTGGTAGAGCCGGGCTTTTCTGCAGACGGGGTCGACTGCGCCGGGATTGGCGGTTTCGACCGGAACATAATCGTTTTCTTCTTCGTTCCAGCGGGTAATGAGCATTGCCGGGATGCGGGAGGGATTGATGCATTCGGCTTCGGAAAAGGCAACGAGGCCGTCGATGGTCTCGACGTCGAAGTAGCACTTTTCGAAGTCGGCATAATCTTTTTTGCTGAGCAGTTTATCGAGGCGCTGGTTGAGCGTGTGGCATTTATCGCAGCCCTCTTTTCCGAATACACGGATCTGATAGTTTGCAGCCATGACTTATTTCCCCTGTTCTGGTGTTACAAGTGTCTTATTTTCGGCATCAGCCTCAATGATGTTGTATTTGCCGGCGTGGCGGGCGAGCAGCTCGCCGTAGCGTTTGGATTTGTTCCAGTTCTGCACTTTGCTGAAGTATCCGACCACGCGGGTTTCGCCGACGACGTCGGTGGAACCGCATTCCGGGCACTGTTCGAGCAGTCCGCGGGTCTGGTGCTGGCAGTTATCGCAGAAGGTGAATTCCGGCGAGATGCAGACCTGTGCGGACTGGGTGCGGTGGAATACTTCGCTCATGAGGTGGGCGATGGATTCGGCGTCCGGCCGTTCCTCGCCGATGAAGCAGTGGGTAATGGCACCGGATTCGATCATGCTGTGGTATTTGGCCTGTTCGGTGATGCGGTCGACCAGCGAGACATCGGCTTCCGCAGCGAGATGGATGGAGTTGGTGTAGTATTCCGCGTCCTCCGGGCCTTTGACGATCTCTTTTGCTTCCTCGGAGAAATAAACCAGGTCGGATTTGGCCAGACGGCGTGCGGCGGATTCGGCGGGGGATTCCTCCAGCGTGAATTTAAGGTTGTGTTTCGCCGCGAGTTTTTTCGCTTTGTGGTACATATGCGCTACGATTTTGAGCCCGAAGCGCTGGGCTTCGCGGCTTTCATGGAGTTCCTGGCCGATCAGGAATCGGACGGCGTCGTTTACACCGATCAGGCCGAGGATGTAGGTGCAGTTTTCGAGGTCCACATAGGGTTTTCCGTCGTTGGCGGTTTTTCCAATCTGCCAGAGCGGATGGCCGGGACCCGAAAGCATTTCGGCGGCTTTGCGTTTTTTCTGCAGATGGGCTTCAACGGCAAGTTCCATGGTGCGGTCGAGCTCGGTGTAGAAATTCTGCACAATATCACCGCCGGAGCGGGCCGCGCGGTAGGAGGCCTGCGGAATATTGATGGTCACGTTCTGGAAGCCGCAGAAGCGCATACTTTCGGGATGCTTGAGCATGCGGTTGTCGTCGATGGTGGTGCGCAGCCGGCAGCAGGCGGACAGGGTGACTTCATCGCGATCGAAAATGAAATAGGTGGAGCCGTTTTTCGAGGCGAGTTCACAGGCTTCCTTGAAAATCTCGAACTGTGCGGGATCTTCGAAGGTTTCGCTGGATACGTGGAAATCGCATTTGGGGAATTCAAAGATCCGGCCGTGGGCGTCGCCTTCGCCGAAAACCTGCAGCAGGGCGCGGCAGAATTCCTGTGCTTCCCGGGTGTAGTCGCCGTAGGTTACGATGGCTTCGCCGTTTTCGGCGAGCATGGCTGCGACGTCGGGGTCATAGACGGTGCCTTCTTTTTCATCGGATATTTCGCGCAGCACCAGGCGTTTTCCCAGTTCCGGATCGTCATAATACAGATCCATCAGCCGGTTGCCGCCGGCGTCGGTTTCATCGCGCAGCTCTTCGGTGAGTTCGGCAATGGAGCCGTCTTTGAGGCGGAGCTGGTAGTGACCGCCGGGGCCGATGGCCGGGACGGTTTTCAGGTAGGACGGAACTCCGGAATGGATGTTGAAATCGAGGAACAGGGTTTGTCCGCCGCGGGAGAAGGCATTCTGAGAGCCGTTGAAAATCAGTTCCTGCGCAACCTGCTTGAGCTGTTTTTCGTCCATACCGACAAGGAACGGGGCATAGAAAATGTTAATGTAGGCGATGCCTAGGGCACCGGCATAGTTGGCCTGCATGGAGGCGAGGAAGGTGTTGAGGTGGCCGGTCAGTACGGAGGCCGAGCGTGCGGGGTTGGACGAGGTGTTGAGGTTGATCAGTCCATTGAGGCCGTATTTCTTGACGTATTCGATGGAGTGGGACGAGCAGTAGACCCGTGTCGGATAGCCGAGGTCGTGTACGTGAATGGCACCGGTGTCGTGGGCCCGCTTCACTTCCGGGCTGAAGATGGTGTCGAGCGCCCACTGTTTCAGTACGAGTTCGGCAATGCCCAGATTCACGGCTTCCGGGTTGTTGTTCACAATGTTCGAGTTTTCCGTGGATTTGGTGAACATCAGACTTTCAAGATAATCTTTGGATACGCGGTAAAGTGAGAGATCGCGCAGCTGGTGGGCATAGCCGCGTTCCGTCAGTTCGTTGTTGACCAGTTCGCGGATGAGCGCGGTGGAAATAATAGTCATATCGCCGCCGATGATGCGGTTTTCAACGGCTTTGGCGACGCTGATGGCAATTTCAACCGAGAGATCGGTTTTGTCGAGAATCTGCTTTACGATACGTTTGCGGTCCCAGGGCAGATTGACGTTTTTTGAAGAGGATTCGACGAGAAGGAGGGCGGCGTCGGTGACATCCACGTTGCCGGTATCGGTTCCGCGAACCCGGATGTTGCGCCGTGCAATTTCGCGCTGTTTGCGATAGCGCTTGTAGGCTGCGACAACGAGGGTTTCGCCCTGTTCCGCCAGTACGATTTCAACCAGATCCTGCACATCTTCAATTTTCGGAATGCGTTTGCCGTTTTCGTCGGGATGAACATAAAATTCACTGGCGGAATTAGCCAGCTGCTGCAGTACCTGGCCGGTGACTTTGGAAGCCAGTCCCTCGTTTTTCGGAATTCCCTGTTTTCTTGCTACGTCTTCAACGGCGCGGTCTATGGCCCGCTCGATTTTCTGCCCGCTGAATGGAACAATGAGCCCTGAACGTTTCTGGAAACCGTCAAAAATGATATTCGGTCTTTCCCCCGACATGATTTTATACCCCCTGGATGTTGTGTGTGTTAATGCACTGATGGATCAGTTTCTACGTAATTTCGAATCTGTAAATTACGCAATAGTATGTATACCTGTCAAGTAGGCTATACCACATATTGTGGTTAAATCATAAAAAAGCTAAATGCCCAATAAAAACAGGTGTTTTTGATTTTGGGTATTGGACTGGCTCTGAACTTGCTAGTATAACGGGGTTAAACATTTCTGTTTTTATTTGAAGCGAGGAGGCTTTATGTTGCCCGACTGGTTAAGTTTAATTGATGCAGCCTATGTGCTGATTGTGGGTCTGTTTGCGTGGAATGGACTGCAGAAGGGCTTTTCCGCACAGGTGGCTCATGTCATCACGTTTATTGCTGTGGGCGCACTGCTCTTTTTTGCCTATCCGTACTGCTTTGCATATTTCGGTCGGATTTTCCGGAATCTGGAGGAAACATATCTGATGTGGATTCTGCTGTGTCTGCTGTTGCTGGCGGCGGTCGGAATTTTTGTGCTGCTGAGTAAAATTCTGGCAGCGGTGCTGAAAGCGAATGCATCCGAGACGGCCGATGCCGCCTGGGGAGCCGTGCTGGGGCTGGTCCACGGAGCGATGTTCGGGCTGATTGCGTTGATTGTTCTGGTGATGATTGACCGTACGGGGGCGGCGTATGACAAACTGCGGATAAAGTCATATGTCGGAAAAACCGTCTGCTACAAACTGGTTCCGCGTGTTCAGCCCCGCTTAACTGCGCTTTATGAAAATAAAATCCGGGAGTGGAAAGCGGAACTGCTCCGTCGGGAAGAGGCGGGAAGTGAAGTGGAGATGTAATATGCTGCCGGAACCGGCCGGATTCAGGAGTAATCCGGTTCTTTGTCTTTCTGCGTTTCCCGCATCTGCAGGATTTTCAGGAAATGGAGCTGGGTGTCGTATTTGGTCATAACCACCAGAGAGATGATGGCCAGGGCAAGTGAAAGAATACAGAGGGTGGTGCGTGCTGTAAATGCCGTGAAAAGCATGCAGAACATTCCGACAATAAACAGGCCCAGATAGACATTGCGCCGGATAGTGATGCCTTTTTTCCAGCGGGCACGCATCTGCCCGTCAAACGCTTCGTGGATGAAGCGTTCGTTGTCTGGTTTTCCCGGTTTTGGTAAATGCATGCGTTCCCCTTAGTTAGAAAGGGTAGAATAAATAGCGATTTTCATGCCAGTCATTTATCGGATGCAGAATTCCGGTGTGCGGGATTGAGGGGGATAAAAGGTTCCGGTATGTCTATAGTCAGCTTTCATTCCGGAGAACTGTCATGCTCAAGCACACCTTGTTTCTTTTTATTTCCGCAACCCTTTTAACGGGATGCCATAGTTATCGTTCAGCAGAGTACGGGGGCGGTTTTTCCGCGGAAAAATCACGCGCAGGATTTCTTCCGGAAACCGGTGGGGCAGATCTGCCGGAACAGATGCTGATCTGGACCGGCTCCATTTCCATGGATGTGGTGAGCATCACCAATGCGGCCGCGCAGATTACGGCGCAGATCAAAGCCGTCGGCGGTTATGTTGAATCGTCGAGCCGTTATGATTACAGCAATCGCCCGACTGCTACGATGGTGGTGCGTATTCCTGCTGACCGGCTCGAAACGCTGCTGGACTCAATGGACAGTTTCGGCGATGTCACAGAGAAAAGCCTTTCTTCGCAGGATGTGACCGAACAGTATATCGATATGCAGGCCCGTCTCGAAACCAAGAAAAAGCTGCGGGACCGGCTGCAGAAACTGCTGGATCGTGCGGATGAAGTGAAAGATGTACTGGCGATTGAAAAGGAACTGACGCGTCTGCAGGCGGATATTGATTCGATGGCTGCGCGCCTTGAAGCAATGAAGGGAAAAGTCGATTATGCATCACTGACCATTCAGTTGAAGGCCCTGAAACATGAAAAAGTGCTCGGACCGCTCGGTTATGTATGGAAGGGGGCCGAATGGTGTGTCACCAAATTGTTTGTCTGGAAGGACGAGACCTACGAGCAGCAATAAATTATGGCCATGATTCCCAAAGAGCAGATCGAGGAAATCCGTGCACGGTGTAATATCGTGGAGGTGGTGGGGGCCTATCTGCCCGAACTGCGCCGCCGCGGTTCGACCTATAAATGCTGCTGCCCGTTTCATAAGGAAAAAACACCGTCGTTCACGGTCAACGACGCCCGTCAGATTTTTCACTGCTTCGGTTGCGGCACGGGCGGTGATGTCTTTAAGTTTGTGATGGACTACGAAAAGGTCGATTTTGTGACGGCGGTGAATATTCTGGCCGAACGGGTCGGCGTGGAAATTGTGTATGAGGGAGGACAACCCGATAAAAGCGGTAATAAAGATGTGCTGTTCAAACTGCATGCCGATGCCGCCGCATTTTATCACCGTATGCTGACCGACAGTCCGGATGGCGCAGAGGCCCGGCGCTACATGGAAGAGCGTGATCTGCCGATGGAGATTATTCGGGAATGGCAGATCGGTTATGCGCCGCAGGGCTGGGAGGAACTGCGTGCACGGGCAAGGAAAAAGGGCTATGCCGATGAGCAGCTTGAAGCGGCCGGTCTTGTGGTGGCTTCCGACCGCAACGGGAAAAAAAGTTTTTATGATCGCTTCCGCAACCGCGTCATGTTTCCTATCTGCGATCAGATGGGGCGGGTAATCGGGTTTTCCGGACGCATTATGAACAAGGCTGAAAAAAGTGCGAAATATGTAAACAGTCCCGAAACTCTGCTTTTCAAAAAAAACCGGGTGCTGTTCGGCTTTGATAAAGCGCGGAAACCCATCGTCGAATCCCGCCAGGCCATTGTGGTGGAAGGGCAGATTGATGCCATCCGCTGCCACCAGGCGGGGCTGAATAATGTGGTGGCTTCGCAGGGTACCGCGCTCACTGACAATCACGCCAAAATGATTAAGCGTTATGCCGATGAAGTGGTGCTGGTGCTGGATGCCGATGCAGCCGGCGTGAAGGCCGCACTGGCTTCTTCCGAAATTTTTATCGCCAATGAGCTGAGCGTCCGCGTAGTTACCCTGCCGGAAAAAGAAGACCCCGATTCACTGATCCGAAAAGAAGGCGTTCAGGTGATACGGGATCTTGTTTCAAATGCTCCTGAAGCTTCCAAATTTCTTATTTCGAGATTGATGGAAATTGAGAATATGGGCACTGAAGCGGGGAAGATGAGAATTATGAAAGCGGCGATTGGACTGATTGGCAGCAGTCCCAGTGCTGCTCGGAAAAACAAAATGATGCAGGACTTAACAGCATTGGGGTTGAACTTTAAAGTAGCTGCAAGTGAGCTGCGCAGAGCGAATTCTCAGAAAAAAAAGCTGGTGAGAAAAGTGGCAGAGGACGAGCCGGCGGCGCCTCCGCGTCCGCAGAAAACCTATCCGCGTCAGGAGACCGCGCTGTTGGAGCTGCTGGTGCATCACTATCGGGAAGTTCATCCGCTGGTGCACGATTTTCTGCCGCCGGAGCATCTTACTGATCCGACCTGCCGAAAACTGGTGGAAGTGCTCATGCTTGATCCACCGGAAACACTGACCGAAGCCTTCCATGAATTTTCGGAGACTGAGCAGAAAATTATCTGTCAGGTGCAGGTGGAGGAATCGCGGAAAATTGATGAGGAAACTCTGCCGGTGGAGCTGGCACAGCGATATGTATTGCTGTTCTGGAAACGCGCACTGGAGCGCGAACAGCAGGTGCTGGCGCGTCGTACCGATATGACCAACGAAGAGCGCTTTAAAGAAACCACCCGCATCAAACACGATCTCCATGCCCTTTCCAAAGGGTGGAGCGAAGCCCGGCCCATGCTTGAAGCCCGTCTTCATAAAGACGTGGAATTTTAGCCGGCTGCGGTGCCGATTCCGGCTGTCCGGAAAATAATCCGGCATTTTGATGCACAATAATTTTTCAGGTCTCCCGTTATTCATGCAGTTAAAGAAACTGTAATGAAACAGGAGATTAGAAAATGAAAAACCGTAGACAGAAAAGAGTCATTCAGCCTATTGATCCATCCGGCAGCCCTGAAGTGACTGCCCGCAATATCCAGACACCGGAGCGCGAACTTCCGGGGCATCCGATTCTTGTTGCGATTCTTGTTACCGGACTGCTGATTGCAGTTCTCGGCGTTACCCTCTCAAATATTGAGATCACTACCGCATCCGTCGGTAGCTGGAACCTGTTCGGTTAATGGGATGTCGGGGACTGGACATATACTGCACCGATAAACGGTGTTCTGCGCCGTGGATCATAACAGCGCTACACGGCGCAGAGCAGCGTTCGTAAAAGGATTGTACAGAGACAGTAGAAGGCTCAGCTCTCGCGGCCGCGCAACGGCGTTCCGCTTTCGGTGGATTTTGTTTTCCAGATCGCGGCCTCTTCCGGATTTTTTGCAATGCCGTTCCCCGTAGAAAGGCAAATGGAAAGATTGTACATTGCTTCCGGACATCCGGCATTTGCACCCATCCGGTAGTATTCCACGGCTTTGGCCATATCCTGCCGTACGCCCAGCCCCCGTTCATAACAGACACCGAGATTGTGCATGGAATCCGGATCGCCGCCTTCGACTGCTTTTTTAATGAGGCTGATGCCGGCGACCAGATCCTGAGCAACCCCTTTGCCCATCATATAACAGGCACCCAGTTTACCGGTTCCTGCAATGGAGCCGGCTGCCGATGCCTTCTGATACCATTCCGCACCGAGTTTTTCATTCTTTTCCAGTCCGCCTTCGCCTTTTGCATAACAACGGCCCACATAATACATAGAATCAGCATTGCCGTTTTCCGCGAGCTTCAGGTGAAGCTGCAGAGCCCGTACCGGATTTTTTTCCACGCCGGCTCCGATTTCGAGCAGTCCGGCCATAATCGACATGGCATCAATATTTCCAGCTTCAACTTCTGCATCCAGCAGCTGGATCGCAGTATCGGGTGACGGCACAGTGCCGATGCCCTGCAGATAGAAAATGGAGATATAGGCTTTAGCTTTTGATGAGCCGGCGTCGGCCGCGCGTTTGATCCAGCTGAATCCGACTTCTTCATCCCGCTCAACGCCGGTCCCGTAGGTGTAGCAGGTGCTGAGCTCCATCATGGCTCCGGCATGACCGCTTTCAGCGGCGGCAGTCAGCAGTTTCACAGCCTGTGCCTGATCGGTTTCGAGGAGGGCCAGGCCCTTGGTATAGATGCTTTCAGGGTCCTGCGCTCCGCCGTCACAGCCGGAGAGAAGCAGGATCAGGCCCGCAGTGCCGAGCAGATTCCGTAAAATTAATTTTCCATTCATACCGCTATCTATAGCCGACCCGGCAATAGATATTCAAGTCAGGTCGACACTCAATTTTCCGTTAGACCTTTCCCGGCATGGCATTACTTGCATATCCGGCATGCAATCAGTATAAAGTGCGCTTTTTCCGCCGGATAAATTTCGGTGTATTCATTTTGAAAGCAGGTAATGCCATGACATCCAATGAAATCCGTCAGTCGTTTTTTGATTTTTTTGAATCGAAGCAGCACACGATCGTAAAGTCCGCCAGCCTGCTGCCGGATGCGCCGAATCTGCTGTTCACCAATGCCGGGATGAATCAGTTTGTTCCGATTTTCCTCGGCCAGCAGAAGTGTCCGTATACGCCGGGCCGTGCGGCGGATACTCAGAAATGCATTCGCGCCGGAGGGAAGCATAACGATCTCGACGATGTCGGTCTGGATACCTACCACCACACATTTTTCGAGATGCTGGGTAACTGGTCGTTCGGTGATTATTTTAAGCAGGAGGCCATCGACTGGTCGTTTGAACTGATTACCAAAGTCTGGGGTTTTCCGCAGGAACGTCTGTATGCCACTTATTTCGGCGGGGATGAAATATCGGAAGCCGATCTGGAAGCAAAGGAAATGTGGCTGAAACTGCTTCCGCCGGAGCGTGTGGTGCCGGGTAACCGCAAAGACAATTTCTGGATGATGGGCGACACGGGTCCATGCGGCCCATGTTCCGAACTGCACGTTGATCTCACGCCGAACGGGGACTGCGGCGCGGAGATGGTGAATGCCGATCGTGCAGACTGCATCGAAATCTGGAACCTCGTTTTTATTCAGTTCAATGCCAATCCGGACGGCACGTTCACGCCGCTTCCGGCGCAGCATGTGGATACCGGTATGGGGTTTGAGCGTGCCTGCTCGATTATCCAGTGCACGAAAAATTTCACCGATTTTTCGGGTGTGATCTCCAACTATGAAACCGACGTCTTTACACCGATTTTCAAGACGCTGGAAAAAATGAGCGGGAAATCCTACACGAGTACGCTTCCGAAAGATCCGGCGAAACAGACCGAACAGGAAGCCGTTGATGTGGCGTTCCGCGTGATTGCCGATCACATCCGCTGTCTGTCATTTTCAATTGCCGACGGCATCCTTCCTTCGAACGAAGGCCGGGGTTATGTGCTGCGCCGCATTCTGCGCCGCGCCGTACGCTACGGCCGTTCGCTCGGATTCACGGAACCCTTTTTTTATAAACTGGCGGATACTGTTGTTGAACATTTCGGCGGTGCATTCCCGGAACTGGTTAGTAACCGCGACCGTGTGAGCCGTACACTGAAAGCCGAGGAGGATTCCTTTAACCGCACGCTCGATAAAGGGCTGGAAGTTTTTGAATCCCTTGACAAATCGAGCGGCCGTATTTCCGGAGAGGATGCTTTCCGGCTTTATGATACCTACGGTTTTCCGCTCGATCTGACGGAACTGCTCGGCCGGGAGGCCGGTCTGAGCATTGACAGCGAAGGGTTTGAAAAGCTGATGAATGAACAGCGTGAGCGCGCCCGTGCCGATCATGCTGCGAAAAAATCGGTGGTGATGGCTTCAGATAAAACGCTGGATGTGGATGAAACGCCGTTTCTGGGGTACGAAACTACGCAGATCCAGACGGTTGTGGCGGAGGTGCTCGACAACCATACTCTGATTCTGAAAGAAACCCCGTTCTATCCGGAATCCGGCGGTCAGCAGGGCGATCACGGTGAAATTAAAGGGAATGAATTCGGCTTCAAGGTGACCGATACGCAGAAAACTCCGGAAGGGATTATTGTGCACAAGGGTGAGCTGGTATACGGCGCGCCGATGAAAGGTGTTCCGGTGATGGCTTCGGTTGACCGCTTCCGTCGTGGGCAGATGCGCCGGAACCATACCGCCACGCATCTACTTAATGCTGCTCTTCGCCGGATTGTTGATCCGAACATCCGTCAGGCGGGTTCGCTGGTGGCCAACAACCATCTGCGGTTCGATTTTAATCATTTTGAAGCACTCAATCCGCAGCAGATCCGCCAGATCGAGCAGATGGTGAATCATGAAATCATGAAAAACACGGAACTGCAGACGGTTGAAATGAAACTGGCCGATGTCCAGAATGCACCGGATATCCAGGCGGTGTTCGACGATAAATACGGGGATGTGGTCCGCGTGGTTTCCATTGGTGAAACCAGTAAAGAGCTTTGCGGAGGTACACATGTTCAGATGACCGGTGATATCGGGCAGTTCCGTATTGTTTCGGAATCGTCCGTGGCATCGGGCATCCGCCGTATTGAAGCGGTGACCGGTCTCGACGCGCTGAACTGGTCGGCCAATGAACATGAACTGGTTTCTACCCTGAGTCAGAGTCTGAGTGTAAAACCGCAGGAGCTGCCGGAGCGTATTAAAGCGATGACCGAGCAGATTAAAGCGGTTGAAAAGCAACTGAAGGAACTGCAGACCAAAGCGGCAGTTGCCAATGTGGACGGTCTGGTGGGTAAAGTGAAGGAAAGCGGCGGGGTGAAGGTTCTGGCGGCCGAGCTCGGTGAAATGCCGATGGATGCGTTGCGCCAGGTGCTCGATGGATTGCGTCAGAAAATCGACAGTGCCGTCATTGTGATCGGTTCCTCCAATGGAGGGAAAGCCTGTCTGGCGGCCAGTGTTTCCGAGGACCTTGTGGCGAAAGGTATTCACGCCGGCAAGCTGATCGGACAGGTTGCGAAAATCTGCGGCGGCGGGGGCGGCGGCAAGCCCGATAAAGCTCAGGCCGGCGGTAAAGATGCCTCCAAAATCGGCGAAGCGATTCAGGCGGTCTCCAAAGTGGTCGATGAAATGGCTGGTTAAAGACCGGCCGGATTCCGGAACCCGCGCCATGCTGCAGATTTGGAGCGGGTTTATTTTTTCGGGGTGAGTTTGAGGATGGTTCCCGGATCGTTGAGAACGACGTAGATTGCGCCGTCGGGGCCGCAGCAGACATCGCGGACGCGGCCGGCGTTTTTAAGAATTACCTCTTCATGAATCACCCGATGATCCTCAATGCTGAGGATACGGACATCTTCATATTTGAGCGATCCGACGATCAGTTTGTTGTTCCATTTCGGGAATAGATCGCCGGAATAGAAATCGATACCGCAGACGGCGGTGGAGGGGTTCCAGTACCAGATCGGTTGTTCCATGCCTTCCTGGTGTGTGAGTTCGGTGATGATGGTGCCGTTGTAGTTTTTTCCGTAAGTAATGACGGGCCAGCCGTAGTTTTTTCCGGATTCGATGACGTTGATTTCATCGCCGCCGAGCGGCCCGTGTTCGGAAGCCCAGAGTTCGCCGGTTTCGGGATGAAAAGCGAGCCCCTGCGGGTTTCGGTTGCCGAGGCTGTAGACCGACTTTATGGCGCCTTTGGTGCGGCGGAAGGGGTTGTCGCGCGGGATTTTTCCGTCGCGGTGAATACGGTGTATTTTCCCATTGGGCCGCGCCGGGTCCTGGGCATGCATGCCGGTGCCGCGGTCACCGATGGAAAAGTAGAGGTCTTTATTCCGGTCGAAAACAATGCGGGTGCCGTAGTGGTGGCGGGTGGTACGATAGGTTTCGTGCGGGGCTTCAAAAATAACTTCCTCGTCTTTCCAGAGGTTGCCGTTGATGCGGCCGCGTATAAGTTTGGTCATGGCCGGTGCCTTACGTCCGTTGGGGCCGATTTCGAGACCATGGCTGTAGGCCAGATAGAC
The DNA here is from genome assembly GCA_004299845.1 of Verrucomicrobia bacterium S94. Lineage (NCBI taxonomy): Bacteria > Pseudomonadati > Verrucomicrobiota > Verrucomicrobia bacterium S94. The sequence goes on along the minus strand of CP036201.1, from coordinate 3,080,400 downwards.
CCATTGGTTGTCTTCGTCTGTATAGTCGGGATCGAAAGCGACGGCGAGCAGCCCGCCCTGGCCTTCGGCAACGACTTCGGGGGTGCCTTCCACCGGTTTGGAAAAAAGGTGACCGTCTGCATATACGCGAAGGTTTCCCGAGCGTTCGGTGATCAGGGCGGTATCTTTATTCAGAAAAGCGATGTCCCACGGCGTGTCGAGTCCTTCGGCAAAAACCGCTACGTCAATTTCATAGTCCAGGGTCTGGAGATAGGTGGGAAGGGGCAGGGCGGCGGGTTCGGCGGCGGATTCCGCTTTCCGTAAAAAAGCGACGAGATTCTTGATTTCTTTATCGGACAGCGTGTTTTCGTAGGCCGGCATGCCGAGGTGAGTGATACCGAATTTGATGTTGCGCTGGATGGCGCCGTCGGCATCACCGAACTGCCAGATGCCGTCGACCAGACTCTGAGCGCTTCCGCCCTGGAAGCGGGCACCGTGGCAGTGTGAGCAGTGTTTCTGATACAGCTGTTCGGTTGTGGCACCGAATGCAGCCGCAACGAAGAGAAGGAGACTGATGAATAACGATCGTTTCATAATCGGAGTATGAACCGGAAGCGGGGCGGGTGGCAATGGGAAAAATGCGGCGGTGCCGATGCCGGCACGTTGCTGGCGGGTTTTTCATCGCGAAAGTGAACGAATGCATCTATAGTGACACATCCTGCTGTTATAACGGTTGCGAAGTAAATGTTAAAGAGAGCTTTTGATGGCTAAAAACTTTAAATACCTTTTCGGGCCGGTTCCTTCGCGCCGTCTGGGCCGTTCGCTGGGGGTGGATCTTATTCCGTTCAAAACGTGTACGATGGATTGCACTTTCTGTCAGCTGGGCGAAACGCCCTGTACGGTGAGCGAGCGGGGGAATTACGTGCCGATGCAGGATGTGATTGGGGAGCTCGGTCAATGGAAGCGGAAAGATGGGCGGGCGGATCACATCACGTTGGCCGGTTCCGGAGAGCCGACATTGCATTCGCATTTCGGGGATGTGTTCTGCTGGACGAAGGAGGAAACGAAGATTCAGTCCGTTCTTCTGACGAACGGGACGCAGTTTCATGATCCCGATGTGCGGGAACAGGCGGTGCTGGCTGACCGGGTGAAGGTGACGTTGAGTGCCTGGGATGAAGAGAGTTTTCAGCAGATTCACCGTCCGGCAAAAGGGATTAATTTTGAACTGCTTGTGGAAGGGGAGCGGGCCTTTCGGCATGAATATCTCGGTGAGCTGTCGGTGGAGGTTTTCATTATCGACGGTGTTAATTCGCAGTTTGACCATGTAAAAAAAATTGCTGAAGTGGTGCGGTCGCTTTCTCCGGACCGGATCGATATCAATACGGCGGTTCGCCCGCCGGCTGATCCATCAGTTAAACCCTCTGCCGCAGAGCATCTGCAGGCGGTTGCCGAAATTTTCGGCCCGACTGCTTCGGTGACGGCGTCATTCAAAAAACAGGGTTTTGAGTCACTGGATATCAGCGAAGCGGCTCTGGTGAGCCTGCTTAAACGCCACCCGGCCACCTGCAGCCAGCTGGCTGAAGAACTTAATCTGGCCGAAGATAAAATGTTTAAAACCCTCAAGCAGCTGGTTTCGATCGGATCGCTGCATGAGCGCCGCTATGACGGCGAAGTGCATTTCTTCTGCGCCGATTAATACGGGACTTATCGGTGCAGTATTTTCAGGCCCGGAATCTATTCTGTTTCTGCGGCTTTGTCTTTTTTTGCAACCTGTTTGAGGCGACGTGCGACGGCATAGTGTCCCGCTTTTGCTGCGAATGATTCGGCGGTATCGCCATCCACATCGACGAGCGCGTAGTCGGCCCCTTTTTCGAGGAGCAGTTCAACATTTTCAAGCTGACCTTCTGCGGCGGCCCACATGAGGGCGGTGAAGTGTTCGTTGTTGTCGACCTTGTTGATTTCCGCGCCGGCATTAAGCAACAGCATTACGGCGTCTTTACCGTTGGGGGCACTGGCTGCGAACATGAGCGGGGTGGTGCCGGTGGTATCCTGGGCGTCGACCGTGGCTCCGGAAGCAATCAGCAGTTTCACAATTTCAGTGTGGCCGTTAAAGGCGGCAAACATGAGCGGGGTACGGTTGTCCGGGTCGGTTGAGTTGACATCGAAGCCCTGTTTCAGGGCGGTTTTGATGGTGTCGATTTTTCCGTAGAGGGCGGCCTCGACGACTTCCTGCTGGGAGATGGTTTCAACGGCGTTGGAAGATGTCTGGGCGAGGATAGCAACCGGCAGCAGTGCGGCGAGAACAAGTGTGATCAGTTTCATAGATTTTTCCTGGTTAATGTAAAATCAATATCGGACCACAGACGGTGGATCAACGCAAGGGCAATTCCCCATTGCCGGACGCATAGGATTTTTTTTCTGATTCGAAGGAGGCGGAGAAATGCACCGGTTTTCTCATCCCGTCGTATGCTGGCTTCGAGCACCCTTGCTCTGTACGGGTGTATTGAAATTGCGGCGAATTTGTTCAGGAGCGTTCAGTGGCGGTAAAAGCCGGCTCCGCGGGGCAGGGCGGGGATGCTGAAGAGTGAAGCGAGGGTCTGTGCAATGTCATAAAACCCTTTGCGGTGTCCGAGGTTCCGGGCGGGGCGTTCGCGGCAATGGGAAAGCAGGGGAACATATTCGCGGGTATGGTCGGTGCCTTTGAAGGTTGGATCATTGCCATGATCGGCCGTGATGATCAGTACATCGTCGTCTGCAAGTGTTGGAAGAAAACCGGAGAGCCATTCATCAGTCTGTTTCAGGGCGTCGGCATATCCTTGCGGATCACGGCGATGGCCATAGAGCATGTCGAAATCAATAAAATTGGCGAAGATCAGTCCATCACCCGGTTTTTGCATAAATTGTTCCACCACCTGCTGCGATTCTTCGGTGTTTCCGGAGTGAATGCTTTCGGTGATGCCGCGGTGGGCGACGATGTCTTCAATTTTCCCGACGGCGTAAACGGGAATGCCGGCTTCGGTGAGGCGTTCGGTGATGAGCGGTTCTTCGGGCGTGTAGGCATAGTCGCGCCGGTCTTCAGTGCGCTGGAAGGCGCCGGGTTTGCCGATGAACGGCCGGGCAATGACGCGGCCGACTTTGAGCGGGTCACACAAACGACGGGCAATTTCACAGCCGTGGTAGAGTTCGTCGAGCGGAATAATATCGTTATGGGCGGCCAGCTGCATCACGGAATCCGCGCTGGTATAGGCGATCCAGGCGCCGGTTTTCATATGTGCTTTTCCGAGCTCTTCGATAATCGCGATACCGCTTGCGGCTTTGTTTCCCAGGATTGGGCGTCCCGTTTCCTTTTCAAAGGTTTTAAGCAGTTCGACCGGAAATGACGGGAAATTCATGGGAAAATTGTGGAAGCCGGGATTGATCTCCAGTCCGCAGATTTCCCAGTGACCGGTAATGGTGTCTTTTCCGACTGACTGTTCTTCCATCATTCCGAACGAGGCGACTGGATGTCTGACGGCTGAAATTCCGGGGATGGGAAAATCTGGCCGGATATTCCCGAGACCGAGTTTTCCGAGGGTGGGCAGGTTGAGTCCGCCGACTGCCTTGCCGATGTGCTGAAGCGTTGCGCTTCCGGCGTCGCCGTAGTCGGCTGCATCGGGAGCTGCGCCGATGCCTACGGAATCGAGTACAATCAGAATTACCTTCATAAGGTATTTAAGCTATCGGTTTTTTCAGCCGCTGGAAAGGGGAATGGGGAGTCCTGTTTTTGAGGGTTTGGCATTGATTTTCGGAGGGGTGAGGGGAGAATAAGGGTTGATTTAACGGAGGTTATTTATGGCATTTACATTGGAAATCGGGGAGCGGGCACCGGCGTTCAGCCTGCCGGCCACGGATGGGAAAACCTATGCGCTGGACGATTTCAACGAAAAGTTTCTGGTCATCTTTTTTACCTGCAACCATTGTCCGTATGTGATCGGTTCGGATGAAAATACCCGGAAAATTGCGGAAAAATTCCAAGGATCGGATGTGCGTTTTGTGGCCATTAATTCGAACAGTCCGAATACGTATGAAGAGGACAGTTGGGAGCATATGGTTGAGCGGATGGAGAAATATAAATTTCCATGGCTTTATCTGCACGATGCCGGTCAGGAGGTCGCGGAGGCTTATGGCGCGCTGCGCACGCCGCATTTCTATGTCTTTGATGAAGAACGGAAACTGGCATATGTAGGGCGTGCGATTGATACGCCGCGGGATCATACGCAGGCAACGACCCATGAGCTGGAGGATGCGCTGGAGGAACTGCTGGCGGGCAAACCGGTGAGTGTGCCGGTAACCAATCCGATCGGTTGTAATGTGAAATGGGAAGGAAAAGACCGGAAATGGATGCCGCCGGAGGCGTGCGACCTGGTTTGAAAAGATATTAATCTAATGGAATAAAGTCGGTCAGAGGGGTTGAATTTATAAAAACCCGCCATATACTGGCTATATTTATGGGGAAAGCGATATTGAACCTTAACAGAGGAAGGATACTCATGAAGAAGATCGCAATGTTGTTGGTAACGGCTGGAACTATTGGAATGCTCAGTGGTTGTGGTATTCCGGAGGAAGAGCATAACATGATTATAGAGGATCTCAAAACTCAGCACCAGGAAGAGGTGGATAAGCTGAAAGGCGAGATCGAAGAACAGAAAGAGCTGGTTTCCAACGAAAAGAAGAAAGTGCGTCAGGGACGTATTGAACTGGATGATGCAACCGAACGGATTCAGGACCTGCAGCAGAAATCTGCTCAGACATCTAAAGAACTCGCGGCTGAAAAATCCAAAGTTTCCAAGCTTGAATCCGAGCTGAAAATCACCAAAGCCAAGTTAACTGCTGCTGAAGAGCGTGCAACAGAAGCTGAAACTGCGTTGAACACACTGGATGTTGAACATCAGGAACTGAAGCGCCGCTTCGAAATGTTCAAGAAGAATATGTCCAGTATTTCCACGGCTCCGGCAAGTGCTCCGGTTGCAGTTGAGGCTGCTCCGGTTGTTGAAGCCGCACCGGCTTCGGCTCCGGCCCCGGCTGCTCCGAAAACGGATGCTGAGAAAGCCTCCAGTCTGCTGGAACAGATGGGAACGCTCTAAACGGTTTGTTCTTTTGACGAAAGCCCGGTGCATTCCGGGCTTTTTTTATGTCTGCCCCGCGTTACAGTCATTCGAAGGAGACTGGAAATGAAAATTCAAATAATACTTGCTGTTCTGTTTGTCAGTGCGGCTGTCCGGGCATTGGAAGTCGGAGATGCCGCACCGTTGTTTACTGCACAGGACCAGGACGGGCGGTCATGGAGCCTGGAAGAGCAGCTCGGTGGTAAGCCGGTTGTGGTTTATTTTTATCCGGCCGCTATGACCGGGGGCTGTACCAAACAGGCCTGCATATACCGCGATTATATTACCGGCGGTGATCCGACGTTCAGTGTGGTCGGCATCAGTGCTGATAACCCTGCGGGGCTGAAAGCATTCCAGACTGCGGAAAAACTCAATTTCCCTCTGCTGTCCGATCCCGGGGGCGCGATTGCTCAATCTTTCGGTGTTGAAGTGAAAGCGGGAGCGCAGACAATCAGACGGACCGTCAACGGCAGGGAAATTGAACTGACGCGTTCGGCGACGACCATGCGCTGGACCTTCGTGGTCGGTCCTGATGGAAAAATCATTTACAAATCCGACAAGGTAAAACCGACTGAAGATCTTCAGCATGTGCTGACTGCGCTAAAAAATTAAATTTCATAGCGGGACGTCTATGATTTGATGAGCGAAAATACCTTGTGATTTCCGAGTTTTTCACGCCCGTTCAGAAAACCGAGTTCCAGCAGGAAAGCCAGTTCAACGATTTCCGCATCGAAATTTTTGTCAATCAGTTTGGCGGTGGCACCGACGGTTCCGCCGGTGGCCAGGATGTCGTCGATCACAATGATGCGCTGGCCGGGTTCAAAGGCGTCCTGATGAATTTCAACGGAATCGGTTCCGTATTCAAGTTCATAGGATTCACGATGAACCGTGTGGGGCAGTTTTCCCGGTTTGCGGACCAGACAGGTTCCGGCGCCCAGTACATATGCCAGCGCAGATGCAAAGATGAATCCGCGGGCTTCGACGCCGACTACCATATCGATACGTTCATTCCGGTAACGTTCTGCAAAGGCGTCGATGGTCATTCTGAACAGTTCTCCGTCGCTCAGCAGAGTGGTGATATCTTTGAATTCTATGCCGGGTTTGGGAAAGTCGGTGATGGTACGGATGCCGTCGCTGATCTTTTTCATGATAAACCTTTCAGGGTTGAGGGTGTTTCGGCCGCAGGAAATCAATGGCGACTCATGCTTTTCGGCCGGGTTATGCGAATGATGTAATCGGTACTGTGAATTCCGTTTTCCCCTGCTGCGGAAAATTTGCGAAAGTATGGACATTAGGGGGCTTCGGGATTGAAAAACAAGCCTTTTAAGGGAATGCTGTCTTTCGCGTGTTCATACTTGATTTTTCCGGCGGTATATATTATATAGCGCACTGGAAGGAAGCAGGTTATGCGGAAATGTGTCATAGATGAAGAAGTGGTCGTTCATCCAGTGGCCGGCATGCAGCTTTCGGAAGGATACATTCGGGAGGTCGGACAGGCCCGTTTTCGTGGGTGTCTGCCTGGTATTGAGCCCGAGGCCGGCGATACGGTCGACGAAGTACTCTCCCGTCTGGCTGCGAAAGCGAAGGCCTTTTATGGCGATGATGTAGTGGTTGAAATTGCCGTGCATCATTGAATGTGGTCGACAGCATGTTCATGAATAAAGACAGCCGCCGGGCTGTCTGAGGACTTTTTTTACTCTTTTCACCGTGCCCGAAACGGCGCACTATCCGGGCCGATTTTCAATCAATTGGAAAAGGGATGGAAAATTCATGACGCTTGAAGAGTTCGGTTACAGCGATTGGTTTGCAGATCAGGTCAACTCCGAAATGGAGGAAGGGCTAACGGTTGCCCGGGTTACAGCCATTCATAAGGGCGAGTGCGAGGTGTCGGACGGCGAGGACACCCATTCGGCAAAAATGACCGGAAGGCTGCGGCATCATGCGAAATCCAAACTGGATTATCCAACGGTCGGTGACTGGGTGCTGGTGAAGGATTTTGACGATGAAGAGTGCATCGGCCGCATTACACGCGTATTGAAGCGGAAATCGGAATTGAAACGGAAATCTGCCGGCCGCACGACACGCTATCAATTGATTGCGGCAAATATTGATACGGCCTTTATCATGCAGACGCTCGGTCCGGGGTTTAATCTGAAACGGCTGGAGCGCTATCTGGTGATGGTGAATGAAAGCGGTATTGAACCGATGATTCTTATGAGCAAAACCGATCTGCTCCGTCCCGAAGAGCTGTCAGCCCGGATGCAGGAAATTAACGAACGTATGCCGGGTATCCGGATTTTTTCTTTCAGTAACCACAGCAAGGATGGCCTGGCGGAGGTTGCCGAACTCTTTGAGCCGGAAAAAACGTATTGTATTATCGGAACATCGGGTGTAGGCAAAACAACCCTGCTGAACAACCTGCTGGGAGAAGAGGATTATCTTTTTACACTTCCTGTCCGGGAATCGGATGGAAAAGGCGTACATTCGACCACCTGGCGGGAGCTGATTACACTGGATAACGGTGCGCATGTGATTGATACCCCCGGCATGCGTGAACTGGGCAATATGGACGTCAATGAAGGGATTGGCGAAACATTCGAAGATATCATCGAACTGTCCGCTCAGTGCAGATTCAACGACTGTTCGCATGTAAATACGAAAGGCTGTGCGGTCATTGCCGCAGTTGAGGCGGGTACACTGCCCGAAGCACGGTATCAAAATTATGTCCGTCTCATGAAAGAGGCGGCATTTCATGAGCAATCCGCTCTGGAAAAACGGGACAGGGACCGGAAGCTGAGTCGGTTTTACCGCTCAACCCTGAGCCGGAATCGAAAAATGAAAGGTGATGTCTGATGGAGTATGTGTTCGAAACGGAGATGATGGTTCGCGATTATGAATGCGATCTGCAGGGTATTGTGAACAATGCGGTGTATCAGAACTATCTCGAACACTGCCGGCATGAATTCCTGCACGATGTCGGCATTGATTTTGCACAGCTCTGTCGCGATGGAATTGATGCCGTTGTGATCAAAGTTGATCTGAATTATAAATTTCCGTTAATGCCGCGCGATGTTTTTATTGTGAAACTGGGTATGCACAAGCAGGGGCGGGTCCGGTTTGTGTTTGATCAGGCGATTTATCGGAAAAAGGATGAGAAGCTGATTCTTGAAGGGGCGGTTACCGGTGTTCTGACTCGTAAAGGGCGTCCGATTCAGCCCGATATTTTTGATGACGTATTTGCTTCCAGGGGCTGGGAGTTTTAGCAGGGATCCTGCCGGCGGCTCGAAATATACAATTTTGTAATAAATTGTTACAATTTGGTCAAAACCGTTGTATTGATCTTATTTAAGCTCGTAAATGAATTGACGCACGCTGGAGTTTTGAACAAATTAGCCCGCTATTTTGACTGAGCCACGTGAGGTTTAAACATGAGTAAGAAGCAGGTAGTTTGTAAGAATGACGAACTGAATATGTACGGTATGCCGGAGGGCCGGGGATTGTATCGTGCTGATTTTGAGCACACCAGTTGCGGGATTGGTTTTGTCGCCAATCTGAAAGGCCGAAAAAAACATGCCGTGATCACAGACGCGCTCGATATGCTAGAACGGATGGAGCACCGCGGCGGAACAGGTTTTGATATCAAGTCCGGCGACGGAGCCGGCATTCTGTTGCAGATGCCGCATGAACTTTTCCTGGAAGAGTGTCCGAAGCAGGGCATCAAACTGCCGAAGTTCGGAGAATACGGAGTTGGGATGACCTTCTTCCCGAAGGATGAAACTCTGCAGGCCGAATGCCGTGAAATTATTGAGCGAAACCTGCGCCGGTTAAAACTTCCGTTGCTGGGCTATCGAATCGTACCGGTCGATAATTCCGATCTGGGCCGCGATTCCTCCGAAACCGAGCCGAGTGTACAGCAGATTTTCATCGGAAAACCCAACGGGATGTCGGCGGAAGAGTTTGATCGCAAGCTGTTTGTTTTCCGCAAATATACGGAACGCATCGCCAATGAAACTGTTGCGGGGATCGGTCCGGACGGACTGAATATTATTTCGTGTTCCTACAAAACGATCAACTATAAGGGGCAGCTGGTTACCGAGCAGGTTCCGAAATATTTTCTCGATCTGCAGAACGAAGCCACTGTGTCAGCCATCGCGCTGGTTCATTCCCGCTTCTCCACCAATACATTCCCTTCCTGGAAGCTGGCTCAGCCGTTCCGTTATATTGCGCACAACGGTGAAATCAACACCAACAAGGGAAATGTCAACTGGATGCGTGCCCGCGAAATTCTGTTGGAATGCGCCGCGTTTTCCAGAGAAGAGCTGGAGATGATTTTCCCGATCTGCGATATCAGCGCCTCCGACTCGGCGAATCTGGATATGGTGATTGAGATGCTGGTGCTTTCCGGCCGCTCGCTTCCGCATGTACTGATGATGCTGATTCCTGAGGCGTGGCAGAATGATCCGGATATGGATCCGGCTAAGCGCGCATTTTATGAGTTCCATTCTGCAATGATGGAACCGTGGGACGGTCCGGCATCGGTCTGCTTTACGGATGGTGTTCTGGTGGGGGCGACTCTGGACCGCAACGGCCTGCGTCCTTCGCGCTACTGCGTGACCGATGACGATATGCTGATTATGGCATCCGAATCCGGGGTGATTGATGTCGATCACGATAAAGTTAAGATTCGGGGGCGTTTGCAGCCCGGTAAGATGTTTGTGGCCGACTTAAATCAGGGCCGCATTATTTCCGATGAAGAAGTGAAGGCGGATCTCTGTTCGCGCAAGCCGTATCAGGAATGGGTAAACCAGACCATGGTTCATTTGAAGGACCTGCCGACTTCCCCGGACTATGATGCGAAGCCGGCTGCGGACAATACGCTTTTCTGCCGACAGAAAATATTCGGTTACACCTACGAGGACATCAATGAAATCCTGGTGCCGATGGCCACTGGCGGAAAAGAGCCGCTTGGCTCTATGGGAGCGGATAATCCGCTGGCGGTACTCTCGGATCGCCCGCAGCAGCTTTCACACTATTTCAAGCAGCTCTTTGCGCAGGTCACCAATCCGCCGATTGACCCCATCCGTGAACGGGTGGTTATGGATTTGCGCACATATGTCGGTGGATTCACCAATATTCTGACCGAATCGCCGGAGCATTGCCGCCGGATTGCGATTGATCAGCCGGTGTTGACCAATGAGGATCTCTCCAAGCTTGTCGGGCTTAATCACCAGCGCTTCCAGGCGAAGCGGCTGGAAATTCTGTTCCCGGCCACGGGTGCGCCGGGCGTACTCGAAAAAACGCTCGACCGTATCTGCCGTTATGCGGAGGATGCGATTGACGAGGGGTATTCCATCATCATTCTGTCGGACCTCAATTCAAATCCGGGTCATGCGGCGATTCCGTCCGTGCTGGCGGCGGGAGCGGTTCATCATCATCTCATCCGTTCCGGCAAGCGCGGAAAAGCGGATCTTGTGATGGAAGTCGGTGATGTGCGCGAAGTGCATCATTTCGCGACGCTTCTCGGTTACGGAGCGTCTGCAGTGAACCCCTATATGGCGCTCGACACCATCTGCAGTATGGAACAGAACGATCTGCTTAATGGCATTTCTGCGGAAAAGGCCATTCAGAATTATATTAAGGCGGTGAACTCCGGTCTGTTGAAGATCTTTTCGAAGATGGGCATTTCAACATTGGCGTCCTATCAGGGTGCGCAGATTTTTGAAATTGTCGGCCTTAATTCCGATGTGGTGAATAGCTATTTTTCCGGAACAGTGAGCCGTATTGAAGGGCTGAGTTTGGATGATATTGCGCAGGAAGCCCTGCTGAAACACCGCAAAGGTTATCCAACCCGGGGTGGCTCAAGTAAGGTGCTGGAGCCCGGAGGTGACTACCACTGGCGCAAAGGCGGTGAGCGGCATCTGTTCAATCCGACAACGATCCGCCTGCTGCAGGAATGCACGCGCGAAAACGATTACGCGAAGTATAAGGAATATTCCAAAACCGTGGACGATCAGAGCAGAGCGGCATTTACGCTGCGCGGTCTGATGGAGTTCGATTCCGACCGACCGTCGATTCCTCTTGATGAGGTTGAACCGGCAGAAAATATTCTGAAGCGTTTTGCTACCGGAGCCATGTCGTTCGGTTCCATCTCCTGGGAAGCGCATACCACGCTGGCTATTGCGATGAACCGTATCGGCTCCCGTTCCAACTCCGGCGAAGGCGGTGAGGATCCGAAACGGTATACCAAACTGCCGAACGGTGACGACATGTGTTCGGCCACCAAGCAGATTGCATCCGGGCGTTTCGGAGTGAACAGTTATTACCTCTCCAAAGCGTCCGAGCTGCAGATTAAGATGGCGCAGGGCGCGAAACCGGGCGAGGGCGGACATCTGCCGGGTCACAAAGTGAACGGCTGGATCGGACGTACCCGTGGTGCAACACCGGGTGTGGGATTGATTTCTCCGCCGCCGCACCACGATATTTATTCCATTGAAGACCTGGCGCAGCTGATTTACGACCTCAAAAACGCCAACCGCGATGCCCGCATCAACGTAAAACTCGTATCGGAAGCCGGGGTTGGAACGATTGCCGCCGGTGTATGCAAGGCCAAAGCCGATGCGGTTCTGATTGCGGGTTATGATGGCGGCACAGGTGCTTCGCCGCTGAGCTCCATCAAACATGCCGGTCTGCCGTGGGAACTGGGCCTTTCCGAAACGCACCAGACCCTGGTCCGTAACCGCCTGCGGAACCGTATTGTGGTTCAGGCCGACGGACAGATGAAGACCTCGCGCGACCTCGCCATTGCCACGCTGCTCGGTGCGGAGGAATGGGGTGTGGCCACGGCGGCGCTTGTTGTACAGGGCTGCATCATGATGCGGAAATGCCATAGTAACACCTGTCCGGTGGGTATTGCCACACAGCGCGGAGAACTGCGGGCCAAATTTACCGGGGATCCCGACCACGTGGTAAACTACTTTAAGTTTCTCGTGGCCGGTCTGCGCGAAATCATGGCCGAGCTTGGATTCAGAACCATTGATGAAATGGTCGGCCAGTCCCAGGTGCTTAAGTTCCGTGATGATGTAGATCACTGGAAATACAGAAATCTGGACCTTTCTCCGATTCTCTATAAAGAAACGATCGGAGCGGATGAAGGCGGAACCTATCACTGTAAAAGTCAGAACCACATGCTGGAAAATGTGCTGGACTGGAAACTGGTTGAAGCCGCGAAGGACGCCCTCGAAAACGGTGAAAAGGTCCATGCTGAATTTGATGTGATTAATACGGACCGTTCTGTCGGAACCATTCTTTCGCATGAAGTAACCAAAATCTATGAAGACAAAGGGCTTCCGGACGGCACGATTCATATCAAGCTGAATGGTTCCATCGGTCAGTCCATGGGTGCTTTCATGACGAAGGGCATCGAGCTGGAACTGGAAGGAGATGCCAACGACTATGTGGGCAAAGGTCTGTCCGGCGGTCATCTCATCATCTATCCGAGCAAGGGAGCACAGTTTGTGCCTGAAGAGAATATTCTGGTCGGCAACGTCTGCTTCTACGGAGCGACGGCGGGCAGAGCGTATGTCCGCGGGGTGGCGGGCGAACGTTTCTGCGTGCGGAATTCCGGTGCTGAAGTGGTGGTTGAGGGTATCGGCGATCACGGCTGCGAATACATGACCGGCGGTAAAGTCGTTGTGCTCGGCCGCACCGGCCGCAACTTCGGAGCGGGGATGTCGGGCGGCATTGCCTATGTTTATGACATCGATGGCGATTTTGCGGATAAGTGCAATATGGAGATGATCGAGTTTGAAAAGGTTCATGCCGTCAAAGAGGTTGAAGAACTCAAGGCTATGATCACTGCTCATCAACAGAAAACCGGTTCAACGGTTGCGGCGGCCATCCTGGCCGACTGGGATGCAGCGCTTGCGAAATTCGTTAAAGTTATTCCGACCGACTACAAGCGCATGCTCAGCTATATTGAGCAGGCCCGTGAGAAGGGGGAATACGAAACCGAAGAAGAGATCATTGATGCTGCATTCGATATGCACATCGCGGCGCTCAACGGTTAATTTGTAAGGAGATTTAGTGATGGGAAAACCAACTGGATTTTTAGAGTACGTTCGTCAGACCAACCCTATGCGTCCTGAAAAGGAGCGCGTTAAGGACTGGGATGAAGTATATGTGTTGCGCGATGAGCAGACCTGCCGGGAGCAGGGTGCCCGCTGTATGGACTGCGGTGTTCCGTTCTGTCATCGGGGTGAAATGATGCAGGGCGGGGCCAGCGGATGCCCGATTAACAACCTCATTCCGGAATGGAATGATTTGATTTACCGCAACCGCTGGCGCGAAGCGCTCGATCGTCTGCACTACACCAATAACTTTCCGGAAGTTACGGGTCGTGTATGTCCGGCACCGTGCGAAGCCGGATGCGTCCTTGGGATCAACGAACCGGCGGTGACGATCCACGACAACGAACGCACCATTATCGATAAAGGTTTTGAAAACGGCTGGGTTGTTCCCGAGCCGCCGGAAGTTCGAACCGATAAAAAGGTGGCCATTGTGGGGTCGGGACCCGCCGGGCTGGCGTGTGCCCAACAGCTCAACCGGGCCGGTCATAATGTCACGCTGTTTGAGCGTGCTGACCGGATCGGCGGCCTGATGATGTACGGGATTCCCAACATGAAGCTGGATAAAAAAGTAATGCAGCGCCGCATCGACATCATCGAACAGGAAGGCGTGGTTTACAAAACAAACACCGAAGTCGGTAAAGATATCAGAGCCGCCGAACTTAAACGGAATTTTGATGCGGTGGTGCTTGCAACCGGTGCCACGAAGCCGCGGGACCTTCCGGTGGAAGGACGCAATCTGAAGGGGGTCCATTTTGCGATGGAGTTTCTTCATGCGAATACGAAATCGCTGCTCGACAGCAACCTCGAAGACGGCAATTACATTTCGGCCAAGGATAAAAAGGTCATTGTCATAGGCGGCGGTGACACCGGTACGGACTGTGTGGGAACGGCATTGCGTCATGGTTGCGAGCGGGTATCGCAGCTCGAAATCATGCCGAAACCGGAAGTTGAGCGGAACCGCGTTTCCAACCCATGGCCGCAGTGGCCGGCCAACCTTAAGACCGACTACGGACAGCAGGAGGCGATTGCTCTGCAGGGTACGGACCCGCGGACGTTTTCCATTATGACCACAAAATTTGAAGGCAACGATGCCGGCGAGCTGGTTGCCATCCACACGGTGGAAGTGGAATGGGTGGACAATGGTAACGGAGGCAGAATGCCGAAAGCCATTGAAGGAACTGAAAAGCGTACTGAAGCGGATCTGGTCCTGCTTGCTATGGGTTTTCTCGGACCGGAGGATCCGGTTGCTGAACAGCTCGGTGTGGAGCGCGATCCGCGATCCAATTATAAAGCGGAGCACGAAGTTTATACCACCAATGTTAAAGGTGTTTTTGCTGCCGGAGATGCCCGTCGCGGTCAGTCATTGGTGGTCTGGGCCATTAATGAAGGGCGCGGCTGTGCCCGGGAAGTGGATAAATATCTGATGGGGGATACCGTTCTCCCATAACTCCCCGTAGGATGGGGCGGTTTAAAAACCCGGAGCGTTCCAGATTCTGGAATCTCCGGGTTTTCTTTTGTCCGGTTGGAAATCCGGTTATGATTCGGACAGCATTTTATTCATGGCCGCTGCGGCTTTGCGGCCTTCGCCCATGGCAAGAATGACCGTTGCGGCACCGAGCACGATATCACCGCCGGCATAGATCCGGTCGATAGAGGATTTGCCGTTTTCATCGACGATAATATTGCCCCGTTTATTGGTTTCGAGGCCGGGGGTGGTCTGTCGGATCAGTGGATTGGAATCGTTGCCGATCGCCACGATAACCGTGTCGAGTTCGATCTCAAATTCACTGCCTTCAATCGCAATAGGACGGCGTCGTCCGGAATCATCGGGTTCACCCAGTTCATAGCGCAGACATTCGATGCCGCTGACCCAGCCTTTTTCATCGGAGAGAATCCGTTTGGGGTTCTGCAGCATATGGAAAATAACCCCTTCTTCTTTCGCGTGATGTATTTCCTCTGCGCGGGCAGGCATTTCCGCTTCGGTCCGGCGATAGATGAGATGGACCTCTTTGGCTCCGAGCCGGACAGCTGTTCGTGCGGCATCCATGGCAACATTGCCGCCGCCGAGTACAGCAACTTTTTCGGATTCGAAAATCGGGGTGTCGGCATGCGCTTTATCATATGCACGCATGAGATTGGAACGGGTCAGGTATTCATTGGCGGAATAGACGCCCACCAGATTTTCGCCTTCAATATTCATAAAGCGTGGAAGTCCGGCCCCGGTGCCGATGAAAAGGGCATCGAAACCGTCTTTTTCCAGCAGGTCGGTAATTCGGCGGGTACGGCCGATGACAAAGTTGGTTTTTAATTCACAGCCCATGGCGGTGAGGGTGTCAATTTCCTGCTGTACGATTTCTTTCGGCAGCCGGAATTCCGGAATGCCGTAAATCATTACGCCGCCGGGTTTATGAAAGGCTTCAAAAAGCGTTACAGCATGGCCTTCGCGCCGGATATCGGCGGCAACTGTAAGGCCGGCGGGGCCGGTGCCGATAATGCCGACTTTTTTCCCGGTGTCGGGTTTGATTTCCGGGGTTTCAATTAAATAGTTATTCCGTTCCCAGTCGGCTACATAGCGCTCGAGCCGGCCGATGTTGACCGCTTTATCGACAGACTTAAGGGCTTTGCCTACGGTGCAGGGAGCCTGACACTGGGCCTCCTGCGGGCAGACACGGCCGCAGACGGCAGGCAGAAGGCTGTCTTCTTTTATGATACTGATGGCTTTTTTATTGTCGCCGTCGGCAATGGCCTGAATGAAACCGGGAATGTTGAGGTGTACAGGGCAGCCGGAAATGCAGGGGGCATTTTTGCACTGGAGGCAGCGCATTGCTTCCGCTTTTGCCTGTTCGGGACTGTAGCCGAGTGCAACCTCTTCCATATTATTCCGCCGCAGCACAGGATCCTGTGTCGGCATTTCCTGCGCCGGAATAGCCAGGCGGTCTTTGGGTGAAAGGGGCTGCTGGATGTTTTTCAGTGAGTAAAGGGCGGTCTTTGCCAGTTGTTCCGGAGGAATATGTGTCATGATTATTCGCCTCTGAGTCCGATTCTGCAGTTATGTTCTTCTTCCTGTTTTTTGTATGAGCCAAGCCGGTTGATCAGATTGTCAAAGTCAACAAGGTGACCATCGAATTCGGGCCCGTCTACACAAACGAATTTAGTTTCGTTTCCGACGGTGACGCGGCATCCGCCGCACATGCCGGTTCCGTCGACCATGATGGTGTTGAGTGAAACCTGGGTGGGGATCTGGTAGGGGCGGGTGGTTTCCGCACAGAATTTCATCATGATGGGCGGACCGATGGCTACGGCCAGATCCGGTTTAGGACCATGTTCGCAAAAGGTTTTCAGCGGTTCGGTTACGAGGGCTTTGCGGCCGGCGGATCCATCGTCTGTACAGATGATCAGTTCATCGGCGATGCTGCGCATTTCGTCTTCGAGAATAAGCAGTTCTTTGCTGCGGGCGCCCATGATGATGATGACTTTGTTGCCGGCGGCTTTCATCGCCTGGGCAATAGGATGGAGCGGGGCAACACCGATACCGCCGCCAATACAAACAACAGTGCCGAAATGTTCGATATGCGTCGGGGTGCCCAGCGGACCGACGAGTGCGGCGATTTTATCGCCGGCATTCAGTTGGGAAAGTGCCCGGGTCGTTTTTCCGACGGTCTGGAAAATCAGCGTGATCGTGCCGGCTTCAGCATCGGCATCGGCAATGGTGAGCGGGATACGTTCACCAAAATCCTCGCACAGTTGAAGAATAATAAACTGACCGGCCCGGCGTTCCCGGGCAATATCCGGTGCCTCGATCCGCATGGAATACACGGTTTCTGAAAGTTGTTTCTTTTCTACTATCCGGTTCATGATCACACCCCTGTAAACATACTGAATAAAAAAATTTCCTTTCCCGTAAGCCGGGAAAGGAAGTTATGTTCCGGCGGTTTTCCGGAGAAATCCGCCGGACTGTTGTATCGTTAGACAACCCCCTGATCAATCATGGCGTCCGCCACTTTTGTAAACCCGGCAATATTCGCACCCATCACATAGTTGCTCGGGTGGTCATATTCTTCAGCCGCTTTGCGGGCCGTTGCGTGGATTTTAACCATGATTTCATTCAGTTTTTCATCCACCTGTTTCCGGCTCCAGCTGGTACGGGAGGAATTCTGCCGCATTTCGAGGTAGGAAGTCGCTACACCGCCGGCATTGGCTGCTTTGCCCGGAGCGTACAGAATACCGCTGTCGATGAAAGTATTTACCGCATCCGGATCGCTCGGCATATTGGCGCCTTCGCTGACGACAAAACAACCGTTATCCAGCAGTGCCTGTGCATCTTTCCCGTTGACTTCGTTCTGAGTGGCGCACGGGAACGCACAGTCGCACTTAATGCTCCAGGGGCGTTCTCCTTCAAAGTATTCACCACCGAATTTTTCGGTGTATTCTTTGATGCGGCCGCGCCGTACGTTTTTGAGTTCCATAACCCAGGCCAGTTTTTCGGCATCGATACCTTTTTCGTCGTAGACCGTGCCGCCGGAGTCGGACAGGGAAACCACTTTTGCACCGAGCTGGATGAGTTTTTCAGCGGCAAACTGGGCGACGTTTCCGGATCCGGAAATGGTGCAGACTTTTCCTTCAAGGGTTTCGTTGCGTGTTTTCAGCATTTCCTCGGCGAAGTAGACGGTACCGTAGCCGGTGGCTTCCGGGCGGATCAGTGAGCCGCCCCAGGTGATGCCTTTTCCGGTCAGCACGCCGGTGAATTCGTTACGAATGCGTTTGTACTGTCCGAACATGTATCCGAGTTCGCGTGCGCCGACGCCGATATCGCCGGCGGGAACATCGGTGTGATGTCCGATATGACGCTGAAGTTCGGTCATAAACGACTGGCAGAAGTGCATGACTTCGTTGTCGGATTTTCCCTTGGGATCAAAATCGGATCCTCCTTTGCCGCCGCCCATCATCAGGGTGGTCAGCGAATTTTTGAAAACCTGTTCAAAACCAAGAAATTTGAGAACGCTCTGGTTCACACTCGGGTGGAAGCGCAGGCCGCCTTTATACGGACCGAGTGCGCTGTTGAATTCAAAACGGAAGCCGCGGTTGACCTGAACATTGCCCTGATCATCCACCCACGGAACGCGGAAGATGATCTGGCGTTCGGGTTCAACCATGCGCTCGAGAATGCCGGCTGCCTCGTACTGTGGATTTTTTTCGATGACAGGTCCGAGTGAATCGAAAACTTCACGGACAGCCTGCAGAAATTCGACTTCCCCGGCATTACGCTGTGAAACCTTTTCCCATACGCGGTCTATATAGTTCATTAGATCTCCTTGGTTATATGATCAGTTTTAACTGCAATTGGTTGCCGATAATCCAGCGTGAATATGCCGGAAAAGGGTAGATATATAGCTAAATCGGCCGATAACCTCAAAAAAAAATTCAAAAAACCTTGTTATATGAAAAGTTATCGGCAAATTTGCCGTTATTTGGAGGTGGCTTAATGGATAAACGAGAGAAGAAAAGGCTGGCCATTCTGGATGTGCTCAACCGGAGCGGTCAGGTGCTCAGCAGCACGCGGATTACCGAGTTGCTCGTCAGTCAGGGCATCGATATCAGCGAGCGTTCGGTACGGCTTTATCTGTGCGAACTGGATGAGGAAGGTTTTACCGAAAACATGGGACGGCGTGGAAGAATTATCACGGAAAAAGGTAAGCATGAAGCCGATGCCACGCGGGTGCTGGAGGGGGTTGGACTGCTTTCCGGAAAAATTGATGCGATGGCGTATCGGATGGATTTTGATCCGGCCTTACGCCGCGGTACAGTGGTGGTGAATGTGTCTGCCATTCCACTGGAAGGCTTCACCCGCGAACGTCGGGAACTGATCGAGAAAGTCTTTTCCAAAGGGTATTCGATGGGAACACTGCTGGCTCTTTTTGCTCCTGGCGAGAGTTGCGGCAGTTTTACCATTCCGGAGGGACATGTCGGCATTGGTACGGTCTGTTCAATCACGCTGAATGGCGTTTTACTGCGCCGGGGTGTGCCGACAAAATCGCGTTTCGGCGGTCTGATCGAGCTGCATAACGGGGTGCCGGTGCGTTTTTCCGATATTATCCATTATGACGGGACGAGTATTGACCCGCTGGTGGTTTTCATCCGTAGCGGTATGGCCGATTATCTTGGTGCAATTACAACGGGCAACGGGCAGATCGGGGCCAGCTTCCGCGAATTTCCTGCCGACAGTGCCGAGGCGGTGCACAGTATTTCAAAACAGCTTGAGGCGCTGGGGCTTGGCAGTCTGCTTTGCCTGGGGGCTCCCGGGCAGAGTCTGTACGGTGTGCCGGTGGGGCCTCAGCGGGTTGGGGCGGTGATTATCGGCGGATTGAATCCGATGTCGATTTTTGAGGAAACCGGCCTGCGGATTCGTTCCAGCGCGTTGTCCGGACTGGTCGATTTCAACAATCTGTTTCATTACACTGAACTGAAGAACCGGTTGGCTGCACTGCAGTGACGTGCGCCGGAATACGGTTGTGCGGGCTGGAGAGAGGCAGGAACGATGAGTACAATGGATGCAGGATTAACCACCGGTTTGCCGGGGCTTGACCGGGTCCTGAAAGGGGTGCTGGCCGGCGATAATATTGTCTGGCAGGTGGATTCGGTTGAAGAGTATCGGGAACTGGTTGCGCCGTATTGCGAAGCCGCTGTTAAAAACGGCCGGAAGCTGATCTATTTCCGCTTTGCCCGCCATGAAGCACTCGTGACGGCGGAGCAGGGGGCCGAGGTTTACGAGTTTGATCCGGGTGAGGGGTTCGAGAGCTTTATTGCGTCCATTCACGGTGTTATCGAAAAAAACGGATCGGGTGCTTTTTATGTGTTCGACTGTCTTTCCCGGCTGGCGATCGACTGGTATTCCGATGAGATGCTGGGCAACTTTTTCATGCTTACCTGCCCGTATCTGTTTGACGTGGAAGCGGTCGCCTACTTTGTGATTTTCCGGAATTACCATACTTCGCTGGCGATCAGTCCGATTCAGGAAACCACGCAGCTTTTTCTCGATGTTTATCGCCATAAAGGCGAGCTCTATGTACGGCCGATCAAAGCGCAGCACCGGTATTCCCCCACCATGAATATGCTGCATGTGCGCCATAACGAAGCGTTTCTTCCGGTCACTTCCAGCGCCGTTATTTCGGAAATTCTTACCTCGGCCAAATGGTCGGGACTTCATTCCGACAGCAGCCTCGGTTTCTGGGAATCCTCCTTTCTTCAGGCGCGTGAACTGCTTAAATCGGGGGAATACCGTCCGGATCTACCGGAAAAAGGAAAAGCCCTTTATGAGCAGCTGGTGCGGATGGTGATTTCGCGTGATGAAAGTATGCAGAAGCTTATATCCCGCTACTTCACGCTGCAGGATATTCTGGATATCCGGAAGCGGATGATCGGAACCGGGCTTATCGGCGGTAAGGCCGTCGGTATGCTGTTGGCACAGGCCATCGTCAAAAAGAGCCGTCCGCATTTTGTCGATCTGTTTGAAGCACAGGACTCTTTCTTTATCGGATCGGATGCCTTTTTCTCATTTCTTGTGCGTAACGGGATCTGGTGGGTGCGACAGAACCAGCGCGATCCGGATAAGTTTCTGGAGGGAGCCGAACAGGCCCGCCGCCGGATTATTACCGGCGATTTCCCGGCACATATTATGAAACAGTTCGATGAAATGCTCGATTACTTCGGCCAGTCTCCCTTCATCGTACGTTCGAGTTCGCTGCTTGAAGATAACTTCGGCAACTCCTTTGCCGGTAAATATGAAAGTGTTTTCTGCGTGAACCAGGGTCCGCGCGAGCGCCGGATGGAGGATTTTGTTGCGGCGGTTAAACGCATCTATGCCAGTTCAATGAGCGAGCAGGCACTCCGCTACCGCGCGCGTCGCGGCATGCTGGACAACGATGAGCAGATGGCACTGCTGGTTATGCGTGTTTCCGGAACCATGCACAATCGCTGCTTCTATCCCGAGGTGGCCGGAGTCGGTTTCTCGTTCAATCCCTACGCCTGGCATGAAAGCATTGATCCGCAGGCCGGTGTCATTCGTCTGGTTTTCGGTCTGGGCACCCGCGCCGTGGACCGGGCGGATGACGACTACACCCGAATCGTCGCCCTCAACGCTCCGGACAAACGTCCCGAAGCCAATTTTGATGAAGTGGCGCAATATGCCCAGCGCCGCGTCGACTATCTCGATCTTGAAGCCAATCAGGAGGTTTCCGGTTATTTCATGGACCTGATCAGCGATGCCGACAACCTGCCCGTCGAAATGTTTTCCTCTATCGATCCCGGTCAGCCGCGCGGAACGAAGCCTTATCGTATCCTGACCTTCGACACGTTGCTGAATAAAACCGACTTCGTGGCCGATATGCGTGACCTTCTCGATACCCTGGAAAAAGCGTATAATTATCCGGTCGATATTGAGTTCACCGCCAACTTTATGGAAGACGGAAGCTATCGGATTAATCTATTGCAGTGCCGCCCATTGCAGGCCCGGGGATCTGAAGCCATTGATCTCCCCGAAATCAATGTGACCGATGAAGACCGCATTGTTGAAGCGCACGGTGCAGTAGTCGGTCAGAGCCGGGTTGAATCCATCGAACGTTTTATTTATGTCGTTCCCTCGCGCTACGGGCAGCTGCCCGTCCATACCCGGCACGAAATTGCCCGGCTTATCGGCGATATTAACCGGGCCGGTAAAAAAGACGCTCCGAACACCATGATCATCGGTCCCGGCCGTTGGGGAACCAGCTCTCCATCGCTCGGCATTCCGGTTTCGTTCAGCGACATCAACACGGTCTCCATTCTCTGTGAAATTGTCGCTATGCATGAAAATCTCATTCCAGATGTTTCACTCGGAACCCATTTTCTGAATGAGCTGGTCGAAATGAATATGCTCTATCTTGCACTCTTCCCCGACAAAGGAGAAAACTTCCTCAACACCGCCTTTTTCGAAGCGGCACCCAGTAAATTGCTGGAACTCGTACCCGATGCCGGAAAATGGGAAGACACCGTCCGCGTCATCGACGCCGCCGACGTGGCACCCAGCAACGGCGGCATTCGGATTATCGCCGACGCACTGCATCAAAAAGTGAACTGCCATATGACTCGTCCATAGTCATCGGACAATATTCCGGCAATAAGACCACTCCCTATGCGGAGAAAAGCGGGTCAGTATTCAAAACCAATACGGCTTCTTGTCAGACTCCAGACTGCGGCAGTACAAATAACAGGCAAAACTGAAGTCATCTTCTAAAAACCGGATTGTCCTCAGGATTTACCACCCGACCCCAATTCCGGCAATGATCCTTGGATCACCGCCATTTACAGGCCATAAGACTCCGAGATTGGCCGTAAACAACAAAATGCTCAAATTATATTCAGGCCCCAGATATTGGGATTCCGCATCATACTTGCCTACATCATCATAGATGTACAGATAGCTTGCCGATAAGCGAGCTCCTGCCCAACCTATCATATTAACGTCAAGTGCAGCATATCCGACAGAAAGTTTGGTTCCCGCAATCCCCGGACTTATGGATACGTATGCTCCCATCGACTCGGTGTTCCAACTGCCTCCGTCACGAGAAGGTCCTAAAATCCACCCTACTTCTCCAGACAGTTTCTGCGGATATCCTGCCTTGATATTCAAAATCGGTATCCCGGGAACGCCAGCTGTAGAAACGCCGGCCAATGCAAACATCATCAACGTCATAAGGAGTTTGATCTTCATGTAATATCCCTTCATTTCTTCAGCAGATTTACACCGTTGTATTCCAGCGACCGCTCGTTCGGAACAGGATTAAACCAATACACCCAGTTTGCCCAATCGGCCCATCCGAGTCCGAAGGGACCGGATATTTTCCCATAGCAGGCGGATGTAATATTTCCTTCATCATCAACCTGTGTTCGAACCCGAAAAATATAATTCACGTTTTCTTTGAAATTATTGCTTATAGCCCCGGCATTACTTCGAGTTGAATGCCATTCGACAGTCGGTCGGTAACTATTGGTCGGAGCAAGATATGGCCACTTGAAACTGCTTCGTATTGTTTCATCAAAATAATATTCCTGAATGCCGTCATGCTCATTAGGGAATGTCAGCCTGCATGAAACATCGTAATTCTGAGAGTTTTTGAAATCCCGTTTAAATTCAAAAAACAGATCTGCTTTTGAGCCTTTTCCATGGGGAGAAACAAAATCCTGCTTTTCCAAATCATACCCTAAAAGCTTTTCGTACTCGGGCACTTTAAATGCACTCCAATGACCTTCTCTATGATACATCGGCACCGGATTCTTCTTCGGGCGCATCTTCACTTCAAAAGTCGGGTTCCAGGGCTCCCAGCGGTTGAGAACAACGTTATGTTTGTATTTCATGCCGAACCCGTGGCTGTAATAACCCTCGGCATGCACATTACCTCCCCATTCGTTCCCCAATGTTTTTCCAGAGAACGTAACAAAACCATTTTCATCCAAAGCTTCTTTTCTCCGATCTACTATATTGGGCCTGTTGCCCCACGGGTCGTATTGATGTTCAAACCCTGTGCGAACCAGAGCATTCGTAATGGGCAAACCAGTTTCGGCATCGGTTGCATGCACTGTATATTTCGCTTTTGGTAATGAAGCCAACGTGCAACTCGAATTGAGCATACATATGAGCAGAAGAAACCATTTCATCTTAATCCTCCTTGCCAGTGATTTTTTTATACAACTTATAAACATGAACATATGGTGCGTCTCTGAAATCACTATGCCTCCAGGTCGGCCTTTCTTGATAGGTTTTATCATGAAACCATTTCCCCGGATCGGTCATGTACAACGCTGACATGTCGTAATTTCCGATTAATGCATCCCACTCTTTATTCTCTGCACTTCCCATCGGCCCGGTCCTTGATGGGAATGCTTTTGCGAGAAGCCAATCCCTGACAATAACATTAGAAATATCAAGTTCGGTGTCATCATTGGTATAATCAAGATGGCCGGCATAGTCACTGACGGTACCGGACACAAAATCCGCCGCATGGTTTTCATCGAAGAGGATCGCCGGTTCTTTCCGGAAGAGCGGATCGGTTTTCAGTTTTTCAAGATAGTCTGCCCGCCGGGTTTCATTACCCGGCAAAGTACTCAGTGCATTGGTGGCTGCGGCAGGAGTTTCCGTGTACTTTCTGTAGCTGTAGCTTGGGGGATGGCTGCCCGGTGTTTTTTTCCGTACAGTTTTTACATGCATTCCATCCTCCTTCGTAAATCCCCATCCCGCCTGCTTACTTGATCCTCCTCCGAAATACGTTGCTACCCAGTCATTTAATCCTTTGTACATTTCCTGTAACTGCCATGCACATTTTTTGTCAGAGGTAAAAGTCAGGGGAAAAACATGAAACCGTAATTCGGGACGGACGGAACTCCAGTCGATCAATTTGATAATGGAATTTACATCGTCGAGCACACGAAGCACATCCTCGGTGCTGGAATAAAAGTTGAATACAGCTGTTTTTTTCTGAATATCCGCAAACTTGTGCCGCCAGGTCAGCTCTGCCCGCGGATCGTTTTCCGGAAACAGACGATACCATTCCGAAGCCCAGGTTTCATGCGGATAGTCCCGCCAGCCCCGCCGTTCATAATCCAGAAACCCTTCCCGTTCCCAGCAAAAAAAGACATCCGGAATTAAGGCTTCATTGCTCGTTACATCTCCGTAGGCTTCGAGTGCCACAGCGGCATTTAAGGCATAATACTGCCGGACCGGGGCATTGTATTCGCAGATAGCAGAACTGACCACCATATTGCCCAGGCTATGCGCCAATACAATGGTTTCCGTGGATGAGAGGGATTGAATATAGTCAGCAACCCTCGGAGCAGTCGCGAAAGCGTTCACCACTGAATTCTGGTAATGCGTCAGTAAGGAACCTTCTCCAATACCGTCCCGGATTATGCCGTGATATTCGAGATTTCCGCCGTGCGTACCGATGGTTCCAGCGGCAAAAGCGGCGGCCTTCCCGCTGAACAGCTCTTCGGGTTCGGGGCGGAAGCGCGGGTCGGTTTTCAATTGTCAAAGATCAATTTTTCAGCAGATTCAAACCGTTCCATTCCAGCGACCGCTCGTTCGGAACCGGATTGAAATGATAGGAAAATTTGAATTCTCCTTTGGGTAGAAACATGATTTCACCCTCAAAACATCCGTAACAGGCTGAAATAATTTGGCCCTCATCATCAACCTTCGTTCGCGTTCGAATAATATAGTTCACCTCTTTTTTAAGCGTATGTTTCGGCGCGCCCGCAACTTTCGGGAGATTGAGAACATAATTCCTTTCCAGCATATTGCTGTATCCGTTTGTCGGAGCCAGATACGGCCACTTGAATTCTGATGACGGCCATTGGAATTTATGTTCCTGAATTCCGTCCCGTTCATTCGGAAAGGTGATGCGGCATTGTGATCCTTTTTCCGCCGGATTCAGGGGAATGATTTCAATCAGCATGTCGCTAATAATGCCAGTCCCATAAGGCTGAATCCAGTCGCCCTGTTCCAAATCAAACCCAATCGGTGTGTTATATTTGGGGGTCTTAAGCTTCCACTCTATTTGCTTATGCACCATCGACACTGGATTTTTTATTTTCCGCATCTTCACCTCAATCGTCGGGTTCCACGGCTCCCAGCGGTTGAGGATAATGTTTTTTCTCCGGGATTTTATTCCCGCACTGCCAGTATAATATCCTTCAGCATAAGCGGTACCTCCAGCTCCGCCATAAAGGTCTTTCCCTTCAAAAATAGCTTGTCCATTTTCATCAACGGGAATTTTCTGCTCTTTAACAATATTTTTCTCATTTCCCCATGGATCGTATTTTTCCGTGAAATAATTCTGAACAACTGCATTAGTGATCGGTAGACCGGTTTCTGCATCCAAAACTTTAACCGTACATTTTACGTTCGCAGGTTTGCCGATGGCACAACCGGAACTCATTACTAATATTAATAAACTAACGAACAACTTCATCCTAGTTCTCCTTCCCCGTTATTTTTTCATACAGTTGGTACACATGCACATAAGGAACATTCCGAAAATCGCTATGTTTCCACACCCTTATATTATTTATACCTTCTCGACTAGGCCATGCATCTTCATCTGTTCTATATAAATTAAACATGTCAAAAGTAGCTTTTTGCCATTCAGTAGAAACCTGCTCGCTTATTGCCCTCGAACCCAAGGCCCCGGTGCGGGCGGGGAAGGATTTTGCGAGCAGGTAGTCGCGAACGGGGACATCCGCAATATCTATAGTGGCGCTTGGAAGGTCGTAGTTAAACGTATATCCGCATAGGCCGATGGTCGAGCCTGCAAAGGCTTCAGCTCCCGGTTCAAACAAAACGGGAGGATTTGGACGAAAGAGTGGGTCTGTTTTAAGTGTTTCGCGGAAAGCATTACGAACAGCGGTGTTTGCGGCATTAGTCTCGAGTTGTTCATGATGATAGTGCGGCCATCTGGGCCAGAGGTTTAGACCAATATCTGTGCGCGGAATGCCCATACTGAAAATGTGTGTATCACTATTCGTCGTAAATCCCCAGCCGGTATAGGGATCAGAGCCGCCACCGGCGTTTGCGATGGGGTCATCCTTCCCCTTGAAAAGTTCCTGTAGCTGAAAGGCATATAGGCCGAGATCGCCATGAAGCAGACCGCTGACAATGGTGGTATATCCCGTGTCCACCCGCAGAATATCTTCGGTTGAGGAGTAAAAGTTAAAGGCGTCGGTCTTTGTTTGAATATCAGCAAAGCGGTGCCGCCACGTCAGTTCTGACCGGGCGTCGGACGTATCAAACAATCGATACCATTCGGAAGCGTAGGTTTCGAATGGATATTTGTGCCAGCTATAACCAAGCACCGAAAAAATCCCTTCGTTCTGGTTATATATGAGGCTTCCATCCGGAATCATGTTTTCGTTTGGGGCAGAATCCCCGTAAGCCTCTTTGGCAACAGCGGCATTAAGCATGTAGTATTGATAAACATTTGCACCGTGGTCACAGATTGCTGAACTGGTCACCATATTTCCCAAACTATGTGCGGCAACTACAGGATCATTCAATGAATTAAGATAATCGGCAAAATCCGGTGCTGTGGCAAAAGCATTAACCACCGCATTATGATAATGCTTTTTATCTCCGCTTGCGGGCGGCGATCCATCCCAGAGCAGAGCATGGTATCTGGCGTTGGAGCCGGAGTGCCAGAGGCGTTTGAAGATGGTTTTGTTCCATTCGTGTCCGGCTGATTCCGTCACGTTATACCCATGCACAAAAACGAAGTCCCTGTCGTTGGTGAGTTCGTCGGGCCAGTTGGAAGGTGGATCGAGGAAGCTGACACCGCCGGCCCGCAGGTTTTTGATGCGGTACATGTTGGTGACGGAGCTGAAGGAGAAATAGTTGGTGGAAATTGAGATCTCCACCCCGTTTTCAAGCGTGTGGACATAGATCTGTGCATTAGTGTTTACTTCAGATGCCGCCAGCAGAACGATCTCGTTTTCTGAAAAAACAGCCGGGCTCTGATCGCCGGCATCCAGGGACCGGATCTGACCGGCCAGCGACTGCGCCAGATCAATATCATGTAAATACGCCTGGGTGTTGTTGGTTAACATGGTGGTTTGAATATAATCCATGTCGATATTCGCTGACAGTTTAAAGGTCTGGGCTGAACCGGTTCCTTTGAACATGGCAGGAAAGAAATCCTCCATATCGGCTTCAGGATAGGCCGCATCGTTACCGTCTTCATTCATCCAGAAGCGGTAGGGATGGGATGCGTCCACACGATAGAAGTCGTCGGCATCAATGGCGCCGTTGCGGTCCATATCCATAATGAGCGACTGTTCGGTAAAGACCGGGGGCGACAGGGTTGAAAGAACGGTATAGTCATCGGGAGAGACATAGGAGGGATAGTATCCGGAATACACATAGCCGTCCGCAATATAACCGCCCCGGTCATAAACCAGCGTCCGGTCGGTCCACGCTGTACCGCCCGTCAGATCCGGCGCCGTCCAGTCCCAGAACGCTTCGGCGCTGTAGTTTGTTGCCGCGGCGGCCAGCCAGGCGGTTTCATGATCCGAGGCGGTGAATGTCCGGAAAATTCCGTTGGTCCGGAATCCTTCCGGGAGATGGTCATACCTGCGTTTATATGCACTGGTTTCATCGGGATATCCAATCTGCCATTCCACCTCATCCATCAGTTTCATATAACCGCGGTGGACCGTTCTGCCGAAGCCATACCGGCGCAGATTTCCCGTAAATTCAAACTGCTGATTCTGAGCGAAAATGGTGACAATGGCGCCGTCTTCATTCGGGACCTGCTCCCACTCCCCCTGTTCAGCATTATATTTCCACTCAGAGCGGATCAGCTGCTGCGGCTGATGATAATATTCCGTTGCGGCATTATAGGTGCCCCAGTAATTCCACGTTGCTCTGGCCATGGCGTTGCTGTCTGATGCCGCAAAACCGCCATTTTCATCTACCGACTGCAGCCGGCAGACCACCGTTCTGAACTGCTGCAGACAGGCATTCACCTTTTCCGGAGTCCACGGATTTTCCGCATTGACCAGAACGGAGGAACCGTCCGGCAGTAGCGCCAGTCCCGGCCGGTCTGTTTCGGACGAACGGACCAGATGATTGATAAACTGAGGCACGGCATCCGCATAGCCGGATGCCGCATAATCATAAAAAGCCAACGGATAAATATGCTCCTTTCCGACCCATTCAAATCCATTGGTCTCCATCCTGAAAAAACGGCCGCCGTACACAATCGGAAACCGATCATTCTCCAGCGGCGGATACCAGCTCCCGCACTGCTGTTCGATCCAGCCGCCCAGCGCTGCAGCAGATGTCTGAGCCGTGAACGTTCCGTTGGTTCCTTCCAGCGCCAGAATCAGATGATTGATCAGCTCATAGGCAGATCCTGCATTCCGGTACACTGCAGACGGCGGCGTATTCCAGTCGCCCGGAGCACTGTCGACAGATCCCGGCACCGGCCGGGGATCGCCGTCATCTTCGGGCAGTGAAACCTGCGGGGCATCCTTTTCATACGGGTTCAGGTTCAGTGCATATTCCGTGACATTGTCGAGACCGTCCCCGTCGGAATCCACGAAAGAAACGGCACTGATCCGGACAAATCCGCTTTCATGCTCTCCGCCGGTCTCCGGCAATTCGGCGGCTGAAATCGCTCCCGTGGCAGCTGCTGTCCGGCCGGTCGAAGACACGGCAAAGGATACCGCATCCTCCTCCGCCAGGCTGACCTGCGTATAATCCACGGTTTCCCAGTTCTGATCGACAAGATTGGTCCCCTGCTCGACAAAAAGGTAGGCCCCGTCAAAACACGGAGGATATTCAACCGTAATCGAATCTCCATCGTATTCGCTGATCCGGAACTCCTGAGCGAACATGGATTCCGGCATGCTCAGAAAACAAAACGCCGCCAGAACACCCGACAGCTTCCATTCCCTTTTCTTCATAAACTTTCCCATGCTTAAATATAGAAAATATAAGAAGAAAAGAGAAATCTATAAAAGGTTAAACTTAAAAAAGTGTGAGGCGGGACGTTGTCGGTGTGTTTCCCGGCATTTTACCGGCTTGCGTGTGTTAAATTGGGGGAAGCTGTTTCTGAGTTGCAGACTATGGCCGGGACCTCTGCGTATTTTACTGGAATGAAGAAGTGGTGTTACGGGTCGTTGGCGCGGAGGTCTTCTTCGGTGAAGACGTCTTTTTTGATGATGCTGAGTTTGCTGCAGAGGAGATGGCCGATTTCGGCATTCGGATCCTGCTCGATCCGGGCGGCGAGATCTTCGATTTTTTCATAAATGGTTTCCGGCTGATCGGCACCGGGGGCGGTGCGGCGGACTTCGAAGCGGTATTCATGTTCCGCGCCGTCGGCTTTGGTGACGAACAGATGATGATCGATCCCCTGATGCATAAATCGATCTTCTATAATAATGTGGCCTCGCATAATGAACCTCCGTTGAATAACTTCAGGGTAGCGTTATTTCCAAAGCTTGGAAAGTGGGTTTTCCAATCATTGAAAAACCGGTACATTCCCTCGCCATGCATAAATTCAAAACCCACATTGCTGTAAAAAACGGAAAACACCGTGCTCCGGAACAGGTTGTTGCGGAACTGCTGAAACAGGAGTTTGCAGAGGCCGGCTCCGTTCTGGTGGCCATCGGAGGTCCCGGCGGTACGGGGAAATCGACCTTTGCCCGGGCACTGAAGGCGTGTCTGCCGAATGCGGTGACACTGCGGCTGGATGACTATAAAACCTCAAGAGCATTCCGGGCAGAGAAGGAGATCTACGGTCCGCACCCGGAAGCGAATAAGCTGGAGCTGATGCAGGAGCATTTTGCTGAAATTAAAGCCGGTCGGACGTTTCAGAAACCGGTATATGATTCGTCTACAGGAGAAGCCGGGCAGACTGAGGCCTTTGTTCCGGGAAAGTTTAATCTGCTGGATGGTGAGGTTTCAACCTATCCTGTATTTCGCGAGCAGGTTGATTTTTCGATCTTTATTGATTCCGATTGGAAGACGCAGCTGGCCACGCGGATTGACCGCGATATTGAAAGGCGGGGGTATGATCGGGAGAAAGCGATTGCCACGTTTCTGCAGAGTAATCTGCGCGAGTTTTCTGAATATGGTGCGGAAAGTAAAAAGTGGGCGGATCTGCATCTTTATTGCGATGAGGATTATCATCTGGAAATTGAGTCGGTTTCGGCCGGGCTCTTTCGGAAATACAACGATCTTTTCGAGTCCGGCTACACCGAGGTGGGGCTGCAGGGGTTGATTGTTCCGGTGCTGACGCCGTTTTCCGAAGATTGGAAAATAGATGAGCACGCGTTTATCCGGCATCTGGAATTTCTGGCGCAGCATGGGGTGCACCGGATTATGGTGAATGGAACGACGGCGGAATTTTTCTCGCTGCTGCCGGAGGAACGGAAACAGCTGCTGAAACTGGCGCGGCGGTATTTTCCGGGAATAATCATTCTGCATGCCGGCGGAACCGGACTGGAACAGAATAAAACCGAAATCCGCTGGGCGAACGATTTCGGGGCGGATGCGGTGGCGGTTCTGCCGCCGATCTATCCATCGGGATTGCCGGAAGCCGGTATCATTCAGTATTTCCAGGCCTTGGAAGCTGAGGCGGATGTTCCGTTTCTGCTTTATAATTTCCCGAAACATACGGGGAACGGAATTACCCCGAAAATACTTCGTGAAGTGTCGCACTACGGACTCAAGGATTCTGCGCGGAATTTTGAGCTTATGGAGCATACACCACGGTATTTTGTGGGGTCGAGTACCCATATTTTTGAACCGGTTCAGCAGGGGGCTGCAGGCTTTGTTTCGGCCACCGGAAATGTCCGGCCGGAACTGTATTCCGCTCTCGAAATGCTGCTGGTCGATGCGAAGGTGGAGGAGGCTGCAGTGATGCAGCAGGAGGTGAAGGTTTATTCCGCCCGATTCAGTAAAGGCGGTGTACCTCTGCTGAAGGATGCTCTCTCTCGCAAACTGAACGGATATTCGGCGCGGGTGCGGCTTCCGCTGCTGTAGAAAAAAAGAATCATTTTTTCTGACGCTTTCCCCATCCAGCAGTTCGCTGTTATGACGGCCGATTGCAACGGGTTCAGCATTGAGCCGTTCCGGAAAGACAATCGGCCCCTTCCGTACTGTGCCGACTATCCCAGCCCGCGGATAGGGATGCAAGCGGTTAAAAGCTGTAACGGAGGGCCAGGTTGATGTTGCTGTTATCTTCAAGCTGTCCGAAAAAGGTGTGGTCATCTTTTCCGACAAAGAGGTTGGCGTTGGCGGTCACGGTCCAGTGATCCGAAATTTTATAGCCGGCATTCGGGCGGAAATAGGCATCCTGATCGGAGGGGGACCAGAAGGTGAAAAGGCTGAGGGTCAGATTCTGATTCATCAGCATTTTCGTCAGGCGCAGCGTCAGCACATGGCGGATTTCATCCCGTTTCGCATCCGGATCGGCGGTGGCTTCATAGTCGCTGTAATCCATCATCCACTCGGCATAATACTGAAATCCGGCGGTCAGTTCTTTGCCGATTTCCCGTTCATAACCGGCGAGAAACCGGAACTCATCCTCGGGAACAACGTGTGTGGCGTCAGAACTGTCGCGCGAGTCGTAATAGCCGATTTCCACATTCGCCAGAGCATTTCCGATCGATCCTTTGGCGCTGGCCCCATAGGCATTCAGCCGGGGGAAATAGTATTCCATTTCGGTCAGATCGTATCCGACCGGACTTTTCCAGAATCCGTTATAGAAATAGAGCGCGCCTTCCCAGTTGAGTACGGGGCGGTAATAGCGCGCAGAAAATTCATAATTTTTCAACCACTGGTCGCGTTCCTCGGCGGTAAAGTTTTTCCCGGATATTTTCGACCCGTTCCAGTAGGAGAGGCGGGTGCCGTCGATGTACCGGTCGGAATCCGCTTTCGGCATAAAGGCAACGTCAAAACTTCCCATGGCCGGAAACCAGCTGGCGAATACGGCGTCCGATGGGGCTTTCAGATATTCTTCGTCGCGGCCGAGCAGGAAGGAGTTCCAGTCTTTGGGGAAGAGGTCGTTGATGAAAAGCAGATCGCCGGTTCCCCAGGTCAGGATCTGGCGGCCGATTTTTACGTCGGCCGAATCGACCGGAGAAAACAGCAGATTCAACTCGCGCAGATCGATGAACCCGGTACCCCGGTCCAGATCAATGTCCTCCGGGTCATGCTCCAGCGCATCATACACAAAATCCGCCCGGGCCTGCAGCTCCGCCGCGTCGAAATAGGTCAGCGAATCAAGCTGCAGCCGCACTTCCCCCAGACTCATCTGATCCTGCGTCGGATCATTCTGAGTCCGGGCTCCGGCGCGCGTTTCGGCAAAGCCGTGGAGATCGGTGTCCAGGGCATTCGCGCTCTGAATGAGACTTATGAGACTGATCAGTCCGATCCGGCTTATTTTATTTTTCATGACGTGCCCTTCGTTTTTTTTCGCGCCTGCGGAGTTTCTGCTACCGCGTGACTTCCCGCGGCGGTCTTCTCAGAAAACGCTCGGTGAAAATGTTTTCCTTCAGGCCGATATTATACCGGATATTGGAGAAGGTGTTTATGGTTTTGCCGCCGGTGTTGAGGTCTGAGACCACCGATTCCGTGACGGTCGGATAGCCCTGGATCACGTCCACTTTTGTGGCTTCGACGGTGCGGTAAAGCTTGCCGTTTTTATCGTAGTATTCCGCCCGCCGCGGAAGAAAGGTGTTCTTGTCGATCTTCATGGTGTAATAGGAAAACTCCACGCTGTCCGGATCCTTCGGGGTGTTTTTAATGATGTATTGCGTGTCAGTGGTTTCGATCAGTTCATGATGATCTTCGCTCAGGTTCCGGCCGGAGACATCTTCATAGACAAAGTCGGACCCGACAAACGAGGTCCGTTTATCGCCCGGTGCAATTTCCCGTTTCAGATTGAGGGCGGGCAGCCACATCCAGCGGGAGTCATTTTTGCCTTCACCGGTTTCTTTCCAGACGAGGAACACCTGTTTGTAGAGATCGGCCGGTTTTTTGAAATACACATAAAACTTCTGGTTGCCGTCCTTCACGTTCATGCGCAGCAGCGTGAATTCACGGATGCGTTCGGCGCCGGATTTGTCGATGATTTTCATTTCGACATCGGCTTTGCCGTCCTGTCCGGCATAGTAGGAGGCTTCGTTGGCTTTATTGACAATTTCATCAACGGTCATTCCGGCGTATGCGCCGAGCGTCAGTGCAAGGGCCGTTATTGCTGTGAGTACAGTTTTCATTCTATCTCTCCATGGTTTTCTGATCTTTAAAAATCCATTTCTGCAGCCCGGTAATCAGGGCGGCCAGTATAAACAGGGTGGCCAGCCACGAGACGGCCATGATGGTGGCCAGGAAAAAGCCGACGGTTTTATACGGCACCAGCGGCGCAAACAGCAGCGGCGTGAAGCCGATGGAAATAATGATGGCGTTGCGGCTGATGGCCATGGCCGGTTCGAGGAACATATGCTGAACCGCATTTTTCCAGTTGCCGTAGCGGGCGGTAAGCTCGCGCGAGCGTTCCAGAAAATGGATGGCAAAATCGACACTGAGTCCCAGCGTCAGCGATGATAGTACGGCGACCGGCATGTCGTAATCCTTGCCGACCCAGCCGATCAGCCCGTAGATGAAGGTAATGGTCACGGTCAGCGGCAGCATGGCCAGCAGACCGAAAAGCGGCGAACGGAACAGCACCATCATCATGATGAGCACCACCACGAAAGAGCTGAGCAATGCGTTCATCATTCCGGCCACCATTTTATCCTGCCAGACGACATTCAGATAGGTCAGTCCCGCCCAGCCGGTTTCCAGTTCGACCGGCGCGGGGTTTTCCGCCATCCAGTTTTCAATATCCTTCACCACGGCCACCATGTCGGTGTTGTCGCCGCTTTTCAGCTGAATCCAGATATTCACTTCATTATAGTCTTTGGTTACCAGATGAAACAGGCTGTCTTTTTTCTTCATGCCTTCGAGCTGGATGAAGACCTGCGAAACAGCGGAGGGATTGGGGGGGATGGAATAGAAGGCATCATTCTGCTCCGCAGAAGCTTCGGCGGTATAGTTCAGCTCATAATGGGCCTTTTTCAGCGAATCGACGGCCGAGCTGGATTTTCCAATGCCCGGAATGGTTTTCATGTGTTCCTGCAGGCGTTCCACATAAGCGAGCAGTGCCGGACGTTTAAAGGCCGGAGCATTGCCATTGGCACGTTGTTCATACAGAAAGTCGGTAAAGGAGAACGCGCTGTATTCATCAATAATATCAAGGGCCTTATTCTGCAGTTCAGCACCTTTCAGCGCTCTGAAATCCGTTATGCGGTTCAGGAATGTGCTGCGTATCTTTTCGTTGCCGATGGTGGAAATCGCGGCGGTCATTTTTTCATAGGTGAGTCCTTCTGGGTCGAGATAATTAATTTCATCGCCGAGGTCATTCCAGGCTCCGGAAATTTTTTCGTCCAGTTTCCCGGCCTGTTCAATCAGCGCGACAAAACAACGGTTTTCATCCTGTTTGAATTCCGCGTTGGAAAGGATGGTTTCAAATTCAGCATAGGCTTCCGGAAGCGCCGTGGAAAAACGGACTTCCGCGGCGGTTTTCATTTCGGCGATGCGTTCGTCGCAGGTTGAAGCCATCGTCTGCGCCGGTTTGAGCGTAAGATAGGCGGTATAGGTTCCGCCGAAATGATCATTGAGCACCCGGTCGGCCACCCGGATACGATGATTCTGCGTGAACCACTTCACCGGATTGTCATTGACCTTAATGCGGGAGATTCCGACGACGGAAACCACGATGGTGATCATCGTCAGTGAAAGAATCAGTTTCCAGCGTCTATAGGAAAGGGAACCGAGTCCGCCCAGTGCCTTTCCAAGCGCGCCGTGATGATCTTCCGCTTCAGCCGGTTTCAGTTGGTCGAGGGTTTTGGTCCGGACAAAAATCATGATATAGGCCGGGACAAAGGTCATGGTCAGCACCCAGGCCAGCGCCACGCCGAAAGCAACGTGGAGGCCGAACACCTGCACCGGAGGAATCGGGGTGGTGCCCAGCGAGGCAAACCCGGCGATGGTGGTGAGCGAGGTATAAAGCATCGGCATAAAGAGGTGCCCGACCACATATTTTATGGTTTCGGCTTTGTTGCGGTATTTGTGATACGAATCAAAAAATTCACTGAGAATATGCACGGAGTCGGCAACGGCGATCGGCATCAGAAAGATGGCAATCATGGAGCTCATGATGTGCACATCATAACCCAGTCCGATCAGCAGGCCCATGGTGGCGACGACGCTGATCACCGCAACAATCATCGGAGCAATGATCAGGGAAATCCGACGGAAAAAGAACAGCAGCAGCAGGAAAATCGCCAAACCGGCCATCGGCGCGGATGTGGCCATCTGCACCAGCATTTCCACGCCGAAGGTATCCTGTGCCACGGGCTGGCCGGTAATGTAAATCTGATCCGCATCATCCCAGTCGGCGGTCAGTTTTTCGATCAGGTTGGCAACGTTGTAGGAATAGGTTTTTTCCAGAATCGGAATGTAGAGGGCAATGGCTTTGCCGTCGGCGGAAACCAGCGTGTCTTTATAAAGCGGGTTGTTCATGGCATCACGCTTGATCGCAAGCGCTTCTTCGCGGGAGGCCGGCGGTTTTTCCATCAGGTATTCAATCGCCAGCTGTCCGCGGTCGGCCTGTTTGATATTGTCGACCACGCTCGGGCTGATGATTTCCGGCGCGATAATGGCCGATGTGCCGTCGGCAGTGAACAGGCGGTTGACATCATTGCCGAACACCTTGGCCAGACCGCGTTCCCAGGCACTGTCCGATTCAAGCGCCGGGGCATAGGGCCGGCCGTCACGAATAACCTCCGGTTTGCCGTCGGCATTCCGATGCAGGCTGATCAGCTCGCGGGTGAGGGCGTCAATTTTGCCCAGCGTTTCCACATTAAAAATACCATCCTCGTGCTCCTCGTTCACGATACCGACAATCACAAAGTCGTAGAGGTTATAACGCGCTTTAACCTGATTGTGGAACACGCGGATATATTCATCCTCCGCCAGCATGTTTTCCGGATCGTTATCGAACGAAACTTTAGGAAACTGGGCTCCGAAGAAAAGGGTGACCGCCACGGCGATCAGCATGATGATCCAGGGAAAGCGGATACTGAAGGATGTTATTTTCAAACGTTTCATTTCATACCTCTTCGCAACGGACAGGATCAGGATTATAAACCCGTATAAACCAATCCGTAATTAATAAATTCATTTTTATAACCGCAGTTCTATCGAAAGCTCTCCGGACTGATCGTGTGCGCCGATACTATTCCGCAGCACCCGGTCGGGACTTCCGGCGTTCTGGCGATAAACATATTCACATATATTAATATGTCAATAGATAAAAATATTAAAAATCCATTATATAAGGTCTGATGACTGGACGGGATGGGGCCTGGGGAAGGGGGAGGCTTTCGGACGGAGGTTGTGATCTCACCCGGCCGCAGCGATGAGGAAGAATGTTCAACCCGGTACGCCTCCTTCGGATTTCTGCTGAGGGATATGAAAGGCCCTGGAAAGCGTAAAAAGAAAGAAGCGAAAAATAGGCCTGACACGAATGGCACGAAGTTAAATGTAAATCATCCTCTTTACAGGGCAGGCCGGCGGCCTGCGATACAAACCTGTACCCCGCCGTTTAGGTGGCTCGCCTGCACTTTTAGAGGGAAAGCCTATTCAAATGTTCTTAACTTAGTGCCATTCAGGACTGACACCTTTTCTTCTCATGATCCGCTTTTACTTAATCAACTGGCGTTGGCCAAGTAGATGCTATGAGCTGGTTCGAATCACTTTATTATAACACGGTAGAAATAAGTGTTGGTCTCTATTGAATTCGTCCAGTTGAGCCTTGAGTCGTTTCCGCTAATTGGGAGGCCAACATCGATCCATGTATTGAGATCAGAAGAAGATTGGATTTGATACTGCTCGCCACTTATAGAATCCCATGAAATTACAAAATTCGATTGCTGCTGACCCGATATAACTCCTCTCCTCCGGCTAATTGGGGTGAATCTGCATTTAGAGAGTATTTTATAAGTGTGGTGTTTGTATGCGAGTAGTCGTAGAACGTAGCGATGTTATCAAACACACTGTAAGCATTAAAAATACCACCTCTGTAAGGTGCATCATATTTGGAGTAGTCTGGTGCTTCGACACCAATTGATTCGCTTATAATTGTCGAGTTACTTACTGAGCAGAGCAGTACATCGCTACCCCCTTCTGAATAGGAGTATATGACTAAGAATTTATCTGTTGAGTGATTCGAACGGATTGCAATGTCATCATAAATTCGTTGCGTGGTTTCAATGTCGGATTGCGCTAAATAATCTCCATTATCATCTAAGACAATAATGTGAATATTTGTATACGTTGGTAGGCTGATTAGTGCAGTTTCCCCTGAAGGGAATTCAGCGATATCAACGATTTCTCCATCAAACGGCAATCCATTAGTGGGTATATCACTCAAGTCAGATTCCCATAGCTGAGTGAGCTGTGCTGCTGTTGTTCCTAGGGCCTGTTAACACTTATGCTTGCAATATAAAACAAGTCTGGTACTATCTTTATATGAAAATAACCGAAGCCCAGTACGACAAAATCGCCCATGTGTTGTCGGTGCAGCGAGGCAACGTAACTCTTTCCAATATCGAGGTTTTAAACGCCTTTCTCTATGTGGCCGAGCACGGCTGCAAGTGGCGCGGACTCCCCTCTCGCTTTGGAAACTGGCACACCATTTACACCCGCATGAACCGCTGGGCAAAAAAAGGCGTTCTCGCAAACGTGTTCGATGAACTGCAGAAACAGCAGCTCGTGAAGATCAACCTTGAAGCGGTGTCCATCGACAGCACCTCGATCAAGGTGCATCCCGACGGAACCGGCGCATTAAAAAAAACGGCAAACAATCCATAGGAAAGTCCCGTGGTGGCTGGACTACCAAGATCCATTTGATCGCCGCCAACGCCCGGATCGCACTGGATTTCTCCCTTTCCCCGGGACAAGCCGGTGATGGTCCGGAAGGTCGTAAACTACTGGCCAGCTGGGGCGAGGATCGCCCTGAAGGCATTTGCAATGTATTGATGGATAAGGCCTACGAAGGAGATGAAACCCGGCAGCTGGTTTTCGATCTTGACCTCACTCCCGTTGTGCCGCCCAAGGCCAATCGACTTGAACCTTGGGAATACGACAAGGAAATGTACAAGCGGCGCAATGAAGTGGAGCGCCTGTTCCGCCGCTTAAAAGGATTCCGTCGAATCTTCTCCCGCTTCGAGAAACTCGACGTAATGTTCTGTGCGTTCATCCACTTCGCCCTGACTGTGGACATGCTTCCGTTGTGTTAACACGCCCTAATTGAAAAAGTAAGGGTAGACTTATAAGTGCAATTTTAATTTTCATTTGGCTTCCTTAATTCGAGCGTTAAAAATGAGCCGCCGGCGCTCATAAACTTTGACCTAATCAACGGGCGTTTTCACAGTAGGATCAAGGCTCTGGTTGGGAATTTTCATTATTTTTTTGTTCGAATGTTTAGCCAACCACGAACGTCCTGCCACCGAAAATCAGACTCTTGAATGGGATTATCTGCTGATGGTGTTTTCCATGTAAAGAGCTCTGGTCTTTCTTTACTTAACCACCTGTAAAAACGATCCATTTGTTCGTAATTATCAGAGTTTGGGTCTTCTGCCCACTTTTCCCATTCGATCAGTATTTCCCGTTTGGATTCATTTTTGTTCATGTTTCCTCCCTAAGCTATTTAATTTGAACATGAGTAGCTTTATAGCCAGATCCACTATTCTTTATAAATTCAACGGCAAATGTGCTTCTAACTTTTGCTCCAAAAGCATTTTTAGAATCAAATTCTCCTATGACGTAGTATTTGTCGCTTACTTTTGTGGTCTGTATCGAGCTCATTATGAAGTTTGCATTGCCGTAATCTTGCAGTTGATGTCGTACAACTTTCATTGCTTGAAGTGTAAGTCCCGAGTTGTTGGGACTTGAGGATGAGGATT
Organism: Verrucomicrobia bacterium S94; assembly: GCA_004299845.1. Taxonomy (NCBI): domain Bacteria; kingdom Pseudomonadati; phylum Verrucomicrobiota; species Verrucomicrobia bacterium S94. The sequence goes on along the minus strand of CP036201.1, from coordinate 3,040,553 downwards.
TTTTATCTTCATCGGGAATCAAAGAACCAATGGCCGCTAGAATGAGCAGAACAACAATGCCAATCAGACAACCTTTGTTTGCTTTTTTTTGTTCTTCAGGCGTTAGCTCTCTTTTTTCTGGTTTGACTGGGGGAGTGTAGGACGAAATATTGAACCCACACGTCGGGCACGAATCAGCTTTGTCGCTGACTTTGCTTTTGCATTCGGGACATTTGATTAGTGCCATTTTTATTTCCTTTCCCAACAGTGTGCTAGACGGACGACCGTAATTCAGGGTGTTATATGAGGGTCCGTAATCTCCGATATGATCAGGTTGCGAGCCATTTTTTATAAAGAATAAAATTAATTGTTTCGATATAGAATTTATATTTTTTAAGAATTCGACCGAATGAAAAAAATCGGTCGGCAGTGGCCCTGCTGGCGGGATGAGGTGCGGGGAAGGGGAGCGCGGGGTTTGTAATTTATGCTGAATCCCGGCAGGATGATCTGAATGACAAACGATGCGTCACGGATTATGGAGAGATTGCATGTTAACCATCGATAGAATTAAAGATGCGGCAAACACCCTGGAGAATGTGGCGCTGCACACCGAGCTGATTCACAGTCCGGTGTTCAGCGAGGAGTCGGGAAATCAGGTTTATCTGAAACCGGAAAATCTGCAGTTGACCGGGGCGTTTAAATTGCGCGGGGCCTATTTTAAAATGGCGAATCTGAACGATGCGGAAAAGGCGTGCGGTGTGATTTCTTCATCGGCCGGCAACCATGCGCAGGGGGTGGCTCTGGCGGCGCAGAAGCTGGGGATGAAGGCCACGATTGTGATGCCGAAAAATACACCGCTGATTAAAGTTGAGGCGACGCGGCGGTATGGGGCGGATGTAGTGCTGGCGGGCGATTTTTATGATGAGGCGTATGCCGAAGCGCGGCGCCTGGAAAAAGAAAAAGGCCATGTTTTCATTCATCCGTTTGATGATGAGGATGTGATGGCCGGTCAGGGGACAATCGGACTGGAAATTCTCCAGGATCTGGAACATGTGGATGCGATTCTTGTGCCGATCGGCGGCGGGGGACTGATTGCCGGAATTGTGACAGCGGTGAAGGCGTTGCGGCCGGAGGTCAAGGTGATCGGCGTGGAACCGGAGGGGGCGTGTGCTATGAAGAAATCGCTCGAAGCCGGACGCATTGTCCCCATGAAAAAGGTGGATACGATTGCCGACGGCGTGGCGGTGAAAAATCCGGGGGTGAAAACTTTTGAAATTATCCGGAACCTGGTGGATGACATCATTACGGTTCCGGATTCCGGACTGATGGAATCCTTTCTGCTGCTGCTGGAACGCCACAAACTGGTGGCGGAAAATTCCGGGGTGCTGGCGCTGGCGGCGCTGCATGCACTGGGGGCCAAAGGCTGGAATGTGGTGCCGGTGGTGAGCGGTGGTAATATCGATGTGGTAACGATGTCGGCGATGATTGATAACGGTCTGGTACGACGCGGCCGCATCTGCTGTTTTTCGGTGGATCTGCCTGATGAACCGGGTCAGCTGCTGGCGGTTTCAAAAATTCTTTCGGATGAAAATGCGAATATCATCAAACTCGATCATAACCAGTTTAAATCGCTCGACCGTCTGAAAGAGGTGCAGCTGGAAGTTACGGTGGAAACGAACGGTCATGCCCACGTGGACCGGATTCTCGGTGCGCTTGAATCGCACGGTTATCCGGTGAACCGGGTTTACTGATCAGGTGCGGAGGTCGTCGTTTTTATAGTATTCGACTTTGCCGGCTGCGGCAAATGCAGCGACTTTGTCTGAAAGAGCGAGGCGCTGTTCTCCGGAAAGATGGGAAAAGTTCCGGACCATGGCCGCTTTTTCTTCGACCAGCTGCGGGTTTTCCGCTCCGGTAATCAGCACACTGACGGGAAGCGAGAGGGCAAAATGAATGCATTCTTCGATGGAAAGCACATCGGGAACCACCGGTTTGTCGAGGGTCCACATTGTTTTTCCATTCATCACTTTGCGGCCGAAAAAGCGGCCGTCGGCCAGCGTCTTCATGGCCAGCACGCCGAAACGGTTTTTCTGCAGGACGGGCAGGGTGTTTTCAATAAAACTGTGTCTGGAGGCAGCATCCACCGGGTTGATCGGGAACTGACAGGTAGAGCAGTTTTCCAGAACATCTTTGTGCTCCGTCATCCGGATATGGGCATAGGGCGATGCATGGCCGGTGAAACCGATGTGCCGGATTTTACCTTCTTCTCGGGCTTTCATTGCGACCTCGAGAACGCCGGCTTCGAGACGGGCATCGGCATCAGCGGGGTCATCAAGGGAATGCATCTGCCAGAGATCAATATGGTCGGTTTTCAGGCGGCGCAGCGAACCTTCGAGATGTTCGCGGGCTGTTTGAGCATCCCGTGCGCCGGTTTTGGTCATCAGGAATATGTGGTCCCGATATTTCGGAATCAGAAATTTTCCGTATCGTTCCTCACTGCGGCCTTCGCCGTAACTTTCGGCGGTATCGAAAAAACGGATTCCGGTTTCGAGTGCTTTTTCGATTGTGGCCTGGGCAACCGCTTCATCGTCCGGCCAGCCGACATGGTATCCACCCAGCCCTAGGCAGGTGATTTCTTCTCCGGTTTTTCCCAATGTGCGGCGTGGCAGTACAGATCCAAGCGAATCGGAGGGTAAAGTATTGCTCATGGAGGCCGGAGGAGCCAGCACCGTTCCGGCAACCGCCATCTGCTGAAGTAATTCTCGTCTTTTCATGAGAACAGTCTACAGACTCCATAAAATGGATGCATAGAAGAATCTTCCGGGCATTGGAACTTTTTCACCGGCGGCGAGGTCGCCTACTGTAAAAACCGTGGTCCGGCTGAGGTGGTCGGTATAATCCTGATCGAAAACATTTTCCACACCGGCTTCGAGGCTGCAGCCGCAGGGCAGCCGGAAACCGCCGCGCAGGTTAAGAATCTGATAGCCGGGGGTTTCTGTTTCGGGATAGCGCGGATCGATATGGCTCTGTTTGGCGGCAAGGTGAACGATCGCTTCCGCCCAGGGCTGAACCGATGAGCTTCCATCCCAGCGGAATCCGATGCGACCGTTGAGGGGGGAAATGAGGGGAAGGTCCTCATTTTCGGAAAGATCGCGGCCGCGAACGTATGCTGCCGAAAACGGGATCCTCCAGTGATCCGAAAACCGGATATTTCCGTCCACTTCACCGCCGGTCAGCAGGGCGTCCGTATTCAGGAACCCGCGGATCTGATCCGGAGTAAGGTCGCCGTTTACATCCTCCGAAGCAATACCGGTTTCGAGGATGTAGTTCTGGACACCCGCGGCGAAAAGCTGCACCCCGATTTCAACGTATTCCGCGGAAAAGTAGGCACCACCGTCTATTTCAAATTTGGTTTCGGGATCGAGATCGGGATTGCCGACGAGGTATCCGCCGGAAGCCGGAGCGAAGGAATAATAGCGCTCGGTAACGCTGGCGGATCGCTGTACCGCACCGGCACCGAGGAACCACTGGAGATTATCGGTCTGAGGGATTTCCCAGAGTGCATTTCCGGAAATCAGAAATTCGGTCCGGTCTGTGTCTCGGGCGTCTTCCCCGTAAAAATAGGCGTAGGCATCATCGACGGTTCCAAAGACGGCGAGCGGGAGATCGAGCGGTTCGCTGCCTTTGCCGATGGCACTGTCAACGCCGTCAAAACGAAGGCCCAGTCGCAGTTTACGGCCATTGGAGAATAGGGCCGTACGTTCGATGAAGAGGCCAAGCTGCCCCTGGGCAGCATCGGGCCAGATGGGATCGTAAAATGTGTTGCCGGACGCAACCATATAACGTTCGCGCAGGGCATCGCGGGAGAGGTAATGTCCGTCCGCTCCAATGGTCCAGTCCGCATCCGGGCTGAAATTCCATTCGGTGGCGATTCGTGCACCGAAAGTCTGCGATTCGGTAACCGCTTCCGCTTCCATGGTACTGCGGTTCGGTTTGCCGTCATTGTCCATGGTGTGGTCTATATCGGCCATTCCGGCCTGCCATTCCAGCGCCTGAAACATTTCGCCATGAACCGGGAGGCGTGAGCCGAACGTCAGGATATTGGAATCCACATCCGTGGCATTCATCGGGAGGGCGGGATAGTCGAGATGATCTGTTCTATGACCGTTCCAGTTAAGCCAGTATCCGCTGTCTGCATCAGGTGTCCAGCGGAGCGTCGCGCCGGCACCGTATGATCGGTTTTCGCCGGGCACGGTTTGGCCGGAACCGGATTCATAGTCGTCGAAATCAATGGCGTTGGCCGATATGCCGGCTTCAACGGTTCCGTTACCGACCTTTCCGCCGGCGCGGACGGAGAAACCGTCGCGTCCACCGTTATAGGTGGCCGAAGCATGAGCCGATGTGCTGTTGAGGGCCGGCTGTGCCGGGTCGGCTGTTGTGCGCGCCATGACCCGTCCGCCGGTTCCGCCTGGTCCGTAGGTTACGGAGGGCAGGCCTTTGATGATAACGAGGTTTTCAATGGCTTCCGGTGTGAGATAAACGGTGGGCGGATCCATACGTGCGGGACAGCTTCCATAGATCGGAAGAAAATCAAGCTGCGTGGTCACCCGCTCCCAGCCCAGTCCACGGATGGAAGGTTCCGGTGCATCAACTGATGCACAGGCCGAAGAAATTCCGGGAATCGATGCGGCGGCATGTCCGGCATCAAGATTCCGGACATCATCCAGCAGTTCCGCCTGGGTCAGCTCATAGGCCGTCAGACGGGGCCGCTGTCCATGAATCACGATGGTTTCCAGTGGATTGGAAACTGAGGAATGGGGTTGATCTCCTTGAGCCGGGAAACTCCAGCAGATCAGCAGCAGAACATAATGAACCGGTTTCATTTATAAATGTTAAAATTTAATAGGCATTTTTGCAATATGTATTTAAGAGTGGGTTGTTTGGTGACGGGGTTCGGTTCTGGGAAAAATACGGAGGGAGAGCAGCTGAAATGCTTGCAGAAAACACGGAAAAATGGAGCACATCGTCGTATCCGACGGACGAGGCGATTTCGGTCACCGGAGAACTGGATTTGGATTTGAGCAGCGCGGTCAAGGAACTGGCGGCGGAGGGGAAGACTGTGGTGGTGGTTCTGCACGACCTGATTGCGGCTGCGCGTTATGCCGACCGTCTGGTGGCGATGAAAGATGGAAAATTAGTGGCGGAGGGGAAACCTTCTGATATTGTCAGCTCCAATTTAGTCCAAACGCTTTATGGGATTGAATCAACCATTGTCACCGCACCTGATGACGGGGCCCCGGTGGTGATTGCTGCTTTGGAGCCGAATACATGAAGAAAATCTTTTTTATTGTAGCATGGTGTTCTGCGGCGGTTCTGGCTGACGAGCTGCCGATACACAATCAGGTGGAAAACCATTTGGCGGAAGCCAATCGGTTGCGCAGTGCCCGCGATGCAGAATACCGGGCATGGCAGGAAAATAAGGCGAAGATGGAAACGTTGCTGGCGAGCCTGGAATCGGTCGAGAAACAGACCCGTATTAAAGCGGAGGCGGACCGAAAGCAGGCGGAGCAATACAAGGCGGCATCGGCTGAGCTGTTGCGGGATGAAGAGGCCGGAGCCGGCGTGCAGCAGGCGTGCATTGAGCTGATGGATGAAATTCATGCGGCGTTGGATCAGCTGGCTGCGGTATCGATTCCGGGAACGGTGCCTGCCCGGGAACAGGCCTACGGTGAGCTCAAAGAACAATGGCAGCAGACGATGTCGCGCTGGAAAGCAACAGAAGACGCCATGCAGCAGGTGGATGTGCAGGTGACGGTCGGACTGCTGAACGACGAGGCGGTAAAGGTAAAAGCGCTGCTGGTGGGAACCTCTTTAGGCTGGTGGCTGGACGAAAACGGAGACCGTGCCGGATTTCTGGTTCCGCCGGAGAATACGGACGAAGCGGTCGGGCTTATCGAATTTCCTGTATCCGGAGATGCGAAGGATGAATTGCGTAAAGCCTTTCAGATCATGGAAGGGCGACGGGCTCCGCACTGGATCTATCTACCGTTTCGGGAGGTGAATCCATGAAGGTGGAAACCCGGAAGATCTTTATGTTTATTGTGGCACTGTGGGTTGCCGTTACTTCATTGGCCGGGTCGCCGGATGATTTCTTAAACCAGGCGAAGGCCAAAGAGGAGGCGGCGTCAGAAGCGTTGGCGGAATTGCGTTCGGACGTGCAGGCTGAACATGAGGAGCTGCAGCAGAAAATTCAGCAGGCCTATGCTGCGTTGGAGGCGGCAAAGACGGATGCTGCTGAAGCGTCGCTGGAGCTGGTAAAGGCGGAAGAGGAGTTTAAGGAATTGAAACTCCGGCATTCGCTGGCGGCGGCGAAAAATCAGCAGCTGCTGCGTGAACTTTTGACTGCGGCCCGTGTTACTGTGATGCCGGATCAGCTGTGGAGTGATATCCGTGAAACGTTGAAAAGGGGGATTCAGAACCAGCTGGGCTCGTTATCTGAACGAACCGCTTTGCGCCGGCATGAACTTGAACTGCTGGATCACACCGGCAGAGCGGCAACCGTTCCGGTGCTTGAAATCGGTGCGGTTCAGACTATAGCGCTGGGAGAGGGGCCGCTGCAGTGCGGCTGGGTTGAAACCACACCGGACGGTCATGCTTATCTGGTTGGAGCTGCTCCTGAAGAGGTGGGTGAAGGGTGTATCCCGATTGATGTCAGTCTGCGGCTTGCTTCGGCTCCGGTGCAGAAGAGCTTCATTCAGCACTATCTTGAAGCCGGCGGCATTTTTCTTTATCCGATTATTGCGGTCGGGCTGTTCGGAATGCTGCTGGTTGGAGAACGCTGCATTAATATTTTCCGACATCGCAGTCCTCCGGAGCTGCTGGATGCGGTGATGGATTCTGCCCGAAGTACGGACTGGGAAAAGGTGCACGAACTGGTGGATGCCCAGGCTACGCCGCTGCAGCGTGTATTGCATAAAGGGGTGCATGCCCGTGAAGTGGCCCGGGATAAAATGGAGGCGCATATTGAAAATGCGATTCTCGAAGAGGTGCCGCGCCTGGAACGCTCTATGACGATGATTGCCGCGTGCGCGGCCATTGCTCCGCTGCTGGGGCTGCTGGGAACTGTAACCGGGATGATTCAGACATTTAAGTCGCTGGGACTGGACGCCGGTGGAGATGCGCTTTCACAGGGTATTTCGGAAGCGCTGATAACGACGCAGGTCGGGCTGGTTGTTGCGGTTCCGCTACTGCTGCTGCATGCCTCCTTCAACCGGTTGATTGACCGCCGGGTCATCCGGCTGGAGCAGGCCGGTCATGCCATGATGGCGGTGATTGCGGAACAGAGCGGGGATGTCCAATGATGGGAACCGTGCTCTTATGGTTTAAAGCCGGCGGTCCCTGGCTCTATATCATCGGCGCGCTGGGTCTGCTGCTGTTTATCCTGCTGTTCGAGCGCGGTTGCGAGGCGTTGTCGCCCTATTGGAAACCGGATCGTCGCAAACAGGCCTGGAAGAATCTGTTGGATACGGAGTATTGCGATTGGAAACGCGGCGATGCGCTGGAGGATCTGCTGGCCCGCGAGAAAAAACGGCTGACGGCCGGAACAACCCTTATTGCCGGATTGGTGCAGGTGCTGATTATGCTGGGATTGCTGGGAACCGTCAGCGGACTGATGAGTGCTTATCAGGCGCAGACCGGAGGCATGGAGGGGGGTATTGATAAAGCACTGCTGACCACGCAGTATGCGCTGGTACTCGCGATTCCCGGTATGTTTTTTCACCGCATCTGGAAGCGTCGCTCTGACCTGCTCTATGAGCGCGGGCGTCAGCTGGTAAATGAATTTATGCTGGAGGACGAGGCATGAAAAGCAGACTCCGGTCCAGAGATAAAGACGTTGCCTCCATCGATATGGGGCCCATGATCGATATGGTTTTTCTGCTGCTGATTTTTACCCTGGTGACAGCGCGGATGACGGAGGAATCGGTAGTCGAACTGGACCCGCCGTCCAGTACGCAGGCGGAACGGGTGCAGGATCTTGCCGTGCATGTTTCGGTGGACCGTCGGGGAGATCTTTATGTTGGAAACGAAATGGTGGGCCATTTTGCACAGGCCGCCATTGCCCAACAGCTGGCGAAAAAGCAGAGCAGTCATGTGGTTATTCATGCAGACGGCCGGACCAGTACGGCCGATCTGATGCACGCAATGGATGTAAGCCGGGAGGCGGGGGCAGCACATGTCGACCTTGCAGCTGCAAAGGAATAGGTCCTCCGTCTGGTTGCGCTGGCCGGTTTCGGTGGCATTCAGTCTTGCTGTGAATCTGCTGTTGCTGGGCTCCATTATTCAGCAGGTGGAGAAACCGGCTGCTGTTCAGGAAAAAGTATATACGGCTTCGATCATTAATGACCCTCCGCCGCCGGAACCTGCGCATCAGCCCCCGGCTTCATCAGGAGCGTCTTCCAGAGCCTGGAAATCGGTGCTGCCTTCGGCGTCTGCCGCTCCGGCCCGACTGCCGGCCTTTGATTTCCCATTCGATATCGAGGCGCCGGTTTATCCCGAGCTTTCAGCGCAGCCGATACCCGGTACATTTTCGCCCGATCTTGGAAGTTATTCTATCGTCTCTGATTCCGGGTCGGGTGACGGCCGGCCGGATCATTCGGCCCAATTGCTTAACCGCGCGGTCTTTGACCGGTTTTATCCTGCGGCGGCGCGGGTCCGGCGAATCAGCGGGGTGTCAGTAATCGAATTTGATATTTCTGAAACCGGCAGAGTGGCCGGTGCGCGTGTAATCTCTTCCGAGCCGCGTGGCATTTTTGAAAAAGCTGCTCTGAAGGGAGCGGCTCATGCCCGGTTTCAACCGGCGGTTAAAGACGGAAAGCCGGTTGCTGTAACCAAACGTATACGGCTGGAATGGATTCCGCCGGGGGCAAGATAATGAAACGGAATGTAGACATGACCTGTTTTTTTAAATGCAATGTTTTAGCTTTCTGGTGTTCCTGCGGTTTGTACGTCTTTCTATTGTGTACTTCTGTATCCGCGGCTATGCCTTCGATCTCTCCGGAGCTTGGGAAAACCCTTGAACAGGTGCAGTTGGCGTTGGAGGCCCGGGACTGGAAGAGTGCGGAGACGGCTTTGGAAACCTTTAACGGCGATAGAAATGCACTGTGGTATAACGCATTGGGTCAGGTTTACCTGGCACAGGGCAGACCGGTCGACGCCGAAGCCGCTCTTCGTGAGGCCTATCAGCGCAATCCCGATTCGCAGTTCGGTCTGGCACTGGCGGTCTGTCTGGTGGAGCTGGAGCAGAGTGACGAAGCGCTGCAGCTGTTCGGCCGGCATATTGATTTGTCCTCCTGTGATCAGGCAGCACTGGAATCCTATCTCAGTCTTGCTTCGCAAAGCGGGGATCCCCGGCTGGTTCAGGAACTTATACGTTGGGGTCTGATGCGTTTTCCCGCTTCCCGCTATATCCGGGAAATGGATATTCAGCAGGCGGTGGAAGCCGAAGATCAGGCGGCGCTGGTCCGTGCAACCGATGCGATGCTGCTCCAGGAGCCGCTGGAGGTAAAATGGTGGCAGAGCCGCGCGGCCGGATCGGAAAATAACGGAAATCTTCAGATGGCCCGGCTGGAGGCTGCTGTTCTGGCTGATCCGGAGGATATGAACGTGCGGCGCATGCATCTGTCGGCTCAGCTGGCGGCCGGTCATTTTGAAGAGGCAGTGGCGCAGGCGAAAATACTGATGGAGAATTCGCCGGACCGGAAAACCGCCCTTTACTGTGTACAGGCCGCTATTATGGGGGAGGATTTTGAAACCGCGCGGGAATGGGTGGGAAAAATCGAGCCGTCGGATGATGCGGCCTACTGGCGTGTCGCAGCGGTAACCTACATTCGGAGCGGCACATTCGACCGCGCGGATGAGGCGTTATCCCGCATGCTGCGGTATCCGGAGCCTGATGCGGTGCTCTGGCGATGGGCTGCCCGGAACGCCATGGACGCGGAATCATCCTTTGCTGAAAAATGGTTGCTGCAGGGAATGACATTGGATCCGGAATACCGGACACCGATAGCGCTCGATTATGCGCATTGGCTTATTCGCGAAGCGAGGATGAAGGAGGCCGCGGAGGTCCTTAAAACGTATCTGGAAAAACATCCCGCCGATCCGACAGCGCAGGCCCTGTTGAAACTGACAGAGGATTGATTGAAGGATGGCTCTTGTTTTGAGACTGTGTTTCGCCCTTCGGATACAGAAAAACCCCGCTTGAGGGCGGGGTTTTGCATGTTCAGTCTTTGGATAAAGACTAACCGGCGGAAATGGCTTCCATCGGGCAGGTGGATTCGCAGGCACCGCAGTCCGTGCAGGTATCTGCATCGATTACATATTTGCCTTCACCTTCGCTGATGGCTTCCACCGGACAACCGGCGGCACAGGCGCCGCAGCTGGTGCATTCGTCGGAAATTACATAGGCCATGATAAGCTCCTTGGTTAAAGTTAACGGGGCAGAAGGTATCACGGGTCGACGTGGATGCACGTAAAAACGGTGTTTCCACGAAATTTGAACGGCGTATCAAATTTAGGTGAGCTGAAAATGTGTCAGTGTGTAAAGTAGGTGATGAACGGGTTGGAGTGCTGCTGTGACCAGATCTTAAATCCTTCGTGGCGGAGTTTTTCAATGATCGGTGCCGGATAAAATGGAACCGTTAATTCGAGGATATTCCCTGGTTTCAGGGAGTGTGCGGCATCGAGGACCTCAGCCAGCGGAACTCCGCCGGCCTGAATGGTTTCGGCGACATCGAGCCGGATGATGCAGATCGCACAGTTTCAGAATTTCCCCTTCCGGCAGTCCTTCGGCAATCAGTTCCTGTTCCACGGCCACAACATCGCCGTGGGGAATCGTGGCAAGCAGCTCGGAAACTTTCTTTTTCACCTGATCAGGAGCCGCACCCTCATGGAGTATGTTTTAAAAGTTAACGGCGTTGCTCGGTGTTATGAATCAGTTCGCTCATCGGAAAGGTCTCCTTGACTTGCTTCAGTACTACAGCGTAGATGAAATCTAAACAAAGGCAAGGCCTTCAGGGATGCTGAAGCAGGTTTTGGATCGCCGCGATGTATTCTGCGACCGAGGGATTGGGCTGCAGCCGGTTAGCGCGTTCCAGAACCAGGATAGCCTGTTCATATTGTTCCTGCTCGGTAAGGACCTGTCCCAGAAGCAGCAGGGCTTCCGGTTTGGCGCTTTTACTGCGGGCGGCCTGTTCCAGAACCAGCGCTGATTTTTCCAGTTGATCTGTCCGGCGGTAGGCTTTCCCCAGCATGAGCAGGGCTTCGGCATCCATCGGGTCGTCCGCCACAATGGTTTCCAGAATCCGGATGCCGGTCAGCAGTTCTCCTGTCTGAACCTGAATAAATGCTTCGGCGCGTTTGACGGCGGGGTCTTCGGTTGAAATTTCCGAAAGCAGGATTTCGGCCTGTTTCCAATGTCTGGATGTGATCAGGCGGTCAAGGGCTTCCAGAGCGTCCGGGAGTTCAATGCCGGATAGAGCGGATATATAGCAATCGATCGCGCTGTCGGGCAGATCGATATTGAGATAAAGATGACCAAGCACCAATAGGCCGTCCGGGGGGAGTCTACCCATGCGCCGCACAACCTCGCGGTTGGCAATCGCGCGTTCGGTCCGGCCGTCAGCCAGATAGGCATCGGCCTGCGCAAGCCATAGCTGTTCGTTTTTCGGCTGCTGTTCCAGCAGTTCACCGAACAGCTCCGCCGCTGATGCATATTCGCCCAGCATCAGGAGTGCATTAGCTTCGCCGAGTTTCCACTGCCATTCATCGGGCATCAGCAGCTGCGCCTGCCGGTAGGCCTGAAGGGCGGAGGAAAACCGCCCGGATTCACTGTGGCAGTAGGCGAGCAGCCCATAGGTCAGGCCATCCGATGCGCGCAGTTCAATGGCTCGAATCAGCGGTTTCATTGCAGCATCGATCTGATTTTCCTGTATCAGCGCAAGGGCAAGGTTACGGTGGGCATCACGGAAGGAAGGATAGAGTTCGATCGCTTTTTCAAAATACGGAATTGCGTCGGCGGCGCGGTTTTCCTCCACCAGCAGATTGGCCAGAGTGAACTGCAGTGCGGCGCTTTTCGCGAGCCAGATACTTTCCTCGAGTTTGGCGATAGCGCCCTTTCGGTTTTCATCCCTCATTTTACCGGCAATTGAATCGAGTACCTGTTTTTCCTCCGCGGAAATCCGCGGTTCAACAGCGGCGTCAACGCCGTAACTGGCGGTGAATTCATTCCGGAACGGTTCAGACTTCCATAGGCTGGAAACCGGTATCGGTACCTGTGCCATGACATTCAGAGCAGAAACAAGAAGGTATAACGTTGATTTCATGATTATCTCGAAAGGTTGACGGTCCAGGTGAAACGGGTCGTGACGGGTTTTCCGTCTTTTACCGGAGGAGTAAAACGGGCGCGCTGCGCGTATTGCCGTGCCATTTTTTCAAGCTCGGGATAATCGCAGCGGACGAACTGCTCGATTTTCGGCCGCCCGTCCGGCCCGAGCTGAATGATCAGTTTAACGGTGCTTTTATAAATGCCCTGCCGCGCCAGTGAGGCCGGATAGGGGACCTGGGGTTTATTGAGCGGCACCGGGTGGCGGTCGAGTTCGTTCCATTCAAAAAACTCCTCCTGATTTCCCGGATCCGGGGTGGATATTGTCGGGACCGGCTGAGGTTGTGCCGCCAGCTTAAATTCGGTTTCAAGGAGCGGCGGTTTGATGACGGGTTTCAACCGGGCCTTCAGAGGCGGAGCGGTGTACGCCGGGTTAACGTCAAGCTGCGGCAGTTCGGGCAGTTTCGGTTCGGTCGGGGTTTGTGTCGGCGGCGGAGAGGCAGGAGGAGGTGGGGCAATGGGCTCTTTCAGGGTTTCCAGTGTCCGGAAGGTCTGTTTTGGAATCCGGTGGTTTTCCTTCCAGCGCATCCAGCCGAGGAACAGCAGCATCAGTGCTGTCAGCGCCAGAGCTCCGGCACTGTGCATGCCGATACCCGCCAGGCGGCTGGACGGGCCGGGGTTCCGGAGGCTGGAAAAGGTGTAATATGCCATGGTTCAGTCGGATAGTGTGGATACAAAAACCTGTTGAGCACCGGCACTGCGCGCTTCGTCGAGCACGGCAATGGTCCGGTCGGTCGGTGTCCGGCGGTCGGCCTGGATAATGACGGGCATGCTTTCCTGTCGGAGCAGCCGTCTCACCACGGCACGGACGCCGCCGATGCCGACTTCGCGGCTGTTATAATAAACCGCTCCCTGCGGATCGATGCCGATGAGAATGCTGTTGCGCTCAATGTCCTGTTGTGTGGCGGCGCGCGGTTTTTCAATTTCCAGACCGGTTTCGTCGACGAATACCGTGGTAACGATAAAGAAGATCAGAAGGATGAACACAATGTCGATGAGCGGAGAAATATTGATTTCCCCTTCATGATGGAACGTCCGTTTTTTATAGCGTGGAAATCCTCGGCTCATGGTCATCCTTGCAGTTGTTTTACGGCGGCTTCCAGCCGCAGGAATCCGGATTTAAGCTGTTCATAACGAAAGCGCATCAGGGAGCAGATAAAAAGCGCTGATACACCGATGACGAGTCCGGCCTGTGTGGTGATGAGGGCTTCGGAAACGCCGGAAGAAACGGCATCGACCGACAGGGCATCCGAGGAGCCCATGCCGCTGAAGGTGGTGAGCATACCGGAAACCGTTCCGAGCAGTCCGATCAGCGGTGCGGCGCCGATCAGTACGAAGGCAAAGGGAAAACGGCGCTCCAGGTTGGCGAAAAGCTGATGGTCAAGTTCGTGGAAATGTTCATCCGGATTTTCAGCATCGAGTTCATTGGAGAGCCGGCGGATCATCTGGGGTGGAATGTCGCGGCGTGACAGTATGTATTGCCATTGACGTTGGGATAGAAAGGGGGCATCCGGCAACAGCAGGGCGTGGGAGATGGAGATCAGGGTATAGGCAATGGAAAAGGCCAGTACGATCAAGGCATAGAATGCAAAACCGCCTTGGCTGGAAAGGGTGGTGATTTCCTGGAATAGTTCACCGATCATGTCTGTTCTCCGTGGTTGATTCCGTTGAGAAAAGCGAGCGTGGTGAGTTCCATGGAGGTGCGTATGCCCTGCACGCGTCGGGAAAGCAGGGCATGCATGATCAGTGCCGGAATGGCGACCACCAGTCCCATTTCTGTGGTGACAAGGGCTTCGGAAATACCGGAGGCGAGGGCTTTGGCATCGCCGGTGCCGAAGACGTTAATGAGGCGGAAGGTATAGATCATACCGGTAACGGTACCGAGCAGGCCGAGCAGCGGGGCGGTGGCGGAGGTGATGGCAATAAAGGATAAACCGCGCTGCAGAGCGGGTTCGGCTTCCAGAAATTTTTCATACATACCTTCTTCAATGTCGTCGGCTGGACGGTTGCTCAGTTCAATGCCGCGCTGCAGGAGGGTTTTGGACGGGTGGCGAACATTTTCCAGCGCGGTTTCAGCCTTGAGGCGGTCCTGTTCTTTCAACGCATTAAGCACGAGGCGTATGACGTCAGGACGAAGTTCGCGAATCCGGGAAAGCTGGAGCCATTTTCCCAGAGCTGCAATGGTGGAGATCAGAGCCAGGAGCAGAATCGGGTAGACCCAGAAACCGCCTTTACGGATGTGGTCGATCCAGTTGTCGGTGGCTTTATCGAGAGCAATGGCCGCGCCTCGGGTAGGGTCAAAGCGCGGCCGGGCAGGCTGCCCGGCCGCGAGTTTTTTGAGCTCGGCCGGATTGGCGGTTCCCGGAACGATTTCTGCCATCAGATTCCGGTTTTCGAAGGTCAGGCCGCCGGTTTTCTGATCGCTGGAAATAAACCAGACCACCGGACCGGCCTGCAGGAAGGAACCGTCGTATGCATGCCCGTCGGTATCGATGGCTGTTCCGCTGAATGCAGTAATTCCGCAGGCGGTGTCATAGTGGGCGATGGCCTGTTCCAGCAGATCCAGTCGCGCTTCAAGATGTTGATCGGCTTCGAGCAGCGCTGTGCGCCTGTTTTCTGCCGCCGCGGAAGAGAGCTGGGATTCAAACTGCTTGCGATAGTCGAAGAGGAGGTTGTCGATATAGCTGTACTCATTTTCGAGTGCGGAAATCCGTTGAGTGAATGAATCCAGTTTTTGCCGGAATTCACTGCGGTCGAGTTCGATGAACTGAGCTTCCCGGCGTTTGAGGGCGAGTTCGGAAGCAATTTGACGGGTTTCTTTAGCGAGCTCCGGTTTTTCCTCGGCGATGGTTTCCCGAAGGGTGGACAGTTTTTCCAGTTCCGACTGAAGGTCCGGATCGATGGAATTGGAGGCAAATGTCAAGGCGGGGAGTATAAATGAAAGGGATATGGTTTTCACCATGGGACTCCCGGCGGACACAGGAGTGCGGCGGGTTGTATTTTTTTTCGCGGTAGCGCTGTGGCAGAAAAAAGGGGGGATCATTTTGTGCCCTCCGGATGAAGTGTGAGAGCGGTGAAGGCGGGGGAGCCTGTTTCCCGACGATGGCGATGGCCGATCGGATCTGTGCCGCCATGGACGGATCTTCGCTCCACTTCCAGCCGGAGGATGTCGGGATACCGTAACCGGCGCTGGTGCCGGTGCGGTTGACATACCAGGCATGTGCGAGACCGAGGTAAAGGATGTCTACTTCGGTTTTCCCATGTGCGGTTTCCCGGATTTCGGTATCGAGGGTGATTGAGGCATTGAAGTCCCCGATTTCGATCAGCATAGCGGTCAGATCTCGATAGCGTTCCTGCAGCGGCCGGCCGGATTGTTCAAGTGCGGCTATTTCGGGTTCCAGTTTGCGGAAGAGCGGAGCGGGCAGCTTCCGGGTGAGGGGAAGAATCTGTTTTTCGAGTTCTGCAATTCTGAGAGCCAGCTGGCTGCGCCGGGTTTCCGCGCTTTCTGCTTCGGCCTGTTTTTTTTCGAGCAGTGCGCGGTTTTCCGTACGCCGGGTTTCGGAGCGGACGAGTATTTCGTCGAGTTGTTCGATCTCTTTCCGCCGGATGGTATTTAAATCGTTGAGCTGCTGTTTTTCGGCTTTCCAGGCTGCGGATTCAGCGCTGATGATTTTTTTAATTTCAATCCATTGCAGTAGTTTTTCCCGGGAGGAGTCGGGCGACTTCTGTGCCGTTGCCGAATGAAGAAGGACGAGGGTTGTGAATGCCGGGATGCAGATTTTCAGTTTGTTGATCATAAACCGGTTAAAGCGTCACATTGCGCAGAAATCTGCGCGTTTTTATTTCGCCATACGTTTCGTCGCGAAACCGTAAGGGATCTGAATGTAATGAGTTGTGAAGCTTCAGGCCCGTCCTGACAGCTGATTTTCCCGGTGTAGAAACGGTTGGAAAATCGGGCGGAATATTGCGAAGGTGCGGCGCAAAATCAAATGAAAAATCCGCTTATTTAGATTTAATCTCAGTATTAGGCTTTACAAACATTTTGGGGTCTGCAAATTTTTGAGCATTGAAAGTTCAGGAGCGCCTAACTTTCCGTTCGTTGGAAAATCAGCTCCTGTGCAGGTCCTATCAGGGTGGTCCTGAAGGTGTTTAGGTATAGACCGGCAAGCGGGTTCCGTGGCGGAACAGCAAACCGGAAACCGGCCGCCGGTAAGCACTGGACAGGACTGCATCCTCCACACTTCCCGACGGCACACCGAATGAAAATAAGATGGATGATAAGCATAAAAATTTTAAACGGAACGCTCCGGCCGAAACGCTGTTTGAACGGCCGGTGAAATATGATACGCGGGTTTCCGGTGCGCGGTTGCGGGGCCGTCATGTCCGGGTTCGTGCCGGGATGAAACTGCATGAGGCGGAACTGCTGCCGGATGCGAAGTGCAGTTTCAAGGTTGAGTTCGGTGCCGATTCGGTATGGCTCGGCTATGTGCGGCGCGGAACGAAAACCGTTCTTCTTCCGGATCTTGGAAGAAAGACGGTGCAGGCGGGGGAATGGTTTATTGTCCGTATTGAAGAAATGCAGGTTCTGGCCGAAAAAGAGGCCGATGTGGAGCTGATGTCTTTTTCGATGTGCCCGCATGTCATGGGTTCTCTGGTCAGTCTCTGTGAAACGGTGGTGGCGGATAAGCTGCACTGTTTTGCCTGTGTTAATCAGCATAAACCGACCGTGCTTCACGGGCGGGCCAATAAAAAACTGCAGTGGCTTTCGGAACAGATCTCCATTGCGTCGGCGGATGAACTTAAAGGCCGTATGGAACTGGAAGCGCGCAGCCTGGAGTGGATCAGTGAACTGGTGAATCAGCCGACACTGGCGGAAAAGGATGACAAGGAATTCGGGTGTTCCGCACACGATGCCGAGGCATTGCGCAAAGTGGCAGCTTATCTGGAGAAGCATCTGGAAGAGGAGCATTCGCTGGCGGATCTCTGCCGCCGCTTTTATATCAACGAATTCAAGCTGAAACGTAATTTCAAGGCGATGTACGGCATTACGGTGTTCGGCTATTTGCGGGAACTGCGTTTCCAGCGGGCGGAACAGCTGCTGAGAGAAGGCGAGTTGTCCGTCATCGAAATTGCCAACGAGGTTGGCTACAGCAATCCCAGCCATTTTGCACGGGGGTTTCAGGAACGTTTCGGAATGAAGCCGAAGGCGTACCAGAACATGCATCAGGCCGGTGCGGAAAAACCGAAGGATGTTAACTGAATAAGGAAAGGAACCAAAAATGAAGTGTGTAGTTGTTTATGGAAGTATGACCGGAACCACGCAGGCGGTTGCCGAGGATCTGGCCGCTATTCTGGAGGGAACAGCCGTGGCCGCGACGGAAGCTGATACGGCGGCGCTGGAAGGCTGCGATCTGCTGGTGCTGGGGCTTCCACCTGGGGAGCAGGGGATCTGCAGGATGATATGGCGGATTTCCTTTCCGGTTTTGCGTCGATGGAGGTAACGGCATCCGCGGCAGCCGTTTTCGGGCTGGGCGATCAGTTCGGCTATGGCGATACGTTTGTGGACGGTATGGCTGATATGGCTGAGGCGGTTAAGGAAAAAGGACTCCGGTTGGTGGGCAGCTGGCCGACGGAAGGGTATGCGTTTTCGGAATCCCGCGCTCAGGACGGCGATGCATTTGTGGGTCTGGCGCTGGATCAGGATAATGAAGAAGATAAGACCGCAGGCCGGCTGAAGACCTGGGCGGAACAGATCAGACAAGAGGTTTAGCACATGAGTATGCAGGTTTTCGGTCATCATGTTTATGAATACCGCAAAGGATTGCGGAATCTGGTACTGCATACGGTTCGTGCCGATGAGCTTCATGCTGCGATTCATCGTCTGGAACTTGCGGAAATTGAGTATCAGACCTATCCGGTTAAAAATACGGATCGCGTAAATATTTTTTTCGGTGCGAAAGAGAGTGTTGATGTGATCCGGGTGATTGGAAAAGATGATCTGAATCACTATACGCCGGAAGAGGATTTCATGCTGGGGACCATGCTGGGTTATGACCGGCGGCAGCAGTGCGTGCGCTATCTGGAGCAGCGGGTTAAGTGGGAAAAACGTCAGGCGCAATCGACGGAAAAAAGTGATGTTCTGGACCGAGGATGCTGAAGAGCTGCTGGGAGCAGTTCCCGCCTTCGTGCGGGAGCGGATTCGTGAAAAGGCGGAAGTCAGAGCGCGCGGAGAACAGCGTACGCAGATTGACGCGGCTTTTGTGCAGTCTATGCAGACCGGTTCCCGGCATCCGGTGGAAAAATTTCCGGCGCCGTGTATTTCTGTGGATCCGATTCATGATGCGTTTGACCGCAAATACGGGGTACATGCCGGCATGTCCGGCGGCGCGGCTGTAACCGGAAATCCGGTGGAACATTTTTTCCAATGTCTGGAGGATTCCGTCGATAGTGAAGCACCTGCCATGGCCTACCTGCATGTGCCGTTCTGCTGTACGCGCTGTCTTTTCTGCGGATTCTATGCCGAGACCACGGAGCCGACCGCGATTGCCGGTTATACCGATGCTGTTGTGCGCGATATCGAACTGACCGGGGCCGGGCTCCGGAACACCGGACGAAAACTGTCGGCCGTTTATTTCGGCGGTGGAACCCCGACGGATCTGCAGGCGTCGGAACTGGAAAAGCTGATCCGGACCATTCGCAGGGAGCTGCCGTTAACGACGGATTGTGAGATTACGGTAGAAGGTCGGTTGTATGATTTTACCGATGAAAAAGTCGCTGCCGCACTGGATGCCGGAGCGAACCGGTTTTCGTTCGGCGTACAGAGTTTCGATACCGGAATCCGCCGCATGATGGGGCGGGTTCTCGGCCGGGAAGAACTGATTGAACGGCTGAACCGTATTGTTGAGCTGGGCGATCCCTATCATGCTGCGGTGGTGATTGATCTGATCTACGGTTTGCCGGGCCAGAGGGAGGCCGAGTGGATTGACAGCATCGACTGCGGGGTGAACGAGACCGGGATTCACGGGCTGGATCTTTATCAGATCAATCTGCTGCCGGCGACACCGCTGATGAAAAAGCTTAATGCACTGCCATCGATGGCGACGCTGAAACAGCAGGCCGATTTGTTTCTGGCCGGCCGGTCCCGAATGCTCGAACATGGATTTGACCGGCTTACCATTGCACATTGGGGACGCGATGCGCGGGAACGTAACCGGTATAATCTATGGAATAAGTTGAATGTGGACTGCATTCCGCTGGGGGCAGGGGCCGGAGGGCGCTGGAACGGCAGCCGGTTTTTTCAGCAGAGCGATGTGCACCGTTTCAGTACATCGGTGACGGAAGGGTTGAAGCCGGTCATTTCGGCATCGAAGGATCCGGCCTGTGCTTCGGTGATGGCTTCTGCAACGGGACAGATTGAACAGCGAAGAATTGATGTCCGGGAGCTGGAAAAGGTGGCCGGGATGTCGCTCCGTGAAACATTGTTTCCTCTGCTTGATACCTGGAAAAAGGCCGGACTGATTGAAGATCAGGATGATATCCGGCTTACGCCGGCAGGCGAGTTCTGGAGTGTGAATCTGCAGAAACTGATAGGGCTTAAATTGATGGAGATTGCAGGATGAGGCGATTGTCCGTTATTGGAGCAGAAAGAAACCCCGCTGAAATGGATGGCGGGGTTTTTGTTTTCTGCTTCCGGAACAGGGCTAACCGGCAGAGATGGCATCAACCGGGCAGACTGCTTCGCAGGACCCGCAATCGGTGCAGGTGTCGGCATTGATGACGTATTTGCCGTCGCCTTCGCTGATGGCATCGACCGGGCATTCGCTTGCGCAGGCGCCACAGCTGGTGCATTCGTCTGAGATTACATAGGCCATAATAACCCTCCTTGGTTAAGTTATGCGGAATTCCGCTTTAATGAAAGTACGGTAGCACTCCCGGGACTGCATGCACGCTAAAAAGCGGCAACTGCTTAATTGATACCGTGTTGCAGTTTTAGCTGGTCTTAACTTCAGGCGCTCCGCCCCGGGTTGTTTTTGCTCCGTGACCGGGTGGAGGCGGGGAGGGGGATCCATTAGGGTGTATGCATGATCAATTGACGGACAGAGCTATCCCCTCTGAACCATCCGACTGCTTGATTATTACTTGGTTAGTTATGTGTGACGCTTCCTCGGCGTTCATGTACGGGCCGGGCGGGTGTGGCTCCTCGCCCGGCCCTTTTGTATGCAGGGACAGTGGGGTGTTGGTTTTGCGGTCTGCACGGTAAACAGTTCCGGATCTGCTTCAGGCTGTTCCCGCTCTCCGTCCCGGGCTGTTTTTGCTCCGTGCCGGAGTAGAGGCCGTGGATGAGAATGCGTATCAACAGCACCTTACTTTTCAAACAAGGAGAACATATGAATAAAAAAATAAAAATGATGGCAGCGGCTCTGATGGCTGCGGCTGTATCGCAGGCGTCGCTGACTGATTTCGGTTTGAGCGGGAACACACTGTATGACGGCTGGGACGGGCTGACCAGTGCCCAGTATCCGGGCTATGGCTCGTATCCGGGCTCCGGTGCATGGCCGGGTCCGATGGTTGCAAATGAGGCAGGATCGAATGGCGGTGAATTGGCTAAAATTTCCGGAACCGGCTATGCGGGCGGTTCCTCTCTTTATTCCCCGGCGGGCGGTGTTTTTGAAGTCTCGCAGGACAGTGTGGTTGCGGATCTGGAGACGATTGTATTTGCGGTGGGGTACGGTGCGGGCACTTCGGCAAGCTTCACTAACGGGCCTACTTTGACAATAAACGGATCTACCGTGATCGGTGCCGCGGACTCGACCTTCAATCTGGGTTCCTATAACGACACTATCGGCGGATTTGAGGTTACGCTGACGACCGATGTATTCCAGTGGGACCTGAGCAGCCTGGGCGAAACGGTGACTTCATTCTCCATCAGCTACGATGTCGGTGAGCACGCACAGCAGTATGGACTGCAGCTGGAGCAGAGCGACACGTATACCGAAGCGATTCCGGAACCGGCCACGATGGTGCTGATCGGTGGTGCCGGCGGGGCCCTGTTTATGCTGCGCCGTATGCGTATCTGCTAACTGAAATCTGCGTCGATACAGGGAATACATGTGATGAATACAAAACTTCTGCCGTTTTTTGCCGCCGTTTCCGGTCTCGTTCAAAGTGTATCGGCGCTGACTTTTCTTGATCCCGGGTATACGGGGGAGAGCCAGTTTGCGCAGTGGTCAACATTTACCTATGCCAATACCACTGCGGGGGTGAATACCCCGCAGTGGGAATCGGGATCGCCCAATCTGGAGCTGCGGCAGTTTAATCCTGCTCTGATTACGAGCAGTGGAAATATATACAGCTATTCGTCCGATCTGTCGTTTGAGCTGACCGGTTCTTCGACGAATGTATTGGGAAAAGTCTGTCTGCAGTTTTTTACCTGGGGCGAGGCCGATGCGCTGTCGAACGAAACCGTGCGACTGGAACTGGATGGCGGAATGTCATTATCTCCGGACAGCCTGACGAATTTTTATCATTTTGTGGATGATCAGGGGGAGTATGGGCAATACCACACACTGGGCTATAAAATGGAGTGGGATCTGGCGGGACTGAACGCAACAAACTATACGATCCGGTTTGATACGGTTATCCATTCCAGCCTGGATGAACTGCGTCTGGATACCGAGGCGGGCGTGCCGACCGCCCCGGTACCTGAGCTGGAAATAACGTTCAGCGGAACCGATCCGGTGCTCCGGTTTACAAGTGAGCCGGGGGTGGTCTATCAACTGATCTGTTCGCAGTCTCTTACCAATGCGTTGACGGAATGGGCGGTTGTTGCCGGTCCGGTTTCCGGTGACGGATCAACCCTTTCAATAACCAATTCCACGCTGAACGCCCAGGGGTTCTATGCTGTGGAGGCCTGGTTGGAGTAATATTTTGTACGTACCATTCAGAGCCACATTAATTGTTCTGGCCGGATGTTGTGCAGGGATAGCGCAGCGTTCGTGGTCTCAGGGCGCGGAGGGAGAGGATCTTCCGCCCGAACTGGGTGTTACCGAAGTCGACGGTTCCCGGGATCGGAAGGAGACGGACCGTATTCCGGCTTCCGTCGTCCGCATGGATTTTGATTCGCATAAAGGCGGTTCGGTGTCCGATGCCGGGGATGTTGCCCGCTATCAGCCCGGAGTTTCCATTCCGACCGATGTTGTGGGAGCGGATCCTTATGTACCTTATGGAAATAACGGGTTTACCAGTTATCAGATCCGCGGTGTCGGCGGAAACCGGCTGCTTATGACGATTGACGGAATTCGCCAGCCGCCGGAATTTAATCAGAGCGGCGGCATGGGCAGGACCTTTTTTGATCCGCGGGTGTACGGCGGGGTGGATATTCTGAAAGGGCCCGGCTCCGCGCAATATGGCAGTGAAGCACTTGGTGGCGCAGTGATGTTCCGAAGTAAATCACTGACGGAAGAACTGGAATATTCGCCCGAGCCCTGGCTGGTGCGGGGCAGTACAACGCTGAAGTCGGTGGACCGGAGTATCAACGGACTGCTGAATGCGGGAGTGCGCGGCGACGACATGTATATCACCGTCAGTGAGTCGTACACCGAAGGGCGGGAGGTTGAAAATGCCAAAGGGAATGTGGATGCCAATCCGCTGGACTATCAGCAGAACCATTTCCTGAGTACGGTATCCTGGATTCCGGATGAACAGAACCGGTTGTGGCTGACGGCGGAAAATTTTGTTTATCAGAGCGACACGCAACTGCACAGCTCAGAAGTTGGCGATGTGGTTTATGCGGCCTCGCAGAATACGAATGAACGTTCGCGGGTCAGTCTGGATTATGTCAGCTCTCCGGAGGCCGGCTGGTGGGACCGGCTGGCGGTTAAGGGCTATTTTCAGACGGCGGAATCGGAGAGCATAAACCACCGGAATTCATTCTGGGTGGATCCCGCTCCGTCGGGTTTCGATCCGGTGACCAACGATCTGCAGCGTACCGATCATATCGGGTTTGATCATGACCTGATCGGCACCACGGCAAACGTGCTGCACGATTTTGATGCCGGAGCATTTGAGCATGAACTCAATTATGGCATTGAGCTGGGCTATGAGCATGCGGAGAACACTTTTCAACGGGATGTGGTATATAATGATGCGCCGAACCCGACGAGTTCGCCGAATGCGTTTGATCCATCGGATCTATACCGCTTTGAAGCGTATATGGAAGATGCGATATCGCGTGGCCGCTGGAATTTTTCTGCAGGCGTCCGGCTGATTGACTACACCATTAAACCGGGGAACGATCCGGACTATCTGATCGCAACGGGAACCGATCCCAAAGCCGACTATCATAACTTCGCGGTTTCTCCGAGTGTCTCGGCGGATTATCTGCTGTCGCGCAATGCCATGGTGTGGACGCGTTATGCCCATAGCGTGCGGAATCCTTCGATGGAGAATTATGTGGGTTACTTTGATCACGGCGATTTTGAACGGCTGCCGAATCCCGGGCTGAAAGAGGAAACCGCAGATGGGTTCGAAGTGGGATTCAAAGGCGGTGGAGAGGCGGTCTCCTTCGATACCTCGGTCTATTACACCTATTATCAGGATTTTATTGAAGAGGTCATACTCTCGTCCACCAGCCGTCAGGTACAGAATATCGGAAATGTGGAAATCTACGGTGTAGAGGCCAGGATGGATTTCCGGCTGGGAGCCTTCCGGAATGTGCTCGAAGGGTTTTCAACGGGGATCCGTGCGGTCTGGTCGGATGGGTATAACCGAACCGATGGTGATGCGGTCGATTCCGTGGATCCGTTTGAGACCGTGCTCTATCTTGCATACGACCATGGTTCCGGAAAATGGGGTTCACGTATAACAGGAACCTATCGGGCGAAAAAGAACGAGGTTTCTGATGACTGGACCTATTTTGTGCCGCCCACCTCGTTTGTGGTGGACTGGTCGGCGTACTGGAATATTACCCGCCGCATTTCCATCGAAGCGACCATCCGCAACCTGACCGATGAAAAATACTGGCTCTGGCCGAATGCCGGCCGTGTGGATCACGCGGATTTGGAAAATCCGGAGCTGTCGGTACAGCCCGGGATCAATGGTGTCCTCACTCTGAATGTTGCATTTTAAAGGATAGAACAATGACGGTATCGAACAGAGGATTAAGCGCCGCGAGCATTATGTTATGTATTGCCCGGAACCGTCACGCCCGGCCGGTATCCAAAACCTTTCTGGCCAAACAGACCGGGATCTCTGCGGCTTATATCGGGCAGATCATCATGCAGCTGAAAAATGCCGGGCTCGTTCGCAGTCAGCGGGGAATTTACGGCGGTTACCGGCTGGGCCGTCCTGCTGCCGATATTACGTTGTATGACCTGATCATTGCTGCAGAGGGCATTCTGGATGTGGTGGGGCAGCTTGAGCGCTGCAGCCGGTGCACGCTGCCGTGTATGAACAATCTGTGGTGCGGGGCCAGCAGAACACTGCGGAATTATTTCCGGGGGATCACCCTTCAACAGCTGCTTGAAGAACAGGAAAGCGACGGCGCGCGTGAGCCCATGGCGGAGGCCGTCTGAACAAGGCTATAAAACAAGGAGAAAACCATGAACCAAGTAAATACAGATGAAGCTGCCGCTGAGTTGCGGGAAAAATACCGGGAACTGATCGAGGAAAGACCCATGCGCATCCGCAATGCTGCCGCCGCCCTCGGTGTGTCTGAAGGTCAGCTGCTGGCCAGCCGGGTAGGTGAAAATGTGATCCGTCTGAAAAGCGAAGCACAGGCGATTCTTGAACAGATGGAGCCGCTCGGAAAGGTTATGGCGCTGACCCGTAACGAGAACTGCGTTAATGAGCGCAAGGGCGTCTACAAAAACTATAATTTTTCGCAGCACGGGCCGATGGTCGTCGGAACTTTTGTTGGAGCCGATATTGATCTGCGCCTGTTTATGAACCACTGGAATTTCTGTTTTGCCGTTACGGATCTGGTGCAGGATCGCACGATGCGCAGTCTGCAGTTTTTTGATAAATCCGGCACTGCTGTGCATAAGATCTATATGACCGATGAGTCGAACCTGGATGAGTATGAAAAGCTGGTTGAACGGTTTGCCGCCGACGAACAGCCGCGCTGGATTGAGGTCGAGGCCTACGACCCGCCGGCTGCTCCGCCGTCGGACGGGGAAGTCGACTGGCAGGAGTTCCGTGCAGCCTGGGAGGCCATGCGTGATACACACGACTTTTTCCCGCTGCTCCGAAAATACAAGGTGGACCGCCAGCAGGCCTTCCGGAATGTGGGCGATGATATCGCCTATCCGGTAAGCAACGACGCATCTAAACGGCTGCTCGAAGCGGCGCGGGATAAAAACTGTGAGATCATGGTGTTTGTCGGCAACCGCGGCTGCATCGGCATTCATACCGGGCCGGTTCAGAAACTGGTCGAGATGGAAGGTTGGTACAATGTGCTTGATCCGGACTTCAACCTGCATCTGAAAACCACGTCGATTGCCAACACCTGGGTCACGCGGAAACCGACCGAAACCGGACATGTTACGGCGGTTGAAGTGTTTGATGCCGAAGGTGAGCTGATTGTTACCTTTTTCGGGAAGCGCAAACCCGGAATTCCGGAGCTCGAACTGTGGCGTGAAATTGTTGCGGAACTGCCGCGTGAAGAGGTGTCTGCATGAGGACGTTGTTTCTAAGCATACTGCTTGCCATTGCATCCATCGGGCGCGCGGCACCGGAGCGGCTGGTGGTGGTCGGCGGCGCGGTGAACGAAATCGTGTATGCGCTGGGTGCACAGGACCTGCTGGTCGGGAACTGTGTTTCCAGTTATTACCCGCCGGAGGCCAACCGGCTTCCAAAGGTGGGATATCAGCGGATGCTGCCTGCGGAGGGCATCATTTCCCTTAATCCGGATCTGGTGATTCTGACCGATAAGGCCGGACCGCCGGCGGTGATCCGGCAGCTGGAAAGTACGGGGGTGGATATCCTCAAACTGGACGCTGCGGAAAGTTTCGACGGTGTGCTGGAGAATATCCGCGACATCGGGGTTAAATTGGAGAAAACCGATGAAGCGGCGGCGCTGATTGCAACGTTAAAAGCGGAAAAAGCTGTTCTCGATGCTGAACTGGCGAGCGTGGAAAATAAACCCAGGGTTCTTTTTATTCTGACGCACGGCGGGGCTCCGCAGGCCGGAGGGAAAGGCACCACGGCGGATGAAATCATCGCTCTGTCCGGTGCCGAAAATGCGGTGACGGAATTTCAGGGGTATAAACCGCTTTCTCCGGAGGAGCTGATCGAACTGAAACCGGATTATATTCTGACGTCCACGACAGGGGTTCCGGCTCCGGGACAACATCAGAATGTGCTGGCCATTCCCGGGGTAGCACTGACGCCGGCGGGGAAGAATAAAAAATTCATTGAAATGGATTCTCTGCTTCTGCTCGGTTTCGGGCCGCGTGTTATTGAAGCGGCGACGGAACTGCATCGTTCCTATGAGTAAAACCGGAAAACAGATCCGCTGGCTGATCCTTCTTGCGGTGGTGCTGCTTCTGGCTGTTCTGGTTGCGGTTTCGGTCGGTGCGGTTGCCATTCCGGTGCGGGTGTTGCTGAGCGGACAGCTGGATGATTTACAGCAGGCGGTTTTGTTTTCCATTCGGATTCCGCGCATGCTTCTGGGGGTCATTGTCGGATCGGCTCTGGCCGTTTCCGGGGGTGCGATGCAGGGGCTGTTCCGGAATCCGCTGGCTGATCCCGGTCTGATCGGGATCACCAGCGGGGCTTCGCTTGCTGTTGCGGTTATGATTGTGCTGGTTGGCCCGACCGCCGGTTTTCTGGGCACCTATGGGCTCAGTATAGCTGCTTTTACCGGCGCCATTTTCACCTGTTTCGTCATCATGCGGTTTGCACGGGCTTCGCAATCAGTATCGGTGCTCTATATGCTGCTGGCCGGCATTGCAGTCAATGCCATTGCAGGTTCCGCAACCGGATTTCTGACCTATATCAGTGATGATCAGCAGCTGCGTACGCTCACGTTCTGGACGATGGGCAGTCTGGCCAATGCGCTGTGGCCTACAGTGATTGTTTCCGCCACGTGTGTTATTCCCGCCTCAATGGTTATCCTGAAAAATGCACGCAACCTGAATATGCTGATGCTGGGTGAGGAGGATGCCGGTTATCTGGGGGTGGACTGTGATAAACTGAAAAACCGTTTGATCATTATGATTGCCCTGGCCGTTGGAGCGGGCGTCGCTGTCAGCGGTTTTATCGGATTTGTGGGGCTGGTGGTTCCGCATCTGATCCGTCTTTTTATCGGGCCCGATCATCGCATCCTTCTTCCCGCTTCAGCCCTGCTGGGTGCTGCCATGCTGCTGGCGGCCGACACGGTTTCCCGCACGGTTGTGGCTCCGGCGGAAATTCCGGTGGGATTATTACGAGTCTGATCGGAGGGCCGTTTTTTCTCTGGCTGCTGATTCGTCAGTATGCAGGGAGGGCATCATGATCAAAGCGGAAAATATTCACTTTTCAGTGGGTTCAAAACAGATTCTCAAACCGGTCAATGTTGAACTTTCCGGAGCAGGAATCACGGTTGTGCTCGGACCGAACGGTGCCGGTAAATCGACGCTGCTGAAATGTCTGAGCGGGGCTAACCGCCTGAGTGGCGGCGAGGTTTTCATCGATGGGAAAAAACTGCAGGAGTATTCCCGCAAGGAACTGGCTCTTCGGCGTGCGGTTCTTTCGCAGTCCACCGAAATTGCATTCCCGTTTAAAGTACATGAAGTGGTGCTGATGGGGCGGAACCCGCATATTGTCCGGGGAGAAACGGAATCGGACCATAAAATTATAGAACAGGCACTGCAGCATGTGGATGCGTGCAGCCTGAAAGAACGCGAATTTTCGACCCTCTCCGGCGGGGAAAAACAGCGGGTACAGCTGGCGCGGGTACTGGCTCAGGTCTGGGAGCGGGAGGGTGCGCTTCTGATGCTGGATGAACCGACTTCCGCACTGGATCTTCGGCATCAGAGTCAGATTCTTGGTTATGTCCGACGGCAGGTGGAGCAGTTCAGTATGACGGTGCTGTGCATTCTGCACGACATCAATCTGGCGGCGTCGTATGCCGACCGTATCATCCTCATGAAAGACGGAGAGATTGTGGAACACGATGATGTCGATACCGTATTGACGTCGGAAAATCTCAGTGCGGTTTATGATATTCCGGTTAGCCGTCATGAAATCGACGGACAGGCCCGGTTTTTTATTGATTAAACTCCGAAGGCATTCAGGAATTTTTCGATGTCAAAGTGCTCTGCAAAAAGATTCACAATTTTCCGGTGCTTCATTTTATCGTAGAGCTGGATTTTAGTGTCGTTGAAGCATTTGTAGAGCATGGCATCAGTTTCGGCGGTATCCTGCATAACGGCAATTGTCGGCAGTCCGCTGTCGGCCACCAGTGCTTCAGCGGCGGCATCCGGTATTTTATTGCTGGCGCAGGTGAGAATAAGCCCGCCGAGTTTTTTTTCGGTCGGCTGGGCGTTATTCCAGTCAATCACTCTTTTCAGGCGGCGGTGCGACGCAGCGCCGAGTACGGCAATATCGCGCGGGCGCAACGCCCGGTCGGGACTGAAATTTTCAAAATCCAATGAAATGATTTTCACTTTCCGGCAGGCCCTGTGCCAGGCCGCGGCACATTTTCCGCCTTTAATCGCCCGATGTTTTCTGAAGCTCTGGCTGATCAACTGCATCGACGGGTTGTTCAGGTATTTCACGATCGGCATATGGCCGAAAACGTTCAGTTTCGGGTCCCATTCCGGAAAGATACGGTTCAGCGCATCTTCCGTGATGATTTCCTTCATCTGATCCAGTTTTTTCGGGAGCACTTTGTTGAACAGGACGCCGGCCACTTTGCTTTTATGATGCGAAAAATAGGAGAAATCCACTTCCAGTTCATCAATGGTGCGTCCGATACCGCCGCCGACCAGATAAAGGATTTTTGCCTCGATCATATTGGCTACACGGGCATTGGAAAGGCCGACCACCGAGCCGACACCCGGGTGGCCGGTACCTTCGGCGATGATAATTTTTTTGTCGGAAAGAGCGTCCATGGTATCGCGGATATTTTTTTCAAACTTTGCGGTAATCTCCGCCTGATTCGTACCGGAGATATAATCACGCGTAACGCCCGAGACCACACGTACCGGGGACAGAATGCCCATATCCGGCATATCAAGTCCGGTGAACTCTTTGACAATCCGGACGTCCTTGTCGATTTTCTGACCGTTCGGCAGAGTGATCATTTCCTGGCCGACGGGCTTAAAGTAACCGATATCTTTCGGGTCAATGAGTTTGCTGATGGCGGAAATGACTCCGAGGCTGGTAACGGTTTTGCCGGCATGCTGGCGTTCGCCGGCGATGAAAACGACGGGTGGTTTTTTGCTCATTCACTGTTCTCCGGGTTTTCTCCAGTGTTGTCGATATTGGTTCCGGAGAAAAGAGAAACCTTCTGGAGACTGATGGCATCGACCGGGCAGGCTTTCAGGCAGGCTCCGCAGCGGATACATTCATCCTGATTAATCCAGATCATATTCATTTCGCGGACATAGTCGGTCGCTTCCCAGGACACCGCGCGGCCTTCGTTGTCGTGCTCGATGGATTTGAGCATCAGGATACATTCCGGCCGCGGTTTGGCTTTCAGGCACCAGTCGCACTTGATGCATTTGTCCTGGTCGATTTCGAATTTAAAGTGGCAGCGGTAGCAGCGGTTGGCTTCGGAAACCGCATCTTTTCGACGGTAGCCGGTTTCCACTTCGCCATGGAGGCTGCGTTCGGCAACGGGCAGCATCGGCATGCGGTTGCGTGGAATACGGTTCATTTCAACCGATCGCCCGGTGGTTTCGGCCGGCTCCACGAGCACTGATTTTTCCATCCGTTTTTCGCCCATCAGAAATTGATCCACTTTTTCGGCCACTTTTTTTGCATGGCCGATGGCATCGATCAGCGATGATGCTCCCGAGGCATAATCGCCGGCGGCAAACACCTTCTGGAAATTTTCCAGCGTCTGGAACGTTTCGGGTTCGCATTCCCAGCTGTGATCGGGAAACTGGCCCGTGGCGAGCAGGACGGTATCGGCCGGAACATCAAACTCTTCATGCGTTCCGGTGCGCCGGAATTTCATGCCGGTCAGCCGGCCGTTTTTTTCGAGATAGGCGACCGGTGTGGCGTGGCATTCCAGCGGAATTCCTTCGATATCGAGTTCTTCCAGTTCTCCGGGTGTCACACGCATCACGTCTTTCGAGCGACGATAGAGCACCTTCAGGTCCCACTGTGCGGTTTCCGCACCGAGCCGCCGGGCGGTGCGCGCACAATCCATGGCGGTGAAACCGCCGCCGATGACAATCACATTTTTTCCCAGGTGAGGAGTTTTGCCTTCATTGACCTGCAGCAGGAAATCGAGGCCGTGCATAATGCCGGGCAGTTCATGATTCGGCAGATTCAGCAGGTTGGGTTTCAGGGTGCCTGCGGCCATGACAACGGCGTCAACGTCGGGAATTAAATCCGTTAATTTCAGGTCATCTCCAATGGAAACCCCGCATTGAATCTCGATACCGAGGCCGGTGATCTGAGCAATTTCGCGGGCGATGATTTCGCGCGGCAGGCGGAATTCGGGAATGCCCTGATTCAGCATGCCGCCGGGAGAGTCGTGTTTTTCATAGACGGTCACATCGTGGCCCATCAGTTTGAGCTGGCGGGCGGCGGTAAGGCCGGCGACACCGGCACCGATGACGGCGACTTTTTTTCCGGAGTTCGGAAACCATGGCTCGAGAAGAACCGGTCCGGAAGCGTTGAAATCGTCGGCAGAGCGTTTTGAAAAACAGATGGCCACAGGATCGCCGAGTCCTTCGTAGCCGTGCCGGCAGGCGGATTCGCACGGACGGGCGCAGACGCGGCCGAGTACGGCGGGGAATACATTGTCAATCAGGTTGATGCGATAAGCCTTTTCATATTCGCCCCCGGCAATCGCCGTGAGATAACCGGGAATATCGGTTCCTGCCGGGCAGGCGGCCTGGCAGGGAACATTGGTTGTCAGCCACTGGAAATCTTTTTTTGCGCACCCTTTTCCTGTTTTCACCGAGAGTTCGGCGGTGGGGGAATGGGGGCGTTCTTTGGGTTTGAAGAGTTTGCCGATCTGTCCTGATAAATCCATGGCGTGTATCCTATGCATCGGAAAGTAGAATGCGAGCAATTTAGATTATGTCTTAAAAGAAAACGGCTACTTTGCCGAAACGGAGCGTCTTCAGGGTTCCGAAGAAAGATCTGTTCCGGGGTGTCGAGGATATTTTTGGAGGGGATTGATGCGAAAGGTCATGATTCCGGTACTCTTGGTCAATGCGCCTTTCGTTAAAAATCCGCCGAAAAATCAATACGGGATCAGAGAAAGGGGCGCCGGGGAGAAAATAAAAAAGTTAGGTTGAGCTTAAAGTGAAGGTTCTGGTATGAATGCGAGCATGCAGACCCCCGAACTCAGTGCCAGTCTAGAGGATTATCTCGAAACGATTTTCTTTCTTTCCCGAGAGGATGGAAAAGCGCGACCGAAGGATATTGCCGAAAAAATGCAGGTTCGTGCTGCGTCGGTGACCGGTGCGCTGAAATCGCTTGCCGAAAAAGGACTGGTCAATTATGCCCCTTACGCCTCGGCCACACTTACAGAAAAGGGCCGGGAAGTCGCCTCCAAAATTGCGGTCAAACACGAAGCGCTGCTCGATTTTTTCAAGCAGGTGCTCGGAATCGAAGCCGAAGAAGCCGAAGAGTTTGCCTGCTCTATGGAGCACACGATTCCGGATCATATTCTGCAGCGTTTTGTACAGTTTGCGGAATATACCAAACACTGTGCGCGTTTTGATGCCAGCTGGATGGAAAATGCCGAGGGCTATTTCTGTAAAGCGCATGGGCATGAGCGTAGTCAGTGCAAGCAGTGTAAACTGAAGAAATAGTGTTTTCGGCGGCTCAATCGATATAGCGGTTGATCATATCAAAAAGGGCTTCTTTTTTGACCGGTTTCGGAATGTAGTCATCCATCCCGGCGCTGAGGCATTTTTCCCGATCGCCCTGCATGGCATTGGCGGTGAGGGCCACGATCGGTACATGTGATTCAGTAGAGGAATCCTCTTCTAATTTGCGGATTTGGCGGGAAGCCTCATACCCATCCATTCTGGGCATCTGGCAGTCCATGAAGATGAGATCATACCTTGTTCCCTCTTTAATCTTGTTCAGTGCAATCTCCCCGTTTTCAGCCACATCAACTTCATATCCTCCTTTGGCGAGCATGCGTTTGGCGACCGTCTGGTTAACAATATTGTCTTCGGTGACGAGGATACGGCGTGTGCCGGCGCTTTTGATAGTGGAGAGTTCGACGGTGGGTTGGGCATTGACGGTTTTAGGCGGATGCATCGCCAGCGTGCCCAGCTGATAGCCCAGAATTTCTGCGATTTTCCATAAGAGGTTGCCGAGCCGTATCGGTTTCACGAGATTGTTGGCCAGGCCGGCGCCGGTGAGCGTGCGCATGTCGCGGTTGGTGATCGAACAGACAATCAGTTTTCCCAGTTTCTCAAATTCAGGCTGGGTGAAAAGCGGGTTTTCGGTGTCGTAGGCGAGATGTTCTTCAATCAGAACAATGCGGTGGCTGCCCTCGCGAATACGCTGTGCCGCGTCATCAACGGAGCTTGAAACTTCAGGATTCAGCCCCCAGCGGCTCATCCATTCGGAAAGTGACTGACCCATGATTTTCTTTTCGTCGACAATCATGATCGGTTCACCTTTGAAAATGGATTTGTCAATTTCAGACATCCGCGAGCGATTGGCAACAGGCAGGTTGAGGCGGAACCAGAATGTTGATCCTTTACCGAGCTCACTTTCCATACCGATTTTTCCGCCCATGAGGCTGACCAGCTGTTTGCAGATCGCCAGTCCGAGGCCCGTTCCGCCGAATTCGCGCGTGGTGGATGAATCGCCCTGTGAAAATTTCTGGAACAGCTGGGGGAGATCTTCGCGTGAAACGCCGATTCCGGTATCGGATACGGTGAAATTGATGGTGGTTTCCTTTTCAGTACCGGCAACGGCTTCCACATTGATATAGACGTATCCCTTGCGGGTGAATTTAAGCGCATTACCGGCAAGGTTCATCAGTACCTGGCGGATGCGTCCGGCATCGCCGACCACGAAGGGCGGGGTGTTGGGTGAAAAACGCAGGATGAGATCAATCCCTTTTTCCAGAGCGGTTGGAGTGAGCAGTTCGGTGATGTGCTCGCAGGTTTCGCGCAGGTCGAACGGCTGGAGTTCAAGGTCGAGTTTGCCGGCTTCGATTTTAGAGAAATCAAGAATGTCGTTAAGCAGGGTGAGCAGGGCGTCGCCGGAGGTCTGGATGATACGGAGGTATTCCCGCTGTTCAGGGTTGAGTGCGGTATCATATAGCAGACTGGCTGTGCCGATGATACCGTTCATCGGAGTCCGTATTTCGTGGGACATGGACGCCAGAAAGTCCGATTTGGCCTGTGTTGCCTTTTCGGCCCGTTCGCGGGCAATGAGCAGTTGGCGGTTTGCGCTTTCAAGACTTTCGCGCGCTTCGTTGGCATCTTCCATCATGCCCATGATGATGTGCTGGTTTTCCTCCAGTTCACGACTGCGTTTGTCGAGAAGGCGGTTCGCCTCTTTCATTTCAAGTTCATATTCTTTGCGATCGGTAATGTCGAGCAGCGTACCGACCATCCGTATAGCGTGCTGCTGTTCATTACGTTCAATAACGCGCCCGCGGTCCAGTACCCAGATCCAGTCTTCGGGACCCCGATGAATACGGTACTCGCAGTTGTAGGTGTCGGCTTTTCCGTCTAAATGAAGATTCATACTGTTCTGGATGGCCTCATAATCCTCCGGTTCAGTGAGCTGTTTGCGCCAGTCCATATCGTTTGGCAGTTCTTCGAGACGGTAGCCCAGAATGACGGCCAGCCGCTCATTGAAGGTATAGGTGTTATTCTCCAGGTCCCAGTCCCAGTAGCCGAGGTCACCGCCATGCAGGATGAGGTCCATGTTATCGCGCGCCCGGGCGGCTTCAGCCTCGAGGCGTTTACGCTCAATGATCTCGTGTTTCAGCTCTTCATTGTAACGCTCGGCATCCTCCATGATACTGAGCAGAGCCTTGCGGTGTTTTTTGAGATCGAGCGTTTCGGTTTCGAGGTATTCGTTGGCTTTGATCAGCTCATGAACGACTTTGAGATTATCATGGATTTCAGAGTTGCGTTCGTATTCGTCGCGTTCCAGGCCTCCTCCGATCAGACGACCGAGGGTATAACCGAGGACGATGACCATGATAACTGCCAGCGTAATCAGCCAGGGGGTGTTTGAGCTGCCGGAGCGCATAATCAGATAAACAGCCACCGCAAAGCCCATGGCAATCAGCGAAAAAATGACTGCAAAAATGCGGCCCAGCCGTTTTTTAATTTCAGGAAATTTTATTTTCGGTGCGTCCATGGTCAGTCAATTTTATCGATCGTGTAGCGTTTATCGCGGTTCATTTCTTTCAGCAGGGCATTAACCTCGGCCTTGAGTTCGATGATGCGGCATTCGCGCTCGGCCGTAACGGCATTAAAGCGCTCAAGGTCCTTGATAGCATCCTTCAGTTCTTCTTCACGGGCCCGCCGGATTTCAACATCGTTCTGCAGATGGGCGTTCAGCTCCGCCAGATTCTGTGCCGCCAGGCGCTGTGTCCGGCTGAAAAGTGTGATCAGCGGAATGGCCAGCAGGAGCATACCGATGGCGGCAATACCCATCCGCAACAGCTGGCTGCCGATCTGCTGTTCGATATACCGGCTCTCCTGAGCAGCCGCATAAAGATGGCCATGTTCCGGAGTATCGGGGTTGTATATCAAAGCATAGCGGATTTTTCCGAAGGCCGGATGCGTTGTTGTAAACATTTCCGTGGCATGGCGGCCGGCAGAGGCCATCTGCAGAATCCGCTTTTCCAGTTTTTCGGTCAGCAGCAGTTCGTGTGCAAGACTGCGGTGTTTCGAGCGGCTCTCCGACGATCCTGATACGACGATATTGATATGCTTATGCTGTACAGTCCCGGCGAGTACCGCACTGAAGTTCCCATGCATGGCGACACGTTCAAGCTGCGCGCTGGTGGCTAAAAAGTCGGAGTTCCCCGCACTCACGTTCTGTTCAAGTTCAGTCAGTTTGTCACTGTCCAGAAGTTCCTCCAGTGCGAATGCCGCATCGACCAGCGCTTTATCAACATAGTTGCGCAGTGCGCGGCGGTGTGCATTGAAGGACCACAGTGAAAACAGAATTACACCGGCCACATATACAGCGGCGGCCAGAATAAATGTACCATATCGATTAGTCGGTCGATCCTTCATCAGAGGTCTTCCGTTGTGGTTCGGTATTTTTTAAACTGGCCGAGCTGCTGAAGCAGCACATTCACTTCGGCTTTCAGTTCCAGAGTTCTGCGCTCCCGGCCGCGCATGAGCTGATTGAATCGTTCCATATCTTCGAGCGTTCGCTTGAGCCGTTCTTCGGCCCGGTTCTGTTCAGTGACATCGCGCCAGACGTCGAGAACTCCAACGGCGCGGCCTTCTTCGTCCCTCAGAGGGATTTTACTTATTTCCCGCCATCCGATGCTGCCGTCGGCGCGGGTATGGGATTGCGTGAAATTATAGATCGGATGGTTATTCCGAATAACATCCTGGTCGCGTTCGACGACTGACAGGGCCTGTTTGGGATCAAACAGGTCATAAGGCGTCTGGCCCACAACATCATCAAGCGATTTCAGCCCGCATTCCCGGATAAAGGTTTTATTGCAGCCAAGATAGATGGAATCTTTGTCTTTCCAGAAAACCGACATGGGAATGGAGTCCATAATCAGCTGCAGCATACGTTGGGATTTGCGCAGCGCATTTTCGGCCTGCTGCCGTCCGGCAATATCGCGGGCAACACCGAAAACCGCCTTGCGGTTTTTCCAGAATCCCTGAAAAATGCTCATTTCAACCGGTATACAGCCGCCGTGTTTGATCTGTAACGGCATATTGGCCGTGGTTGAACGTTCTGTCTGCATGTAGGCCATGATTCGGTAGACTTCGTCGCGTGCTTCTTCCGGATAGAGTTCAAAGATGCTCATCTCCCGGAGTTCATCACGTGAATAATTCAGCCGTTTACTGACAGACGGGTTGGTGTGCAGAAGGCGTCCTTCGAGGTCGCAGACCAGCAGTAGATCGTCAATGGTTTCAAACAGATTCTGAAAATTCCGGTTTTCCTCTATGAGGGCATCCTCAACGCGCTTGTTCAACGAGATATCCTGTATCAATCCGTCCCAGATCAGTTTGTCTTTTTCATGATTCGGTACGGCACTGATATACAGCCATTTAAGATTTCCATCATTATCCAGCACACGCAGTTCAAGTTGAATGGAGGAGCCGGTACGGGAGGCCTCAAGCGCCGCGTTCAGACTGGGCAGATCGTCTTCATAAACGTGGTCGTAGATCAGGCGGGCATCGGCCAGAATCTGCTCGTGATCCAGTCCGAGGATCTGTTCACATCCCTGACTCAGGTGAGTGAATGCATACGTTCCATCTTTGGATTGCATCAGCTGGAAGATGGTTACATTCGGCAGATGATCTCCCATCAGCTCAATATGATTTACACTTTTGTTCAATGCTTCGGTTTTTTCGGTAAGAGCAGAGCGAAGTTTTTTCACCCGGATCAGCAGTGCAGTGATGAAAAAGGCACATATGGAAAGCAGCACGGGGCCGGTTATGCCGGCCTGCAATAATCCGGCATCCGCCACTTCCGCCGCATCTGCACACCGGACGGCCCCCGTAATTCCGGATACTGCAAAAATCACGCTGAATCTGTTCATTGAGTTAACCGCTGCCATTTTTTCGGATTTGTATTCACATACTATGAGCTATAAGAATGCTGTTGTTAAAGTGAAATCAATGCTTCATGGACTTCGCAAAGGGGCAGACCGACCACATTGGTGTATGATCCGGATATTGCTTTTACCATATGAAGGGCTCCACCCTGAATCGCATATGCGCCCGCCTTATCCATCGGACAGCCGGATGCAATGTAATCTATGATTTCCTGTTCTGCCAGTATTCGGAAAATAACCTGCGTCGTCACGGAGAA
The DNA here is from genome assembly GCA_004299845.1 of Verrucomicrobia bacterium S94. NCBI lineage: Bacteria > Pseudomonadati > Verrucomicrobiota > Verrucomicrobia bacterium S94. The sequence continues at coordinate 3,002,974 of CP036201.1, read as the reverse complement.
AACGTTCATCTCTTTTCCCCTGCGGATGCCGACCGCCGTGATGACCTGGTGTGTGCGGCCGGAAAGAGCGGAAAGCATATCAAATGCCTGGTCGCTGTCCCGGGGTTTCCCGAGGATCTGATCATCCAGTACGACAATGGTATCTGCAGCGATGACGGTTTCGTCGGAGTCCGCAGGAACGGCCGCCGCCTTTTCCGCTGCCATTCTTTCGGCATAGGTGCGGGGTGCTTCGTTCGCCACAGGGGTTTCGTCAATGTCGGGAATACGGACCTCAAACTTCACGCCCAGAGACGCCAGCAGTTCGCTTCGGCGTGGCGATGCGCTGCCGAGGATCAGTTTGCCAAGATTCGGATAATTATGCATGTGAGGAGAATATGTTGCAAAGCGGGCTTTTAAAAGCTTGATCTGCATGGCACAAGGAGCGCATGCAAAAGGTTGAAATCCTGCTGGGTGGCGTTCCGTTCGGCCGAAATAATGTGGGTGATGAGGCAATCCTTGAATGCGTGGTCGGATTGCTGAAAGAGCTTGCGCCCGGATGTTCCATCACCGTAAGCACCGACAGTCAGCAGGAGACCGAAAAACGACTGGGCGTCCGGACGGTCCCCTTGTTCGGTTTTCAGCCTGCCTACAGTCCCCGGCAGATGGAAGAGGAAATAGCGCGTGCGGATATTTTTATCTGGGCCGGTGCAACCGGGCTTTCAGACTATCCCGAAATTCCGCTCGCGATGCTGGAGATTGCTCACCGCCATAAAACAAAAACCGTACTGTGGGGCGTCGGCATGAACGACGAGCTCAATCCCTACCTCTATAAAGTGCTGCCCGGGAAAAAACAGCTGTTGCTGCGCCTGCTCAGCGGCCTTACGTTCAATCGCATCAACTTTATCCGGCGCCTGGAGGAAAAGCGCGAGACCCGGGCCCGTAATAAGATTGTCGAAGAACTGAACCGTTGCGATCTGGTGGTGCTGCGCGATCCGGAAACGCTGAATGCGGTTCAGCACTGCGGGCACGTACCCGATGTGATCGTCGGTGCCGATTCCGCCGAACTGCTCCAGCCCGCGCCCTGGGAGCAGATCCGTCTGACGCGCGATGCCCAGGCGGTGCTCGCATCATCCGCCCGGAAGATCGGCCTGTGTATATCTGCTCAACGTCAGCTCGTGCATGAAGATGAACTCATCGAATTTATGGATCAGCTGGCCGACCGCGATTACCGGATTATTTTCCTGCCCATGAACCACGCAACCGATGCGCCGCTGATGGAATCCATGCGCGAACGGATGCAGAATAAAGTGCACTCCGTGGTCATCGGCGGCAAACGGACCCCCGGCGAAATTCTGGCCATTGCCGGGAAACTCGACCTCGTCATCAGCAGCCGGCTGCATCTGCTGATTCTGGCCTCGGTGCTGCACGTTCCGATCATTGGAATCAGCCGCGGCAGCAAGGTGGATAATTTTCTGACCATGTTCGACCACGTTTCAGCAGGAAGTGTGGATGAATGCGATTTCGACCATATGCAGACCGAACTCGACCGGCTTATCGAAAGCCGGGCCGAATTCGAAGAGGTCAGTACGGCGGTGCACAACATGCTGCTGCAGCGATTGGAAGAAGCTAAGGTGCGGTTGGCCGAGGTGCTGAACCGGTCTTTATAGGTTTCATACATTTAAATGTGTGAAATTAAAAAAATATTTAAATCAGGCCCTGATATTTTTTCATACATTTAAATGTGTGAAAAAACGGGGTCTGACGGTGTGGTTTAGAAGGCGGTAAGAAAGTCCGCAATATCCTGAGCTGTGGTTTCAGAGGTGAGCATGGCCTTCAGATCCAGCCGCGCCTGAATCGCTTTACGAACCGGTTTAAGCAGTTTCATCTTGCCCAGCAGCAGACAGCCGACAAACCGGCCGTCGCGCAGCATGAACATACGGTAACCGCCATCGGCATAATCCTCAATCATCCGGTAGCTGCCGTCGACCGGAGTAATCACCCCGATACTGAGCATCGGCTTTCCAACCACTTTAATCATGTGCGAACGCGGGATGCCGCCGAATTCCGTCGGAACACCGGCCGCATTCATTCCCGCAATTTTACCCATATACATCGCCGGAGCCCAGGCGCCGTAGCGTACACCATCGTGTTCCGCCACGTCCCCCACCGCATAGATATCCGGATTCGACGTCCGCAGAAAATTATCCACCAGCACGCCCTTTTTCACCATCAGCCCGGCGTCCTCCAGCAGTTCCGAGTTGGCCCGGTCTCCCGCAGTGATCACCACCACATCCGCCGGAATCAGTTGTCCACGTTTCAGATGAACCCCCGTCACATGACCATCGCCAATCAGGCAGTCCGCCTGCGCCTGGGTCACCACCTTCACATTCATTCGGCCAAGATGCGCCCGCATCACTTCGCTGCCTTCCGGATTGAGCTGTAATGGCATAATGTAATCAAACGACTCCAGTACCGTCACATCCGTTTTCTGTTTTGCCAGTGCCGCCGCCGTTTCCAGCCCCAGAATACCCCCGCCGATGCAGACCACCCGCGAACCCTCATGAATGACATTCAGGATCTGGCGCACATCATCAGCCGTCCGTACCGCAAAAACATGATCCAGATCCGCTCCCGGAATCGGCGGAATAAACGGGTGCGATCCCGTGGCAACAATCAGTTTATCAAACTGGATGGTATCGCCGGACTCCAGTTCAACCGCTTTTTCTGTCAGCAGAATTCGGGTGACCGATACACCGTCGCGCAGATCAATATTCCGCTCTTCATACCATGCTGCCGCATGCAGCGGCAGATTCTTGTCCTGAAAATCCCCCGCCAGCATACGCGTCAGGTTCAGCCTCCAATAGGGCAGGCCCTTCTCCTTAGAAAGCAGAATAATTTCCGCATCCGGGGCGTGTTCTCGAATCGTCTCCGCCGCCGAAACCCCGGCAATACCGGCCCCGATAATCACCACCCGTTCATGTCCCGGATTTCTGCGTTCAGGCCGGACCGTCGTCTCTATCTCCTTAAAATCCTCCGGTTTGGCATCGCAGATCGGGCAGGTTTCCGGTGCCTGATCGCCATAATGCAGATAACCGCAGATTGAACAACGCCACGTCTTTTCCGAATTCATTTCCATCTTCGATCCTTTCATCGCGGAAGTAAGACGAAATCAGTATCATTTTCAGGCGCCGGAACTAAGTAAAAAATAGTACACGATTCACAGGAATTGACCTTTTGACCGCGCAGAATAATTCTTCCAATCGGGATTGACTCACCCCCGAATATTCGCATAATTCGCGCTTCGTTTTTCCAGTCACTGGAAAACCCCTGCCGGCGTAGCTCAGTGGCAGAGCAACGGATTTGTAATCCGTTGGTCGTCAGTTCGACTCTGACCGCCGGCTCCATTTTAAAACCCTCGTAATCAGTCGGTTGCGAGGGTTTCTTTTTGAGAATCTGTTTCGTCGGAATTGTTGAAAAGCGCGAATTATACCAAACGTTAAAATTATCCTTCGGTATAAATTTGATCCCTCTCAGAGGCTGAGGACGCAGAGAAATTCAGTCATAAATGGTTCCGCGATCATCTTAAAGAACAGGGTGCACGGGAAAAGAACCGGATCCGGAACTCCCCCGACTTCATCCATGCCTCTATCAAACGCATGCTCAATGTCCTGAAAAAAGAAATCACAGCCATTGAGAAGCGCATCCGGGAACTGATCAAATCCGATGAGAGTCTGTCGGCCTGTTTATCCTGTCTCACTGCCATCAAAGGCGTTGGCGAAGTTAGCGCATGGATGATCATGGCCTTCCTCGGTGAAATCACGATGCTCAGCAGAAATGAACTCGTTGCTCTCGCCGGCGTTGCCCCCTACAACAGAGACAGCGGCAGATTTAAAGGAAAACGAAAAATCAAAGGCGGGCGTGCGAAGGTCAGAAAAGCTCTGTATATGGCGACCAGAACTGCAGCGATGTATAATCCTGTAATCAAAGCCTATACCGATGGACTCCAATCGCGCGGGAAACCCTATAAATGTGCAATGGTCGCAGGGATGAGGAAAATGCTCATCCACATGCAGTCCGAACTTAGAAAAGCAGAAATAAAGGTTGAGTTATGACACAGTTGCTCTGCGTCGCTGCGCGGAATAACGCTGTCGTGAAGACCGGAATGTTTTAGTAAATGGGATTGGTTGCAAATCTTACACCTCTCCGCCTTTCCGGAAAGCTGTTGCTGAACTTTCCGGAGAAAAGGTGGAATGACGGTTCGGTTATGTACGACAACCGGATCAAAAGAATCGTTACAATTGATGGTAGAAGCCAGACGGAGATACGATTCATCCACTCTGTGAGAAATGGAACGTTTCTCCAGTTAGCTTTGTGGCAACGCAATCCGATCCAGCAGCGCTTTCCGTTGTTTCCAGTCCGGCATGCATCGGGTGAGCAGGCGGTAAAAGGCCGGTGAGTGGTTGTGGTGTTTGAGATGGCAGAGTTCGTGCATGATTACATATTCAATACAATGAACAGGTGCCTGAATCAAATGAGTGTTTAAGATAATGCGCCCTTTGCTGCTGCAGCTTCCCCAGCGTGTCTGCATCTTGCGGAGAACAAACGTTGCAGGAGGAATGTCATGCCGGCCGGCAATTTTTTCACACGTAGCCATATACCGTTTGAAGATTTCTTCCGCACGTGTTTGATACCACTTGTCAACCATCCCCTTGATGGCTTCGAAATCGTTTTTGTCGGTCACGCAAATCTCGAGATATTTCCCTTTCAATTTGGCGGAATACTGCTCGCTGCTCTCGACTTTAAGTCGGTATTGCCTCCCTATATAGCGGATCGTTTCCCCGCTCACATAACGGAGGGGGGCGGGCAGGGGGATGAACGATTCGACGAGATCGAGCTTTCGAACGATCCACCTTTTTTTGCCATTCAGCATGGTCTCAATCTGTGCGTCCGTTGCCTGTTTGGGGGCCGACACCGTTACCCGCATATCCGGTGTAATCGTAATGCGGTAACGCTTGCGCTCTTCGCGTACCAGACGATAGGGAATCCGTCGGTTACCGAACGCCAAAATATACTCATGTTGCGCATTACTTTTCATTGGCGATGGCAATTTCCAGGCATTTGTCGATCAGCTTGTCCTGCAGTTCCAGCGGAAATTTCAGTTTGAATTCATCTGCAACCTCGAAAAAAATGTCATCGATTTCGCGGCGCATCGCATTGAGCGCATCGGTGTTATTCGTCCAGTCCCTCACTTTGTGCGGTTCCAGACGCCTCACCACTTCAAGAGCAATCGTTGCACCTGCATCCGGTTTGGCGGTGACGTATTCTTTGATTTCTTCCTGTACGGTACCGTAATAGCGCCGAGCCATATCATGTCCGACCAGTTGCTCGGGCACATCATCACCGGTATGCGTGGCCACCTTGACGGCAATATCCTTAATTTGGGCCAACGCTTCCGCGGCCTTCAGACGTTTCTCATGAAGAGCTTCTAATACGTCTTCCAGCAGCTTGGAAAATTTGGTGAAAAAGGCCGGATCTTTTTCGAACTCCTTTTCTATGGTGTGCCGGGTTGCGGAGGCAATCATGTCGGCTTTGGATTCCGCACTCCGGCCCTCTTTGTTCAGCACTTCTTCGCGTTGTTCGGTATTCAGCAGGTCGATGGGTTCGATGAGCTGCTCCACATCACCGGCTCCAACGTGCGTATCAAGCAGTTTTCGGATTTTCGGCTCATACTCCGAAAAATCAACCCGCTCTTGAAACCGGATCGAGGCTTCGGCACGCAGGTTGCGGAAAAACTTCAGATCCTTTTTGTAGATATTGATCTGCTCTTCCTCCGTCTGTTCAAGGAACGTCGTTGAGGCGAGTGCCAGGGCCATGGCCCGCGCGAATGCACTGAATCGTTCATAGAATTTTGCTCTACGCTCATCATCGCGCAGATGCTCCTGATAAACTTCAGTGTCTGTACTGCCCTTTACAGAAGTGAACAATTCCCAAAGGTCGGAATGCAGTTGCGGCAGCTTTTTGGTTTCGTCGGAAATAAAGGAGACGGTGTTGACCAGATCCTCGTGTTTGTAGTCGGCAAGGTGAGTATAAAAATCGATGGCTTCGTCCAGGTTTTCGATGACCCCGCTGTAGTCCATAATCAGTCCGAACTCCTTGCCCTCGTAAAGGCGGTTTACACGGGCAATGGCCTGCAGCAGGGTATGGTCCTTCAGGGTCCGGGCCAGGTAAAGCACGGTGTTGCAGGGTGCATCGAATCCGGTCAGCAGTTTATCCACCACAATGATGATTTCCGGCTCCTCGGACTTTTTAAAGGCATTGATAAGTTGTTTGTTGTATTTCTGTTCGGAGCCGTATCGATCCATCATGGCCGTCCAGAACGCTTTTTCTTCAGCACTGGCTTCCGGGTTCTTACTTTCGCCTTCATGGGTGCCGGGACCGGAAACCAGCACTTCGCTGGTCACCATGCCGAATTCATCCAGCATTTTTTTATAGAGCCGGGCCGCTTCCTTATCGGGAGCGACCAGCTGGCCTTTCAGGCCGGTTCCCTGATAAGCCATGGCATAGTGCAGGCTCACATCCCAGGCCACCATCCGGATTTTCTGCGCCGCCTTATTCAGTTGTTTTTCGGATGAGTACTTCTTTTTCAGGTCGGCCCGTTCGGCCTCGGTCAGATGGCTTGTCAGCCGTTCAAACCAGCCATCGATAGCCTCTTTCTGCACCGGTTGGGGAACGTGCCGTGCCTCGTAAATCAGCGGAAGTACCGCTTTATCCTCAACGGCCCGCGCAATGGTGTAGGGCGGTTTAAACATCTCGCCGAACTTGGCAAAGGTGTTCTTTTTCGGGTCTTTGGCCAGCGGGGTACCGGAAAAGCCGATAAAACAGGCACCTTTAAGCGCCAGTTTCATGCGGGCATGGTGTTCACTGTAATTGCTCCGGTGGCTTTCATCCACCAGCACAAAGGTATTATGGTCCACCTCAATAGAAGACCGGGCGGTCGCTGCCGCAAATTTATTAATGAGCGTGGTGATGATGTGCCGCTTTCCGTCCTGCAGCATCTCAATCAGGTGTGAGCCGGTGCGCGCCTGTTCCGCCTTCAGGTTGCACGCCTTGAATGTGCCGTAAATCTGATCGTCCAGGTCGATACGGTCGGTCACCAGAATAATGCGCGGATTCCTGATCTTTTCCGACAAGGCCAGTGCCTTTGCCAACATCACCATCGTAAGCGATTTTCCACTGCCCTGGGTATGCCAGACCACACCGCCGGTTCGCGGTTCGCCTTCCGGCCCGGCGGTCACCCGCTTTAGAATATCGATCACGGTGAAGTATTGTTGATAACGGGCAATCTTTTTCAGTCCGTTGTCGTAGAGGATAAACTGAAATATCAGCCTCAGCAACCGGTCCGGCCGGCACATGCCGTAAAGGGTTCGATCCTGCTCGTAGACAAAGCGGCCTTCCTTGAGCAATTTCATAAATGCGTGTTTGTTGGAGGCAAACGGTCCATCGAGCAGTTTTACTTGCTGGTCATCCGGCAGTGTGATGCCGATCAGATCCCGGATTTCATCATCAATGCCTTCTTCGCGCCACCGGCTCCAGAACTTGCGCGGGGTGCCTGTCGTTCCGTATTCCGCTTTATCGCGCGCCAGTGCCAGCAAAAGCTGCGAGGTCAGGAACACCTGCGGGATGCCGTCGCTCTGCTGATAATCCCCGAGCTGGGCAATCGCCAGATCAATCGGCTTCTTGTTCGGATCGGTATAGGCCGCCCGCTTGCATTCCGCCACCACCACGGGAATGCCATTCACAAAAAGCACAATATCGGGAATATAGTGCTTCGACTGCCCGACCCGCTCAACCTTAAACTCCGCCGTGCAGTGGTAGCTGTTGTTTTCCGGGTTCTGCCAATCGATGAATTTCAGATCAAAGCTCTTCGTGTCGCCTTCGACTGTCTGCGGCTGGCTCGTTCCCAGGCAGAGGAGGTCGTAAACCTCCTCATTCTGGAACGTCGCCCCGGTGGCCTGAATATTTTTGAGTTCCTGCACCGCCGCCTGGATCGCGTTTTCGGAAAATGCATGTGTGCATCCCTTAAAATCATACCGGCAATTTTCCCGGATGTGCTCAAGCAGCACCGGTTCGAGCAGGGCCGTGCTCAGCCGCCCGTTGCGCAGCTCCACACACTCCTCCGGGCTCAGATATGTCCAGCCCATGTTGATGAGCAGTTGCAGGGCCGGTAACTGTGACTGCACCGCCTCCAGGTAGCTTGGGGTCGCTTCATATTTCGGGAGTTCTTCTGACATCATACGGCTCCATTAATTGGCCTCGGCACAGCGAACTGAAAGTGAGGTTGACAAACAAATAATTTGAGGTAACTTGCAGGAACTCATTGGCCATCCTTCACGGGTGTAAGAGCTGAAGGAGATGGGTCCGCCGTCTGAGCGGACCTTTTTAATTTTCACGATTTGCATATTTCCTCTCAAAATCCTGTTTCGTGTATTCGCTGTCCACGTAGAATGAGGTTATCAGCCGCCGACCACCGTCAGGATATTTTTTCATAATAACCACGAAATCGTAGTCTTTGATCCAGACGTAGGTTTTGATGGTACCGTTGCCTTCTTCGTAGTCCCATGCCAGCACTTCCGGTTCGGTCGTGTGTTCAGTCAGCGGCTTCACCCAGTTCAGCCGCTCGCATCGGCGCAGATCCGGATACCGCTCTATCGTTTCCGGTTCGTGCGTTTGTCCTCTGGGGTAGTGTCGCTGTTTTCGGCGGGGGATGGGTTTCGGCTTGTTTTCCCTGGAAGTGAGATGCCAGAAGAGCTCCTCTCGACCGTCATCCATATCGCGGAAAAACCATATTCGGTGTCCGTCATAGGTCAGACGCCCATTCCGTATATCGCGGCAAAAGATATGATAAAGCATGTCGTAGGTCTGCCCGTTCCAAGGATCGACGTTCAGCAGTTCCGGCAGCCAATCAGGCATTTTCAAACCCTCCGCTGTTAGGAGTCCAGATACAGAGGTTGAATTTTTTCTCCGAGGGCAGGGTGTTCATTTCAAGTTGGTGTCCGGATTTTTCTTTGATGCGTTCGATAATCTGCAGCCTGGCCGTGCTGCCTGTTTGTTTTCGGAATTTGTAGGAAAGTGCTCCGATTAAGAGATCGGAAAGCTGCATGAGGCCGATGTCATGTGAGTGAACATGCTGAATATTGCGGATCATATCGCGCGAAAAATCGTATTTTGCATTGTGCAAATACGCCTGCATTTCCTGGAGGCGTTTGCGACTGCGCGTGTCTTTAATGTCCATGTAGATCTCATAATGGTGATCGCGCCAGATCAGGTTGCGCAGCAGATAAAAATACATTTTGTAGTACCAGTCATCGTGCGTCTGCCTGTAATCCTCATGCCGCAGAATGGATTTGTCGGGAATCACCCAGGCCCGAAATCCCATAGCCGGCTGGGAAAAAAAATAATCGACCAGATCCAGATAGAAAGGGAGTTTTCCGCCGGACACCTTCGTCCATTTTATTTCAAAGTAGCGCGACAACCCGTGTTTCTTTTTCAGGGCCGCAATGGCTGCGTTATGTTCCGCCGCTCGGCTTTTGTATGTCCATAGAGCGCCCAGCACCATGGCATTCGACTCATCGTTCGGCAGATGGCAGCTCTCGTCGCAATACACATTGATTGTCTTTTCCATTGTGACTTCCTTACTACTTGATTTTTGAACTGGTCCGGTTATCCAGATGCGGACCGCAATGGCCGATGATGATCTTCTGTTCATCAGGGCAGGGGGCGTAATAAACCCGAAGACATTTTGGTTCTTTGTTTCCCCATTTTACATGCGGGGTGATGTCGAGTGTTTTTCCATTATGCTGAACTTGCCTCAGCCGCATCAGATCTCGGTCGTTCTGCGTCATACGACCTTCTTTCAGAGAGAGATCAAATCCGGTTCGGTTCTTAAAATCCATTTCAATGTTGTTAGCACCCGCTTCATCGAAATGGAGATTGTAGAGTTCAGTTGAAGCTGCCCATAGGCATTCCCATGCTTTATGAAGATCCTTAAATCCTTTGTATTCTTCGGCGGATTTGAGAGCCCGATCGATGACAACCACTTTATCGGCGTGAAGATTGCCGATTTTCTGGAGAACTTCGGACAGGGTACTCGGAAGGGTGGTAAATTCTTCGAGTGCCTGTAGCTTTGTTTGCATCTGGCTGGCCTGGGTGCGAAGGCGCTTAGCTTCCTTCTTTGCGGATCGTACTTCATATTGACCATTGCTCAGTTCATCGTCCAGTTCCTGCACCTGTGTCTGCAGCGCATTTCGTTCCGCTTCCAATTGACGGTTTTCGTTTTCCAGTTCCTCATTCGTTTCTTCCAGGAGTTTGATCCACTCGTCCTGATTTCCATCCGTCTTGTTTTCTCTCAACTCATTCAGTCGATGGGCACGGGCAACACTGTGCAGTTCCTCCAGTGAAAAAATACTCTGGCCTTTGCGCCGGGGGCAAAGCGGCAGCACATCCGCACCAGTTGCCGAATGACAGATTCTGCGCCTTCTTCGGAAATCTGGCGGGGGAAAAAATAGCGATGGCGTTGGGCATCATGCTCATTACTAAAATCAAGCCCGGGAAGATAAGCCCGTACCATGCCCTGGTTGCATCGGTAGCGATTGGCCGCCCAAAACTCAAACTCACTTTCAACCTGTTCGGTTTCCAATAAATATACGCTGGCGGCACCCGCCGTCAGGCGTTGTAGTGTTGCTGCATTGATGAGGGGGTGTGTGTTGTCGCGCTCTTTTGATACGAGAATAACAGGGCAGGTGCGTTCCTTGTTTTTGAGGGCCTTCACCACCTGCTCGACTTGTCCGGCTTTAATGGTCTCCGGCTCAGATAACAAATCCTGGCTTCCCGCCATGCACCGCCAGCGGTTATTCTTCAGCAGGCTCTGCACAATACCCGGGGCAGTTGGCTCAGGCAGGGCGGGCATTTCACCCAGAAAATTGGCCCGCATATAATGCCCGACCTGAATATTGAAACGCAGGCGGTTGTCATCCAAAACAGTGATTCCAATGTCGGTCTGCCACATCCGGTGGCTGCAGCTCCTGTCTGCGTGCCGATAGCGCAACGCCCAGAATTGCGGCGCGGTTTCTGTGCCGGATCCCGTCAGCGCACCGGTACGAATTGTGGTGGCTTTATCCTGAGGATGGTTCCACTCGCCTCCGCGAAAAAACCAGCCCCTCCAGAAAGAATCTCCCCGCTGTGGCCGACCAATTTTACGGGAGATCCATTTTCTGATTTCCTTGGTGCAGTCAGACCACAGCTCGCCTTTAATATAAGGTTCGCTTACATCAAAGCTTGCGCGGTAATGCAATTGAATCGGCAGGTTCATGCTCAATATTCCTTCGTGTCCTCTGTGCTCTCTGTGGTGAAATAATTTCGTTAAACCGCTGTCCGGAACTCCGGGCACCGCACTTCCCCCGTCAGCAGCTTCTGCATCAATCCCTTCTTCTGCTTCCGTAGCGCATCCAGCTCCGCTTCCAGCAGTGCAATCTCCTCATCTGCCGTTCTCAGCACCGCTGAGATTGCTTTTTGTTCTTCGAGCGGGGGATATGGGATGTCTAGCGTCAGGATTTCCTTCTCAGACAGCTCTTTTTGCCCTGTGCCGTCCATCCTGTGACCTACACGTTTGTAATAGTCGGGGTTGGAGAATGTCATTAGGAGAAAGTTCTTGCACACTTTTGTCTGGTCAATTTTGAGCGTTGTAATGGCGTTTGATGCGATTAACCCGTCTAGGCTTTTAGGAACAATTCCGAATCCGCCGTTATGAAAATTTTGGCGGCCAATAAGAAATTCGCCGGCCATTCGCTTAAAATAGGGGCGCCCTTTTTCTGATAACTTGGGCCGGGTGTTTTCATTCTTCTCAATGCCAAGGCAATGCAGTTTTACGGTGAGAAGAGATTTACCTTCTACTGATTCAAGTTTCTGCTTTTTTGGAATGCTCGCAATTGTTCCCAGTTTTACAGTTTTCCAATCCTCGGAAAAACCGGGTAACCGTTTTTTACCGGTCAGCAGTTGCTGCATCAGTCCCTTTTTGCGCAGCCGCTTCTGCTCGATCAAATCTTCCAAGGTCTGGATCCCCTCATCCCAGCACCCCAGCACCTCCGCAATCTTCTCCTGCTCGGGGAGAGGGGGGAGGGGGATTCTATAATTTCCGAGGTTCTGGAAGTTTAGGCCCTCGCGTCCCCCTCCGGCTTGGTTTTCATATAAGTGCTTTTTGGCAATGTCACTATTCATCACCCGAACTGCAAATGAGGGGTTACACTCGTTTGCCTTCAGTCTTACAATGCAGACATGCTGGTTGACATTGGCTGTTCCGATTTCAGTAGGAAATAGGCATGCTCTGCCAATTGAGGCTCCAGTAATGTTGTATAAAATATCCTTAGGCTTCACTTCTGAAGAGGCCATCTTGTCATTTTGCTCGTTGGAGATGTATTGAAGATCTTTGGGTTCAAAATATCCTGCTTGAACATTTTGACTTCGGATGAAGGGAATGCCTTCGTCCAAATAAACGCTTTTTCCTCCTCTTGGTGTAATACCACTGCCAATTTTTGTGGCTTTTTCTCGGACCGTTACTGCCTCCCACTCCTCAGGAATCCACCCAATCTTGGTTTCCTTATAGCCCGGTCTGTTTTCATTTCGGTCGGTCGTCATATCCGTGGTCCGTTAAAAGTTATTGGTTTCCAATGTTCGGGGAATCTGTGTCGATCTGCGTTCATCTGTGGATAAATTCTTCCAGTCCTTGGAGTTTTGCGTGTTTCCAGTCTATTCCGAGTTTCGTTTTTTTTAATGTTCGGATGCGTATTTTCATGCCCCGTCTCCCGGCAGTTCGGTGCCTTCGTTTAAGATACGAAGGTATTCGGTGTAGCTGAAGATTCGGTTGCGCCGGGCTCCGGTCTGTTCGCTGACCAGTCCGAGTGTGCAAAGGCGGTCGAGGGTTTTGTTGACAGTGACGTGGCTCAGACCGGTGGCCTGTTCCAGCGCACGGGAGGTCGTGACGGGGCGGATCTGAAGTTCGTGGTGCAGCCGCAGCGCGGAACCGGCGGCCCGCCCGATCGCCTGAATCCGTTCTCGGTCCTGCCGTGCCAGCGCGTCCAGCCGCTGCGCCGTGCTGACCGCCTGGGTTGCGGTTTCGATGATGGCTTCGGCAAAGAAATCCAGCCAGACTTCCCAGTCGCCATCGATTCGGACGCGGTTCAAAAATTCGTAATAGGCTTGCCGGTGCGTTTTGAAATAGAGGCTGAGATAGAGCATGGGCAGTTTTAAGATGCCCGCTTCGCACAGTAATAGTGTAATCAGCAGTCGCCCGAGCCGTCCGTTGCCGTCCAGAAAGGGGTGGATGGTTTCAAACTGGACGTGGGCCAGCGCAGCTTTCAGTAAAGCCGGTGCTGGCTCGTCGTGTAGAAATTTTTCCAGCGCCCCCATGCAGTCGGCCACCCGTTCGGGCGGGGGCGGCACAAACACGGCATTGCCGGGGCGGGTTCCTCCGATCCAGTTTTGGCTGCGTCGGAATTCCCCCGGGGTTTTCCGGCTGCCGCGCCCTGATTTCAACAGACATTCATGCATCTCCCGCAACAGGCGGAGGGATAGCGGGAACCCCTCTCGCAGTCGATTCAGCCCGTGATCCAGCGCCGCGACATAGTTGCTGACTTCTCTCACATCGTCGAACGGGACTCCGGGAGATTCTTTCAGTTCAAAAAGCAGCAGGTCAGAGAGGGAGGATTGCGTGCCTTCAATCATCGAGGAAAGCACGGCTTCCTTGCGTACATAGGTATAGAGAAAAAGGGAAACGTCCGGCAGCAGGAGGGTGACGCTATCGAGTCGCCCCAGTGCCAGCAAGGCCTCATCGAAGCGGCTGCGCAGTGCCGGGCTCCACTCAATCGGCGGCGTTGGCGGCAGGTTTGCCGGGATAAAGGCCGTGGCCTTTTCTCCAACGGTCGAAATGACTTGGTATTCGCCCTGGATGGCTCTTTTCATCGGTATGGTTCCTGACCTGATTCGCTTTATATGTAATCTTTATTCGATATCATTACATTTGAAAATCTATATGTAAAGATTCCCCGGGGGCCATCATCTTTCCTGCCTCTTGAACATACCCTTTCAATGCTCGGAATCTGTTTTGCGCTCTTTGCGTTCCTTCGCGGTTAATTCTCCCGAAAGCCTAACTCTTTTAAGTATCCATCCATTTTCGTTCGCACCCCGGCCAATTGCTTTTCCAGATCCGCGATCTTTTTTTGCACCGCCGGGATATCCACTTCCGGTTCCGGTTCGAAGGTGTCGACATAGCGCGGAATGTTCAGATTGAAATCGTTTTCCCTGATTTCATCAAAGGTTGCGGAATAGCTGTATTTCTCCTTCACCTCGCGTTTCCGGAAAGTTTCTGCAATCTTATCCATGTGCTCGGGTTTGAGCACATTCTGATTGGTGCCCTGTTCAAATTCGCGTGAGGCGTCGATAAAGAAAACGTCGTCTTTGCCGCCCGGCTTGCGCGCCTTGTCGAAGATCAGTAGGGCCGCCGGAATACCCGCCCCGTAGAACAGGTTGGCCGGAAGGCCGACTACGCCCGCCAGCAGGTTTTCCTCAATCACGGCCTGTCGGATTTTGCCTTCCGCCGCGCCGCGGAACAGCACGCCGTGGGGAACCACCACGCCGACGCGGCCTTTACCTTCTACGGCGGTGGCGAGCATGTGCATGATAAACGCCCAGTCGCCCTTGCTCTTGGGCGGAATGCCGCGGCCGAACCGTTCAAACCGGTCGGTCGCTGCCATTTCCTGGCCCCATTTGTCGAGCGAGAAGGGCGGGTTTGCGATCACCACATCGAACTTCATCAGGTGGTCCCCTTCGAGCAGCTGCGGTTCGCGGATGGTGTCTTCCCACTCAATGCGGGCGCTGTCCACTTCGTGCAGGAACATGTTCATTTTGCACAGTGCCCAGGTGGCGCCGTTCATTTCCTGCCCGTAGAGCGAAAAATCCTTACAGCCGACCTGTCTTGCGGCTTTAATCAGCAGCGATCCCGAACCGCAGGTCGGGTCGCAGATACGGTCGCCTTTTTTCGGTTCGATCAGACGGGCCAGGGTTTCGGATACTTCGGCCGGGGTGTAGAATTCGCCCGCCTTTTTACCGGCCTGCGAGGCAAACTTTGCAATCAGATATTCATAGACATCACCAATAATATCCATATGACCGACCCGCTCTTTGCGAAGGTCGAGTTTTGGGGAGTTAAAATCGTCGAGCAGGTTTTTGAGCCGCTCATTCCGCTGGCGGGGTTTGCCGAGGTTGGCTTCGCTGTTGAAGTCAATGTTGCGGAACACATTGTGCAGTTTGGCTTTGTTCGCATCTTCGATCTTTTCGAGGACGGTGTTGATCGTCTGCCCGATTTCCGGATCGTTGCGCTTCCCGTAGAGATAGTCGAAGGTGCAGTCTTCGGGAATGGTGAAACGCTCGTGCCGCATGGCCCGTTCGATCCGGGTTTTATCCCCTTTATACTGCTTTTCGTATTCGAGAAGTTTGGATTTGCGCACATCGCTCAAGTATTTCACGAACAGCATGGTCAGGATATAATCCTTATAGGTGCTCGGATCGATCGTGCCCCGGAACGTGTCGCAGGCGCTCCACACCACATTGAAAATCTCATTCTTAATCTGTTGATCACTCATCGGTTTTCCCTTCCATCAGTTTTTTACAAATTCCGTCAGCAAGCAGCTGTTGCTGTTTGGTCAAGTCTTTCATCAGGTTTTGCTCTAATTCTTTCAGGGCCTGGATCTCGCCGATCCGTTGCTGGTTTTCGAGCGGAGGCAGGGGGATGGTCAGCCGCTCCAGTTCTTTCCGTCGGATCACGGGCATCGCAACGCCGGTTCCGGAGGCGATTTTCAGCTTTTCCAGTGTCTGCTTGTTGTTCAGCACCCAGGACAGATATTCCGGCAGGATCCGCTGCGTGTCGGGTCGCAGGATAAAAAACATGCCGCCGGCCACGGTCGGGCCGGTAAGTTTCATGATTCGGCAGGCAAACGGCGCGGTGCCTTTGCCCATAAAAAGTACATCACCTTCTTGAAGCAGCTGTTTATTCGGATTCCGCTCCGGTTCAAATCGCAGGGCTGAATCAGAATGGATTCCGTTGCGGCCGGGGAGGATGTCCTTAATCTGGATCAGCTTTACGCTCCCGTTTTCGTCGGCTTTCGGCTTGGAGCGGAATTGGTAGCCGATTTGGATTTCGGCCAGTTTCCCGATGGCTTCTTTCGGTGTCATGTCTGTAGATTTCCTGATACAGTATGCCTTAAACTGTTTTCTGTTATTGCAGGATTTTATGTGAAGGTCAAAGGATTTTTACATGTTCATATAGCAGTATGTTATATACTGTTGAAATAATTGAGGATTATCGGGTAAAAAATCAGGGGATGTTTTGATGGATAGGCTTGTGCTTCCCGTAAAGAATGATGACGTTATGGGGAGGTTTGAAAGCTTTTCAATCAATCGACAGGGGGCTTTTGCGACGCGGGTTCGTAACAAACTGCACTTTATACTCTGTCATATATGAAGGGTTGGTATGTATCGGCCGGATCGTTGTTTGGATTCCTGCAGAAAATGAGGACAAAAAATGGACGGCCGCCAAAGCGGAACTTCAGCCCTCTGAGGGAGGCAACGTATGAAAAAGCCGTTCCGAAGCAGGTGGGTCAGAGCAGGTCAATGGGTTGCAACGACTTCGCAGACGGCGTTGCAGAGGCGGATCAGTTCGGGTTTGTAGATGATGAAGGGCGGTGTCGAGCAGTGGGGTTATGAAGAATTGCGCGGAGGAATACCTCATACTTGGATCCTATCTGTACCGAAACCGCAAAACATTAAAGTTTGAGGTAAAGAAGCCACTGCTCAACTATTTATTCAAGTGGCTCTGCTTGATGTATCCAGCAGGTGAGTATGGGAAAGTTGAAGAACAGATCAGAGCATACGAAGAGCTGAAAAAGGATAATCCAAAATTAAAAAACCGGATTTTATAGAATTTGCAGCGACTAAGTTCGGCCGGTAGCAGGACGTTGTTTATCTTAGGTTTAGACGCTCAGACCTGTCCTGAATAAGGGCGGTGTATTGTTCTTTCATCGCTTGCGAGCAGAGCCCGGATTCCAATATCTGGAACGCTTTGTCAAGATGGTGACTGAAACGTGAGAACACGTTGGCAACCTGTTTGTCATTCAGGCGCAGGGATTCGGCGAGGCGCAGGAAGTCAGTTCGGTCCAGGCGTCGTTTGCGGCCGTTGATGGTGAGAGCGGATTCTTCGAGGTCTTCCGGAAGCAGCAACCGGGTGGGTAACAGGTCGTAGGATGGGGATAGCGCTACTGCACCGCCGGGCTGGTAGAGCAGTGAGAAGTTTTTAAGGTGCATGTCGGAGTTGCCGGTGAGGAAACTGAAGAGCGTGATCTCGAAAAAGCGAAGGGCATCGAGCAGGGCGTTGTCGCAGTGGCGCAGGATGGCGCGGCCAATCTGTTCCATGGAGCCGCGGTACTTTTGCTCGGTCAACTTGTCGGTAAGCTGGCACATATCCTCCATGTGCAGTTTGTTATTCCCGATCCGATCCATGCGCTTGGTGATGAAGGCGAGCTGCCCATCTTCCATCGGGATGAGTCCGCATTCGGCGGTGGCAATACCAAAGCAGCCGGCCATTCGCATGGTGAGGTGTTCGAGTTCGGGCATTTCCGGATATGCTTTAACCGGTGGCTTGAGGATGAATCCGCCTTCAAGGCCGACCAGGGTCAGCCGTGAATCCTGAGACCGTCCGCCGCGCTCAATGTGCATAGATAACTTGGGTTGAACTCCGGGAACGGTGATGTGCCGGCTGATGATCTGCTCCGCCATTTGGTTCAATTCATCCCATGCATAGGGGAAGATCGGCGGCCTGGTGGATCCAAACAGCTTTTTGCAGCAGGTAGCGTGAAAGAGGTCTTCACCGTTTTCCAATGGTTGGAGACAGATGTGGCAGGTTGGTTTAGTCATGCTCTACCTCCATCGGAACAATAGAAACCGCGCCGATACAATCACGGCAGCAGCTCAACAGCAGCCCCATGCGATCCCGCGGATTCAGCTTCCAGGTATTTTCGGCAATGTTCAGCAACCATCCTTCCGGGATCAGTCCGTCAAAGAACGGGAACAGGCGTTTGTCTTCAAAGGGCTCTTTCTGCAGCGGGAGTGACAGACTGATGGGGGCGGCATCATTCTGTGCGAGATAATCCGCCGTGTAGGAGAACCGGTATCCGTTATCGAGCTCTTCCAGTATGCCCGCGAGCCGATCCTGTAAATAGACTTCAGCTGTCCTCATCGTTTACCTCCATGCGGAATGCGGCCGGTTCCATTCGATGCCCAAACAACACGAGTACCTGATTAACCTTATCCAGTCGGAGGGATGCTTTGCCCTGTTCCAAATCACGAATAAACCGCAGGCCGACTCCGGCCTTATCAGCCAGATCTTTTTGGGTCAACCCCATGGATCGGCGGCGCTCCTTAATAAATTTAATCAGCGGATCGGTCATAATATCCCCCTTCGGGTATAAATTAATTCGAATGACGTATACTGATCCCGTTCGGGTATAGCAAGGGACAAATTGTGGTTAATGTTCCTGATCGGGTATATAAATGGTGTTCCTTCGATGAAGGGATCGATTCGGTTGGCCTCTGCTGTTGCCCCGCGGATCCACTCGCCCAGGGAGAGGAAGAGGATGCGTTGTATCCAGAGAAAGAAAACCTAACCCGGCAGAACTTTCAGCCGGTTCTGCCGTAGGGCATCAGTATGGGAGAGACGGGGAATTGCCGGTTTGGCTTTGTGCGGTCAGGGAGCGGCGACGACTTCGCAGACGGCGTGGCAGAGCCGGGACAGTTCGGGTTCGGAAATGATGAACGGCGGCATGAGGTAGATGAGCCGGCCGAAGGGGCGGACCCATACGCCGCGTTCTACAAACTGTTTCTGAATTTCGGCCATATTCACCGGTTCGTTCAGTTCGATTACGCCGATGGCTCCGAGGCAGCGTACGGCTTTGACGCCCGGCAGCTTCCGGCAGGGCTGAAGGCCGGTGATCAGTTGCTGTTCTATCGAGGTAACGGCGGTGTGCCAGTCGGAGTGCTGCAGCAGATCGATGCTGGCGTTGGCGACGGCGCAGGCGAGGGGATTGCCCATAAAGGTGGGTCCGTGCATGAAAACGCCGGGTTCGCCCGAGCTGATTCCGTCGGCCACGCGGTCGGTGGCCAGGGTGGCGGCAAAGCTCATATAGCCGCCGGTAATGGCTTTTCCGAGGCACATAATGTCGGGTGTGATTCCGGCATATTCGCAGGCGAAGAGTTTTCCGGTGCGTCCGAATCCGGTGGCGATTTCGTCGGCAATCAGGAGTACATCATATTCATTGCAGAGTGTGCGGACATTTTTCAGGTATTCCGGCGAATAAAACCACATGCCGCCGGCTCCCTGGACGATGGGTTCAAGAATGACGGCGGCAAGCTCATCGTGATGCTGCCGGATGATGTCGGCGAGTGAGTCGATATCGGCGGGATTCCAGGGGGCTCCGAACGCGGTTTCCGGCTGATCGGCAAAATAATGAATCGGGAGGCTGCCTTTAAAGATATGATGCATACCGGTTTCCGGATCGCAGACCGACATCGCGTTCCAGGTGTCGCCGTGATAGCCGGAACGGATCGTGGCGAATTTTGTTTTGGTCTTTCTGCCGGAGGACCAGAACTGCATCGCCATTTTCATGGCCACTTCCACGGCGACTGATCCGGAATCGCAGAAAAAGATTTTCTGCAGTTCGGCGGGGGTCAGATCAATCAGTTTCCGGGCAAGCTCCACTGCCGGTTGGTGGGTCAGGCCGCCGAACATAACATGCGACATTTTTTTGAGCTGGGCTTCTGCGGCGGCATTCAGCACAGGATGGTTATAACCGTGCACGGCCGCCCACCAGGAGGACATGCCATCGATGAGTTCCCGCCCGTCTTTGAGAAAAATGCGGCATCCTTCGGCCCGCTCGACCGGATACACGGGGAGCGGATTCAGCGTGGAGGTATACGGATGCCAGATATGGCGGCGGTCGGTTTCAATCAGTTCATTCAGGTTCATTGAAGAAACCAGACCACAGCGGATTGGCTCAGGCAATAAAAAATCGAGAACCCCGCAATCTGCCGCCCGTTGGGGCGCAGATTCCAATATAGCGGAATTTTACGCTTTCATGAAATTACAATATTGAATTAATGTATTATTTGGAATTCTGTAATGTATATATTGATTTGTTATAGACAATATTGAAATTGAGGTGTTGGGGTGAAGACCGTGATCTTTTATGAAAAGCCGGGGTGTAAGGGGAATGCCCGGCAAAAAGCCATGCTGGAGGCGGCGGGGTATGCACTGGATGTCCGGTCGATTCTGGATTCGGATTGGGACCAGGATGAACTGCGTACGTATTTCGGGGAGCGGCCGGTATCGGACTGGTTTAACCGGAAGGCTCCGGCGGTGAAGCGGGGTGCGGTGGAGCCGGAATCGTTCAGCGAAACGGATGCTCTGGAGATTATGCTGCGGGAACCGATCCTGATCCGCCGTCCGCTGATTGATCTGAACGGGCGGCGTGCCTGTGGTTTTGATGAGCAGGTGCAGGTGATGCTGGGTCTGCTTCAGCCGGTCGACGGTATGGAAGCCTGCCGGCGGACCGGTGAGCGCTGTGTGTGACCCCGGTTTCGGACGGATCATGATCTGAGAGGATAATAATGACGACGGAAGATATTAAGAAACTGGAAAAAGAAGCGGCTAAACTGAAATTCATCGCCGGCAACAAAGCCAGCGAACTGCATGATCTGGTGGAGGATCGGCTGTGGTCCGATTTTGAGGAAATTCCGGCGGTGGCCGAGGCCGTCTATAACGCCTGCAGGGCGTGGAAAGATAAGTTCGACGAAGTAAACGCCGCGCAGTAGTGCGGTCCGGAAACCGCGCCCGCCGAAAGAAGGGCCCGGTCGATGAAATTTTTATTCCTGATAGGCGCCGGCGGAGTAGGTCTGCTCATAGCTGTGGGAATAAATTTCGATAATGTTTCCGAAGGGATCTTCGCAGTAGACCATGCGGTAGGGTTTTTCGCCCGGATAGTATTCGCGGACCGGCATGCGCTGCCTGCCGCCGTGTTCCGTGATTTTTCGGGCGAGATCTTCGACGTCGGGGTCCTGCACGCAGAAATGGAAGACTCCGGTTTTCCAGTATTCGAAGTTGTTCGCGCGCGCTTCGGCCTTGCTGAACTCAAAAATCTCCACGCCGATTCTGTCGCCGGTGGAAAGGTGGGCAATTCTGAAGCTGTCCCAGCCTTCGCCGAAAACATCGTTGCACATGATACCGATGGCGGAGTCGTCGGCCTTGATTTCAGTGGGTGGCATGATGACATACCATCCAAGCACGGCCGTGTAGAATTCAACGGCCTTTTCGAGATCCGTCACAGAGAGACCGATGTGGGAGAATGTTCTGGGGTAGGTCATGGTTATTGTTCCTTTTGCTGTTTGGTGTTAGGGATGGGTGGAGCGATTCTGTTTTACGGCAGGAAGCAGACTTCCAATCACGGCCGGTTTCGTTATGGTGTCATTGATTTCTCCACAGGATTCGGAAGCGGTTATAGGTGTTTCTGAAAAGTGTGCAAGAGGGCACTTTTCGGTCCGGTACGCACCGGAAGGTCTGAATAGCCGTCATCCGGCGGGAAGATGAAGAAATCTTTTTTGAAGGAATACATGCAATGATCGAGTGGAAGGGAAAGAAATACCACTGTCCGGTGGAAGTTTCCATGGATATGCTTAGCGGCAAGTGGAAATGCCTGATGCTCTGGCACCTGAATGACGGAACCAGGCGGTATTCGGAACTGGAGCGGGTCGTTCCGGGAGTCAGTCAGAAAATGCTCTCGCAGCAGCTCCGCGAACTGGAGCGTGACGGACTGGTTGCAAAGACGATCTATCCCGAAGTTCCGCCGCGTGTGGAATATGCGCTGACCGAACTGGGGAAAAGCGTCTTTCCAATTCTGAAATCAATGCATGATTGGGGTATTGAAAAACTCGGCCTTCCGGAAAATACGGAAGGCTGATCAACAGGGGATAGTTTATGAACGTGGTTGCCATTGACGGGAGTCCGCGCAAGGGCGGAAATACAGAAGTGCTGTTGAAACGGGTCTGTGACCGGCTGAATATGCACGGCATTGAAACCGAAATTATTAAAATCGGCGGCGAGCTGCTGTCGGGCTGTACGGCCTGCGGGGCCTGTTTTAAAACCAGAAACAATCGCTGTATAATCTATAACGATCCGATGAACGAATGGATGGAAAAGATGTTCGCGGCCGATGGTATTATACTGGGGTCGCCGACCTATTTTTCGGATGTCACCATGGAAATGAAGGCGTTGATTGACCGTGTGGGTTATGTTGCAATCGCCAATGATCAGTTGCTTGCCAATAAAGTCGGTGCGGCGGTAACCGCCGCGCGCCGTGCCGGAGGGCAGCATACGCTGGATACGCTGCATCATCTCTTTTCCATTCTTCAGATGCCGATTGCCACATCGAGTTATTGGAATATGGGCTTCGGCGCGGCCAAAGGTGAGGCCGAGCACGATGTGGAAGGGCTGCAGACAATGGATAATCTGGCCGAAAACATGGCGTGGCTGATGAAGTCGATCGAAGCCGGAAAAGATACGGTTCCGCTGCCTAAGATTGACCGTTCAAAACGGATGAATTTTATCCGGCTTGAAGTAGAGGATCAATAACGCGGCGGGGCAGCCGGGTTATGACTCTGTTTTTAGAGGAACAGGGCACTCAGCAGCAGTACGGATCCGGTCAGCACAATACTCGATAACAGCGTAATGCCGAGTATGCCGGCCCCCTGACGCCCCAGTGTCCGAAGCTGCATACCGCTGCCGACGGCCACCATGGCGACGGTAAGCAGAAACCGGCCGGTTGCGTTCAGTCCGGACAGCAGGGCGGTGTGGTTGTGGAAGAGACTGCTCAGCAGCGAGCAGACTGCGAAACCGATGATATAACCCGGAATATGCTTCCACCAGGCTTTGTGCTCTCCGTTTTCGGTGCGGTTCAGGCGGGTCAGCAGAATCACAATCGGTCCGATCATCAGCACCCGCAGCATTTTGATCACCAGTGCCTGATGGGTGATCTGGTCTGAAACCGTGAGTGCCGCCGCCGCAACCTGTCCGACCGCCTGAAGGCTTCCGCCCAGCAGATAGGCGGTTTTCTGACCGCTGAGTCCGACGGCCTGCGCAACAGCCGGCAGCAGAAAAATGCCGATGGTTCCGGCCAGATTTACGGCGGTAACCGCTAGGCCACGGTCTTCTTTTCCGGATTGCAGTGCGGGAGCGGCGGCCAGTACGGCGGAGGAGCCGCAGACCGAATTTCCGATGCCGGTCAGCAGGGCGGTTTTCAGCGGAAGATTCAGCCGTTTTCCGACCCATACGGCCGTGCTGATGGAAAGCGCCATGGCCGGAAGAGTGACTGCGGGCGCCGCGATGCCGATTTCCTTCAGGCTTTGCAGATCGAGTTCCAGTCCCATGAGGGCAATAGCGCAGGGCAGTAATCGTTTTTCAGCGAAATTAAGTCCGGCCGCCGTACCGGGGTATTTGCGGAACAGTCGACCCAGAAGCAGGCCCAGAAAAATCGCCGAGCAGACGGCATTGAGGGAGGCGTTCCAGTAAGACGCAGCAATGGCGGCGATTGCAATTAGAATGGCGGGAAACAGTCCGGGAATCAGTGTTTTCATGCCGCGAAGATAAGGCGGAGTTTTAAATCAGTCCAATCGATATAAATTATTGAACTAATCATAAAAATTGATATAGCTGTTTTATGAATCTGACGCTGCGCCAGCTGGAAGTATTTCGCGCCATTGCCCGGAACGGGAATGTGGGCCGTGCAGCGCAGGAAGTTTCAATGACGCAATCGGCGGCGAGTATGGCGCTGTCAGAGCTCGAAAAGCAGCTGGGAGTCCGTTTGTTTGACCGGCCGGGCCGACGGATTGTGCTGAATCACAACGGGGTTCGGCTGCTGGGTGAAGTGGATGAGCTGCTGGAACGTGCGGCGGAAATCGAGGCGTTGTTTTCCTCCAGGACGCAGGCCCCTTCCGGTCTGTTGCGAATCGGGGCGAGTTCGACGATCGGCAATTACCTGATGCCCGCTTTAATCGGGACTTTTTCAGATCGGTTTCCGGAGGTGCGGGTTCGGCTGACTATTGGGAATACGGAACAGATTATCGGTCGGTTGCTTAACAGTGAAATTGATCTGGGCTATGTGGAGGGTTCCTGTTCGGACTCGCGCATTCAGTCTTCGGTATGGCGGGAAGACCGATTGGTTATTTTCTGTGCGCCGGATTATCCGCTGGCAGCCCGTCCGGAATGTCAACGGAAAGAGCTGCTGAATGAATCGTGGATTCTGCGGGAAAGCGGTTCCGGAACCCGCGAAGTTTTTGAGCGGGCGCTGCTTCGGCACGGCGAAGTTCTGAATATCCGCTATGAATTCGGGCATACCGAAGCCGTGAAGCAGGCGGTCCGCTCCGGAATGGGGATCGGCTGTCTTTCGCGGCTGGCCATACAGGACGAACTGCAGCGCGGCAGTCTGGTGGAATTATCGCGGCCGTTGGTCGATTTGCGCAGGGATCTGCTGCAGTTGGTACGGGCGGGAAAATACCGTACGGACTGCATGAAGGCATTTACTGATACGGTCCGCCGGGTACCGGGAGAGCTCGATTCTTCGGGGCTTTAAGACGCCTGTGGGCATTATGCTCATGGCGAGGTTGTGGGAAAATTATACTGTTGCAATTACTACGGCCCGTTTCGGGGCGGGGTAGCCTTCGATAGTTCGGGCGGGATCGGCGGGATTCAGATAGTCGGGGAGAGATTCGAAGGTCATCCAGTCGGTGGAGCGCTGTTCTTCGGTGGATGTGACATTTACATCGACTGTTTTAATCTTTTTCAGTCCGCAGCGTTTAAGCCAGAGTTCCAGGGTCTGGACAGAAGGAATAAACCAGACGTTGCGCATTTTGGCGTAGCGGCCGTGCGGGATCAGGGAATATCCTTCGGGGCCGTCCGCCACCAGTGTTTCCAGCACCAGTTCTCCGCCGGGTTTCAGAAATGACTTCAACTGTTCAATATGTTCGACCGGCGATTTCCGGTGATACAGGACCCCCATGGAAAAGACGGTGTCAAAACTGCCGGGCGTTTTCGGAACGTCTTCAATTCCGAGCGGCAGTACCCAGACCCGGGGATGATGCAGAAAATTTTTCAGGGCGAAAAACTGGCAGACAAACAGTGCGGAGGGATCAACGCCGATGACGAGTGCTGCGCCTTCGCCGGCCATGCGCCAGCAGTGGTAGCCGTTTCCGCAGCCGACATCGAGGACTGTCCGGTCTTTCAGGGGCTGGATGTGTGGAACAACCCGGTTCCATTTCCAGTCGGACCGCCATTCGGTATCGATGTGTATACCGTGAATGTGATAGGGGCCTTTGCGCCAGGGATGAAAGGTCTTCAGCTGTTTTTCCAGATCTGGAAATACTGTACCTTCAGCCCGGACTTCTGATTGCAGCTCAACGGTATTGTTTTCAACGACCGGCAGTTGTTCCAGCACCTTTTGCCACTTCGGAAGCAGGCCGTGGCGTTCCGGGCGGAGGCTGTGTGCAATAAGCTCCGGCAGGAGCGGAATCCAGGATTCAAGATCGGAGTCTTTCAGCTGTTCGTACAGTTCGGAATAATCAATTTTCATGGGATGGAGCAGACGCAAAGAATACGCTGCGTGTCTGCATGGGTTTATTTGATGGCAAGCATGGACATGAAGTTGAAGCACTGGAACCAGACATCGACGGAAGTGAATTCCGCTTCGAACAGTCGGTTCCGGTGGGTGGGGATGGTTTCGGGAATCAGGACATTTTCGAGTGCGGAACGTTTCTGGCTGATTTCGAGATCGGAATAGCCATGGGCGCGTTTAAAGTCGTGATGAATATCGAACAGCAGTTTGTCGAGATGCTCATCGTTGAAAATGACTTTCTCGGAAAGGATTAAAACTCCGCCCGGCCGCATGCCTTCCGAGATTTTTTTCAGGAGCGGGAAACGGTCGGCAGGCGGAATAAACTGCAGGGTGAAATTGAGGACGACGACCGAGGCATCCTGAATATCGATTTCGCGGATATCAGAACAGACCGTTTCGACTGGCGTGGGGTTATGGTCGCGTTCCATGGCTTTCTGACAGCGCTCGATCATGGAGTCTGAATTATCAACCGCCACAATCCGGCAGTTTTCCACGCGGATGCCGCGGCGCATGGACAGGGTGGCTCCGCCCAGAGAGCAGCCGAGATCGTATAGATTGGAGCCGGGCTGGGCATAGTGTTCGGTCAGGGTTTCGATCATGGTGAGAATCGCGCGGTAGCCGGGCACCGAACGCTCAATCATGTCGGTGAACACATCGGCCACCTGTGCATCGAAACTGAAATCAGCGATTTTTGCCAGAGAGTCAGTATAGATTCTGTCCTTATTCATAAGGGCGGAACATAACACAGCCGGCGGTTTGAGCAATAGTCGGTAAACTGGAAAGGAATATGCTACTGAAACGGTACTGATTCCCTGCGCGGTATCTGTTTACAGGCGGAGATCTATGAGACCAATAAAGATTGTTTTAATGACGCTTTTTCTGTTTTTCCGGATTTTCAACGCCGGAGCGGTCATTGTTGCCGGCGGTGATGGAGCGCAGAATACAAATGCTCCTGCCGGAGGGCAGGGATGGGACTATGTGGGCCGTATTGATCACAGCAGTAAATATTCGGGTGTGACCTATGTTTCCAACAACTGGTTCATTACGGCCTATCATATAAAATCGCTGGATGATCCAACCGGTGTGCTGCTGGGCGATAACCGCTATGCCATTGATCCCAACAGCTGGACGCGACTGACAAACAGCGTGGGGGACGAGGCGGACCTGATAATGTTCAGAGTGGTCGGGGGGCTGTTGACCTGCCCGGTTTGACGGTGCAGTCTGACGGAGTTCCCGCGAATGCAGAACTGACGCTGATTGGAAACGGGCGAAACCGTGCCGCGGATGAGGTCAGCTGGAATGCTCAATGGACGGAAGAGGAGCTGCCTACAGTCTACACCGGGTATAAATGGGATACGGGGGCGACGAAGCGCTGGGGTAAAAACCATAGGGATTTTTTTTCAGGAATGGTCGATACCGGATATGGCTCAACCGATATGATGAGAACCGGTTTTGATGATAATATCGCGGATGAGGCTCAGGGGGCGACGTATGATTCCGGCGGCGGTGTTTTTTATCAGAACGGAAGTCAGTGGGCACTTGCCGGGATTATGCTCTCCATTGGAACTTATGGAAACCAGCCGTCCGGCACCGCCGTTTATGGTAATAAAACCTACATTGCCGATCTTCAATACTATGCCGGTCAGATTGCCGCTGTTTCCGCAGTGGATGATATTGATGAAGACGGAATTCCTGATGAATGGGAGTATGAAAAATGCGGTACGACCACCGGGGTTTCCGCCTCAGAAGATCAGGATGGTGACGGTTTTGACGGTGAAGCGGAATGGATTGCGGATACCGACCCGACAGATGGCCGTTCTTTTTTTCAACTGGACTCCTACGCCGCGGCCGATCAGCTGGTTTTCAGCAGTTCAACCAACAGGGAATACCAGATACAGTATTTGGCGTCTTTGACGAATGTCAGCTGGCAGGTTGAAACTGATTGGTTTGCCGGCAGCATTTCGCAAACGGTTCTGGCGGTTTCGATGGCCGATTCCAACCGGTTTTATCGCGCAAGGGTCAGACGGCCCTGATTCCCGGTGCGGAAAATTAAAACAGACATTTTAAATAATTCATTGCAATAATCTCCGCGCAATTCAGTTTTACTGCCTTTGCACGGAGAGAATATGAAAAAAAGATTATGGTTAACGGTTATGCTGGCCGCTACGACGGGTTCGTTTGCGCAGACGAATGTTGTTCTGACCTGGGAGCAGTGTCTGGAAAAAGCCCAGGCGCATAATCCGGATCTTGTTGCGGCGCGCGCCGCTATTCGGGAACTGGAATACGGAGTGACCTCAGCCAGTGCCGGGTTTCTTCCCTCCATCAGTGCCCGGGCCAGCGGTACCTATGGGCAGAATGAAAACTCAGAAGAGTGGACAGACACGAAGAATTCAAGCGCATCGCTTAATCTGGAGCAGGATCTGTTCACAGGGGGCGGAAATGTGGCCAAACGCGGACGCGCACTGGCTCAGCTGGAAATCGGCCGGGCACAATATCGAAAGACCCTCTCCGACGTTGAATATGTACTGCGCTTGGCTTATATCGACGTGCTTTATGCTCAGGAGCTCATCAAGCTGACCGAACAGATTGAAAAGCGACGGGCGGCCAACGTCCGGCTGATTCAGCTTCGGTTCGACGGCGGTCGCGAAAATGCCGGATCGCTGGCGCGCACGAAAGCGCAGTATTCGCAGGCGGTTTATGAATCGAGAGAGGCAAAGCGTGAACTGGAATATGCGCTGCGAAATCTGGCGGCAGCCATCGGG
Organism: Verrucomicrobia bacterium S94; assembly: GCA_004299845.1. NCBI lineage: Bacteria > Pseudomonadati > Verrucomicrobiota > Verrucomicrobia bacterium S94. The sequence goes on along the minus strand of CP036201.1, from coordinate 2,974,416 downwards.
CTGATGAAACCGGTGGATGGAGCGGTCGGGGAATTGACGGCTCTTTCTCCGGAGGAGCTGGAGGATCTTGAATCGCTGATGAAGCAGACGCCGGATTATTCGATTGCCGTTACGCAGGTTGAGGCCGCAGAGCAGGGCCTGAATGTGACGCGCAGCAGCCGGTTTCCGCAGGTCAGTTTCAGTGCTTCAGCCGGCATCGGGGACGGGTCAGGTTTTGAGCGTTATGATGCAAACTGGCGGATCGGACTTTCAGCCAGTGTTCCGCTGTTTACCGGCGGACAGCTGAGCAGCGATATTGCTGCGGCCAAGGAGCAGATTATTCAGACGGAAATGGATCTGATCGATACCGGAAATTCGCTCATGGTTACGCTGCAGCAGCGGTGGAACGACTATGTCAACGCGGTCGAAAATGAGGCGGTTCAGAATGAGCTTTATCAGGCTGAAATGCTGCGCGCTGAAATTTCAACGGCAAAATATAAGCAGGGCCTGCTCTCCTATGAAGACTGGGATACCATTGAAAGTAACGTTATAGCACAGGGTAAAACGCACCTGCAGCGCCGTCGTGCCGCAGCACGGGCGGAGGCAAGCTGGAAAAATGCACTGGGTTTGAGTGTCTGGCAGACGATTGAGAAGGGTGAATAAAATGAACAGAACAATGAAGTGGGTCATAATTTTAGGAGTCATCGGTGTTGGTGCCGGCGTATGGTGGGCGCGCTCGAAGGGGAGCGACGAAGAAGGGGCGAAAACCTACTATGATGTTGAAAAAGTGGAAATGAGAGACATACGCATCACCGTGGAATCGACCGGGGAGGTGGAGCCGAGGAACCGTCTGGATGTAAAACCGCCGATCGCCGGCCGACTGGAAGAACTGATGGTGGATGAAGGCGATAAGGTTAAAAAAGGTCAGATTCTCGGATGGATCAGTTCAACGGAGCGCGCCACTCTGCTGGATGCCGCGCTGGCGACCAGTCAGGAGGAGTATGACTACTGGAAAGAGCTGTATAAACCGTCACCGCTCATTTCTCCGCTGGACGGAACCATCATTGCCCGTAACTTTGAGCCGGGGCAGTCGATCGCATCCTCCGATTCCGTTGTGGTGATTGCCGACGATCTGATTATTGTGGCCAACCTCGATGAAACCGATATCGGCCAGGTGGAACCCGATCAGGAGGTGGTGGTGGCACTGGAAGCCTATCCGGATAATGAATTCCCCTGTGTGGTTGAAAAAATCGCCTACGATGCCACTACGGTCAGCAGCGTCACTATGTATGAAGTCGATGTTCGCGCAAGCCGGAAACTGCCGCCGTTCGCCCGTAGCGGTATGACGGCCAACCTTGAGTTTATTGTGGAGGAAAAAGAGGGAGTGCTCACACTTCCGGTATCCGCTATTCAGCAGAAAAGTGTGAAAAGCGGTGCCGGAGAACGGGGTGGGGAACGCCCGGATTTTTCGTCCATGACGGAGGATCAGCGCAAAGCCGCTATGGTTGAACGGATGAAAGAGCGCGGTTTGTCTGATGCCGAAATAAAGGAGCGTCTCGCGAATTTCGGCCAAGGTGGACGCCGTCCCGGCGGGATGTCCGGGGGGCAGAACGGAAGTCAGAGTTCTGTCCGCCGTCCTTTCGGCGGATCCTCGGTTGAAAGTTATGTGCTGGTGGCTTCTAACGATCCGGATAAGCCCGAAACGAAAACCATTAAAGTCGGGGTGAGCGACGGTTCATATACCGAAATTCTCGAGGGCCTCGAAGAGGGCGATGAAGTTTTGATTAAGCAGGTCAGTCTGGGCCCGAAGAAGTCCGGCAGGGGAAGTCTTTTCTCCCCGACCATGGGGAGGGGGCCGCGCTAATGATCAGGGTTGAAAATCTGCACAAGACCTATCAGATGGGTGAGGTGGAAGTCCGTGCCCTGGATGGCGTCTCTCTTTCGGTTGAGCGGGGTGAATATGTGGCGATTATCGGTGCGTCAGGATCCGGGAAATCGACACTGATGCATATTCTCGGTCTGCTCGATGTTCCGGACTCCGGAACGTTTGAAATTGACGGTACAGACGTCACGAAATTTTCTGAAAACCAGCTGGCTGCTTTCCGTAACCGCGTGATGGGTTTTGTGTTTCAGCAGTTCAATCTGCTCAAACGAACCAGTGCGTTGGAAAATGTCGGCCTCCCGCTGATCTATGCCCGTAACGGTAAAAAGACGGATATTGCTGATAAAATGCTGGAGCTCGTGGGGCTGGGCAATCGCAAGATGCATCACACCAACGAGCTTTCGGGCGGTCAGCAGCAACGCGTGGCGATTGCACGTGCACTGGTGAACAGTCCGTCGCTCATTTTTGCCGACGAACCGACCGGCAACCTCGACTCGAAGAGCGCGAAGGAAATTATGGAGGTAATGAGCAAGCTGCACGCCAGCGGACTCACCATTATTCTGGTTACCCACGATGCGGACGTGGCGAATCACGCCCAGCGTATTATTGAAATCCGCGATGGAAAAATTCTTTCCGATGCCCCGAATCCGAATGCCCCGGAAGTGCCGAAGGTTGAAAAACGGGAAGTGGTGGAAGAAGGTAAAAGCGGTTTCAGCCTGAAATCCATCCATGAAGGGCTGGTGCTGGTTAAGCAGTCTATTCGGTCGCTGACGGCCAACAAAGTGCGTACGGCGCTGTCGGCTTTGGGAATTATGATCGGGGTGGCTGCAGTGATTGCCACGGTGGCTGTGGGTAACGGGGCAAAAGCCGCGGTGGAGGATCAGATGAGCCGGTTGGGCTCGAATCTGCTGATGCTTATGCCGCAACGTCGCTCCCGTGGCGGGGTGGCACAGGCGCAGGGAACGGTTTCGCGGCTGTCGCGTGCTGATGCCGAAGCTATCCGTGAAGAGGTGAATCATGTGGTGGGGGTCAGCTCGACCGTTGATGGAAATGTTCAGCTGAAGGTAGGAAACCTGAACTGGAGCTGCCGGGTGACCGGGGTTGATCCTGATTATGAATTCATGCGTTCGTATGAACCGCAGCTCGGTCGTTTTATTACCGAAGAGGAGGTAAATTCAAAAGCCATGGTTTGTGTTCTGGGGGTAACGCCGGTGCGCGAACTTTTCGGTGGAGAGAATCCCGTAGGGAAGAAGGTTAAGATGAACCGCAGAACCTATACCGTGATCGGTGTGCTTCCGGAAAAGGGCAGCAGCGGGTTCCGGGATTATGATGATGCCGCGTTTGTTCCGGTCACTACGGCGATGCGCCGGATGTTCGGCCGTGATTATGTGGAGCGCATCGAAATTCAGATTGATAAGCCGGAAAATATGGAACGGGCTCAGGAGGATATTCTGGCGCTGCTGGCGCAGCGTCATCGGACCGCGAGCGGTACGTTTGAAATCCGGAATCTGGCCGAGATTCAGGATGCGGTGTCTTCCACCAGCCGGGTGATGTCGCTGCTGCTTTCGAGTATTGCATCAATTGCGCTGGTGGTCGGCGGCATCGGAATTATGAACATTATGCTGGTTTCCGTCACGGAACGGACCCGCGAAATCGGGCTGCGTAAAGCGCTGGGTGCACGCGGCCGCGATATCATGTCGCAGTTCCTGATCGAAGCACTGATTATCAGTTTTTTCGGCGGCTGCCTTGGGATTGCGCTGGGGGCCGGAGTGGGTTATGCGGCAGAGCGTTTTGCTAATATGTCCGTGGTCTTTACGAAAGATTCGATTTTTATGGCGTTCGGTTTCTCGGCCATTATCGGCATTGTTTTCGGCATCTGGCCGGCGCGTAAAGCAGCCCGGCTCAATCCGATTGAGGCGCTGCGCTACGAATAGCGCTCAGGAAGCGCCTTATTTCACCAGACCGGTTTTATGCATTTCCAGAATAAGGTTATTCATGAGCCGGTCGGTGCTTTTCTCCAGTTCCAGTCCGTGCGGTTTGAACGGGGCCAGCAGTCCGAGCAGTAACTGCTGCCGTCGGATGACGCCGTCCTGCAGCTGAATCCGTTGCGTTTTTCCGGTTGCGGAATCCTTCACACTGGCGAGAAGTCGGAAAGTATCGGTTTCGGTATTGGGATAAAGAAACAGGGTCAGGGCCGAAAGAGTGGCATTGGACGAATCCTTTTCCTTGTCATTAATCACCGCCACCAGCAACTGAAGATCGGCGTCACTTTCCCGGTTGCTTATTCGGGAGAACATACCACTTTCTTTAAGGTTTTGAATCAGAGCATTTTCCAGAAAGGCCCGATTGTTGGCATCGGTCCGGGGCCAGGGTTCGCCGTTCACCCGGCCCGAAAAAGCGAGGTCCACATAGATGGATTTCTTTTGCTCAACGGTTGGAAATGACGAAATATCGCTCAGTTTTCCGTTGTGGTATGAAGACGCACAACCGCTCAGAAGGCCGGCACAGAGTATGGATGCTGCGGAAAGTAGAATATTGATGTTCATGATGTTCTCCCTAAAGCCGGTCGTTGAGCCAGTTCAGTACGAGCTCAAAGACCTGTTTTTTCACCGGCGCATTATGGGGTTCGTGTAATATGCCTGAAAGCATTTTAAAGGTACAATTCCCGCCGGCGGTTTCTGCAAACTGCCGGGTTGCCGCCGGATCGGTGATCCGATCGTCGGAGCCGTGAAAAAGCAAGGCGGGCACGGCCAGTTCGGCGGCATGTTTCAGGCACTTTTTTCCGGATTCCATCATGCCCAGTGCGAGTGCCGGTGTGATTCGGTCATGGGTCAGAGGATCGTTTCGATAAGCCCGGATTACATTGAGGTCCTTCGAAAGCAGGCGGTCATCCAGTCCGCTGGAAACAGCAGGATACAGTTTCAGTTTGTCGAGCAGTTTCACCATTCCCAGCTTCCAGGCCGGCGGAGCCGCGCAGATCCGCAGTGCCGGTGCCGATGAAATAATCCCGTCCGGATCGGGCATGTTCTTTTGCAGAGCAAAATCGAGTACAATCAGACCGCCCAGGCTGTGTCCATACAGAAAAACAGGTAGCCCGGGAAACGCTATCCGCGTTTTTTTCAGGGTCTGAAACAGATCATCGAGCAGGTGTTCAAAAGCCGGAACATGCCCGCGCCGGCCTTCTGAATTTCCATGTCCGCGCAGATCGGTACCGACGACGGCAAAGCCTGCCTTTTCCAGTATCTGCGCAACATGATCGTAACGGCCGAGATGTTCTCCCAGACCGTGGATCAGCAGAATAACTCCTCTGATCTGCGTTTCCGGCGTTCGGCATTTTCCCGAAAGTTGCAGGCCGTCGGTGGTCCGGATATAAAACGGTTCCATTGGCGGATTATGTTACAGAGGGCCAGTTTCCGGCATCGGAAAGAACGGTTTCCAGACAGTGCAATGCGGCCGGGGAATCATTCAGGCAGGGAATCATGCGGAAGGATGTCCCGCCTGCTTTCATGAAGGTTTCCCGTCCCCGGATTTCGATTTCCTCCAGCGTTTCAAGGCAGTCGCAGAAAAAAGCAGGGCAGATAACCGCGAGTTCTTTTATGCCTTTTTCCGGAAGTTCTTTAAGAATTTTATCCGTATAGGGCTCCAGCCAGGGATCCCGTCCGAGGCGGGATTGAAAGGCCAGCGTATACTGTTCTTTTTCAAGGCCGGCTTTTTCTGCAATCAACCGTGTGGTTTCAAAGCATTGGTGACGGTAGCAGGTGGCATGGGCGGGCGATGGCGTTGAGCAGCAGTCGGGTTTCTGCATACAGTGGTTCCCGGTGGGATCGGTTTTTTTGATATGGCGCACCGGAAGACCATGATAACTGAAGAGAATGTGCTCTTTTACCTCCTTCAGCGCATCCGCCAGCGGCTGAATAAATTCAGGGATATGGTAGAAGGGCGGAGCAACACGCAGTTTTGCGCGGCCTTTCAGGATTTTTTTCACCAGTGCTGTGCAACCGCCGGTGGTGGCCATGGCATAGTGCGGGAACATGGGCAGCAGCCCGATTTCCTCAACGCCCTGGCTGAGCAGCTTATCGATGGCGGAGGCCACGGAAGGATTGCGGTAGGCCATACAGGCTTCGAGCGGGTCCTTCATTTTTTGATTCAGGTCCCGGGCCAGGTTGCTGCAGTAGTGAATCAGCGGCGAGCCGTTTTCGGTCCATATCGCTTTATACGCTTCGGCCGATTCCGCCGGACGTTTCGGCAGAATAAGCCCGTGTACCAGTGCGTAGCGCAGTGGAAACGGCAGATCGATGACATACGGGTCCATCAGAAACTCTTTGAGATAAATCCGCAGCGCCTCCACGGATGTGTCATCCGGTGAACCGGTATTCATCAGCAGAAAACCACGCTTCATGAGGATATCCTTTTTGCGAAATTGAGGCCGGAGAGGAGGGAGTTGGATACGGAAATTCCGTCGCGATAGTGACCGGCGAAGTGGATGCCCTTGTAATTCGCCTCGATGTCCTTCATGCAGTTGAGGAACTTTTCATAGCCGATGGTGTACTGCGGAATTGCTTTGGGCCAGACGGTACGGTGTATGAAGTCCGGTGTACTTTTTATGCCAAGCAGTTCCCGGAGGTCATCGAGTACGTTTTCGAGCATTTCGTCCTGATTCATCAGGGCCCGTTCGGGAGCGCGTGCTCCGCCGACAAAAACGGTCAGCAGTGCCGCGCCGCCGGGGGCGCGATCCGGGAAGATCGAAGAGGGAAACAGTGCGCCGAGGGAAAATTTATGTTCCACTTCCGGAATCAGCATACCGAAGCCGTCGAGCGCATGCATGATAGAATTGAGCTCAAAGCCGATGGAGAGGCTGGTGACGGCGGGATATTCGATTTCCGCAAACAGATCCAGGTCAAATGGAGTATTCAGTTCCGGCATCTGGTGGGCCGGAATGGCCATGAGGACATCGCTGAATTCTTCGCGATTCACCAGCCAGATGTCTTCCTCCATCATCTGAATCGAGGATGCAGGCGTATTGAGACGAATGCGGTCGCCGAGTTTTTCCGCCAGTCGCAGGGGCAGCACTTCCATCCCTTCATCAAAGGAGTACATCCGGGCATCGTGCACATTTTTTTCGGCGCGTTTTTTGCGTTTTCTGGAGCCTTTGACTGCTCCTTTGATCAGAGAACCGTAATCCTGTTCCAGTGCATAAAGTTTTGGGAATGCATACTTAACCGAAAGGCGGGCCGGATCCCCGGCATAGACGCCGCTGACAAAGGGGTTGATGGCGTAGTCGAGGAATTCTTTTCCGATCCTGCGCAGAACAAAATCCGCGAGACTCTCCTGTTCGCTGCTTTTGGATTTAATGAAAGGTTCTTTCAGCAGGCGAAGTTTGGCCTGAGAGGAAAAGGCGTTCGATTTCAACAAGGCTGCGGGCGAAGAGGGCAGGGCTGCCGGTTTCCCGTCGCGGACAATATACCGGTTTTTTGCTGAGAGGCTGGCGGGCAGTTTATTGCCATCGAGTCCCAGACGTACAATCAGGTTCCCAACATCGGGATGGGTTTCGAGGATCGAATTCGGTCCGCATTCCACGAGATATCCGTCTTTGCGAATGGTGGAGATACAGCCCCCGACCCGGCCCGAAGCTTCAAATACGACACAGTCGATACCTTTTTCCTGCAGTTCATATGCCGCAGTTAATCCCGTAATGCCCGCACCGATTATCGCTACTTTTTTCATAGATTTAATTTAACGATCTTTGCGTGCGAATGCACGCGAAGAAATGGAGCGTGTTAAACCGTCTGGGAATAGCGGCCTTTACGCTGTTCCTGTTGCAGATAGGCATCGAAGCGCATGGCGATGATCCGGATAAAGAGGCGGCCGAGCGGGGTGACACGCAACCCGTTTTTCTCGCGCTGCAGCAGACCGTCGGCTTCGAGATCGTCGAGCGAGGCGAGGTCGGCCTTGAAATATTCCGTAAAATCAACGCCCAGTTCTTCGGACAGGGCGGCGTAGTCGATGTAAAGGTTGCACATGATGTGCATGATGGCGGCATAGCGGATTTTATCGTCATCCGTCATGGAGTAGCCGCGCACCAGTGGAAGTTTTCCGTTGTCGAGGGCGTTGTAGTAGGCGCCGATCTCTTTTTCGTTCTGAAAATACTGCCCGGCCGCGTGTGAAATGGAGGACATCCCGAAGCCGTGCAGATTAACGCCCTTCAGTGTGCTGTAGCCCTGGAAATTGCGCTGCAGCGTGCCGTCAGCCAGGGCAATCGCCATTGCATCGTCCGGCTTGGCAAAATGATCCATGCCGATATAGACATACCCCGCGCCGGTCAGTTTTTCGATGGCCAGCTGCAGCAGCTGAAGCTTGGTTTCGGTGTCCGGCAGTTTGTCTTCCAGCGTTTTCTGAAAAGGCTTAATCCAGGGAATATGGGCATAACTGTAAACCGCCAGCCGATCCGGTGAAAGAGTCAGCACATCATCAATGGTCTGTTCGAAGGATTTCAGTGTCTGCGTCGGAAGACCGTAGATCAGATCAAAATTGACCGAAGTCATGCCGCAATCGCGTACCCACTGATTCGCCTGGGCAACCACTTCCAGAGGCTGAATGCGGGCAATGGTTTTCTGTACGTCGGGATTGGTATCCTGAACGCCGAGCGATGCCCTGTTGAATCCGGCATGCTGAAGAGCCTGAACCTTTTCAAGGGTCAGGCCGCGCGGATCGATTTCAACACCGGCCTCAACGTCCGGGCTGACGGAAAAATGATGGTGTATCAGTTCGCCGAGCCGTTCGAGTTCTTCTTCAAGCAGAAAGGTCGGGGTGCCGCCGCCGAGCTGAATCTGCACGACGTCGGATTCGGCATTGATGAATGGGCGTCGCCGTTCCATTTCTTTCTGCAGATAATCAAGATAAACCGCACTGCGGCCCTGCTGGCCGGTCACAATGTTGGTGCAGCCGCAGTACAGGCACTGCCGTTTGCAGAAAGGCAGATGAACGTAGAGCGAGAGGGGGGAGTGTGTATCTGCGCAGGCGCGGTCCAGTGTAAAGGCTTCGGTGAAGTGAGTGGCCGGAGGGTAGGAGGTATAGCGGGGACCGGGCTGGTTGTATGTGCGAAGCTGGTCGAGACTGACACGGATACTGTTCATTTGAAACTCTGGACGGTTTCCGTCACGGCCTGAATGGCTGCAAGGTCGGCATTGGGCGGAACGCCGTGGCCGAGGTTGAAAATAAAGCCGTTCCGTCCGCGCATGGATTCGCAGATCCGTCCGGCCTCTTCTGCCGCGGAATCGGGGCGGGCAATCAGAAGCGCGGGGTCGAGATTGCCTTGGACGGCGACATCGGCGGGAAGACGGTCGGCGGTTTCGCGCAGATCAATGCTCCAGTCGATACCCAGCACATTACCGCCGGTCTGAATGACGTTTTCCCAGTTATGATGAACGTTTCGGGCGAACACGATGGTTGGAACCTGACCGCCAATGGCATCAATGATCCGTTGCATCCAGAGTCCGGAATACCGCCAGAACAGATTCGGGGCCAGGGTGCCGCCCTGGCTGTCGAAAATCTGAATTACATCGGCACCGGCTTCGATCTGGGCCTTAATATAAACAATGGTGGCTTCGGTGATTTTTTCGAGCAGAGAGAAAAACAGCTTCGGTTCATCATAAAGCGCTGCCCGGGAGCGCAGGTTTTCGCGGGAACTGCCGCCTTCGACCATGAACGAGGCCAGCGTCCACGGTGAACCGGCAAAACCGATAATGGCCCGTTCATCGCCCAGTTCCTTCCGGGCGATTTTGATGGCCTCCGGTGTATAGCCGATATGATCGAGCACGTTTTTCGGGTTCAGTCGGTCCACATCGGATTTGGAGTTCAGTGCAAAATCAACCTTTACGCCGCCCTGTTCCAGCAGTTCGTATTTTGCGCCCATGGCTTCAGAAATCACAAGAATATCGGAAAAGATGACGGCGGCATCGTAACCGAAGCGCCGAACCGGCTGAAGGGTGACCTCCGCAGCCGTTTCCGGATCCTGTACCAGTTCGGTGAATTTTTTCGATTCTTTCAAGGCCATGTATTCAGGCAGAGAACGTCCGGCCTGGCGCATCATCCAGATGGGCGGGCGGTCAACAGGTTCGCATTTACAGGCGCACAGAAAGCGCTCTCGGCAGGATAGGGTTGTTAAATTACTCATGAAAATAACCTAAACCACGGAAGATGCAGAATACACGGAAAAACAGAAACCAACTTCCGTGCATTCGGTGTTCACCGCGAAGGCTGAATTATTTGATTTTCACGGCATCGAGTTCGATTTCGAACAGAAGATCGTGGCGGCAGACGTCTGCGTGGGAAATAGCCACCGGCAGTTCCGGCAGGTTATTTGCGATACAGTATTTTTCCAGCAGATGCGCCTCGCTGACATCTTTGAAATAGGCAATGGCGCGGGCGGTGTTTTTCCAGTCCATATCGCGTGATTTCAGAATTTCGTGCACCACGGCCATACTCAGTTCAATCTGTTTTTCAGTATTGCCGAGATGGGCGGTTTTTCCGCCGGGCTCAATGCTGGCGGTTCCGGAAATGGTCAGCAGCCGGGAGCCGGGCTGATCGATTTCCACGGCCCGTGCAAATGAGCTCTTGTAATCCAATGCGGGGCACTGCAGCGGGGAGGGAACGGGGAATACTTTCACATTGTCGTGTTTCGGTTTCACGGCGAGCAGCGCGGCCACCATTTCTTCGCCGGCGGCGGTGCCGGCGCCAATGCCGGTGGAGGCCGGAACCATTTTATCGAACGTGCCTTTTTCCTTGAAGAAGTTCGTGCGGACCACATTAAATTCGTCGTACCACTCCAGCAGGTTGTTGAGATAGAGCCACGTGCGGGCAATATCGGTAAATTCCATGTCGGCCTGCTTCAACAGGTGTTCCATTTTTTCAAAAACCGCCCGGGCCTGTTCTTCGCGCCCGAGTTCGAGGTTATCCGCCCGCAGGTCGCCGAGCAGACAGTAACGGGCGTCAGCCGTTTCGTACCAGTTGCCGACAATGCGGTCTCCATCCATGACCGGGTTCAGTTTGGCGTCGGAAAGGGCGATAAACTGCGTGCCGGTAATGTTTTCGCCGGAGCAGGCGTCTCCGTGCAGCAGGGTCAGCGGCCAGTCCAGCTTCTCGATGGCGGAAACCGCTTTGGGGTAAAATTTGCGGCCACCGAAAACATACTGAAAAGCAATGCGGGCATTGCGTGCCGCCATTTCTGCGGTGACCTGGTCGATTACGTCGTTTATCGTTTCTTCCGTAGCCTGGGCGGTGACAATGTGTGCAGTAACGCCACCGTGCGGGAATTCCACAATCTGCAGGCTGTGATCCGATTTTACGTTTGATTTATCCATGTCCAGAATTCCATTCATGTTGCATTCCCATCGGTTATCGCACAGACCATGCCTGATTGACGGGATTCCGCCTTGATGCAGGTCAAGAATCTGCAACTTGAGGTTTAAAAAGAAGACGCTTACTGCATAGACCGTTGGACAAACAAGCATTTATGGTCCGCATCTTCATTTCCGGAAATAAAAAACCCCGCCGGATGACGGGGTTCTGCACTTTTCCCATGGCCGGAAAATTTACACGGCGATGGGGTCGGCGCCGATGGTACCGACGATATCGTCGAGGTAGGCATCGGTTTCCACGTAGGCGAGCCGTTTTTTAACTGTTTCAAGGCGCGCTTTGCAGTTCAGATGATCGACGACATTGGCATTGTGGTTTTGGCTGATGAAGTCGTTCAGGTATTCGATATGCTTGCGACAGGCGGCTGCTTTTCTCTGCTGCTTGAGCTTCAGGCGTTCTCTGTACCAGTCGCTTGCAATGACCGCTTCGCGTTCGAACATACTGCGGAATTCCGAATCGGAGGCATTCATTCCTTTGTAAGTTCCTTCGGCCATAATATAGACGAGGGCTTTGAGCGGCGGAATAAAGCTTTCCACAGATCCGTCGTCGATATAACGCTGAGCAATCATCTGCTGCGTTTCGACAATGTTGTTAATGCCGTCCACAAATTCATCCATACCCTGTAGCTCGGGTTTGAGCATATCCGGTTCAAATACCGTTTTCGGCGCCTCGAAGACTTTACCGATGAAGTCATTTACGAAGCGTTTGGTGATGCGGTAGCCGAGGCGGCTGGCCAGCACCGGTTTGCCTTCGTATTCGAAGTCTTCGAGTTTTTCGAGCTGGCCGGCGGCGATCATATTTTTCGGATCGCGTTCGGCTACAGTGAGTCTGCACCAGAGTTCCGGAATCAGGATGCTGATATCGTGCTCAACTTTGTGTTTGGTTCCGATGTATCCGGCGGCGGTGCTGAAACCGTTGCTTCCGGTCAGGATGAACGAGAGCAGCGCGTTGTTCAGATCGGCTGTGGCCGGCAGGGCGTTGAACGGACCTTTGGTCAGGGCGCCTTCGGTGCCGGCACCGGTGGTGGACGGGGACTTTCCGGTCAGAGAGCAGATGAAGTCCATGAACAGTTCGGGGAGTTCCTGGTAGTGGATCGGTCCGTAAACCGCGAGCGGCCGGATGCCCGGTTCCGATGGATTATTCCGGCGTCCCGGCAGCACGGCGTTCACCGGTGTGTACAGCGGGTCGCCCGCTTTAATTTTGCGGAAAAGCCGGGTGGACATGAGTGCCAGATATTTGGGCATGCCGTTCACCAGATCGGGACGGGTCTGCAGATAGCGCGGGTTTTTGGTTGGTTTCCCGTCGACGATTCGCGGCTGGGCACTATCGACGAAAAGCTGGTCCGGATTTTTGGACTCCGCGGCTTTTTTAATCAGCTTCCGCATCGGCTTAGTGTACTGATTGTACATAACCGAGTGATCCATAATTTCCTGAGCCACGCTTTTGTGCAGCGGAGCATAGTTGGATAGGAAGTTGTTGGGTGCCGCTATATCGGCCTCCGCAGCTTTATCGAATCCGCGATTGACGGCTTCGTCCGGCCGCTGGAACAGACGTGATTCGCAGTTGTCCACAATCTTGACGGATTTGCATCCGGCATAGTCCGGGTTGAGATCGGTCAGTTTTTCGGAGGGTACCACAATAGATGCGGAGATATCGTCCTCCCACTGGATTTTTTCCGCCGGAATAAAGTCGGTCCGCAGTTTGGAGGTGCGCCAGATTCCTTCATTATCCATTCCGACGCGCAGGTAGTTGCCTTTAACTTTTTTGCCGTCGAACTTCAGTTCATGCCCTTTTTCGCCATTGATGAAGTCAACGCTGAGGTGCGAGCGCCAGTCATCGCCCCATTCGGGCTGGTAGAAGCGTTTGAGCAGAAATACGAGACCTTTGATGCGGTTCGGTATGGAGGCGAGCCACTCATTGAATTCGTCGGTGTTTTCTTCTGACGGGTTGAGCAGTTTGATCACGGAACCGAGGGAACGTTCGTTTCCAAGAATAGGCCGGGTTTTATGTCCTTTTTCGCGTGGGACTTTGAAGCGCACGCTGTAATCCTTATCGAGAATTTCCTGGACGGCATTCAGGTCGTTTTCGATATCGGCCACAAAAATGGAACCGGAGATCATGGCGTCGGTCAGTGATTTGGAGATTTCGGATTTTCCGCCGCCGGAAACCGTGCACGGTTTGTGACAGAGCGTGCCCTCCGCGACTGTACCGACGAGACGCCAGGTGCCGGCGGTGGGGCTCTGTTTCAGGGTAACCCGATATCCGGACGGATATACAAAAACCCGGTTTTCCAGCAGTTTCAGGCGTTGGATTTTTCCCGATTTTGACCAGGTGACACTCTGGTCCGGAATGCTGAATTCTGCCGTTTCCGGAACAAAGAAGACGTTCGGATGTTCGTTGTCGGTGGCATAGCCTTCCGGGTGAATCGTCACTTTATCGCCCATCACATGCAGGACATTGGCCAGCGTATGGTCGAGGTTGGTCAGGGTGCCGTCGGGCGAGAAGCGTTCCGCCAGGTTGTACTGCGGCAGAGCAAGTGCGCCACCGGCATGTTCCTCTTCACAGAGGCCGTAGAGGTTGGCGGCATAGCCGATCTGGGTTTTTACTTCTTTTTTGCAGTAGCCGAAATAGTTGTCGCCGATGATGGTGACGATTACACCGTTTTCATCGCGAGCGGTAATTTTGAACGGTGTGCCGCCGTTGTAGAGTTCGTCCGGCGAGGCCCAGCACATGCCGTCGCGTACCTGGCGTTCGGTGGCATCGTCAATATAAGGCAGGCCGAGATCCTTTTTCTTCAGACCGCAGATGTGCGGAGCGAGAATAACGCAGCCGGTGTAACCGGTCCAGCTGTCGGGGTCGAGGGCTGCGTCGTTTTCCGGCAGGTAGGGATCGCCGGCATTACCGAAGATGGATTCCACAAAGTCGAGATTGCAGACAAAGTTGCCTGGAGCAAAGAAGCGGATTTCCATGTTTTTTTCAGGGAGGAATCCGGGGACTTCCGGGCTGACCATTGGGCGGAGCAGCAGCGAGACCTGTGTGGCGGCTTTATTTTCCTGTGCGGAAGTAAAGGGCAGCTGCAGGTGATCCTGCGGTGGGTTGAGCGCAATTTCCAGCAGTTTGACATAGGTCTGCTTCGGGACTTCCAGCTTGTCGGCCGGAACCGGAAAACCGCCTTCGCAGATATGGAAAACGCCTTTGGTGGTACGGCGGTCGTGTTTCGGATTGTGCAGAACGCCCTGCTGGATGCGGTAGGATTCCACGCCGTTGGCAATAAACTCGTCTTTGTGGGGCGGAAGCGAAAGTTCCCGAGCCAGGCCATGGCGGTCGAGGGTAAGCGTTTTATTCGGAAGGGTCGGCACTTCATCGCACGCATCCTTCAGATATTCGTTGAGAAAGTTCTGAATCCGCTGGTCGACCGGGCAGAGATAGTCGTGGAGAATACGGTTTTTCTCCTTGATGTTGTTGATCAGGTCGAACGCGATATCGAGCTCTCTGCCGTCGGTTTTTTCATAAATCGGCTGATCCAGAGCGGAAAGCTTCAGGTTGATGTATGAAACCAGTGATTTGCGGTGGCTTTTCGAGGATTGGTCCACCCCGATGCCTAATGATTTTTTCAAGTCTTTCATTGTTGATCTCCTGTGTAAACGAAAGGCAATCGAGCTGTGAAAAATAAGGGACCTCACCCAATATCCAAGCCTAATACCTATGTTTTATATTCCTTAATGTACTTAAACATTTCTATCCGTCTAAAAACCGGCCTCCCCTTAATCCTGTATGTTTACCGTTTTCGAGGCAATGGACACCATTGGCAAAAACATGGATCATTCCCGCAGAAAGGCGGTGTGGATCGGCGTAGGAGGTCTCCTCCTTGATGCGCGCCGGATCAAAAACCAGAATGTCGGCGGCGTAGCCTTCTTTCAGCATTCCGCGTTTTTTCAGGTTGAACTGCTGTGCCGGAAGAGCGGTCATTTTATAAATAGCCTCGGGAAGCGGAACCGTTTTCCCGTCGAGCGCCGCACGCAGAAACCGGGTGTGGCTGCCGTATGCACGCGGATGCGGGTGGTCATGACTGAGCGGCCCCCATGGCGCACGCATGGAGCCGTCCGAGCCGATCGACACATACGGTTCGGCGAGAACGCGCCATAGATTTTTCTCAGACATGCTGAAAAAAATGCCGCCGGTTTTAAGGTCATCTGCATCAATCAGATAAAGAAGTGCATCGACCGGATGCATGTTCAGGTCGTCCGCCGCTTCGGTCAGATATTTTCCTTTATAGGATTCAAATTGTGTGGAGCCGATCATGACGTTGTCCCAGTGCCCGTCCGGTTTATCCATCAGCTCGGTCCGGATTTTTTCCCGTGTGTCGCTGTTGCGCAGTCGTTCCAGAATGGCGTCGCGTCCGCCATAGGTGGCCCAGAGGGGCAGTACGATGTCGAGATCGGTGCAGCTTGCGGTGTAGGGGTAGCGGTCGGAGCCGATGTCCATTTCCTGTCGGGCTTCACGGATCTTTGCGAAAGCCGCATCGATTTTGTTCCAGTTGCCGCTTCCCGATGCTTTGAGGTGGGAAATCTGTAAGCGTACATTGGAGCGCCGGGCAATATCGAGCGATTCGTCAATGGCTTCGAGCAGCCCGCTGGATTCGGAGCGCATGTGCGTGGTGTAGAGCCCGTCTTTTTTTGCGACGACCTTACAGAGTTCAATGATTTCCTCCCGTGGAACCGCGGACCCGGGGGATAGGCCAGACCGGAGCTGAGGCCGATGGCGCCGTCGTCGAGCGCGGTTTCCAGCGTCCGGAGCATTTCACTGAGTTCTCCGGGGGTGGCGGTTCGGGGTTTGTAGCCGCAGATGCCGGCGTGCAGTGTGTTGTGGCCGACCAGCAGCGCCACGTTTATGGCAGGGTTGATTGCGTCATAAAGTTCCCGGTATTCGGCCACTGTTTTCCAGGGGATGGATTTGTTCAGACCTTCGAAGGTGTGAGAGCCGGGGAGGTTGCTGTAATCCTTGTCGAGCCAGTCGGACGGCATTTTATAGCCGCCGTTGAGCGGGGCGGCGGAGGCGCCGCAGTTGCCGCAGATTTCGGTGGTGATGCCCTGATAGATCTTGGAGGCCGCACTTGGTTCGATGAGTAAATAGGTGTCCGAATGCGAATGAGTGTCAATAAATCCGGGGCAGATGGTCAGGTCCGTCGCATCAATCGTTTTTTCGGCGGTTGCGGCGGAAAGTTCGCCCATTTTTGTAATAGTATTTTTGTTAATACCTATATCGCAGTGTGTTGGAGAATCTGATAATCCGTCAAAAACTGCGCCGTTGGTAATTTTTACGTCAAAGTTCATGCCAATGAGTTTACTTCAAAATCGGTATATCCATAGCAAAAAGAAGGCTTTATTGAGTTTTTTTACGAGCGATGCAACAAAAATGTATATGAGAATAAAATAAAAACATAAATGACATATATGTTTATTATAGGTCAAATGTGTATGGCGGACTAATAATATTTTAAATGATTCATCATTAGTGTGTTATGACTTTTATATGCGTTTAAAAACCGCCGTTGGCATACCTGGTGCAATAAGGGTCGGCCTAGTCGCGGGCATGGTGTCCGGACAGGTAAGTAAACCTCAGAAGGGTGTAAGGATGAAAATTAAGTGGTTGAAAATTCCGGCATTGATAGCGGCAGCGTTGGTGCTTGGTCTGGCGTCTCCGGCACTGGCGCAAGATGCTGCCGAAGCAGAGCCTGCATTTGATGCGGCGGCAACAGCCGGCGAGTGGGCTTATGCAATTGACAATATGTTCCTGATGTTCTGTGCGGTGCTGGTTCTCTTTATGCAGGCCGGTTTCGCTCTGGTTGAATCCGGTTTCAACAGCGCAAAGAACACCGTGAACATTCTGTTCAAAAACCTGATGGACCTTTCCATCGGTATGATTCTGTATTTCATCATCGGTTACGGTCTGATGTATCCGGGTGATGGCAACGGATTTTTGGCCTTCGGCCAGTTCGGGATCGGCGGTAACGGTGTGGATGCGGAGGCCGGTGCGCTGACGCTGCAGGTGGACTGGCTGTTCCAGGTGGCCTTCGCGGCTACAGCGGCCACCATTGTATCCGGTGCGGTCGCCGGACGTCTCAAGTTCAGCGCCTACCTGATTTATTCTGCTGTACTGACGGCGATCATTTATCCGATTTCCGGGTACTGGAAATGGGGCGGCGGCTGGCTGGACCAGATGGGCTTCTACGATTTCGCCGGTTCGCTGGTGGTACATGCCTGCGGTGGTTTTGCAGCTCTTGCCGGGGCCATTGTGCTCGGTCCGCGTATCGGACGTTTTACCAAGGAAGGAAAAGCCAAGGCCATGCCGGGGCATTCGCTTCCGCTGGCTACACTGGGTGTATTCATTCTTCTCATCGGCTGGTTCGGGTTCAACCCGGGTTCACAGCTCGCCATTGTGGGTAAAGACAACACGGAAGCAGTTATGCTGATTGCGGTGAACACACTGCTGGCAGCCGGTGCCGGTGCGGTACTGGCCATGGTAGTCACCTGGATCATGCATCGTAAACCGGACCTGACCATGGCGGCCAACGGTGTGCTCGCCGGTCTGGTGGGGATTACGGCCAACTGTGATGGGGTTACCAATGTGGAAGCCATCATTATCGGTGCTGTTGCCGGTGTCCTGGTGGTTGCCGGTGTGAAATTGCTCGATAAACTGAAAATCGACGATCCGGTGGGTGCATTCCCGGTTCACGGTCTCTGCGGAGTCTGGGGCGGTATTGCGCTGGCCATCTTCGGTGAATATTCCGACGGCTACGGTAACTGGACGGCTCAGATTGTCGGTTCCATCGCCATTCCGGTCTGGGCGTTTGTCACCATGTTCATTCTGTTCTCGATTCTGAAAGCGGTCGGTATGCTGCGCGTCAGCAAGGAAGAAGAGCTCCGCGGTCTGGATATCGGCGAACACGGCGAAGAAGCATACAACGGCTTCCAGATCTTCACTACGAACTAAGAACCGGCTGATACGAAAGGATACGAAAAATGAAACTGATTATCGCATACGTACAGCCCGAACAGCTCAATGAAGTGAAGCAGAGCCTGTACGAAAAAGAAGTCTACAAAATGTCTGTAACCAATGCCATGGGCTGCGGTCAGCAGAAGGGTTATCACGAAACCTACCGCGGTGCGGATATCGAGGTGAACCTGCTGAAGAAAGTCCGTATTGAAATCGCCGTGAACGATGATTTTGTCGACATGACGGTCGACGCCATCATTGCCGGTGCCCGCACCGGGAACATCGGTGACGGCAAAATCTTCGTACTGGACCTTCCGGAATGCATCCGGATCCGTACCGGTGAAAAAGGCCCGAGGCCATTGGTTAAACCTTAAACTTTAGGCGGCCGGTTCCCGTGCAATTTCCTTTTGCATCCTCGAGGAACTTCTTGTCGGGGCCGGCCGTCTTCCCAATCTCGAGTGAGTAAGTAAACAAGCAGAAGGAGAAATAAGAACATGAAAAAAATAATTACAACGACAATCGCAACCGGTCTGGTTGCAGGTGTTGCATCCGCCGGCGTAAGTACAACCTTTGATTTTGCCAGTGCGTATGTGTTCCGCGGTACAACCTTGAATGAAGGGGCTGTTTTTCAGCCGGGTATCGAAGCATCGGGTTATGGTTTGCCTGAAGAGTATGGTTCTGTAACTTTCGGAGCCTGGGCAAACTGGGATCTGGATGACAATGATGGTGCCGCTTCGACATCTGAATTTTCCGAGACAGACTGGTATGTGTCTTACAGCCTTCCGGCGTTTGTAGATGGTCTGGATTTATTTATTGGTTATTGTGATTACAGCTACGGCGGAACGTCAGATAAGGAGTTCAATGTCGGTGCCGGGTATGAAATTGCCGGTGTCGGTCTGGGACTGACTGGTTATTTTATGAGCGGTGGTGCTTACAGTGGTCAGAACTATTATGAGTTCACTGCTGGATACGGCATTGATATTACGGATGAACTGAGCGGTTCTGTCGATGCTTCCGTGGGTTATATTCTGCAGAGTGATAAACCTGCGTCAGCCGGTCTGGATGATGGCCTGAATGATGCATCCATTGGAGCTTCTCTGGGATATGCACTGGGTGAAACCTGGAGTGTTGGTGCTTCTCTCACGTACATCACCAATTTTGATGATGATGTATTGCCGGATGCTACAGGAGCTTACGATGTGAGTGTTGTCGGTATGCTCAGTCTTGCTGCTGAAATGTAATCTGCTTTATTGTCCGTTTTCAAAAGCGTCCCTGCGGGGGCGCTTTTTTTGTACTGATGGTTAATGTATCGGGAGGGGTTCTGATTTAAGCGGGTGGTGGTATGGATCCGTATGTGTTAATCGGACCAGGTGGAGAGCCTGGAGGGGACCTGGCATCAGAGGGGATGAGATTGTCACACTGTCGTATATCGAATTTCCAGTCTGACTGGTTGAAAGAGGTTTCGGTTTCTTCATTTCTCGCTCTTCGGGAAATCGGTTTCTCCACGATCTGATGTGATTCTAAAGCCTTGGGGTGCGGCTTTCGAATCTGCGGCTGTGGCAACTGTGTTTATTTCTGAATCAGAGGTGATTCAGGGGATGGGTGGGTATTTTCTGTTGCGAAGCAGGCCGCGTTTTCCGTTTAGCGGAATGCCGACACTTAATTTCGGTGAAAGTTCAATAAATAATATGTTTTAAAAATAAGTTCAATTGTTTATTTGTTACGATGTTTTTTTTCCGGAAAGATACGTGCTCTTCAATTATGTGAGGGGAATTCCGATGCAGCATAATGTGCTACTGTGTTTTCCTGTAAATCTGTCGGTTGATTGCAGGATTTTTTTCGGGGTTAAATGATAATCAGGGGAAGGGAATGAATAAATTAAGCGGATTTCCAGGGTGGAAATATTTGCGTCTGATTTTCGGAACCGCGGGGATGATAGGCTGCATTGTCGTACCTATGGCCGGAACGGATTCCGGAGGATGGGTCGATGACGTGGCGGGATCGGCTGCAGAGGCTGAGGATACTCCCGTGCTGTATCTGGGCGGTATGCTGTTTGGCATTTCAACGAATAGCGGAAGCTGTTGCTGGCGGCTGAACGGCACTGTTCCCGGTCACGTTTATGAATTCTATTTTACACAGAGTCTGAGCATCGGACATCCGGATGGGGGCTTTGCATCACAGTATGATGGTCACCGCTTTACGCTGGCCGAACGCGGATTTCCGGGAACAGATAATGGAATAATCGACTGGTATACCTGGGATGAAGGACCGGGACGAAATCCATCAATGAATCAGTTTTATCTGTATGCCGGAGTTGCAGATGATTCCGATGGTGACGGATTAAGCGACGGTTATGAAACGGGATTGCTCGGAACAAGTCCGGATGTGGTGGATACCGATACGCTGAGCCGTCCGGAAGGCAACGGGATTTCCGATGCCGATGAGGATTTCGACGGTGATGGACTCAGTAATCTCGAAGAGTACATCGGTACGCCATATGGAGGCGCCTCGAGTCCGAAGCATCCGGATACCGATCTGGACGGAATATGTGACGGGCCGACCGTTCCTGAAGGATGGGAACATCTGATTCCCGGTCCGGATGCCTTTCCGCTCGATCCCGCAGCAGGCATTGATACAGACGGCGACGGTATGCCGGATGAGCTGACCGGCGTTTCCGGAAGTAATCCGCCGCTGATTGCTGATACGGATGACGATAATGACCGTTTGTTGGATGCTGTAGAAATTTCACTCGGTACGGATCCCTGTAATAGAGACAGCGACGGCGATGGTCTTGATGATGGCTGGGAGTCCGAATACGGTTTTGATCCACTGTCTAATGAGGGCGATGACGGTGCGTTGGGGGATGTTGATAATGACGGATTCAGTAATCTTGAGGAGTTGACCGGTGGAACCGATCCCACGGTATCGGATGCAGGAAACGCTGTAGGAACCGTTACAACAGTTCGTTTCTATTACGATGAAGACGATAGGTTAACCGACGTTTATGTCGGTTCCGATACTGCGCAGCGGACGTTCCTGAGTGATGCACATAATATTACGGAAGAAATTTCTGTGAAGTAGTTGGTTCTGGGGTTTTATGATGAAAAAAAAGCAGGTTGTTACCTTTTTAATTTCGACAGCTATGTCATTCTGTTCATTCGGAAATACATTGATATTCACTCCGGCAGATGCTGTTTCTCCAACATTCGAGGGGGAGGATTCTGTAGCGTTTTCAGTGTCGAATTTTGTTTCTGCCCTTTCTCTTGCTGAGTTTGATATCGAGTCCCCGGATGCAGGGAGGGTCGATGGCTCTTCTTTATCATCTGTCCGGTCGGCTTCCTCTGAGGCGTTTTCAAATGCTTCTTCAGTCATTGAAGAACTGGCTTATGCGCTCGAATATAATCCCACTAATATTTATGAGTTTGTACGAAATCAGATTCATTCAGAATTTTATGTAGGAAACAAACGCTCACCGGAGCGGGTAATTCAGGACGGTGCGGGAAATGACTGCGATCAGGCCTCGCTGCTGATTGCGCTGCTGGAAGCTTCGGGGTATGGCGCATCCTATAATTTCGGGGCCGTTATTCTGCCTGTATTTGATAATGAAGGGTGCAACCTAAGCACTATGCTGAATGTCGACAGTGTTGATGATGCATTTGCCATATTGAGTGCGGAACAGCTGCCCGTGTATTATTATGATGGGGATACACTGGTTAATATTGCTTATACCTGGGTGACGCTGACCAATGGCAGTGAGGTGATCGAGCTGGATACCTTTTTCAAACCGTATGAATATACAGACGGGGTCGGAATAGACGCACTTTCTTCTTATGTGCGCAGTAATCTTTATGCCGAAGTGGGGGGTGTTGTTTCTAATCACAGTTTTTCAGGTTTTAACGAGGATGGTCTGTATGCCTATCTGACAGGGTTGACTACGAATTTATGTGCTGAATTCAGGTCTCAGCTTCCGAACGGTTCGCCGGCGGATTTTTTCGGAGATAAGCACATTGTGCAGGAGTCGGGTTTGAACCCTCCCCGTTTTACCGTTTATTCGTCCACAGCATATCAGAATAAGGATGATCTGCCGACAGGCAGTCAGCAGTTGGGAATTTATGCGGAAGGTGAGATGCATTATATTTCATTGCCGGATCTGGGCACGCGGACGGTTTATATTGAAATTAATGATTCCGGTTATGGACGGGTTCTTCTGGGGGATGAAGTCTGGGTGGAAGGGAGTATCGGCGGGATGGACGGAGGTCGCTATGTGGTGCCGATCAGCATCGTGTTTCCGATTTTTACTTACAGCAATTCTTCGTATACGCTGACCGGTTATGACAGTTTAAAAACCTACACGGGCGTTTTGGGGGCGCAGTACGCTTTCCCGATTCAGTTTAATGATCTTGGGAATAAAGCCGCTTCTGCGGCCTGTGCTGAAGAGCTGGCGGAATGTCTTTCCGGGGCGGGTTCCGGAGATCCCATTCTGCTTGGACTGCAGCAGCTGGGTACAGACTATTTCCATCTTCAGGGCCTTTTCCGTCGGTTGAGCGAAGGGCTGTATGGAAAAATCTCTCATCAGGTTTACGCAGCCGGAGTATTTATCCAGTCGGACTATCCTAATGCACTCTGTGATGTTCAGCATGGAGCTGACAATCTGTATACTCATGAGACCAAAATTGAACGTACATCGGCTCAGGGGCTGATCAGCAGTGCGCTCGAACACGGTATCTGGGAACAGAATCAGCCGGGCTGGCTGGCTGTATCGAGTGTGCGGGGCATTGCCGAGCACTGCCGGAAAGGCGGAACCGTATTCCGTGTCACTGCAGATAATTTTGCCTCTGTCGAAGCGCAGCTGAGCGGCTATACCTCCGATGAACTGGATTCTTTTGAAGCATTGCTGACCGCTGATACCGAATGTCTGATTCTCCCGGATACTCCGGTCAGTGTCGGCCAATGGACCGGAATTATTTATCTGGGGGTATCTACAAACGGCGGCATTACCGCCGCGCTTGATAAAACCAACGGAGGGGCTGTAGACCGGTCCTCCCGGATCGGGCCGACCCTTATCAATGCCCAGAATCTGGCCGACTTTAAAGAGGCTGCGAATATCCGGACCCCGAAAGGCGCTGATCCGGTCGACATGGCATCAGGAAACTATCTGCTGGAAAAAACCGATCTGACCATGGACGGCCCGATGCCTCTGGTTATGAAGCGGAATTACAGTTCGGGTTCTGCTGATGCAAAAACAGCACTGGGATACGGGTGGAATCATTCTTTTAACATGTATGTTCAGGAGCATACTTCGCCCGACAGTCTGATGGACCGCTCTCTCGAAGATATTGCCGGCGCCGCCGTGGCGTATCAGGCGATGCTGGATATTCTTCAAAGTGAAGACACGGCCCGTTCATGGACTGTGGCCAGCCTGATTGCCGAATGGGCAGTGGACCGGCTGGCGGGAACGGCTGTGACGGTTTACACCGGTCAGAAGGCGGCTACGTTTGTAAAACAGCCGGATGGTTCGTTCACACCTCCCGAAGGAATGACCGTGTCGCTGACGGAAACCAATGGGGTTTATGTGATGCAGGAGCGTCATGGAAACACATACGCATTCAACACCAACGGCCTGATTGACACCATTGAAGATCCTTACGGGAATACGCTTACTTTCGAATATTCCGGAGGCACAAATCTTAACTCCGTGCAGAGCAGTTTCGGTCCTGAAATGACCTTCAGCTATACGGACGGGCTGCTGACCTCGGTCAGCGATAACGCGGAACCGGTCCGCACCGTTTATTATCAGTATGATTCAGATGAAAACTTAACCAATGTAGTTGATGCCGCCGGTTTTGACTGGAGCATGGGATACGACAGTGCGCATCAGATCACCTGGGTAAGGGATCCCGAAAATATTACTCTCGTCCGGAATGCGTATAATTCCGTCGGTCAGGTCACGAATCAGATTTCCGCAAGTGGACACCGCTGGCTGAACCGTTTTATCGGAAACTGCAGTATCGAGGAAGATCCGCTAGGGAATCAGACCAAATATTATTTCGACAGCACCGGCCGCACCTGGAGCGAAGAAAAGGCTGATGGTTCCCGAACCTACACCTTCTTTGACGGGCAGGGACATATTACCGGCACGGTCAATGAGCGGGGTGTAACCAATCGTTTTGTTTACGACACCGATCACAACCTGCTGATGCAGGTTCATGCGGAGGGAACCGCTGAACAGACGATCACAGCATATGCCTATGATTCGGAGCACCATCTGCGGCTGGTGACGAATGCCGTCGGTACAGCTGAACAGCTTGTCACTGAATATGCCTACACGGATGAGCATGCCGTTGATTATACGGTTTCAGCCAAAGGTTCCGAGGAAGAGGCTGTTACAGATTACTCCTACACCGCACAGGGACTGCTTCGTCAGCTCTCGGAAGGAAACGGAAAAAGGATTACGGTCTATTCTGATTTCGATTCCTACGGTAATGCACAAATGGTTACTTCAACCGATGCCGGAACAGTCAGCCGGGTCTTTAACGCAAAAGGCGATCTGAAAACCCTGACCGTCGGCGGAAAAACCACCGCATACGGTTATGATGATCTCAGGCAGCTCATTGCGGTAACGAATGCGCTGGGTACCGCTGACCAGACGGTCATCTCTAAAGCCTACTACGGCAATGGGCTGCTCAGAACCTCAACCGATGCCCGGGGGAAGACGAGCATATTTTACTGGACGCCTGCTTATAAACCGGCAGGAACCCTGTTCCCCGACGGAGGAAGCTCCACAAACCTGTACGACGAGGCGGACCGCCTTGTGATGAGCTGTGACCCCGAAGGCAGCTGCGTCACCAACACCCTTGATTCCGCCGGACGGCCGGTTTCCGTGTCTTCGATGTATTCCGTGGTCACGAATCAGTTTGATACCCTCGGAAACCTCACTAACTCCGTAGTCGATCCTTCCGGTCTTCAAATCGAAAGCCGCTTTGTCTATGATTCACTCGGCCGGATGACGCACCGTTTCCGCCCCATCGGTTATGAAGAATATCAGATGGATGGGCTGGGTCGTGTTACCAACCGGGTCGATGCGGCTTCAAAAGAGTGGAAAACTGAATTTGACGCACTCGGCCGGGTGAAGAACTCCTTCCGGCCCTCCGGAGTGAACGAAGAATACGGTTATGATGACCTCGGGAACCGAACCGTTTTCCGCAATGCCGAGGGTAAGCCCGTTTATTTCGGGGTCGATGCCCAGGGGCGCGTCACCGCGATCACCAATGCCATCGGGAAGGTGACCGCATTCACGTATGATGCCGTGGGTAATCTGGATTCACGCATAGATGCCGCCGGGGTGTTAACGGAATACGGATATGATGCGCTGAACCGGTTGACGGCGATCACGAATCAGGGTGTGGAAGTCGCCGCGTTTGATCACGATGCGAATGGAAATATCATAGAGCATGCGTCCCCGCATGCCTCATGCACCTTCGGCTATGATGAAATGAACCGGCTCGTATTCAGTACGCAGCTCTGTGCCTCAGTGTGTTCTGTGGTGGAAAATCAGTACGATCTGAACGGGAACCGCACGAACATCGTCTATCCGGGTGGATTATCGGTCGGGTATCATTACGGAGCAGACAATCGGCTGGAGAGCGTGACCACGGAATACGCTGAAAACACGGAAAGCTTTGTGTTCAATTATGATTCCGCCAATCGGTTGACCGGCATGGATTACCCGAACGGTGTGCATTCCACCTTTGGTTACGATGCAGAAAGCCGCATCACCTCGATTCAGCATGGAGATTTTGTGGATCGGGAAATCCATCGCAACACGCTCGGCTTCAAAACCACCGAATGTATCAATGCAGGAATTAAATCCGCCGTCCAGGAAACCGCGCGCAGAATCAAAACGCACAACGACGCCGACCAGCTCATCTTCGAACGAGTTCAGCAGGGCACCAACTGGACCGACGTTGCTTATTCCTATTCCGACAACGGGTGCTTAACGAATATCACCACAGAGGGCTCAGAAACACAGCGCTTCGGATATGACTATGATAATCGGATCGTGAATGCAGACGGAACATCCTGCTCCGTTGAGTATTTATACGACGCTACCGGCGCACGCATCGGTCGGATCTGTACCGCAGGCGTCTCGCCTACCGCCGTCACCACGAACTACTTCATCATCGACTACACCGACGGCCTGAAACGCCCGCTCGCTGAAACCGATTCAGCCGGCTCCGTCACGCGGTACTACATCTGGGCCGGCATGCGGCTGCTGGCTCATATCGAAGCCAACGGCGATGCCTATTGCTATCACCAGGACGAACTCGGCAGCACGCTCGCGCTGACGGACGAGTCCGGCGCGGTAACGGACCAGTTTGCGTACATGCCTTACGGAGCTGCCACGCGCACCGGATCAACGGATGCTCCGTTCCAGTGGCTGGGTGGCTACGGCGTGTACTATGACATTGACACCGAATTGCATTTAACCCTTCATAGAGCGTATTCCTGTTCTTTGAAACGTTTCATCGGTCCCGACCCGCTCGGTATTGACGGCGGCGTCAACATCTACATGTGGGCCAATATGAATCCGCTATTCTTCGTTGATCCGTATGGCTTAGCAGCTTTTTACCTTCACGCAGATAATGCAGATTTCGGAGATATGGGGCATGGATGGTTTACGTTGGAAAATGATGCCGGTGAGCGAAATAGTTATGGACTTTATCCTAAGGGGGGTATTGGTAAGCTGAGTGCTTGGTTTTCAGATGGAGTTCCTGCTTCAATACACAAAACTTCGGGGGATCAGGGAAATGGTTTTCAAGACTCGCCAACCTCAATTGCCGATGCAACACTGAGGATTCCTATTACCCAAGAGCAGTATGATAAAGTCCAGAAATTGGCTGATGGACTCATCGCGATAGAAGATCAAGTTGTTTGGAGTAAACACTTCAACTGTGTTGATTATGTACAGCTTTACGCAGCCTATGCCGGAATTAATTTTGGTGACGACCTCAAGAACATCTTTGGCCTTTCAACGCCTAATCAGTTGGAAAAATGGATTAATGAGCAGAGGGAAAAGCAGAATGTCGAAATTAATAAATAATAAATATACGGTTCTGATGGCATTTTTATTTATCTTGTTTGCTCTTGGTTCGGTTGCCTTGGATTCAAGGCTTAGAGAAAATGCCAATGTGTTGCAACAAGTGGATAAAGTGCTGCCTGGTCCTTCACTTAAACTTGCCAATGGAGATGTGATTAAGCTTGCCGGGCGAAATATTGAGGGGCGTAGCGATGAGTCTCGAATGAGAATTTCAAAATTGATTGGTGATTATGAGGTTTTTGTTTCGCCCAATGGAGATATGAAATATGATGTATTCATCTGGGGCATTCCGGAGGAAGTTCTGGGCCGAGAACCAAATGGATGGGAGTCTGTAGGAGCACATAACGTATATATTGGTTTTTTAAACATCCAAAAAGGTTCCTGCGTTTATCTGAATCAGGTTCTTATAAATGAAGGATTATGGAGCAACGAGCCGGCCAATAAAGGGGTCGGTCCGATATTTTAATATTCTCCGATTGTTTGCTGATAATTGGTTCGGAATAAATCACATATGGAAAGGAAGCCGCGTATAGAGTTTGAAGGAGCAGGCAAATAAAGGGGTCGGTCCGATATTTTAATATTCCCTGATTGTTTGCTGAGAATTGGTTCGTAATAAATCACTTATGGAAAGGAAGCCGCGTATAGAGTTTGAAAGAGCAGGCAATCTCAATACCATAAAGGGGTCGGTCCGATATTTTAATATTCTCCGGTATAAAGGGGTCGGTCCGATATTTTAATATTCCCTGATTGTTTGCTGAGAATTGGTTCGTAATAAATCACTTATGGAAAGGAAGCCGCGTATAGAGTTTGAAAGAGCAGGCAATCTCAATACCCGCATAGATGTCGCCGGCGCGTTGACGGAATACAGATATGATGCGCTGAACCGGTTGACGGCGATCACGAATCAGGGTGTGGAAGTCGCCGCGTTTGATCACGATGCGAATGGAAAGCGTCCCCGCATGCCTCATGCACCTTCGGCTATGATGAAATGAACCGGCTCGTATTCAGTACGCAGCTCTGTGCCTCAGTGTGTTCTGTGGTGGAAAATCAGTACGATCTGAACGGCAACCGCACCAGCATTGTTTACCCGGGAGGTTTATCTGTTTCTTACAATTACGGTGCCGATAACCGGCTGGAATCGGTTGCCACGACCTACTCGAATAACACGGAAATCATTTCCTTCGGCTACGACACAGCCAACCGCCTGACAGGCATCTTATACCCCAGCGGCGTGAACTCCTCCTTTGGTTACGATGCCGAAAATCATATGATCTCCATCAAGCACGGAAATTTTGTGGATCGGGAAATCCATCGTAACGCGCTCGGCTTCAAAACCACCGAATGCATCAATGCCGGTATTTCGCCGACGATTTCGACGACACATCGCTCCATCAAAACGCACAACGATGCCGATCAGCTCATCTCCGAACGAGTCCAGCAGGGCACCAATTGGACCGACATCGCGTATGGCTATAACGACAACGGCGGGCTGGCATCCATCGGTTCGCCGGATTCCGATCCGGAGTTCTTCTCGTACGACTACAACAATCGTTTGACTGAAACCACGAAAGACACGAATCACACGAAATATGTATATGATGCAAGCGGCGCGCGAATCGGCCGCGTCCACAACTCCGGCACCAACTACTTCGTCATCGATTATGTGGACGGACTGAAACGCCCGCTCGCTGAAACAGATGCTCAGGGAAACATCACCCGCTACTATGTCTGGAATGGCAGTCAACTGCTCTGCCACATCGAAGCAAACGGCGATACCTATTATTATCACGCCGACGAACTCGGCAGCACCCTCGCGCTGACGGACGAATCCGGCGCAGTCACCGACCAGTTTGCGTACATGCCGTACGGAACCGCAACGCACATCGGGTTAACAGATACTCCGTTCCGGTGGCTGGGTGGCTACGGCGTGTACTATGACATTGACACCGAATTACATTTAACCCTTCATAGAGCGTATTCCTGTTCTTTGAAACGTTTCATCAGTCCCGACCCCCTCGGAATCGATGGCGGAGTCAACGTCTACATGTGGGCGAATATGAATCCGCTCTTCTTCGTCGATCCGTACGGGTTGTGCGCGGATTCATTTTCACTGGTAAATGGATGGGATTACGACTCCCTGGAAGACTGGGCCTTGGATACAGATTGGACGGATGGCTACGGAGCATGGAATATGGCTAATCCGCTTAGTTCAAAGTTTTTGCCAACATTAGCAGTCGGAAGCATTGTTTATGGCTTTCAAGAGCTTGGTGAGAATATGCCCATAGCTTTCCGTGAGGGTAAAGAGCAGGTTTTGAAAGAAGGGGGTGCGGGCGGTACGTTTGCATATCTTGCAATTAGTGCAGTGGAGCCCGTGGCATACTTTTCCAAGGGTGTTTCTGAGTCTGTTATTTTATCACCACTCGGCGCAAAGGTGGTTAAGGGAAAAGATGTTGTGGACGCAACAACAGGCTACTGGAAATTATACGAAAATATTTTGCAAGGTGATGCGATGTCAGAGGATGTAATTAACGTTATTGTTCCAACAGCAAGCGCCTTGTTGCCATAAGGGAGTGACGATATGGATAAAAAATGGATTTTGAACATAGTGCTATCCTGCTCTCTAAGTAGTTTGTTATCGTTTGCTCTGCGCCCTGTCTTGTTACGTATTCCTGTACTAGCGGGGGTATGCGTTAAGCTTTTTAAGTTGTGGCAATTTCTTCCCTCTAAAGGCACAAAAAATTATGGGGCATCTGAAGCCGATCAGGTTTGGTGGGGATGCTGTATATTGCTTTCTATTCTTTTGATGATTGTGGGTTGGCTAATTTTCATACGGGAAAAAAGCGGATGAGTTAATGTGGAGCCGCTATCGCAGAGAGCGCCATGGCAGGCGCTCACTGCTCCTTTCCTCCGGCGGGCCTTTGGAACCGTCGCCAGACAGAAGTGGACTCGGGTCTTAAACCACTCAATGATCTGTTTTGGTTATGCCGCATAGCTCCGTGGATAGCAGGGTCAGGTCTGCACATTGAACAAACGGTTTGATAGCAGGGTGGAGGGTGCGGAAATTCATCCACGCCAAAAATGACTGAAAAATCAGGGTGAAATGAACGAATTAAGGGAGATCGAGTAGGTCAACGAAGAGAGTTGAGAGCGAAATTTGACAATGAGAGTCACGAAAATAGGTGGATTTATGCGATCTGGGCATGGCGAATCAGCCGTTCGATTGGAACGGGAGGTTCGGGTTTGCTGATGATCGGGCAGAGTTTAAGCGGCGCGTTCGTACCACGCGAGTACGCCGCCGAGAGCTTCGTAGCGCACGATTTCGCCTTCGCTGACGGGCGTAAAGTCGGGGCGCAGAATGTTATTCCCGATGTCTTTTCCCTGATGCGGTCTCTCGTTGTTGTAGTACGTCACCCATTTTCGGTTGATGTAATCGAGCTGATCGAGGCTCAGGCAAAAGAAACTATTCAAACACTGATGTTTGTACGTCCCAATATAGCACTCGCAAAAGGCATTGGCCTGCGGCGAGCGCGGAGGGATCTTCAAACATCGCACACCTTCCGACTTCCAGAATGCTTTAAACATCTTCCCGAATTTCTTGTCTCCGTCGTGGATCAGGCAGGTGGGTTTAACTCCGATTCCATCGAGCCACATCGCCGCACTGCGAATCTGAATCTTAAGCCAGTCATCATTGGGATGAAACGTGGGTGGCGTCATGAAAACACGGCGACTGCCGAGGTGGATAAAGACCAGCACGTAGGCGTCGAACTTGCCGAAAAGCGTGTAGATGGGTTTCGTAAAGTAATCGCAGGCAATCAACGTTTCCATGTGCGCACCGATAAAGTCCGACCACGGAACCACGGGCTTGCTCTTTGTTTTCTGGGGCGATGGTTTATGCCCCGCTCGCTTCAAAATATCACGAATGGTCGTCAGCCCAATATCAACGCCCAGCTTCTTCAGTTCGCCCAAAATACGTTTGTAGCCCCACGCGATGTTTTCAGTAGCCAAACGAATGATCAGTGCAATGGTTTCTTCGGCGGTTTCCGGTCGACCAACAATCATTTCCTTTTTCGATTTATCCGCCTTTTTGCTCGGCCAGCGGCGGTAGGTTCCCGGCTTCACCACGCACATTACCTCCGCAATATCGTGATCAATTTTGGCACCCAAACGGAGCAATTCTGCACGCTCGTCCGAAGATGGGATAATTCGCGGCTCATCAATGCGATCTCGGAGCATCTTAACCTGATACAACAGCAACTGGATTTGACCATCATGTTTGGGCATAAAACGGTGCGCCAAGAGCATGTAAATCACCCAAAACACATTAAACCTACCGCCAAACCTCTTCTTGCTCATACCCAGCCAATCCCACATAAATTCAACAACTTACGAGAGGTGCATACATTTCCGCACCCCTGCGAACTCACAAAATCCGAGGATCCTATGAGTTCCAGAGAATTCGAACGATCAAAACATCAGAATAGCGATGTTCGGACTCGGTTTTCCACGGCAAAAATGGTGAGGGGAATTTCGTTTACAACCCGTCCGAAAAAACAGAGAAAGGAAAATGGGCTTAATAGACTTCCTTTTTCATTTTTGCGAGCGGCCTAAAAAATGTGTCACAACCAATTTTAAATCAATGAGATGCGAAGCTGATAAAAAACGGAGAATGGTTGTGTTTCGACGACGCACCCTCCAGCTCACCTACGACCTGAAGAGCGTCCGCGCTTATCTGCTCAAGAAAAGCTTCCGGCTCTTCTGGAACTACACGAGCCCATACTGGGCAGAATGGTATCTCAAGAAATGGAGCACCCGAGCCAAGCGCTCGCGTCTCGACCCTATGAAAAAAGCCTCTTTAGCAAAATCTGTGGGTTGCTTCTGGAAGTCGATATGCCGGATATTTCAGCCGAGTATGTATCCGCGGAGACGAGCGATATCGTCGAACACCGGCGCACCGGTGGATTCCAGGCGCGGGCGGCTGTTGTGTCCATGAGCGACGAGCGCGCAGTTAACGCCCATGGCTGTGGCCACTTCGAAATCGTGCAGGGTGTCGCCGATGAACAGAACTTCGGAAGGATCTGTTTTCAGGTTCCCTATATACCTCAAGCCGTTCTCCACTTTGCCGGCCGCATAGATATCATTCAGACCGATGACCTCATCAAAACAGTTCAGCAGCTGGAAATGGTTCAGTGCTTCGATCAGCGTATCATGCTGATAAGCGGATAAAACGGCCTGGGGAACATTCAGCGTCTGGAGTTCGGCGATCAATTCTCTTGCACCGGCATGAAGCGGGCAGCTGAATCGCCGGTCGGTGTATTCTTCGATAAACTCCTCGGCCAGCACGTTGTAGGGATCCTTCGAATAATCGAAACCCAGCTGGCAGTAATATTGATCGACCGGAAAGATCAGTTTATCTCTGTATACTCTGATATCGATCCGCGGCAGACCCCGGCGTTCCAGCATATGATTATTAATGTCGGTACAGAGCCAGGTGTCGTCCCACAACGTTCCGTTCCAGTCCCAGATAATGTGCTTGAATTTCATGAGGAAATGTAAGCATAACGGCCACAGGATCACAAAGCCTGATTTATATGGCACCCTGAGTGGAGGGAGGCGGCAGAGCGGTCTTATTGGCTGCAACCGGTTTCCGGCTGGAAAAAAGCCGGACAGGTGGACGGCTGGGCGGGGATCGTGCAAGGTGTGTCTGCTGGATCGGCCGGCATGGACTTCATTTTTCCAATAATCATTAATCCGACGAAAATCACCAGCAGGGACCAGAGCACAATGCGTGTTCTGGTTCGTGATCCGCAGCATGGAGCGTTTTTCGGTAAAGGCCGGTAGGCTTTATAAAACTCGAAAGCCAATGAGAGGGCCGCCATTGAAATCAGCCAGGGCTGCAGTGGCTTGATGACGGAGATGAATCCGCTGCTCACGCCCAATGCGGCCAGTAAAGCGGCGATTGCGGGAAAGGCACATCCGGAGACAAAGCCTAACAGCGCAAGAAAACCGCTGCCGATAGTGACCCAGAAGCTGAAAGAAGAGGTTTTGTTTTTCATAGATATTTCCTTTGGTTAGAGAAAAAACGGCAGCAGATAGCCGGCAAGAATAGCCATGGTGAATACCACGATCAGAAAGGCTGCGATGATGGGGTTTCTGAAGAGGGATTTGAGTAGCACGACTTCGGTCAGGCTGGCTCCGGCGCTTCCGATGATGAAGGCGATTACGGCTCCGAGACTCATTCCTTTATCGACGAGTCCGAGGCTGATTGGAATGACCGCTTCGGCACGGATGTAGAGCGGAACGCCCACAACCGCCGCCACCGGTACGGCCAGCGGACTGCTGCCGCCGGCGTAACGGCTGATAAAGGATTCGGGAACAAAACCGTAGATTATGCAGCCGATAAGTACTCCGCCCAGCATGAACCAGAAAGCGCCTTTAAAATCGGAAACAGCCTGCTTCCACGCTTTCCGGCAGTGTGTGCTCCATGTGGCCGGTTGTGTATTTGCCGTCGGTGTATCGCAGCAGGGGCTGCTTTCCGAGGCGGGTTCGGCGCATCCGCACGGTTCATCCGCTGTGCTGCTGATCGGCCGGATATATTTTTGGAAACCCAGCTGTTCCAGAAGGATGCCGGCAAGAATCGAAAAGCCCATGGCAACCGCAAAATAGTAGATCGCGACCTTCAGTCCGAAGCTGATGAAGAACAGACCGATAATAATGGGATTGAGCAAGGGGCTGGCCAGCAGGAAGACGATGATGCCGCCGAAGCCGGCACCGGCCCGGATCAGCCCTTTCAGAAACGGTATGGTCGAACAGGAACAGAACGGCGTGACGGCACCCAGCAGTGCCGCCATCATATAGCCGCGTTTTTTATTGAGCATGCGCTGGATTTTTCCGGCGGGAATATAGCTTTGCAGGATGCCGATGATGAAACTGATGGAGAGAAACAGCAGGGTCAGTTCGGCAAAGATAAAAATAAACGTTGCAAGGGCTTTTGAAATTCCGGCGGTCAGGTCGGGCGAGAGCCCGGTGTCGAGTTCGGATAAACCCCGGCTGATGATTTCAGAAAGCCATCCGTTCACCCCGCCGGCCCCGTCGCGGCCGGCTTCGATAGCGATTTCCTGAACACGATTCATATTCTATACCTGATTCCTTAACGATGTTTTTTCGGTCAATCGGCAATGCCATTGACTTTCCTCATCGATATTTCTACTTTCGTGGAAATATAAATATGTATGACGAAGAGTATCGTCAAACCATATTTCTAGAAACATGGAATTATAGAAGGGCACTCATGCAGATAAAGGACGCGGCAAAACAGATGGCGGAACTGGGGCATGAAACGCGCCTGTCCATTTTCAGATATTTGGTCAAAGGCGGTCGGCAGGGGGTTCCGGTCGGAGCCATTCAGGCGGAACTGAATGTCCCGGCTTCCACGTTATCGCACCACATCAGCCGACTGGTTGCCGTTGGCTTGGTCATACAGTGCCGGAAGGGCCGGACGCTGTATTGTGCGCCGCAATATGAACGTCTGGACGAACTGATCGAATTTCTAAAAGACGAATGCTGCATCCACGAAACGCCGGCCGAACCGTAGTTCCGCAATACCCGGTGCGTTATTCCGAGGCTGTACCGCCGGCGGGTTCGTCCAGCTGGGAGGCAAGCGACTTGAGCGCTTCATCGATGCCCAGGTGAGCAAAGGTATCCACGGGTTCGACGCCGATGGCGTTGAGTTTTGCAATCGGTCCGTCCCCGATGCGGGCAACAAATACCCAGCGGCAATCCGTCAGGGTTTGCAGAATTTTCTGCATGGCCGAGGAATCGCCGGATCCGCCCTGGCAGTAATGATCGACGTCCCGCTTTTCCAGCAGTGTAAATTGACCGGCCTGCAGTTCATAGATCCAGAACGTTTTGGCGTGACCAAAATGCAGATTAATGGAAATGCCGTCTTTAGTGGCAACGGCCGCGCGAATCGGTTTTGTTTTTTTCGGTTCCATGGCGCAAGGTGTAGTGAAAGATCGGATACGCGTCAAGATGGAGCGGTCTTCATCTGATGCGGCGCATCAGACCTTCGGGTATCCAGGAAAGGACCATGCATTTTCGAGGGTTGGAATGAATAAAAGAGACGATGCGTGACGGCGGCCAACCGCCGATCTGAATATCCTCTTTCGCCTCCTGAAGAAAGGTTTCGATGGTTTGCTGCGGGTTCCCTTTAAACAAAAGTCTCTTTACGTGAGATCGAGCCAGAAGATTATCCACATTGATGCCGACGAGAATTCGAATTATGCGGCACGTGATCCAGATGAGGCCGTAAGGCAAAATATCCGGAGGCTCGGAAGTATCCGACCAACGCATCGAAGAACTGAATGTTCTGGTTGTGAGCAAAAACCCCTTCAAATTTTTTCAGAAGCGTATTCTTCTCCTCATTCGTAAAAAACTTAGTCGCCATCAGCTGTCCTTCGTTTCGTAATAAAAATGGTCTGCCCTTATAAATATGATCGGCGCGATTTTGCAACAATCTGAAAAAACACCGGGTTTAACACAACTTTTAATTTCATTTCGTTGAGACGGTGTAGCTTCTTCTTTCCGCCTGCCATGCTTCTGCTTCTTCAAAATATTCTTTTGGCAACTTACCGAATAAAAGGGGTGTGCTGTTGCATCTCACGTATGAGCTGTAAACGCCTTTGTGTCTCATTTTTTACGTTTTTTGAGACACAAATGCCTTTGTGTTTAAAAAGTGAGACGTAAGCGCTAAAACCACTCCATATTGCGTTCCTTCCGTCTTGAAGATACTATAGGTGCTCTTAATCAAAATGCCTGGTATCCTTCTGCAACATTCAACAACTCTGTATAGGCGTAAACCGACGGTTGACGGCCTCGTCCTTGTCGCCAAACGTCCAGCACCCCCTCGTCTTTCAGCACCTGAAGAATACGAGAGGCCGTGGGTTTGGGGATGCCGGAAGCTTTGATGAAATCCGTACTGCTGAAAATGGGTTTCTCAAAAATCCAATCCAAGGCGTGAATCGCAAACTGGGAGTGGGAAATTTCAACCATTTTCAGCTTCATCCGGCTGTAGAGATCCAGAACGGCTGTGGCTTTTTCAAGATTCCGCTCCGCCTGGGTGCGCACCGCGTTTAAAAAGAAGCCGCACCAGCCGCTCCAGTCGTCATCGCGGGAAACCGCCAGCAAGCGGTCATAATATTCGTCGCGGCTGGCGTCAAAATAGGCGCTGATGTAAAACATCGGGCGCTGGATCAGTCCGGCCTGATGCATAAAGAGCGGGATGCACATCCGGCCCAGGCGTCCGTTTCCGTCGAGAAAAGGGTGCAGGGCCTCGAATTCGGCATGAAGAATGGCCAGCTGAAGCAGCCGGTCCGGCGCGTCGGAGTTGATATAGCGATCCCATTTCCCCATTGCATCGTTCAGGTCACCGGCGGATATGGGAATAAACCGGGCCTCTTCCATGGTGCAGCCGTGGGGGCCGATCCAGTTGGGTACACGCCGGTATTCTCCGGGGGATTTCCCCTGGCCCCGCACGCCGTCCAGCAGAATCCGGTGAACGTCTTTGATGACCCGTTGACAGAGGGGCAGGGTCTGCAGCTGTTCTTCCGCATGGCGCATCGCCCGGCGGTAGTTGAGGATTTCCTGAATATCTTTCCGTTTTTCTTCAGGAACTTTTTTCCGGCCGTCTTCCGCTTCAAATTCAAGCACTTCGCCCATGGTAGCCTGTGTGCCCTCAATTTTCGACGAAAGCACCGCTTCCTAGGTGGTCAGCGGGCTGAGCAATACGGCGACGTTTGGAATGGCCGAAAGTACGCCGTCGTAGCGGGCTACGGCCGAACTGGCCGGATCGATCAGCGGCAACAGTCGTTCCAGATCCAGTTTCTGCGGTGGAAATTTACCGGCGTGGTATTTTACGGCATTCATAGGGAACCTCCCGGCGAAACTGCCGCCGCTGTGCGTCGGGCTTCGGCAATTTTCTGTGTGGGCTGCCCCTGTTTATCCAGTTCCCCATGGCGGGATGGATACGCGTATGGGGAATTCAGTATTGGATGTTCAAAAAACGCTTCAGACATAAGTACCTCATATAAAAACCAAACATGAATAGATGAACACCGTATTCATTTAAAGCGCAGGATGCGCAGTCTTTTTCTGATTTCACGCAGTTAACACAATTCTAATTTGACATTTAGCTAAATGACTAACTATAAAGAGGGCCATGGAAACAACATTAAATATTTTAAAGGCGCTTTCGGATAAAAACCGGTTCCGGGTGATTGCGGCGCTGGGGCGGTATGACGAGCTTTGCGCCTGTCAGGTGACGGAGCTGCTGCAGGTGAGCGGGGCGACGGCATCGCGCCATATGGGCATTCTGCAGCGGGCCGGTTTGGTCGGGAGTCGTAAGGACGGGCGCTGGGTTTATTATTTTCTGACGAAGCCGGAGGGGTCGGAACCGCTGTTTCAGTGGCTGGAAAAAGCGAGGACTGATACGGATGAATTAAATGCCGATTTTCAGGCCCTGGAAAAAATTGTGAGTATGACGCGAGAGGATCTGTGCCGGATGCAGCGCGGCGAGGATTGCTGTCCGAACTAGAGCGTTTATTCGATCAGAAGAAGACCGCGGATGGCAGCGCCGTTTCGCGGATGAGGTCGGAGCGAAAGATAAAATTGGGAATAGCTATGAGCGAAGAAAAAGATACAGGCATCAGTTTTTTTGAAAAATATCTGACGGTATGGGTGACGCTGTGCATGGTGGCCGGGATTCTGATCGGGCGGTTTCTGCCGGCGATTCCGGAATTTCTGGGAAAACTGGAATATGCCAATGTATCGATTCCGGTGGCGGTACTGATCTGGATCATGATTTATCCGATGATGATGAAGGTCGACTTTAAATCGGTGAAGCATGTGGGTGAAAATCCGCAGGGGCTTTATCTGACCTGGGTGGTGAACTGGCTGATCAAGCCGTTCACCATGTTCGGCATTGCGTGGCTCTTTTTCTATGTGCTTTTTAAAAGCCTGATTCCGGCGGATCTGGCGAAAGACTATCTGGCGGGTGCGGTGCTGCTCGGCGCGGCACCGTGCACGGCGATGGTGTTTGTGTGGAGTCATCTGACGAAGGGCAATCCGGCCTACACGGTGGTGCAGGTGGCGACGAATGACCTGATTATTCTGGTGGCGTTTGTGCCGATCGTTAAATTCCTGCTCGGCGTAAGTAATGTTTTTGTACCGTGGGATACGCTGATTCTTTCGGTGGTTCTGTTTGTGGTGGTGCCGCTGACCGCCGGGGCGCTGACGCGCGGGCATATGCTGAAGACCAAAGGGAAGGAATATTTTGAAAACACGTTTCTTCCAAAGTTCGGCAATACGACGATTGCCGGGCTGCTGCTTACTCTCGTGATCATCTTCTCTTTTCAGGGCGATGTGATTATCAAAAACCCGGTACACATCGGTCTGATTGCGGTGCCGCTGATTCTCCAGACTGCACTGATTTTCTTTATTGCCTATCTGGGAGCAAAAGTAATGAAGCTTCCGTACAATGTGGCGGCCCCGGCCGGAATGATCGGTGCGTCGAACTTTTTTGAACTGGCGGTGGCGGTGGCGATTGCGCTCTTCGGTACCAGCTCGCCGGTGGCACTGGCCACGATTGTCGGGGTGCTGGTGGAGGTTCCCGTGATGCTGGCACTGGTCAGTTTTGCCAACCGGACCCAGGGCTGGTTTAAGCATTAATGCCAGTTAAGCCGTGGAAGTCGCGGCAGGCATGGATGTCGATCCGCATGAATATTCGTTGTGTACATTCCGCAGTTCAGCATTAACCCAAAGGAACGTAATGAGTAAAAAAATAAATCTGTTGTATCTCTGCACCGGAAACTCCTGCCGCAGTCAGATGGCTGAGGGCTGGACCCGCGCGCTGAAGGGCGCTGAAATCGATGTCTGTTCCGCCGGTATTGAAACACATGGTCTTAATCCGAATGCGGTGAAGGTCATGGCCGAGGCCGGGGTGGATATTTCCGGCCACAAATCGCAGCACATCGACGAATTCAAAGATGCGCAGATCGATTATGTCGTTACCGTCTGCGATCACGCTCACGAAACCTGCCCGTTTTTTCCCGGCGGGGCCAAAGTGATGCACGTCGGTTTCGATGATCCCCCGCGGATGGCAAAAGAAATTGCTGAAAAGGGCGGTTCGGAAGAAGAGCAGCTTGCGGCTTACCGGGAAGTGCGCGATCAGATCCGTGCCTTTGTGGAAACACTGCCCGATACACTTGAAGAACTATCAGGAGAAATGAAATGAAAACACTGAAAATCTATGATCCCGCCATGTGCTGTTCTTCCGGAGTTTGCGGTCCGGATGTGGATACCGAACTGGTGCAGTTAGCCAACTTTCTGAAAAACCTCGATCCGTGCAGTGTGAAAGTGGAACGTTATAATCTTTCACAGGAACCGGCTGAATATACCAAAGAACCGGTTGCCGGCGTACTGAAAGAAAAAGGCACGGATGCGCTGCCGTTTGTGATGATTGATGATGAGGTGGTTAGCAGCGGAAAATATCCGGAGTTGAAAACATTGGCTGAACGACTTGGCATGGCGGAGATTTTGTTAGATGTGCAGGATTGTTCCGGCTGTACCGGTTGTTGCTGAACAGTCACCGAAGGCTTGGTTGCCTTTAATATATATGAGTAGGCGGGTGAGGTCATATGAATGCACTATTGAATAAAGCGACACGGTTTCTGTTTTTCACCGGCAAGGGCGGGGTAGGTAAAACCTCGATGTCCTGTGCGGTGGCGGTCGGTTTGGCGGAAGCAGGAAAAAAGGTTTTATTAATCAGCACCGATCCGGCGTCGAATCTGCATGAAGTGCTGGAAACGGATCTCGGGTCAAAGCCGGTGCCGGTTAACGGTGTTCCGGGACTTGACGCCATGAATATCAACCCGATGGTTGCGGCTGAAGAATATCGCGAACGCATGGTCGGGCCGTATCGCGGCGTACTGCCGGATGAAGCGGTGCAGCAGATGGAGGAACAGCTTTCCGGGGCCTGCACGGTTGAAATTGCGGGATTCAATGAATTCTCCAAAATGATCGGCGACGAAAAAATGATCGGCGGTTACGATCATATCGTGCTCGATACGGCACCGACCGGACATACCCTGCGGCTGCTGAATCTGCCGTCGGCGTGGAACGAGTTTATTGCCGGGAATGAAACCGGCTCCTCCTGTCTGGGTCCGGTTGCCGGGCTGGCGGATCAGAAAGCACTTTATGAACAGGTGGTTAACGCGCTGAAAAATCCGGAGCAGACCCTGCTGGCACTCGTGGCCCGCGCCGAGCCGATGAGCCTGGCTGAAGCCGCGCGCGCCAGTACTGAGCTGGCAGAGCTGGGCCTGACGAACCAGCACCTGATTCTGAACGGAGTTTATGCCGACGAAACGTCTGATGCGGTCGGGCAGGCCTTTGCATTCAAATCGTTGAAGGCGATTGCTGCCATGCCGGCTGTTTTTGAGGCGCTGCCCAAAAGCGAGGTGCCGTTCCGCCCGCATGGCGTGATGGGCGTTGAGGCCTTGAAGTCTGTGGCCGGCGGTCAGGCCGATCCGGCGTGGCAGGACGCTCCCGATGCGCTGCGTGATGCGCTTTCCAATGCCCTGGAAAACGTCAGTGAGTGGGACGCCCTTTTCCAATCCCTGGAAGCACCGGGGCGTGGCGTGATTATGACGATGGGCAAAGGCGGCGTCGGGAAAACCGTCATGGCCTCCGCCATCGCCGCCGAAC
Source organism: Verrucomicrobia bacterium S94 (assembly GCA_004299845.1). NCBI lineage: Bacteria > Pseudomonadati > Verrucomicrobiota > Verrucomicrobia bacterium S94. The sequence continues at coordinate 2,933,293 of CP036201.1, read as the reverse complement.
TGGCGCGCCGCGGCCATTCGGTCCTGCTGTCCACCACCGACCCGGCTGCGCATGTAGCTGAAACGATCGGCGGCGGCCTGGATAATCTGCAGGTGAGCCGGATTGATCCGAAAGCGGAGACGCAGCGCTATTGTGAAGGCATTCTCGAAAAGAACCGCGGGAAGCTTTCGGAGGATGATCTGGCGCTGCTCGAGGAGGAACTCCGCTCTCCGTGCATTGAAGAAATTGCTGTGTTTCAGGCGTTTGCCCAGACGGTGGCGAAGGGGTCGGACCAGTTTATCGTGCTCGATACGGCGCCGACCGGACACACGCTGCTGCTGCTCGATTCGACCGAGGCGTATCACCGCGAAGTCGCCAAGTCCGCCGACGATATTCCGGCCGAAGTGAAAGAGCTGCTGCCGCGTATCCGCGACCCGGAATTTACAAAAGTGCTGATCGTTGCGCTGCCGGAAGCCACCCCGACGCACGAGGCCGCCGACCTGCAGCGCGATCTCCGCCGCGCGGATATTGAACCGTACGGCTGGATTATCAACCGCAGTTTTGCGGTATCCGGTACGACGGATCCGGTGCTCTGCGCCAAAGGGCTGCACGAAACGACCTACATCAAGGAAATCGCCTCCGGACTGTCCTCGAAACAGACCGTGATTTCTCCGTGGATCGGGGACGAGCTGAACAGTCCGGAAAGTTTGAAACAACTGACGGTATAGCCGGTTCTACCGGCTATGGAGCAGTGCTGCAGCGAGTTCCTCCTTGTCGGCGGTGGCCAGGGCGGTGATGCCGTCGGCCGCGCCATAGTAGATATAGAGCATGCCATTGCGCTCAACGATGCCGTTGGTGAAGACCACGCCCGGGAAAAAGCCTTCATTTTCGTAGGGCATTTCCGGCTGGAGCAGCGGCTTTTCGCCGCGGGCGATCACCCGGTCGGGATGGTCGGCATCGAGCAGCAGGCCGAAGAGGCTGTAGCGCTCTCCATCCCCCTTGCCGTGGTAGATCTGCAGCCAGCCCTTTGAGGTGCGGATGCAGGGGGCGCCGCCACCGATTTTCAGCCGTTCATACTCCGTGTCGCGCGGCCGGATGAGGCAACGGTGGTTTCCCCAGTGAATGAGGTCCGGAGATTCGGCATACCAGATGGAGGGGCGGCCGAAACCGCTGTTGTTCGGGCGGTGCAGCGCGCAGTATTTCCCGTTTATTTTTTCGGGGAAGATGGAGACATCCTTGTTCTGCGGATGGAAAATACAGCCGTGCCGTTCGACGGTTTTGAAATCGCGGGTGGAGGCCAGTTTGGTGTACCAGCCGTCTTCTGAAACCGCTGTATAATTGATCCACCATGTTTCGCCGAGGCGGGTGATGCGGGCATCTTCGACGCCGAATTTTTCGGTTTCATCGGCCGGGAAAAGAAAGGGTTCCGGATCAACAGAAAAACGGATGCCGTCAGAGCTCCGGGCCAGGCGGATGTGGCTGAGGGTGGAGAGATAATCCTGCCCCTGATAAACCACGCCGCGGGTGTCCTTGAGCTGCACGTCGGGATCGTCCAGGGCAACATCGAGCACGTCCGGCCGGCCCTTTCCATCGGTGAATGTCACGTAGGGCACGGCGATACGTCCCTCCTGCGGGGGGACATCCTCGGCGACGCGCAGAAGCAGGATGATTTCTCCGTTGTATTCCGTTGCCGCCGGGTTGAAGGCTCCGCGAACCCGGTAGGCCGGGTTGGACGGCGGAACGTCAGCGGCGGTGATCAGCGGGTTTTCAGGATGCCGTTTAATCATGGGCCGTCCTCCATCGCTGGGAGGTTCCGCCGGAAGGGCGCGGACTGAAATCGGGGGTATCGAGCCCGATATTCTCGGGAATACCTCCGGCATCTGGAGGCGGAAGATAGATGTATTCTGTGCCGGCCGGCAGCAGTCCGGTGTAAATGCTTTCATGCTGCAGGGCGATCTTTACCCAGGCATTGCGCTGTTTAAAGCGGCGGATGTTTTTCAGGGTATTCTTCCGTAAAGCGGAATCGCTCAGCAGGCGGATAATCTGATGGCTGAAGGCTTCATCTGAAGAGGCAATCAGTCCGGCTCCGGTTTTTCCGACGGCGTTGACAAACGCGGGGAGATCCGAGGCGACCACCGGTGTTTCCATGGCAATGCACTGGGCCATAATTCCACTCTGCGCGCCGCGTTCGTAGGGCATCGCCACGACATCGGCGGCGGAAATCAGGGCATCGAAGGTGTATTGGGGAAACTGACCGTGGAAGACACGGATGCGGTTGGAGCAGCCGGCCTGTCTGAACTGTTCCACCAGTTCCTGTCGATAATGGTCGGAGGCGGCATTGCGGGTTTTTCCGGCAAGAACCAGCAGGGTGTCGGGGAACTGCCGGAAAACGTCGGGCATGAAGTTCAGTGCCCGGTGAAATCCTTTGCTCGGGCGGTAATAGCCACAGAGCAGCACCACTTTTTTTCCGGAGAGCCCGAGTTTCTGTTTGGCCCGGGCAATGGGGGCGGTGTTACGTACGCCATGCGGGATGACGTGAATACGGTCGGCGGCTTCCGGAGCGAAGCGGTGCAGGATTCTGCGCTGTTCCGGTTCGTGTACGATGAGGGCCCGGCTTTCGGTGGCGATGCGGCGGATGATTTCGCGTTCAGTATGCGGGAAATCGCTGTTTACCGTGTGCAACGTGGTTACGGTTGGAATGCCGGCTATGCTGCAACGGGTGAGGAATCCGATGATCTCCACACCGCGTTGAGCTCCGTAGAGTCCGAATTCGTGCTGCACGTGGATGCAGTCCGGAGTCTGGGTGCAGGCCACGTTGAACGCCTGTTCGGCAAAAGGTGCTGCCCCGTTGGTCGAGAGCGCAATGTGTACGTTGCTGCCCTTTGCGCCGGGCGGGGCGATAATGAAGGTTTCGTGGTTCTGCATGCGCAGCGCGTTTTCCAGATCATATGTATATGTGGCAATTCCGCATTCGATGGGAGGAAACGTGGATACAAATCCTATTCTCATATCGGTCTCCTGTTGGTTTAACGATTCGTATTCATGGATTCAAAAATCTGATCAAGTTCATACGTGGCGAACGTAGTGGAGCGATCGCTGACCGCATAGGGCAGAATAAGGCGCCCGCTGTGAATCAGTGCGCCGCAACTGTAGACGACGTTGGGGACATAGCCCTCGCGCTCCTGTTCATTGGGTGAAAGCAGCGGGGTTTTAAGGCGTCCGATGACTTTCGACGGATCGTCGAGATCGAGCAGAATGGCCCCGATAGTGTAACGGCGCATCGGGCCGACGCCGTGGGTGATCAGCAACCAGCCCTGTTCGGTTTCAATGGGCGATCCGCAGTTTCCGATCTGCATGAATTCCCAGGGGAATGAAGGGCGGAGGAGCGCCTGTTTTTCGTACCAGAAATGGGGGTGATCCGAATACATGAGGAACAGGTTTTCGTTATCCTGCCGTGAAATCATAGCGTAGCGGCCGTTGATTTTGCGCGGGAACAGTGCCATGCCTTTATTCTGGATCTGGGAACCGTTCAGGGTGCTGATCCGGAAGTTCACAAAATCATCGGTCTGTAGAATCTGCGGAAGCAGCATATGACCGTCGTAGGCGGTATAGGTGGCATAATAGGTGGTTTTTCCTCCGTCCCGGAAGGCGACGAAACGGGCGTCTTCCAATCCTTTTTTTTCCGCCGGAGTGGAGGGGAAGATGGCGCGCTGGCTGATGGGCTGATCCGGATTGAAGCGCAGTTCGTAGTTGGCGTGGGCCAGTGCACGGATGGCAGTGGCGGCCTCCTTCTGGCTGGATTCGAGAAAGCGGTTACGGGAGAGGTGGGCCTGAAGCTGTTCTTCAAGTTGAAGCAGGGTGAATTCCGGCTTCAGTTCGGCGGTGACTTCTTTAACCCAGGGGGACTGAAGTCCCAGTTCGCCGAGTTTGCGCAGGAAAAGTTCCTTTTCATAGGTTGGGTTCGGCTCCGGCCGGGCGGCGGTTACAAAGCGTTCGGTCGGATCGATCTGAATGGAGCCGGAAGCATCGACACTTCCGGTGCGGAACGTGATGGAGGAGATGTGACCCTCGCCGGTGGAGCGCAGGCTGAGAATGAAGCGGAGTTCGCCTTCTTTCGTGCCGGATTGATCGGGGTGCGGCACAATCGACGGGTTGAAAAGGGCGGCGGCCTCCAGCGCATATTCCTGCGTGAAATAGGCCCCGAGCAGCAGTTTGCGGGCCTCAGACATCGGCTGATCGGCGATGAGATGCTCTTTGATGTCATCAAAGCGCTCGAGCAGAAATGCGCGCAGATTACTGTGACGTTTTTCAAAATCGGCCAGAACCCGGGCGCATTCCGCTTTGACCCGGCTCTCGGAGAGTGACATGACCCGGGCGATAATTTTGATGGTTCGGTTTTCCGAACTCGGCATGAAGGGTCTGAAAAAAACCCGGTTCACATCCGGATGCAGTAACAGTGCTTTTCTAGTGGGCTGTGCCATATCAAAACCCTTTCTTGATCAGGATTATTTACATAATGACAGGCGGGAAATGCGGCCGTTAAAATTGCGGGTATCCCGTGGGTATTTTGCCTGCAAAATCGCCTCAAGCATCGGGTGTACCAGTTCTGAAAAAGTAAAAATACAGGGATTTTTACGGAGATGCAGCAAATTGCGATACATTTTGACTCATGGGAAGGACTGATAAGAGTCAATATGACTCATTCAGAATATTTTCACTCGGATCTACGATTATTCAAAGCCGGGCGCAGGCGTTTGTGTACAGTCTGCGGCATTCCGCCGGTTGGAACGGCCCGATAATGTTGCTTATTGAAATTCGACAGAGTGGGCCGGTTTTCGTACCTGTGGGACTTTTCATATCCAGGAGAGAAGAATGATACGTTATAGGTTGGCCGGTTTGTCGGTTATGTTGTTTGTCGTAGTATCGGATGCCTCTGCCGAAGACTGTGCGGCATGCGGCGAGGACTGCGGATGTGCGGAGGTGTGTGCCTGCAATCACGAACCGCGTGCACCGATTGGAGTGATGGGCGATCATGTGCATCATAAAGAGGCCTGGATGACGTCGTATCGTTACATGTTCATGAGCATGGATGGAACCGATGACGATGTTTCGGGCTATATGATGCGTCCGAAAAGCATGGACATGCAGATGCATATGTTCGGGGCGATGTATACGCCGATGAATGATCTGACCATTGGTCTGATGCTGCCGTATCTCATCAATGACATGGATATGGAAATGGGGGCTATGAGCATGCCCATGGAAATGAACTCGGAAGGATTCGGAGACCTGAAGCTTTCGGGTACGTATCGCCTTTGGTCGTCATCGGTCCAACAGCTGCTGGTCAATCTGGCGGTCGGTTTTCCGACGGGTTCGATTGATGAGGAAAATGACGGAAGCCGTCTTCCGTATTCAATGCAGCCGGGTTCCGGTTCGTTCGGTCTGATCCCGGGTATCACCTACACCGGTCTGGCTAACGGCTGGGGTTGGGGCGGGCAGGTGAACGGTACATTTTACCTGAATGAAAATGATAACGACTATACGTTGGGCAATCGTTACGGCTTGAATATCTGGGGTTCTCGCGATCTGTGTAAATCGTCTGCTGTTTCGCTGCGTCTGAAAGGTTCGCGGGTGGAAAATATTGATGGCGCGGATCCGGAGCTGAATCCGATGATGACCCCGCTGGCCGACCCGGATCTGCGTGCGGGCATGCAGGTGGATCTGCTGGCGGGGATTGATTACCGGTGGAGCACGGTCCGTCTGGCGCTCGAAGGCGGTGCACCGGTGTATCAGGAGCTCGACGGCCCGCAGCTGGAAACCCAATGGATGGTGATCGGCGGGTTGCAGGTTGCGTTTTAGCGGCTCCTCCATCTGAAACGGGCAATCGATCCGTTTTTCGTGTATAGTGAAAAAGATTCCGAACGGGAAATATGGAGGGTGAATAGCTGTTCCGGGGTTCTGCGGTTTCTTGATCCGGATCAAGGCGGGCGGTTTTAAATTCGATTACAACGGCTCTTTTAACGCACTGGCGAAAGGGCTTCGAATGAACCGTGGTGAAATTCTGAAAAAATGCAGTGATGCCATGCTGCTGCGGAGGCTGGTGCAGGGAATTTTTGCGGCATCCACAATCTGGATCGGGTTCCGGTTTTATCTGTTTTATCAGCAGTTGGCAGCTGGGGCGGAACAGGTGGTTGAACGGCCGCCGGGGGTGGAGGCCTTTCTGCCGATCAGTTCGCTGATGAGCCTGAAGCTCTGGATCGTGTCCGGTGATTTCAACCGGATTCATCCGGCGGGACTGGTGCTGTTTCTTGTGATTCTGCTGACCGCCCTGCTGCTGAAGCGGGGTTTCTGCAGCTGGGTCTGTCCGGTTGGAGTGATTAATGAAATGCTGAACGCCGTGCAGAAACTGCTGTTCCGGCAGCCGCTGGTGGTGCGGCGGTGGTTCGATTATCTGTTGCGCAGTATCAAATATCTGCTGCTCGGTTTTTTCTGCTGGATCATTCTGCTGAAGATGCCGGGTTCAGCACTGAAAGCCTTTATCTACAGTCCGTATAATCAGATCGCCGATCTGAAGATGCTGGTCTTTTTTCTCGATCCATCAACTCCCACGATTGTAACGCTTTCGGTGCTCACACTGCTGTCGTTGCTGGTCCGTAATGTATGGTGCCGCTACCTCTGCCCGTATGGCGCCCTGCTCGGCATGACCAGTTGGCTGAGTCCCTGGAAAATCCGGCGTGATGCCGGGAGCTGTATTGACTGCCGGAAATGCACGAAAGTGTGCCCGGCGAATATCAGGGTGCACTGTGCGGGGGCGGTCCGGTCCGATGAGTGTCATGCCTGTCTGCGGTGCGTGGCGGTTTGCCCGGTCAAAAAGACGCTGCAGTTGAGTACCCGGGGACATCGTTTCGTAATCCGGCCCTGGATGTATGCGGTGTGTATCGTGGTTTTCTTTTTCGGCAGTATCGGGGCTGCCCGCCTGGGCGGATTCTGGCAGAACAATATTCCGTTGGAACGGTACCGGCATTATATTCCCCTGCTTGAGCGCTTCAACCATGCCCATGGTGGGCAGGTTTCAGAAGGTCGCGCCCGATGATTTGAAAGGAACGAACATGATTGATCTGGAATCCATGCGCAGGGAATATCTGAAGGAGGGACTGCATCGGAAGGATTTGTCGGAAGATCCGGTCCGGCAGTTTGAACGCTGGCTTGATCAGGCGGTAAAGGCGGAGATAACCGATCCCACGGCCATGGTTCTGGCTACGGTGGATGCGGAGGGACAGCCGAGCCAGCGGATTGTATTACTAAAGCATCTGGATGAGCGGGGCTTTGTTTTTTATACCAACTATGAAAGCCGTAAAGCACAGGATATGGCGGATAATGCAAAGGTCAGTCTGCATTTTCCCTGGCATATGCTGGAACGTCAGGTAAAGATCTGCGGCACGGCTGAGCGGGTCAGTCTGACGGAATCATTGAAATATTTTTCAAGCCGTCCGGCCGAGAGTCAGCTGGCGGCGTGGGCATCGGCACAGAGCCGGCCGATTTCGTCGCGGCAGATGCTGATGAAGCAGTTTAATGCCATGAAGGAAAAATTCAGTCAGGGAAAAATTCCATTACCTGATTTCTGGGGCGGCTACCGGGTACAACCGAGGATCATTGAATTCTGGCAGGGTGGTGCCCATCGGCTGCATGACCGTTTCGAATACACCCGTTCCGGCGATGGATGGACGATTAAACGGCTGGCTCCCTGACGTTTGTGTCGGGTGAATGCGGTTTTTATGTGGGAAATGTGATCTGCACCCGGGGAGTGTACACAAGGTGCAGAACGGGCTTCTTTACGAAAAAAGGGCGCGCCCCGGCTGATCGGCGTCTTCCTCTTGGCGATCTTGAAAACGCGGCCCCCGCGGAAACCGCGTCCTACATGGTTGTAGGACGGGCCTCTTTGCGGAGCAAAGGGCGCGTAATTTCCGGGGTATTAACGTTTGCGGAAGATTCCTTCCAGAATAGCGGGTTTACCGCCGGGAACAGCGTCGTATTCGGTGATGGGGAAAATCATGGCTTTGCATGCTGTTTCTGTCGCTGTCGGGGCGATGCGTTGATTGCGAACCGTTCATCCGGAGCAGGTTCCAGAATGTTGAGGATATCCTGCTGCGATGACGCCTTCAGCAATGCTGCACGGACAGCCGGATCGATCATCCGTTTTGATATTTTTGAAAGGATGGCCAGGTATTCACTGCAATAGCCTTCCGGCGTAATCAACAGGAAAAGGAAGCGGGACGGCTTGCCGCCGGAACTCCCGAAATCAACCCCGTCCGGACAGATGGCCATACTTCCGGCCACGCCGTAGAATCCCGGCAGCGCAACATGGGGAAAGGCGGTTTCACAATCCACCGCAGTGGATGAAATCTGTTCGCGTTTGAGGGCGCGTTCCAGAATGGATCTTTTCTTTCCGGGCGGAAGCTGATTATGGCGGATCAGGTTTGTCACCAGCTTTTCCAGGGCCTCTTCCTTGTTTCGCACCTTTAAGTCCGGACAGGCCAGCTGTCCCCAGAACAGGCGGTGCAGACTGTTTTGTTCCTGCGGGGCGCGGGCCAGCATGATCAGTGGATGATCCGTCTGTTTTTCAAGCTGGTCGGGCAGTGATCCGGTAAAATCGGTGGCCAGCCGCAACGGACTGGGGCCCCGATAACCAGGAGATCGTCGGGGCGGAGATGTTTGAGTACGGCATCGACCAGCGAAGGGCCTGAGTATTCCAGGATTTCGATCTCCATACCGAGCTGCTGTACGCTTATTTTTTCGAGGTCAGCTATTGCGGGCGTGGATGTGCTGAATGTATTTCTGATTCCGTCGGCCCAGTTGAGGACCGCAACCGGAAGCCGGTGGTGTTTGGCCACTACATTAGCCAGCCACAGCTGCTCATAGAGATTCGGGCCTCCGCCGACTGCCACCACGATCCTGCCGATTTTACGTCCGTTTCCTGTGCGGAAAAAAATGCCGGTTACGCCGCGTCTGCGGGTGAGTTGAATCATATTCTGCATGGCCCGGGGGCTTTTCATCCATTCGGAAAGGAGCAGATTCAGCTTCGTGGAGGAGAAGAGGTTCCGGACTTCGGCAACGGCGACGGCTTCGTCCTGAGCAACGGCAATCGCCGGGATAGGAATGTGGTGAAGATCAGCGTTCCGGTTGTCGCTCAGCAGGCGTGCATACCGGAGCATTTTTTCTTCCATTCCGGGCGTTGCCAGAACGGCTGTATGGGTCTGCTTTGATGTTATTCCCGACATATTTCAGCCTGCGCTTCTGACCATATTGTTTTCCGGCTGAAACAGGATCTCCTCCACATGCAGGTGACAGGTTCCCTGGGGCAGCGGCCACTTAATATCCTGTCCAACGCGACTGCCCAGTAACGCCATTCCGAGCGGGGCAAGTACATTGATCCGGTTTTCCGAGACATTTGCCCGGTCGGGCCAGGAGAGCGTGAAGGTGTATTCATCGCCCAGATCCAGATCAGAAACTCTGACCTGGGAGTTCATGGTGACAATATCAGGAGGGATATCGCATCCGGCCACCAGTTGAGCCCTGGCCAGTTCCCTGGCCAGTTTTTCTATGGCGTCGTGATCGGTACCGGGGGAAGCAGCACTGCGTTCCTTCTCGACCAGTTCAGTAAGATGAGCGTGGTCGGGCCAGGTCATGATAATGGATGATTCTTTCATATTTCTGTATTCCTTCTTTCTTGGGTTCAGTGGTAATTCTCGTTTATTTCCCGGCGCTTTCCGCATAATACGCCGCAACGTCGGGAAAAGCCGGGGAATAGGGGTGGCTGAGCTGCTGACGACCATATAGGTATCAGCCAGAAGCTTCTTGCGTTCCTGCACCAGCTTCAGCAGACCCGCAGTCCGTTTTGTTCTCAAATTCCAATCTCCTTGCTATCGAGGTCGGGTTCTCTATGCACCAGATATGCCAACGGGGGGAAACCGGATGGTTTTCGAGAGGAACGGAGCAATATTAATGACGGGAAAATAGGTATATCACCAACGGAAGCGATGAATTATGAAGTGAAGGAAATTTTTGTATATGCCATAGCTGCATCCGGCAGATACCGGGTGCGCTGTAGGAAAGAGTGCGGTCTGATTCCGCATCCGGGGAAATATTCCCCGGTACCCGCACCACGGCAGGTCCACCGGAAATCATGCTCAATGAAACGATAAACATTCTCCATAGTCCGGGACTGCTGCGGCAGAGCGTTATAGCGCTGCGGCTTTCTGTTGCCGGTGAGTGATCGGTTTATACAAAGTGCACTCGAGCGGAAGATCCTGGTGCGGCTCAAGAATCTCAACGGCCTCAGCTGCGGTTTTGCTGATCAGCAGGGCTTTGCGGACTGCAGGATCAAGCATTCGCCTGGATATTTTCGAGAGGATGGCAAGATATTCGTCGCAAAATCCTTCGGGGGTAACGAGCAGGTATACAAAGCGTGTCGGCGTATCGTCTTCGCTGCCGAAGTCGATGCCGTCGGGGAAAATCCCCAATGTACCTGCTACGCCAAAGAAACCCGGCAGTTTAATGTGAGGGAAGGCTGTTTCGCAATCCACAGCCGTGGAGAACGCCTGCTCGCGTTGCAGTGCGCGTTCGAGCATATCCTTTCTACTTCCCGGCGGCAGTTGGTTATGGCGTATAAGGTTGTCTATCAGGCCTTCCAACACTTCTTTTTTTGGGCGGGAATGCAACCGGGGTTTGATCAGCCGGCCCCACAGGAGACGGCGCAGGTTGGTGTGATTCGGCGAAGGGGTCGACAACAGGATCATCGGATTCGGAACCGTCCTGGCCAGTTGATCGGGCAGGGAGTCTGAAAAGTCGGCCACCATCCGTAACGGACTTGGAGCCCCTATCACCAGCAGATCGTCCGGACGCAGCGTATCGGCCACCGTGCCTGTAAAATCAGGGCCGCAGCAGTGAATTGTATTCACCTGCATGCCGAATAGGCGCAGGCACATTTTTTCAAGCGGATCGGTGTCTTCGGGACCATCGCGCGGGGCGGAATCCAATGCCGGAGTCCAGTGCAGGATCTCCATGGGAACATTGAGCCTGGCTGCCGTCTGTCGCGCCAGCCACATCTGCTCATAGACGTTTGGGCCGCCTCCCGTTGCAACCACAATTCGGCTAATCTGCGGTTCATGTGCAGTCCGCACGAAAACCACCGGGAACCTGCGTTTCTGGGCGAGCTGTAGCAGGTCCTGCATAGCCCGGGTGTTGTTCAGCCACTCGGATATAATCAGATCGAGTTTTCTGTTTCCGGCGAGATGCCGGGTTTCAGTGATCGCCCGTTCTTCGTCTTTCGGAAGGGCGAATCCCGGAATAAACACATGGTGGTGGCGGACATCATTACGGGGTGCGAAGAGTTCCGCATACCCGAACATTTCCTCTTCAGTTCCGCATGCAGCCAGTACGGCCATCCGGATCGGTTGGTGATTCATTTTTACATCTCCTTCAGCATGTCTCGCATGTTGTATTGTTTTCCGGTTGAAACAGGATTTTATCGATTCGCAACCGGCATTTTCCCTCCGGAAGCGGCCATTCGATTTCCTGACCAGCGCGGCTGCCGAGCAGGGCCATGCCCAACGGGGCGAGTACGTTGATGCGGTTTTCGGATATATCAGCTTCACCTGGCCAGGAGAGTATGAAGGTGTATTCATCGCCGAGTTCCAAATCGAAAACCTGTACCTGGGAATTCATGGTAATGATATTTGCGGGAATGTCCTGTGCGGTCATCAGTTGCGCTCGAGCCAGTTCCCGACCCAGTTTTTCAAAGGCTTTGCGGTCTGCACGAGGATTCTGGATACGATGCTCTTCGAGCAGTTTGGTGAGCCGCGCGTGGTCCGGCCAGGTCATAATGATTGCTTGTTCTTTCATTTCAGTACTCCGTTCGTGTTGTTGTGACTCAGTTGCTTCTGCCGGTGTATGCGGATCATGCGCCACAGGATCGGGAAAAGCCGGGGAATGGGTGTGGGTGTGCCGATCAGGTGTGGTTCAGCAAAAAGCTGATGCCGTTCTCTGGTTCGTTGCCCTAGTATTGACATAAAATGAAAAGCCATGTTTCGACCTCCTTGCTGTTAGGTTGACTACCCTAATGCACCGGGTGTGCCAACGCAGTAAAACTGCCGGCATCCGGTGGGAGGGGAAGGCATGCGGGAGGGCGGAATTCCAGTATTCTCTAGGCCGTTAGATGATTGTGAATTTAAAATATTTAAAACGGCGTGGCGGGCTTGCGTGGATGTGGGGGCGGAAAGTGCAGACAATTGCCCCGGACGGGTAGAAATTACCCGTCGTTTTTTTATAGCAGGAAATCCTTCCCCGGAGAGCGGGGGTTTTCGAGAGAGCCGGTTTTGTGTGGGGCCGGAAGGTTGTTCATCAGAGAGGGGATGGCGCTTTTCTTTCTCCGGGAATCCGCAGTGGCTGAATGATCCGGCTCCACAAATGACGGCGCAGACCGGGGAGACTTAACGGCGGGCTTGACCACATGATCAGTGGGTTCGGAATGGCCCTGGCCAGTTGGTCGGGCAGGGATCCGTAAAAATCGGTTACTAGCCGGAATGGACTGGTTGCTCCGATGATCAGCAGGTCATCCGGACGAAGTGTTCCGGCAACGGCACTTGCAAAATCGGGACCGTTGCATTGCAGAAATTCCTCTTGTTTACCGAGTAAACGCCGGCACATTTTTTCAAATCGCCGGTTTTCGGCGATTGTGCCTTCCGAGCCGCGATTAAGGGCTCCGGTCCAATGCAGGATAGTTACGGGCACCGCATTTCTGGCAGATATTTCGCGCGCCAATTTTATCTGATTATACCGATTCGGTCCGCCTCCCGTAGACACCACGATCCGGCCGATTTTCGGGGCACTTTCCGCCCGCACAAAAACCGCCGGTAATTCATATTTTTGGGCGATGTGGATCAGGTCCTGCATAGCCCGGGTATTGTTCAGCCACTCGGATATAATCAAATGAATCTTCTTTTCCCCGGCAAGGCGGTAGATTTCGTTCACTGCCTGGGTTTCGTCCTTTGGGTCTGAGAAGCTCGGAACAAAAACATTCCGGAGCGTTTTATTACAGGAAGCAAGAAAATTCACATACCCGAACGTTTCTTCTTCTTCGGCTCTGCGCAGCACCGGTCCGGCATTTTGGATATGTTGGTTCATGCTGAACCTTCTTCAGCATGTTTCGCATGCTGAATTATTTTCCGGTTGGAATAAAACCGCCTCGACCCTCAGCCGGCAGATTCTGTCAGGAAGCGGCCATTCGATTTCCTGTCCGACGCGGCTCCCGAGAAGAGCTGTACCCAGTGGGGTGAACACATTAATTCGAGTTTGCGATATTCCGGCTTCATCCGGCCATGAAAGCGTGAAGCTGTTATCGCTGCCAAGTTCCTGTTCGAAAACCAGAACCTCGGAATTCATGGTTACGACATCCGGAGGAATGTCGTGTTCGGCAACCCGTTTTGCGCATGCCAGTTTCCTTTTCAGATTTTTGAAGGCTGTCCTGTCGGTTGACGGGATCCGGTTATGTTGCTCTTCAATAATCCGGGTAAGGCGCGCGTAGTCCGGCCGGGTCATAATGATGATCTGTTCCTTCATTCCGGGTTCCCTCCGTGGTGTAGATTGATTGTGCATTACCCAGTGCACCGAGTGTGCCAACGCAACGAACCTGCCGGCAATATATGGATCAAAGGGAGGAAACAGACGCATACCAATTCGCAATTACAACAGGGGTCGCTGGTTGCGGGGGAAGCATATTTTGAAATGGCGAGTCCGTGCTGCATGGAAGGTGAGCAGTTGTCCGGCGGAAAGTGCAGACTATTTTCCCGTGCGGGTAGAAACGCCCCGTTTGGCAGGCGTTATGTTTTCAGTTTGTTCTGCAGCGTTTTACGGTCAATGCCCAGTATCTCGGCCGCACGGGTTTTGTTGCCGCCGACACTGGCGAGCACGGTCCGGATATGTTCCGCTTCAACCTGATGCAGTGAGCGCAGCGGCGCGGCCCGGTTCGCGCTGAAGCGCATCAGTTGCGGGAGCTGTGTGGCAGTGACACGCTCACCTTCTGCCATCAGAACCAGTCGTTGGATTACATTTTCAAGTTCGCGGACATTGCCCGGCCAGGCATAGGTTTCAAAGGTTTCAAGTACAGGGTCATCAAAGGCCGGGGCCGGTTTGCCGAGTTCCGCTGCAAAACGCGCTGCAAAGTGACGGACCAGCAGCGGAATGTCGCCGTTTCGTTCCCGCAGGGGCGGAATGGCAACAGGAACGACATTGATCCGATAGTACAGATCTTCCCGGAATGTCCCTTTTTCAACCATCGATTCCAGTTTCTTATTGGTTGCTGCGACTACGCGCACATCGACTTTTCGCGGTTCGCGATCGCCGACCATGTAGACCACTTTATCCTGCAGCACGCGTAGCAGAGCCGCCTGCATGGGCATGGTCAGTTCGGCGATTTCGTCCAGAAAAATAGTGCCGCCCTCCGCCGCCTGGAAAAAACCGGTGCGCGATTCAAGTGCGCCGGTATAGGCACCTTTCCGGGCACCGAAAAGTTCGCTTTCAAGCAGTCCGTCCGGAATGCCGCCGCAGTTGACCGGAATAAACGGAGCGTTTGCCCGGCGGCTGTTGTAGTGTATGGCCCGGGCGACCAGTTCCTTGCCGGTTCCGCTTTCGCCCAGAATGAGCACCGTGGCCGAGCTGTCGGACACTTTTTCAATGGAGTGATAAACGTTCTGCATGGCCCGGGATTGACCCAGCAGGCCCCATTGGCCCGGCGGCGGGGCATCCGTTTCATCAACTGCACGACGTAACTGCAGGCGTTCAACGGTCTGAGTAACCGCTTTAAGCAGTTCCTCATCGGTAAACGGTTTGGCCAGATAGGTGTAGGCACCGGTCTGCATCGCTTCAACCGCGCCGGGCACGGAGGCGTAGCCGGTGATCATGATAATTTCGGTATCGGCATAGTTTTCCCGTACGTGGCGGATCAGATCGAGCCCGCTGGTTCTGGGCATGCGCAGGTCCGTAATCACGAGGTCGATCTCCAGCGCGTCGAGAGCCCGGACCGCTTCCGCAACTCCGGGCACCGTGTGGACATCATAACCGGCGGAGGAAAGATTGCGGCGTACGACTTCAAGGGTATCGGCGGAGTCGTCGACAACCAGTATGCGCTCGGATTTATTTTTTTTCATCATATGCTCCTGTGTGCGATGGGCGGCACAGCGGCAGTCGGACCGTGGCGGTAGTGCCCTGACCGGGAGTGCTGGTCAGATGGATCGTTCCCCCGTGTCCGGTAACAATACCGTGCACTACCGAGAGACCGAGGCCGGTTCCTTCGTCGATATCTTTCGTCGTAAAAAAAGGATCGAAAATACTCGGCAGCACATCCGGCTCGATACCGCATCCGGTATCTGAAACCGTAAGTTCCAGCTGTTTCCCGTCCCGGGCCGTGGCAATATGCAGTCTGCCTCCATCAGGCATGGCCTGAATCGCATTGACGATCAGGTTGGTGACCATCTGCCGCAGCTGACCGTCGTCGGCCACCAGATCGGGGAGATCCGGGTCGAGGGCATAGTCGATCTGAATATTCGAAGCGCTGCATCGCGGCTGCCAAATTGATTCGCTCTCTTTAATCAGCCGGTTGAGATCAAGCCGAATATCGCGCGGAGGAGTCTGCCGGGCAAAGGTCATAAGCCGCCGGATGGTATCGCGGGCATGCAGTGCAGCGGCCTCTATTTTTGCAAGATCCCGGCAGGCCTGTGTTGGAAGATCCGGTGTTTTGGCCAGCAGTTGTGTAAAGCCCAGAATGCCTCCGAGTGGTTCGTTCAGTTCATGGGCAACGCCGGCGGCCAGTTTGCCGATAGTGGCCAGGCGGTCGGCATGGTGGAGTTTGGCATGCAGACGCTGCTGTTCTTCGGCGGTTTCGCGCCGGTCGATAATCAGCCCCACCTGCCGGACGACCTCCTTCAGCAGTTTTTTTTCTTCCGCCAGTACGGGGATATCCGCAGATTCATACCCTACGGAAATGGTTCCTCGTTTTTGTCCGCGCACGGTAATCGGTTCCGCCAGGCTTTTTCCGGCAACCGGCAGGTCCGGCGTCCCGAACACGCGGTCATCCAGTTCAATCCGGGCATGGGCACGTTCCGGTTCCTGCCAGGCTTCCGGCAGTGCTTTGACTACCCTTTTCAGAATCGTTTCCAGCGAAGCGGCCGGATTACCTGAAACCTGCGCAATGGCATAAAGGCAGCTGAGCTCTTTAACCCGCTCCTGCAGTTTCCGTTCGATGTGTTCTTTGCCCTCATTATGCATGCCGGAAAATCTATCATAGGGAATGGGTTTGTCCACCGTCTGCCGCTCCTGCTCTTTGTCCGGTATGAATATTTGTTTTCGATTGGCTGGATGGGGTGAATGCCTTCACGGGGCTGATGTACGTCTTCATATGGTGCGGAAACCGTGGGGTGAGTGTTGATTGGTCGGCCGTTTGATCCTTCGGCATTGACCACGGTAACTCTGCATCCGCCGGCGCGCAGAAGTCGAGCGGGCGGGTGCAGTCTTTATTTCCGAGTGTTTCGGGCTCGATTTATCGGGCCGGGGCCGTGCGCCGGGCGATGCGGTAACCATGGCGTTTGACGAGCTGACGTTCGATTCGGTCGAAACAATCGGCCAGTGCATGATAGACCCCGTCGTGCGCTCCCAGTGTTTCCCGGCTTCGGGCCACATAGAGCGGCTCGCCCGGAACCGATAACCGAATTTTCACTTCGAAAGCACCCTTATCTTCATGGTGTCGGGTTTTGGTGACCACCACGGTGACGTGCGCATTCGACAGGGCGTATTTATCAAGTTTTTCCATCAATTGGTCCACGACAGTAAGCATGTGTTGTGACCCGTGCATATGCCGGAACCGGACCGTCACGGGAATACCCGTACAGGACGGATGATTGAAGTAAGAAGCGGTGGACCGGATTGGCCTGATTGTGTGCATGACATCAACTCCTTTTCCAAGGGTTATCCTGAGATTTCAACGGCGGGGAAATTCCCCGCCTCTTTAAGCCCGTTCAGCACGTGATGTGCTGTCTGAACTTGAAACGGCTCTGTCCCTCCCGCCGCATGGCTGCGGAAGGAGGGACGTTGTGCCCGTTAACGGGCGACCGCCTTCCCGGCGACAATTCCGTTTTTCTCCCGTTGGAGCCGTTTCTTTTCCTTGAGCGTCAGCTTCGGCGTTTTACGCCCCTGCTTCTTTTTGGACATAGTCATCTCCTTTCGTGTTATTGATGCTATCCAAATGATGAGTGCCCCAATGCAACAAGTATGCCCGTGAAGGCGGACGGTCCGGAAGATGTTGATGGAGGGATATGGTAATTGGTATAACGGGCGCTACTGATAGGGGTTAGGGCGTTATCTTTTTGATGCGGCTTGGTCGGGTATAAAGATTTTTCCGGTCGGCTGCTGCCTGAGGAAACGGGGCGAAATATCCCGCATGGGGCGTTTGTCCCCGGTTTGTTCGACGGCACATGTGGTCGTAGTTGTGTGAAGTTGAACTGACAGATGACCTGCGGATTGTTTTCCGAAAATTGAGAGTTTTCTATTACAGACAATCCAGAGCGAGAGCAACACTATGGGTCGGAACCGGGCTGCAATGAGGGGGATGATGCGAAAAATCATCTAATGCCGGGTTCGCTGATCTGTTACAGGAAGAAGCCGGTTTTCAGCGTAAAACAAACAGAATATGATAGATTCCCTTTTCGGGAATTCATACAACGCTTACACGCCGTTGGCGCTGTCCGAGGGGCATCGCCCAATAAAAAATATCAGAGAATGAGATGGAGACCATGGATTCGGTGTATTTAATAGGATCGTTGATTCTGATCGGAGTTGTTCTTGCCGCCGTATGGCTGGACCGCTGGAGCGTCCCGGTCATCCTGATTGCGCTGTGTGCCGGAATTCTCTGCGGCAGTGATGTGCTCAATCTCTGGTACTTCGACGACATCGGTCTAACGAAGCAGATCGCAAACCTGGCCCTGGTGTTCATTCTTTTTCATGGCGGCTTCTCGACCCGGAAATCGGACTTTAAGGCGGTGGCCCTGCCGGCCGGAGGCCTGGCTACATGGGGCGTTATTCTGACTGCAGCCACCACCTTCGGGGTCTTGCGCTATCTTCTCGAATGGCCGTTTGAACAGTCGATTCTGCTTTCCGTCATTATCTCCTCCACCGATGCAGCGGCCATTTTTTCGATTCTCCGCCGGCAGTCGCTTCCGAAAAAGCTCTCTTCAATTACTGAAATTGAAAGCGGGGCCAACGACCCGATGGCCGTGCTGCTCACGGCCGCTGTTTTGGGCATGCTGACTTCGTCCGATACGGCTCTGCCGATGACCGTGGTTCAATTTATCTGGAAATTTTCGGCGGCACCGCTGGTGGGGTGGGCGATCGGGCGCGCAGGTCTGTGGCTGTTTAATCGGCTGAGCCCTCAGGACCGGGGACATTATTATGTACTTTCGCTGGGCATGATCCTGCTGACTTACGGCATTGCAGATGCGCTTCAGGCCAGCGGCATGCTTGCGGTTTTCGTTGCCGGTTATGTGATGGGGAACCGGCCCTTTGTTCATAAACAGGGGGTGACCAACTTTTCAGCGGCGCTCTCCACCGTGGCCAACATTGCCATGTTCGTCATGCTGGGACTACAGGTGTTTCCGCACCAATGGGCGAACATCTGGATGCAGGGAATTATTGTTTTCGCGGTTCTGACGTTCATCTCCCGCCCGCTGGCGGTTTTAATCGGAACGATCGGTATGCGCCTGGGATGGAAGGATAAAATGTTTATCGCCTGGGCCGGGTTGCGCGGATCGGTTCCGATCGTGCTCGCCACCTATCCCGCCGCTGCCGGACTGGCCGTCGGGCAGGATATTTTCAACATGGTTTTCTTTGCGGTCCTTCTGTCTATTGCAGTGCAGGGAAGCACGCTGGGGGTGCTGGCAAAATGGTTGAAGCTGACCTGTCCGATGCGTCCCAGGCCCTTGTTCAATCTGGAGCTCGTTACCATGAGTAAAAGCGATTTCGATTTGATTGTCGTGGATCTGCCCGACCCTCAGGGAGTGGTCGGTAAAACCATCGCCGAACTTCAGCTTCCTGCCGGGGCGGTGATTACTTTGATTACGCGGGGTAAACTGCTGATCGCTCCCAAGGGATCGACTCATCTGCACGGGGGAGATCAGGTGACCGTGCTGGCTCATGCCAGCGAAGAGGAGACTATACGGTCGGTTCTGCTGAATGCGGTTGCGGAGGACGTTTCTGCCGAAAAGGAAGATCGTCCGGATCAGTATGCCGGTGATGACAGGCCATCCCCTGCAGAGGTGAGGCTTAAGACGGTATCCGGAGAATGTCTCATGGACATTACGATTGAACGGGTTACAAACCGTCAGCAGGTTGATGTTCTGGCCTCATTGGCTGCGGAAATATGGAATGAGCATTTCCCGGAAATAATCGGTCAGGAACAGGTGGATTATATGCTGGAGCAGTTTCAAAGTATTGAGGCGCTCGAATCCCAGATAGACTCCGGCTATGAATACTATCTGGCTCTGCACGGTGATGATCCCGTGGGATACCTGAGCCTGATCCCGAATCATATTGATGGAAAGCTGATGATCAGCAAAATTTACGTTAAAGATTCATGCCGCGGATCAGGTCTTGGCGGAATCTTTCTCGAGTACAGTAAAGCACGTGCGGAGGAGTCCGGTGCAAGCGCGATCTGTTTGACGGTCAATCGGAATAATACCCCGGCCATTGAGTGGTACCGGCGGAAAGGTTTTGAGGTTACCGATGAGATAAAGAAAGATATCGGATCCGGATTCCTGATGGACGATTTCGTCATGGAATGCACGCTCGACTGATGTCATCGGATGACGGTTCTTCTGCCCTGTTTTTACTGACGCCGGAAAATGCCCTCAAGAATGGCGGGTTTACCGTCGGGGATTGCGTCGTATTCGGTGATGGGCGTTTCCTGAGCAAATCCGGCCTCAGCCAGTTCCTTGATCAGCTGCTCTTCCGTCAGGAAGCACGCCGGTTTTCCGGACGGTCCGGTGAAGATAAACGACTCACCTACGATCGGAACCGCTTCCGGCGGCAGTGTGCTTCTCGAAAAGGTGTAGATAAAAAGGAGCGCGCCGGGTTTGGCAGCGCGGGCGGCTTCGTGAACAGCCGTGCGGAATTCTGTTGCTGATCGGGCCAGGTTCCAGACACCGTGCGCGACGATAAAATCGAAGCCTTCATCTTCGACCGGCAGCCGGTCCATCGGGGCGGTTTTCAGTTTCAGCTGTTCTGTCAGGCCGCCGTCGCCGGCCCGTCGCTGCGCCGCTGCGAGCATGGGTTGTGAAAGGTCGATCCCGAGCACCTTCCACCCGGCTCTGGCCAGGGGAACGGCGTTGCATCCCGCACCGCAGCCGATATCAAGCAGCCGGTTTCCGGTTTTGCGTTGAAGTTCCTTTTCGGCAAAGCGCATTAATACGGAATTCGGCGGCGTGGAAGAGAGCCGGGCAACCATCTTCGGATCACTCCAGGGTGAATCAGCCCAGAATTCCAGGCGGTTGCCCTCGGGATCGCGCAGAAAAAAGGCTTCCCCGCCCATTTTGCAGTCGCGGATCGGGTCAACATGCATATTCCGCTTTTTTAAAAGCCGCCAGGTTTCGTGCAGATTGACTACTTTGAACGTGAGGGTAATGCCTTTTCCAAGGTTTGGAAGTATCGTTGTTCGTTTTGCATCTGCGACACTGAGGCAGGACTGGGGCGTGATTAAAAATTCGACCATCCAGTCGGTGGAGGCATTTTCTTTCAGACCGATTATTTCGCGGTAAAACGCAACGGTTTCTTTCCAGTTTTCACAATACAGAATGGTGTTTACGGTTTCGATATGCATCGGTTTTCTATTTCTGAAGGGCGAATTCAAGAATGGCTTCTGCATGAATCCGGGTGGTGTCATAGAGCGGGAGTGAACTGTCGGATTCCGCGATGAGCAGACTCAGTTCCGTACAGCCGAGAATGACGGCTTCAGCCCCCTGATTTTCGAGGTCTGAAATCATGGCTTTCATGGCTTCGCGGGAGGGGACTTCGGTTATTCCGTGCGACAGCTCATCCCAGACAATGCGGTCGAGCTCGGTGCGTTGGCTGCTTTCGGGGACCAGCGTTTCAATGCCGGCGGCGGAAAAGGTTTTCTGGAAAAAACCGAATTCCATCGTGGGTTTGGTCCCGAGCAGGGCCACTTTGGTACGTTGATCTTTTTTCAGTGCGGCGGCTGTTGCATCCATAATGGTCAGAATGGGCAGCGGGGATTGAGCACGAATCCGGTCATAGGCATTATGCGGGGTGTTTGCCAGAATGGCGGCAACGTCAGCTCCGGCTTTTTCCAGCCGTTGGAGAGCGGTGAGCAGGATGGTCCCCACGCCGTCCCAGTCATTTTTTTTAAACCGGGTAACGAGTTCCTGCAGGTTCAGACTTTCGAGGGTGATTTCCGGAAAGTTCAGCCCGCCGGTCCGGCGGTTATATTCCCGGCAGAGAATCTGATAATAATGAACCGTTGATTCCGGGCTCAGTCCGCCGATTAAGCCGATCCGTTTCATGAGGTTTCCTTTTCTGTTCGGGGTTATGTTTGTCTGATGTTCTTCAGCTCGTTCTGCAACACACGGGCATGACAGTGTGCGGTATCTTTTGCCGCATACAGCAGTGTGAGTGTACGTTTCGGGCAGCGTTCAATCAGGTGCGTCAGCTGTTCGCTTTTCGTTTTCAGTTCGTTTCGATAAAGCCGGCTGAATTCCGGCCATTTGTTCGGGGCATGGCTATACCATTTTCGCAGTTCCGGGCTCGGGGAAAGGTCTTTGGCCCATTCATCGATTTCGGCATTTTCTTTTGCGACTCCCCGCGGCCAGAGCCGGTCCACCAGCACCCGCCAGCCGTCGTCGGCGGCGGGCGGGTCATAGATCCGCTTGATCAGAATCTGTTCAGGCCGGGAGTTCATGCGTTGGCCTGGGCCTCCTGTTTTACCGCCTTTGGAAAAAGAATATTGTTTTCCAGATGAATATGCTGATGAAGATCATTCTCCAGCGCGGCCAGCCCGTCATACAGCGCCTCGAAGGTCGGGCAGGCTCCATCCGGGAGGGTGTAGTTTCCGGTCAGTTTCCGCATTACCGCCAGTTCGTCTCCGGCATCGTCGTGCTCGACTTCCATCTGGCGGATCGGATTGACTACACTGCCGCAATGGGATACGGGTCTGGGGGCTGAACCGTTGATAAAGGCTTCGGTGGCTTTAATCAGCGGAAACAGAATCTGTTCCTCTTTCATCAGGTGGGATTCAAGTTCGGTCCGGATGGCTGTATAGGCCAGCCTGAGTTTCCCGAGCATTTCGCCATGATGTTCTCCGTGGGCAATCTGTACTTTTTCCAGCAGTCCATCGAGGCGGGGCAGCTGTTCCTTTGTAAACACATGGTGGGTGTTCACAATATGGTCGATCAGTTCGCTCAGCGGAGCGGAGCTCCAGTCGGTGGAATCCATTTCCGGCCGCTGCTCCAGTACGGCCAGCAGAGCCGCTTCGGTTTCCGGCCAGTGTTGTCCGGCGGCTTCTACGGCTTCGGTCAGTGGGCGTTTTCCGCCGCAGCAGTAATCAATACCGAGTTCTTCGAGTTTCTGACGTAATTGCGGATGGCGAACAACAAGGTTGCCTACGGTGATGTTCGGGTTGATGAGTGTATTCATAATCAGATCCTTATTTGGAGGCCGGCACCGGAATGATGTCGGCCAGAGTTTTTCCTTCCAGGGCATCGAAGAAGGCCCCAGGGCATCCTGGAACAGGGCTTTAAGCCGGCATCCGCCGGCAATGGTGCATTGGTTTCGGTCTTCGTCGAAACACTCCACAATATCGAGGTTGGTTTCGAACTGACGCACTACGGTTCCAATGTCGATCTCTGCAGGATTCTTTCCCAGCCTGATGCCGCCGCCGTAGCGGCCGCGTTTGAGTTCGAGATAGCCGAATTTACCCAGGCGGTTCACGGTTTTCACCACGTGGCTGTAGGAGATATCATAAAATTCGCTGATTTCCCGGGAGGAGACCAGGGGTTCTTTACTTCTGGCGACATACATCAGGATGCGCAGCGCATAATCGGTATTCTGTTTAAGTTGCATGGTTTATTCTCCTTTTACAGCGGGCGGTGTTCCGCCGGCGGATGAATATATCAGCCGGCGGCTGTCGGATTAATTCTTTTTCCCTTCGGGTTTGGGGCGCAGCAGGCCGGCTCCGAAGAAGAGGAGGCCGGACACACCGGCCATAAACACCACATCGCCGATCATCCGCAGCCAGCGCAGATTCTGCACCCAGCCCTGCTGGAGAAAATCGGCACTGCGCGCATACCAGAGACCGACATCCACGCTGGCAACGGTCTGGGCAATGCCGATAGGCAGCAGGCTCAGTGCAATCATCAGTGCAAGTCCGCCGTTCATGCCCCAGTAGGCCAGTTTCAGTACGCGGTCGTTCCATACCCGGTCGGGCTGAATGCAGCGGATAACGAGCAGAACCAGGCCGAGACTGAGTAAACCGTAAACCCCGAACAGAGCGGCATGGGCATGGACCGGTGTGGTGTTGAGGCCCTGCATATAATACAGCGCGATCGGAGGATTGATCAGGAAGCCGAATACGCCGGCCCCTACAAAATTCCAGAAGGCAACGCCCATGAAAAAGGTCAGCGGCCATTTATAGCGCTGCATCCATTCGGCGCTTTCGATATGTCTGCTGGTTTCCCGGGCTTCCAGGCCAATGAGCAGCAGGGGAACCACTTCTAGTGCCGAGAACATGGCCCCGATGGCCACTACGGAGAAAGGCGTACCGGAAAAGTAGAGATGGTGGAACGTGCCCGGAATTCCGCCGATCAGAAAGATGCAGCTGGAGTAGAGTACGGCCCGGCTGGCGCTGCCCGCACGGACCAGACCGAGCTTGCAGAAGATGGTTGCGATGGCAATGGTGGCGAAGACTTCGAAGAAGCCTTCCACCCAGAGATGGACCACCCACCAGCGCCAGTATTCCATGACGGAGATATGGGTTTTGGCTCCGTAGAAAAAACCGGAGGCATAGAAGAGGCCGATGGCTGTGGCGGCGAAAATAAAGATGGCGACCATATGACGGTTGTCGTCTTTCTTTTTCAGTGCCGGCCAGAGTCCGCGCAGCACCAGAATCAGCCAGAGCAGCAGACCGCTGAAGAGCAGAATCTGCCAGAAGCGGCCGAGATCCACATATTCATAGCCCTGGTGCCCGAACCAGAAATTATATTTCAATTCCATTGTCTGCATGACGCCCAGCCATTCGCCGGCCAGCGAACCCGCCACAACGAGCAGCAGTGCAACGAAAAGGACATTCACACCCAGGCGCTGGAACTTTGGTTCGTGCCCGCCGATAATGGGAGCAAGGAACAGGCCTGCTGTCAGAAATGCCGTGGCAATCCAGAACATCGCGGTCTGAATATGCCAGGTGCGGGATACGGCATAGGGAAGGATTTCGGCGATCGGAATGCCGAAAAAGTCCTGCCCTTCAACCGTGTAGTGGGCGGTCAGCGCGCCAAGCATCACCTGAACTCCGAACAGGACAAATACCACCAGTGCATATTTCCACAGGGCTTTCATGGAGGGTGTAATCACCAGCTTTTTCAACGGGTCGGCGGTGGGGGCCGGCGGAAAATGGTCATCTTCTTTTCTACGGCGGAATGCTTCATACCAGACCAGGCCGCCGACAGCCGCCAGCAGAGAAATAATGCTGATCATGGACCACATAAAATTTGCGCCGGTGGGGGTGTTCCCGATCAGCGGTTCATGCGGCCAGTTGTTGGTATAGCTGATCGATAGTCCGGGACGTTCCGCGGCACAGGCCCAGCTGGTCCAGAAGAAAAATCCGGCGAGCTGTTTCCGGCGGAAAACCTCTTTAACGGCATGATTGTGCATGGCATAGGCTTCCCGGAGATCCTGCAGTTCCGGGTCTCCGCTGAAAAGCGATTCATAATGCGCGGCCACGATGCGCATGGCGGCGGTCCGGTCGTCGGAAAGGGTGAGCGTTCCGGTTTCGGGATTATAGCCGTTATGCCGCATCTCTTCCTTCAGGCGGGCCTGCAGGACCGCCTGCTGTCCGGCATCCGCCTGCGCAAAATCCACGCCCAGTTCGCGCTGACTCCAGATATTGAGCAGGGCGATGCTTTCACGGTGCAGCCAGTCGGCCGACCAGTCCGGCGCCTGATAGGCCCCGTGTCCCCAGACCGAGCCCATCTGCTGTCCGCCGGTAGACTGCCAGACCAGCTGGCCCTGCTGAAGATCATCCAGTGTAAACAGCTCTTCTCCGGAAGCACTTACAATCCGCTGCGGCAGCGGCGGGGCTTCGCGATAGATATCAATTCCAAAATAGCCCAGAATGGAAAAAGCCACAGTCAGGCACAGGGTCAGGGCGATCCAATGTTTTTTCGTACTCACCAGGGGTCTCCTTTGTTTAAAGATTCATGAGGTCAGAATATTTAAAACCGGGGTGGTGTCAAAGCAAACATTCAAATAATTTGAATATTTAAAACGGGCAGTCGGATTTCGGAAAAAGAAAGACCGGTTAACGTTGGCGGGATTGTGACGACTTGGTGCGGATCATGGTTTCGTAATCGCGTTGCGTCATGCCCTGTTGTTTTTCGTCTGATTGTTCATAGGCTGCGGCAATAGTCAGACTCTTTCCCGCATCTTTAAAGGAAAGGGTTGAGCATCCGCAAAAACTGACGAGGGAGATCATGGAAAGCAGAAATTTCACTTCAGTCTCCTTTCAGTACTGCGCAGGCCAGCAGTATCCAGCCGGCGATGAAGAACAGTCCTCCGATCGGGGTGATGGCTCCGAGTCTGGTGATACCGCTGAGGGAAAGTGTATAGAGACTGCCGGAAAAAATGATGATTCCGGCGAGAAAGCTCCATCCACCGGCAGTTAATACACCGGACTGGAATTTCAGGGCCAGCAGTCCGACAACCAGCAGGGCAAAGGTGTGATAAAACTGATACTCCACGCCTGTCTGCCAGGTGGCCATCATTTTTGCAGACAGTTTATGCTGCAGGCCGTGCGCTCCGAATGCGCCGAGCATCACGCCGAACGCGCCGCTAATGGCCCCAAGGGAAAGGAAAAGTCTGGCCGTCGTATTCATTCATCCATCCATTTCAGGTCGGAAACCGTTAATGTGGTTTTCTGTCCGGATATTTTATCGGAAAGTTCCAGATCCTTTGCAATCCACATGCCGTCCATTTTTTTAATGCTTTTAATCTTCAGTCGGCTCAGCTGATTTTCCGATGCATCCAGCGTCTGTGCTTCCATCACCATACCCATGTGCTGATCCACCCAGAGCCGCATGATATTTTCGCTTTCGGGGATTGGGACATCAATGATGTAGGTATCGCGATTCAGTTTTTTATCTTCGCCGATAAGTCTGGAATTCGGCCACCAGAGAACGGAAAAGCTGAGGTCCGCCCAGGTGAAACCGGTGCCCATGATTTCGGAGGTCGGGTTTTGCCCGGGCTCCGAGAAGGTATAGCTTGGTTTGCCGTTCTGCCAGGTGATGGTCAGCTCTTCCTTATCGATTTTATAATGCGCTGTTGCCGGGACGGCATGCCAGTCGAGCTCCATCGTTACAGGATAGGATTTGGTGAAGCCGTTTTTTGCTTTGGCTTTCAGTTTGCCGGTCAGTTTGAGCGGTCGCGAAGGCAGTTTTTCCTGAACCATGCTCAGAATATGGTCGGCCGAGGGCTGCTCCTCTGCAAACCCCGTCAGGCTGAGACCTAAACACATAATTACTATTAGTATATTTTTCATTTACCACCCGCTTCGCTAGAGATCACGAAGTACACAGAGGAAATGCTCTGAGAACTCTGTGTTCTCTGCGGTTAAAATTTATTGTTCTGAGAGCTTCAGCGCATAGCGCAGCGCCTGGTCAATATTTTTCACGGTTTTAAATGTCAGCTTATTTTTAACATCATCCGGAATTTCGTTAAGATCGATTTTATTTTTTTCCGGCAGCATGATGTGTTTGATGCCGGCGCGCGAAGCCGCCAGGACTTTTTCCTTTAGACCACCGATCGGCAGTACACGGCCGCGCAGTGAAATTTCGCCGGTCATGGCCAGATCCGGGCGGATCGGCTGATCGGTCAGAATGGATAGAATCGCCAGCGAAATAGCGACGCCGGCGGACGGTCCGTCTTTGGGGGTTGCACCGGCCGGAACATGGATATGCAGGTCGGATTTGGCAAAAACATCCGGATCAATCTTAAAGGTCCGGGCATTGGCTTTGAGATAACTCAAAGAAGCGCGTGCTGATTCCTTCATCACATCGCCGAGCGAACCGGTCAGGATGAGTCCGCCTTTCCCCGGCATGGCTGTGGCTTCAATAAAGAGAATATCGCCGCCGTAGGGCGTCCAGGCCAGGCCGGTTACAACGCCGGTCATGGCGGCGTTTTCGGCCACGTCCTTTTCGATTTTGATCGGTCCCAGAAATCCCTTGAGTTTACGGGGGGTTACTTCCACCGGCCGCTTTTTTCCTTCGGCAAAGCCGCGTGCAACTTTCCGGCAGACGTTGGCGATCTGCCGCTCCAGATTTCGGACGCCGGCTTCGGCGGTGTAGCCGCTGATGATTGCTTCGAGAGCTTCCGGTTTGAATTTAACCTGTCCGCGTTTAAGACCGTGCTCGCGGATGGCTTTCGGTACCAGATAGCGACGGGCAATCGCGGTTTTTTCCTGAAGGGTGTAGCCGGAAATACGGATGACTTCCATGCGGTCGCGCAGTGGGCCCGGAATGGTTTCGAGCATATTGGCGGTGGTGATAAACAGCACTTTTGAAAGGTCGAACTGCACATCGAGATAGTGGTCCTGGAAGGTGGAGTTCTGTTCCGGGTCGAGGACTTCGAGCAGAGCCGAGGCGGGATCGCCGCGGAAATCGCTGCCGACTTTGTCGATTTCATCCAGCATGATAACCGGGTTGTTGGAGCCGCAGCGCCGCAGACTCTCGATAATGCGGCCGGGCATCGCACCGATATAGGTGCGGCGGTGCCCGCGTATTTCGGCTTCGTCGTGCATGCCGCCAAGCGAAATGCGGATGAATTCGCGGCCCAGAGCGCGGGCCACAGATTTTCCAAGCGAGGTTTTTCCAACCCCCGGAGGTCCGGCCAGACAGAGAATGGGCCCTTTGAGATCCTGTTTCAGTTTCAGAACCGAGAGGTATTCAAGAATGCGGTCCTTCACTTTATCGAGTCCGTAGTGGTCTTTGTTCAGAATTTTCCGGGCTTCCAGAATATCCAGATGATCCTCCGTGGATTTACTCCAGGGGAGTTCGGCCATGACGTCAAGGTACGTGCGGATTACGCCGTGTTCCGGCGAGGCAGACGGCACGGCTTTCAGCCGCTGCAGTTCTTTGTCTGCGGCCTCTTTGGCTTCGGGAGGCAGTTTGGCTTCTGCAAGTTTCTTCTCCAGTTCCAGAATTTCACTGGCTTGGGGATCGTCCTCCCCCAGTTCCTTCTGGATGGTTTTCAGCTGTTCGCGCAGGAAGATTTCACGCTGTGTTTTGGTGAAGGTTTCATGAACCTTGGTTTCAATTTTATTTCCCAGTTTCAGAATCTGATATTCGCGGTTCAGAAATTCCATCAGGGTTTTGAGCCGTTTATTCGGGCTGGCTTCGGCCAGCAGATTCTGGCGTACACTGAGTGGAACCGGCAGGTTGGTGGCAATCAGATCGGAAAGCTGGGAGGGCGATTCCATATTGAAAATGGCAACACTGAGTTCATCCGGCAGATTGGGCGACATGGTAACGATCTGCTGGAACTGTTCGGCCGCGCTGCGGGCAAGAGCCTGAGCTTCGAGGGAATCCTCGAGCTCATCATGAATCATGGTGTAATGCGCGGTGGGGTATTCCTGATCCATATTCAGATCGGTCATCTCACACCGCGACAGTCCTTCCACCAGGACGTGCGTTGAGCCGTCCGGAAAGTTGAGGGTTTTGATCAGCCGCGCCACGCAACCGACACGGTAGATATCGTCCCGGGTCAGTTTGGCTTCATCGATCTCATCTTTCCGCTGAAGTGCCGTGATGAAATGCGGTGTTTTGGTGGAGAGTTCCGCAACCAGTTTTTTCGATTCCTCTGTGGTGATGATCAACGGGGCCACCATCTGGGGAAAAAGGACAAAGTTCTTCAAGGGCATCACCGGCAGGAGATCCGGTACCTCGGCATCGGCGATAATTTCAATTTCCACGTCGTTATGATGTTCTTGTGCGCTCATATAAATCAGTTTTTTAAAGGGTTATAATCGCGGGATACCCTATGGGAGTTCGGTTCCAATGTCTGGAAAAATGCACAAAAAATCCAGAGGCGGATTTTTTCCGCCTCTGGATATGCTGAAGGGCTGTCCGGCCGGTTGCCGGTTACTGGGTTTTAACGCGGAAGTAGGCTGCCGGATTGGTGGTTGGAAGGTTCACGAGATTGGTCATGCCGTCGCCGGGAAAGTTGGTGGCGGAATACCACGTGGTATTGGTCAGGCTGGGGGTCCATTCCACAATGTGGGTTGTGCCGGACTGCGATATAAACGACAGACCGAAGTTTCCTGCGGACAGGACCGGGGATAGGATGCTGACGGGCTGGGGAGTGATTCCTACGACAAACTCTGAGAGGCCGCGTGAGCCGAGGTCAACCGAAGCAGACCAGCTTGCGAGCGATTGGGAACCGTTGGAGGGATGGCTGAAGGAGAGTCCGGAGAAACCGTATTCCGAGTAGCTGATCGATACGCTGTTTGTGGCTTCCGGAAGCGGGACAGACGCCGTCCAGTTTGTGTCAGACGGTGAAATGGAGCTGCTGTCAACGGTTGCAGGGGCTTCAGCATCGCGGACATAGATGAAGGCCGAGTCCCAACTGGAAGGCCCGCTCCATTCGAAAGCAGAAGCGGTAGAGATGCCTGTGGAACCATCGAGCGGCTGCGTGATGGTGACCGGCGGGAGGTCATTGGTGCTGAGCGAATTGACATTTATGGTGAAGTCATATTCGTAGGTGGCCCCGTTGCGGTCGAAGTAGATGGTCCAGGGCCCGTCTTGCAATTCGTCGATCACCGCCTGCAGCGTGGGAAAATTAATGGAAGACGATGAGTTTTCCGTGCCGGAGCAGCGGTTGTTGGGCGATACCACTTCGTCGAGACTGGAGGATGGAATGATATTGTTCAGGCGCGGTAAAATCAGGTAGTGCGTGTTGGTGCCGGAAGTGACCCGCTGAATTTCAACCTCGAATTCCGCTTCGTGGCTGACACTGTTGCTGTTGTCTCCAGTATATGTATAGCGGATGTTGTCGAGGAAGGCGGAGTCCGGATAGAAGGCGTTGGTATCATCGTTGTAGAAGGACCAGGTGAGATAATAGATGTCATTGGAGGAGAGGGTGACGGTGTGGGTATCCCAGCCGTAGACATCATAGCCCTCGTAATAGAAGAAATCCTCATCATAAGAGGTTCCGTCGTCGTACGAGTAAAACTCGAAGGAATCGCCATCGCTCCCGAACAGGGCCCAATCGAAGGTGATAACTGCGGGACCCTGGACGATGGCTTCCAGATAAGAATATCCCCATTCAGCGGCCGTGCTCTGCAACGACGAGGAGCCCGCTGTAAAGTTGTCGTATGAGACCACCCAGGGCTCGTATTCATCGGTGTACCAGTTGAAGCCGGGGCATTCGACCGCAATATTGAAGGGGTCTGTGCAGCTGCCCGGAGCGATAAATGTCGTGGAGTCATAACTGCTGACATCCGCGGATGCATTCCAGCCGGTGAGTGGCGATCCGCCGCCGGTCATCGGCGTGGTGAAGGTGATGCCTGCAAAGCTGTTGGTCTGGTAGGCGAGATAAATATGGTTTGTGCCGGGCAGCACCGGCGCCGGCGGCGTCCAGCTGTTGAAGGGGGCCGGAGCGGTGTAATAGTTTCCGGGTTCCGGCGGTTGTACCCCGTTATGCACCTGAATGTGGATTTCGGGAAACAGAGACGTTCCGGTCCATTCAATGAGCGGCTGATTGGTCGACACCGTGGCATATTCGGCCGGATTGGTGACGGAGGTTTCGCCGAACATTCCTGCACTCAATCCGGATATACTGACGGTGAACGTATATTCTTCCTCAGAGGGATCACCGACGTTGGTGGTGAGGGTCCATGGTCCGTCGGTACATTCATCAATCACATCTGCATAGGTTTGGCTGCCGTAACTGTAGTCATTCCGGCTTCCGGTGTTGCGATAGAACAGACCGTTCGGTGATTCGATCCGGTGGTACGTCAGCGGTTCCGCTGCGCCGTCGGCGAAGAAAGAAATATACGGATATAAGGAGCCGCCCGTATGATCGAGATTAAGCGTCATGCTGAATTCAGCCCGTACTCCGCCTGCCGAAAAGGCGGAAATGAGAAGTGCTGCCGTCAGGCGGAAGCTGCAGAACAGCCGTAGTGGATTGCTGTGGACGTGCGCATTCATGTTTTTTCTCCCGTTAGAATCAATGCGTTTGTATGGAATATTCTGGATTCCCGCAGTTTATAAAGTCAATGAATATGTGAAAGTTGATCATAATATTAATATTATATTGATTCGGTGATTTTTCTGGGATCAGTCCGGCTGAATCGGTTTACTCTTATTTTGTTTTTGTAAGAAGGAGAAGCAATGCTTTCACAGGTGAATTCAGGTGCGGTGGTCGGTATTGATGCGTTTCCGGTTGAGATTGAAGTGAATGCCGGGCATGGCGAACCGAAGGTCGTGATTGTTGGACTGCCGGATGCGGCTGTAAAAGAGAGTTCCGACCGGGTCTGGACGGCGCTCATCAATTCCGGTTTCCGCCCTCCGATGGGCCGTACCACCATCAACCTCGCTCCGGCGGATATGAAGAAAGAAGGGCCGAGTTTTGATCTTCCGATTGCATTGGGAATTATTGCCGCTCTTGACGATATGAAGGCGGATCTGCTTCCGCGGATAGCCATTGTCGGCGAACTGGCGCTCAGCGGAGCAGTCCGTAAAGTGCGGGGTATTCTTCCGATAACACTGATGGCTAAACAGGCCGGTCTTAAAGCGATCATGGTTCCGGCGGAGAATGCGGAAGAGGCCGCGGTTGTTGACGGCATTAAAGTCTTTCCTGTTCGAAACCTTCGCGAAGCTGCCGATTTTCTGAATCAGGATATTAAACTCAGCCCGTATCACCTGGATATTGATTCGGTTTTCGAGGCCAACAGTCGCTATGAAGATGATTTTTCCGATGTTAAAGGGCAGGAGTCGGCCAAGCGCGCTCTCGAAGTGGCCGTGGCCGGTTCGCACAATATTCTGCTCATCGGTCCGCCGGGCACCGGAAAGAGTATGCTCGCCAAACGCATTCCCTCCATTCTGCCGAATATGACGCTGGAAGAGGCGCTGGAGACCACCAAGATTCATTCCATTTCCGGATCATTGAAATCGCATCAGGCCCTGGTGGCCACCCGGCCGTTCCACGCGCCGCATCATACGATTTCGGATGCCGGACTGCTCGGCGGCGGCACCAACCCTATGCCCGGTGCCGTGAGTCTCGGTCATAACGGCGTACTGTTTCTCGATGAGCTGCCGGAATTTCAGCGCAGCGTTCTTGAAGTGATGCGCCAACCGCTCGAGGACGGAGAGGTCACGATTGCCCGCGCTGCCGCGAGCGTCACCTATCCCTGTCGCTTTATGCTCGTCGCCGCCATGAACCCGTGCCCGTGCGGCTATCAGACCGATCCCAAACGCGAGTGCCGCTGTTCACCGACCCAGATTGCGCGCTACCGCTCCAGAATCTCCGGCCCGCTGCTGGACCGCATTGATATTCATGTTGAAGTTCCCGCGATTTCCTTCGACGAACTTTCAAAACTCAAACCGGGCGAATCCTCCTTCGAAGTCCGAAAGCGCGTGGTGGCCGCCCGACGGATTCAGCAGGAGCGCTACAAAGATCAGCCCGGCACACACTGCAATGCCAACATGCGCAGCAAAACACTGCATCAGACCTGTAAAATGGAATCCGATGCAGAGCAGATCCTGAAAACGGCCATGAGCGACCTCAACTTCAGCGCCCGCGCTTACGACCGGATTTTAAAAGTCGCCCGCACCATTGCCGACTTGGCCGCATCTGAATCCATTCAGCCCAACCACATCGCCGAAGCGATCCAGTACCGCACGCTCGACCGGCAACTTTGGGTTTGAGAAAATGACGAAATCATAGGACTGACACTTTCCTCTGGGAACAACCAAAAAGGGTCACTGACGCAATGATAATCAATATGCTTTTCATTTTCCTTCGAACGTTATAGGTGAGCCGCCGGTGAACATAAACTTGGCTGACTCAACAGGCGTCGGCCACCGTAGGCTCCACCCACTGGTTCTGTCAGATTTTACTTTTATGTATTGTCAATGTCTTCATCCGGAAGAATCTGGCGGCAATGTCTGACAGTCAGAATTGAAACCATTTTGGGTTCCACTCGATAAATGATGCGGTAATTGGAAATGATCAACTGTTGAATATCTTTTCTGTTTGTTTCTGGAACCGGCTGTCCACTTTCAGAAAAATCTTTGACCTGTTCAACTCGGTCAAAAATCGAGCGTACCCAACGCTCTGCCGCATTTGGACTGTCTTGGGCAATGTATTCTGAAATTTCGCTGATACGATCAATTGAGAGGGGAGACCACTGAATCTTCATCTGGAAATTCTCTTCAAAACCATTTCTTTGGCTTTGCTGTGTGGAATCCCTTTTCCTTCATCAATCATGGATTCTCCCAGTGCAATGTCTTCCAAAACCTCCAACCGTTGGGACATGGCTTCAAATTCTGAAACATCAATCAAAACAGCAGCACTTTTACCGTGTTGTGTAATCACCACAGGACGCTTTGATCTCTGAACTTGCTGGATGCAGGCCGCAGTATGTGCTCTGAATTCAGACATTGGTTTAATATCTTGATCTAGAATCAATCTTTGCATGAGTTTACTCCTTCTGTGTACTCAAAATGGTACGGATTAATGTACAAATGTCGATTCCGTATTTTGGATATTATTGAGACAGGACCTTATGCCTGAAGTTGATGGCGCCTCGGTCATTTTCCCTTTAAATTAAGAGGTGTGCCCTCGGGGGTTCCGTGGGCTGCTCCGGCGAGCCGCGGGGTAAGGGGTCGGGGTAAGGGGTCAGATCTGCACATATAA
The DNA here is from genome assembly GCA_004299845.1 of Verrucomicrobia bacterium S94. Taxonomy (NCBI): domain Bacteria; kingdom Pseudomonadati; phylum Verrucomicrobiota; species Verrucomicrobia bacterium S94. The sequence continues at coordinate 2,899,084 of CP036201.1, read as the reverse complement.
CATTTTGTTGACATGTTTGTGATTGCGAGTAGGTTTCTTTCGTTATGGCGAGACCTTTGAGAGTTGATATAGAGGGGGGCACGTATCATGTGATGAGCCGTGGAATTGGGGGTAAGGGGTCAGATCTGCACATATAACATTTTGTTGGGGGTAAGGGGTCAGATCTGCACATATAACATTTTGTTGACATGTTTGTGATTGCGAGTAGGTTTCTTTCGTTATGGCGAGACCTTTGAGAGTTGATATAGAGGGGGCACGTATCATGTGATGAGCCGTGGAATTGATCGGTGCTCACCAACGTCACACTCAGCGGCGCAGTCAACGCACAGCTGGGGCTGGACTACAACGACTACTGGGAACTGTCCGGCCTGACCCTCAACGGCGAGCTGCTGGCCGACTATGAATACGACCTCGACGGACTGCTCACCCGAGCCGGCGCGCTCGACTATACCCGCCATCCCGACAGCGGCGACCTGACCGGTTCGTCCTGCGGCACCGTCAGTGATTCTATCGAGCTCAACCTCTTCGGTGAAACGACGAACTACACGGCCTCCTCCGGTTCAGCGCAGCTCTACACCGCCGCCTGTCAGCGCGACGCCCTGGGCCGCATCGCCTGCAAAACCGAAACGATCGGCGGAACCGTGCAGGTGATCGACTATCAGTATGATGCCGTCGGACAGCTCACCAACGTCCTGACGGACGGGGTCTCTACCGAAGCCTATCGGTACGACGCCAACGGAAACCGTCTTGAAGCCGTTGTGGACGGAGTCACCGCAACCGGCGAAGTCGATGCACAGGACCGCATGACCCGCTATGGCGGCACCGCATACACCTACGATGCCAACGGCACGCTGGTTTCATCCTCCAATGCAGTCGGCGTCACCGAATTTAAATATGGCCCCTTCGGCGAACTGCTGCAGGTCGATCTGCCCGACGGCACCTCCGTCGAATACGAAACCGACGCGCTGAATCGCCGCATCGGGCGCAAGGTTGACGGTGAAGTTACACAACGCTGGGTCTACAAAGACGCGCTCAATCCGGTTGCGGAACTCGACGGGGATGGTAATGTCTTAGCTACTTTTATTTATGGCGCAAAAGCAAATGTGCCGGAACTGATGATGAAGAATGGAACAACCTATCGGCTGATAACCGACCCAGTCGGATCGGTGCGGCTGGTCGTCAATACAACCGACGGCACCGTCGCCCAGCGCATTGACTATGACAGCTTCGGGCGCGTCACGCGCGACACCCACCCCGGCTTCCAGCCCTTCGGATTTCAGGGCGGCCAGACCGACTCCGTCACCGGCCTCGTCCGCTTCGGCGCCCGCGATTACGATCCCACCTCCGGCAGATGGCTCTCTAAAGACCCCATCGGGATTAGTGGGGGCCTCAATCTATATGTCTTCTGCGGAAATGATCCTGTAAACAAGATTGATCCGATGGGGCTCTGTGAGACGGAGTCTCGCAAGTTTTCTATTGCCAGCATATCGGCGATGCTTGTGCTTGCTGGTGAAATCGATGTCGGAATCATTTGGGATAATGCTGGTGATGGTGGCTTGTATATCCGTTTTGCTGGTGGCATTGGTATTGGTGGTGGAATCGACAGTACGTTGTTGGACTGGATTGCCAAGGGTGCCGGAGCAATTTCTTCTTCTGAAGGAGGGGTCCGAGATCAACGGGGTGTTTCAGATTGGTATGCAAAAGCTCATGTTATAGGTGGTGTGACTCAAAATATTGAGACACAGGAGACAGAGTTTAGCATTGCTGCTGAAGCGGGAGGGGGAGTTCTCCGAGACAATACTATCGTCATACCAATCTGGTAATACTGCTTTGTTTTTTTTGGGGGGAGTTATGGAATCAAAAATCGAAAGTGTTTTGCGATGGTATAAAGGGCTGTCCCTACTTGGTTTCGCAATTGGTATTGCTGGATTGGCACGTCTTGTCCTTGAAATTGATCAAGTTCCCGAATGGTCAAGAGTGCCAGTAGCTGCTTGTGTGAGCTTCACTTCGTTAACGGCTATATTGGGAGCAGTGCTTCTGTTTCGCTTAAGCAATAAAATTAAAAATAAGCATCCTTATCACCTCTGTGTAAAAAGGTCTTATTTTCTTCTTTTGTTCATACCATTGGGCCTGCTTTTTGGGATTTTCTCCATTTGGCAATTGCGACGTCCTAAAGTGAAAACCTTTTTGTGTAGGGGGTCAGATCTGCACATATAACATTTTGTTGACATGTTTGTGATTGCGCGTAGGTTTCTTTCGTTATGGCGAGACCTTTGAGAGTTGATATAGAGGGGGGCACGTATCATGTGATGAGCCGTGGAATTGATCGGTGCGTGATTTTTAAGTGCGATAAGGACCGGTACCATTTTTTGGATATTCTGGCTTCGGCTCAGGAACGCTTTCGGTTGCAGATATATGCTTATGTTTTGATGGATAATCATTTCCACCTGATCGTTTGTACGCCGGATGCCAATTTGAGTCGTGCTTTGCAGTGGATAAAAGTTTCATACAGCATGTGGTTTAATGCGAAGTACCATCGAGTCGGTCCTTTGTTTCAGGGGCGTTTTAGAAGTGAGCTTGTGGACTCCACTGAAAGCTGGTTGGTGGAGTTGAGTTTGTATGTCCATTTAAATCCAGTGCGCATAAAGGCGTTGAGTTTGGATAAATTGAGAAAGCAAGCTGAGGGGGCGGGCTGGGTTAAGCCGTCTGAGGAAGAGGCGCAGCGGCGGTTGGATGCCTTGAGGGGATTTCGATGGAGTTCGTATGCGTATTACGTGGGTATTCGACGAAAGGTTCCGGAATGGTTGAATATCTCTGAGATTCTTGACCGCGTTTCCAGTCGGGGTGCTCGTGCAGAATATCTTCGTTTAGCGGAGGCGCGTGTCGCGCACGGACATGAAGAGCGGTTTGAGAATCAACTCAAGAACCGCTTGGCTATTGGAAGTGAAGCGTTTCTGGAGCAGATCAAATCAATATGTACAGCAACAGACCGGGATATTGCCGGCAACAGAGAGTTACGCCAACGGGTTTCCTGGGAACGGGTGATTTCGGAGGTGGAGCAGATCTGCGGAAAGAGCTGGGAGGAGCAGCAGGCTCGAGGTGAGTGGGGGCGTTTTTTGGTTTATTGGGGAGCGCAGAGATTTGCTGGGATGACCTTGAAAGAGATTGCCGGTAAATGTGGATACCGCGATTATAGTGCAGTGAACATGGGGCTTCGGAGATTTATCATGCGCTCAAAAGCGGATTCTCAGATACAGCATGCGATGAAGAGGCTTGAAAAAGTGTGCAAAGTGCAGACCTGACCCCTTGACTCCACGGACATGAAGAGCGGTTTGAGAATCAACTCAAGAACCGCTTGGCTATTGGAAGTGAAGCGTTTCTGGAGCAGATCAAATCAATATGTACAGCAACAGACCGGGATATTGCCGGCAACAGAGAGTTACGCCAACGGGTTTCCTGGGAACGGGTGATTTCGGAGGTGGAGCAGATCTGCGGAAAGAGCTGGGAGGAGCAGCAGGCTCGAGGTGAGTGGGGGCGTTTTTTGGTTTATTGGGGAGCGCAGAGATTTGCTGGGATGACCTTGAAAGAGATTGCCGGTAAATGTGGATACCGCGATTATAGTGCAGTGAACATGGGGCTTCGGAGATTTATCATGCGCTCAAAAGCGGATTCTCAGATACAGCATGCGATGAAGAGGCTTGAAAAAGTGTGCAAAGTGCAGACCTGACCCCTTGACTCAGGCAGCCCTTCCTTGGTGGTGAGTTCGGTATGCAGTTCGTCGAGCAACTTATCGTGCCCGGCAGCTTCGGCTTTGTAGCCGTAGGCCAGCAAATCATTCTGGCGCATTTGGTTCAACCCTTGGATAGCACCTGAAATGCTGGAGAGTTTTGCATTAATCTGGCCATCGTACTGCTGAATCTGAAGAGCGGTCTCGGCCATGCCCTGTTCATAGATCGCCGCAGTCACGACCGAACCGTAGACCATCATGGCAATCCGCTGGGGGCTGAACCCCGTCCCAATCGTCTGGATGATTTCTTTGGGCGTATCCACATATTTACTTTTCAGGTCCAGTATATCTTTTGCCGTCTGCAGGTGCTCACGTTCGTTGAACACCTCGGCGCGATCATCAAACAGTCCGAACACCTCGGTGAGCGTCGAATTATAATTTGGATATTGTTGGGGAAGGTCGATCCGCATCGCGGCATTTTCCCCCAGCAGGGTGTTGGCATCGGCATGCAGGGTATTGATGAGGTCCAGTTTTTCCTCGCGCACATCAAGATATTGTTGGCAGTGGAGATCTACCGTTTCCCGATCATAGCTGGCACTTCCCAGCGAGTTGGTGATGGTATACTGCAAACCATGTTTCAGAGGCGGTTCCCATTCGGTGTGGCGGGTTATTCCCGTTGGTTGATTGTTTCCATCCCTACTTGCCTCATACTGCCAAGTAGCGACGCCAATCTGTTCATACCTGAGTAAGCCTCCTCCCCCAGGAATAAAAAAACCGAACCACGTATAGAGGGGGGTCTTCAGCTCATAAGTCCGAACATCAATTTGGCTAGCAGCCTGTCGGAGTTAAAACACTGCCTGACTGCAAAACTACGAAAGACTTTTCTGCTGAAGCCAAATAATTCATCTCGATGCAGGATTTAACCCGGGAAAACGCGAGAATAGGTCGCGCCAAGGCCTTGGCGTGCTGTTTTGCGGTTCGGAGCGGTCGTTCCGGGGCGCACCTTCCCGATAGGGTGAAGATTTTCTTTAGATTGTAGCTGAGGCAGACGAGGCTCCATTCGGTTTCGGCCTTCTCTTTCCCTCGCATAGAGAACCGGCGGAAGCCGAGGACTTCCTTGATGATCCCGAAGACGGGCTCCACGGTCTGCTTACGTTTTTTATAGAGTGCTTTGCCTTCGGGCGTATTGAGGCGGTGGGCCATCTGCTCCTTTGCGGATGCGTCCGGCGGCGGCGCAAGGGCGATGGATTGTTTTTCAAGATCGGCGACGCTGACGTGGTGTCCACTTTTGGCCATGGCGCAATAAACGCTCGGACCAGCGTTGGCCTCCGCTTTCCTGACGGCGTCTTCGCTGTAGTAGCCGGTATCGGCAAGAACGTTTTCCGGATCGGCAACCTCGGCAGGGATGCTTTCGAGCACGGGGTTGAGTTGCTGCTTGTCGTTGGGTGCGTCGGTGACGAGCTGGCCGACGATCAGATAGGTTTCGGTATCGACTGCGGCCTGTGCGTTATAGGCCTGCTCGAAGTGGTTTCCGTTCCCGGCTTTCATGATCCGGCTTTCGGGATCGGTGAAGTTGTACTGCTTGTGGTCGGGCGGCGTTTCCGATGGAGGCTGGGGCTCCTTGCCGCGCGGTTTGCGTCCATTTCTACGTTGGTCGTCGCGCCTGGATTTCTTCTTTTCGTAGTCCGCTTGTTTCTGCAGGTGTTCTTCTTTGTAACGCTCCTCGATGATGGAGCGGGCTTGCTCCAAGCTCTTGATTCGGTCTTCGCGCCGGACGATTTCGTCTGGAATGCTCAGCCCGTCGTCGAGCGGAACGTTGTCGATTTGTTCGGCTTTGGCCGTGAGTTGCTCAACCTCCCGGCGCAGCAGTTCGATCTGCTCGCCTGCGTATTTATAGCTGACGGCGGAGTGCCTGCTGGCATTGGCCTTGATTTTGGTGCCGTCGATGCTCACGGTGCCGACCTTCTTGAGCCCGGCGGTCTCCTGCGCCATAAGCAACACCTGCACGAAAGCCTTTTCGAACAGCTCGCGATTCGTACGGCGGAACGTGCAGATGGTGTCGTGATCGGGATGCAGGTCGCCCCCGCAGATATAACGAACGATGACATCCGACCAGGATGCCTCCTCAATCACGCGCGAGGAGAAGCGGCCTGTAGCGTAGCAATAGATGAGCAGGGTCAGCATCATGCGCGGTGGATACTGCTCGTCGCCGGTTCCCCGCCGGTTGACGTGGAAGTTTTCGCTCGGAAGCCGTTCCACGGCATCAATCAGAAAATGAACGATGTGGTTCTGAGGAATCCAGTCGCGAAGATCCGGCGGTAAAAGCATCGGGGTATTGCGGTCGAGGTTTTTGAGTCGAGTAGCCATAAGTCTAATCCGTTAAGACTAAACCAGTCTATCGTAGGTGCCTTAAATCTAAAATAGATAAGTCCGACAGACTGCTTGGAGAATAATTTTCCTGCGCAGCACTGTATGCCCGCTTTATATCTGCGGCCACGGCCACCTTACTGGTAACCGAATGTCCGGCCAGCGTTGCCACCACGGAATGGGGGTCTTGGTAACTTGGGGAAGGACTGTCAAAACTCACATCCACTTCATCTCCGGCACCGGTGGCCTGTCCTGACCAACTGACAGGGTTATCGGCTGCAATGGCTTCAGGTTTTACTGTGGCTCGGAACCCGAATGTTTCGCCGACCATGACTTCTACAGCCTTCTGACCGGAGGATACCCACCCGTCATCGCGGTTTTGCATTTCAAGCTTAAGTTTCACTGCGTGTACTTTGGCCTGTTTACCCGCGGCACGGAAAGAGTCGGAGCCATAGTTGCTGCGCACCCGCAAAATACCCTCCGTATCATCAAGAACCCAGCCATTCTCAAAACTAACAAGTGCGGTGTAGTCGAAGTCGGGTTTGTTGTATTTTTCGAGCTGTTCGGGCGAGGTACCGATATGCCGGATCGTAACCGTATAGGTTTCGCCCCGTTTGAACGTGAAGGTTTCACTGACCACTTCGCCGTAGGTGCCGGAGTTGAGCCGGATGGTGCGTTCTCCGGATACCGTCATTTCATAGATTTCGGACTCACTGGTGGAATGGTCTCCCACAGTGAGTTTGAGCTGCGTGGTATCGTCGACCTCGGGTTCTTCGCCGCTGTCGGAACCGTCGGCGGGGTTGGAACCCTGGCCGGCTTCCGTTCCATCCGATATTCCGTCTCCGTCGGAGTCGGCCATCCCGGGGTTGGTGCCGAACTGATACTCTGCTCTCAGGTTCAAGACATCTTCATCGTCATCGGATTCAGGATCATCCCAGACCTTGGGGTCGGTGCCCCAGTCCACCTCAATGCCGTCGGAAAAACCGTCTGCGTCGGTGTCCCAGTTTCCGGCAAGCAGATCGTTTTCATACTCGTAAAAGTTTGAAAGGCCATCATTATCCATGTCTTCGAATTTATCGGAAGCATCGAACGCATTCAGGTAGTTTTCGAGTTCGTACCCGTTGGGCATGCCGTCGCCGTCCGAATCCACAGTCCGTTCCGAGGGCCATGCGTTAAGCGGATCAAGGCCGAAGTGGTGTTCTTCATAATCTGAAAAACCGTCCCCATCCGTGTCCTCTTCCCGAAGATCTGTTCCGAGGTGATATTCCTCAAGGTTGCTCAGGCCGTCGCGGTCCCGGTCCCAGTCCGCATCGCGCGGATCGGTGGGATCGAGCCAGGATTCGGTGACGGTTTCATAATAGTCATCCATCCCGTCGCCGTCCGTATCCGGATTGGCGGGATCGGAATAGATAACGACCCGTGGGGCGCCATAGCCGGAGGTTCGGTATTCCATTTCCTCGGCATTTTCCAGCCCGTCTTCATCGAAATCACCCTCGGCTCCCTCATCGAGGGAACCAAAAAATAGGCGTTCATTCCAGTCGTGCATGCCGTCGTTGTCCACATCCACATGGTTAAAATTGGTGGGGCTGGTGCCCTCGAACATCGTCTCGCGCAAATCCGTAAAACCATCCCCGTCCGTATCGTTGAGCAGACTGTTGAAAATGTAGAAGCGGTGGTTCACATTGCTCGCCGTATGATCAGTCCATGCAAAATACGTTTCCCCGGTAACCGCCATACGATCCTCCCTAATGCGCCACGGGTCGTAGAGGAGATGATCCCGTTCGAACAGTTCAGCATGTGTTCCGAAATCAACGCCGGTTTTAAACCGTAGCTCCGGCGGCGAGGGCGGCACCGCTTCCCCGTCCCCGCCGGAACCATCTCCCCCTCCACCCGGCAACGGTGGAGTAGGCGGGGTGGCAAATGCCGATAGCGTGGTGAGCATAAAAAAAATAACGAAGACCCACTTTCATGACGATTCCTCTCTACTGATTATGCACCTCCCCAAGAGAAGAGGCGCGACCCCAAACACACTCCACCTGAGGTATCGCCAGACACCCGCCAAGAATTATGCCGAAGCCGCGCCCGAGTGGGCGCGTCCCAACGCATCTGCTCCTTGGCTGTAAACTGGCGATTTTCAGGTGGAACAAATTGCGTAAAACGCAAAAGTTATTTTTGAAATATGAGGGTAAAGATACGCATATTCTTCCTATGGCTGTCAAAGTTTCTTGTCGTGGAGATTCTCCCCGCAAATAAAAGTAGGCTGATTCCGGGGAATAATTCTCGCAGGCCGCCCGCCGGTTCCGCTTTACTGCCGCGCATTATGTTTATTGATTCACATGTACATTTTGACTGTTTTGATAAAGACGGCACGCTTGAAGAAATTCTGGCTGCCGCAAAAGAAGCGGGAGTGCACGAAATGATTGCCATCGGCGGAAGTGCTGAGGCCAATGCGCGTTCCGCCCGCCTGGCCGGCGAATATCCCGGCCGGATTTTCGGCTGTGCCGGTTACGACCGCGACGAGGCGACCCACGAACTCGATTTTTCCAGCCTCCGCGAATTGCTGGAAGACCCGATGGTGAAGGCGGTCGGTGAAACGGGGCTGGATTATTATTACACGGCCGATACGGCGGCAGAACAGAAAAAGCTGTTCAATGAAAATCTGGCGTTGGCCGTTGAATTTGAAAAGCCGGTGGTGGTGCATTCGCGTGATGCTGACGAGGATACCATCAGCCTGCTGCGGGATTTTTCCGAGGCCTGGAAGGGCGATGAGCTGTGCCGTGGTGTGCTGCACTGTTTTACGCGCGATGAAAAATTCGCCCGGGCCGTGCTGGATCTGGGGCTCTATATCAGTTTCAGTGGAATTCTGACGTTTAATAATGCGGGTGCATTGCGTGAAATGGTGCAGTATGTGCCGGATGACCGGCTGCTGATTGAAACAGATTCGCCGTATCTGGCGCCGGTGCCGATGCGGGGGAATCGCTGTGAACCGGCCTATGTGGTTCACACTGCTGAAAAACTTGCGGAACTGAAAGGGATTCCGTTAGAATCCGTGGCTGAATTAACGGCAGAAAACGCGCGCACCCTGTTTGCGCTTTAAACTTCCAAGGGGTGGAAATAATGAAAATTTTAATGCTATTTCTCGCGGTCGCCGCCGGCACCGCATTTGCTCAGTCGAATGTCTATCCGCGTGTCAAAGTGACGGGGGATCGAGTCAGTATCCGTGCTCAGCCCGGTCTTGAGGGCGAGCTGCTTGACCGGGCAATGCGTGGCGAGGAACTGCTTTATATCGACCATACCAACGGCTGGTATGCGGTGCAGGCTCCGAGCAATCTCAATTTCTGGGTTTTCGGGGAGTATGTGGATAACGGAAAGGTGCTTCCCAAAAAGCTGAATGTGCGGTCCGGTCCGAGTCAGAACTATAATGTCGTGACGATTGTGCTGCGGGATGAGCTCGTTGATGTTCGCGGAGAGTTTAATGGATGGGTGAAAATTGCGCCGCCGAAAGGCACCCGGGTCTGGATCAGTTCCGATTATTCCGAAATCATTCAGCCGCCAAAACCGAAGTCTGTTGCGACTGCGGAACCGGAGCCGAAACCAGAGCCGGAGCCGGAAGTGCAGGAGGAGCTGAAAGAGGAAGTGGCGGAAGCGCCGGCGAAGGCGGAGACTCCGGCGTTTCTGATGTCGCTCGACAAAGCGCGGAAACAGGGTGAGGCCGACGAGTATCCGGGCATTATCCGTCGGGCAAATCCCGGACTGTATAAACTGGTGCTCAAAACGGACACCTTCGAGGAAACGATTTGTCTGATTCGGGGGGACATCAATCAGATGGAGAAGTTTCTGAATTATCCGGTGCTGCTCAAAGGTAATATTTACTGGGTTAAGGATGTGGATGTGCCGGTCATGATTCCGACGCATATTATTCCGAATCCCATTCTCTCCGAATAATTAGGGATATGACCGGCTGGCTGGATATGCTGTATCCCCGTAACTGTATCGGTTGCGGGGTTTCTGCTCCTTCGACCTTCCGGTTTATCTGCTGGGACTGCTGGTCCGCCGCTTCCATGGTTGAGCCTCCGTTCTGCGCCCTGTGCGGGGATCCCGTTGCCGGTTCTGTGGAACACGGTTTTATCTGCTATTCCTGCTCGGCGGAAAAACCTGCTTTCGATGCGGCGCGTTCGGCGGTGCGTTACGAAGGGGTGGTTGGCGAGGCACTGCGCCAGCTCAAATATGAACACGCGCTACATCTGGTTCCCGATTTGGCGCAGATCCTGTTTAACTGCCTGCAGGCCGAGTTTCCAGGGTTGGAGGTGGATGGTGTGGTGCCGGTTCCGCTGTTTCATGTCCGTCGGCGGGAGCGGGGTTATAATCAGTCGGCCGAGCTGGCCCGGGCACTGGCAAAACGGATGAAGGTGAAATTGATGTCCGGAATACTGCGCCGAATTCGGCCGACGGCTACGCAAACAAATTTGACAGCCCCTCAGCGGCTTAGTAACGTCAAGAACGCTTTTGAGACTAGGAGAGAGCAACGGCCGGCAGGAAATCGCATTCTGCTGGTTGACGATGTGATGACCACGGGGGCGACCGTGAATGCATGCGCAAAAGCCCTGAAAAAGGGTGGGGCAGCGTCAGTACATGTGCTGACGGTGGCGCGCGGATAACGAGAGGATCTGATAATGGCTTTGTTTGGCGGCAGTAAGAAAAACTATTCCACCATCACCGTGAAAAAACGCGATGTGCCGGATGGGCTCTGGATGAAATGTCCATCCTGCTCGGAAATTGTTTATAAGGAAGAGGTCTCGGCAAACCTGGAAGTCTGTATTAAATGCGGTCATCATTTCACCCTTCCGCGTAAGGCGCGTATTGATTTGCTGTCGGATGAGGGTAGCTTCACAGAATGGGCTGCCGGCATTAAATCGGTGGATACGCTCGGATTTACCGGTAAACAGTCCTATATCGAGAAACTGGAAGCCAATCAGAAAAAAACGGGCTGGGATGACGCTGTTACGGTGGGCGGCTGCACACTGAACGGCCGGGAGATCGGTCTTGGGGTAATGGATTTTTCCTTTCTCGGAGCTTCCATGGGCAGTGTGGTCGGTGAGCGGATCACCTATCTGATCGAACGTTCTACCAAAGAAGGGCGGCCGGTGCTGCTCGTCTGTGCATCCGGTGGTGCCCGCATGTATGAAGGATTGCTGAGTTTGATGCAGATGGCGAAAACTTCTGCCGCGCTGGCCCGTCATGCGAGTGCCGGTCTTCCGTTTATTCCGATTCTGACCCATCCAACCATGGCGGGGGTGATGGCTTCATTTGCCACACTGGGCGACCTGATTGTGGCCGAGCCGGAGGCGCTGATCGGATTTGCCGGGCCGCGCGTGATTAAAGAGACCACGCAGCAGGATCTGCCGGAAGGATTCCAGCGTTCGGAATTTCTGCAGGATCACGGCCTGATCGACAGAGTGATTCCCCGCAGTGAGCTCCGCGAGCAGATGATTCTGATTCTTGACTATCTTTGTGACAACTAATGCGGCAACGCCGCTCATTGTCGATTTCAGCATTTAGATTTCCGTTTTTTTAAGGTCTGCGGGGCATTTACGATGAGCGGCCAGTACGAAAAACTGTTCAAACGCACAACGGCCGGCATTAAGCCCGGCCTTGAAGTTATTACTGCATTGCTGGAGGCGCTGGAAAATCCCCATCAGAAACTGGCGGTTATTCATGTGGCCGGGACCAATGGAAAAGGCTCCGTCTGTGCGATGATTGAATCCGTTCTGCGTGCGTCGGGATTTAAAACCGGTCTTTACACCTCTCCGCACCTGATCCGTTTTTCAGAGCGTTTTCGTGTTAATGGAGTAGAGATTGCGGAGGAAAAACTCAACGCTTATATCCAGACGCTGGAAAAAACGGCGGATGAAGTGGAGGTGTCTACCGGCCTGCGCGGTGCTACATTTTTTGAAATTTCCACGGCGATTGCTTTTCAGTATTTCGCGGATGAAAAGGTTGATATCGCCATCATTGAAACGGGTATGGGAGGTCGCTGGGATGCGACGAATGTGGTAATTCCGCTGATCTCGGTTATCACGCATATCGACATTGACCACACCCATTTTCTCGGAAATTCCGTCGAAGAGATTGCTGCGGAAAAGGCGGGCATCATCAAGTCGGGACGACCGGTGGTTTCCGCGCCGCAGTGCGATGCGGCCATGGCTGTGCTGAAAAAAGCCGGTGTTCCGATCCTCGCAAGTGCTGAGGCCGTGGCGGTCAGCCGGATCGCTGCTCCGCAGAAACTGAAGATTGAGACGCATTCTCAGAATCTGCCGCCGGTAAATTTGCCTCTGCTTGGAGAATGTCAGCGCGAAAATGCGGGGGTGGCCGTTGCGGCTCTTGAAATTTTTTCAGACATCGTCGGTTGCGGGCTTGCGTTTAAAAAGGGGCTGGAATCGGTACAGTGGGGCGCACGGTTTCAGACGCTGGAAAAAGAGCCGCTGATGATTCTCGATGGTGCGCATAATCCATCGGCCGGCCGGGCATTGACCAAAACTTTGAAGGAACTCTACCCGAAAAAGCAGATCGGGTTCATTTTCGGATTTCTCGACGACAAGGATTCCGTGGAGTTTCTGAGGGCGCTGAAGCCGCTGATTGCGAAAGCCTGGACGGTGGGCATTGATGCCCCACGCGGTACAACCGCTGAGCAGGCGTCGCTGCAGTGCGGTGTGGCGGGTATTGATGCCGAGGCCCGGTCCGTCGCCGACGCCTGGTCTTCCGCGAAAAGGTGGGCATCAGAAGCCGACCGTCTCGTCGTGGTGACCGGATCGCTCTACCTGAAAAGCATGCTTGAGATGAAGAAATAAAAAAGCGGAAGGACACGCCTCCCGCCTCTGCCTGCGTATATTCGCAGATTAAATTCGGAAAATACGGCGTAATCCAAAGGCCGCGACAAGGGTCAGAGCGGACAGCGTGACGGAAGAGGGTTCCGGGATGCTGACCTGAACCGGATTAAAGCCTGTTTCCGCGAGAACTTCACTGGGATCCCTGAATTCGAACATAAACAGTGCGTTTCCGTCTTCGAATTGTTTGCCCATTTCAAACTGATGGGAAGCGGTACCTGTGGTCATGAACTGGGCTGCTGTTTCCGGGTTATCAAAGGTCGAATTTGCATCATTGTCCTTGATGTTGAGCATACCAGTCGTTTCATTGAGGTCAGCGGTCAGTATGGTGTCGTCATCCAGTGCGTAATAATTCAGCTGGCTGGAATCGGTCGCAACATACTGTTCGTAGTCGATGTCGAATGTGGTGTAGAGAATGGAATCGGTCAGCAGAGAGCTGCCGGACTGTTCTACACCGTTGACAAATGATCCGGCTGTAAACCAGTCGAACTGAAAGGTTCCGCCACCTCCGGAGCTGTTTCCGATATTAAACAGGATGGAAACAGTTCCGGTATCCTTAAGGTTCTGACTGTTAGAGGTCTGTGCAATCATTACATTTGAGCCGATCCCCCCGTCGTCAGCAATATAGCTGACCCGCAGGTCTGCATAATCGCTTCCGTCTATCTGCATATCAAAGACGGCATAGCTGCCCACTCCGGTTCCAAGAGAAAAATTACCTGTGCTACCACTTCCGGTAACGTCGGTTGTCCCTCCGACATACGTCTGCACGCCGGAAACTTCAATTGCGGCCGATTGAGCGTCATGAGCTATCAGAGCTGTTAATAACGATGTAACGAATACTGCGTATTTCATGGTCTGTCCTGTTTTTCCTTTTCTGGTTGTTTTTCTGTTAAAGGTGCATTTGCAAAATGCACAAAAACCCGAATGAGCCGCCCGGCAGCGTGATTGTCTGTCGGGCGGCTCATTCGGGTAAAATAATCTGTATTTATCCCTTTTTCTGTATTTTTTCAGAAAATAGGCATCGTAAACTAATTATAAACGCACTTAAGACAAGTGTATTTGCATAAAAAAATGTTCTGCAGATTGTGCGGGTCATTAATGTACATCGCAGCATGAGTTCAGCGGCGTAGCATGAGTATCTGTTGCTGCGGATGGAAACCGGAGCTGTGTCGTCGATGGTTTCCGGGACTGGAAGAGGGGTTCGGAAGGGCGGATTCTGTGGAGAGTAACGGGTTGAGGTTTACGGAGCAGGCTGAATGCTTCGGGATACAAAAAAGAACCGCCTGGCAATGGGCGGTTCTTCAGGCTCAGATTGAGCGGTTCGGCTTAGTGACCTTCGTCGACAATGTTGCCGGACTCAACCTGTTCGATGATTTTCGCATAGTCATCGTTCAGCGGGCAGCCGCATTTGTGGCCTTCTTCAACGGTGGCGTGAAGACGCGCCTGTTCGATGTGCCACGTGGCCACTTTCAGGTGCTGATCAACGTTCATGGTGTTCTCCTTATATTACTTGGTTGGATCTCAATTAGTACTAATGCGGTCTAGGATAGCGTCGGGAATTCTGCAGGCAACTCTGAAATGTGAGAAATCGCAACATCTAATGCATATTTCATTGAAGAGGGAATAGGCTTATTAAGAATGACAGATTGCGGGGCGCATCTAAAAACTTCCGCTGCAGGTTTGATACAAAGATGAACCTATACTTATGAAATGCAGAAAACACAACAGTGCCGGCGGACTCTTCGATTATCAGGAACGGGTGGAGAAACCCAAACAGCGCACAATCGCGCTCGATAGGTTGAATGAAACGGAGGACTGGGAGCTGTTTTGTCCGGTGCTTGAAAAGCGGCTCAACGAAAAGCTCTGCAGTTCAGTCGTCCGGTAAGCAGAAGTCCCCGGGCTGAACAAAACAGAAGCCAACACGGAGTCAGAGGGAAGCAGGGGGTATATGGACGCGTCCTGTTCTTTGGATTCGTGCTGTTCGTCAGTTTTCGCTGAAGACCCGAAGGGTCTTTCCGCTCTTTTTCAAATTTTTGTTTGCGGCAGGAGGGGATGAGAGGTGCCGGAGTCCGGAGGGCCTGAGGCGGAAAAGAGGGCTGGAACTGAAATTCACAGGTTGACTTCTAAGTTCCGCTTGTATCTTCCGGTATTCTGCCTATCATCGCCCGTCCGTTTTAATTTTTTAAGAAGAGAAGTCCCATGAGCGAAAAACCATCTAAATATTATGTAACCACGCCGATTTATTATGTGAACGACAAGCCGCATATCGGCCATTCGTACACCACGATTCTGGCCGATGTGCTGGCGAGTTATCACCGTCTGCTTGATGTGCCGACCTGGTTCCTGACCGGGACGGATGAGCACGGACAGAAGGTGCAGCAGGCGGCAGAGGCAAATGGAATTACTCCGCAGGAACAGTGCGATCAGACGGTGGTCCGTTTTCAGGAGCTGTGGAAACGCCTCGAAATTCAGCATGATGATTTTATCCGGACAACGGAGCCGCGTCATAAAACGGTGGTGCAGGAAACGCTGCAGGAACTCTTTGATCGTGACGAAATCTATAAGGCGGAATACGAAGGCTGGTATTGTGTCGGCTGCGAACGCTTCTTCACGGAAAAAGACCTGGTGGATGGCAACTGCCCGGAATGCGGTCGTCCGGTGGATAAGATTATCGAATCCAACTATTTTTTCCGCATGAGCAAATATCAGGACTGGCTGATCCGGTATATTGAGGAGCATCCCGGTTTCATTCAGCCGGCGTTCCGGGCCAATGAAACGCTGGGTTTTCTGAAAAACAAGAAACTTCAGGATCTCTGTATTTCGCGGCCGAAGTCGCGTCTGGCGTGGGGCATTGAGCTGCCGTTTGATACGGAATTTGTGACCTATGTCTGGTTCGATGCGCTGATTAACTATATTTCCGCGGTCGGCTATAAATCCGATGAAGAGACCTTTAAGAAGTGGTGGCCGTGTTCCACGCACCTGATCGGTAAAGATATTCTGACGACGCACACGGTCTATTGGCCGACGATGCTGAAAGCGATGAATGTTGAAATGCCGGAATCCATTTTTGCGCATGGATGGTGGCTGACCGGCCGAACCAAAATGAGTAAATCGCTGGGCAACGTCGTGAATCCGATGGACATGATCGATAAATACGGTGTTGATGCGTTCCGGTATTTCCTGATTGCCGAAATGACGCTGGGGCAGGATGCATCGTTCACGGAGGAGGCGTTTGTGAAACGCTATAATTCCGATCTGGCCAATGACCTCGGCAACGTGACCAACCGCGTGCTGAACATGATTTCGCGTTATTGCGAGGGTAAAATTCCGCCATGTTCAAAAGACGGAATAGACATGACGCTGGAGGAAGCGCTCTGGGCTGAAACTGCGGCGGTTGCAGAACAGATGGGCGGAATGATCAGCGACATGAAGCTGGATGCTTCCGTGGCGGCGGTGATGGGTGTGGTTCGTAAAATCAATGTCTACCTGCAGGAACGTGCACCGTGGAGTCTGGCCAGGAAAGAAGGGAACGAAGCTCAGATTGCCTGCTGTCTCTATACGGCAGCGGAATGTCTGCGGGTCTGTGCGGCACTGCTCTATCCGGTGATGCCGGAAAAAATGCCGGCGTTACGCTCGGCACTCGGAATGGCGGATGTCCGGCCGCAACTCGATAAGCTGACCACTTTCGGTGTTCTCGAAGCGGGTACGCCCATTTCGCAGCCCGGAGCTCTTTTTCCGCGTATTGAGCTGGAGAAGAAAGAGGAAAAGCCGGCTGAAAAACCGAAAAAGCAGAAGCAGCAACAGCCTAAGAAAAAAGATGAATCGCAGAAAGACGGTCTGATTACGTTTGATCAGGTGATGGCGGTGGATCTGAAAACCGCCGTGGTGCTTGAGGCGGAGAAAATCGAAGGGGCCGATAAGCTGTTGAAACTGCAGGTGGATCTCGGTGCGGAAAAACGTCAGCTGGTAGCGGGTATTGCTCTGCACTATAAACCGGAAGAGCTCATCGGAAAAATCATCGTGGTGGTAGCCAACCTGAAGCCGGCCAAGCTGCGCGGTGTGAAATCGGAGGGTATGCTGTTGGCGGCTTCGGCCGGGGACAGGCTGAAGCTGGTTACTGTTGAGGGCGAAATCGGGGCCGGCGCATCGGTGAAGTAAAGCATTTGCATGGTCTCGAAAATCTTTTGCCGACAGGCTGCAGGTCCCTGTCCTGTGAACAATAATTTTAAAAGAAAATGGGTTGCAACACCCATGGGCAACTGCAATCTTAAACGATGTTTTCGCAAAATATCGCGATGGGCGTGGTATGGATATTTAAAATGCGGATTAACAGGAGGTTTTATTCCAATGAAGAAGTTGATGATAGTTGGTATGGTAGCAGTATTTGCTGCAGGCGTTTCGAATGCGCAAAACGATGTTGTGATGGTCGGTCAGGTGCCTTCGAATGACCGCAGTCAACCCGAAATAACTGCGGAAATGGCTCTGTTGTCCGCTTATGTATGGCGTGGTACCGTTCAGGATCAGGATATGGTACTTCAGCCTCAGCTGTCCGTCAGTCAGTATGGTTTCAGCTTCAATATCTGGGCGAACTATGACTTCAGCGGAAACTACACCGGGGTGGAAAATGATCTCTCGGAAATTGACCTCTCGCTGGCATACACTCTTCCGCTCAATCTGAATGATATTTCTTTCGATATCGGGGTGATCAACTATCAGTTCCCGGCAAACAGCAAGTCCGGTTATGCACAGGGCAAATCAACCACCGAGCTCTTTGCATCCGCCCACTTGCTGACCCTGCAGGATTATATCATTCCTTCCGTGACCTTCTTCGGTGACGTCAAAGAGGTTGATGGTTCATACATCCTGTTCGATATTGCTGCTCCTTACCAGATCAGCGATTATCTTTCCGTTGAAGGCGGAGTCTCTACCGGGTGGGGTAATGCCCGTTACAACAAGTTTTACTATAGCCCAAGTGCAGAAAAGGGATTTGTAGACTACAACATTTACGGTACCGTTTCCTATGAGATTCTGGATGGCTTGACTGCCAGCTTCAATCTGACCTACACCGGTCTTTATGGCGGGGCCATCGAAAACGGTGCGAAAGAGATTTACGAAGACGACCAGAAATTCTGGGGCGGCGTCAATATTGCCTACGATTTTTAATCGATTCGGTAAGCCCGTTGCAAACGCCCCGTAGCCGGGGCGTTTTTTTTGGTTTGGTCGTTTTAATGTAAAGCGATACCATCCACAGGACTTTCAACTATAACCAAGAGGTGCAAGCCATGAATGAACTGCTGAACCTGCTGAAACAGAATGCGCTCGAATCGCCTGAAAATCTGGCCAAAATGCTGGGAACATCGGCGGATGACGTAAGGAAGCAGATTGCCGATTTTGAAAAAGAAGGAATCATCCGCGCCTATCAGGCGGTGGTGAACGAAGAAAAGCTGGATGCCTCGCTGGTTACGACCGTGATTGAGGTCAAAGTAACGCCCGAAAGCGAGGGCGGGTTTAACCGAATTGCCGACCGGATCAGTAAATTTCCGGAAGTGGATTCCTGTTTTCTGATGTCCGGCGGCTTTGATCTGCTGCTCTTTATTAAAGGCCGTTCCATGCAGGATTCCTTCCGGTTTGTCAGCGACAAACTTTCCACCATGCCCGGCGTGACCTCAACCGCAACCCATTTTATGATGAAAGCTTATAAACAGAACGGTATCGTGATGAATACAGGAGACGATGATGAACGACTCAAAGTCTCTCCATAGCCGTATTTCAAAAGTCGTTCATGAAATTCCACGATCCGGAATCCGCGATTTTTTCGATATTGTCAGTTCCCGCGAAGATGTAATTTCGCTGGGGATCGGGGAGCCCGACTTCGTCACTCCCTGGCATATCCGCGAAGCCGCCACGCTGGCGCTTGAGCGCGGGCAGACCAGTTATACCTCGAATATGGGGCTGCTGTCGCTGCGCCGCGGCATTTCACAATATGTGGAAAAGAAGACCGGGGTCCGTTATCGCCCGGAAACCGAAGTGCTGGTTACCGTCGGAGTATCGGAAGGGCTCGATCTGGCGGTCCGGGCACTGGTTGAGCCGGGTGATGAAGTGCTCTATCATGAGCCGAGCTATGTTTCCTATAATCCGCTGATTCAGTTTGCTCACGGCAAGCCGGTAGCCATACAGACCAGAAAAGAAAACGGCTTTCGTCTGACCCGTCAGGATCTGGAGAAAAATGTTTCCGAAAAAACCAAGGTGCTGCTGCTCAATTATCCGAACAATCCGACGGGAGTGGCGCTTTCAAAAGCCGATGTTGAAGATATCGCGGCCTTTGCTATCGAACACGATCTGATTGTGCTGACCGATGAGATCTATGACGAGCTTACCTACGACAAAGAGCATTACAGCATCATTTCGGTTCCGGGCATGCGCGAACGCACGATTTATCTGCACGGATTTTCCAAGGCCTGGGCCATGACCGGTTTCCGCATGGGCTTCACCTGTGCACCGCCGGAACTGACCGAGGCGATGATGAAGATTCATCAGTACACCATGCTCTGCGCGCCGATTCTGAGTCAGGAGGCCGCAGTGGAAGCTCTCAGAAGTGCGGATGCCGATATTGTGTACATGAAGGCCGAGTATAAAAAGCGCCGGAACTACATCCACTCCTCATTTGAAGAGATGGGAATTCCATGTGTCTATCCTGACGGCGCATTCTATGCCTTTGCCGATATTTCAAAATTCGGTATGACTTCGAAGGAATTTGCCCTCAAGCTTCTTGATGAACAGAACGTAGCCTGTGTTCCCGGAACGGCTTTCGGCAAGTGCGGCGAAGGTTTCATCCGCTGTTCCTACGCGACGTCACTCGAAGAGATCAAAGAAGCCATGGTGCGCATCGCCCGTTTCATCGAAAAACTCTAAGTCACCCTTTGGATTATGCCGCAACGCGTTCATGAGCTGATTGTTTTTCCGACGGAGCTGGCGTTGCGGCGTTTTCAACAGCAGGAAGCGTTGAAAAGCGGCTTTGTAGACGCGTCCGGCCATACGACATTTTCCAGGCTTCGGAAAATCTGTCTGCCCTACGCATCCATAAAAGGAACGCCGATGGAGGCCGTGCAGCAACTGCTTCTACAGCGGCAGGTGGTTGAAGTGGCTTTCGGGCATTTCACCGGGCAGGGGGCGCTGGGAAAACTCTCGGCCAATGCATTGGCCGAGGTGCTGGAAAAGCTGATCACCGAACTGGCTTCGCTTCCGGCCGATGCGCAGGAAATCATTAACTGGCTGCTGGGGCAGCGCAAAGGGTCCCGACTTTATCAGCTGGGAACGCTTGCGAGCATCTGGCGTGCGACGTTGCAGCAGGAGGGGGTTGTCGATGCCATCGGCGTGAATGGGGCGATTCTGAAACTGCTGCGGGGAAACCGGAATAAATGGCCGCCGATTCTGCGGGACTGCAGCCGTCTGACGTTCCGGTCGGTGCGCTGGTTCAATCCGTTTGAGGAACAGTGTGTTTCGGCGCTGAATCAGAAATTGAAAATTTCGGTGGAATCGGCATTGCCGCATGCGCATGCGGAAGCGGCGGCGGATCGGCTTGGACAGAAAATTCAGGCTGAGATTATGGCCGAACCCTGGGCGATGTGGACGGAGGATCTTGGAGACGCACTGGCGGTCAACAGTCCGGAAATCCTGAGTTTGTCGGATGTCTCGCGCATCAGTTTTTCGCGGTCGGCCGGGACTTATGGCGAAATAGAGGATCTTGCGCGGCGAATCTGCTGGAATCTCCAGACGCTGCACATTCCGGCAAACCGAATTGCGCTGGTCGTTCCCAATATCGGACAGGTGCAGGATGTTGTTCCGAATGTTTTCAGCCGTTTTCAGATTCCTTATTTTTTCCGGCGCGGTCGGCCGGTACTTTCATCGGCGGTGGTGAAATCCTTTATGGCATGGCTTGCTTTTCCACTGCGGCCGGAGCGCAACATCATGCTGGATCTGGTGCGGAACCCGGTGCTTGCATTCGATGACCGCGAGGCGGAAACAGAACGGCTCCTGCGGGAACCGCCGCGTTTACGCATGCCGGTTAAAGACATGTCCGGACTGCAGGCTCTGCAGCAGCTGAATGCGAAAGTGATTGAGCCGGAGGATCATTTTAACCGGGAGGCCTTGCAGCGGCTGAAGGACGTACTTGAGTGTATCGGCAGTCAGGCACTTCCGCTTGACGAGCTGGTGGACCTGGTCGAGAAACTGCTGGAAAATGAAACCGTAAAGCCGCGCGATTCGCATGAGCAGGGGGTCTGGATTATCAATCCTCATGATGCGGTCGGGCTCGATTTCGATGTGGTGCTTTTCGCCGGACTGAATGAAGGGGAATTTCCGGCGGTTCCGCAACAGGATGCACTGCTGAATGACCGGGAGCGTTTTATGTTGCGGACTCATTTGGAGCAGCAGGGGCGCCACCTGCCCAAAATGGCATTGCCAAAGGCCGATGTTTTATTTGAACAGCAGTCAGTACTCTTTTTAACGGCACTGGGGATGGCGCGCGAACAATTGGTATTTTCCTATCAGGCCGTTGACCAGGAGGGGAATGAAAAAGGCGAAGGCGAATATTTCCGCAAACTGTGGAATCTGGCGGGCTGGCCGGCGCAGGAAGAAATGCGGCTCAGTCCGTACGATCAGTGTCGGCTTATCGTTCTGGCCGAAGATAATTTTATTTCAGATCATTGGCAATCGCAGCAGTTAACGACTCCCGAAGATCGCCTGCCGATGCCTGGAGAGTCGTTCCTGCCGATTATCCCGCTTCCGTTGTGCAGGGCGGAAGATGAGGCCTTGCAGTCGGCGGTTCAAGGCGGGCGGTCTGCCGACGGTATTGAACGTGCAACGCCTGTTAGCGGCCGGCTTGAGCATCTGGTGCAAATGCTGCAGATGGAAGCGGAACGTGAGGAGTATCTGGAAACCGCCATTGAAGACCGTAAACCGTCGGTCTACTGCGGGCATATTGAGGCGTTGAAGGATCAGGTGAACCGGTGGTTGGAAAAGAAACAGGAGCTCAGTGCGACGGCATTGGAAGCGCTGGCGCAGAACCGCTATATTTTTCTGCTCGAACGTGTATTCGGGATTTATGATCCGCGCGTGGCGGACGATACGCCCGATCCGATGGAGCGCGGAGGACTGATTCACTCCATTCTCTACGAAATTTATTCGGCCGTTGCCAACGGAACATCCGGGATCGATGCGCCGCGCCTTTTTGCTGTTAAAACTTCCAGAGGATGGAGCCGCCGGAGCGAAGGCGGTGTGGATGCCGTTCCGCTGGCGGCGTTTGATCCGGAGCGTTGTGCGGACTACGAAGCCTTTGCCCTTGATGTGGCGAACCGGATGATGGATGAGGAACAACTGGGACATCCCGGTATCTGGGCGGCGGAGCGGCGGAAGATTCTTGAGATGGTGTTGAATTTTGTGCGTTATGATGTGGAAACCTGCGCCGCTGAAAACCGCTATCCGGCACTGTTTGAACTGAAATTCGGGGGCGAGACTGCGGTTGACCTGAGCTGCACGAAAGTGCATGGGGCTATCGATCGCATTGATCTTATTTTTGAGGAGACGGGGGAACTGCAGAAAGTGCGGGTACTGGATTATAAAGGGTCGTCAAAGGCCCGCACGAAGCGGGATGAATATATCGCAGAGATTATTCGGAATCTCGATTGTCAGCTTCCGGTGTATGCGCTTGCGGCGCAGCAGCAGTTTTTCGGGGAAGTCAATACGGCGGATGCCAATGCCCGGACGGAAGCCGGCTATCTGATCTGCGAACGCGATTTTTCAAGGCTTGGAAAGCAGTTTCAGAAAAGCCTGATCCCAATGGATGAAGAGGGCATGCTGCCCGGGTTTTTCCGGACGCTGGAACGCAATATCGGAAAATTGAAAGCGGGCGATTTCGCTGTTGATCCTTTGATTGCCGCGTATAATGACTATACGTCCATTTGCCGCACCGAGGCGGTTGACTGGGAAGATATAGCGTATTTTTGATTTTCAGCCTGCGGATCTTCAGATTGTGGAATTCAGGTGCAGAACCGGGAATCAAAAATCAGCAATCGGAAATCAAAAATAACATAGGAGCAGGAGATGCAGATTAAACTCAACTTTTTCGGCGCGGCAAAAAATGTAACGGGATCCTGCTATTATCTCGAAGCCAACGGGAAGCGGTTTCTGATTGACTGCGGCCTGTATCAGGAACGCGATCTGAAGCCACGCAACTGGGCTGAATTTCCGGTGCCGGCCAATACGATTGACGGGGTTCTGCTGACCCATGCTCATCTGGATCATTGCGGGCGCATTCCGAAACTGGTGAAAGAGGGGTTTGAGGGGACGGTTTATGCGACGTCGGCGACGGCCGAAATTGCCAATATCATTATGCAGGATTCGGCGCATATTCAGGAAGAGGACATCAAACACAAGAAGCGTCGGCATGAAAAACAGGGTAAAAAAAGTCCGTTTCCTTATGAGCCGCTCTACACGATGGAGGATGCGCAGAAGGTGAGTTCCATGTTTCAGAAGGTGAAATATGCCCGGCCCCTGACGATTGGCGAAGGAATAACCGCCGAATTCCGCGAGGCGGGGCATGTCTTCGGCTCTTCTTCCATCCGTATTTCAATTACGCAGGGCGGTGAAACCCGGACCATTCTGTTCTCCGGCGATGTCGGTCGCTGGGATCTGCCGATTATGCGCGATCCGCATCAGTATGAGACTGCGGATTATGTGCTGATTGAATCGACCTACGGAGATCGGGTGCACGGCGAGGTAAAAGACATTCCGGGTGAACTCGCACGCATTATTAATGAAACGGTTGAAGCCGGCGGGAATATCATTATCCCGAGCTTTGCGCTCGAGCGTACGCAGGAACTGCTCTATCACCTCAACGGGCTGGTGAATGAAGAGCGTATTCCGCTGCTGCCCGTTTTTGTCGACAGCCCGATGGCGATCAAAATAACGGATGTATTCAAAAAGCATCCGGACCTGTTCGACGATGAAACCCTGGAGCAGCTGCGGGCGGGGGATAAACCCTGCGATTTCCCGCGTCTGGAAATGTCGAGAACGGTGGATCAGTCCAAGGCCATTGCCCATGTAAAAGAATCGGCCATCATCATTGCCGGTTCCGGGATGTGTACCGGCGGGCGGGTGAAGCATCATTTGAAGAGCAATCTGGAACGTCCGGAAAGCACCATTCTTTTTGTCGGGTATCAGTCGCGCGGGACGCTCGGCCGCATTATTCTGGATGGAGCGGAAGAGGTTCGGCTGTTTGGTGAAACAATGCCGGTAAAAGCCCGTGTGGCTAAAATTTCAGGATTCTCTGCACATGCTGATCAGAACGAACTGTACCAATGGATTTCATCCATTAAGCAGCCGCCGAAAAAAGTGTTCATTACCCACGGGGAGGAAGAGCAGGCCGAGGCTTTCGGAAGATTTCTGACTGAAAAGACCGGTTGGAACTGCATCGTTCCGGAATATGAACAGGAAGTGGTGCTGGATTAGTTGGTACATGGATGTGGGGAGGCGGCTCTCTGAATCGCTCAGATTGTCGATTTTCCCCGCCGGCAAGACGGATAAATCAACATTCGGGCCAGCTGAAAGGCTGGCCTTTTTCTTTTCTGCGCCGCCGTTCGCTATCCTCTTGTTCGGGAATCAGATAGAGATGGGAGCGCTCTCCGGGATCGGGCTGTCTTGTAAAATATTCAATGTATAGTGCCTAAACAGGGGGATTTTCTGTGAAGTATGAGAACATATAACCGACGGGGATTTGATCATAATGAAGTTACGTTTTTTATTGGGGATATTGGTTGGTCTGGGCGGCATTTCCGGAGTGAAGGCGGTGGAACCGCTGTGGAAGCAGGAAACGTGGGACGAAGGGCGGCAGCTGGTCTGGGCGAATCCGGGGACGAGCGGTGAGGTCGGTGATACCTCCAACTGGACGGAAAACGGAAAAACCGCGTCTGCGCCGCCCGATCGGAATACTGATATTCTGCTTCCGGCATCAGAAAAATATTATGTCGTAACCGGTTCGCGTAAGCATCAGGTCCGCCACGTGGTGATAGAGGAGAATGCCGAACTGAAAGGCCGGCACCGGAATGAGTTGGAAATCTGGGGAAACGTAGATGTGAAGGAGGGCGGCTGGATTCATTTCATTTCGATCCGCGGCGATAAAGACACCTATTTTAATATCGAGGAGTCGGTTTTCCCGGGAGACGGTCGGGTGTATCGGCACTGTTCAAAAAATCCACCGAAGGAAAAATGCTGTAATTCGCAGATTTCCCATAAGTTTCAGATTGGCAAGATCGGCACAAAATCGGTGGAGTTTCTGAGTAACGTCGGTGTGAGCGATGAAGTGATGCTGCAGCATGGAAAGTGTATTATCAGCGGCGACTTCCGATTCAGCGGGGCAACCAATAAAGGTGCGTTTGAGGTATATGACGGCGGCATTCTTGAAATCCAGTCCGGCGGCCGTCTGGCTCCGTTCATCAATGATAACCGCAAGGCGGTTTATAATGTGAATATCTACCGTAACGGTGTGCTGCAGGCGGGATCGCCGGAGCGGCCGCTGACGGAGGATGCGTATCTGTGCCTTGGTTTTGCCGTGAATGACAAGCCGGGGCGTTCGGGGCTGTATGCGGCGCTGGGTTCAATGATCCGTGTCTATTCTGAAAACCCGAAAAAAGCGCGGCTGGTGGTTACTTCCATTACATCTGTAGACGATTTTACGGACGGGCAGGGGCGTGAAGTGGGCCGGGCCGGTGAAAAAGCCGATGATGAAAAGGGTGTGATGCTGCAGCTCGCCGGCGACGTGCAGCTTGACGGGGTGCATTTTGATTATATTGCGGAGGACGGTATCGGCCTGTTTGATGAGGATGCGGTGAAGACCTGGAAAAATGTGACGTTCGGGAAAAAGTGTGCGTCATCGAATCCGAAAAAGCTGGTGGCTGAAATGAAAGCGGATCCTAATTCCTATTACCACGGCCGCGGGGACCAGCGGTCGGAATACGGTCTGACACTCAAAGCCATGGCGTCCATGAATCAGCATCTTGGAGTATACGAACCTTTTCAACTGAGGACTTTGCCGGAAAACACCACGGTTCGCAAAGTAGGAAAGGGAAACAACCAGATTGAAACGCCGGTGGCTGTTATTTTTGATGAGCCGGTTGAGGTCGAGGTCCGGACGCGCGTGCCGGGTGCGAAAATCCGTTATACAACTGACGGTACGGAACCGGGCGCCCAGTCTCCGGCCTACACCAAACCGATTAAACTGACTAAAACTACGAAGCTGACGGTTAAGGCCTATAAAAAAGGTGTAGGTTTCAGCCCGACCTATACTACGACCTATGTCATCCGATAGGAAAATACAGCATGAAATTTTATAATAAACTTCTGTGTGGTCTGGCCGCGGTTTTCGGTATCGGTTCGGCGCATGCGGTCATCAACCCGGCGCTGCAGCCCGATGTCTATTACGATAAATATGATCATGTGATGGTGCTGCGGCTTGATGCGGTCGATGTTGAAGCCGGGGTTCTGTCGTGTTCTGTTGTAAAATCCCTTAAAGGGACCTATTTGCCGGAACAGTTCATTAAAATCGTATTCACCGGTGTAATGAAAAGTCAGGTGGCCGAGCGGGTGTCGGCCGGCGTTTTTGAAGTCGGTAAAGCGTTTCCGGTTTTTGCGGGTAAACCGAGCCGTCGTAAGTCGAAGCGTCAGGTCCGGATGTATTTCGATGAATTTTTTGTCGGAGAAGTCCAGGAAACCCAGCTGCTGCATATCGGTACATCGGATGGTTCCGAAAAGGACCCGGAAGGCCGGTCCGTCAATACGCTGGCCGGTATTTACTGCGGGATGACCGGGCAGTTGATTCAGATGCTGGAGGACATGGCGGCAGACACGGAGTATTATCCGCGCAAAGCCTATGTCCGATTTAAACCTGATATGCTGGTCAGTCAGCTGGAGGGCTCTGTTGAGGGGGTGGCGATGTACGATCTCAACGGCGACGGCATGGAGGATCTGGTGGCCTGTTCGCCAAAGGGTGACCGTATCTTTCTGCAGGTGGAACCGATGACGTTTTCCGATGTTACCGAATCGCTGGGCATCAATTCCGCCTCTGAAAGTTGTTCTGCAGCCGATGTGGATTGCGATGGACTTGCGGATCTGATGCTGGGGGCCTCCATTTATAAGGGTACATTTAATAAAACCTATGGACTGGAGAAAACAGACTGGCTGAGCGTGGAAAACGCTGCGGCACTGAAAAGTGCATCATTTGTTGAGCTGAACGGAGACGGTTTTCCGGATGTGGTCATCAGTCTGAAGGGCGGGGGACTGCAGACCCTGCTGAATCCGTCCGAAACCGGAACGGATTTCCAGGGATATTCCGCCGGACTTCCGGATGCAGGAAACGGCTATGTCGTAACCGGCGACTGGAACGGTGATGCCCGCACGGATTTTTTCTATTCCGAAGGGCGCGGTCATTTTCTGGTGCAGGATGAAAACGGCTGGTTTGCTCCGCTGGAACACGACATCGATTTTTCCTTCAGGACCGGAATGGATGAAATCGGTAAAACCGGCGCCGGTGTTTTTATGCCGACCTATCGGCAGGATCAGATGGATCTGGTGGTTCCGATTGAAAAGGACTGGCTGATTATCGAAAACCGTGACGGCGTTCCGACCGATATTACTATGTACGGCAATGAGATCAGCGAAGGTTCAGATTATCATCTGGCGACGGTCTATGCCGACCTCAATTTGGATGGCTACATGGATATCTACACCGTTTGCGATCAGCAGAAAGAGAACCGGTTTATTATCAACCGGGGATACGGATCCTATATGCATGCGAAAGTGCATGTGGATGAAAAACCGCTTTTCAAAGGACCGGCCCATGGGTCCGGCGGACGGTCGCTTGCGGTGGGTGATGTGAATGATGATGGCGCGCCGGACCTGCTGATCGGCAACGAACAGGGGCAGCTGTTTTTAATTGAGAACGATACGCTGTCGATGCGGGATGAAAATGAACTGTTGACGAAAGATGAAAAACGGCTGTTGGAGACAGTGCTCTGTTCGGTCCGGGTTCTCGGGCCGAAAGGGGTGGTCGGAGCGAAAGTCCGGCTGCTGAATGAAGCCGGAAGGGTTGTTGCCCGGAAGGATCTGGGTCGTAATACGGCCACGGGATGCCGCAGTCCGGATGCGGTCTGTTTTGCGGTGCGTCAGCCGGGAACATATAACGTGAGTGTTGAATATGCCGACGGGCATGTACGCGATGCGGAAGTGGATCTGACCGGAACCAAACGCGCATCGATTGTGATTGAGCGTGGGGATTCTGATGATGCTGCCTGGTGATCTTGCTGTTGTTCCGATCTTTGTCAATGCGGGGGCGGCATTGCTTCCGGCCATGGCGGCGGGAATCGCCACCTTTTTTGCCCTGCTGTTTAAACCCAGAGCGTTGCTCAAAGCCTGTCGGGAAAAACCGCTGCTTCCGGTGGGCGTTCTGCTGGCTGGTGCGGGCATCTGGATGGCGGTAAAGCTCTGGCCAGCGCATGGCGGAGAGTTGTCCGACAGCGAATCAGCACGCCGTTCAGCGGCGTCCGAACCCGTCTATATCGACTGGACGGAAGTAGCTCTTCAAAGTATTAAAGCCAGAGGCCGAAGCGAAAGGACTCCGGTTCAGTCCCGGCCGGCAGTTTCGTCTGAAACGGCTGTTACTGAAGCGCCGGTGATTTTCCGAGGCGGAGCCGCCCGTCTCGGAGCATCGGGTTCCGCGCCGGAGGGAAAGCTGAATCTGGTGTGGGATTATTATCCGAGCTGGGTGGACGATGACGGCACAGTGGAGGTGGTTGAAGCGGCTATGGTGCTTTCGAGTCCGGCGGTTTTCGGCAACCGGATTTATGCGGCTTCGTGCGAGCTCGATCCGCCGGACAGTTATGGCCTTGTTTTCTGTGTGGATGCGGATTCCGGAGATACCCTGTGGTCGATTGATCAGGTGGACGGTGAAGAACTGATGGGATTCTTCAGTTCTCCGGCGGTTACGGCCGACGGAAACTATGTGCTGATCGGTCAGGGGCTGCATCCGGATACGGACTGCCGGCTGATCTGTATTGATGCCGAAAAGGGGAGGATTCACTGGACGGTACAAACCGAACTGCACATTGAAAGTTCTCCGGTTATCGAAAACGGTGTGGTCTACGTCGGTGCCGGAGCCATTGAGGATCCGGATACGCATAAACCGGTCAGTCATGCCGGGTATGTAATGGCTGTTCGTATTGAAGACGGCAAAGAACTCTGGCGGCACGATGTGGCCGATCCTGAAAGTTCGCCGGTTGTGAAAGACGGTGTGGTGTATATCGGCAGTGGATTTAACGGAAAGGCGGTTGTGGCTCTGCGGACGGAACCGGAGCTGAATGGTCAGCCGCGTGAAATCTGGCGGACGGAAACGCCGTATCCGATTACGGGGGCGGTGACGCTGGTGGATGATACGCTGATCGTTGGCGGAGGTAATGGAGACTTTGTGTTCCGCGATCCGGATCCTGCCGGAGTGGTGATGGCACTTGATGCTGAAACCGGAAGAATAAAATGGACAACCGCTATGCCCGATGCGGTGCTCGGTGCTGTGGCCGCGGGAAAATATTTGATTGCACCTGTGGCGTCCGGAAAGGTGAAGGCGCTTGATCCGGCGACGGGGCAGGAGATCTGGTCGACGGCTGTCAGCGGACAGGCCCCGGTTCTGGCGGGGGCGTCTATTGCCGGGGATCACGTCTATGCGGTCAGTCATGACGGGTATCTGGTAACGCTTGCGCTTGAGACCGGTGAGGTGCTGGATAGAATTTATATCAATGCCCGGACCCGTCCGGGCGAACAGGGCCTTTCGATCAGTTCACCCATGATTCAGGACGGCCGGATTTATGTGGGCAGTGAAACCGGGGGGCTCCGCTGTTATGAAGGGTCATAATCGCTGGATCGTCGGCATTCCGGAGGCCTGTGAATTGGGGCTGGTGGGCGGAAAGGCGATCAATCTGGCCCGGCTGATGCGGGCTGATTTGCCGGTGCCCGACGGTTTTGTCATTACCACCGAGGCATTCAGGGGTTCGGAAGACGGGCGTGTATCTGATGCTTTGGCGCAGCAGATCCGCGAAGCACTGATTCCTTTTTCCGGTAAACGGATGGCGGCCCGTTCTTCGGCAACAGCCGAAGATATGGCCGGCGCCTCCATGGCCGGACAGTATGACACCTTTCTGAATCTGCAGGGTGCGGAAGCGGTCATTGAGGCGGTGGAAAAGTGCTGGCGCAGTATCCGCTCTCCCCGGACCGAGGCCTATTTGGCCGAGCATGGAATCGATCCGGCAGAAGTGGCTATGGCGGTGGTGGTTCAGCAGCA
This sequence comes from Verrucomicrobia bacterium S94, assembly GCA_004299845.1. Lineage (NCBI taxonomy): Bacteria > Pseudomonadati > Verrucomicrobiota > Verrucomicrobia bacterium S94. The sequence continues at coordinate 2,868,726 of CP036201.1, read as the reverse complement.
GGTTTCGGCGGATGTTGCAGGCGTGCTGTTTACGGTGGATCCGCAGACCGGTTCTCGGGAGCATATGCTGATTGAAGCCGCCTGGGGATTGGGCGAAGCACTGGTTTCCGGTGAGGTGCAGCCGGATGTGGTGCGTGTGGCGGTTAACGGGGATGACATTCTGTCGTACGACGTAGCGCTGAAAAAACAGGCCCTTTATCCCGGAGGCACCAGTGTTGAACCGGTACCGGAGGAGCTGCAGAACCGCGCGTGTCTTAGTTATGAAGCGATCGTTCAGCTGCGTGATCTGGGGCGACGTGCCGAAAAATATTTCGGTGCGCCGCAGGATATCGAGTGGGCCGTGGAAGAGGGTCGGATGCTGATGCTGCAGGCCCGATCAATTACCACACTGGCTGAGACGGACTGTTATAACCGGTTACTGAGAGAAACGCGGGCGTATCTCTGCCGGCGTCTGGAAGAGGGGGGCGGTTTCTGGGTGCGTCATAATCTGGGAGAAACGCTGCCGCATCCGACGCCGCTGAGCTGGAGCCTGGTTTCGCATTTTATGTCGGGTTGCGGCGGTTTTGGAAAAATGCACGAACAGCTCGGGTTTTCACCGGGCAGCGCGGTGAAAGCGCGCAGTTTCCTCGACCGTATCGGCGGCGAAATTTATATGGATTGCTCGCTGATGACGGAGATGTTTTCGGAAAACTATCCGTTTGCTTATGATCCGGAACTGCTGCGCAGTGATCCCGATGCAGCTCAGAATCCGCCTACGCTTCCGCAGGGCGGCCTGCGGGCTATCAGTGATGCGGCAAGGCTGGCTCGGAAAGCCGCCGCAAAAATTGAAAAGCTGACCGGAACGCTTGACCGGGAATTTGATGTTGAATTTGTTCCGAAGCTGCTGGCGTGGTCGGAGAAGCAGGAGGCACTGCGTCTTCCGGAGGTTGAAAATGATGCGCTGATTGCATTGTGGAAAGAACAGACGGCTGTTGTGCTGGATGATTTTGGGAAAACCGCGTTTCTGCCCAGTATGGTTGAGGCCGTGGCGGTGGAGGAACTGCGTCAGATTCTGAATGAATATCTCTGGGATGAAGAACCGGAGGAGGTGGTTTCCACGCTCTGTGTCGGTACGGTTCCGGACCGGACCATGGCCGCCAATATCGAACTGAAGCGGCTGAGTCCTGATGCGTGGATTGAAAGATACGGATTCCGTGCGCCGGCAGAATTCGATTTGGCATCGCCACGCTGGCGCGAGCGGCCGCAGGATGTGGCACAGCTCGCCGTGCGGTTGGGGAATGCTGATCTGGAGCAGGTGCACCGCGAGCGTATGCAGGCGGCGGAGGATTGTCTGGTCCGGTTGCGCGGTAAGCTGGATCCGGATGTTTTTGAAAAGGTTAAAACCACCTCGGATATTGTGCGGCGGTATCTGCGATTCCGTGAAGACGGCAAGTTTTATCTCATGCGGGCCTACAGCGTATTGCGGTTAACGGCTCTGGAGTTCGGCCGCCGGCTTCAGCTGGGTGAGGACATCTTTTTCCTCCGGCCCGACGAAATTTTTCAATCATTGGAAACCGGTTTTGTTCCGAAGGACCGCGTGGCACAGCGGAAACTGGAATATGTCGTGGAACAGCGGTTTCAGGTGCCGCATGTTATCGAGGCCGATGATATTCCTCAGCTTGGAACAGCACCGGTTCGAGCCGATGGCCCGACTTTGGATGCGCATTCGGTATCGAGCGGTCTGGTTGAAGGCTATGTTGAAATTGTGCGGTCGCCGGAGCGTTGTCCTGATTTCCCGCCGGGGACGATTCTGGTCTGTCCGTCGACCGACCCTTCATGGACACCGCTGTTTGCAAAGGCGGGCGGTCTGGTGCTGGAGCGCGGGGGCTCACTTTCGCACGGGGCTGTGGTGGCGCGTGAAATGGGGCTGCCGGCGGTGGTGCTGGACGGTGCTACGGAGCTGCTGAAACCGGGTGAACGGATTACGGTGGATGCCCAGGCCGGCCGGATTTACCGTGCGAATGCCGAGCCGGTTGAAAATACCGCCATTCCGCGTGTTGAAATTCCGCCGCCGCCAAGCGCTAAAGAGGCGGCGGCGAACCGGATCGGACTGATGGCTTCGATCGTTTGGGGGGTGTTGCTGGCTCTGGTTTTTCTGTTTCCGTCGCCGTTGCTGCACGATCCGGTATTTGGCCTTCTGGATGTACTTCTGTGGCCGCTGATTCGCAGTGTTGGTATGGTCGGGACAGTCGCCGTTGTGGCCGGTTTATTCGGACTGCTGCCGATAATCGGGCAGAAACTGCTGACGGATAATGAGCGCCTGTTTGAAGCGAAGCGACGGTCGGGCCGATTGCGAAAAGCGGCTGCCAAACTGCCGGGCGGCAGTGAACTTCGTAAAAAAATGGAAGCACTTGCGGCTCCGGTTACGATGCGGATTCTGAAAGCTTCGATGGTTCCGTTAGCCTTGATTCTGGGGCCGATGGTTATGGTTTTTATGTGGTTCCCGGCGCGGGTGGACCCGGCGTCGTGGAACGCGCAGCCGGGGCGTATGGTGAGCATTGTGGTCGAAGTGGACGGGGATTGTGCCGAGCCGGTTTCGCTATCGGTGGCTGCGCCGCTGAAACTAGATTCGGATGCGGTACAGATGCTGCCGCCGATTCGCGCGGAGCTTGAGCGTATCCGTGCCGGCTGGCTGGAGGGCAGTGATATGCCGGAGCTGCCCTGGGAGGTACAGGCGGCGGGGGAGCAGGTACGGAAAACGATGCTGACGAGCCTGAATGCCTATCTGAAAAGCAGGGTGCCGCCGCAGAAACTGACTTGGTTGGTCCAGGTGCCGGACACGGCAGAGGGTGCCTTCCCGGCTGCGTTGAAGATCGGGGATTTAACAGAAATGGAATTCAATCTTGCATTCGGTCAACGCGTGCCGCGGGAACCTTCGACGTGGCTGGAGGTATCGGAGCAGGTGGTTTCCGTGACGGTGAATTATCCGCGTGCCCTGCAAAATGCGTCGTTCTTTTCCTTTCCGGGTACCCGGAAAGATCTGGGCTGGCTGGGGGTCTATCTGCTGGTTTATCTGCCGAGCATGTATGCGGCTAAATTAATTCTGCGGGTTCCCTGATCTTTTCCTTTGGCGAGGATTGTGGCGCAAATGTGCTCTCCTTCTGCGATACATGGAGTATTCGGTCTTGCTCTTAGCCGATACGTTGAATGTTGAACTACTGGTATTGGAAGAGGTATGGCTATGAAACGTGTGTTGATGATGTGCGCGAGTATGGTGCTGGCTGCAGGTGCGGCGGATCCGGATCTGCGTGGACAGTGGAATTTTGATGATGGCACCGGAGTGGAAATATCGGATGCATCGGGTAACGGAAATATCGGATTTGCCCAAGGGGTGACGTGGGACAAGGGCGTGAACAATGCCGGTCTGCTGTTTAATGCCGGAGGGTTTGTGAATGCCGGCAACGATTCCAGCCTGAGTCCGGCGGAGGGGTTGACTGTCGAAGCCTGGGTGAAAATGTGGAATCTGCCCTACAAAAACTATCCGGAAATCATCACCAAAAAAGGTTCCTATGCATTCCGGTTTGCTCCGGGCGGAAAGCTTTCGGTGGAGCTGATGATCAACGGGGAGGCGGTTGAACTGACCTCCCGCCGTACCGAGTGGCCCAACAGCGTGTGGACGTATGTGGCGGCGACATATGATGGAGAAACCCTCGCGTTGTATGCCGACGGGGTGAAGGATGCGGAAAAGAAGGTTTCAGGGAAAATTGATAAAAGCCGGTCGAGTCTGGTGATCGGTTCGACCGATGGAAAATCGCGTGTTCCCGGCCGTATGGATGAGGTCAGGGTGGCGGGTCGCGGATGGAGTGAACAGGAAATTTATGATTCCTATCACGAAGGAGCGTATCAGGTGGCACGGGAGGACAGCACATTTCCTCAGTTTTTTGAGAAGAAAAAACGGCGTATTCCTGAAATGGCGGTTCCCGGGTTTATCTGGATTGATGCGGAAGATTTTGCTGATTATGGCGGCTGGAGTATGGATACGCAGTTTGTCCCGCAGATGGGATCGCCGTATCTGCTGGCCACCGGAATCGGTCAGCCGGTGAAGGATGCGGTGACCACATTGACGGTGCCTGAAGCCGGGACCTACCGGATCTGGGTGCGGTCGAAGAACTGGCTGAAGGAGCATGCGCCGGGAACGTTTAATCTGGCTGTAAATGGAATGGCTCTGAAAAAAACGTTTGGTGCGGAAGCCAGTGGGAAATGGGTCTGGGAAGATGGGGGAACGGTGACACTGGAGAAAGGTGATGCTGCACTGGCCCTGCATGACCTGACCGGTTTTTACGGTCGCTGCGATGCGATTATTCTGACGTCCGATCAAAACTATACGCCGCCGGCCGAACTGCAGGCGTATAAAAACGAACGTGCCCGACTGACCGGTCAGTCGTTGAAGGCTGAATTTAAAGGGGACTACGATGTCATCGTGGTTGGAGCAGGCGTGGCGGGAATCAATGCCGCCATTTCGTCGGCGCGTACCGGTGCTAAAACTGCGTTGATTCAGGATCGTCCGATGATCGGCGGCAACAACAGTCTGGAGCTGGGGGTCATTGTTTCCGGACCGGCAAATCACGGGAAACCGAACATGCGTGAGAGCGGACTGAACGAGGAAATCGGGCGGGTCCGGGCTTATAATTATCACGGAAAATGGAGTCGTGGTGCTGAAATTGTGGCGGCCGCAGAAACGAACTTAACGATTTTCCTGAACACCCATGTGAATGAAGTGGAGATGGATGGAGCTGCGATTAAGGCGGTGAAGGCATTTGATATGGTAGATGGTTCGCGTACCCGCTATACCGCGAAACAGTTCATCGACTGCACGGGCGACGGCTGGCTGGGATATTATGCCGGTGCTGAATATCGTCATGGCCGTGAGGCGCGGTCGGAATTCAACGAAAGCCATGCACCGGAACAGCCGGATAAGATCACGATGAGCGGCTGTCTGATGACCGGTCACACGCTTTCCTATAATACCAAAAAGGAAAAGAGTCCTCAGCCTTACAATGGCCCTGAGTGGCTGTGGGATCTTCGGCCGAACGGAAAAAATCTGGAGGCCCGCAATGGATTCGAAGGCAGTCATACCTATGGCCGCTGGTGGCATGAAAACGTGGGCGAAACGGATGACCTTTGGGATCCGGAAAATGCACGTGATGAGCTGATTATACTGAATCTGAGTTACTGGAACTGGATTAAAAACTATTCTTCGGTAAAGGATGAGGCGGCGAACTATCGTCTGACGATCCTGCCAATTGGTAATGCCAAGCGGGAAACGCGGCGTTTGGTGGGTGATCATATCCTGACGCAGGATGATGTGCTTTCTGCGCGTAAATTTGAAGATGCGGTGGCTACCGGCGGATGGTCGCTGGATGTGCACCATCCAAAGGGAATCTGGTCGGAAGAAGGCCCGTTTGATTTCAATACGTTGGCTCCCGCCAACCAGCTTCCGTTCCGGATTCTGTATTCGAAGAACATTGATAACCTGCTGTTTGCCGGGCGCCAGGTTTCGGCCACACATGTGGCTCTGGGCAATGTACGTGTTCAGGGAACCACCGGGGTGCTGGGTCAGGCGGCGGGTACCGCAGCTGCGATGTGTGTTGCAAAAGAAGTTAATCCGCGCGGCCTGTATCGGAATCATATCAAAGAACTGCAGCAGCAGTTACTTAAGGATGATCAGTACATCATTGGCCTTAAAAACGAAGATCCGGCTGATCTGGCCCGCAGTGCAACGGTTTCAGCTTCCAGTTTTATGGCAGGGGGGAACCGGAGCAGGTGATCAGCGGGGTGAGCCGGATTGTCGGTGATGTCAAAAACATGTGGATGTCTGATCCGGCGCAGCCGATGCCGCAATGGCTGGAACTGGATTTTGGGCAGGCCAAAAGAATGAATGCCATTTATGTGACGCTGGATACTGATTTGAATGACAAACGGCATGCATCCTGGGAATTTAAGGAAAGTGAACGGTTTGTTCCGGAAAGTATCCGCGATTATTCCGTGGAGGTGCTGGTGGATGGAAGCTGGCAGACTGTGGCTGAAGTGGAAGATAATTTTCAGCGACGTTTAATCCATCGGTTCCAGCCGCTGGAGGTTTCCAGAATCCGGATTAATGTCCTGCAGACCAACGGCGATAAATCGGCACGAATTTTTGAGGTACGGGCTTATAACGAATAGTTTTACGGTACGGAATCTGTGATTTGCCACCGCCTGTTCCGGGCGGTGGCTTTTTTGTCGGGTGTCTGAAAGGAAGGAATATTTTTGATCGGACGGGTGATTTCTTATTGCCAGTTGCTTTCGGACTGTTTACGTTCTCAGTCTTGGAGAAACAGGAGATTCAGATGAATATACGATACACCGTTCTCGTTCTGGCCGCAGCTGCCGGAGGTACCATGGCGCAGAACCCGCTGGTCACCCACATGTATACGGCGGACCCGACCGCCCGCGTTTTCAATGATACGCTGTATATTTATCCTTCGAGTGATCAGGTTCCGCCGGAGGGAAGAAAGGCCAACGATTTCTGTATGCCGGGGTATCGCATGTTCCGTCTTGATGGGGGGGCGACGTGGACGGATGTCGGGCCGGTGCTGGATCAGAATGAGGTGCCGTGGGGGAAAAAAGATTCTTTTGCGATGTGGGCGCCGGACTGTATCGAAAAGGATGGGAAATATTATTATTATTTCCCGGCGGCTCCGCTGGACGGTTCGGCTTTCCGCCGTATCGGGGTGGGGGTATCTGATTCGCCCGAAGGTCCGTTTACATGGGAGCCGCACTATATCGAGGGGGTGAAGGGGATCGATCCCGGCCTGTTCGTTGATGACGATAACAGGGCCTATCTCTATTTCGGCGGCGGACATGAACTGTTTGTGGTCCCGTTGAAAGACAACATGAAGGAAATCGCCGCGCCGCCGAAAAAGGTTGAGCATCTGCCGAAAGGTTATAAAGAAGCCTCCTTCATGTTTAAACGGAACGGAATTTATTACATGACCTTTGCGCATACCTTCCCGCAGGAAGGGTATACGATTGGTTATGCCACGTCGGACTCACCGATGGGACCGTTTGTATACGGTGGAAAAATCATGGACAACATCGGCAACGGCACCAACCATCATTCCATCACCAAATACAGAGGACTGTGGATTCTGTTCTATCATTGGTGGGATATCAGCGGATTCAATAAACTGCGCTCCATGCGGGCGGATTATCTGCAGTTTCATAAAGACGGCAGTATTCTGAAGGTGAAGCCGACCCTTCGGGGTATTGGAACGCCGGGGCTCGGTGAGTTGATCCAGGTTGATCGGTATAACGAAATTAACGGTTGTGAAACGGCTTTTCTTGAACATGACGGCTATCGCGGCTGGATGGTGACCGAAACGAAACCGAACAGCTATGTCCGTTTTGATCGCGTGGACTTCACCGGTGCGAAAAAAATCCAGGCCCGGATCGCCTGCGGGCAGACCTACGGGAAATTCGAGATTCGTCAGAATCAAATCTGGGGAAAACTGCTGGCGGAATTTCCGGTACATTATACGGGTGGCTGGAACAGCTGGGAAACCATCGAGGCGGAAATCAAAGAGCCGGTTGACGGGGTGCATAATCTGGTGGTGGTGTTCAAGCCGGACTGGGGCGGAACCAAACTGGTTAATCTCGACTGGCTGAAGCTCACCGAATAGAACATTTTCTGACGGAAGCCGCGCGGGAAGGTGTCAGCTTCCGGTGCCGTATTGAAAAAATCGCGCATTGTTTTCCGGCGGCTGGGCGTTATGCTTTCCTGATGAAGATTCTTCCTGTCATTGGAGTTTTGCTGGTCGCTGCGGCCCAGGCCGCAACATTGCGGATTGAGGGTGAAAACGCGTGGCTTAAATCCGAGGGCACACCGCTTTCCAAAATCCTCTATCTGTTTGAACAGCGGGGTGCAGAGGTGCTGATTGATCCGTCACTGGAACTCGGACGGGTGACCGGTGAATGGGAAGGGACAAAAGTGGAGCGGCTGATCGCTCAGCTCGTCAGCCCGAACAGTTATTCCGTTCAGTGGAAACGGGTCGACAGTCCTCTGGGTGCGTTTTATCAGGTTTCCTCGATCCGGGTTTTCGGTGACCGGGCATCGGCGGCAAAGCGCATCAGTCAGCCCGAGCGTGTGCTGGATGTGGTGGAGGGTACGAATGGCGTGAAGTATGTGCGCGGTGAAATTCTGGTGGGGTTTAAAGAGGGCTCTACCGTGAACGATCTCAACCTGCTGTTGCGAAAACTGAATGGAACTGTGGTTGAGGTGATTAATCCGCCGGGCATTTACCGGATCCGTCTGAATGATGATCTGAGTGCAGAGAAGGCATTGGCCATTGCTGCAGCGCATGAGAGTGTTGAGGCAGCAGAGCTGAATCTGGCTTATTCGAATGCGGCCATGCCTACGGTTCCTATCTCCGGAACGCATGCCGGTCTTAACCTGGGGCTCGCTCCCGGCGAAACCGCTATTGCAGTTTTCGATTCCGGTCTTGATCCGGCATATGCCGATATGGATTTTATCCGTGGTTCCTGGAATGCGCTGAATCCGGGGGACGCTGTGGATGATCCAACAGGACACGGAACACTGGTTTCGCTCATTGCATCCGGTGCTATTACACCGCTGGGGGAGGAAAGCGGAAAAACGGGTGCGCCGGTTCTGGCGGTGAAGGTGTTCGACGAAAACGGGATGACTTCATCGGATGTGCTCATGAGTGCGATCAACTATGCACTGGCTTCAGATGTTGAGGTGATCAATCTCAGTTTCGGAACCTATGATGAGGTTGGTTTTCTGGAAAACGCAGTTGAGTACGCTGCTTCGCAGGGGATAGCAATTTTTGTGGCCAGCGGGAATGACGGTCTGAATGTTGCAGTAAATCCGGCGGCGAATCCGGTTACGGTTTCTGTTGGGGCAACGGACGGCAGCGGTCATGTCGCCGATTATTCCAATACTGCGGCTGATACCTATGCTTCCGGGACCGTTAAGTTTGACGGCAAGGTTCATTATGGTACCTCGTTTGCTTCGCCTCGTACGGCATACGAATATGCGACGCGTTCAGGAGATGAATAGTCCTTTCTTCCGGTCAGGGCTTACCCGTCTTTTCGGGGAGGGGGAAGGCTTCTTCAAGTGCGGCTATGCAGAAGGGGATGTTCCTGCCGGTGAGCTCTTTTTTTCTTTACCTTATTGCTCCGCAGATGAACTTTCAGTTGTTTTATACCGTGTTAGTTTAATATGTCGAAAATAAAGGCCGTGCGGCAGGTCGGTTGTCAGGGAGACGATTCTCTGGAGCGATGGCCTCATTTTATATTTCGGGATTGATCAACTGGAATCAGCTTCTCAATTTCAAATCCCAGCTCGCTGGCTCGCTGTACCATCGCGTGATACGTTTCTGTCTCAAGCTGCGGTTTGCGGGCGAGCAGCCAGAGATAGTTGAAGGAGCCGGTTGTTACGATGGCACGCGAATAGTCGTCATTGAGATCGATGATTTTATAGGAGCCGTAGAAGGGTTTGAAAAAGCTGACTTTCAGCCATCCTGTTGTCGGAGCACCTTTCAGTTCTGCATGTGCTTCGGCCTGTTTCCATTGCTGTTCTTCATCGAGATAGCCTCTATTGACAACGTTAATACTGCCGTTTTCGTTGAAGGAATAGGTGGCTGTAACATTGCTCATGCCATCTTCAAAGCGGTGGGGGAAGCGGGCAATTTCGTACCAGACGCCAAGATAACGGTCCGGCTCAAAATTGGAAACCGCATCCAGATTTTCAGTCGAATTGCATCCTGCAATCAGTAGGGTACACAGGCTTATCCATTTCAGTTTCATGGGGGATTCAGCTCCTTTTTTATCGCTGCAATGAGATCGGGATTCTGGGGTTTTGTCCGACTGCCGAAACGGCCAGCAACTTCGCCATTACGGGAAATCAGGAACTTATTGAAATTCCAGGAAATTTTTCCACCATACACCGGGTTGTTTTCAGGGGAGGTGAGATAGCTGTATAACGGATGCCGGCCGGGACCTTTTACTGCAATTTTTCTGAATATTGTAAATGTTATGCCATAGTTCAATTTGCAGAATGATGCGATCGCTTCATTTGAACCCGGCTCTTGTTTCAGGAAGTCATTTGAGGGGAATCCGAGGATCTCGAATCCTTGACCCTGATAGGCTTCATAGAGCCTTTGCAGGCCTTCATACTGTCTGGTGAAACCGCATTTGCCGGCAGTGTTGACGATGAGTAGTACTTTGCCTTTATAGGCCGCCATTTTTACGATTCTGCCGGAAACAGTTTCGGCTTTGAGATCATAAAATAAGTTCACATCAATCTCCGTTACTACAGGTTCGAAGCAGGAGGGAATTGGCCCTCATAAAAAGATCAGTATAGAAACAACGATTAGGATGCGGTGTTTCCGGTTTACATTTCTGTGTTCTATAAGCGGATGGACCGGCATTTTACGTTTGAATAGCTCCTTCCGAAAACGGGGTTTAAACCCGGTCTTCGGTTGCGGCACAGAAAATGAATTGGAAAAGATCGTACAGCGCGTCGAAATCCGTGTTTTATATTTAGATATTAGCTTATTTTTCTTCAGTCGGAAAGGTATTCTATACTCTTTATGCTGAACGGGTTCCTTGTGCAGTAAATAGGCGGTTTCGCGGTCCGAACGTTGTGAGGGGATCTTCTCGTGGAACGGTCGGGGCCGGATATGGCATGCTGCTTTGTTGGGTGAAGGTTATACGCTATGCTGAACCGAGCAGTTGCTGCAGGCGGTGTTCCCGGTAGGTAAAGATGCGTTCCAGCGTTTTCCGGATGAACAGGCCGTGAGCCAGTCGGCCGAGCAGGCCGAAAGGCATTTCGTATGTCACGCGGTCGATGAAGAGAACGCCCTGTTCCGTCGGGTGAATTGCATGATAGTGATACCAGAGTCTGTACGGTCCGATCTTCTGTTCATCTACAAACGAGACGCCGGGAACAATGTGTTTGAGCTCGCTCAGCCATGTTGTTCTGCCCAATAAAGGAAGTTTTACGCGATACGTTATCAGGATACCTTCGGTCATTTCTTCCGGGAGGTCCGAGACGATTTCGAACGTCATATCATCCGGGGTGATCAGGTTGAGGTTGGCGGGGGATCGGATAAAATTCCAGGCTTTTTCCGGTGTGGTTCCGACGGTTGTTTCTTTATACAGGGTGTACATTCATCTGCTCCATTCTATTGAATTTTCTGAGATTAAAAGGGCCGGATACAAAAAAACACCCTGCAGTAAACAGGGTGTTTTGCGGATTCCGGTGAAAGGCCGGATCAGCTCTGGATCTCTTCGATCGTAGCGCTGTCGCGCAGGCTTTTGATGTATTCCTGTACGGCCTGCTGTTTTTTCTGTCCGCTCAGGAATGAAATAATCTGCTCCTTGGCTTCTTCGAAGGAAACAGTACCCGGCTCAGCGTGATCGGTGACCTTGATGATATGGTAGCCGAACTGGGTTTCGATGATGTCGCCGACTTCTCCGACTTCCTGGGTAAAGGCTGCGATTTCAAATTCCGGAACCATCTGACCTTTTCCAAAGGTGCCGAGGGAACCGCCCTGGGCTTTACTCGGGCAACCGGAATACTGGGATGCCGCATCTTCGAAGGAGATCTTTCCGGCAATAATGTCGGCACGGATCTGTGCGAGTTCCGCTTTGAGTTCGGCTTTCTGGACATCGTTGGTGGCGGTGTCGGTTTTAATCAGAATATGGGAAGCGGCCACACTTTCCTGCTTTTCAAAGTTCTGCGGATTGGAGTCATAGAATTCCTTCGCTTCCGCTTCGGTTGCCGCGGCAACACCTTCGGTTTTTGCTTCGAGGAATTTGCGGGTTTTCAAATCGTTACTGATGTTCTCTTTGAGCTCTTCCAGGGTGGTGCCCTGAGCAGCCAGTGCGGCTTCGAGGGTCTGTCCCTGCGGAATGCGGCTCTGCAGCGAGGTGATGGTTTCATCCACTTCTGCGGAATCAATCGTGATTTTGGCCTTGGCAACGGCGGCGTCGATCAGCTTTTTGGTAATCAGATCGTTTTTGATCTGTTCATACATCTGACTCTGAATCTGCGGAAGCTGCTGCGGGTTAACGCGGCCCTGGAGTCGCTGCATGGCAATATTCATCATTTCAAGAATTTCGCCGCGGGTAATGTCTTCGCCATTGACGCGGACGACTACAGCGGCAGGATCCTGGGTCAGCGGATTGGCCTGAACGGGTTCTGCAAAGAGGTCTTCTGTGGCGGAGAGGTCGACCGGCTCCGGAGCCGGTGCTGCGTTTGCATCTTCTTCCTTGCAGCCGATCATGAGCAGGGCGGCGGCCATGGGAAGAATCATCATGGTCTTCTTATTCACCAAATTGTCGAACATCGTTCTTGATCCTTTCTTGGAGTTTCAACTAATACACCGCACCGGCGTAAATGCGGCATGAAGAGCACATAGTGTTCGCTGCGGACTTAAATGTCAACGAAATCAGACGCTTTTGAAAGGATGCCGTTCAATGTTAAATCCCGAAATATTAAAGAGATTCCAGTGTTCCGGCTGCGGAGAATGCTGCCGGTGGGGCGGCTCCGTGCTTCTGACGGATGATGATATTCATCAAATGGCGGCTTATCTGAGATTAAGTGAAGCGGATTTTATTGAAAAACACACCCGGCTGGCCCCGAACCGGAAGCAGCTGGCACTGCTGGATCAGGCGGACGGGAGTTGCGAATTTCTCGAAGGGGACCGCTGCCGGGTGTATGAGGCACGTCCGGAGCAGTGTAGCTCCTTCCCGTATGCGTGGAGCGTTCCCGGAGGCTGTCCGGAACTGGACCGCCTTTCGGCTGAACAGAAAAATGTTGAATAGAGGTTCTTAAAACCCTAGCGTTTACCACTTTTACTAACTAAGGAGAGATTCATGAGTGTAATGGACATTAACGATATCATGGGGATTCTGCCGCATCGCTACCCCTTTCTGCTGGTCGACCGCATCACGGAACTGGATTTGGAAAACCAGAAAATCGTCGGCTATAAAAACCTTACATTCAATGAACCTTATTTTCAGGGTCATTTTCCGGGCGAACCGATTATGCCGGGAGTGAAGCAGCTCGAAGCCATGGCTCAGGTTGCGGGTATTCTGCTGAACAAAATCAAAGACCGCGAAGGGGCCATCGCCTATTTCATGGCGATTGATAAAGCCAAATTCCGTCGCAAAGTGGTGCCGGGGGACTGTCTCCGTATGGAAATTGAAATTACCCGCATGCGTTCGCGCATGGCCACGGTTTCCGGGAAAGCCTATGTCGACAACGAAATTGCCAGTCAGGCCGATCTGATGTTCGGTTACGGGGCGTAAACCATGGCCGATATCCATCCGACAGCCATTGTGGCCGACGGGGCTCAGATTGCAGATGATGCCTTCATCGGACCCTATTGCACCATCAGTGCCGATGCCGTCATCGGCAGCGGCACCCGGCTGATATCTCATGTGGTGATTGAAGGGAATACAACGCTGGGCCGGAACAACACCGTCTCTCCTTTTGCCGTGCTCGGCGGAAAAACCCAGGATCTTAAATTCAAAGGCGGCAATCCCGGAGTGAGGATCGGCGATAACAATACGATCCGCGAATATGTCACGATCAATGCCGCTACTAACGACAACAATTACACGACGGTCGGTAACGATTGTCATATTCTGGCCTATTCCCATATCGCGCACTGCTGCGAAGTCGGGAACGGTGTGGTGATTGTGAATGCCTGTCAGATTGCCGGGCATGTGGTGATTGAAGATTTTGCTACGATTGAAGGTTCGGTGGGGATTGTGCAGTTCATGCGCGTCGGCTCCATGGCCTATATCGGCGCGATGTCCAAAATCACCAAAGATGTTCCGCCCTACATGATCGGGCACGGCGATCCGATTGCCGTGCGCAGTTTTAACCGTATCGGCATGGAGCGCCGCGGAGTTTCGGAAGAGGGCCGGAAAGCGGTCAAGGAAGCCTACCGAATTCTCTACCGCCAGGAGGGTCTGAATACCTCCGAAGCCCTCGAGCGTATTGAGGCCGAAGTCGAGCAGACTCCGGAAATCGTTCATCTGCTTGAATTCTGCCGGGCTTCAGAAAAAGGTATTGCCCGCTAGGATTCCCATGAAAGGAAACTTTCAGAGGCTGGAATGTTCCGGGTCCTGGGAGTTTCCGGGTTTCGGGAAGTGCGGATTCACGCTGCTTGAGCTGTTGGTGGTGCTGCTCATTATCGGGATTCTGATCAGTCTCGGGGCCGGAGGCTATGCTCTTGCCCGGCGCTCTGCCAAAGAGGGGCAGGCCAAAGCCGATATTGAACTGTTCCGCAATGCGCTCGAAGAGTATCGGGTGGAATATGGACGCTATCCGCCGGCCGTCGGTCCCGTGGCGGTCGTTACCAATGTACTGAGTCCGTTGGTCAGCGGCGAGCTGCAGGCTGTCGATCCGTGGGGCCGGGCTTATCAATACTGCAGCACCAACCGGTTCAGTTATGTTATCTATTCGCAGGGCATTGATGCGGAGGATGATGCTGACAACATTGATCCGTCCCGTGTAGGATACTGATTATGAAAACGCGCGGATTCACATTGATTGAACTGCTGGTTGTTATTGTTATTCTTGGTCTGCTGCTCACGCTGGGGTCCAAAGGGCTGCGTGCCGCACGCATCAATGCCCGCAAGGCTAAAGCGCACGTGGAAATGAAAGCCATCGAAACCGGTATAATGGCCTACTTTAATAAATATGGGAAACTGCCTGCACCGGATTCGTGCCAGGGTCTGGAGGATTATACAGACAGTGCGACGATCATCACTGTCATCACCGGAAAAGATGAAGTGTTGAATCCGGCAAAGATTGTTTTCCTCGAACCACAGGGAGAACCGGTCGGCGTTTTTCTTGATCCGTGGGGCGTGCCGTATCAGGTGGTACTCGATACCGATTATGACGGAACCGTGGATATCATGGGGGCCACCGCGGGTCGAAAAACGGCGGCGGTTTCCACCGGTCTGTACGATGCGACCGGAAATACCAATGATGTTATTTTCAGCTGGCACTGAGGTTCCGCTTTTCCAGACCCCGGAAAAACCGGACAGCTTTCTTTGAACAAATCGATTAGCCCGCTCTCTAAAACTCCGTCTTCAAAAACGATGAACAACAAGGAGTATAGAATGCGTGTTGTGAAATATCTTACAGCCGGTTTTGCGGCTGTTGCATTGCTGGGCATTGAGCCGGCCGTTGCCGGAAAGGCGGCATTAAAACAGACGGGCGATGCGTTCGCCGAGGTAGCTCAGGAGGCTCTGCCCGCCGTTGTTTTTATTGATGTCGAAACGACGGTCGAAGTGCCGACCAGATACCGGCATCCGCTGGAGGAATTTTTCGGGCGTGGCTACTGGGGGTATCCGAGTGAGCCGGAAACACGCGAGTATCAGCAGCGCGGTCAGGGGTCCGGATTTATTATTTCCAAAGACGGTTATATTCTGACCAACAACCATGTGGTGAACAATGCCGATAAAATCACGGTCACGCTGGGCGACGGGCGTGAGTTTGAAGCCAAGCTGATCGGTACGGATCCCAAAACCGAAGTTGCGCTGATTAAGATTGATGGACATGAAGAGCTGCCGGTGGTTCCGCTGGGCGATTCCGATGCGCTTCGCGTGGGTGAATGGGTGATTGCCGCAGGCAACCCTTTCGGACTTTCGCAGACGATTACCGCCGGTATTGTCAGCGCCAAAGGGCGCGATGAAACCGGGATTGCGGAATACGGCGACTTTATTCAGACCGATGCCGCGATCAATCCGGGGAATTCCGGAGGGCCGCTGCTGAATATTGACGGTGAAGTGGTCGGCATTAATACCGCGATCTATACCCGGAGCGGCGGCTATATGGGCATCGGTTTTGCCATTCCGATCAATCAGGCCGTCAATATCAAGGAGCAGCTGATTAAATACGGCCGGGTTTCACGCAGCGTGCTTGGTGTTTATCTGCAGGAGGTGGATGAGGACCTTGCCGCGACCTTCGGGCTGGACCAGAAAGGCGGCGTGCTGATCAATCAGGTCGTAGAGGATTCCGCCGCTGAGGAGGCCGGTATTAAAGGCGGGGATATTGTGGTTGAAATGAACGGTAAGCCGGTGAGAAAACTTCATGCGTTCCGTAACCGCGTAGCCAACACGCCGCCGAATACAAAAATTGAACTGAAGATTTTCCGTGATGGGAAATACATCAACATTTCAGCGGTCACGAAAGAGATGGAAAGCGATGATTCCGGAGTGGTCGCTCAGCAAAACGATACCTTCAATAAACTGGGCATTTCGGTTGAAAGTATGGAGGGCGATACGGCCCGCCGTATGGGATACGAAGGTATCGAAGGAGTCATTATTACCGAGGTCGAACGGGGCAGTGCCGCCTGGAATGCCGGACTGCAGCCGGGACAGGTGATTACCACGGTGAACCGCAAGCCGATCGATTCGGTCCGGGCTTTCCGGAAAGCCGTTTCGGAGAATGAAGGCCATCGCATTCTCTTCCTGATTACCGACGGCCGGGTTTCCCGTTTCGTGGTGGTGAATCTGGATGATTAATCCGGCGATTCAATAAACTCCTGGAGAATCGAGTTTTTGGAACCATCGATTTTTCCAGGGGGTGAAACTTGCTCAGGAGCTGCTGCAGCTCCTGGGCTTTTTTACAGGTACCTTCGGGAAACATTTAATAAAATACCGGGTCAGGGGAGGCGCTGAATGCAACGCATCCCCTGTCGTAAAGGGAGACTCTCTGAGAACGATGCGCCGCACCTGACTGCTGTCATTTTTTCAGTTTCCGACTGATTACCCGAGTGTTACGGATATCAGCAAATCAGTCTTCATTTTTCAGTATGCATTCTGCAGCTTTTCCCGTTAAAATTTTCAACATAGCTGTTTTGTTGCGGTTGGCCGGGTACACGGCCGCTAAACTCTGATCTGCTGTTCCTTACGAGTCGGTCCGGTTTCCTGCAGGCCGGTTTGATCGGCCGGTCAGTTTGCGAAATTCCGAGGGGGAGATCCCCTGAATTTTTTTAAACTGGCGGCTGAAGAAGTAAGGGTCTTCATATCCAAGCTGAAGTCCGATTCGGTGGATGGGCTCGGCGGTTTCGTGCAGAAGTTCGCAGGCTTTCTTAATTTTCAGCTGAATAAAGTATGCTACAGGTGACTGACTGGTTCGCTGCCGGAAGAGTTTGCTGTAATGGGGAACAGATAATCCCGCCCGGTCCGCCAATTCTTTGAGAGTGAGCTGCATATCCAGGTGGGCCTGCATAAAATCGATGGTACCCATTACGCGGTCCTCGATCGCCTGCTTATCTTTTTTGGGAGCTCCGTAGTGCAGTTTTATAAGACTTAAGAGGTGTATGAATGCACTGGTCATGGCCAGCAGCCCGGCATCAGAATAGTGATAATTCAGACAGGCGTAAATGTCTTCAAATGCATTCTGCATCAGTGTGGTGTCAGGAACAAACAGCAGAGGATTCTGTCTGCTGAAATTCAGACTGTTCAGCGCGAGATCCTTTTGTGCACCGGAAAAGTGAATCCAGAAAATCGACCAAGGGCTGCTCTCATCACTGTAGTAAACATGAGGGGTGTCTGAAGGTATGAATACAACATGACCTTTTTGAAGATTGAGGATAGTATTATCCATCTTCACGGTTCCGCTACCTTTCAGACAGTAGATCATTATGATCTGTTCTGTTCCGTCTCTATGGACGTAATGACCAGGAGCATAAGGATATGTCCCGAGATGAGTAATGTATAACAGTTTCACTAGAGGAAGAGAGTTACATCGTTGCAGTACATTGGTTGGGATGACCACGAGACGCTGATGAGGAAACCCTTCGGCTATTCTAACATAATCAGGCATATGGATAAGGTAGCATGTGTAATAAGATAATCCATTAAAAAAGAGAGGATCAGCTATGTATTAAATTTACAGGATATGATCGATTGGTTTGAGCATCGACGTGGCAGATGGTGCAAGGGACGTGTATGATAACGAAGTATAATCTGAAATATATCTGGATGATCAGTCTGGTGGCGGCGATGGGTGGGCTGCTGTTCGGTTATGACTGGGTGGTCATTGGCGGGGCCAAACCGTTTTATGAAGCTTTTTTCGGACTGACCGGAGCGGAACAGGCCTGGAAAGCCGGGTGGGCGATGAGTTCGGCACTGGCAGGATGTCTGGGGGTGCGCTGCTGTCCGGCGGAATTACCGACCGGATCGGGCGGAAAAAAGTGCTGGTCGTGGCGGCGGTGCTGTTTACGGCGTCTGCGGTCTGGACTGCACTTTCGCAAAGTTACAACAGTTTTATCTTTGCCCGCATCATTGGGGCATTGGTATTGGTTTGGCATCGAATGTTTCGCCGATGTATATTGCCGAGATATCTCCTTCGGAAATGCGCGGCCGGTTTGTGTCGGTTAATCAGCTGACGATTGTCATCGGGGTGCTCGCAGCGCAGATCATCAATCTGCTGATTTATAAGGCCGATCCGGTGGGGGACCATGCGACGGCCGTTGAGATGCTTAATTCCTGGAACGGGCAATACGGCTGGCGCTGGATGTTTGCGGCGGAAACGGTTCCGGCCGGTCTCTTTTTTGTGATGGCGTTGATTGTTCCCGAATCTCCGCGCTGGCTGTTGAAGCAGGCCCGCTCTGAACAGGCGCACAGCATTTTAGTGAAAATCGGCGGACCGGATTATGCCGACGTTGAAGTAAGCGATATTAACGCAACCCTTGAAGGGGAATACCGAAAGGTTTCCTATAAAGAGCTGCTGCGTCCCAGGGTGCTTAAAATTCTCGGGCTTGGAATCTTTATCGCCATGTTCCAGCAGTGGTGCGGCATTAATGTGATTTTCAATTATGCTCAGGAAATCTTCGAAGCCGCCGGTTATGATGTCAGCGGCATGATGTTCAACATCGTGATCACCGGGATCGTGAATCTGGTTTTCACGTTTGTGGCGATTAAAACGGTGGACCGCTGGGGCCGCCGCCCGCTGATGCTGCTGGGATCCGGGGGGCTGATGGTGACGTATGTGATTCTCGGCACCTGCTACTTTTTCGCATTGAAAGGTCCCGTTGTATTGATCGTGGTGCTGGCCGCGATTGCCTGTTATGCCATGACGCTGGCACCGATTACCTGGGTGCTGCTTTCTGAAATTTTTCCGAACCGTATTCGCGGGGCGGCAATGAGCCTGTGTGTGTCTGCGCTTTGGATTGCCTGTTTCGGACTGACCGTGACGTTTAAACCGATCAATGTGGCACTCGGTGCGGCTGGCACGTTCTGGCTGTATGGCGTGATCTGTCTGCTTGGTTTTGTGGTGATCAAATTGCGGGTGCCGGAAACAAGAGGGAAATCGCTCGAAGCGATTGAACGCGAGCTGGTGGATTAACTGAAGGCAGGGTTGTAATGAAAAATAACAGACTGAAATGTTTGCTGTTCGCTTTGATTTTAACTGCAGGCAATGCTTTCGCGTTGGATGTGGAACCGTTGCCGCTGGAGCAGCGCAAGGCCGTTGTGAACCTGCCCGGGATGTGCAGTACGAAGCCCGGAACGCGCTGGGACAGCGGTATTGTGACGGGGAATGGAGTGATGGGAGCCTCGATTCTTGGACAGCCTTATGACGAGAAGGTTGTTTTCAATCAGGAGCGGTTGTTTCGGCCCTTGTTTGATGCCCGTCCAATCACCCCGGAAATTTCCAGCGCACTGCCGAAAGTGCGCCGGATGATGAAAGCAGGAAAAAACAGCCAGGCACTTTTGTATTGGCGGGAAGTCATGGCAGAGAACGGACATCCGGAGATTGTACTGACCCCCTCCTACCATCCGGCCTATACCATGCACATTACGCGGGAGGATGCCGGTGCTGTTTCCGATTATCTGCGCACGGTCGATTTTATGACGGGTGAAGCAACGGTTCGTTATAAAAATAAAAAAGGCCGGTGGATCAACAGGACCTTTGTTTCCCGCGCGGATAATGTGATTGTGCAGTTGTTTGAATCTCCGGATGGAAGTCCGGTCAGTATGGATCTCAAGCTGGTGGATCAGTGGCAGGGGCTGCAGGACCATATGGCCCGAATTGCGACGGATTATTCAGAACAATGGCTGACGGCACGCTGTAAATATAAAAAGACCGAGCGGGGCTATGAAGGAACCACGCGGATTATCTGTGAGGGTGGAACGGTTGAAACGCCCGGCGATAAAGTCCGGTGTCTGAAAGCCAGGCGCATTCTGCTTCTGACACGCATCACGGATCTGGATGATTTTTCAGTATCCGAAATCCCGGCGATGCAGACTGAGCTCTCCGGACTGTCTAAGGATTATGAAACGCTGCTGGCCCGGCATGTAAAACTGCATGGTGCCGCGATGAAGCGGGTGGCGCTGCATATCGATCAATCGGATGATCGTTATCTTTCTTCCGAAGAACTGATTCAGAAGCAGTCTGAGTCGAAAGAGATTATCCCGGCACTGCTTCAAAAGATGTTCAATATGGGACGCTATGCACTGTTGTCTTCGAGCGGAAACTATCCGCCGCCGTTGACGGGAATATGGAACGGCTCACATAAGCCGGCCTGGTCGGGCGACTGGACGCTGGACACCAATATCAATCAGCAGATGTCCGGCGCAAATACCTGCGCAATGCCGGAAGCACTTAAGGCCTATCTGAATCTGATCGAAGAAATTGCACCGAGCTGGGAAGTGAATGCCGAAAATATTTACGGCTGCCGGGGTATCCTGTCGGGAGCCCGGACGGCCGGGCGCGAAAATTATCACACGCATTTCGGGAAGTGGCCGGGGCACTGCTGGACCGCCGGCGCGGCCTGGCTGATTTATCCATTATATGAATATTATCTGGTCTCGGGGAACACTGCGTTTCTGCAGGAACACGTGTTGCCCCTGATGGAGAAAAGCGTTCTGTTCTATGAAGATTTTCTGACTGAGTTCGACGAAAACGGAAAGCTGATGTTTGTGCCATCCTATTCTCCTGAACATCTTCCGCAGCAAACGATTAATGCCGTTCAGGATATTGCGGCGGCAAAGCAGATGATTTCGAATACCATCGAAGCGTATGAAAATCTGGGCATCAAACCCGAACGCATAAAACAGCTTAAAGCAATGCTGGAAAAATTTCCCCCATATCTCGTGAATGACGAGGGCGGTTTTCAGGAATGGACCTACCCCGGTTATGTGGAACACTATGATCACCGTCATATGTCGCACAGTTATCCGGTCTGGCCGGCGCATGAGCTGAGCTGGGAAAAGAATCCGAAAATGATGAAAGCCATGCGCGTGGCGCTGGAAAAAAGGCTGCCGCAGGACTGGTCCGGGCACAACTTTGCCATCCGTGCGCTTTGCGCGGCGCGGACTAAATATCCTCAACTGTTCCAACTGAATCTCAACCGGCTGATGCGCTACGACTTTATTCAGCCGAATCTGGTTACCAGACACAATCCCGGGTGGTGTCCGAATACGGATGTGCTCTGCGGGTTGCCGGGGCTGCTTTCCGAGGCGCTGGTCTATTCCAATCCCGGGGTGATTGAACTGCTGCCCGCCTGGTTGCCTGAACTTCCGTCCGGATCCATTGAAGGGATTCTGACCCGCACGCAGGCGAAGGTAAATGTGCTGCAATGGGATCTGAATAAAAAACAGGTCTCGGTTTCGATAACTTCGCAGAAGGATCAGTGGGTTACGCTGGTGGTGCGGCAGGGGATTAAAACGATTAAAGGCAAGGCCGAGCTGAAACCGTCAATCGGTGAAAACATGGCGAGGAAGATCTTTTTGAAAAAAGGTCAGCCGGTTCACCTGAACATTATGCTGGAAAAAAAGATGAATGATTATCCGGTGAATACGCCGGCACTGACCGCTGAAGAGGGCGATCGTCAGTTCATAGAAAAGTTCGTAGAAAAACGGAAAAAGAAATGAGTAAAATATCAGCTAAACGGGAAACACTAACGCTCCTGACGTACGGATTGGGAGAACCGGAAAAGAATCCGCTGTTTTTCGAAAAGCGGGTGTATCAGGGGTCGTGCGGCAAGGTCTATCCGGTGCCGTTCGTCGATAAGGTTTTTGATGAACCGGAACCGCAGAAATATGATGCGGTTCATCTGGAAAATAATTATGTCCGTCTGGTGATGCTGCCGGAAATCGGCGGGCGTATTTTTCTGGGGCAGGACAAGGTGAATAACGACTACGATTTCTTTTACCGGCAGGAGGAAATCAAGCCGGCGCTCGTGGGGCTCGCCGGGCCGTGGCTTTCCGGGGGCGTGGAATTCAACTGGCCGCAGCATCATCGCCCCGGCACCTACATGCCGACGGATGTGGAAATTGAAGAAGAAGCGTGCGGCGCGCGTACGGTCTGGATGTCGGAACACGATCCGCTCAACCGAATGAAAGGAATGCATGGTATCCGGATTCAGTCGGACAGCGCATTGATTGAGCTGAAAGCGCGGATTTATAATCGTACGCCGTTCATGCAGACGTTTCTGTGGTGGGCGAATGTGGCGGCCGAAGTGCACGATAACTATCAGAGTTTCTTCCCGCCCGACGTGCATTATGTGGCTGATCACGCTGTGCGGGCGCAGAGTTCTTTTCCGATTGCGGAGAACGATTATTACGGTGTCGATTATGCCTGTCGTCCGGGAGCCAATGATCTGAGCTGGTATAAAAATATTCCGGTGCCGACCAGCTATATGGTGTGCGATACGGATTTCGATTTTTTCGGCGGTTACGATTATGATGCACAGGGCGGATTCATTCATGTGGCCAATAAGCATATTTCCCCCGGGAAAAAACAGTGGACGTGGGGGAACGAGGAATTCGGCTGGGCGTGGGATCGGGAGCTGACGGATCGTATCGGCCCGCCCGGCCGGGCGGCGCCGTATGTTGAGCTGATGGCCGGAGTCTATACCGACAACCAACCGGATTTTACCTATCTGATGCCGTACGAAACCAAGACCTTTTCGCAATATTGGTGGCCCTATAAAAAGATCGGCCCGGTGCAGAATGCCACAAAGGATGCGGCTGTGCGTCTGGTGCGGAATGGGGACGGTTCGCTGGACCTCGGTGCGGTGGCTTCCCGCAGGATAGATGGCGCCCGGATTGTGCTGCGTGCCGGGGAAACGGTGCTGCTGGAAGAAACTGTTGATCTGTCGCCGGATCAGCCCTGGCATCGGCCGGCTTTCAAATTCGTTGGAGATGATTTCCAATCCCTGGAACTTTCGGTGGAAGGTTTTATTGCCTATCGGCCGGTTGAGGTGGATGAGCAGCAGCGTAAACGTGATGTAGCCACAGAACCGCCGATGCCGGAGGAGATCCAGACGGTGGAGGAACTTTACCTGACGGCGGAGCATCTGGAACAGAACCGGCATCCAACGCGCTATCCGGAAATCTACTGGGATGAAATTCTGCGCCGCGATCCGGCGGATGTGCGCACGAATATAGCCTACGGCCGCCGGAAGCTGAATCAGGGCTTGCTGAACGAAGCGGCGACTTATTTTGAAACGGCCATCAAACGGCTGACCCGCCGTCATCCGAATCCATACACCGGCGAGGCGCACTACTATCTTGGATTGGTCCGTCGTTTCCAGGGGTTGGAAAAAGAGGCTTATGCCGCTTTTTATAAATCAACCTGGAACTATGAATGGCGCGCGGCGGCTTATTATGAACTGGCGATGCTCGATTGTAAAAAAGGTGAATTTTTCAAAGCATTGGAGCATTGCGAGGCGTCGCTCGATACCAACCGGCAGAACAATAAAGCGCTGGTGCTGAAAGCATTGGCTATGAATAAGCTCGGGAAGGATGGTTCCCGAGAGCTGAAAGCGCTGCTCAAAACCGATCCGCTCGATCACTGGGCGCGGCATGCTTCCGGCGATATTGCCGGTTTCCTTGCGAAAACCCGCAACGATGCACAGACGGTGCTGGATGTGGCGTATGATTATGCCGATGCCGGTTTTGTGGACGAAGCCATTCAGGTGCTGGAACTGCATCATGCTCATGACGTTCAGCACGTAGCGGTACCGAACCCGCTTTCAACATCGCAGCTGACGCACTATGCGCTGGCCCGGTTGAAGAACGATTTCCAGACCTTGGAAAAAGCGCGTGCGTTGTCGCCGGACTATATGTTCCCGTCACGGCTGCAGGATCAGCTGACGCTGGAGTGGGCCGTGACGCATGGAAGTGATGCAGAAACCGTACCGCAGGCGTCCCGCCTGCCCGACCGCAACGCGGCTTACGGGCTGGGAAATTATTATTTTGATAAAAAACGGTATGAAGATGCGATAGCCTGCTGGGAAAAGATCGAGGGTTTTGCGACGGCGTATCGCAACCTCGGTATTGCGTACTGGAACGTTCGTAATGACGGCGAAGCGGCGCGGACGGCTTATCTTCGGGCACTGGAGCTGGCTCCGTCGGACGCACGCATTTTTGCTGAGTTTGATCAGCTTCGTGCAAAGCTGGGTGATTCGGCGGAAGAGCGCCTGAACACGTTGCAGGCAAACCGTGCCCTGGTGGACGAACGGGACGACTGTTCGGTGGCTTTGGCGGAGCTGTTCAATGCGACGGGGCAGCCGGAAAAGGCACTGGATCTTGTTTTAAACCGTCGGTTCCATCCCTGGGAAGGCGGCGAGGGCAAAGTGCTGAAACAGTATACAACCGCACGACTGCTTCTCGGGCGGTCGGCGCTTGAACGCGGGAATGCGGAAGAGGCGCTTGAACATTTTGAGCGGGCGATGCAGCCCCCGGAAAATCTGGGCGAAGCCTATCATCTGCTGCAGGCCAAAGCGGATGTGAACTACTGGAAGGGGAAAGCGCTGCGTGCTCTCGGTCGTGAGGCGGAAGCGGTGGATCAGTTCGAGGCCAGTGCAAATGAAGCGGGCGATTTCCAGTCCATGGCGGTGACGGAGCATTCCGAGCTCTCCTATTATCGCGGTCTGTCACTGGTGGAACTCGGGCGGATTCAGGAGGCGGAAGCTTTGTTTGCCGATCTAAAGACATTCGCGGAACGTGAAATGAGCAAGTCCGCAACGATCGATTATTTTGCAACGTCATTGCCGCTGCTGCTGGTCTTTGAAGATGATCTGGATCAGACCCGGCAGGCGGAAATGAAGCATCTGATTTCGCTGGCGGATCAGGGGCTGGAGCGTATTGCTGACGAAAAAACGGTTTGTTAACGGGCTGCGGGAAAAAACACGGGGCTTGTTTATATCGGATAACGGCGGGGCGATGAATGCTTATGCCGGATTCAGTTAATCGTCCGTCTGACGGCGCCGTTTAAGGTGATCAGGAAGTCGATTGATTTAGGATGGAAACGATAGAAACGAAACATGCGGATTAAGAAATTCTGGAGAATTTAAGATGAAAAAAACAACGATTACCGGGCTGCTTGTGATGGTGGGAGCTCTCGCTTCCGACGGATTCAGGAAACCGGAGTATGCACCCGCATATATCCCGCCGGTCGCAAAAGGAAATGCCGAAGCGGCCGTGGGGGAAAACGGAGCTGATTTGTCGGGTACCTGGACGATCCGACTGGACGATGAAAAGTATCCGGTGGGTGAACAGGAGCAGTGGTTTAATCAGACGGGGTTTCCTGAAAAAATAAATCTGCCGGATGCATTGCAGAATGCAGGTTTCGGAAGTCCGGTCAGCGTCGATACCGAATGGATGGGGGTTTCCGGACAGCACCTCTGGTTTACAGAAAAATATGATCAATACCGGGTGCCCGGAAATATCAAGGTGCCGTTTTTTCTGCAGCCGGAACGCCGGTTTATCGGTGATGCCTGGTATCAGAAAACCCTGACGGTGGAGAAGGGGGCTGCAAAAGGAAGAGATCTGATTCTGACGCTGGAGCGTCCGCATTGGGAATCGACCGTCTGGCTGGATGGGAAAAAGGTCGGCTCGAATAATTCGCTTGGGGTTCCTCATGTTTATAATCTGGGGCGCGATATTCCGGCCGGAGACCATAATCTGGTCATTACGATCAATAATACCCTGCTGCTTCCGGTGGGGAGTCGTGCACATAGTGTTTCGGATGAAACGCAGGGTGCATGGAACGGGATGATCGGCAGGCTCCGGCTGGATTGGCGGAGTCCGGTTTATATGAAAAAGGTGCATGTGACCACGGACTATAAAACCCGTACGGCCGATATTAACGTATCGATTATGAATGATACCGGTTCCGCTCAGAGCGTGGCTGTTCGAGTGGGAAAGGATGCGGAAAAATTAAATCTGACCCCGGGAATGACGACCTATACCACTCAGGTTCAGTTTGAAAAGGATGCGGAACTCTGGAGCGAGTTTCATCCGGTGCTGCATGATTTGAAGGTGGATCTGAAAACAAAGTGGGGAGTCGAAACGGAAGCGTTGAAGGTGGGCATCCGGAATATTGAAGCCGCGGGAACAAAATTTCTGATAAACGGTCATGAAACCTTCATGCGCGGAACGCTGGACTGCTGTATTTTCCCGAAAACCGGATATCCGCCGATGGACAAGGAGAGTTGGCTGGACCATTTTGGAACCATGAAGGCGTCGGGTATTAATCATGTTCGATTCCATTCCTGGTGTCCGCCGGAAGCCGCATTTGAGGCGGCTGATGAACTGGGGATGTATCTGATGCCGGAAATTCATATCTGGGGAGATCCTTCCAATCCCGCGTTTGGGAACTGGGTGGAAGAAGAGGGAAAACGGATCATTGATGAATATGGAAATCATCCGTCGTTCTGTTTTTTTACGCATGGCAATGAGCCGTGGCGCACCGGTAACAATAAGCCGTTTCTTACAGAACTGACCCGGAAAATGAAGGCCTTTGACTCGCGTATGCTGCATACCGGAGCGGCCAATACCATTCAGACGGAAGAGGATGAATTCACCTGTGTCGCATTTCCGCGCGGCCCGGGAGGATGGAAAGGAAAGGGCTACCATTCGCCGCATAAAAATCCGTTCATTCAGCATGAACCGGGGCAGTGGTGTGCCTATCCGAATTTTGATGAAATGAAAAAATATACCGGTCCGCTGAAACCGAAAAATTTTGAAATTTTTCAGGAGCAGGCTGAAGAAAACGGTGTGCTGCCGCAATGGAAGGATTTCCTGTATGCCTCCGGAAAACTGCAGGCCCTTTGCTATAAAGAAGATTGCGAAGCGGCACTGGCATCCGAGGGGGTTGCCGGAACGCAGTTGCTGGGTATTTCCGATTTTACCGGGCAGGGGACTTCGCTGGTCGGCTATCTGGATGCTTTTCTGGAGGAGAAGGGATATTTGACCAAAGAAGAGTTTTCCAGACATTGGAACTGGAGTGTGCCGCTGGCGCGGATGCGCTCCTATGTCTATAAAAATTCAGATCAACTCGATGTGCCGGTGGTCTACGCCTATTTCGGTGAAGAGTCTTTGGAGAATCAGACGCTGATTTGGGAAATTCGGGATGCCGCCGGAAGCGTGCTGAAGTCCGGTGTTTTCCAGGGACTGGAAATAACCGGCGGGCGCAATAAAATAGGCTCAATCAGGACCGCGTTGAATGAGCTGCAGGCTCCGGCGGTTTATTCGCTGATACTGCGCCTGAAAGATACGGAAATTTCCAATGATTGGAACTTTATGGTTTGCGAAGACGAGCCGGATACGGATCCCGGTCATGTGGTGGTCTGCCGGAAGGTGGATGCAGAACTGGAGGCCGCGCTTAAGGCTGGAAAATCGGTTCTGTTTATGCCGAATGAGTTCAGCCTGGCTCATCCACGCACAAGTTTTGAGCCGGTATATTGGAATCTGTTTCTGTTCTCGCATAATAAAGACCGGGTTACGCTGGGTACGTTGATTGATGACGATCATCCTGTCTTCCGGAATTTCCCGACGAAAAACCACACGACATGGAACTGGGAATATATTCTAAAGAACTCCTATGGGCTGGTGATGCAGAACCTGCCAAAGGGCGGAATGATTGTTCAGCCGATCGATGACTGGAATGAAAACCGACGGCTCGGTTTTATGATGGAATACAAAGTCGGACCGGGAAAAATGCTGTTCTGTATGGCGGATCTGATTGGGCTGCAGGATAAGGATCCCGCGGCAAAACAGTTGCTGAGTTCCATACTCGGTTATATGAACAGCGACGCCTTTGCTCCTTCTACTGAATTGGACCTGAAGGCCCTTTCGGATGCGCTGGAATATTCGAGCAATTCCTCCATGCTGGCAAACCTCGGGGCATCCATGAAGGGGGTGAGTCATCAGTGGAACAACTCGCATTATGAAGCGATCGACGGGGATCACGGAACATACTGGAACGGAAAATTTGATGGCTCAGGTTTCATTACGATTGATCTGGGTAAAGCCACCAAATTACAAGGCGTTTCGCTCACCGACACCAATCTGAAAGAAATTTCCATCAGAATGGGCAATGATCCGGAACAGCTTACCTCGGTTCTGCTGACGAATGATTCCACGGTCATGACGCTGAACGAGGAAGACCGAAAGAAAACGCAGAAGATCGGCTTCAAACAAGAGGAAACCGGCCGCTATCTTCAGATTGATATCCGGAGTATCTATGGGCAGACCATCCGGTTCGGTGAGATGGATGTCATCTTTGTGCTTTTTTAATCTCGCCACACCCGGAAAAAAACGGGAGCAGGAGCGAGCGTTGAAAAGAGGCTTTGTGCGGGGAAAATAAACTTCCGCACATAGAGCATTCGTTCGCTCCCGCCAGGCATGGAACCCCCCGCTGGAGGAGGGGTACGCTGTTTCCGCCTGATGCGTGATGCCGCCTGATTTCCGCTATTTTTTTCCGCTATTTTTTCCGCTTGGCTTGATGCCGCTTTGGAATCCTTATAAGATGTTTGTGAATTTATCATGATGGGATTTTAGAGTATGGATACCAAGTTTTCGAAGATGCCGGCGTTTATCTGGTCGGTGGCGGATCTGCTGCGGGGAGAGTTTAAACAGAGTCAGTATGGGCGGATCATTCTGCCGTTCACGCTGCTGAGGCGTTTAGAGTGCGTGCTGGAACCGACGAAGGCCAAGGTGCTGGAGCAGGTTGAAAAATGCGCGAAGATGAGTCCCGACGCGGCGGACAAGATTCTGCTGAATAAGGCGGGGCTGAGCTTCTACAACACGTCCCCGATGGATTTGAGTACACTGGGCGAAACCCAGGTGCTGGACAATCTGGAAACCTATGTGCAGTCGTTCAGCCCTGCATCGCGGGAAATCTTTGAGCACTTCCGTTTTTCGGAGTTCATTGAAAAGCTCGACGAAGCCAACCTGCTTTATGTGGTGGCCAATAAGTTTGCCAATATCGACCTGTCGCCCGCCAGCGTGCCGAACTATGAAATGGGCCTGATCTTTGAGGAGCTGATCCGCCGCTTTGCGGAATCCTCCAACGAAACCGCAGGGGAACACTTCACTCCCCGCGATATTGTCCGCCTCACCACCTCGCTGGTATTTGCAGGCGATGACGACGTACTGACGAAACCGGGCGTGGTGCGCTCGATCTACGACCCCACCGCAGGAACGGGCGGCTTCCTCTCCGCCGGCATGGAATATCTGCACGAACTCAACCCGCAGGCGCGGCTGGTCGGCTTCGGGCAGGAACTCAACCCCGAATCCTATGCCATCTGCAAAGGCGACATGCTGGTCAAAGAGCAGGACGTCAAAAACATCAAGCTGGGCAACACGCTGTCCGACGACAAGCTCTATGCCGAAACCTTCGACTACATGCTCTCCAATCCGCCTTTCGGCGTGGACTGGAAAAAGATCGAAAAGGTCGTGAAGGATGAACAGAAGATCAAGGGTTACGGCGGGCGCTTCGGACCCGGTACGCCCCGCGTGTCCGACGGTTCGCTGCTCTTCCTGCTGCATCTCGTTTCCAAAATGCGCGACCCCAAGAAAGGCGGTTCACGCATCGGCATCATCCTGAACGGCTCTCCGCTGTTCACAGGCGGTGCAGGCAGCGGTGAGTCCGAGATTCGACGCTATCTGCTGGAACGGGATTTGGTCGAAGCCATCATCGCCCTGCCGACCGACATGTTTTACAACACCGGCATCGCCACCTATATCTGGGTGCTCTCCAACCACAAGCCCGCCGAACGCAAAGGCAAGGTGCAGCTGATCAATGCGACAGACATGCACGAACCCATGCGCAAATCGCTCGGCTCAAAGCGCAAGGCGATCAGCGAAAAGCAGATTGAAGAAATCGTCCGCCTCTATGGCAGCAACGAGACCTCCAAGGTCTGTAAGATTTTCAACACCACCGACTTTGGCTATCGCCGCATCACCGTCGAACGCCCCCTGCAGCTGCGCATTGAGCCGCACAACGCCGACCGCCTCGACGCCCTGCAGGCCGACAAAGCGTGGAACAAATGGGACGCCGATCTGCAGCAGGCCGTCCTCCAGGCCTTGGAAAGCCTCAAAAAGGCCTATCTATCCCGCGACGCGTTCGCCAAAGACCTGAAAAAGGCACTCCGTCCGTCAGACCTAAAACTTAAAACCTCAAACTTAAAACTGTTGCTCAAACACCTTGGGGAACACGACGACGAAGCCGAAATCTGCACCGACGCCAAGGGCAACCCCGAACCGAACCCCGACCTGCGCGACAACGAAAACGTCCCGCTCTCCGAAGATATCCAAACCTACTTTGAGCGCGAAGTCCTGCCGCATGTGCCGAACGCGTGGATCGATGAAAGCAAGAAGGATGAAAAAGACGGACGGGTCGGCATCGTCGGCTATGAGATCCCCTTCAATCGCCACTTCTACGAATACACCCCGCCGCGCCCGCTCGAAGAAATCGACGCCGACCTCGACGCCGTTACCGCAGAAATCATGGATTTGCTGCGGGAGGTGCATTCGTGAGCGTTCGCTATAAACCATACTTGGAATACAAACCTTCTGGGGTTGAGTGGCTAGATAAAGTGCCTGAAGGCTGGGTCATTGGTGCAATTAAACGTACAGCTAATCTGCAAGCAGGCTTTGCATTTCAGTCGAAAGATTTTTCAACGAGTAGCGGCATACCCATTGTCCGAATGAACAACCTTTCTAAGGGCTTACTAAACTTAGATTCACCTGTGAGAGTTTCTGATAAGCTCATTCGGCCAGAGTTCTACCTTAATGACAAAGATATTGTTTTGGGTATGTCTGGAAGTATTGAAAATATCGCACGAGTTCAAAAATTTGATCTTCCCTGTGCTTTGAATCAGCGAGTCGGTCGCTTTTTTGTGCATACCATTGATGCTGATTTCTTGTGGTATATTATTCAGTCCAGAGAATACAAGGAGCAGGTCTTTCTGTCGGCAACCGGAACGGCTCAATTAAACATAAGCTCCGAGCAAATCGAGTCGTGTGTGATTACATGGCCAGAATTACTTTCCGAACAACGGGCCATCGCATCGTTTCTGGATCGGGAGACGGAGAAGATCGACCGGATGATCGGGAAGCAGGAGCGGATGATCGAGCTGCTCAAGGAAAAGCGTCAGGCCGTCATCTCCCACGCCGTCACCAAAGGCCTAAACCCCAACGTCCCCATGAAAGACTCAGGCATCGAATGGCTCGGCGAGATTCCAGAGCATTGGGATATACGAACGATTTCAAGATCTACTACCAAAATCACAAATGGTTATGTCGGCCCGACAAGAGGGATTCTTTTTGAGAATGGCGTCCCTTACATTCAGGCAACTCACATCAAAAAAGGAGTGGTTAACTTTGACGATGCATACTTTGTTCGCAAGGAATGGAGTAATGCTCATTCTAAATCCATCCTGCGCGAGGGTGATGTGTTAATTGTTCAAACTGGTGCAGGAACGGGTGATGTCGGTTTGGTCTCCAATAACGAAGAAGGTTACAACTGTCATGCCTTAATAATTCTCGCTCCGAGAAAAGGTGTTATTTCTGGGGGATTCCTGTCAGAGGTTCTTCAGTCGCATTATGGCTATTCAAAGCTTTACTCGATCCGCACAGGAGGCATGCATCCCCATCTAAACTGCAGTGAGGTTCAATATGTAAAGGTTCCTGTTCCCCCTCGTTATGAGCAGGATGCCATTATGGAGTTTATCAAAGCTGAGACGTCAAAGCTTGATCGTCTTGGTGCAAAAGCAAAGCAGGCCATTGAGCTAATGAAGGAACGGCGCACCGCCCTGATCTCGGCGGCGGTGACGGGCAAGATTGATGTGCGGGACGAGGCGGAATGCGTGAACTGCGAATATGATATGGACGGGGAGCCAGCCCTGCTGGCTGCGGAGGCGCAAGCGGAATATCGGACGGGGAGTAAGGACTAATATGGGCAGTATGGTTACATATTACATGGGGCGCGTAGCAAAAGGCGGACAACTTGATTCTGAGAAAATTATTCAGGCGATATTGAATCCGAAGCCTATTGAGTGGTGGGGGAAGGGCTGGTCTTTTTTTGATGCACAGAGGTACCATATTCGTGAGATTGATTTTGTCTTTGCCAAGTTAAGCAAATTTCATCCGGAGGGAGAGGTCGTTATTGCCGATCCAGATGCAAAGAAGGAAGCGATACAGATGGAGCCGAACCTTCGGATTGCGTCGAGCACGTTTATCTACATTCCGAAGTATTCTGGAATTATTTTTACGACCCACCCCAACCACATAAAAGAACATCAGTTTGGCTATCGTTTCTCCCATATTATCTCAAATACTTACGATGATTTCTTTGTGGATTGCACGGTAAACCTGATCTCCGATTTGCGGACGTTTGCAGAAAAACTCAGCAAACTGAAGGGCATCTATAAAATTAACGCCAAAGTAAATCCGCCCAACCCGCTCTTCGGGCCATTGTGGAAATCTTTGAAGGACTATGTAGATAGTCGAAATTCTGATAGTATGTTGGTTCGGGAACAAGCTGGCGATGATGCCCCGCTGAACACTGATCTTCCAATGCATGTGCAGAAAGTTGTGAGCCAAATAAACACTGTGCCATATCTTCCTCCGGAACCCCTGCCAATTGGTGATGCCGCAATTCTTATGGCAGCGGACGGCTACGGTGAGGGGCTGGTTCAGGGTTACCAGGAGGGGCGGGAAAGGGTTACGATTAAGACCTCTGAAACCAACCGTAACTTTGCCTTTGATCGCGATCCCGACCCAGTGGACCTATTCGATGAGGCTTGTGCAATTTTTGACCGGATCGAGGCGGATCGGCATATGGAGCATGGCGAATGAGAAAGTCTTTAGAGATTCTTCGGATATTATTAGTTTCTCCAGAGCTTCTCTTGCTTGCTCTGATAGCTTGCCTTTTTGTTTGGAAGGATTTGTGGCTGGTTTACGTTGGAGCAAACCTGCTGGAACATGATGACGTAACCACTTGGATGCCTGTTCTCCCGATTTCGCTCTGTGGGAGCTCTATTTTTCTGGCTTTTAAAATGACCGAGCCGAAGGATGGCAGCAATAAGGCCCTGTATGATTGGCCTGATTTTTGGCGGTTAGAATATCGCCGAAATATTGGCATTGGATGGTGTTCCGTTTCTGTTTTAAGTGTGCTCGTCGCGTGGATATTTCGTGATGACTTAAGTTTGGCGTGGGTGGGAGGTCTGTTTTTGTCCGCAATTGGGCTGGCAGTTATCTCTTCATCCTCTTTGCTGTTCGCGACATTCGTTTTAAAACGAATATCGGCAGGACTAAACTGATATATATGGGGCTGATATGTGGTGTTACGTCGATGAAAGCTGGCAAAAAAATGAAGATGAGCATCTCGGTGTGCTTGCGGCTATTGTTGGACCCGAAGATATTTTTGAGAAATTGAACCGCCAGTTATTCCACCTGCGAAAAAAATATTATGGAATTGAGCACGCCCGCGATATGACGCGAGAATTAAAGGGAACCTCCCTGCTGTCAAATAGCAGTTTTAAAATGCAGGAAAAGCATGGGTTCTCGAAAAACCTGGCCATCGCCCACGAGGTGTTTGCATGGGTTCCCCTGCATGCGCCCGGACTGAAACTGATCAGTATTTCGGTTTATGGAGACAAAAAGCCACCTCTGCTTGCGCCCGATCCGAAAAAGCTTTCCCGCCCATTTAAAGAGCTTTGCGTTCGCATCAATTCGGCCATCCCCAAGGGAAAGCGATGCCAGCTTGTTTTTGATCAAAGGGTGAGCGCTCAAGAAGGAATTGCGGTCGCTGTAGTCAATTATCTGGCAGGAATGAAAGAAAATACGCGAATGCGAAAATGCCCGCTGATGGGGGTTTCAAATACTATTGGCGGACTGCAGTTGGCAGATATGGCTGCATATGTGATGGGGAAATATAATTCAGGTGATGACCGTTTTCTTCGTTATTACAAGATGCTAAGCGTATTCCAACTTCATGCAGAATTTGAAATCCGATCATTGCATGGCTTCGTTCGTTTGCAGTGGGATGGGAACAACGATTATATCATCAGGAAAAACAGGCAAAAAAAATAGAGTTGGGGGCTTCCGGGAAGGAAGGGTATTGAGACCGGGCAGGTCTCACGCCAACTCATGAAGGCAATTTATATGAAAATTTTTGGATGTCAATTCAGGCAAGAAGAAAAATGAACAGAAAAACGGCTTAAAATATGGGGATATTCAGCGCATCCGTTTTGTTCAATAAAAATGAACAACGACGATCGAAAACAGGAATAGAATCATGCAGAACGCAAAAGAACAGGTTTTTCAACAGGACATCATCAATCATCTGGTTTCCAATGGCTGGAAGCTGGGCGAGTCGTCGAGCTATGATCAAAAGCATGCGCTCTACACCGAAGACCTTGTTGCCTACCTGAGCGAGACGCAGCCCGAACAATGGGCGAAATTCTGTGCCATGAATCCCAAGGGGGTAAACGAAGGACTGCTCCGGTCGGTGGCGCGTCAGCTCGACAGAAAGGGCACGCTGCATGTGCTGCGCAATACGATCAAGGATCGGGGTGTAAAATTCCGCCTGTGTCAATTTAAGCCCGACCATGACCTGAACCCCGAAACGATGGCGCGTTATGCGGCGAACCGTCTGCGCGTGGTGCCTGAGCTGAACTATTCGCCGAACGATTACACCGGACGTCTCGACCTTGCGTTGTTTGTGAACGGAATCCCTGTCGCCACCCTTGAGCTGAAGTCGGAGTTTAAACAGTCGGTGGACCGCGCCGTCTGGCAGTATAAAAACGACCGCAATCCGAAAGGCAAAAACGGGAAGCCTGAACCGCTGCTGACCTTTAAGCGCGGCGCGTTGGTTCACTTTGCGGTGAGTCAGTTTGAAGTGCAGATGACCACCAAGCTGGCGGGAAAATCCACCTTCTTTCTTCCATTCAACAAGGGCGGAGCGGATGGCAGCGCGGGCAACATTATTCCCCCGAAGGCGGGTATGCGACGAAGTATCTCTGGGAAGAGGTCTTTGCGCCCGACAACTGGCTGAAGATTCTGGGGCGGTTTATCCATCTGCAGCAGGAACAGAAGGAAGACGGACGGGGCCGAAAATATATTCAGGAAACAATGATCTTTCCGCGCTATCATCAGTGGGATGTGGTCAATCGCCTGATCGACAGCGCACGGACAGAAGGCGCGGGGCAGAAATATCTGGTGCAGCACAGTGCAGGTTCAGGGAAATCAAACTCGATTGCCTGGACGGCCCATCAGCTGGCCTCGCTCTACCGTGATGATCAAAAGGTCTTCAATTCGGTGATCGTGGTGACGGACCGCACGGTGCTGGACAATCAGCTGCAGGAAACGATCTATCAGTTTGACCATGCCGAGGGCGTGGTGTGCAGAATCAATCGGGAAGAAGGCGAAGGCTCAAAGTCGGAGCAATTGGCGAATGCGCTGGAAGCCGCGACGCCGATCATTATTGTGACGATCCAGACCTTCCCGTTTGTGCTGGAAGCGATTCGCGAACGGGTGACGCTGAAGGGACGCAAGTATGCGGTGATTGCCGATGAAGCGCACAGTTCCCAGAGCGGACAGACGGCGCGCCAGCTGCGTGCGGTGCTGAATGCCGAGCAGTGGGATGATGACGCCGAGGTGACCTCCGAGGATCTGCTGGCGGCTGCAATGGCTTCGCGGGGCAAGGCGGATAACCTGAGCTTCTTTGCATTCACGGCCACCCCGAAGGCAAAGACCATCGAGCTGTTCGGCCGCTGCCCGAATCCCGATCTCCCGCCGTCTGATGAAAACATTCCGCAGGCGTTCCATGTCTATACGATGCGTCAGGCGATTGAGGAAAAGTTTATTCTCGATGTGCTGAAAAACTATACGACCTACGATATGGCCCTGAAGCTGGCGCAGCAGACACCCGAAGCCGACAGCGAGGTGGAGCGCAAGCGGGCATCGATCCGCATCGGCCAATGGCTGCGCCTGCACCCGACCAACATCACCCGCAAGGTGGAAATCATTATTGAGCACTTCCGCGAGTGCGTTGCGCCTTTACTCAACGGCAAGGCGAAGGCGATGGTGGTGACGGGGAGCCGCAAGGAGGCGGTGCGCTATAAGCTGGCGTTCGACCGGATTATTGCCGAGCAGGACATTAAGGACATTCAGGCAATGGTCGCCTTTTCGGGCGAGGTAAATGATCCTGAGTCCAGCCCTGAGCCTTTCAACGAGCGGAACATGAATCCCGGCCTGAAGGGGCGCGACATGCGCAAGGCGTTTGATACGGATGAGTATCAGGTGATGCTGGTGGCGAACAAGTTCCAGACGGGATTTGATCAGCCGAAGCTTTGCGCGATGTATGTGGACAAGAAGCTTAAGGGCGTGGACTGCGTTCAGACCCTCTCCCGCCTGAACCGCACCTGCCACGGTAAGCAGACCTTTGTGCTGGACTTTGTGAATGATCCCGACGACATCCTCGATGCCTTCCGCCCCTACTACAAAACGGCAGAACTGGCGAACGTCTCCGACCCGAATCTGATCTATGACCTGTTTGATAAACTGGGCGAACAGCGTATTTATGAGTGGCACGAGGTGGAAGCTTTTGCAGACTCGTTCTATGACGAGAAGCAGGGACAGGATGCGCTGACAGCGCACTGCAAGCCCGCCGTGGAGCGCTGGCAGGCGAAGTATGTTCCGATACTCATGGCCCAGGTTGAGGCCGAGCGGGAAAAGCAGGAGGCCGAAGCCCGTAACGACCAAATTGCAGTAAAGAATGCCGAGGACCGGATCAGGCGGCTTAAGCTCGACAAGAGTGAGCTGGACCTCTTCAAGAAGGACTTGGGGTCATTTGTTCGGTTCTATGAGTTTATGTCGCAGCTGGTGGATTATGACGACGACGAGCTGGAAAAGCTGTCGCTCTTCGCCTACCACCTGCAGCCGCTGCTGCGGGAAGACCGCGATGAAACCATCCCGGTGGACCTGTCGGACCTTACCATGACGCATTACCGTCTCAGCAAGCAGGCCACCCGCAGTCTGCAGCTTCATGAGGAAACAGACGAGGATCACCGCCTCACGGGAATGACGGCCGTCGGAAGCGGGCGCTTCAAGGATGAAGACCTTGAATTCCTGTCGGTCATCATTGCGCGGCTGAATGACCTCTTTGCGGGTGAGTTCACCAGTAACGATGTACTCAACTATGCCAACACTATCGCCGACAAGGTGCGTGAGAATGGCGCGGTGATGGAACAGCTAAAAAACAACGCCCCCGATCAGGCCATGCTGGGCGATCTGCCGACGGCCATGGAGTCGGCAGTGATCGACAGCATGGACATCCACGGTAACCTCGCCAATCAGGTCCTTGAGGATGAGCATAAAGCCGCCGCATTTTGCAGGGTGCTCATGGATCTCCTGATCAAGGGGCTTGCGG
Organism: Verrucomicrobia bacterium S94; assembly: GCA_004299845.1. Lineage (NCBI taxonomy): Bacteria > Pseudomonadati > Verrucomicrobiota > Verrucomicrobia bacterium S94. The sequence continues at coordinate 2,830,985 of CP036201.1, read as the reverse complement.
CCTGAAGATGACGTCTCATACCACTTGCTAAAACATCCTGGTATATTTTTACCACCCGCTCCGCTGGAGGACAGAATCCTTCCTTTGTGTTCCTCTGTATCCTTCGGGGTGAAACTTTGGTGATTCTGGACTACGAGGTTTATACCGAGAAGTAATCAAACAGGGTATCAGGTGATCGCTGCATAAAAAAAGGTCAGCTTTTCAGCTGACCTTAAAATGGTCGGAGTGGAGGGATTCGAACCCCCGACCTATTGCTCCCAAAGCAACCGCGCTACCAGACTGCGCTACACTCCGATGTGTTTCCGAGAGCGGGGAATATCGGGAAAACCGGTGCTGAAGGCAACCTATTTTTACAGGCAACTTCCGCCTCCGGTGAAATTCCGCCCGGTAAGGCCGTCCGGCAGATAGAGTGACTGAAGGCCGGGGCCGCTCTGCCCGGCGGCTACGGGCTATACGGACAGTAGTTCCTGGACGTCGTTCCAGGTGAGCGCCTGGGCCATATCGGCATCTTTTTCGAGTGTGGCATCGATGACGCTCTTTTTCTTCTGCTGCATCTGCAGGACTTTTTCCTCCACCGTTCCTTTGGTGATGAGTTTGATGGAGTAGACAGTGTTTTTCTGGCCGATCCGGTGTGCGCGGTCGGTGGCCTGGTCTTCCACCGCCGGGTTCCACCACGGGTCGAAGTGGATGACCATATCAGCACCGGTAAGGTTGAGTCCGCTGCCGCCGGCTTTCAGACTGATCAGGAAGAGGGGGATCGATTTATCGGAATTAAACTGTTTCACCCGGTCCTGCCGGTCTTTGGTGGATCCGTCGAGATAGCAGTATTTCAGCGCCCGGGTTTTCAGCTCTTCGCGGATGATGGAGAGCATGGAGGTAAACTGACTGAACACGAGAATACGGTGTCCGGCATCCATGGCTTCGTTGACCAGTTCAAAAAAGAGTTCCAGTTTGGCGGAGGGGAATTCGCTGGAAATGCCCGGCAGTTTCAGCAGGTCGAGGTGGCAGCAGGTCTGACGGAGCTGCAACAGAATTTTGAGAATCTGCATCCGCGATTTATTGAAGCCCTGCGCATCGACCAGACCGGTGATTTCCTTTTTCGCACTTTCGGCCAGCTGTTTATAGACTTTCGCCTGGTCGCCGCTGAGGGTGCAGTGGGCCACGCGCTGAATTTTATCCGGCAGATCTTTGGCGACATCTTTTTTCAGGCGGCGCAGGAGGAAGGGGTGCAGTTTCCGGCGCAGGCGGATCTGCGCCAGTTCGGCATCGGGTCCGCCGTTCTGGATGGGCAGTTCATAGTTTTCGCGGAAGGCTTTGTGGCTGCCGAGATAGCCCGGCATTAGAAAATCCATAATGGACCATAGATCGGTCACGCTGTTTTCAATCGGTGTGCCGGTCAGTACCAGCTTATGATGTGCCGCCACTTTTTTCACTGCGGTGGCGTTCTGCGTGGTCCGGTTTTTAATATGCTGCGCTTCGTCGAGCACAACGACGGCAAAGGTATGTTTCAGATATTCGTCGAGATCGCGGCGGATCAGGGCATAGGAGGTGATAATCAGATCCCGGTTTTCAAGGGTCGGGAAATAAGTGTGCCGATCCGGACCGTGCATTTTCTGAACCCGCATATGGGGAACGAACTTTTCCGCTTCATCCGCCCAGTTGTCGACCAGACTGGTGGGGCAGATGATCAGGGCGGGGTGATTGCGGGCCTTTTCATTTTCCCGTTCAAGCGACAGCCAGGTCAGTGTCTGCAGTGTTTTACCCAGCCCCATTTCATCAGCCAGAATACCGGCAAAACCGGAACGTTCCAGAAAACGCAGCCAGTAGACGCCCTCTTTCTGATAATCGCGCAGCGTATTTTCAAGCTTCGGACCGAGCGCGACCGGTTCCACTTTGGTATCGCGGTTCTGCGCCTCGGCCTTACTCATCCATTCCGGTGTGCTTTCGATGTCGATGCCGTCGAGCGAAAGCAGCGACGACTGCACGTATGCGGCATGAATATCGTTCATTTTAAAGGTGCCGGGCTGATCGCCGGAGCCCACTGCACAGTCAGAGAAGACGTCGCGCGCGGTTTCAATAGCGTCAATATCGAGCAGTACCGTACGGCCTTTTTTTCTAACAAACGCTTCGCCCATATTGATGGCACGCTGGATTTCGGCTTCATCGAGGCTCACGCCGCCGTCGGTTTCAAAATTATACCCGACTTCAAAAAAACCGTTGCCGGAGGAGTTGCTGATATGCACCACCGGCACGGTTGATTCGATGTCGTCCATGAAGGCAGCGATTTCCCCTTCGAGATCAATGCGCCAGCCCTTTCGCTTGAGCTGGGGCAGGGCGCCGCCGAGAAAATTGAGGACTTCGCGGCTGCCGCGAATCTGCATCAGCATATCGCCACGTCTGCCGCGGAATCCCAGTGCAGTGACCGTTTCCAGCGCCTTTTCCTCGGCCTCGGGATTGCGGACTTCGAAACCAAGCAGGTCGTCGGAGGACGGAATGGAAAAATGGCCTTTGGCATCCTCTTTCCCGGCAACAAGCCGGACGCCGTTGTATTCCGCATAGAGCGTGGCCGAAAGCGTATGTTCCTGTCCGTCAATCACCAGCCGGAAACGGGGTTTGGCCGGAGCGAGCGAAAGCATGTCGGGAGTGATGCTGCTTTCGATTTCGATCATGCTGCTTAGTGCGGGCAGTTCGTTTTTCATGAATCCCGGAACAGCTTCGCGCGGAATGCGGACTTCGCCGTCATAGATGGCGCGCATCGGGCCGGGCAGCACCTTTTCCAGCCGCTGGAAAACATCGTCTTTCAATATCCAGCCACTGCCGCCACTCACAATAAATGTACCCGTTTCACCGGAGGACGCAGAGTGTGCGGAGGACATTTCTCCGTGATTCTCTGTGTGCTCTGTGGTGCAAATATTCAGGACGAGTTCGCCGCTGAGTTCGTCGAGGGCCATTTTCAGGGAGGTGGAAACGGAGCCGTCGCCGGTCATCAGATAGCCTTCAACACCACCTTCGTAAATCGGTTTGCCGTCACACAGCTCAAGGATATTGATGAAATCGGAGAGGGTGGCGTCAAATTTCGCTTTGGCGGGGCCTTCGCAGATATCCTCGATAACAAAGAGGAGGTTGTCGTCGGCTTTGCTCAAGGCGAGGGGATGCTTTTTCGGGACTTCGTTGAGCGGAATCACCTTGTCTCTGATTTCGACGGCGCAGCGCATCGGTACTTTCTGCTCCGCCAGATATTCGCGCCAGCTCTGTTTCAGGATGATGCGGAGCTCGGCCGGGGTGCCGTTGGGGTCGCGGGTGTGATATGCCGAGTCGTCGAACGAGGCCAGCCGTTCAGCGCGGCGTTTTTCCTCTTCCATTTTGTCGACGCGGTGCGGATCGGAATAGAGGCGGATGGCCTCCAGGCCGAGAGCGACGAGATGCGCGCATATTTTGCCCTCCTCGCGGTTGTCGCGGCAGGGGCAGTGGTTTTCCACAAAACCGTCTTTCAGCACTTCGAACCTGCTGCGCATGCCGCGTATGCCTATGGCGAGCTGGCCGCTGACGAAGGGATGATCGTATTCAATGCTGTCGACTTTGCCTTTTTCAAAAAGGGTCATGCCTTTGCGGAAGGTGGCCTCTCCGGCCCAGTCTTTAAGAATTTTCTGTGTAAAAGGTACGTGCATGATGAATCAGTTTGAAGTTGGTTGTTTGGCGTTTGAAGTGGAATACAAAACCTGCTTTTCCTCCAAACTTCAAACACCAAACTGCCTGACTTGCACCAAGCGACCGTTTGCGTGTAAAAACGGAACCATGATTTTCAGGCATCTATTTTTCAGTTCTCGACGCATGAGGGTCGCGCTGACGACAGCGCTGCTCTATCTGCTGGTGTCCGTGATTTATTTTCACCTGCCGTGGTCGATCCGTTTCCCGGTCTACGAAAAAGCGCCGCAGCTGCACCGGGCCTTGATGTCGACGGGATTTAAAACGATGGACGGCTGGGATTCGCTGGCGCTGATCGGAAAGGATGTGGAAATACCGGTTCCTGGAAATGTGCGCGGAGACTGGGTTTATGGCGGATATCCGAAGCAGGAAGGATTCAAGCTGATCGGGCGGGTGAAAGTGCTGCAGAACCGCGGTTATGTGGCCGGTTACAGCGAATCGCTGAAAAATCCGCTTTGGGTCTGTTACCGTCTTTTTGATGTGCCGAAACTGAACTCCGGAAAACGGCCTTCCGGATTTAAGGTGGATCCGCGGACCAAGGCCGGGGTGCATCATAACGATTACACGCGGTCGGGTTATGACCGGGGCCACATGGCCCCGAACTACGGCATTGCCACGCGCTACGGTCCGGACGCCCAGAAAGAGACGTTCCTGATGAGCAACGTGATTCCGCAGACGCCGGAGGTAAACCGCGGGCTCTGGAAGGATCTGGAAATGCTGATGGCGAAAAAATACGGGCGCTATTTTTCCGAAGTCTGGGTCATTACCGGACCCGTGTTTCAGAAGCCGGTGGAAAAGCTTGATTCCGGCGTCAGTATTCCGGCGGCTTATTATAAAATCGTGGTCGATGAACGTGACGGCGAACTGCGGGCGCTGGCGTTTCTGGTTGAAAAGGACTGTCCGCCCTACACGCGCATTCGCAAACGGCTGGTCAGTATTGATGAAATTGAAACCCTGACCGGGCTCAATTTTTTCCCGGAACTCTCCGAAGAGGAACAGATCGAGCTTGAAACCGATGCTGCCGGCCGGCTCTGGCCCTGGATCCGTCCCGCACTGCGGTATCAGTTGAAAGGCAAAACGAATTAAGTCTAAAGAACCGGGCGGGGGGCTTCCGTTTTGACCCGGTGTGGAAAACCGTTATTGTTTTACGGATTAAACACACTAACCAGGATGAGACTATGAAATTCAAAGTAGATGCCGATACGTGTATTGCATGCGGGGCATGCGAAGAAACCTGCCCGGAGGTTTTTGAAGTGGATGACCATTCCACCGTCAAGGTTGACGATGTTTCCGGTGAACTCGAAGCCGCCGCGCTGGAAGCCGAAGAAGGCTGCCCGGTGGATGCGATTTCGCACGAATAAATTTTTCCTTTTCCAGAGGAAAACGGAGCCGTCCGCGGATGCGGGCGGCTTTTTTGTTTTTATTTTGAATGGCCTTGTTCGTATTTTGTCTCAATAAGCCGTATGAAACAGGCGCGCTGCTGCGTCTACTGAATGAGGTTATGATTATGACAAAAATGATTTCAGGGCTGGCCCTGGCCACAATGTTAACCGGTTTTTCCGCCGGACAGGATACAAATAAAAGCTGCTGCAGTGTTTTGCCGTCACGTTTCGGCACTGCTGCCCCTGAAGCTCCCGAAGGCATGGTATGGATTCCCGGCGGAGAATTTACAATGGGCTGGGACGGCGAGTTCGGTCGTCCGGATGAGCTGCCGCTGCATAAAGTGCGGCTGGACGGTTTCTGGATCAAACGCACCCCGGTCACCAATGCCGAGTTTAAGGAATTCGTGGATGCCACAGGCTATATCACCACCGCCGAAAAAAAGCCGGATCTGGCCGAAATTATGAAGAATCTTCCGCCCGGAACACCGCCGCCGCCGGAATCGGCAATGGTCCCGGCATCGATGGTTTTCCGTCCGCCGGGCTATCCGGTTGATCTGAACAATCCGCTGGTCTGGTGGGAATGGAAAGAAGGGGCCGACTGGAAGCATCCGCAGGGTCCCGGCAGCTCCATCGAAAAGATTATGGATCATCCGGTAGTGCATGTTTCCTGGTACGACGCCGAAGCCTACGCCCGCTGGAAAGGCATGAGTCTGCCGACCGAAGCCCAGTTTGAATATGCCGCGCGCGGCGGTCATGAGCAGTGGCAGAATACATGGGGCAACGAACCCGTCACCGAAGGGAAACCCAAAATCAATATCTGGGAAGGGCCTTTCCCGAACCGTAATTATAAAAAAGACGGATATTATGCCACTTCGCCCGTCACCGCCTTTCCGCCCAATGACTATGGCCTGTATGATATGGCCGGGAATGTCTGGGAATGGACGGCCGACTGGTATCATGTGGATGCCTACCGAATGGATGCCCGGAAAGGCGTGGTTGAAAATCCGAAAGGTCCGCTCATCAGTTACGACCCGCAGGAACCCCATATGCCCAAAAAAGTGACCCGCGGGGGTTCCTTTCTCTGCAGCGATGCCTACTGTTCCGGCTACCGGCCCGCCGCCCGGATGAAAACCAGCCCCGACACCAGCCTCTGCCACACCGGTTTCCGGGTGGTGAAAAATGTGCCGGCAGTGGAGAGCGATTAAATATTCCATTGGAATCCTGTTCGGGGTAGAATAGGATGTATGACTCCATCCCGGAGAAGCAGAGGCGGGGGAACGCTGATTTTCCCGCTTCGCTGTACGGAAAAACGGTGCGGTTAACGGCGTTTACCTGAAGAAAGAGGTAAACGCCTCTTCTTTGGTGGGTCATGAATGAGAAACGCAATCTTGTTGCCTGGAACTTCAGGAGAAATCATTATGGCATGGATTATACTGATTATTGCCGGTTTATTTGAGTCGGGCTGGGCCGTTGGCTTAAAATATTCCAATGGGTTCACCCGGTTGTGGCCGTCGGTCTGGACGATTGTTTCGATGGCCGTCAGTATCTGGCTGCTCGGTATTGCATTAAAAACACTGCCCGTCGGAACCGCCTACAGCATCTGGGTGGGCATCGGGGCCGTCGGCGTCGTTCTGCTCGGCATTGTTCTCTTCAAAGAACCGGTCAATCTCGGCCGTCTGCTCAGTATGATGCTGATCCTTTCCGGAATTATAGGACTCAAACTCACCACGGCACCCTGATTCAAATGCGTCGAAGCATGGGCTTTCATTTCCGGCTCAGATGCCCATCGCTTCCCTTCGGGTAAGCGATCGCTACACCGCCCGAAACTGCACGGTTGAGGCGGAGATTTTTCCGTAGATGAAGTGTGAGCAGAAAGAAACCCTCATAATCGTTCATTATGAGGGTTTTAAAATGGTAGAAGCGCAGGGGCTCGAACCCTGGACCCGCTGATTAAGAGTCAGCTGCTCTACCAACTAATACCATTTACTAAAACATTCCGGTCTTAACGACAGCGTTATTCCGCGCAGCGACGCAGAGCGCGCGGAGCCATTTATGACTGAATTTCTCTGCGTCCTCAGCGCCTCTGCGAGGGATCAAATTTATACCGGATCGTTTTAACGTTTGGTATAAGCTACGCTTCCCTTCGGGTAAGCGATCGCTACACCGCCCGAAACTGCACGGTTGAGGCGGAGATTTTTCCGTAGATGAAGTGTGAGCAGAAAGAAACCCTCATAATCGTTCATTATGAGGGTTTTAAAATGGTAGAAGCGCAGGGGCTCGAACCCTGGACCCGCTGATTAAGAGTCAGCTGCTCTACCAACTGAGCTACGCTTCCATCCGTAAAAGCCGTGCAATCTAATCACTGCACACGCTTCGCGCAATCCGTTTTTTCAATTTTATGCACTTTCCGCTCCGGATTCCGGGAGCGGTCTGCAGGAAATGGGCAAAGAAAAGGCGTTTTAATCTTTAAGTTTATCGAGAACGTATTTTTCCAGTGTCCGTATGTAGCGCGAGCGAATGCGATCCTCAGGAACATCGTGTCCGCCGAGCATAACCCGCTGCCGGACCCGGTCCACGCTGATTTCAGGCGAGCTGACCGCAGCAAAATACAGATAGGTCCGGTATTCGGCATCTGCGGCCTTTTTCATAAAATCCATTTTTGATGGATGGGAGAAGACGGTTTCAAAGGAAAACGTCTCGCCGGTTTTAAGCAGCTGATGGCGCAGAAAGTCGGCCAGGATAGCGGACTCGTAGGATTTTGGATCTTTGGAGAAGCGAAGGGTATTTTTATCGATTCGGCTGTTTTTAAGCCGGGGTGCCTTGGAGGCCAGACCATGTTTTTTCCAGAAGGCTTCCCAGCTTCGATTCTGACAGGAAATACCAAGCTGGTTTAAATCCAGCATTCGGGATTCAGACACCTGCAAATGCAGTTCATCGGGATTGAGGTAGTGTCCGAGATTAAACTGGCCCTCCAGCTTTCTATAAAGGGTAGATTTTCCCGAACCGTTCGGGCCGGCAAAGATGCGCAGGCGCTGCATGGTCAGGAAACGCGGTAGCGTTTTTCTGCGGGTTTTACGTAGGCCTTCGGAAGTGTGCCTACAACACGTTTTGTGCCATCCGAGCGATGCTGAACAATACTGCGACCTTCCTGCACGGTGTATGATACGTCGTTTGCTTTGGCCTTGCGTATCGCTTCGGTGGATGCCGCTTTCGCGCAGGCACTCAGTTCTTTACTGGAAATATTGGTTTTCTTGGTCATTTTTTCGATCCATTGACTGTTCATATTTGTATGCCTTCGGTGCTGATTTGTCGATTCTCCATTTACCTGCAAATTGCAGGTGTCGTGTGGGTGGCGGATTGCTGTTGATACCTGGATGCCGTATTTTTTATACGTTCCAGGAAATTAGGTGCTCCTTTTGATCGGATCATTGGCTGCAAATTTAAATGTTCAGAGGGGCGAAGGGGAGGGGGCTGACCGTACGTAAGGAAAAAGAAACGTTGATCGTTTGATGAACAGTCTGCCCGATGGCTCCCGGGCTGTAATTTGTCGGTAAACGGCTTGCTCTTTTTTCAGATGTTGGAATATATTGCCGACCCTTTCTCATGCGCTCTGGTAGCTCAGCTGGATAGAGCAACGGACTTCTAATCCGTAGGTCACAGGTTCGAATCCTGTCCAGAGCGCCATTTTTTATGGTGATATGTCAGATTCGAACCGACGGTTCGACACAAGCGAAGCGAAGTGAAACTTGAGCTTGCGAAAGTCCGCAGGGGTGAAACAATCCTGTCCAGAGCGCCGTTTCTTTCAGACCATCCGATGGATCAGCAGGCGAGCCGCCTGCGGTACGACCAAACCCCGAAATCGCCGGAACAGCGGCACTTACCGGCTGGTATCATGTTTAATTTAGGGGCATTCTGCATCGTTTCGATACCGGGAATTCTGTTTGGGTCACATCCGTGGCCTGCAGAACGGTTTTTCCCATGACTGTAGGCCCGATGCCCCATCGGGCGCGCGTGCGCAACATCATTCAACCGGACTGCAGGGAGGGACCCCGGCCCTGTAAAAAGCTTCATTTTCTTTTCCCATAAAGGTTGGAAAACGATTTTCGCAAAGCTGCAGAGTTTGCCGTGAAACGCCGTCATTCGAGCGGGGCCGTTCTGCCGGGTTATAGGGATGGGGGCGCGGGGGAAGGGTGGAAAAGGCGGAGAGGCTTAGATTTGCGGGTAGGCTCTAAAAGTTAGTATTTAATTGTGTCGTTCGCCAATGACCTTATATGCTTTGTGAGTAAAGGGCATTTGTCGGGGTTGCTGTGAATTGGAAAGCATTCATCAAAAAGTATCAGGTGACATGAAAAAACGTATCGAGAGATATCGAGATACGGATGTTGCCAAAGAGTGGCTTTCCCAAAATAAAGCTCTTGTTCAGCGCTTATTCGAAACGGCATCTATTCGAGATTTTGTATTCGAACCGTTCAAAAAGGTTTTTCAGGTTCAAAGCGATACAGAGCGTCAGATCCTTGCCACTATTACTCAAGTTTCTATCGCAAATGCAGTTCTTGCAGGACTTCCGGGAAAGCTCGGGATCGGTGTTTTTGTGTCGATGGCTCTGGAGGCGTGGATGGCTTTCTCCGTGGCCAGACATGTTGGAATCCGGATCAAGGATGTTAACGATATCTGGAAGTATTTTGGGCTTCTGGCAGGAACTGCGGTGATTATTCTTTACATATTTCGCATGCTGCTTAATGGAGCCTTTGCTCTGTTATCACTGATTCCTGGAGCTTTTGCGGTAACGGTCATGTCTGAGCTAATCGTTACGAACTTTGTTGGTCTGCTTTTCTGGACAGGGTTTGAAGAGGTGCAACGGGCGGGTAGTTTCCGGATCCCACAGGGAGCGTTAGGACGTTTAATTGCTAGGTTCAAAAAGTTGATCAAATTTCAAATGAAATTCATTAAGAAGCTTGGTGATCCGAAGAATATTCGTTTGGTAGGAGGTCGGCTCAAATCTTGGCTTATGGGTGAGATAGCGGTTTATGATCCAGCTATTCGTGGTGAGGTGTTTTCTTTTGCTGCTATGGCTACGTTGGTTAGCGGAAATACGGATCAGTTGAATGGACCGCTTGGGGATGTTTTCCTCGATTCCATTCGTCGGGCCTATTCTAAACAGCTGGGTGATGCTTCCGTGGAGGAGATACAGGCTTATTTTGAGGGACGTACGCCAGATCAATTGGCTGGTGATGTAAATCTTGTTAAAGGCGAGATGTTTGAACAGCTAATTGAACACAGGGAAAATTTTGATGGTGATGTAATTGTTGCGGCGCTACATGAGGATCGAACTTTTCCCGGGTCAGATATTGTTTTTACTAATCTTGAATCGGGGCAGGAAATAGCGGTGTCGCTAAAGGCAGCAGCTGATCCTTCGCTGATAGAGCATGCCTTGATGCGATATCCTGATATTCCAATTCTTACCACACATGAAATGCAGGAATATTTTGGTGATCATCCCATGGTGGATTTTTCGACCTATTCAGAAGCTGAACTTGAAAAAGTGACAGAGGATAACTTTGATCGTTTAGTTGACCAGTTACCCGAATTTGATGCTCTCCATGTGGCGTCGGGTGGCGTTGCCGCTAAAACAGCATCAAGTCTCTGGCCCTTCACTGTGGCTTATCTTAGACGCCGAATAACCAAAGATCAGCTTACTCAGGCCATGACGCGTGTATTAGGGGAATCCGGTATATCTCTGAGTTCCCGGATTATCTGGGGAGCCGCTTTGGGACCTGTATTCGTCTGGTATCTCCTCGCTCGTTCCATCTTTATGATTACAAACCCATTTATGACTGATGAGCAAGATTTGGATGAACAAGGCATTGCATAGACTGATGTCTGTTGATGACTTTGTTTAACTGGATTTCGGTTTCCGGAAGCAAGATTGCGCTCCGGATGTCATAACAACTATTTCTTACAGGGCCGTTTTCGATGTCCTCCAATGGCCGTGATGAATCCACCGAATACTTCAGTTGGTCAAGTCGGTCAATAGTGCGGCAGCAATTGTCGATGGACCAAACGTGAGCGATAAGCCACAGAGTTAGGTACTCTCAGATCCTCTTTGATTTTGCATGAAGGGTGTTGTCAAGGGCCCTTTTTTCATATCCATACGAATTGGAAAAATAATGGAATATTAGACTTCTAGTCTGTAGACCGACATTTCCATCTGCGCTAGAACTGTGCGGATGAAAAAGAAAGTGACTATTGCGTTGGAAGTGGATGACTGGGGTCAAATCATCGATGGGCTTACATGCCGTGCCGAGGATTACGAGCGCACGGCTGAATATCATGAATCCGGTTATGTCGAGGACTACATTCTTGAGGTGTGTGACGCCTCCGAAGCCCGCAATATGGCTCAATATTATCGACGTGTCGTCAAGGAAATCAGGAATCAACTATAGAATGTTTAGTCACAAAGATGCGCAAGAGGTACTAAAACGAGATTGGGCAGAAGATGATTCGCAGGGGGATATCTTATCGAACGAAGTGAATTAAAAATGGGGTTCGGGCGGCACCTGGTCAGCAGTAAATGCATAACATTGCTGATTTGCAGGAATTTTTTTGCTCCGATTGAAGCAGTGTTGATTCATCGCAAAAGAAAGTATTTCCAAACCTTGGAAATTGGGATGAGCTTCTCTAAGCTGCTTAAACATAGCCTTAGGGGTTGGCAGTGAATTTCAGGGATTTGTTTTCAGTTTTCATTAAGGAGCAAAATGCCGAAGGGAGTAATCGGGCATCGTCGTATATTCGGGCGATCGACCTTTTAGATTCTATTCTCGGGCGGAAGGCTCCGAAAGAATTGAACGCCAGTAGTGTTTGGGAAATTTCATCTGCAGCACATATTCAAAGCTTATATCAGTTGGTTCTGGAGCATCAGAAACTCGGGCAACATGGAATTTTTAATGGGGAGGAGCCCTCCAGTTATTGGAAACAGAATTTTTGTTCCGCTGCTTTAAGAAGTTACCGCGAATTTTTAGTGATCTATCTGTACGAACAGAAAATGTGGGAAATTTATCGAGATGGGCGGAAAAATCCGGGCGAGATCAGAGAGAAGCTGGCTGAGCAAGACATTGATTCTGCAGAACTGTTGGTTGCTGATCTGGATCTGGATTTGAACACCAAAGCGGGAAAAGACGCCGTACGTGAAGTAAAGACCCGGATCGGACAGCGATTTTTCCGCAAAATGATTTTGGAGCAATATAATCACGAGTGTTGCATTACCGGTTTGAATGTTCCTGAAGTTTTGCGTGCGAGTCATATCGTTGGCTGGGCTGAAGATGAAAAAGTTAGAATGAATCCAGACAATGGTTTGTGTTTATCGGCGACCTATGATGCCGCCTTCGACAAACACCTAATTTCATTCGATGAAGATTACCGTATGATCTTCAGTCCGGTGTTGAAGGAGTTTTACACCAACGAGGCATTTAAAACGCAGTTTTCAGCTTTTGAGGGAAAGCCGTTGAGGAAACCCAAACGCTTTTGTCCCGATCAGGGTTGTTTAGAACAACATCGGGAGAAGTTGGTGGCATAACGGTTGCAGAAAGATGAAAAAGTTGATCCATGTAGTTTGTCTTGTGTTAGCTGATCGGAAAGGGTTGTTTTTTGCCGCGCAAAGGCCTGTCGGGAAGAGTCAGTCGTTGCTCTGGGAATTTCCCGGTGGAAAAGTGGAGCCGGGTGAAAATGCAGAAGATGCATTGCGGCGAGAGATACGAGAGGAGCTTTCGTGGACCGTTGGAGAATTAAAACGTCTTCCTGATTCAACTCATGAGTATGATTTTGGAACCATTCGGTTAACTCCGTTTCTTCATGAGTGCGTTGAGCGGCCATTAATTTCGCTTACAGAGCACATAGATTCAAAGTGGGTCGTCCCATCTGAGTGGACTCTGCTGAAATGGGCGCCGGCGGATATTCCAATTGTTGAACACTTAGTTAAAGAGGTTCTTGTTTATGCATAATTTGGCGTTGGGAATTTATGAGCAGGTTTTGGATGAAGAGCTGCGTGAGTTGCTTGATGCCCATCCGGATTTAAAACCTGTATTGCGGAAGATTGATGATGAAGAAGCTCCGCAAGTTTATGCGCAGTTCGTGGGGCAGGTTCTCGGTAAAGCCTTGCGCGTGGCAAAAAAAAATCAGCGCGTTGATATTATCAATCGATTACTTGAGTTGTTATCGGCAACTGATGGGCTTGATTATGTGCAACGGCATGCGGTTCTTGCTGATGATAAGAATCTGTTGACGGAGGTCAAAAGTTCTCCGGTTGCATTTACGCGCCCGAAAACACCCCTTTCGACAAGTGCTCTGTTAACGGGGCAGGGAATGGATCCTCCTTTGGAGCACGAACTTCGTGCCGAAATGCTAACTGCCGATCGGGTTGATATTTTAATCTCGTTTATCAAGTGGTCAGGGCTCCGGCTTCTGATGCCGGCGTTCGAGCGTCTCGCTAAAGAGAATATTCCTGTCCGCATTATTTCAACGAGTTATATGGGAGCCAGCGATCCGGTGGCTTTGGAGTGGTTGTCGGAGCAAGATAACATCAGTATAAAAGTTTCATACGATACGGGGGGCACTCGACTGCACGCGAAGGCATATCATTTTGTGCGGAATAGTGGGTTTTCTACGGCTTATATCGGGTCGGCTAATATGTCGCATTCTGCGATGACTCAAGGTTTAGAGTGGACAGTTAAAGTTACCGCGCAAGATATGCCGCATATTCTCGAACGCTTCGTCGCGGATTTTTCTGCGTATTGGGAGAGCCCTGAATTTGAACCTTTTGCGGGAAAACAGGATTTCGATCGATTTAGAAGTGCGATTAACCGCTTTAAACAGCGAGCCACTGGCGGGCCACAATTCTTTGCGGAGATTACGCCTCGTCCATTTCAGGAACGAATCCTGGAGGCACTGGCGGCGGCGCGTCAAAATGGCTCGATGCGGAACCTTGTTGTCGCGGCGACAGGGACTGGGAAAACTGTAGTTTCAGCGTTGGACTATAAGCGGTACTGCGAGCAAACAGGACGGAAAGAGCGTCTTTTATTTGTGGTTCATCGGAAGGAAATTCTCGAGCAGGCTCTGGCCTGCTTTAGAACGGTACTCAGAGATCAGAATTTTGGAGAACTTCTCGTTGATGGGATAGAGCCAACGGAGTGGGAGCATGTTTTTGCGTCAGTGCAGAGTTTAAAATCGAGGAAACCGTGGCTGAAGTTTGGTGATGATTATTTCCGGTTTGTTATCGTTGATGAAGCGCATCACGGGGTTGCTTCGAGTTATCGTCCGATTTTTGATCATTTAAAACCGAACATATTACTTGGGCTTACGGCGACCCCTGAACGAATGGATGGATCCTTAATTCTTCCCGATTTTGATGGCAGGTTTTCCGCTGAAATCAGATTGCCCGAAGCTTTGGAAGAAAAACTTCTCTGTCCATTTCACTATTTTGGGGTCACCGATAATATTGATTTGGATGAAGAACGGTTTTGGCGGAACGGGAGGTATGATAAACGAGAGCTGGAAAATATTTATACTGGTGATGATTTTCGTGCCAAGGAACGTGTGGATCTGATTTTACAAGCGATTCATAAGTATCAGCCTGATTTGAGCGGGGTCAAAGGCGTTGGGTTCTGCGCGGGCCGGAAGCATGCTCATTATATGGCAAAGTGCTTTAATGATGCAGGAATTGCTTCGGCGGTGATCCTAGGGGATACGGGAAGAGAAGAACGTGCTCAACGTATGCGCTCTTTAAGAGAGGGTGATTTATCCTTTCTGTTTGCGGTCGATGTTTTGAGTGAAGGCGTGGATGTTCCCGAGTTGAACATGGCTTTGTTTTTGAGACCAACGGAGAGTTTAACCGTATTTCTTCAACAGTTAGGTCGGGGTTTGCGCCATGCTCCTGGCAAGGACTGTTTAACCGTTCTCGATTTCGTGGGGCAAACGCATCGGAAATACCGATTGGATACAAAATTCACCGCACTTCTTTCTCGAAATAGGCAACGAATCGATCGTGAAATAGAAAACGATTTCCCAAATTTACCGGCGGGTTGCAGTATCATTCTCGAGCGTATTGCCCGCGAACGAATTCTGAAGAAGATCAAGACGGTGCTGAGTGATCTGAAAAATTTTATTCCGGAGACCATTCAGACGTGGGATTGCCATTATTACAAGCCCCTCACATTTGGTAATTTTATTGATGAAACGGGCCTGTCGCCGATTGCCGTATTGAAAAAGAAAAGCTGGTCAGAGTGGAAAGCCGTTGCCAAAGGATTGCCAGCACCAAAAGATCCTGATCTGGTCGTGGCTAGGAAGGCTCTCACTCGTTTGGTTCTGAGATCGGATCCGAAGCTTCTTGAGATGGTAGAGGACATCGCGGAGAACAGGGTCGCCTGCGAGACGGAAGAGAAATATGGTTGTTCCGGCACATCGCTTCATTATTTGTTCTGGGGACAAAAAGGCGGAAACGTTGGGGTTAGAAATTTTTCGGATTCTTTGGAAAAGTGGAGCCGCAACGTAACTGTAGTCCAGGATGCTGCTGAAATTTCGGAGTGGCGCCGCAGGAATCAGCCGTATCCGTTTTTTGATATCGACCTTCCGTTCTCTTGTGACCTCAAACTGCATGCCGCCTATGGTTCGCATGAGATAAAGGCAGCGCTTCGGTTAAACAGCATAGAAAAACCGGGGCCCATGGGAGTCGGCGTCTATCACAATAAAGAACTCAAGGTTTATGCTCACCTTGTAACTTTTAGAAAGGTCGAGCAGGATTTCTCTCCGACGACACTTTACAAAGATTATCCGATCAGTCGTAACCAGATGCATTGGGAGAGTCAATCTACGGCGACCCAGATCTCATCGACCGGACAGAACTATATTCACTTCAAGGAACGAGGCTATACGATTTTATTTTTTGGACGCGTTGAAAAACAAGTGGAAGGCGAGGCGGCTCCGTTTATTTTTCTCGGACCAGCTTCCAAGCTGCTCTCCTATGAGGGCGATCGCCCGATTAGCATGATTTGGGAGTTGGAGCACTTTATGCCTGCCGCTCTATTTGAGGAAGCTCGACCATAATTTTTTGCCGAAACTGCATGGTTCTAAGAAAAAGCAGGAACGGGGCGTGCACGGGCGACCGGGTCGATGTGCTCGAAGAGAATGGCCGGTACGAATATGAGGTGCTATCCGAGGATTATGCGCTGAAGGAGAAGCCGGGGATGATCCGGCCAAGCTGTATTGCGAATACGAAGGCTCGGGGCTTGATTGAACCGGGCAATTATGTTGGGTTGCTGAAGCTTGAGTTGTTGAATACGTCGAGCGGAAAATCCGTAGCGAAGATCTGATACCATTTACTAAAACATTCCGGTCTTAACGACCGCGTTATTCCGCGCAGAGCAACTGTGTCATAACTCAACCTTTATGACTGAATTTCTCTGCGTCCTCAGCGTCTCTGCGAGGGATCAAATTTATACCGGATCGTTTTAACGTTTGGTATGACTTCCTGATTCGTGGAAGAGTTGCTGATTATTGGGGATTTGGCCATAGTCTGTGCATGGACGCGTTGAAAAATATCTATTATGGATTTCGTCATGGGCAGAGCCGGGCGAATGTGGAGGGCATTATTGTCAGTGATCCGGCGGTGGGGACGGTGGAGTATGGTTTGACGGAGGAGGGGCGGCGTCAGGTGCGGGCGAGTGTGGCGGCGTCGGATTTTGATGCGGAGACGCTGATTTTTTCTTCGGATTTCCGGCGTGCGCGGGAGACGGCGGAGATTATCCGGGCGGAGCTGGGGTGCGGGGAGATTGTTTTTGATGTGCGGCTGCGGGAGCGGTTTTTCGGGGATTGGGAGGGGAAGCGTCATGAACATTATTCCCGGGCCTGGAAGCAGGATGTTTTTGATCCGGCGCAGGTGTATCATGGGGCGGAGAGCTCGGTTGCGGTGCAGCGGCGGATGTGGGCGGTGGTGGAGTCGCTGGAAAAGCAGTTTGCGGGAAAGACCATTGTGCTGGTTTCGCATGGCGATCCGCTGATGCTGCTGCAGACGGCGTTTCTTAATCTGGGTGCGGGGCGTCACCGGAGTCTGCCGTATATTGAGACGGCGGGCTGGCGGAAGCTGAATGAAATCTGAAATGTGAATTGAAAACTTTAAAAGGGGTGTTAGGTTTTAGGTTTTAAGTTTTAGGTTTTTGGTTTCCGGTTTCCTTCCTTCAGTTTTCCAATCCATTTAAAAATAGTTTGATCTTGCTGATTTTTCCGATTTGTCAGTTCGGGGTTCGGTTTGATTTTGACAGGGGGGGCTTCGGGCCTTAGGTTTCCGGCTCATTGTGAAGAACCTGATGGAAGTCCGGTGAAATTCCGGCGCTGTAGCGCAACTGTAACGGGGATACCCGAAGCCAGAACTTTCAGGCCTTCAAGATGTTGGACTCTTTCGCATTAAAGGAGGCCCAATGGATCAGACGTCCGGCGGTGCCCGGGCGTTTTTTTGTGCCGGCGGAAGTGTATTATTTAAAACAGATAACCTGCCCGCGATTTATGGGCGAATAAGGAGATGAAATGAAAAAAATTATAATGCTGTCGGCCGCGCTTTTATGTGCAGGCCGTCTGTTTGCTTCGCCGATTGTGGCTCATCCGGCTCAGTCGATTACAGAACTGATGAATTCGGGGGGGACCTTCACGACTTACAGTGGTATGGCACTGGGGGGCGATACGTTGTATTTCGGTAATTTTGATACGGTGCGTACGTATGATCTCGGGAGCGGAACGTCCGGGGTTCTGGCGAACGTGGGGAGTGCGGCTGACATTACGGCGTTCGGTATGGTCGGTTCATCGCTGCATATTTCGCAGACCTTATCCTATGCCTCTCCGTATCCTTCCAATATCGGAAGTGTTGACGGCAGCGGTTTAACTCCGGTTCTTACCAGCGGCACGCAGTTGGGGGAAGCGACTTATGCCGTTTATGATGCGGCGGTTTATAACGGCAGTTATTATTTTTCGGCGAATCTCGGGGTGGTTACCAACGGAAGTCCGGTTTCCGGTACGACTTCCGGAACGCGTATCTATCGTCTGGATGGAAGTTCGGTAACGGAGATTGCCGATGTCGGTGATGTTTCGGGCGGGTTGACCTTTGATGAGAACGGCAATCTGTATTATGCCGCGCAGACCGGTGACGGTGTGGTACGTTTTGATGCAGCCGATGTGTCTGCGGGCGGACTGGATCTTTCGGATGCAACTACGGTGGTTAATGTGACAGGAAGCAGTATTGATTTTCTTTCCACCGGTGAAATGGTGATTACCACCGGATTCGGTCAGGAAATGGCCAGTTATGATATTGCGACGGGTCTGAAAACCCATGACATTGCCTCCACATCCGGTGCGGATTTCATGGGCAAATTTGTGGTTGATGAAGACGATACCATTCATGTCATTTCGACCGACTGGGGGGCTTATGAAAGTTCGCTTTCCTCGATTGTCATTCCGGAACCGAGTTCGGTGGTGCTGATGGTTGCGGGGGCCGGCGGGCTGGTGTGGTTCCGTCGTCGCCGGAAATATTTTTTCCGCGGTTGAGGTGGCGAAAGCATGCGTATCCGGCTGCTGTGCATAGTTCTGCTGATTCTTCCGGTTTCCGTGTTTGCGGAGGCTGAGGAGAAGATTGCGGTCTATGCCTGGCAGCAGGATGAACTGGCCCTGGTTCCGGTGGACACGGCGTCGGATGTGACGGTGATTGACCGGGAGACCATTGAGGGATCCGGTGCGGTTTCCGTGCCGGATCTTCTGCGGAATGAGGCCAATATTCTGATCCGCAGTACGTCGGGCAATGTGAACGACGGGCAGATTGCCATGCGCGGGTTCGGTGAGAATTCGCATCTGCGGACGCTGATTCTGGTGGACGGGCATAAAATGAACCGTCCGGATATGGGCGTGGCCGGCTGGGCGAGTCTGCCGGTGATGAATATCGAGCGGATTGAGGTGATCCGCGGCGGGCAGAATGTGCTTTATGGCGATAATGCGTTGGCGGGGGTTATCAGTATTACCACCAAACGCGGGGCGGATACAGGAACGCAGGTGCGCGGTACGATGGGAGAGTTCGGCTATCTCGGCGGCTACATCGGTCACGGCGGAACGGCGGGGCCGCTTGATTATTATGTCGGGATCGATACGTACGAATCCGATGGTTTCCGTTCGAATTCGCTGTCGCGGGCGACCACGCTGACCGGCAGTCTGGCCTGGTATGTCAACGATTCGGATATGGTTTCGCTGCGGGTGTCGCAAACGGACAGCCATCAGCAGTATCCCGGCCCGCTGCTCTACGAGCAGATGATGGAGGATCCGACGCAGTCGTTTTATTCCGGGGATGAATATTCGGAATCGCTTGAGCATCAGGCCTCACTGATCTGGAAAACGTCCAGAAACTGGGGTGAAGCGCGAATGGCGTTCGGGGCCGGCCGCAGAGAGGGTGAATGGCAGCTGCCGGGAAGGTCGGCGGATGATCTGCAATATGGATTTTCTCTGGGGCCGAGGATTAAACTGGGAGGAAACGACCATTTTGTACTGACCGGGATCGATGCGTCGTACGATACGCTGGATCATACCAACGATCTGCAGGCGGATCCCGATTATGCCAGTTCGGAGGGGACTTTCCGCCGGGTAACGCTTCAGCCGTATGTCTTTGCTCAGAAAACACTGCGCGATCGCTGGATTCTCGGAGGCGGTGCGCGTTATGAACATGCGGCGACCGATAATGATTTTGATGATTATATAGACAGTCAGATTCTGCCCTACATTGATACCAACCGGGGGCAGATTCCGAATCCGGACTACAATCCTGATCCGGATCTCGATCCGTTGACCTCCTATGATGAAACCGTGAAAAAGGAGGGGTGGGCCGCAACGCTTTCCCTGACCCGGAAATTTAACCGGAACCTTGAGGGTTGGATCCGCTATGACCGAAGTTATCGTTATCCTACGCTTGATGAAGCCGCGGCCTATAATGAATTTGAGCTCAGTGAGCCGCTGAATACCGCACTTGATCCGGAGGAGGGCGATCAGTATGTGACGGGAGCCCGGTGGGCGGATGAGCAGTGGCGGTTTCAGTGGTCGGCCTATGCGTTGTTTATGGATAATGAAATTGTTTATGACCAGGTGCAGCAACTGAACCGGAATCTGGGCAGAACGAAGCGTCTGGGAACGGAATTTGAAGTGGCGCTGGATCGCGGGTGGTACGGAGCGAATACCCGCTGGACGGTTCAGGAGGCAAAACTCGACGATGGGGAATATGAGGGGAATACGGTTCCGCTTGTGCCGCCGTATCACGGGGTCGTCTCCGGCTGGGTTGATCCGGTGGAGCGGCTGCGGCTGACGCTGACCTGGTCCTATGTGGCTGCGCAGTATCAGGGAAACGATGAGGCGAATGCGGCTGCGAAAATGGATGCCTACGGCCTGCTTGGTCTGCAGGCCGACATCCGAATGAGCCCGCATGTCCGGCTGCATATCGGTATGGACAATCTGCTGGATGAAATCTATGCCACTTCGGCATACGGCGGCGTGTATTATCCGGGGGCCGGCCGCAGCTTCCGCTGTTCAATGATGATGGAGTTTTAAGGATGAAAAAGTGGATATTCGCGGTATTGCTGTGCGGGGTTCAGTTTGTGGATGCGGAGGAGATTCTGACTTATCCGGCTGATGATGGGATTGGGATGAACAGCTCTTCGTTCGTGCTCTGGGCAGACGGGTATACAGATTACGTCTGCGGAACGAATCTGGCTCCGACCTGGAAGACCCCGGAAAAGGCGCTCGGGGCGGCGGTCGGCGATTCCTATGATATCGTGGGGCTGGGCAGCGGCGGCGAAATTACGCTGACATTTTCGCAGGGTATCGCGGATGGTGACGGAGCCGATTTTGCCGTCTTTGAAAACGGGATCAGTTCAACTTTTCTGGAACTGGCCTATGTTGAGGTATCTTCGGACGGAATTCACTTTGTGCGCTTTCCGAATTATTCGCTTACGCTGGAAAAGGTCGATTCGTATGGTGATGTGGATCCAACCCTGATCTATGGGCTGGCCAGTCGCTATAAGCAGGGTGTCGGTACGCCGTTTGATCTGAGTGAACTCATTGCGACCTCCAATACCATTGCTTCCGGAATACATGAATTTTCGACGGAGTTTGTTGCGGATTTCACCAACAATATCGGTTTTCTCGATTTTGAACATGTCAGTTATGTCAGGCTGATTGATATTGTCGGCGACGGGAATTGTTTCGATTCCGAAGGCTATGCAATCTTTGATCCCTATCCAACGTTCGGCAGTGCCGGATTTGATCTTGATGCGGTAGGGGTGATTAACCGTTCGGCAGTAAGCGGTGAGCTGCAGACGATCACGTTTGAGCCGATTCCGCATCAGCAGCTCGATTTCCGGACGCTGGAACTTTCGGCGGAGGCGGACAGCGGGCTGCCGGTGAGTTTTTCGGTGTCGGGCCCGGCGGCTCTGACCAACAGCACCCTGTATTTTTCCGGCACGGGAACAGTAGAGGTGGTGGCGTCGCAGGGCGGCAATGCGGTGTATGCGCCGGCGTCCCCGGTGCTCCGGTCGTTTCGGATTGCGGAGCGGGTGCAGCATATTTTTGTGGAGCCGATTCCCGATTCGGCGGCGGTGCCTGGTTATTTTACCGTGCGAACCTATTCGAGCAGCGGACTCCCGGTGTATCTGTATGTGGATAGCGGCGAGGGGTATGTCGGCGAGCTGGATCATGTGTATACGCTGCCGTCTTCGGCCGGAACTGTGACATTGCGCGCTTCTCAGCCCGGGGATGTCTATACCGCACCGGCGGACGATGTACTGGTTCAATTCCGTGTTCTTGACACAGCGGAGGATTTAGTCGGGTTTTCTGAGTGGGCAACGACGGGGGATTATCCGGTGCTTGAATATTCGCGCTCCAAAGACCGGTTCGGACGGGATGCATTGAAGTTGTCCTATGGGCAGTCGTCGGTGGTGCAGGGGACTTCCCGGCTGCTGGTTTCGGAAAATCTTCAGACCTGGACGAATGCGGTGCCGGAAATTACGGCTCAGACGGTGACCAACGGAATGGTGGAAATGGAACTGCTGGTTCCGGCGACCGGAAGTAATCGGTTTTTCCAGGTGGAGTTTGAAGCAAATTAGAGCGAGGACTATTTTCCGCCGAGGGCGCGGACATCGTCTTCGAGGAATTCGAGGACGGATTTAAATTTCGGAAGATTTTCGGGATTGATTTCCACGAGTTTTTCGTGGGCTTCCAGCGTGGTTTTTGCGGCTTCGAGTTTGTCGGAAGGATCAGCTTCCAGGGTTTGCGCATTGCCGCAGATGGTGCAGTTTTCAACCGTATCGGAGGCGAGCGCATAATCCACCACGCGGTCGACGCCGAGGGTGGTGAGCAGTTTTTTGTTTTTGTCGGAAAGGTTTACGAGTTTGAACTGATATTCGGGTTTGCTTTTGATCAGACAGGCGAGTCCGGCCACGACGCCCATGAAGGTACTGTCCATTCCGGTACATTCGGCCATATCAATCAGAATTCGTTCGGCGGAATGTTTGTCCATCACCTGATGGATAAACTGTTTCATCGGCGGGCTGATTTTAAAGGATCCGCGTCCTTCCACACGGATTACCGCCGTGTGGTCAATATATGCCGCTGTCAGGTTGTCGCCATTCGTTCCCGAACCCATATGTATCTAACCCCTCATAAATCTCCGAACCGTGCAGATAGTATCTACCGTCGTTGGCGAGTTCAACGTGAATAGTTGGGAAATCACGTTTTTTACTAGCCGTGCCGGTATGAAAAGCATTAAAAGGGCCGGTTTTGATTTACCGTTTTTCAGGCAGGAGGATTACCACACATTCGCCTTTAACGGTTCGTTTTTCATACGCTGTCCGGATTTCCTGCGGGGTGCCGCAGGTGCATTCCTCGAATTTTTTAGTCAGTTCCCGGCCCACAAAGACGGTGCGGTCTGCACCGAGATACTCCTCAATTTCATTCAGTACCTTGATCAGGCGGTAGGGCGATTCGTAGAGTACCACCGGCAGATCGGCGTCGGCCCATTTGAGCAGGTCCCGTTTTCGTCCACCGCTTTTGTGCGGTAGAAAACCGGCAAAAATAAACCCTTTTTCACCGAATCCGCTGAGGGCGACGGCGGTCGTGACGGCCGCCGGACCGGGAACGGCGGTGATGGGAATGCCGGCTTCGCGGCAGAGCAGAATAACGCGCGAGCCCGGGTCTGAAATACAGGGCATTCCCGAATCCGTGACCATGGCCACGGCCCCGCCGCCGTGTATACGCTCGATAATCTGTTCGGCGCGCTGGTGTTCGTTGAATTTGTGGCAGCTCATCATATGAGTGGAAATTTCGTAGCGGTCGGTCAGCCGGCGGGTGTGCCGGGTATCCTCCGCCACAATCAGATCGGCTTCTTTCAGCGTTTCCAGTGCCCGGAACGAGATATCGCCAAGATTTCCGATCGGGGTGCCTACAATATAAAGTCCTGCTTCCATGGACTGGAAAATAGGGGAAAGGAGGCGAAGTGGAAACCGGAAACTGAAATTTGAACATGGTTCTATGCATTGGCCTAATGGAGGAGTTTACTTCCCCGTCAAAATCCAATACCTCTTATCCCTTTAAATCATTTCGGTATTTCTATGATTACTGACGAACGGAGAACCCGCGCATTCCGCATCATCATCACGACCCAGTGTCTGGGGATGTTGAGTGCATTCCTTTTTCAAAACGGATTTTACCTGAACTATTTCACCAAACTGGGTTTTTCCAGTTCCTCTTTTGCTTCGCTGTCTGCGCTGCCGTCGCTGTTCAGTGTGTTTCTGCTGCTGCCGTTTGCCTTTCTTTCGGACCGCATGGGCAAGCTGAAACTGGCGCTGATCGGGCAGGTGATGACTGTGCTCAGTCTGGTCATGATGCTGGCGGCGGGCTGGATGCGGGCCGGTATGGTGATGGTGGTCGGGTCTCTGCTGCTGTTCTGTATCGGCGGGAGCCTGCAGGGGGCCAGCTGGTTCGCGCTGCTTAATCCGATCGTTCCGTCGTCGATCCGCGGCCGTTTTTTCGGGCGGCTGCGCGTAACTTTTATGGTGGTGAACATTCTCTTCACGCTGGCGGTTGCCGGTATGATGAAGCTGACGCAGGCGATGTGGGCATTTCAGTCGCTGGTCGGTGTGATTCTGGTTGCGCATGTTTTACGCTATTTCACGTATGCCCGTATTCCGGAGCTGGAGCGGGAGGACGGTGAAGCGCATAAACAGAAGTCGTTCATTCAGGCCTGCAGAGAGGTTTCGGGGATTCCCGGTTTTCCGCAGTTCAATGCCTATCTTTTTCTGATTACACTGTTTACCGCAGGGGTTCCGATTGTTTTCGGGCTGATGCAGAAAGATGTATTCCGTTTTACGGAAGCGCAGATCATGCTGGCCGGAAACTTTTTTCTGGCCGGCAATGTGGCGGGCTGTGCGCTGGGCGGACGGGCGGTTGACCGTTTCGGGACCAAGCGGGTTTTCCTGTTTACCCATCTGGCCTACGCCGGCACCATTCTGGCGATGCTGGTGCGTGACCTGATGCCCTGGCCGATTTTTGTGCATGTACTCGCATGCACGTTTGTTTTCAGTCTGGTGGGGGCTATGGCCGGTGTGGCGACCACTTCGGAGGTGATGGCCCTGATTCCCGCCACGAACAAATCACTTTCAACATCGGTGAATATGACGCTTTTCAACCTGGGGATGGCGCTTTCGGGTCTCGTTGTTTCCCGGTTGATTGAATGGCATGCACTGGCTGAAAAATGGAAGCTGGCGGGGCTGAGTTTTACGGACTACGACGCGATCCTGATCGGATTTGCCGGACTGATTATTTTCATGCTTGCCTCTATCGGTCTCATTCCGAAAGTGGTGAAAAATGTGCAGCTCATGCCCGGCAGTGGAATTCCCCGTCCATAACCGGGTGCTGGCGCTGCTATTGCTGATCAATGAGCGAATCGAAATAAAGATCCAGCCGCTGTGCACCGTTGGCCCGGATGGAACTTTCCAGTGTCCGGAAAGAGCGGGTACGGGCCTGCTCCATGGTTTTATGGGCTTCGCGCCCTTTGTCCCGTACTGTGACGACGCCGTTTCCGGCCGGATCGGTAATCTGAAGCAGCATTTCGTAGCGTACAAAAATAAGGCCCTGTTCGCGCTCGCCGGTATCGTCGACTTCAATATGCGCCTCAATATCCAGTACAGCCGGTTTGCCGATCACAAAGCCGTATTGGGTAATGAATTCCTGCAGTGTAGCCTTCATCCGGTTTTTTTCATCGCCTTTGACATTGATCTGCACCTTGATTTCTTTGGCGGTGTCGGCCAGGGCTTTGCGGAGCTGGTTCAGGGAGTATGAGGGGGTGACCTCCGGCACAGAACGCGGGTGGATGACCTGCAGCTGACGCAGAAGGTTATCGGCTTCCAGCGCATGCCGGCTGGCGGTACGCAGTGTAGCGTATTTTTTCAGGATCTGGCCGGTCTGCTCCGCGCTGGCCCGGAGAAAATTAACGCGGGCGGTTTGTTCTTTGATTTTATCGCGATAGATTTCGGCGGTGTCACGTCGGTTGAGGTAGGCGACGGCATGGTAGCGCCCGAGATTGTCTTTCCAGGCCTCGGCAAACTGGATGTTGTAAAGGGTTTGGGAGGATAGGATATTGATGTCGGACGAAAAACGGGTGGTGCGGTCGAAGCTGGATTGTGTTTCAAAGGTCTGGTCCAGCAGGCGTTCGTCGGATTCAATATGTGATTCGAAAATCCGGGCAAGACTGGCCGCTGCCGCATTTTCAGCTGAACGGCGGGTATCACCGGCTCCGACGGCGGACAGATACTCTGA
Source organism: Verrucomicrobia bacterium S94 (assembly GCA_004299845.1). Lineage (NCBI taxonomy): Bacteria > Pseudomonadati > Verrucomicrobiota > Verrucomicrobia bacterium S94. The sequence goes on along the minus strand of CP036201.1, from coordinate 2,805,021 downwards.
ATCGGGATAGACGTTTTTCGGGTTGGATACCCAGTCCGGTTCACGGCTTCCGGTTATACAGCCGGCAGCAAGGAGCAGTGCAGAAACGAGAAGCAGTTGAGGTGTGAATGTTCTGTATTTCGCCATGGTATTTTCTTTCCGAAAAATGCTGCTGCCCGGTTTTGGCTTCATGGTGCTCCTCAGTTGAGATAAGCGGATTCAAGCACATTCAGTTTGCCGGCTTCAATGGAAACTCCGTTTCTTTCATCGGTGAAAAGAAGTTTGCCGGCATGGTCGTAGTATTTGATCCGGATGTTATAGAGGCCCTCCGGCAGGTGAACTTCCCGGATGGAGGCATCGGCCGGGAAAAAGCGCGAGAGCCGCAGATCGGCATTTTCGGTTGTGTTGACCAGCGCGGTGGCGGCCAGACGGGTGAAGAAGGCGAGGCCGCTGTCCATGTTGTCGGTCGCCTGCTCGGTGGCGGCCTGGGTGGCAAGTCCTTTGACAACGGCGCGGGTCAGCGTCTTCAGATAGATCAGCGGTTTTCGGACGCCGAACGTTTCGATGGCCGCGTTTTCCAGACTTTCCAGCCGTTGGAGCGGGATAGAGCCGATATCTTCAATTTCAACTTCGATATGGTTTACCTGGGAGGGGCGTTTCTCCATTCGGGGCAGCTGGAATTTAAAATTGTAGCCCGGCGTTATGCCCATCCAGGGGATGACAGTGAGATCTTCAATTTTCTGTTTGCCGAGATAGTCCTCCTGGGAGCCGGCAAGAACGATCAGGTTTTCTTCCGTATAAACATAAAACGAACTCGCTTTTTTGTCCGGTCCGATTCCGCTGAACGCGATAACATTGAGACGGGCTTCCGGCGGATCAACCTGTTCGGTGGATAATGAAAAGTCGGGTTTGCTGAAGGTGTAGATATCGGGCTGAAGCTTCCAACCCTGTGAAATTTTATCGAGGTCGATCCGGACGTCGTCCCAGCGGCCTTCATTGCGGTAGAGCAGCATGCTGAGGTATCGACCGAGGGCGGATTCCTGAAAATAGCTTTTTCCGGGTCTGAATGCCTCGTGTGCTTCTTCGGCTTCGTTCAGTTTCTGCGCAATCCTGTCATATTTATCCTCCAGTTGCGCGAGCTTCAGGTTGATGCGCCGTACTTCTACAAAGGCCTCGTCGTTCCGGCCGAGGGCAAGATAGTTGAGGGCTTTGAATGCGTTGAGGTAAATATCTTCATAATCCTCTCCGGCATAGGCAAGCGCGTTGTCGTTGAGAATGAGAGAGGAGGCCGAGCGGGAGATGCTTCTGGTGAAGTTTGCCTCGATAGCGCGCTCGGCTTTTTCGAGCTGTTCATTGCTCTTTTCGTACTGCCCGTTCCAGTGGTAGAGCATGCCGGTGTCGAGATAGTAGACCACCCGGTCTTTGTGCGTGTAGAATTTTTCTTTGGCGGCTTCGATTCTGCTGATGGCGGATGCGTAGTCGCCCTTCGCCAGCATCGCCTTTGTTCCGGCATAGTGTCCTTTGTCGGTGCGCAGATACGTACAGCCGCTCAGCAGCGTGAGACTGATCAGGAATATGGACAGAGGACGGAACACGGCGTCAGTATCGGAAAAGCAGTGCCGAAACACTGCTTTTCCGAAAAAGGATTACCATTTAACCGAGCGTTTTTTGACGTATTTCTTGATCTTTTTGCTGCCCATCCAAACCTTTTCGTTGGTTTCGAGGTGAATCATTTCCATATCCACCTGATAGAATTTCACGGAACGTTTGCCTTCGGAGTCGATAATGGTTTTGATGCTGCCCTGGAGCATGTAGTCCGCACCGGTTTCGGCGGCGAGGCGTTTCTGGGTTTCTTCGCGCGACCAGGTCTGCTGCTGTTTGCGCTCATCGCGAAGTTCGGCCCGTTCCGTATTATTGGCCACAAAGGTCACGCGGCCGTTGTTAATCAGTTCGCGTTCAAGATCTTTCACAAAGGTAGCGGTTTCGATGTGTTCGGAGCTGAGGTTGCGTACGGTGCCGACGATCACGACCGGTTTCCTGCCGTTTTTCGCGGTGTATTCTTCGATCCACGGGCGTTTGGCAATATCGGCGATCATTTCCTGGGAAACGAGCTGGGAATCGGTGTCGTTCCAGCGGCCGGAAATATCCATCTGTTCGTCGGCGGCCATTCGTTCGACTTTGGTTTTGCACCCGGTGAGGGCCGCGGCGGAAAAAAGAATGAGGGCGGATAACAGAACACTGCTCTTCATGGGTATCTCTCCTGGGTTAAAAACATTTAAACTCTGAAAAATCCTATACTGCAGGGGGTAACAGGTCAACCTTGCTTCTATTTGAGTAGTTCTCCGATAATGATATCAAATTCGGGGTCGCGAATGAGCAGGGTGATTTTGTCGGTGCTGAGCAGGTCGCGCTCTTTCAGGCTCTGAAGGCTGGTCTGGATCTTTTCGTTGCGGCCGAAACGGGAGAGGCTTTGGCAGATTTCAGATTTTTTTTCGCGTCCGCTGAAAAAACCGAGGGCTTTCAGTTCTTCGAGCGTTTTTTCATCCCTGAACAGTGCCTGCAGCGAGGCATTGCTTTCAATGCGTCCGGCATCGCCGCTGAGCAGGTCTTCAGCAAACTGGCGGTCTTTCACAAGGGCCTGGATGGTGTCGGCGGCCATTACGTTTTCGAGGTGTTGCATGCCCTGAGCGGGGTTGCTGATGACGCGGGCGGTTGCGGCGGCCTGTGATTCGCGGCCTTTGCGGGCACCGATCATATAGACTGCTTCATAGGTTCCGCGCCGGGCGAGGGAGGCGAATTTTGAATGTGCGGATCCCGGAATCGGTTTTCCGGTGGTGCCGACACTGAAGATGTCGCCCAGCCAGAAGAGGAAAATCATGGAAAAGAGGCCGATGAAGAGGTTGATGGCTGCGCCGCTGAGTGCGTTGTACCATGGAAGGCTGTAATCTTCTTTCTCCTCTTTTTCTCTGAGGGTATCGCGGAGGTTCGTCATGACCACGTGGAAGATGAAGGTGATAACGACGAAGGTCAGTCCGGCGACGACCGGAATGGTGACAATGCGGGGTCTGTGAGCCACTTCGCCGAGCCAGGCTCCGATATAGCGGCCGGCGAAAAAGGCGGCACCGTAGGCCAGTACAACCCGGACCACACTGAGAATGGAAAGCAGAAAGCCTTTGTGCCATCCCGCCAGCAGAAAAAAGAGCAGGACAATAACTGCCAGTATATCAATTACAATGTGCATATTAACCCCATCTGTTTCTATCGTGATAAAGATAGTTTGTTCCTCTTCGCTCAAAAAGATTAAAATAGGCTCTTAATTATGACGCAATGTGTTCTGCTGTATTGCATGCGAAGAAACAAAAGGACGGATTCATGGAATTTCTGTATGCGGCTGAATTGAAGAAGCGCTTTACGTGTTTCGGCCATTTTTATGAACTGGGACTGAAAAACGGTGAAAAGGTGAAGTGCCGTAGTGTGCTTGAAATCGTGGATGGGACGGTCCCGCAGGATGAGCCGTCGGCCATTTCGGAAATGATTCCGGATGTGGTGGTGATTATGATGAATCCGGGGTCGTCCCGACCGAAAAAAGCGGGGTATGCGGACCGGGTGATTGAATACCCGGAGTCCGGAAAAAAACGGCGTAAGGAGCTGGTGCTGACGCAGCCGGACAATACGCAGTATCAGGTCATGCGTGTGGCGGTTTCGAAAGGCTGGAGCCATATCCGGGTACTGAATCTTTCCGATCTGCGGGATCCTAAATCCGGAAAATTTCTGGAAAAAGTCGAGGCGCTTCGCAGCGTGGCGGGGGGGCATGTGCACAGTCTTTTCTGCGCCGAACGGAGGGATGAATGTACATTTTCGCTGCAACGGAAAACGAATACGCCGATACTGCTGGGCTGGGGGCAGGATCCCGGTCTGCTGCCGCTGGCGGAACCGTGTATGGAGCGGATCGCGGCATTTCCAACGGTAGCCGTACCTTCGGCAGTACATCCGCTGCTGAATGCGCATCCAAGTCCCATGATGCAGAAAATGAAGCTTCAATGGCTGGAAAATATTCTGCTTCAGTTGGTCCATTGATTAGAAGAACTGGCATGATTTAAGCTATCTTTCCGATTCGTGGTAATTTATTACCATTTATATGGATTTAATTAAGAAAAGGATTTTTTCAGATCATGAACAGAATATTGACCTTGCTGGCGGTGGGGGTATGCCTTGCCGGCTGCCAGACCACGGAAACCGGTCGTGCACAGAACGCCATGAAAACTGCGATGCGGAACGAAAAGCTGCTGCTGCGGGTGAATCAGCTTATCGGGACCTACGAGGTTCGGGTGGAACGCGCCGCGCTGGAGGGGACGGATCCGAAGCAGAAGGATCAGTGGGCGATCATCGGATCGGCCGGTGTGGAGGGGTATCCCGGAAAATTCCGTGCGTCCGACGGTACCGAAGAGAAGGACGGTGTGATGCAGGAGACATTTCTGCTGGATGGCACCCCGGTGAAGGTGGCGCTTGAGCCGGGAACACATCTTGTGGCGAAGGTGATTCCGGAGTTGCAGAACACCGCCCGTGTCGTAGGGGTGTATGTCCAGGTGCCGGATTCCGGCGGGGTTTTCAGCATGCCGTTTGACCTGGTGTGCGATATGGGACGTGTTTATGAAGTGTATGACTGCAGTGTGCCGACAGCTGTTACGGCAAAGGTGAATTCATCCAATACCGACACTCCGCTTGATTAACGAAGCCTTCCTGTTCACTTATACCATTTACTAAAACATTCCGGTCTTAACGACAGCGTTATTCCGCGCAGAGGCGCAGAGAGCGCGGAGCCGTTTATGACTGAATTTCTCTGCGTCCTCAGTGCCTCTGCGAGGGATCAAATTTATACCGGATAGTTTTAACGTTTGGTGTTAGTCACCAACAGGTACTAAAAGCCGGGGCGAATGATGAACGCGATACTGAAGGCGGGACTGCTTTTTCTTTTGGCGGGATGCAGCCATCTGAAACCGACGGTGCTGAAACCGTGTATGGTTACAGATGAGCTGATTGTTAAAATCGAACCGGTGGAAGATGAACAGATCGCCTTCTGGATGGATCACTATGTAAAGGTCCGTGAAAAAGGTGTGCCGGAATCGCATGGCAGAAACCACCACTTTTCCATTGTGGTAGAGCCCTCGGTATGGGCCCGGGTGAAACGCAGTGCAACGGTGGTCGGCTATTCTTCAGAAACCGAATGTCTTATGGGCGACGAAATGGTGGCAGTTTCGGGGATGCCCGGTGAAAACTTTACCGTGAAGATCGAGCCGCTCGCCATTAACCGGTATCAGGTTACGGGGATTTATCTGGCATCACATTTTTCGGAATCCGGCGAAATCGGGAAAACCATTCCCTTTGATTTTGTGGCAGTGCCTGGCGAAGAGACGACCGTTTATCGTAAAACCATGGTCTTCGATCCGGACGCGGGTATCCGGGGCGAGGAACTGCTGCATCATTGAGCTTCTCTCTTTTCTGCGGTTGGAAACTATGTTCTGCTGGGGGTATGAAACGAATCAGGCATAGTGAAATTCCGGAAACGCCGGTATCGCATAATGCGAAGATACGGAAGCAGGTCATTGTGGCAGACGGCGTGGTTCCGCGCCTCACCAATTATTCCCGGGCCGTTTTTCCGCCCGGTGAAAAAGCGGAACGTCATATCCACCGCGATATGGCCGAAATTTTTACCTGCGAATCCGGCTGCGGCGAAATACGGGTGAATGATGTTGCATACGTTTTTTCACCGGGTATTACGGTCGTGGTTGAGCCCGGCGATGCCCATGAAATTATCAACACCGGTTCCGCCGAACTGGTTGTTCGCTATTTCGGTATCGTTACCGGTTGACAGGTTGGGGGATGCGGAAGCGCCGCCGATGCTTCAATTTATAATTCTGCGACAAACGAGAGGATCGTTTTCAGGTATTCATCTCCGGCGACGTAGGCGTAGTTCATGTGCCGGGCGTCGTCGATCCAGAAATGGCGTTTAGGTTCGGGGGCGGCGTTGTAGAGTTTCTGTCCGTGGCTGAAGGGAACGATACGGTCATCTCGTCCGTGAATGATGAGAACGGGGCACTGCACCGTTGCAATCGCTTTTTCATTGTTGAATTTATCCCACGGCAGAATCCGGACCCGGGTTTTTACACGGAAGGCCGATGCAAAGGAGCATTCACAGATCAGGCCGCCGACCGGATGCCGCGCCGCAGTCTGAACCGCCAGGGCTCCGCCGAGTGAACGGCCGATAGCGATAATATCTGCGGGCTTCACCGCCTGCTTATTGACAAGCCACTGATAGGCCGCTTCTGCATCGTCTTTGGCCTTGCGGTAGGAGGGGGTTCCGTCGCTGCTGCCGTAACCGCGGTAGTCGTAGGCCAGGATGGAAAAATGGTCGGCGTAGTATTCCATAAGGAACGGCAGAACTACGCTGAGGTCCTCTCCGTTGCCATGGCTGAAAAAGAGCGTGTATTCTGCGTCGCGATTATGCAGCCAGACGGCGTTGATGCTTTCTCCATCGGTGGTGGGAATCCGGACTTCGTTTGGCAACTGTTTATAGCCGGGCGGCTGTGGCTGAAACAGGATCCGGTCTGAGATGACGGCGGCAAAGAGATTCAGACACAGGTAGACTCCTCCGCCATAGAGCGCGTATCGGATGAGCGGGTTTTCAAGCATGCAGTTTACGATAGATTGATGTGTCGTCGGATTCAATGTAAAGTTCTTCGGATTGGAACGTTGCCCCGTTTTTCGGACGGGTGTAGCGTGAACGTTATGGTGAAGGAGGTCGGGTATGAAAACAACAGTCCTTGAATCCGGTCTGGCGGGTCGGTGGTATGCGGATGATCCGGAGCTGCTTGCCCGGGAGATTGACCGCTGTCTTGATGCCGTGAATCCTGAACCGGTGGAACATCTGATGGCGCTGCTGCTTCCGCATGCCGGCTACCGCTATTCCGGGAAGGTGGCCGCACAGGGCGTGAAACTGCTCAGAGGCCGCCGGTTTAAGCGCGTGATTATTCTGGGGCCGTCGCATCGGGTTGCCCTGCAGGATACGGTCAGTATTCCGGATGCGGCCCATATAAAAACGCCGCTGGGGCTGATTCCGCTGGATCGGGAGGCGATTTCCGGACTCTGGAAAAATGAAGCCTTCACGGCGCATCCTTATGCGCACCAAAATGAGCACAGTGTACAGATTGAACTGCCGCTGCTGCAGCGGGTACTGGACGGTTTTTCATTGATTCCGGTGGTCTGCGGTCAGCTTTCCGATACCGCTGCAAAGCGAATTGCCGCGGAATTGCGGCCCTTGATGAATGACGAGACGCTGCTGGTGATCAGCTCCGATTTTACTCACTACGGCCGGGATTTCGGCTATGTGCCTTTTACGGATGACATCGAGAAAAATCTGCGGGAGCTGGATCTGGGCGCATTTGCAAAAATGCAGGCGCACGATCTGCAGGGCTTTCAGCAGTATATTCGGGAAACCGGGGCCACCATCTGCGGCAGCAGTCCGATCGCCGTGCTGCTGGCCATGCTTCCGGACCATGCGGTAATCCGTCTGTTGACGTATGACACATCGGGGAATCTGACCGGCGACTGGTCGCATTGTGTGAGTTATCTGTCCGCTGCTGTTTCCGGACAGTGGAAGACCGATGCGGCACAGGCGGATTCAGGGCTTTCTGCAAGGGATAAGATCACATTGCTGGCTTTTGCGCGACATACCATTTCGAGACAGCTGAGGCCGGATATTCCGCCATTTGAAATGAACCCGACTCCGGCCATGCAGGAAAAGCGCGGTGTTTTCGTCACGCTGCATAAACAGGGGCAGCTGCGCGGGTGCATCGGCGAAATTTTTCCGCGCCGGCCACTGGTTGATGCGGTGAAGGAGCAGGCCGTGAATGCCGCATTTCATGATCCGCGGTTCCCGAAAATCCGGGAAGATGAGCTGGCGGAGATTGATCTTGAAATTACGGTGCTTACCCCGCCGGAACCGGTGGATTCCTGGGAGGATATCGAGATCGGCCGCCACGGGATTGTTTTGAACCGCGGGTTGCATGCTGCGGTATTTCTGCCGCAGGTTGCCCCGGAGCAGGGGTGGGATCTGGTGACCACACTGAGTCATCTTTCCGTAAAGGCCGGACTGCCTTCGAATGCCTGGAAAACGGATTGCAGATTTGAGGTATTTGAAGGAGAGGTTTTCGGCGAGTGACGCTCCCGGGTTGCAATTGTCCGGCAGGCCCTTCATACTTTTTCTGGTGTTGGATTAAACGGGAGTGTCTATGTTTGGAACAGGTATGAAAAAAATCCGGCTGATTCTGTGTATAAGCGCAGGTCTTCTGTTTCTGCCCGCAGTACAGGCGCAGATGCCGCATGAATGCGTACTGCTGGTGAACCGGAAATCGCAGGCTTCTCTGAAAGTGGCCAACACCTATCTCAGCCAGCGCCCGATTCCACGGCGGAATGTGATCTACCTTGATCTTCCGGAAAATCTGTATGGCGGAAAGGCCACGATTACTCCGGAGCAGTTTAAGTGGCTGATCTGGGACCCGGCGAATGCGGTCATTAAAGAGCGCGGACTTGAAAGCCGGATTCTGGCCTGGATCTACTCCTGCGATTTTCCGATCCGGATTGAAACCGATGCTTCTGACCGCAAACAGATGTCGGTCGGCGGACTGACTTTTATGCGCAATAAAATTCCGGGTCTGAGTCTGGTCGAGGAGGGGAAGTTCCTTTCGAAGCTTTTTGCCGGTCCCAATGAGCGCATCAAACTGAACCTCAACGCCATGTCGTTGGGAATGCAGAAAAAAGGGCTGGGTCCTGAAGCTCAGGTTCCGCCCGAAGCGGCGTGGCTGCAGCGCGGGCTGGGCGACCGGATGCCGCTGCCGAGTATGATGCTGGGCTATACCGGCGAAAACGGTAATACGGTGCAGGAGGTGCTGAATGCACTGGCCCGCGGCGCGGCGTCGGACCATCGCGGTGTGCGTTCGGGGATCTATTTCGTGCAGAGCGATGATGTCCGTTCGAAATGCCGGGACTGGCAGTTTTATCCGGCGGTGAACGAGCTGCAGCAGCGCGGGATGAAGGCCGCGGTAACCACCAATTTCCCGGCCGGGCAGAAAAATGTAATGGGCATCCTCATGGGAGCTGAGACGGTGGATGCTTCTTCTGTGGGGTCCTTTGCCAACGGGGCCATGGCAGAACACCTGACAAGCTGGAGCGCGGAATTTCAGAAACGGCAGTCGAAGTGTACCGACTGGATCGCCGCCGGGGCCACCGCTTCGGCCGGTGCGGTGGTGGAGCCTTATTCAAATCCCAACAAATTCCCGTCGGCGCGTTTTTATGTACATTATGCCGCCGGCTGCACGATGCTTGAAAGTTTCTATCAGTCCATCGCCTGCCCGCTGCAGATACTGCTGGTGGGTGATCCGCTGGCCAAACCCTATGCTCCGGCATTCGGTCTCCGCATTCTGGGAACGGATGAGGTGAAAAATGACTTTACCTATGTCGCTGCGGTGGAATCAAAGATTCAGGGGGCGCAGTTTGAATATACCTTTTTTCTGGATGGAAAAATCGTTCAGGCGCAGTCGGACCGAAATTCATACTACCTGCGTATGCTGAACCTGAGCGACGGTTATCACGAGCTTCGGGTCACCGCCAACATCAGACATATGGTGGAATACAATATGACGGTCGACAAGCCGATCATGGTGAACAGGACCGGACGTTCCATCCGTATTCGGCCGGAAATCAGCCGGCTGGCAAAGCATGAGCATGGCATCCGGATACAGCCCGGCGGCACGGATAAACCCGAAAAAATCCGACTGGTTTCCGGCGAGGTGATTCTCGATGAAAAGATCTATGCGGACGATATCGAGCTTGTACTGGATGAGCGGGTGTTGGGAGAGGGGCCGAACCGGGTCCGGGCCGTCGGGATCTATGCTGACGGCATGGAGGTTTCCAGTGCGCCGCTCAGCTTCGGGATTAATTTTTCCTCGAGATAATCCGTTCAGATTCCCAACCACTTTTTCCAGAACGGTTGGGTCGGTTTATCCCGGATAATCCATCCGATTTCCGGTCGCAGGGTTTGGGTTTCCGGATCCTGGGCAATGCCGATGAAGCCGGCCATAAATTCCATGTTGTATTGTCGGTTATGGTGTTTCCAGACAAAGGGAACCATGGACAGACCGAGAGGAAAGTCGTCGGCATCTATCATGGGTTCCAACGCGGCATCTTCATCGAAAACCGGATTGCGGTATAGTGTTCCATTCTTCCTGCGCAGATAGGGGAATAGCTTCACAATCCATCCGTTAATATACGAGCTTCCGCTGGTCTGATGTCTTTTATAGAAGGAATTCCAGAATTCAAGATCAAGGCGGCCTTCTGAAGCATCGACAAAGGCTGCGAGAATCGGATCGAGTTCTGCCGTCCACCATTCCAGATCATACTGGGCGAGTTTCCCGGCTCTTTCCCGTAGGGATTTCCAGTCTTCGGTTGTACCTTCCAGGATGATTTCCGGGATTCCGCAATAGGTGGAAATACTATAAGAAAAGTAATGCTGCATGGCATTCATCAGGGTGATTTCGAAGGCGGCTTGTTCGGCTGGCGTTGTCGTGCTGAACGATGCCGTGATCAGTTGCCGGGTGTCTTCTCCGATGTGTTCGCCGATCTGATTGGAGAATTCCGGAAAAACCTCTTCCCATGGATTCTGCATTCTGCCTTTTTTAAAATCATCCCGCTTCACCTGAAGCACTTTTTTCCCGGAATGAGATACAAAATGATCGCGCAGCTCATCGGCATGGGTGTTTATATGAGCAGCGAATCCCTGGGCAATAATCAACCAGATATGGTCGGGTGAAATGCGCAGTGGGCGATGGGTTGCAAAGGCATGACCGGCAGCATCCACAAATGGAGAGCCGGTAGTCTGCACCATATGTTCTGGAAATACAGAATAGGCTTCCGGTTTTCCGGCAAGTTTCCAAATAATTTGCAGGGTCGGAGTTTCCGGCAAAGGTTCTTCCGCAATATCACAATCATTCAGTTTCAGTGTCCGGCTTTCCGCCTGCACAACAGGGCCGTACAGAACCAGTATAATGCAGAACGTGGCGAATTTCAGCGGGTTCATGTTTTCTCCTGCAGTTATCGGGGCATAAATTTCGGCTCCATGAAACCGAAAACATGGTTGCCGATCATTTTAACCCCTTTGAGTTTCGATGCCCAGGAGGGGCTGGCTTTCGAAGGATTGTAAAAATGGGTGAACCGGTCCCACTTGCGGTTATAGGAAAGGAGTTCCCATGCCAGTGCGTAGGAATCGGCCCGCGCAACAATGTCGTTCAGGTTGCTGTAGTTTCCGGCAACATAGGATTCGGGCACTTCGTAAATGTTGTTCCAGCAGGAAAACTGTTTTTCGTGCAGGCAGATTTCGGCCATGGTGCGCCGCAGCAGCAGGGCCCGTGTGGCAATGACCGAGGCCACGGCGCGTTTGCCTTCATAATCTTCGCCCCGCGCTTCCGCATAAATCGTATAACTCACAATGCGTGCGGTCTCCTCGCTCAGGAAATTTTCCGGCGCCTTTTTTTTGCGTTCGATATTTTCAACGGTATTGGTTTCTGCGGCCTTGGCCAGCAGCGGCAGACCGGCAAGGGCCAGTGTTGCTGTTCTTCGGTTTTTCATGCAGTACTCCGTAAATCTATGACAGGGCGGAAGGTTTTTACGCTGTTGTTCTCCAGACTCCGGAAAGATATAGCAGATTGATTTTCAATGTCTGGAAAAATTGAAGGCGATCCGCCGGTTGCTGTAAATAAACGGATGGCTGGACAATGAACCGCTGATGGTCCATCTTCCCGGGCATCCGATGCAAAAACCGAAACGGCTGCGCAATTCCAAATATTCTGCACATGATACGGAGGCCCTATGTCTGAACCGATTGAACTCACCATTGATGAAATTGATTTAGCTGATTTTGAAGTGATTGATATCCGCGAGCCGGAGGAGGTGGCGAAGGATCCGCTGCCGTGCCGACATCGGCATATTCCGATGAATGATCTGCTGGGCAATCCATCGGTTATCGATAAGGAGCAGGCGGTTCTGCTTGTCTGCGCCGCCGGGGTCCGCACCAACTATACCGCCAATGCCTTTCGATCCGCAGGATACAACAAGGTTTATTCGCTGGTCGGCGGTAACCGGGTGCTGGCGGATTAACCGGTTCTGCGGATGACGCATTGACCGAGAAAGGGGAACGGAAGGGTCAAAGCCGCTGAATGGCCATACTTTTGAAAAGGGTCCAGATGTGTGAACCTTCGGTAAGCTGCATATCCTGCACCGTTCCGGGGGTGATTTCGGCAAAGAGGTTTCCGGCCGGCGTCTCGATATGACAGATGGAGCGGTCGGCGGTATGCACGATTTTCATGACGGTTCCGGGAAGCTGGTTACGCATTGAAATGGCGTCGATCCGGTCTGTCGCCAAAGCAATCTGGTTGGCGGCAATGCCGATGTTGATTTCCTTTCCTACCGGGAGCCTGGAATCGAGTTCCATACCGAGGATATAGCGGGGATCATCCGGAAGAAGCAGATGGGTGGTTCCCTGTTTGGTCCGGTGCTCTTTCACCGTTGCGGAAATCAGATTGGTCAGGTCGGCTCCTTTCAGTTCCTGGAGGGTTTCCCGCTGCTGCACCAGCCGGTCAAGTTTGCCGAATCCGGTGACGGAACCCCGGCGCATTAAAAGCAGCTGATCGGTCAGCTGCAGGATTTCGCCGAGATCGTGGCTGATCAGAATGGTCGGAATCTGCAAGGTGGTGTGAATGCGGGCAAGGAAAGGCAGAATCTGCATTTTCAGCGATACATCCAGTCCGGTGACCGGTTCATCCATCAGGAGCAGTTTCGGGTTGGAAAGCAGCGTGCGGCCGATGGCGATGCGCTGTTTTTCACCGCCGGAAAGGTCGGTCACTTCACGCTCGATCAGCGGTCTGATATTCAGCAGATCCACAATATCGTTAAAGTTGAACGGGCGGTTTTTTATCCGTTCCTTCAGGCATTCACCGGCCCGCAGGTTCTGCTCTACCGACCAGTGCGGAAACAGCCGCGCATCCTGAAAAACCAGGCCGATGCCGCGGCGATGCGGTGGAATAAAGAGGTGGCGGTCGGCATCGAAAAACGTTTCCCCGTCGAGCGCAATATGCCCGCCGTCAGGCCGGATCAGTCCGGCGATGGCGCGGAACAGGGTGCTTTTTCCGCAGCCCGAATGACCGAATATACCCAGGGCAGATTCAAAACATCTGAATGCGGCATCAAGCAGGAAACTGCCCTGCCTGTAATAGATATTAACGTCGAGATTCACGACCCATCTTTCGTTTGGCTTTGTGTGTTAAAAGTTCGGAAATCAGCAGCGAGGCGAAGCAGAGAATCAGCGAGGCAATCACCAGCCGCATCGCCAGTGTTTCTTCGCCGGGAACCTGCAGGGCGGAATAAATGGCCAGCGGCAGGGTCTGGGTTGAGCTTTCCACATTTCCGGCAAAGGTGATTGTGGCGCCGAACTCGCCCAGGCTGCGGGAAAAGGCGAGCAGGATGCCGCCGAGAATACCCGGCCACGCCAGCGGAAGTGTTATTTTCATAAAAACGCGCACACGGTTATAGCCCAGGGTCTGCGCCGCTTCTTCGAGCCGCCGGTCGACCATCGAAACGGCCAGGCGTACGGAGCGGACGGCCAGCGGAAAGGCCACAATGGCCGAGGCCAGTACCGCGCCCTGCCAGGTGAAGACCAGTCGGATATCAAATGTATCGGCCAGCCATTTTCCGATAAAACCGTTCCGGCCGAACGTTACCAGCAGCAGGTAACCGGTCACCACCGGCGGAATGACCAGCGGCGCATGCACCAGGCTTTCGAGCAGCAGTTTGCCCCGGAAATTCTTCCGAGCAAACAGCCAGCCCACGAGCACGGCCGGAACGGCGGTGACTGCGGCAACGCCCAGGGCGACTTTCAGCGAAAGTCCCACCGCACTCCATTCGGATGGGGATAAATTAAACATGTATATTACCACCTGCTGCGCTAGAGAACACGGAGGTCCTTGCTCTGTGTTCTTCTGCGACCTCTGTGGTGAAACGTATCCCGACTGAATTTAAGGGATTCATTCTGCTGCTTCTATAAATCCGTGGCTCTTCAGAATGCCTTTGGCTTCATCGGATTTCAGGAAATTGAGGAATGTTACAGCGGACTGATTTTTCGAAACCGCTGCGGCGGGATAGATAATCGGACTGTGTGATTCGGGGGAAAGATGCCGACGACCGGAAGGCCGGCAGCTTTGGCATCGGTGGCATAGACGATGCCGGCGCTGACTTCACCGCGCTGGACATAGAGCAGGGCGGTGCGGACACTGGAAGCCTGCACCAGCTGCGGCTTCCATTCCCTGTACCAGCCCAGATGTTCCAGTGCCTCTTTGGCATACATGCCCGCCGGTACGCTTTTAAGTTCGCCGACGGCCACTTTGCCGGGCACTGTGCCGTCGAATTTGACGGTACTGACGGGCGGTGCCGTTAAGACCAGCGAATTAGCCGCGAGGTTGAAGCGGGTGCCGTTCTGTACGGCCGATTTCTCTTCCAGCCAGTCCATCCATTTGACGTTGGCGGAGACAAAGAGATCGGCGGGAGCTCCGGCTTCGATCTGCCGGGCAAGTGCGCCGGAAGAGGCAAAGTTAAAGCGCACGGTTTCCCCGCCGTTTTCTTCATAGGCTGCGGCCAGTTCTTTCATGGCGTCGGTGGTGCTGGCCGCCGCAAAAACGGAGAGTCCGGCATGCGTTGATGCAGTGAGCGACAGAATAAACAAAAGCGTGGGTATTAATTTCATGTTTGTAGGTTTCCTGTTCAAAATAGATCTTAAATCAGTCCGTTAGTCGTTATGACGCATGGAGTGTGCCACGGCGTCAGGCTGCACGGACCCGGTCGGCATTGCAGTAGCGCGGGAGTTTGCAGACATAGCTGACGGCGGCGCCGGTGGTGCCGAATACATGGGTCGGTTTTCCGGTGTCGATAAAGCGGTCGAAACTGTCATTTACCAACGCAGAGCCGGTGACCAGAATACGATCGGCCCAGGCAATCAGCTCGGCGGTTTTTTCCGGTGGTTCGATTTCAATACCGGAAGGTGTCGTGCCGATCAGGTCGGGATCAATGTCCACACAACGGACGGAGCCGAGCGCGTTGAGTTTTTCCAGAAAGCGCGGCTGCAGACCGAAGAGCGCGACCTTTTCGTTCATTGTAATGCCGGGCAGATACCCGGCGCATTCTGCAGGTCCCCGGTTTCTGCAGTGAACCGTATTTTCAATCAGGCCGGTATGGGCAAAGACCGCGTTAGCGGTGGCCACGAGAACCGCGCGTTTCCAGTCGGAATCCAGCGCCAGCTCGAGTACTTCGGCCAGGGTGTAACTTCGGTCGCGGACGATTTCGCGGGTAAAGGCCTGGCCGCGGTGCTGCATAAAGGTGACTTCGAGCATGGTTTCGCGGCCTTTCTGAATCGGGTAGTCCATTTCTTCGGGCGTGCCGATGGCCTCTTCGGGCGTGAGGGCGGCGCATTTGACTTCGAGCGCGGTGTGTTCCCGGTTATTTTTCCGGGCAACGGTTTTGAGTTCGTCTTTGAGCCGTTCGGTTATTTTTTGATTATGCATGGGGTCCATCCGTATTTTCTGAAGGTTGATGTGGCGTAGGGGGACTGAAGAAAGGCGATAAAGTCCTGGCTTCCGGGCGCATCTGCTGTGGAGGCGGCAACGGGGAAACGGATCGGTGCGTGGAGTTCCGGCGGAACGGTTTCAACGATATCGACCCGGTTGGAGGCGTAGAAGGCGACCGATCGGAAAACCACGCCGGCATCGGCTTCGCCGAGGGCGACATAGTTCAGCACTTTATTCACCGTATCACCGACACAGAGGTGCGGCTGCAGGGCATCCCAGCAACCCAGTCTGGTGAAGGCCTGTTTGGTATAGATACCGATGGGGGTGGCCTGGTCGCCGACTGCAAGGCGGCCGATTTCCGGTGCTGACAGGTTGAAGTCGGTTGACGCGCCTTCCGGAACGACAATCACCATATCCGTGCTGAGCAGCGAAGTTCGGGTGGCGGGATTGATCAACCCTTTTCTCTCAATGTAATTCATCCACTTTTCATTGGCGGAAAAAAAGAGGTCGAAGTCTGCTCCGGCGGCAATCTGCCGGGCAAGAATACCCGAGTTGGCGAAGTTGAAGACCACTGCTGTACCGGTTCTGCGGGTATAGTCCGCTGCGATTTCCTTCATGGCCGGCGCTGTGCCTGCCGCAGCGAAAACGGAGAGGCCGGCATGCGTCATGTTAACGGTGAGCAGGGAGGATAGGAGTATAAACCATATGTTCATCTGTATGCCCTCAGAATTTAAGCGTCGCGCCGATGCCCATATTATACGACTCCGTCCACTCGGAGGTGGAGTCCGTTCGGTTGAGCTGGTGCATGAGAAAGGCTTTCAGGGATAGGTTGTCCAGAGGAGTATACAAAAAACCGCCCTCAAACCGGTTGCAGTAAACGAGGTTGTCGGCCATGTCGTAGATCGCCTCCCAGGCTCCGTAGGGATTCAGGCCTTTCCATCCCCTGGAAAAGCTGAGGGTGATCCGCGGCCAGAGGAGCACCTGATCATCCCCGTCGGGGATATCCACATGCGCCAGCCGCATCCGGCTTTTCAGGCGGAGAAAGTCCAGCGGCAGGGTGTTGGTCAGGTTGGCGTGCAGCATCGGTTTGGCATACCAGTCCCCGGTTCGCTTCCGGGTGGTGATGTAACGATAGTTGCCGGCAAGGTTCCAGGCTCGGGAGAATTTCCATCCGACGCCGACGTCGGTGTAGCGCCAATAGAAAAAGCCATCGTTTTCTCTATAGCGGATCTGTTCCTTGAGTGAAACAGACAGCTTTTCTGTGAGATTTCCTTTAAGGGTTCCTTCCAGCCAGACAGCATTTTCAGCGCTGTCCCAAGCGAGGGTCGTCATGGCGGCACCCAGCAGTGCGGCCGTTACATTTACTTTCATTTTTCGGTCTCCGGCTGCGACACCTGTATGTCAGGAAGCGTAGACCTGTATTTGTTTTCTATCTGCCGCCGGTTTTCCGGTTGGCGTTTCTGATCTGAAAATCAGTTCATTCCGTGAATGGCTTTGCGCTCCATAAAGCGATCGTCGGAGCGGTGCTTCGAAGCGATGTCCTCCTCTTTTCCTTCCAGCCATCCGCTGACTGCATCGGGGCGGTTATCCACATTGCGGAAAAAGGGTTTAATGTCGATCAGCGGTGAGCCGTCGAGCATGTCCGCGCCCTCAAAATAGAGTTTATTATCCTCCACCTTTTTAACCTTTACGGTCGAAAGTCCGATGGCCGCCGGCCGCGCGGGCGAGCGTGTGGCAAAAACGCCATGCTCTTTTTTGTCCATGAACGGCGTAATGATCAGCTTGAAGTCCTTCTTCATTTCATGCAGATGGAAGAGCAGCATGACATGGGAAAAGCCGTCGACATCCTTCAGTCCCTCGGCAAATTCCGGATAGAGCTCGGCCACGCCTTCATCCGCGCTGCCGACCGGCTGCACCGGAATATTGTCAGCGCGTGTGTGCGGCGTACGGATGGTGCCGATTAAAGTGAGCTCTACGGTTTCTGTTTTCATTTAAAAACGGATCTTTTCTGTTTTCTGAACCTGGACCACCTGACCGTTGTGGACGGTAAGTGTCACTTCGCCATAGTCCAGGCTCTTTACATATTTTTTCACGGATTTAACCCAACGGCCATCCTGCGTTCCGCAGTATGCGCCGTTGGATTCATCTCGATGGTGACAGTTATGCGAGTTCGAGTTCACTGGTATCCTCGCCGTCTTCCATAGCATCGAGAATAGCGTCGAGTTTTTCTTCATCCACCTGTCCGAACCATTTGGCTTCCGGATAAACGACCATTACCGGCCCTTCGGTGCAGAGTTTAAGACAGCCGCATCCGGAGACCTGGGCATCCATGCCGCGGTCGAGAATTTCGGTTTCGAGATAAGCGAGCAGATCGCCGGCTTCCTTGGCGTTACACGCGCCTTTAGCCTCGCCTGCGACGCGATAGGAGTTACAGATGAAGAAGTGTTTTTCCGGTTTTGCTATTGGCATAATTTTCCCCTGGTTAGTTATGTTTTGAAATAGAAACCTGAAACCGGAAACTTGAACTTTTTCGCATTCCCAATTTCAAATTTCAGGTTTCCCTCTACCCGCAACCGGCTCCCGTGCCGGTGCATTTTTCTCCGCACTTGGTTTTCCGAAGGGGAGAACGAACTTCTTCACCGGTATAAATCCGGCGCAGTGTTTCATCGATCAGTCCCTCCATGACAATCACCTTGAGTCCGGCCTGACGGAGAAAGGCCGTTGGTTTGGGTCCCACCCCTGAGACGAGGATTGCACGGCAATCACTCAAATTCTTTGCCAGATCCATCCAGCGTTCGGAACCGCTGCCGGGATCCGGTGTGGCACGGGTTTCCAGACACTGGAAGGTGCCGTCTTTTTCGCCGAAGATACTCAGTTCGGCCGCTTCGCCCAGATGTTCGTTAACCAGTACGCCCTCGCGGGTGGCGACGGCCACGTAGGGGCGTTCTTCGTCCGGATTGATCGGCGCGTTGGCGGCGGCTTCCAGTTTCTTGAGCGTATCCTGTGTGGTACCTTCGGCGAGCAGGCCGCAGGCATCGGCTCGGCAGCGCTGGCAGTGCGTCATCTGCGGCATATATTTTCCGGCAATATCGCGCGCTTCGTGGATCATGGCCGGGGTCGGTTCATCCAGATTTTCGAACATGGTTCCTTCCACCGGGCACATCGGGATAATGTTATGCAGATCGGCACCTTCGGATTTTGCGAAGGCCGCAACGGCATCGATGTGGTGATCGTTGACGCCCGGAATCAGGATGGTGTTGATCTTCAGTGTCAGACCGTGTGCCTTGATGGATTTCATGGCCTGAATCTGGCGTTCGAGCAGCAGTTTGGCGGCTTCGATGCCGCGCAGCGGTTTTTTATGATCACGTACCCAGCTGTAAACATCAGCACCGATCTCCGGATCAATGGCATTCATGGTGATGGTGATGTGGCTCACATTGAGTTCGGCCAGTTCGGCAATGTAGGGGCCGACGCCCAGGCCGTTGGTGGAGACGCAGAGCAGCATGTCGGGGTGGCGTTTACGGATCAGCCGCAGCGTTTCCATGGTCTGTTCCGGATTGGCAAAGGGATCGCCGGGGCCTGCAATGCCGACTACCGAAATCGGTTTGCCGGATTCCACCAGATCGTTGACGTAGTAGAGCGCCTGGCCGGGGGAGAGGACGTTGGACGTTACCCCCGGGCGGGATTCGTTGACGCAATCGTATTTACGGTTGCAGTAGCCGCACTGGATGTTGCATTTCGGTGCGACCGGAAGGTGGACGCGACCGTATTTGCCTTTGACATCGGGGTTAAAGCACGGGTGTTTTGTAAAATCTAAAGCCATTTTATGTCTCCTTTGGAGAATGAAGATTTAAGATTTTAGAATGTAGAATGGTCGGTCTGCGACGCCTATATGCATTCTTAATTCTTAGTTCCTCATTCTTAATTAAATATAGGTGTATCCGATGTCGTTGCTTTCCTGTTTCATTTCCATAAGTTTGTCGACGATGGTGTCGTAAAGCCGCTGGGCGCCCCGGTATCCCAGGTGGAGGGTACGAGGCCCGCTGATCCGGTCGTGGATAGGAAATCCAAAACGGATCAGCGGGATGCCGGTTTTGCGGCTGAGGCTGAAACCCTTACTGTTGCCGATGAGCAGGTCGGGCTTCAGATTGAAAGCGGCTACCTCGATTTCGGCAAAATCAATGCCTTCGAGGATAGGGGTTTCTGGATCCAGTTCCGGAGCGGCTTCGCGGATGCATTCGCTGAGTTTGCCGCTCTTGCCACCGGAAGCGCAGAGAACGGGTTTCAGGCCGATCTCGCAGCAGAAGGCGGTCATGCCGACCACAAAGTCCTCTTCGCCGTAAATCACGACTTCCTTGCCGAAGGTGTATTTGTGGCCGTCGACATAGCAGTCAATAAGGCGCCCGCGCTCGGCGTCGTGTTTGGCGGGCAGCGGCCGGCCGGTAATCTGTTCGAGCACGTTGCAGAACTTATCTGTCTGGCGAATGCCGATGGGAAGGCCGACGCGGAAAACGGCCGTGGAAAATTTTTCGTCGAGCAGCGATGCCGCAGACTGTTTGTCGGCAATGGTTGAGGCCAGTTCAATCACAGCTGAGGCGCGGCCGAGTTTGGCGATCTCGCGGGCCGGAGTGCCGCCGGCCGGGATCTTGTGGTAGTCGCCCCAGACCGGTCCGTCGAGCGGATCGGAATAATCGGGAACAATTGAAAAATCCATTTCAAAATCTTCCATCAGTTCGCGCAGATGGCGCAGATCGGCCGGGGAAACCATGCCGGGGAAGATGCCGATAAATTTTTCGTTCGGTCCGTCGACTGCCAGCTGGTCCACAATAGCGCGCACCGCCCACTGATAGCCGTCGGCGTGCGAGCCGGCATAGCTCGGGGTGGAAACGCGCAGGATATGCGGCAGATTCACCCGCTTGGCATCGGCGGAAATATATTCCTTCACATACATGTTCACATCGTCGCCGATGGTTTCCGCCAGGCAGGTGGTGGCGATGCCGATCACTGCGGGTTCATAGCCTTCAATCACGTGGTTCAGGCCGTCGAACAGATTCCGGCGTCCGCCGAAGACCACGCTCTCTTCACCGAAGCTCGAGGAGGCAATATCCATCGGTTCGCGGAAGTGGCTGATCATGTAGCGCCGGATGTAGGTGGCGCATCCTTGCGAACCGTGGAGGAAGGGGAGGCAGCCTTCGATTCCACGGAACGCAAGGCAGGCGCCGAGAGGAGCACACAGTTTGCACGCATTGCGGGTGGCTGTAAAATTTTCGCCGGTAAGTTTTTTACCACCCGCTTCGCTGGAGGACACCGAGTGCACGGAGGTACTGTCTCTGTGTTCCGCCGTGCCCGCTGTGGTGAAATTCCCGCCGCTGGGACCGCAGCCGCATTTGGCTTTATCATCTGCTGTGCAGGCATGGGCCGCATCGTCGACCGGAGCACAGGTTTTTCCGCAGTTGCAGCTCATGACCTGAATCCTTTGCTTCCCGTAAAAATACGGAGATCGTTAAGGTTCTTTTTCGAGGGAAGCTTTCTTTTGACATCCTTAATGCACATGGCGGTCAGAATTTCGTTGATTGAGTTGTCGTGTTTTTTCGCAATCATCTTCTTCGTCCTCGTTGTTGCGATTGCTTCCGCAATCTGTGGTTAATCTAATTTCTTTCCGGCGCGTCTTGGTGCGAACTGCCAGACCGGGCTCATGACGGAGGAGTGAACTTCCCTGGCAAAGTTGAGCATGCCGATGAAGCCGGCGAGTGCTTCCTTACGTTCGTGGTTGTGGTCGCAGAAACCGACGCCGATTTTGTAGGCGATGGGGCGTTCCTTTACGCCGCCGATAAACAGGTCTACATCCTTTTCCTTTACATACTTCGCCAGTTCCAGCGGATTGGTGTCATCGAGAATGACGGTTCCCGGATCGCAGAGTTCCGTCAGCAGTTTATAGTCATCCACCGATCCGGTCTGCGAGCCGGCCACCACCACATCCATACCGAGCGTGCGCAGCGAGCGTACCAGCGAAAAGACCTTGAAGGCGCCGCCGGTGTAGACCGCGGCCTTTTTCCCTGTAAGATCTTTCCGGTAGGGCGCAAGCTGAGGCATCAGTTTGGCTACTTCTTCTTTGATCACGCGCTGTGCACCCATACGCATTTCATCGTCATCAAAAAAATCGGCCACGTCATAGAGGGCCTTCGACATATCTTCGATGCCGAAATATGATGCCCGGATCATCGGCGTGCCGTATTCTGTTTCGAGCATCTTCGCCAGATTGCTCACCGATCCGGAGCACTGCACAATATTGAGGTGAGCGCGACCGGCTTTGCGGATTTCATCGACCCGTCCATCGCCCGAAACCGTGGAGACCACTTTGACGCCCATGCGTTCGTAATAGTCCTTAATGATCCAGATTTCGCCGGCCAGGTTGAAGTCACCGAGAATATTGACCGACTTGGGAACTTTCTGTGCATCGGGTTCATCTTCGCCGACAATTTTAAACAGGGCATCGCAGGCGGCCTTGTAGCCTTCCTTTTTCGAGCCCTTGAAGCCTTCGGAATCAACAGGGATGACCGGGATACCTTTTTCATTCTGCACCTTTTTGCAGATGGCCTCCACGTCGTCGCCGATTACGCCGATGATGCAGGTGGAATAAATAAATGCCGCGCTTGGTTTATATTCATCAATCAGTTCGCTGATGGCGTTATAAAGTTTGCCTTCGCCGCCATAGATGACATCCTTTTCCTGCATGTCGGTCGAAAAACTCAACCGATGCAGCTCCGGACCGGAGGAAAGGGCGCCGCGGATGTCCCAGGTATAGGATGCGCAGCCGATCGGCCCGTGCACGATATGGATCGCATCGGCAATCGGATAAAGCACCACGCGGGATCCGCAGAAACTGCAGGAGCGCTGACTGACCGATCCGGCGAGGCTCTGCTTTTCCGCCTCCATGGCAAATTCGCCGCCTTCATGCACCTGGGCTTTGCGCTTTTCGAGTAGATTGATTTTTTCTTCAGCCATTATCCTGTTCCGGTAAGTGCGTACCCTTATTGCAACAGGTGTGCCAGCGCAGTGTTATGCAGGTGCGGTGTGTTTGTAAGTTGTTGATTATAAGAAATTAATTAGGCTGTGGCGCTGTGGATAGGTGACGGTGAGCCGGCTTCGTATTACGGAAATAAATTTCCGCGTAACCGAACGCTGAATAGAGGCGTTCTTCCAACTCATAGAAGAACAACGACTTAACTTAAGTTTCGACATTTTTTTCCGGCTTTTGGGGCCGATCACTAAAATTGTTCTACAATGATGTCGGGAATCATTTTTCAATTCCGAAAGGTATAAAGACGCGAGGAGGAAGGAATTGGCGGGATAACGTCCCCGCTGTCCGTTTGTGTGTTGAAACTGTTCCGAGGAAGAAATGCGGACTCCGAGGACGGCGTCTCTACAGCTTCAGGGCAAATAATATGGGGCACTGGAAAATCCGGGCGTTTCGTTAGCGGGATGGGGTGCGGGGAAGGGTTTTACGGGACAATTGTTGCCATTATCTCCAACCCTTGGAAGTGTTACCAGCCGCATAAACGTCGCAAACTTCATGGCCAGCTTACCCTTACAGCCGGTCTTTTCGTAGAAGATGAGTTTTTTCATGTTTTCAGTCGGGTGTTATCCACTGATTACACAGATGATGGGGATTTGCTGTGGTGTTTTGTCTGAATCCTGATAATCCGTGAAATCTGTGGATTGATTTATACGGCGGAGCTCATAAATTTTGAACCGGCGGCTTTGCATACCTCGCAGAATTTCGGTGCTTCTTCGCCCTCGTGCACATGACCGCAAATTGAACAGACCCATGTTTTCATGCTTTTCTCCCGTGCCCGTATTTGTCTATCCACTGATTACACAGATGATGGGGATTTGCTGTGGTGTTTTGTCTGAATCCTGATAATCCGTGAAATCTGTGGATCAATGAGATTTAAACGAATTCGATGTTGATAGTTTCGTCTTCGTTTTCAGTGATGTTGTAGTTGCCTGAAGGTAAGATGGAGAACCCTTGCTTGGCGTGTTCTTCGAGGATGGTTTTTTCAGCTTCGCCGGCCGCTTCGGGCTCAGCATCGACGTGGCGGAAGATTTTCAGGACGGTTGGATCATCGGTAAACTGCAGCATGAAGGCGGAGTGTTCGATGAAGACGAGGTCGTCGTAGGCATAGGTTACTTCGAAACCGCAGTCGGCCAGGATGGCGGTGATTTTTCCGAGGGGTCTTGCAATTACTTCAGTCATGGCTGGTCCTGTATTTTTATTTACCACGGAGGCGGGTCTTCGATGGTTTAATAGATCTTAGGCGAATAAATTTTCACGCAAGGGTGCAGAGCACGCAGGGGAAGTTCTTTCATTAAACAATCTAAATCCAAGGGTGCTGAGTCTCTGTGTACTCCGTGTCCTCTGTGGTTAAACTATGCGGCGATTTGTGTTTTGGCCCAGGCCTGGACGGCTTCGGCGGTGGCGATCATTTCGGGGATGGCTTCGGCGGGCGGTTCGGTGCGGTGGTAGCCGGCGAATACGGGGCAGATGTTCTGGTAGGATTCGAATTTGCGGAGCTGTTCGGCGATGTTGTCACCGATTCCGCCGATCTGATCGGCGGCGTCGATGAGGTCCGTGAACGTGTGGTTGTCGGCCAGTTTATGTTTTGCCAGGAGGGCGGCCATCACATGTTTTTCGATGGCGAGGCCGATGATGTTGTAGAGAATCTCGTTCGTGAAGATTGCGGGACGTTTGAGACCGCCCTGTGCGGTTTTGAGATATTTGTCGCCTTCGTTCATGAAGGTCTGATAGTCGGTATTAAATTCGCCACTCATCGTATTCTCCTTTTACTTCTTTTAAACCACAGGGGCCAATGCCTGATTTCAAATTGAGCATATTAAAAGGCACTTCTTCGGTGTTCTCTGTGAGCTCTGTGGTGAAATATATCATGCGTTAAAGATCGGAACCGGAGCGCGGAGTGTAAACAGAGGAGGAGAGAGATTTCTGTTATGAGGCGAGGTCTCTATCCGCGCTCCGGTTCCAAAGGATTGTGCAGTTCGGAGTTGATGGTTTGAAGTCTGGAGCTACGCCCGACGGAGCGGGCCGGGAATAACCCTCGGACGATATGCTCCAAACCTCCAACCTCAAACGCCTTTCTACATGACGAGCTCGAAGCGGGTTTCGGGAGCATCGCGGTCCTGACGGTCCATGATGACACCGAGCATTTTTTCGAGCAGGCGGATGCCGCCGTTATATCCCACAGTCGGGAAGTAACTGTGGCCGATACGGTCAAGAATCGGGAATCCGTGACGGACAAACGGAATGTCTTCGTCGCGGGCGATGTATTTGCCGTACGTGTTGCCGATCAGCAGGTCGACCGGTTCGTTCTTGATCCACTGGTGCAGCAGGAACATATCGGCCCGTTCGCCATTTGCCACTTTGACGTTCGGAGCCTTTTCCGCGCACATTTCAGTGATCCGTTTGCTGAATGCTTTACCGGGAGTGCCGGAAACAATTGCGGTGGGGATCATATCGAGATCGAGCAGAAACTCGGTGAGCGGCAGCAGCTGATCGGGGTCGCCGTAGAGGGCCACCTTTTTACCGTGGAGATACTGCGACATATCGGAGATCACGTCGACGAGGCGTCCACGCTCTGCGATAAAGGACTCCGGAATTTCAACCTTGGCCGCGGAGGCGAGTGCCTGCACGAAGCGGTCGGTTGCAGAGAGTCCGTACGGAATATCGAGGACTTCGTAGGGGACTTTGAAGCTGGCATCGAGATATTTCGCGCAGTCTTCAGAGGCCCATTTGCCCAGGGCGAGCGTTTTGATGCTGTCGCCGGCTGTTGCGATATCCTCTACTTTGGCTCCGCCGTCGGGATACATCTTGAATTCGCCGGTCTGCGGAGTGTTGACGACTCCGTCGGTATCCGGAAACATTACGATGTTTGCGCCGAGGCGCGCTGCGATTTCCTTCATTTCCTTCATGTCGGAAGGTTCAACCCAGCCCGGCAGAATGTTGACCTGATCTTTGGCCACACCGGTATGCTCGGCCAGTCCTTTGGCAATGCCGGTGCACATGTTGGCAAATCCGGTGATGTGCGAACCCACGTAGGACGGGGTGTTGCAGTAAATCACTTTCTTTCCTTCCGGCACTTTGCCGTCGTCCGTGGCTTTCTTCACGATCTGCGCGATATCGTCGCCGATGGTTTCAGAAAGACAGGTGGTATGAACGGCTACCAGATCCGGGTTGTAGATGGTGAACATGTTGGCCAGGGCCTGGAGCAGGTTGGCCTGTCCGCCGAATACGGAGGAACCTTCGGTGAAGGAACTGGTACCGGCCATGATCGGATCCTTGTAGTGGCGGGTGAGGGTGCTGCGGTGGTAGGAGCAACAGCCCTGGGAGCCGTGCGAGTGCGGCAGGCAGCCGTGTACGCCGAGAGCAGCATACATGGCTCCGACCGGCTGGCAGGTTTTCGCCGGGTTAACGGTGAGCGCTTTGCGTTCGCTTACTTCTTTGGGTGTGTGTCGTAGTAACATGGGATTTTCTCCATTAAATTTTAATTGCCGATTTTAGATTTCCGATTGCCGCTTTGTGAAACTCCGTCGCCGTTGGGCCCGTTGTTTTCAACCGCCAATCATCGATCGGCCATCGGCAATTTTTCAGGCTACATATTCAGCGCAGATGCAGGGGTCGTTTTCATGGGACAGCCAAGGTGCCTTGATCTTCTTCCAGATGCTGGTGCTGAGAATCTTTTCGATGTCCGCATAGAAGTTCTTGGCTCCTTCGAATCCGGCGTACGGGCCGCCGTAGTCGTAGGAATGCAGCTGTTTGAGCGGAATGCCGGATTTCTGAACGACATACTTTTCCTTAATGCCGGCGCAGAAGATATCCGGTTTATAGAAGTCGATCAGTTTTTCGGTTTCCCAATGGCTGATGTCGTCGACGATCAGAGACTGATCGGCCATATCGGGCATCATGCCTCTATAGTCGCTGACTTCCAGCCCCTTTTCGTCGAGCGCTTTGAGTTTTTCCTCGGAAGCACGCGGTTTGTAGCGGGTTTCGTCCTTCTCCACCTTGATTTCCTCAATGTTACGGGAGTCGGCATCCACTTTGATTGTCGGCAGCACTTTGCGGCCTTCGTAGTCATCGCGATGACCGAATTCATAGCCGGCGGAAACGGTTTTAATACCGAGTTCGCTGAAGAGTTCCTGGTAGTGATGTGCACGTGAACCGCCGACAAACAGCATGGCCAGTTTTCCTTCAGTCACTTTCCGGGCTTTGGCTACGCGTTCTTTGACGGAGGGCATTTCCTCGGCAATCACTTCTTCGATTCTGGCCTTGAGCGCCTCATCTTCGAAATATTCACCGACTTTGCGCAGGGCCTTGGCTGTGGACTCGGCACCGATGAAGTTCACCTTCATCCAGGGAATACCGAATTTGGTTTCCTGCATTTCCGCCATATAGTTAATGGAGCGGTGACACATGACGAGGTTGAGGTCGGCCATATGCGAATTGGCAAACTTGTCCATGGTGGAGTTTCCGGAGAAGGTGCAGATGATGTTGATGCCGCACTTCTTGAAGATACGGTCGATCTCAAATCCGTCACCGCCGATGTTGTACTCACCCAGGAGGTTTACATTGTATTTATGTTCCGGCTGCGAATCGTCCAGACCAATCACATGGCGGAAGAGCTGATTGTTGGCAATATGGTGCCCCGCTGACTGCGAAACCCCTTTATACCCTTCACAGCTGAATCCGAACACATTGCAGTCGCCGAGCTTTTCCTTCATCTGCCGCGAAACCGCATGAACGTCATCGCCGATCAGACCGACCGGACAGGTGGAGAAAACGCCGATCGCCTTCGGTTTGAAGATGTCATAGGCTTCCTGAATGGCCTGCGCCAGTTTTTTCTCGCCGCCGAACACGATGTTGTCGTCCTGCATATCGGTTGAGAAGGAGTAGGTCATATAGTTAGCGCCGCCCTCCACAATTTCATCGGCATCGGTCTGGTTCCGGCGGGTCAGCCATGCATAGAAGCTGCAGCCGATGGGACCGTGAACCAGATTGACGATGTCACGTGTCGGACCGAGCACCACCCCTTTACAGCCGGCATAGGTGCAGCCGCGCTGGGTGATGATGCCCGGGATGGTACGGACGTTGGACTGAATCTGCTGATCCAGTTCCGGATCGTTAATCACCATCGCCTTGGAACGCTTACGCGCAATTTTCGGCGGATATTTGGCCAGGATTTCTTCTTTCAGGCCAGACGGGTCGGGTAGTTTTTTTTCTTCACTCATTCCAAACCTCCTGAGGAGTCGAGGACGTTACCGCCGGAAGGGCCTTCTGCGGTTTCGCCGGTTCTAACACGGGTTGCTTCCAGAATCGGCAGGACGAAAATCTTTCCGTCGCCCGAGCTGCCGGTCTGGTTGGTTTTGATGATGGTTTCTACGGTTTTTTCGACCCAGTCGTCGGACACCACTACGGTGATCAGACGTTTCGGGACAAGGCGGGGGCCTTCGCCCAGTTGGGCAATAGCTTCAGGAGCACCTTCTTCCGCTCCGTGGAGGATGCGGTAATCGACCATTCCTTTACCGCGACCCTGCACCCGGCCGGTTGCGGTGAAGGAGCTGATGCCCGCTTCATTCAACGCACGCTTGGTGTCGTTGATCTTGTTCATTCTAATGACTGCCATTACTTCTTTCATAAACGCACTCCGCTCGATTTGAAATTGGAGATTTCAGATTTGAAATGGAGGAGAATTGATTGCATCAATCCTCCTTCAGACCGGAACTGATGGTGTAAACGTCCTCGACAGGGGAGATGAAGATTTTGCCGTCGCCGAAGTTTCCGGCCTCGCAGCTTTTGGCCGCGCCCAGAACCGTTTTGACCACGAAATCCTTATCGGTTTCCGGAATCACGGTCATCAGCATTTCCTTCGGCAGTTCGTCATAGGTCACTTCACCGACCTTCAGGCCGCGTTGTTTGCCGCGCCCGAATACCGGAACTTTGGTGACGGCCGGGTAACCGGCTTCGAGCAGGGACTTCATTACTTCATCCGCCTTTTCCGGGCGGACAATGGAACGTACGAGCAGTTTTGACATGGGTTTTCTCCTGGTAGTTAATTGGTGTGTTAGAGGCTCTTATATATTCACCACAGAGGACACGGAGTTCACAGAGATGGGATTGTGCAGGACTTAATGAAGCCGTGCTCCGAGGCCTCTGTGCGCTCTGTGGTTAAACAGTACCGTTATGCATCGAAGCCGTATTTGACCATCAGCTCTTCGAGATCTTCGATTTCGAGCGGCGTCGGGATTACCTTCATTTCATTTTCGGCAATCTTTTTGGCCAGGGCGCGGTATTCGTCGGCCTGACCGGATTCCGGCGCGAAATCGATAACGGTTTTACGGTTAAGTTCCGCGTGCTGCACAATATTATCGCGCGGTACAAAATGAATCATCTGCGTGCCGAGCCGGTTCGCCAGCTCCGTGATCAGCTCAAGCTCATTATCCGTTTTACGGCTGTTGCAGATCAGACCGCCGAGACGAACGCCGCCGGCATCCGCAAACTTCACAATACCCTTGCAGATGTTGTTCGCCGCATACATGGCCATCATTTCACCGGAAACCACGATGTAGATTTCCTGCGCTTTACCTTCACGGATCGGCATAGCAAATCCGCCGCAGACCACGTCACCGAGTACGTCATAGAAAACATAATCCAGGCCCTGATCCTCTTCATATGCACCCAGCTGTTCCAGCAGATTGATTGATGTGATAATACCGCGTCCGGCACAGCCGACTCCCGGTTCCGGACCGCCGGATTCCACACAGCGGGTTCCTCCGAAACCGTCTTTGATGACATCATCAATTTCAATATCTTCCCCTTCTTCGCGCAGCGTATCGAGTACGGTGCCCTGAGCCAGACCGCCAAGCAGCAGACGGGTGGAGTCGGCTTTCGGATCGCAGCCCACCACCATCACTTTATTACCGGCCTCCGCCAGGCCCGCCACTGTATTCTGGGTCGTGGTGGACTTTCCGATTCCGCCTTTTCCGTAGATTGCTACTTTTCTCATGGTGCTTCTCCTTGGTTGGTTAACGTTATTTTGAATTTCAGTTCAGTTTCTATCTTCCCAAATGGTGACAGCCCCTATTGCACCAGGTGTGCCACCGCAGAAATACGGAGAATTCGTTAAGTTGTAAGGTGTTTGAAGCCAGTGAATAGAAATAAATGTCGGAGCCGGTTCGGGAGGGGCGCGGGGAGGGGACTTAATCGGAAAAAAATTTCCACCCCGACCATGCTTCAGAATCAGTGCCTTTCCAACCCGCGAAAAAACAGAGGGTTACAAAAAATGGCGACATTTTTTTCCGATGCATTCAGGCCGACGGAAACAAATTTCCGCCTTTTCAAAGTCTAGACGACATGGTTGATCAATTGAACGACACTCTGGGAGACAACCGGGATACATATCGCTCATGCTGTCAGTAGTGTTCCAGATTATCTATACTGCGTTTGTCCTATTCTCCGGCATTTTTGTGGTACGCACTGTAAGGGGATTTTGGCGGCATAGACATGGCTTTCCGGGAGGGCGTCAACAGTCAGCTGATGTGTCCGATACGCTTCAGTTAAGCTATCGCTCGTATGAAGTCCTTTTGATGTGCATTTTCAGCTTTCTGTTGATTGCTGTTCTGAATGCGACGGTATCGGCGACTCCGTCGATAGAATTCAAATACCCAATATGGGATATTCTGTTTTCTGCTGGAGCCGAGGAGAAAAAGTTTCTGCAGGGATGGGTCGGCATGCTTTGGCTTATTTTATCGGTGATTACATTTGCTGTGCAATACCTGACTCGAATCTCTCTTTCCAGGCAGTTACGCAATGGGCTTCTGAATGCCGGGAACTACAGCGAAAATGAAAAGAGAACACGAATACTTACCCTTAAGATGTGCGCGGGCTATGTCATCCTGCTTATTTGGTTTGCAATAGTGCTCGTTAAAATTATCCAATGATATTGAGTGAGGTGTGAATGATGAAAGCATTTATTTTTGTCACATTGTTGTGAGCCCTTCTCCCGGTTTGCAGCGATGCCTACTATCAGGCGGAGCAGGGTCGCTGGACCAGCCGAGATCCGGTTCGGGAGCAGGGTGGAAAAAATCTGAATGCAGTCGTTCGAAATCAGACGATTTCTAAAATTGATGTGCTGGGGTTAATGAGCACACGATAAATGAGGGATTTTCTGGGCGGATTGTCTGAGGAGGATCGACAAAGGTTATGCTGTGCTGCTGATACGTTCAATGATCCTGAAAACAAAGAACGGTCGGGGGGATATATACAGGGCCTGAAGGAAATGAACATCGGCTTCAAAGCGGCCCTGCTGTAGGTCCTCCCTATGGGGAAGGTGAGCCATTTGCAAGCGCTGTTCCTCCCGGGAATAATGAGGATCCGAGCTGGTGGCAGAGTATTAAGAATAGGTGGGGTCCCGAAAATGAGCGGTATTATGATTATGGAGGACAGATTCCCTGTTTTATTGATGATGTGGGCGGCTCTAAAAATGATTTGGACATCTATTGGCATACGCATCCCGATCCTGATTTGAAGGATCCCGGAGAAGGTAAGTGGTATGGTCCACATCCTTACGGACCTTCAGATCCGGATAAGGCCCCTTCAGGTAGAGACGATTTAGTTCTGGAAAAGGGAGGGGTGCATCATAAAAAGCCCGGGGACGAGCACTTTACCTATCTAGGTTTTCTTGATGATGTGCTTGGATGTGATGAGTTCTGTTGTGATAAATAATGGTTTCTTTACCGAGGGGTTGTGAAAACAACTTTGTAGCTGGCGATGATGTTGATTTTGTTAATCATATTAACAGTAATGCTGACAACGCTTGGGGCAGTTCTTGCCTTAAATGCAGGCATCGGCAAATTTCGTTCAAATATAGCACTCTTTGTGCTCTCGAATGTTTCTATTGCTGGAAGTCTTTTGGTTGCTTCTATCTGGGCAACGGCCCTGTTGATTCCAGAGCCTGTAATGCGTGATTATCAGGATAGGGAGACTGAATGGCAATTTTACGGCTATTACAATCCATCATGGGGTAGTAACCGTTCTTCGAGCGTGGGACAATATGTGTTCAGAGAAGTCTCTCCGAGCAATAATGCGCTTCCGGTTTTGGAGAGTGTTGCTTTTTATCTGTTTATAACAAGCGTTGTCCTGTGTGCTGGCGGGCAGTATTTGTGTGTAAGAACAATATTGCGTAAAAAATCCGGTCAAAAAACGGGAGGATGATGTGCTGTATAATTTTCTCATATTTTTCCCTCCGGCCCTAATGTTCATTATTGCAGGATTTCTGTTGGTTCATGTTTTATGTTCGTCCTGCCAAAGCTCTATTGTCATGTTGCAGAGGAGTCTGCTGATCATTCTGTTATCTCTTCTGCCGGCAGGGCTGTTTAGAAACCTCGTTCCAAACTATCCGTTATTTAGCCCTGCGCAGCATTATTACCCGATTCCAGACCATGGAATTAATCTGGTGGAGCATATTGCCTACCGATCAGGGCTGAGTGCACATGTAGTGTTGATCCTTTTGTTTACACTGGTTTTCTCTGGAATTCTGTTCGCCTGCCTTTCATCAGTGGTTGCAATTAGAGCAGTAAAATTTTCCGGCACAGAACAGAAATGCCGTACTCGATGGATTACAATCAGTAAGTTCGTCATCGTGGTGTAATGGTTCACCGGGAATTGGAAAAACCTCGGTTCGATTTTAGTTGGTTAACTCCCGGATTTTGCTCCGCTTTATTCGGCGCTCTTCCCGGGCTTTCGATAACTTCATTTCCCGCTCTTCAAATATTTCTTTCTGCTTCCCATCCAGCATTTGCCCGGGTGTGATAAATCCAAGCGAACTGTGTAAGCGGATCGTGTTGTAATAGGTAACATATTCATCAATATTCCGACGAGCTTCATCCTGAGTTTCTGCACTTCTGGGACGAATGCATTCGGTTTTCAGACTTTTATGATAACGCTCAAGCTTACCGTTGCTCTGCGGATAATACGGGCTGGTTCTCACATGCGTCATGCCTGTCAGACGAATAAACTCCTTGAAATCCCGGGCGATGAACTGCGGGCCGTTATCACTTATAATTCTCGGAGCCGCATCAGGATATTTTTCTCTCGCACGCTGAAGAATCAGCTCTACGTCGGCCTCTTTCATCTGTTCCTTGAGCTCATAGTGAACGATCAACCGGCTGAATCCATCGAGTACCGTGCACAGATAATAAAAGGTGCCGCCACAGTTGATGTAGGAAATATCAATATGCCAATGAGCATGGGCTTTTAATGGCTGAGTGAAGCCGGTTCCCTTCCTGGACGGGCGTACGTTCCGATTGTTCAGCATCCCTGCTTTTGAAAGGACTCTGTACACCGTGGCCGGACTGACCGCAACAACATCCGCATCCATCATCATATAGCAGCACCTGCGATATCCATCAAACGGATGCTCTTTATACCAGTTAACAATCTTTTCGGTTTCATTCGCCAGCAACCAGTTGTCCCGAGGTATTTTACCATTGTGCTCATTGAGTTTTCCGTATCGT
Organism: Verrucomicrobia bacterium S94; assembly: GCA_004299845.1. Classification (NCBI taxonomy): domain Bacteria; kingdom Pseudomonadati; phylum Verrucomicrobiota; species Verrucomicrobia bacterium S94. The sequence continues at coordinate 2,771,800 of CP036201.1, read as the reverse complement.
TTACGCCAGTCATAAAACCGGCTTTTACCAAGAGATGCTTTAGCAAGAAGCCAGCTCAGGGCCAGCCCGGTCTGTTCCCGGATTTCAAATACGTCATCAATAATTCGATCCCGCAGATCCGGCTCCACCCAACCTTTTAAATCTCCCCATTCTTTTTTTTTGATTTCATCAGCTCTGTTGTCACATAGGCAATAATGCTGTCTTTCTTCTGCAATTGCACTTCGAGCTGCTCGGTCTGTCTTCGCCGGGCCTTCTGTTTACGCGTGTCCGTTTTCTCGAAGGCGGCAGAGGCATTCGCTCTGAATTCGGCCTGCCATCGGTAAAACATATTCGGCTGAATATCATGCTTTACACAGATATCGGAAACCGGCACCTGGTCGACCAGGTGACTCATAACAATGTCGGCCTTCTGTTCGGCCGTGAAGTGTCTTCTCTTTGGCATTCTGTCCTCCATTCGTACTATCTAACTTGAACGAAGGTTTTGTCCAATTCCATCTGAGGCAAAACAGTGGCGCTACCATGCGTTTTCTATTTCAGTAACAACTGTTTAAAACCGCAGGACTACCAGCAGGTGATAACTTTGAGAAACGGCGCCTCTGAGTCCATTACGGTAGATAATATAAATCAAGCTGTGGATGAATTGGATCGTATAGTTAGCAGCAAGGCCAAACAGGAAATCCGGGCATGTCCTGATGGATTTTTGTTAACTTATCATAAATGGCTGGCGTTATGGATTTATGAAAACTGGCTGGATGATGATTCCGTATTACACCAAAAGTTTCGGGAAGATGGAACGTGGAGAACTGAAGATATGGCATTTGCCCTTTTAAAGGCTTTTCATTCCGAACTGAATAATGAGGCAGAGGAGGAAAGGTGTGGCACAAGTCGTTGACTGTTATTTTGGAGAGGTGTGAATAATGAGACAGTTTATTTTATGGAGGTAGCAATAATAATTTTGAGGATCCATGGGATGTTGGAAACGGGGGCGACCTTCATGCCATGACAAGTTCGTGTTCCGTTTCGGGATGGTCTGAAATGCCAGGGGCCTTACCGTTGGTGTATTTACCGCAACAGGCAGATGCCGATGATTGGGATCAACAGGCTCAGGAGATGAGGTGTTGTTGTGAAGATGAGGGTGATTAGTTTAATTTTGTTCTTTTCCGGGGTAACGCAAGTTTTTTCAACGATCCCTGAGGGGGCTGATTGTGGTTCTGTAGTGTCGGGTTTGAAGGTTCATGTTGAAATCTTCAAGGTAACAGAGGAGAAGATCGTTGGATCAGTTGTTTTTGTTAATACCGGCGAGTCTATAATATGGTTTCCAGGGATTCCCTCGGGAACAATACTGCCGGATCAAATAAGTGTTCGGGATGTGTATCCGGTATTGTACATGCATAATATACAAAAGGAATATGCTTATGCAGAGATCCCCTTATTGTTCAGTGCAGAGCTTTTTCCTAAAACGTCGATGTCTTATAGTTTTAAAATTGACCGTTCAGGAAGTTTAATTGAAATGCAAACGGGTATATGTGCAAGGATCAAAGCTCCAAAGATTGATGCTCGGAAATTTGCGCCATTCAGATCTACTGGAAAAGTGTTTACACGGATCCAAAGCGAGGCGGTCTTACACATGAAGGTCTCGGAATATGAGAAGATCAACGTGCGAGTTCCTCCAGTAGTTCAATCTCCGGTACATGTTGTTCCTTATCAGAGAAAGCAGTCTTGGGAGGAATGGAAGAAGGAACAGAAGAAAACGGGGATAATTCCATAATAAAGATCCATCAGACAGTTACACGCTGGGCTGTTGAATGACTGGGAAAGGGGTCAGTCCCGGGGAAAGGTCAGGGAAAGGGGTCAGGGAAAGGGGTCACGGGAAAGGGGTCAGTCCCGTAGGAAAGGGGTCAGTCCCGTAATTTAGTAACTTCTCTCAACCGTTCACGCTTCTTTATTAACAGTTCATCCTCAGTCTCATCAATCCGTCTAGGGTATCTCGACAGACAATCCGCCCTCCCCATATGCAGCCGCTCCGCAATCCAGGCATTGGAAACCACCGTGTGCCTCCTGATCAGCCAGGCCAGCAGCGCCTTCTCATCCGCCCCCTTCCGCATCCCGTACAGAGACTGCTCATCAAGCTGAAGGCACTCAATACCCTGTTGCAACAACCGCTCCGCTTCAACTTCATCATGCTGCCTCACCTCTTCCCCGCAAAATGATTCCCGTTTCCCTGAAAGCCGGTCAATTCTTTCAAGCATATCAGCTTTGAACTGATCCGCCCCGAAGCACCATCCTCTGCGGATATGGTTCCATTGCGAATCAAACTCCACGGGATTGTCACTTGCGGCGACTTCAGCAACCCGTTTATTCATAATTCTCCGGTAGTTCCGTCGGCCGGCCACCGAATCCTCAAGTTCCATGCAGCCCAACGTACGATCCACACAAAGCCAGTCTGGGCGTTTTGAAGGCCGTCCATAAAGCGGGAAACTGCTCCAGCGGTAATCCGCCAGAGTTCTCTTCCGCGGGTCAAATCCTTTCACCCGCACCGGATTAAGATGGATATAATTACTTACCGTCAAAAAATAGTCTCCGCCCGTCCCATCCACCAGCAGCGCCTTGTAACGCCCCTGCAATAGATGTCCCCAAAACTTATGCCGACTGTTAAAACGCTGCGTATACGTCCCCTGCAGCCACTTCATTCCAGCCACCAAATTCGCTTCAGGAGTCTCCAGTAAAAGGTGGTAATGATTCCCCATAAGAACGAAGGCGTGTATCCGCCAGCCCGTGCGGTCACACGCCTCACCCAGCGTATCTAAAAATACTTCGCAGTCCTTATCGTCTTTGTAAATTGCCTCCTGGTGATTTCCCCGGCTCATTACGTGATAGATGGCCCCTTCATATTCAATTCTAGGTTTCCTTGGCATGGAGAGTTTTATACCGAAAACAGCACGGTCGGAAAAGTCATTTTACTCGATTACGGGACTGACCCCTTTTTCGGAAAAGTCATTTTACTAGATTACGGGACTGACCCCTTTTTCCTGACCCCTTTTTCTGACCCCTTTTTCCGCAGAGGATGGTGCTTCGGGGCGGATCAGTTCAAAGCTGATATGCTTGAAAGAATTGACCGGCTTTCAGGGAAACGGGAATCATTTTGCGGGGAAGAGGTGAGGCAGCATGATGAAGTTGAAGCGGAGCGGTTGTTGCAACAGGGTATTGAGTGCCTTCAGCTTGATGAGCAGTCTCTGTACGGGATGCGGAAGGGGCGGATGAGAAGGCGCTGCTGGCCTGGCTGATCAGGAGGCACACGGTGGTTTCCAATGCCTGGATTGCGGAGCGGCTGCATATGGGGAGGGCGGATTGTCTGTCGAGATACCCTAGACGGATTGATGAGACTGAGGATGAACTGTTAATAAAGAAGCGTGAACGGTTGAGAGAAGTTACTAAATTACGGGACTGACCCCTTTCCTACGTGATGAGGCGGAGGCGGAACGGCTGGTTAAGCTTGGGCTTGAGGTTCTCGGATTGGCCGATTCCGATCTGGATGCGCTGAAAAAGAACGGTCCGGAGAAGTATGCGGTGGCTTGGCTGGTGCGCCGGAATACGTGTGTGAAAAATCAGTGGATTAAAGAGCGTTTAAGGATGGGTAAGGCAACGAATTTTGCTACATTTCTGAAGCGTATGGAATCGGGTGATTTCGGCGGGGATGCATTGGATCGAATTATAAAAACATTAAATCATAGGACTGACCCCTCATGAAAAAAATTATTCTTGTAGTTGCAGTTATTGGTGTATTCGGACTTGTATATGTTTTGTCGAGAAGTCCTGTGACTCAGGCTGATCAGCCTGAGTCACAGATTAACATGTCTGCGATAGAAGTTTCGCGTCCGCAGCACGCCCAGGAAGTTCCAATGGCTGAATCGGAAATCGAGTCTGGTTTGAGTGAGAACCATCCGGTATTTACTGTGGTTGATCCGAAATCCGGCTACCAGACTAGGCTTGAAGCCATGCGGAAACTTGGGCAGGAGATGTCGACCAATGATATTGCAGTTCTGATGGATTTCCTAAATGAGCCAATGCCGGAAGATGCAAAGTTGGGGAATCTTTTTTACAACTCCATTCGAAATGATGCCTATGAAATTCTTCTTCGTCAGAAGGAACTTCCGGATGGTATGGGTGAATTGCTGGTGAATGGATATAACAACCCCAATCAGGATGATACGTGGCGCAATTATTGTATCCAGTTCATGCAGCCGTTCTATGAAAGACAGTCTGAAGTTTTAAGTTTTGAGTCTGAAACTGGGAGCCGAGAGGCGCTGGTCTCATCAACCGCGGACAGCGAGGCCGCTGTCCCTCCACAAGAACTGCAGATAATTCAGGACACACTCTGGGATGCGCTGGGGGAACGCGACAATTCGAATGCAGGGGCGGCGCTGTTGGCGCTCGATAAGCTTTCTCGTGATCATGATGAGTTTGATAAGGGTGACATTAATGCCGCGATGCTCAACTTGGCTCAGGATGAACAAGCTTCTTTGGCGAACCGAGTTACTGCCATTCGTCTTTGCGGTGAACGCAAAAATATACATGTATTGGAAACCGCCCGCGACCTGGCTCATAATTCGGACATAACCATACTTCGCTGTGCCGCCATCGCCACTCTCGGCGAAATCGGTTCCGAAGAAGATATCGCCCTTCTAGAATCCCTCTCAGTTTCCCGTGATAAGCGTATTTCAAAGATTGCGAGCACGTCATTGAGCAAACGAAGTCTGGTTGAGTAAAAAGGCGTTTCCAGGAAATGGAAACGCCGGACCGGCAGAGGTTTGCCGGTTGGGTCAGTTCTGCTTATAGTGCATGGATTTGAAGGCTTCGCCGAACATTTTTGCTTTGTGTGCGAGGGTCCTCAGCAGGGATTCGGCGGGGGTGACGTTGTTGATGCCTTTCAGTTCGCCGGCATCGAGGACGTCGGGAAATCGTAGATAAAGGGCCGGCGCTGAAATACACCAGCCCTTTATCGTGAATTCTTATTTCCCTTTCAGGATATCGGCGAAGAAGTTGTTGCCTTTGTCGTCGACGAGGATGATGGCTGGGAAGTCTTCGACTTCGATTTTGCGGACGGCTTCCATGCCGAGTTCTTCCATATCGACAATTTCGACTTTTTTGATGTTTTTCTCGGCGAGGAGGGCGGCGGGACCGCCGACGGAACCGAGGTAGAATCCTCCGTGTTCCTGACAGCTGTCGGTGACTTCCTGCGCGCGGTTGCCTTTGGCGAGCATGACCATGGAGCCGCCCTTCGACTGGAATTCTTTGACATACGGGTCCATGCGCTGTGCGGTGGTGGGGCCGAAGGAGCCGGAGGGTTTGCCTTCGGGGGTTTTGGCCGGACCGGCGTAGTAGACCGGATGGTTTTTGAAGTATTCGGGCATCGGTTCACCGGCATCGAGCTTTTCCTTGATTTTGGCGTGGGCGATGTCGCGTGCCACAATCAGGGTGCCGTTGAGCCGCAGGCGGGTGAGGACCGGATACTGTGAAAGGTCCTTGAGAACTTCTTCCATCGGACGGTTGAGGTCGATGACCGGTGCGGTGTCGGCTTCTTTACCGAGATTTTCCGGGGCATACATGGCCGGGTCGTATTCGAGCTGTTCGAGGAATACGCCGTCTTTGGTGATTTTGGCTTTGATGTTGCGATCGGCCGAGCAGGAGACGCCGATGCCGACGGGGCAGCTGGCGGCGTGTCGGGGCAGGCGGATGACGCGGACGTCGTGGCAGAAATATTTTCCGCCGAACTGGGCACCGATTTTGGAGTCCTGTGCCATTTTGAGTACTTTTTCCTCCCATTCGAGGTCGCGGTAGGCGCGGCCGGTTTCATCGCCGGAGGTGGGCAGGTCGTCGAGGGCGCCGATGGAGGCCATTTTGACATATTTCATGGTGGCTTCGGCGGAAGTGCCGCCGATGACGACTGCATAGTGGTAGGGCGGGCAGGCGGCGGTGCCGACGGTGAAGAGTTCGGCTTTGAGAAATTCGGTCAGCGTTTCTTCATTCAGCAGCGATTTGGTTTTCTGGTAGAGGTAGGATTTGTTGGCCGATCCGCCGCCTTTGGCGATGAAGGTGAGGTTGTATTCGGCACCTTTTCCGGCGTAGAGGTCGATCTGTGCGGGCAGGTTGTTTCCGGTGTTTTTTTCTTCGAACATGGAGAGGGGCGCAATCTGGGAATAGCGCAGGTTGCGTTCCTGATAGGCTTTGAAGACGCCTTTGGAGAGGGCTTCTTTTTCGTCGAAATCAGTCCAGACATAGCCGCCTTTGGTGCCGGTTACGATGGCGGTGCCGGTATCCTGGCAGGTGGGCAGTTCGCCGTGTGCGGCAATAATTGAGTTTTCGAGGAAGGAGCGGGCCACGAAGATGTCGTTTTCGCTGGCTTCCGGGTCCTCGAGAATGGCGGCGACCTGTTTCATATGGCCGGGGCGGAGGTAGAAGGAGACATCGCAGAAGGCTTCGTAGGCGAGTTGTTCGAGGGCTTCGGGCTCAACGATAAGAACTTCTTTGCCGTTGAAGGATTCGGTGCGGACGCCGTCTTTGGTAATCAGGCGGTAGGGCGTGTTGTCGCCGCTGTGCTGGAACGTCGGAGTATACGTATAATTGCTCATGTGTGGCTCCCTGGTTAATATAAAATCTATTCTTTTGTTTGATTGCGCCTCAAACACGAGCGGATGTATGTATCATATCCGGTGTTTTAAGGCATAGTGAAAATTAGGGATTTGAAGGAGAGTGACGATGAGGCGGGTGGTTGTATTATTGATGCTGGCGGCGGTTTCGGTCTTAGGGAAGACGGATCGGCCGAATATAGTATGGCTTGTAAGCGAGGACAATTCGGCTGACTGGCTGCGGCTCTATAATCCCAACGGCGCAGCGATGCCGAATGTGGAAAAGCTTGCGAGACACGGGCTGGTTTTCAACCATGCTTTTTCCTGTGCACCGGTCTGTTCGGTGGCTCGCAGCACGATTATTTCCGGTTGTTATGCTCCGCGCCTGGGGGTGCAGTATCACCGCAACGAAAAACCGGTGCCGATGCCGGAAAATCTGAAGATGTTTCCGTGGTATCTGCGGCAGGCCGGTTACTACACCTCAAACAACGCGAAAGAGGATTATAACTTTCTTCCATCCGAGAAGGAGGGGGTCTGGGATGAGTCGTCCGGCAAGGCGAGTTACCGTAAGCGTGCTGCCGGGCAGCCTTTTTTCCATGTGCAGAATTATTACATCACCCATGAGGGCCAGCTCCATTTTAAAGACCTGACACAGAAAACCGAAACGGATCCGGCACAGGTGAAGCTGTATCCGTATCATCCCGACACGGAAACATTCCGTTACACCTATGCCCGCTACCTCGACAACCATATGAAACTGGATGAGCAGATGGGGGAATTTATTCAGATGCTGGAGGACGACGAGCTGCTGGATGATACCTTTATTTTCTATTATGGCGATCACGGCGGTGTGCTGCCGCGGGGCAAGGGTTATGTTTACAATAATGGACTGCATGTGCCGATGGTCGTTTATGTGCCGAAAAACTGGGCGCATCTGGTTCCGGCCGCTCGCGGCAGCCGTATCGGCGGATTTGTGCAGTTTGTCGATCTTTCCGCGACGGTGCTGAATTTGGCCGGGGTAAAGATTCCGGAGGAGATTGACGGGCGTCCGTTTCTTGGGGAGGGGGTAACGCTTGCTGAGCTGAATGCGCGGGATACGGCGTTCGGTTACGCCGACCGCTTTGACGAAAAATATGATCTGGTCCGCACGGTGCGCAAAGGTGATTTTAAATATATGCGCAATTATCAACCCTTCAATTTTGACGGTCTGTATAATTTCTATCGCTATAAAATGCTGGCCTATAAAGAGTGGCGGGAATTGTATCTCGCCGGAGATCTGAATCCGCTCCAGAGCCGGTTCTTTGAGCCGCGGCCGGCGGAATGCCTGTATGATCTGAGCAAAGATCCGGATGAATTGTACAACCTGGCGGGCGATCCGAAATATTACAGCAAACTGGTTGAATTGCGTGAGCTGCTGCGGGAGCAGGTGAAGTCCATGCCGGATCTCAGCTTTATTCCTGAATCGCAGTTTCTGAAAGAAGGATCCGGTAACCCCGTGCAGTACGGGCAGGAGCATCAGCAGGAAATTGCCGAGCTGGTTGATATTGCGGATCTGAGTCTGCGGCCGTTTCCTGAAATCCGGGAACCGTTGCGTGCGGCGCTGGATTCCTCTAATCCCTGGAAGCGGTACTGGGGGCTGGTGGTCTGCAGTTCGTTCGGCCGGAAGGCCGGTGGTTTCAGTGATAAGGCGAGCGAGCTGGCCACGTCCGATCCGGAAGGTCTGGTTCGGGTTCGCGCCGCGGAATTTCTGGGGCTGACCGGTGTCGGCGATCCGGTGCCGGTGATCATGCAGGCGCTGCGGGAAACCGCAGATCCGGTTGAGGCCAATCTGATGCTGAATTCGGTGGTGCTGCTGCGGGATGCCAAAGGCCTGGCATTTGATCTCTCCGAATTTAAAAATGCCCCGTGGGTACAGCATGAAAAATCACAGAGCCGGCGCAGAATGGATTATCTGCTTCCCTCAGGAAAATAGGCGTATTTCGGGGAATTTTTTAGGCGGTGACTTCTTCCTTATAGATATTGCGGAATGAAAATACTTAATTTATACTCATATTCCTAAATTAACACGTTAAGGAGAGATGTAATATGAAACTGATTAAGGGAGTTGTTTTTGCAGCACTTTTTGCCGCTCCGTTAGCCGGCCTGGCTCAGGATGAGGCGGGGTCTGCGGACGAACCTGCGGTTAAGTGGGAACGTAATCTGTCGCTGGGTGCCACCTATCGTGACGGCAATACGGAAAAATCGCTGTTCACTATGAATCTGAAAGGGGAGCGGTACGGAGAGCATAATGATGTCATCGGCTCATTGTATGCGGAATACGGAAAAACCGGAACGCCGACCACGCCGAAAGAGCAGACTGAAGGCCAGGTGCGCGGTCAGACTGAGTACCGGCATAAATTCGGCGATTCGAAAATGTTCGCCGGTGTATTTGCCGAAGCATTGAATGACACGATTAAACGTATCCGGTTCCGTGGCAAAGTCGGTCCGAACGTCGGTTATTATTTCATCGATAAGGACAATATGAAGCTCGATGCCTCCATCGGTCTTAACTATGTCTACGAACGCACAGCATCCGGGGAGGATACGTTCGGAGAATACCGTGCCGCGCTGAACTATCTGTGGAACATTACCGAAACCGCAAGCTACTATCTGAATCTCGAATACAACGCCAACATGGAAGAGTTTGATACCGATAACAACGGTCTGCTGGTGACCGGTGTGCGCAGTCAGATCTTTGAAACGCTGTCTGTATTTGTTGAACTGCGCGATGAGTATGACAATCTTCCGGATGCGGGAGTCGCAGAACACAACGATATTACGGTACTGGCCGGTCTGTCCTACGATTTCTAGGATTCCGTGCTTCGGAAAAGTCGCCTGTTATTCCCGTTTCTCCGGGACAGGCGGCTTTTTTATGTTTGTTTAAGGAGGTTGCAATGTCGGGGACGCCGCAATTCAATATGGCACTGAATGCTCCGGAACAACCGGTGACCGGAATCAATCAGGAACTGATCCGGAAGGTGGTGGACGGAGCGCGGATCAGTCCGCGAAAGCGGATGATCCTCCCGTTGCATAAATCCGGGGAGGCACTGCTGCAGCGTATGCTGAATGCCGTTCAGCCCGGTACCTACATTCGACCGCACCGCCATGCCCGAGACCGGGCGGAAAGTATTATCGTGCTGCAGGGAGCAATCCGCTGTCTGGTTTTCAGCAATGAGGGTGAAATTCTTCAGGCACAGGAAGTCCGTGCAGGTTCCTCCATGCCGGGAATCGATTTCGAGGGCGGTGTCTGGCACAGTTTTCTGGCTCTCGAGCCTGACACGGTTCTGTTTGAAGTTAAATCCGGACCGTACAATCCGGAAAGCGATAAGGAATTCGCCCACTGGGCTCCCGGAGAATTTTCTGCAGAGGCCGAAACCTATCTGCAAAAGCTGACGACTTTTTCGTAGGACATGGGGCCTCCGAAAATATCGAGCGCCGAGCCGATGGTGACATCGATGCGACCCTGTCCTGCTTCCTCCAGTTTTTCGAGATCATCAAAATTCCGCACGCCGCCGGCATAGGTGCAGGGAATGGGGCAGTGATCGGCCAGCAGTTTGATCAGCTCTTCATCCATGCCCTGCTGCTTACCTTCCACATCCACGCCGTGGATGAGAAATTCGGCACATTGTCTGCCCAGCGTTTTCAATGAATGTTCATTGACGATGAAGTCGGTAAAAGTCTGCCAGCGGTCGGTGACCACATAGTAGTTTCCATTCTTTTTCCGGCAGCTCAGGTCGATGACCAGTTTATCAGCCCCGACCGCTTCCTGCAGCTGATCAAGACGTGCCGGATCAAGCTGTCCTTTCTGGAAAAGATAGGAGGTAACGATGACATGGGAGGCTCCGTCATCAATCCACAGTCCGGCATTATCGACCGCAATACCGCCACCGATCTGCAGACCGCCCGGCCATGCGGCCAGGGCCTCTTTCGCAGCATCGACATTGCCTTTCCCGAGTTTAATGACGTGGCCGCCGGTGAGTCCGTCCTTTTTGTAAAGTTCGGCATACCACGCCGGCGGTTTTTCCGAAACAAAATTGGTTTCCGGTTCCGCGTCATCGGTCAGCGATCCGCCGACGATCTGTTTCACTTTGCCGTTATGCAGGTCTATACAGGGTCTGAATTTCATGATGAAAGTGTATGATATCCATACGAGGGACTCAATCCGGCGATGCATACACTTTCTTGTGCCGGAATCGGTCGCTGTCTGCCTGCAATCATATGGCTGTCTATCAGTCGCATAAAATTTTCAGCATGAAGTTTCCGGAGTCATACACATTAATTTTTTACCCACAGACTCAGCGCGGGATCTATCCAGTAAAACTTTTCCCACGAACCGATTTCCGTGCGGTTTGCGACCAGCGGCCAACGATTGGCATCAAGGTTTCTGTCTGCACAGACATATTTGCCACTGCCCTTGGATTTTAAAGAAAAAGTGCCGTCGCTGTTATTTATCCAGATGAATTTTTCCCAGTTTCCGATTTCTGTGCGGTTGGCAGCCAGCGGCCAATGAGAGGAGTCCAGACCTTTGTCCGCACAGACGTATTTCCCGTTTGCACTGGACTTCAGAGCGATATAACCGCCGCCTGCATCAACAACGGTATAACGGACCCAATCGCCGGTTCCGGTTGAAGCGGCCTGCAAGGGCCAGTTTTCCGAGCTTCCTCCTGTTCCACCGTTGGCCCAGACGTTCATTCCGTTGCCGGATGCGCTCACGATAACTGTACTTCCGACGGGGACCGACGTTGTGCCGACCTCTATCGCTCCCACATCCGGAGCTCCTTCAATCGGATTGCCGAAATAATCTGTGCTGACTTCCAGGCCGACGTTTAGTCCAACTGTATCTCCCGGAATCTTGGTAATTGTAATGCCGCGATCGGTAACCAGAGAACCTGCTGCCGGAATATAATCGGTCGCTGTCAGTCCGCCCGGATTCGCCAGTTCCGGATCACCGATAACCGGATCCGTTTCATAAAAGATCCAGTCTGTCGGGAAGATATCCGCCCGTTGGTATACGTTGTTTTTCCAGTATACCCCATCCTCTGCACCTGCTGCATAGTCTTTATACCAGTTAGGCGTTCCGTCCAGGGCATCTCCTTCAATATAAAAAAGGTTGTTGGCGACAAGCACCGTTCCCATCGGAGCTTCCAGTCCAAACGAACAGTGCTGACCCTCTTTGACGTAGATGGTATTGTTGTAGACATAGCTGTACTGGGAGGCTGTGCGCTCGCCGGAATAATGACCGCTGAAAACAATAACGTGTCCGTCGCCCAGAGCCCCGTCTTCACCTTTTATACGGGCACCATCATTGATGCTGATGTTATAGCGGTATGCGCAGTTTTCATTCCCTCCGAGAATTTCGACAAAACCGCCTTCATTATCGATACTCAGGTTGTATTGGATAACCACATTTTTATTGCCCATATCGATGTGTGCACCGCATGAGTCATATTTGCCGCGTGCATGCATAAAAGTATTCTTTTCGATCAGCACATCTTCACACCATATCGGCCAGATTCCGCTGCCGCGACCGTGCATGCGCGGATCGGTATACTGGCCGGAACCGTCGACCACATTTCCCCGTACAATCAAATCATTACAGGTATTTGGGACGATGGCCGGTCCGCCGATGTTTTCCATCTGATTCCAGACCACTTTTGAAGAGTCGACGTATTTCATATCGAAGGCTTTAAATCCGACATTATCGATCTGACAGTTTTTGACCGTGATATCTGTTAATGGTGCGGAGGATGTTCCGAACAGTCCGAATGCATTTCCCATATAGGTCGTCGGATTTATCCCTTCACTCTCCGTCGCTTCATACGGATAGATATCGTGCACGTAGAGATTATCGATCGTTATATTCGAGGAATTTCCTCCGATATAAACCCCGTAGCGTTTGGAGTTAGACATTCCGTCAATGGCATCGCCGCCGTTCGCTTTAATCTCAATATCACGGATAGAGATATGGCTGGAATTATAAATATAGATTCCGCAGTACCGGCTGTAGGCCCCGATGAAAGGGCGGTCGCCGGAACCGTAAGCGCCAATGGTAACAGGGCTTGAACTCGTACCGCTGTCGTCCTTCAGCTCCAGTTTTCCCCAGAACGTATCGCCCCGCTGAAGCAGCAGTGTATCTCCGGCAGTGAAGGTGTGCGAACCGGCTTTGTCCAGCGATTTCCAGGCGGCGCTTTGCGATGTTCCTGTGTTATTGTCATTTCCGCCGTCTGCATCAAGATAGTAGGTTGCGGCATTGCTGGCTGAAGTAAGTGCCAATGATATTAAAAGGGCGTACACGCCCTGTATTCTGCCATTCATCATTATTTCCTCTTTGTTCGGTTGTTTTGTCTGTTTAATAACCGGCTGGTAAAAAAAGCGTTATACGCAATATTATCATGGTCTTTCCTGATCGGGTTATTCTGCGTAAAACTCTCTTTATCAATTCTTATTCATCTGATTAAAGCAACTCAGGCAACCTCCTGTAGCGGCATGTTTCTGATGACGAAGCCCGGCATTATGAAGCATGTCATATTTTATGAAATATGTTATTATATATCAGTAATTAAGGTTTTTGATAATAGTCCTTATGGACTATTCATTATGGGAGTTGTTTTTATCTGTTGGGCGCATCTAAAAACCTGCCGTTGCAGGCCTGATACAAAGATGAGCCTATACTTATGAAATACAGAAAGTACAACAGCGGCGGCGGACTTTGATTATCAGGGACCGGGTTTCGGATTCTCGATGTTTCAGTTTCCGGTATTTCCCCGGACCCGACGTCTCCTCGAAGGTGCCGGATAGAACACGGTATGGCTGTTAAGGGAGCTGTCGGATCGATCAGGGCAATCCGCGGCCTGCAACCTGTTCCAAGTGCAGCAGCTGGGCGCCAGTGTGTACTGAGATGGGGAATACGGAAAACAGCGGTGAAAACCGGAATTTCGGCAGCCGGACCGGCGGCTGATCAACGGAAAACTCTGCAATTCAGTCGTCTAAAGCAGGTAATCAGGAGCCTTTCGGGTAGAAAAAATGGAATTCCATGGAAAGTCAGAGGGAAGCAGGGTTAATGGACGTGCCCAATGTGGTGTTGTTTGTTGGAGAAGATGGAAATGAAGGAAAGGATGCTGAAACGTTCAAGGCTTTAACAGTTCTTTGTAATGGCGGTTTCTCAACGGTGAAGGGGCTCAAAGCCATTCGGAGTTATATTTCTGCGGACTAATTCCCGCCTTATTACAGAAGATGCACTTAAGTTCGAACAGGATGCTTGTCGGATTATTCTTATTGAACGGTTTATATATGAACATTTTCAGCAAAAGTTGAATCGGTCGGTTGTGCTTGAATGCCGGCGGAGTAAATTACGGGACTATGAAAAAACGAACTCTTTTATCGTTGGTGGCTTTGTTTATGATGAGCTTCTCGTCTGTGGCTTGTGCTTCAACCTTTGCTCCGGCCACGTTCTGCCGGTATGTTCCGGAACGCGCGGATGATTTCGTGTGGGAGAACGATAAAGCGGCGTTCCGCATGTATGGGCCGACTTTTCTGAAGGGGAAGGAGGACAGCGGAATCGATTGCTGGCTGAAGCGGGTGGATTATGTCCGCATCTGGCAGAAGGCGAATTAACTGATGAGCCCCCGGCGCAGAGCCCGTGCAACAGCACCGCTCAATGAATTGGTGTGCAGTTTCCGGTAAATATTCCGAACGTGGTAATTGATCTGGTGCGTTTTCATATCCAGGGCGGCGGCAATTTCCTTGGTATACGAGCCATCTGCAAGCTGTTTAAGAATCTCAAGTTCAATTTCTTTGAGTTCCGTATCCGGTTCCGGTTTTTTAAAGTGGGAAAACATAGTGAGGACGATGGCCGCAACATTGCTGTTGAGAGGCGAACCGCCGGCATGGACTTCCTGAATGCCTTTTACGATGTCGGCAAGTCCATCGGTTTTAAGGAGATATCCGGAGGCACCTGCACAGATGGCATCGAAGATTCTGCGTTTGTCCCCGAACGAAGTCAGGATAATAATATCGACTCCGGGAATCAGTCGCTGAAGTTCGGGAATGGCGTCTATGCCGTTTTTTCCCGGCAACTGGATATCCATGAGAATTACGTCCGGCCAATGGCTGTATCTACAACATTCGGCTGCTTTTTCTGCGGCTTCAAAAGTGCGGAAGTTTTCCCGGCAGTCAATTTCCGGGGTGGTTTCAAAGTAACTGACCAGGTCCTCCCGATAGTCATCGAGGTCTTCTACAATCCATATTTTAATAGGTTCATCGGAGGCGGTGTTTTCAATTGGATTCATTTGTGGTTTCCCTTGGTTTTAGTGGAGACGGCTTCTTTTTCACGGGGAGTTCCAGTGTTATTTCGGTGCCGTTTCCCGGTGAGGTTTTTATGGTGAAGATGCCACGCATGTGATTTGCACGTTCCCGCATGCTGATTAGTCCCTGTCCGGTGGTCTGTCCGGGTGCCTGTCTGAAATCGAAGCCGCACCCGTCATCGGTTATAATGATTTTCAAACGGTTCTGTTTAACGGTTATCTGAAGGTTGATCCGTGTTGCATTGGCGTGTTTATCGATATTGTGAAGTGCTTCTTTGATGAAAAGGAGAAGATCCCGTTTTTCGGAAAACTGCAGGCGGTAATCCGCCAGATTCAGCAGGTGATCATGTTTACAGGACACCTCATATTTCCCGGAATAAATTTCCAGCGTTTCTTCTAATTTTTCTGCAAGCTGCCGGGCGGAGTCCTGATTGTCGCTGCTTACCCAGACAATATCCCGCATGGCCTGAATGGCTTTTGTGGTTGAATCGATGATTCGTCGTACTTTCAGGATATCCGTTTCGTTTGAAAGGGTCTCTTCCAGGTGGCGGGCTGCAAGCATACTGCACCCGAGCAGAGCGCCGACATCATCATGAAGGTCGGAACTGATCTGCCGGCGCAGTTCAATGATTTTTTTTCGACGGTTTTTCCGGATAACGGTTATGCTTATCCCAAGCGATATAACTGTGGTAACCGCGATTGACATAGCGGTGGATCGAAGCAGTGTGTCCAGGCGTTGTTCAAGTGCCTGTCTGGTATACTCCCATTTCTGTTTCTCATATCTTGCTGTGTTTCCGTTTATGGTTTTAAAAAACCAGTCTTTAAAAAACAGAACCGGCTGGCCTCCGACATAACCGTCGAACATATGATCTGCGAATTCTGTTTTCGGGAATCCTTCAAGTCGGATGCCGGAAACGGGATAGAGTCTGCCGTTTCCGTACATTCTGATTTCTCCCATTGCAAAAATATAATCGCCGTTATGCTGAGGGAAATCGCTGAGTTTAAGCTTAAGCCAGCGTCCGATATGGCCTTTTCCATGGAGGCGTACCGGATTGTTGCCCGGGGAACCTCCCGTCCAGTTTTCGATTTCAGAGGAGGATCCCCGCAATCCGTCTTGGTTTTCCGGAATTATTGTGCCGGATATTTTCCCGGGGAATCCGTAACCTGGAATCAGGATGCCTTCGGGCCAGAGGGCGGGATACAATATGAGCCAGCCGAAAGGCCGGTTTTCTCCGAAATCGATTTCAATTTCAGCGCAGCCGGGAGGCGTATGCCCGAAATTTGCGGAGAAATCTTTCTGCTGTTTCGGGGACAATGACGGGTTTTTAGGCCCCAGTGGCTGGCCGAGGTTGGTTTGCTGGTCAAAGAGATAATTCAACCCCCAGAACGGCGGAGATTCAATGGCGGAGCTGACTTTAACGGATTGAGCGCGACGAATGTAGGAAAATGAAGTGGCATAGATCTCCTCGA
The DNA here is from genome assembly GCA_004299845.1 of Verrucomicrobia bacterium S94. Taxonomy (NCBI): domain Bacteria; kingdom Pseudomonadati; phylum Verrucomicrobiota; species Verrucomicrobia bacterium S94. The sequence continues at coordinate 2,755,362 of CP036201.1, read as the reverse complement.
GCGCAAAAAACTCCCGGTTCTCTTCTACTGCGCCTTTGAAAATCTCAAGTCGGACCGATGAGGAACGTGGCTCAGGAAAGGCGATGAATAAAGGCATGCGGGATAGGTGCGGTTTTCCGTTGTGTTCATAAACAGGCTGTATCCGCCCGTCCGGAAAGACCTGGGAAACCCGGAAGTGGCTTGGAAAACCATAGGGAGCATTCTTATTGTAGTTTCGGCCGATTCTGCGTTCCATGGTTGGCACCAGAAAAAGCTCCTCAATCCCGGTGTATGTTTCGAAGGTGAGATCCAAAGTCCATCTGGGCTGATCCGGAATTTCGGAGAGAACCGGGAGATAGTCGCTGTGAAATCCGAATGCTTTGAACTGAATGCTGTCTTCAAGCCGGGGTTTTGTCTGTATGTTCTTATTGAGTCGTTCGATTTCCCTGTCGGCGTATTTTATTGTGGATGGAATGTGATAAAAAGGCACATTTTCAGCCGCTTCCGGAGTGAGCGCGGCGACAGCTCTTCCGAGAAGCAGTATGGAGAACATGAACTGGGTTAATTGTTTTCTCATGCAGACCTAAGCTTCACCTATACTGCAATTGATCATATCATGCAATTCGGTATCGCTTCTTAGCTGAATCGGATTAAATAAATCTTTTGGAAATGGCTGATTTCCTGAAAGCAGGCAACCGGTTTTCAGATGAAAGAAACCCTCGGAAGCAGAGACGCCATCCGGCGGGAATATACGCTGCCGGAAGCCGGTCCACTTGCGCTTTTGCGTAATGTTCCAGGTGCTCTCGTGGCCGGAAATATATGACCTGGTTTCCATTTTCGCTGAAGCCATGCAGGCTGATTGTTCTCTCTAGACTTCGAGTCGGAGTATCTCAAAATTACGGGGAGGCCTTGATTTTAAAATACAAAAATCTGCTGGAGAAATGCAGCCTGCGAGCCGGGGCATCAATCGCCGAACATCCGAAAAGAAAAAACAAACATTCTGCCGGAGAAAATCAGATGCCGGGAGGGGACCCTGTTAAGGAGCGCGTTTTCGTCCGGACAGTGTCATAAGTGAGACTTTTTTCTCTGTTTTATAACAGTAGACGTAATTCTGTATTCTGTTTATTTCCTATATGTGGAGGCTGAACATTCTTGGATGATATCCTCAGGGAAACCCCTTCCGGAATCAGTAAAGCATAGGCTTTATATCGGGTATTATCTGCCCGTCAGCAGAACAAATAAGGAGAACGATGAGATGAAGATAAAGACTGGGCTACTGTCTGCCGGATTATTTGCGGCGATTGCCGTTCATGCACAGGTGATTATTGAAGACGATTTCAGTGCATATCCCGCAGGAGATATTTACGGACAGGGCGATTGGGTTGCGTCTGTCAACGATGCTTTTGTTGTCGATGCCAATAGTGAGATGACCATGTCGGCTGATAACAGTTCACTGCTGTTGAGCGGTTTAAATGCGGTTTCTCTGATTCCCGGTGATACGGTGAAAATCACGATTGACCATCGGTACAGTATGCGAGGGGGGGAAACCCCAAACTACACTCTGTGGAGCTGCGGACTGCAGAATACGAATGCGGTCGGGGAGGGCAGTTCTCTCATATCGTGGATAGCGTATAACGGCTGGGAAAACGGCCGGGTGACGTATTTCCCGGACTTTGAAAATTGGTGGATGTCGGGAGAACCGTCTGTCTGGGCAGACTGCGTAGATGATCTGGGGGCTGATCCGAAACCCAATGTAGGTCCCGTTGCGGATCCGGATACCGATAACCTGCAGATGATTTATGAAATTACAAAATCGGATGTAACCAATGAATTCCGGTTGGAGATGACTTTCATTAATGCGGCTTCGAATGTGAATGAGTCAGCCTATGAAGTTGTGAGTAATGTGGATATATGGAATGCCTCCGATCTGTATTTCCATCTCAGCTGTATGGAGCCTGTTGCCAATGACTGTGAGGTGATGATTGACCGAATCAAAATCGAGAAAACAGCCCCTTTCAAAGCCCCGACCGGATTGACTGCCATCTGGCCGGGAAGCAGTGTTGAGCTCAGCTGGGATCATATGCCCGGAGCAGCCGAGTATGATGTGTTCCGCTCTGAAACCAGTGGATCTTTTGGAGCCCCCATTGCGCGTGTAGCCGAAGATTCTTACACGGATTCAACAGCGGTTGCTGGCACGACCTACTATTATGCTGTTCAGGCGGTATACTACAATGGGAACTCCGCAAATTCGGATGAGGTGTCACCGCTCAAAATTTATGCAGGCGAAACTGTTGCCGATATCGGTTTTACAGCCGCTGAAGGGTATACCGATGGTGATCTGGCAGGGCAGCAGGGTTGGGAGTCGCTGACCGGCAGTGGATCAAACGCTTTTAATGTTATTACAGTTTCTGATGTGGCCGACTCGGCTTCGTCGTACAGTAATTATGATACCGACAACGGCAATGCGGTCTATTTTGACCGACTGATCCGCAATAACGAAGATGATGCTCTGGAAGGTTATCTGGATGTTATGATAACAGCCGGAAGCCCCGCTCCCGGCGATAGCGAATTCTCAAATCAATCCATTATGACTTTCGGACTGACAGCCTCTACAACGGAGAAGCACCACATATGGGGACATGCTGCACAGGCGCTGTTTAATTTAACTGCTCGTGGTGGTGGCGAACTTATTATCGTATTTGACAGTCCGTTGCTGGATAACGACAATAATCGTTTAGCGAAACTGGATGCAGATGATCTGGGCTGGGACCCGAAAAATGGAGGAAGCAGAACAACGGATCCGATCCGTATTTCATTCAAACTACGCAAAACACGTGATGAAAACGTCTATCAGGCATACGCAAGCCTGTCTAATCTGGTCAGTGGTGCATCATCCATCAATCACTCCCAGATCCGGATTCCCTATTCAACCGATTTGAAAGCGGATTTGTATACTGCTGAATACAGCTATTTTACCATGGGCATACATCCTCAGGCTCTGGACGAGCGTTCGACTACAAACGGTCCAGTGCATACGGTCTTTGACAGTGTCAATCTGATACATACGACGAACAACCTCCCGGTTCCGGCAGGCCCGGTTATTACAAGTGTTGTTTCAGCGGACCGTTCGATTATTCTTTCCTGGGATGATGTACTGGATTCCTCCGGGTATGACATCTTCATGATGACAGGAGGAGAAGAGTATACAGTGGCGGAAAATGTGTCAAAAGTTCCTCTTGGAACGGTCAGTCTGGAAGATTCTCCGCGCTGGAATGGTGTCACTAATACCTATATTGTACGTGCGCTGTTCGATGCGGATGTTGACCCGCTTTTCATGGATTCCATGCCCACCAGTGCAGTGCCGCAATCCCTGGTTGAGATTGTGGATATGGATGGTTCCCGCAATGACCTGATCGATTCCACTTCGTCTACGTTTTATTTGAGTCAGGTTGGTGCGGTAACGAATGCCGGTGCGGATATTACCTATCTGGATCGTCGGGAATTGACTCCGATGATTGCGCATGGAGAAGTCAGCGGAGGGGTAACCTATAATGGTTATACTCTTTACGGACTCACTCAGATGCCGGGAACAAACGGCATTGCCTCCCGGTATTTCATTGAGAATGCCGGATCAGTGGGGCAGCGGTATTATCTCTCGGGAGGCTGGAATGATTCTGCACCGCGACAACTGGCGTACATCAAAATTGATGATATGGACTGGGAGGATGCGATCCCGTCGGGAATTGATGCAACCAGTCAGCTGCTGACTATTTATCTGGGGCTTGTATCCTATTCTGATGGTAACGGCGGATATCTCTATCCTGCCATACGCAATGGTTCGCAATGGTATGTCAGTGACACCGGTGTCAGGTTCGGGGAAGGAGGTAGCGGTGCGAAAGATATCAGAGTATCCGATGTTATGGCTGAAACTTGGAATGAACTCCATCCTCAGGTGGATGTACTGATGACTGCAGGCAGTACACTGGCCGATAATTCGATATTAACAGATATCAATGCCATTGGATGGTTTGCAGATAAAGCGTCATATATGTGTCTGAGTAAATTCGAGGTGAATGTTACGGGTAATACGCTTCCGTACGAGTTCTGGGCAGACGATAACGGTCTTTCCGGTGCAGATGCTGCAGAGAACGCCGATCCGGACGGGGATGGTGTAATCAATAAAAAAGAATTCGCCTACGGGGGGGATCCGAACGATGCAGCGGATCGGGGAGCTCTGCCCGTATTGAATACGGCAGGTACATCTCACTTGGGTATGGAGGGTTTTATCTATACTTATGTGAAATCGCGCGATCCGGCCAATGATCTTGCTTATGAACTGGTCACCACAGATGATCTGGTGAACGGCACATGGACGACGAATAATCACACCGTGATGGGTGTGGAGAATGTTGATTACCAGTGGCAGGCGGTTACGAACTTTGTTCCGACTACTGAACCGAAAACATTCATTAAACTTGATCTGTAAATATCAACAGAATGCTTTTTCAACTTGTGTGAAAAGGCAGGACCCCGGCGGTTTTCGGCGGGGTTCTTTTTAGCACTTTCCGTATGTGGAACAGAAAATGAATATAAAAACCGGGGCCAGCTTAATTTTTTTTTCGGGGAGTATTGTTTGTGCAGGGGTTGCACAGCAGGCATTTTTCAGTCAGATGCAAACACATCGTATTGCATCGGCGGATCGCATTATATGGACCCAGGAAGGGCCGGGTAATTCGGGTATGTGCGACCTTGTCCGGTATCATCCGGTGCTTCCGGATACGGCATTCCTCAGTCCGGATATGGGGGGAAATTATCAGACAGATAACAATGGGCACTCCTGGTTTGATGCTCGGAATTATGACGGGGATAGCGGATTCGGACGTCAGCGCGAAGTCTGGTACTCACATTCCAACACCGATGTGGGGCTTGCATTGGGAGGCTCGCATTTAAGAGTAACCACGGACCGGGGGCAGAGCTGGGCGATAGTGTTGAATTGTCCGTGGTATGAGTTGGATTCCGATGGAACCGACCGGAGTAGCTGGAAATCAAAGGTTTCTGCGGTAACGATTGACCCCGGCGATCACAATGTGTGGTATGTCGGGGCAGGGAACCATCGACATGGACAATTGTGGAGCTCTTCGATGAAGGAAGCAACGGCTGCAAATCCCCAAGGGGATAGCAGTGAGATTTCCGGAAAGATATGGAAAACGGTGGATGGCGGAACCCACTGGGCAGAAGTCAGTAATGGGATAGATCCGGCAGCGCAGTTTTGCCGGATACAAGTCAATCCAAATAATTCGCAACAGATTTTTGCGGCATCAAACTATGGATTGTACCGTTCGGATAACGGTGGAGATTCGTGGATAAACATTGGTTCAGGAAAGCTGCCGAACAATACTGTTATCAGTCTCGATCTGTATGATGACGGCAACGGTTCAACAGTAGTCTATGTTATTGATCAGGTGCGGTATTTCCCTTCCGGGTCAACAACGACCAATTCGGGAGGTGTTTACCGGTCAATAGATCTCGGGGAAACATGGCAGCAGATTAATGGTAATCTTTATCTGGATATCAACCGGCTGGGCTGGATTGTTGGTGATGGATATTACAATTATCTGGCTAAATGGTTTGAAACCGATAAAGCAGTCGTTCAGTCGCTTTATCCCGATAAGCCTGTTGACGCACTGCAGCCGGTGCAGTTGCTGCGCGTCGATCCAAGTGCCCCGGATACGGTGTATATCGGGCTTGGTGATCCGCAGGGGTTGCTGGCCTCGTTTGGAATGGGGCCTTTATGGAAAACCTCAGATGGGGGCGGTACATGGATGATGGTGACCCGCGGGTATGGACCGGCGTTTGCTAACGATGCTGAATTCTGGTCGGCGCGCGGTAATCCGGTAAACCAAAATATGGTATGGAATCATGAACCGTTTAATCAGCAGTGGGGCAGTAGCTATCCACAACGGACGATGCGTTCGTTCGATGTGAATTCGCGTGGTGATGTGATGCTGATCAGCGGTCATTGTACCCTGGTCAGTACCAATCGCGCAGAAACCTTTGAGCAGATTGATGAATTCTATACCCCGGCAGGTAATCTGGTCGGGCGGGGAAACAGCAATCTGCCCGGTGAATCCATGAAACAGGACCCCCGTTTGCGTCCCGGTGAGCTGTACCTTGGGAGCGGAGAACATCGTCTGTGGAAAACCACCCTGGATGATATGAACGGGCGGGTGGCTATGAAACAGCTGCCGACCATGGATACAGTGTCGGCTATTGCGCTTCACCCTAACGACACAGATACCGTTTTTGTCACTTCTTACCGGCAGGCCCATGCCAATGAAATCTGGCGCTCCACTGATGGGGGTTCCACGTTCAGCAAATGGGGGGACGCAACGGCGGCAACCTACCAGATGGAGACCCGATCTCTGCTCATAGACCCCGTCAACCCGCAATATTTTTATTTCGGCATAAGGAGGAGGGCTGCATCTGACTGGGACAAAGAAGGTGGGTTCTATTATTCATCCGATGGAGGCCGGACCTTTGCCCCTCGGAATATCGGTCTGCCCGCTAATCCACGGGTAAACAAAATAGAATGGGATCCGCGGGATCCCACATATCAGTCGATGTTCATTGCCGTAGAAGGGGCAGCCTTCGATGTTCCTGAAGCGAGCAACGGAGGGCTTTATCATTCGGTGAATCGTGGACAGACCTGGACGGAAATAACGATTGATCCGGAAGTCGACGGTGTGAATGAAGTGAAAATTGATCAATCGGGGCGGATCTGGATAACCGCCGGATATCGGAATTCGAACACAGGTGGGCTGTGGTATAGTGATGACTATGGCATCACATGGGAAAAAACATTTGTCAGTCCATTGACTGAGTGTGTGGATGTATCGCCTTTTGATTCCAATCTTGTGGTTGTTACCGTCGGAAACCTTCAAAAAAATCCCGGCTTGTATCTGAGCGAGGACCGGGGCCGGACGTGGACAAAGAATAATCGGTCGGTCTCTATTAACTGGAGGATTCGTGATGTCGAATTCAGCATTCATGATCCAACGACCTTGTGGCTGGCCTGTGTAGGGGCCGGTTTTTTCAAAGGAACCTATATTCCGTACCAGACCGTTCATTTTTCCGATATGCAGGATCTGGGAGACGTTGCGGCGGCAGGGGCAATTACACAGGTTGGCGGATCCACGATTATTTCCGCGAGTGGTTCAGATCTCTGGAATACGGCTGATGAAGGATTTTTTGCATCGCAGTCCTGGAGTGGGGATTGTGATATCAGGGTACGCGTAGCTGAAGTTGAAAGTGTTAATGAATGGTCGAAAGGCGGGGTCATGATACGGGAAACGCAGGATGCGGATGCTGCAAATGTTGCTGTCATAGTCCGTCCGGATGGGCGGGTTAGTATGCAGTGGCGGATATCTGCGGGGGCTGCAAGCAGCTATGTCGGCACTGTTGGCGATTCGGGCAGTATCAAATCTGTTCGGCTGATTCGTTCGGGAGACCGTTTCAGCGGTTATTACTCGACCGATGGATTCAGCTGGACTCTCATTGCAGAACAGACGGTTTCCATGACTGCCGATGTTTTCGCCGGGCTTGCTGTGACTTCACATAATGACGGTCAGTTATGTGAAGCAGTATTTAATAATGCCGTAATCCAGAACCCGCCATCAGATCGGCTCACCGGGAGAATTTCCGGGTCTAATTTAGTTCTGCAGTGGGATTCCACCTCAATTGCTGAAAATTATACCCTTTACAGCTGTACAAACCTCGCCGAAGCAGAATGGATTTCGGTGAGCAATTATCCTGGTGTGGATGCCTCCTTGACTTTTTCAGAAAAAATGGACCGGTCGCAGAGATTTTTTAAGGTTGAACGGAACTGATCAATGGGGGCCGGATGCTGTTCCGAAAATCCGGAATGGTCTTTCGGAAGCATCTGTTTATGTGCTGTTGTCGCCAGGAGATCAGATTTAATCGGATTCCGAAATTTTTGTTGTTCAGGTTTGTTTTGTTCCCGAAGTGAATCCGGTGACTGCAGGCGGAATTTCACTGATGCGGTATGGCGCTGACAGGGCGTGTCAGAATAGAGATTTTGGAGTGTTATTGCTCTGGCAATTAAATGTTGTGCTTTGCGGCATAGCTGACATGCGGGTCTCCAAAGTACTTGATGACCCTGGCGGGTGAACATTCGATCAGCCGCATGTGTTCTATGGTTATGGCCTTCAGTCTGCGGCGGGTGCGCGCTGGGACCGAGGTTGTAATCCGGTGTTTGAGGTCGGCATTCAACTGTTCGTCCGGGTTGAGTTCCGGGCTGTAGCTCGGCAGGAAAAACACCTCGATTTTATCCGTATGCTGCGCCAGCCACTTCTTCACCGGCTTGCTATGGTGAACCCGGAGATTGTCCAGAATGAGAAACACCTTCCGCCCGGCATCCTTTACCAGCAGTTCCATGAACTCGATCAGCCGGTCTGCGTTGAAGGCCCCGTCAATCATCATCCAGCGGCACCTGCCCCGGTTCGTTACGGTGGAAATCATGGAGAACTTTTCACGTCTGCCCCAGACGGCACAGGTTTCGGGCGTTCTGCCGCGGGGGAGCAGCTGCGGCCCCTGACATCCGTGTTCATGATGGAGGTCTCGTCTCCCCAATGGATTTCCGCCCTTTCCTGACGGGCTCTCTTTTCAATCTCCGGGTATTCCTCATCAAGCCATTTCCGTACGGCTTCGGGCTGCTGCTCATAAGCGCGTTTGACGGGTTTCTGCGGCGTGAACCCCCATCGCCGCAGGTATTCGCCGACCGACCGGACCGGTAAATCAATACCGAATTCATGCCGGATCAGTTCCCTGACCGCCGTCCTTGTCCACAGAGCAAAGTCCATTTTCAACTGCTCCGGACGCTTTTCGCAGATGAGCTGCTGAATTCGCTTTTCCTCTTCCACTCCCAGTCTTCTGCACATGCCGTTCCTGCGTCCGCGTGTCCTGGGTTTCAGGGCAGACATCCCGCCTTCCTCATAGAGGGTTATGGCGGTGTTTACAGCGCCCCAGCTTAAGCCCGTCAGAGCCGCAATCTTCATGGGTCGGTATCCTTTGCGGTGAAGTCGGATCACCTGCTTGCGCCGTTCATGAAGGGAGGTCGGATTCTTTCTCGCATCTTCCTTTTCCATGAGAGAGATCATATCAGAAACCGTTTCGTGATCTCAATATTTAATTGCCGTATCTGTGGTTTTGACAGTGGTCCAGATTTCTGGTTTGAGATACAAAAAGAATTCAGTATTAGGCGTGCGCTTTCATAGGGCCGGCTATCGGGGAGTATGAATTAATGAAAAAACAAGGAGAGATAACATGAAAAGAGTAATTGCATTGACGGTTGTCGGAGGCGTTCTGGCTGTTCAGGCGGATATTGCATCAACTTTGCTGGTTAATTTCCATAATGCCGATAACACGGCGAACCTGACCTCCGTCACCGCTGCGGATTATCAAGTGAATGATGCGGATGTTAACGGATCAGCCGTAGTGAATCTGGTCAGCGGAGGGGGCGATGTTACCGGTGGAACGGTTTTTGCAGTAGGTCTTTCCGGTATAACTTTTTCGGCTAACACCGCTAACTGGAATGACTGGAATACATCCGGCGGAAATTTCGCAGAGACACCGATTCTGGATTCTTATATCTACTACACCAGTACTGATATTGATGTGAGCCGTTATTTTAGAATTTCCGGTTTTGAGGAAATAGATCCCGGACAAACTGTTAAATTAACAATATACGGTGTTGGTGACGGGGTTGATCAGGAAAGTCAGCTGGCGATCACATATAACGGGGTTCAGTCTGCGATTCAGACGACGGATTACGATTCTGGCGATGTTTATAAAACATTCACTTTCACAAAAGTTGATGGAGTTGATTCCGTTGACATTAACTGGGGTACTGCCAATGGTACAACGGCTGCGCTGAGCGGATTTTCCATGACTTCAATCCCGGAACCGGCCACGCTCGGTTTAATTGCATCGTTTGGTATCTGCGTGATCTTTGTCCGCCGGAATTTCAACATCTGAATATTCAGGTTTGTGGTTCGGCCCGTATGGTTTCGGGTCGGGCGGCGTATGACCTAAAAACATCATCTCATGCGTCTTCGCATGGACAGGGTGTCCCGTCTACGGGGCACCCTGTTTTATTAAACGACCGAACGCGGCAGAACTGCGAGCATATGTGCAGGGATTTCTTTTTTTGTTCATATTTGAACATTTTCTGCAAAAGTTGAATCGTCCCGTTGTGCAATTCCATGTTGCGCGTAAATTACGGGAATATGAAAACAAAACCATTATTAACACTGACGGTGATGCTGGGCGTGGGATTGTCTGTATGCGCCGGCTCGCAGGAACCTCGAACATTCTGCCGGTATGTTCCGGAACGCGCGGATGATTTCGCGTGGGAGAACGATAAAGCGGCGTTCCGCATGTATGGGCCGACTTTTCTGAAGGGGAAGGAGGACAGCGGAATCGATTGCTGGCTGAAGCGGGTGGATTATCCGGTGATTGATACGTGGTACGGTCAGATGAAGGAGAAGACCTACCACCGGGACTGGGGCGAGGGATATGATCCGTATCATGTGGGTTCTTCGCGCGGTTGCGGCGGTCTGGGGCTGTGGATCGATGGCCGGCTGATTACGTCCAATGTGTACCGGGAATGGCGGATTATTAAGTGCGAACCTGCGGAGTCGGTTTTTGTGCTTTCCTATGAGTGGGAGCATGACGGTGATGTTTATACCGAAGAGAAGCAGATTTCGATTAAGCTGGGCGACCGCCTGTTTAAAGCGACCTCGACCTTCCGGAAAAACGGGGAAATTGCTGCAGGTCTTCCGATTGCTGTCGGCCTGACCACGCATGATGGAAAGGCGGCGGTATCGGAAAATACGGAAGAGGGCTGGATGGCCTGCTGGGAAACCATTGACGGAGACGGTCTGGGGACCGGTGTGGTGATGGAGCCGTCACGCATTGATGCATTTAAAGCGGTGAATTCGGATCGGAAAGATGAAAGCCATGCGCTGCTGATTACGAAAACCGATCGGAGCGGACAGGTGGAATACTGGGCCGGTTATGGCTGGGAACGCGCCGGCGAAATTAAAAGTTCCAATGACTGGAATGCCTATCTGAAAGGATTTAACCGGGGAAAATGATGACGAAGAATATACTGTATGGGCTTACCGCTTTTCTGGCTGTATCTGCCGCTGCGGAGCCGTATTCCAAACTGGATGAATATGCTTTCCGGCAGGAGACGATCCATTCGACCATCCGTTCGGCGGCGGAATATCAGCTGAATCTGTACGGGGAAAATATTCCAACCAGAAACTGGCTGGTCGGTACGTTTTTTTCGGCGTTTGTTGCGGCCTATGAGCAGACCGGCGATGAATGGTATCTGGAACAGACCATGAAATGGGGCGAAGCTTCGGAGTGGGATATCAATAATTATTTTCATGCGGATGATGTCTGTCCGGGACAGACCTATCTGGATATTTATTTTCTGAAGGGCGGCGATGAGAAAATCGCCAACCTGAAAAAGAAGCTGGGCGCTTTGCTGGATCGGGACGTGATTAAGCCGGGTGAGCTGCACCAATGGGCAAAAAAGGATGTTCCGTTTATCGGGCGTAATCTCTGGAGCTGGTGTGATTCGCTTTATATGGCTCCGCCGGTGTATGCCCGTATGGGAAAAGCAACCGGCGATCAACGCTACTATGATCAGCTGCACAAACTTTACTGGGATTCGGTCGACTTTCTTTATGACCGGGATGAAAAACTCTTCTATCGCAACAGCAAGGCGCAGACCGAAAAGCTCAAGACACCGAATGGAAAACAGGTGTTCTGGGGGCGTGGCAACGGCTGGGTTATCGGCGGGCTTGCCCGGTTGATTCCGTATCTGAATGAAAACGATCCGATGCGGCAGAAGTATATTGACCTCTTTACGGACCTGAGTTTCAGCCTGGCGAAATATCAGGGCGAGGACGGGCTGTGGCGGGCCTGCGTGAATGATCCGGAATGGCTGCCGACCAAAGAGACGACCGGGTCATCATTTTTTGTGTATGCGCTGGCGAAGGGTGTGAACGAAGGCTGGCTGCCGCGCGACTATTTTGAGCCGGTGGTGATGCGCGGCTGGCGTGGATTGATGGACTGTGTTTCGCCGGAAGGCCGTCTGGGCTATTGCCAGCTGGTGGCGGGGTCGCCGCACGAAACGCGGGCCGAAGATACGAAGGATTACGGCGTCGGAGCTTTTATTCTGGCTGGCGTGGAAATGCTGAAACTCCAGCCGCTGGAGAAAATGGAAGAGCAGATCGCGAATCCGTTTCAGCCGCGTTCGGTGGCGGATGACGGGGCATGGACATGGTATAACGATGAACGGGTGATTCTGCATAACAATGTGTTCTATGCCAGTTATGTGAGAAGCGACGGCAAAACCGCGATGACCGCATTCGGACTGGAAAAAATGCCCAGTGCCCATGCCCGGAAGGAAATGGTGCTCAGTACGTGGGAACAGAAGGATGATCATAACGTCGGTGCTTTTCTGCCGCTGAAGGATGGACGTCTGCTGGTGACGTATGCGACGCACGGTACGCACAAAAACTTTTATCAGCGCAAACTGACTCTGTCACAATGGAAAGAGGCGGTGGCCGGTGAGGAGCGGAGTTTCAGGATGAGCCATGGCAAACGTGGCGTGACCTATCAGAACCTGCATCGGCTTGAGGATGAGAGCGGCCGGATCTACAACTTTTTCCGCGGAAATAATTTTAATCCGCATTTCACCACGTCGGATGACGATGCGGAAACCTGGGCTGAACCTATTCAGCTGATCAATATCGGCGAAGGCAATGACCGGCCCTATATCAAATATGTTTCCAATGGGCGGAACCGCATTGATCTGCTCTATACCGATGGACATCCGCGTAAATGCAAACAGAATAATGTGTATCACATGTACTACGAAAACGGCGCATTCCATCAATCAGACGGCACGGTGATCCGCACGGTGGAGGAACTGAAAAGTAATCCGATGAAGCCGGACGATGGAACGCTGGTTTTTGATGGCGGCACGGCGAATGGGCGCGGCTGGGTTTGGGATATGGAATACGATCAGGCGGGAAAGCCGTTCGGCGCGTTTATTTCATCGCCCAGCGGACAGATGGGAACCGATATGCGCTACTGGACGGCGCGGTATGCGGATGGAAAATGGACATGTGAGGAGATTGCATTTGCGGGAAGCAATCTGTACCGGAAAGAAGAGCATTATGCCGGCGGTATTGCACTGAATCCTGCGGATGATCAGGAAGTGGTCGTTGCTTCCGATGTTTATCCTGATACAGGAAAGCCGCTGCCGAAGCGGATTTATCAGCTGTTCAAAGGAACCAGAACCGCCGGGGGCTGGACGTGGAAACAGCTGACGCACGATCCGGTGAATAATCAGCTCCGCCCGGTTATTGTGCGGGGCGAAGTCAATGCGCTGTTCTGGTTTGCCGGGGAGTACCGGCGTTATCAGGACTACGACTGCGAAATCATGATGAGCATGGAATTTTAAAATAAGGATAAAGACAATGGATGTGCGATATACGGTAGGAAAAAATGAATATAAACGGATGACCACGGATGAGCTGCGCGAAGCGTTTCTGGCGGACCTTTTTGAAGTAGGAAAACTGAACCTGCTTTATTGCGAAGTGGAACGTAGCATCATCGGTGCGGCGGTTCCGACGGATGGAGGCCTGAAGCTGGAAGCCGGGGCGGAACTTGCGGCGGATTATTTCTGCCAGCGTCGGGAAGTCGGTGTGCTGAACATCGGCGGAAACGGAACGGTGACCGTGGACGGCACGGAATACCGGATGGAAAATCTGGATGGTCTTTATATCGGCCGCGGTTCGAAAGACATTACATTTGATTCGGTCAACGGCGGGGACCCGGCGCGTTTTTACATGGTCAGCTATCCGGCGCACGCGGCGTATCCGACGACTCAGGCGAAAAAGGTGGATGCCAATGCGCTGGAACTGGGATCGCTGGAGGATTCCAATAAGCGGACGATTTATCAGTATATCCATGAAAACGGGATAAAAAGCTGCCAGCTGGTGATGGGCTTTACCGCACTCGAGCCGGGCAGTGTCTGGAATACGATGCCGTGCCATACGCATGAACGCCGGACGGAAGTCTATATGTATTTCGGACTCGATGATTCATCGAAGGTATTTCACATGATGGGGCCGGGCGATGAAACGCGGCATATCGTGGTTTCCAATGAACAGGCGGTGATTTCGCCGATGTGGTCGATTCACTCGGGTTGCGGCACGAAGGCGTATACCTTCTGCTGGGCCATGGGCGGGGAAAATCAGCGTTTTGATGATATGGATCATATTGCTGTCGACGACCTGAAGTAAGGAGAACGGATGATGAAATATGGTGTGTTTTTGGGGGCTGCCGTCATGGCGGTCGGTTGTCTGGCCGGAGGAAAACCCTCGCCGGATGCGGTAGCCGGACTGACGAAAAAGGTAGCGGATTGGCAGATTAAAACCTTTGAGGATTCGGGGAAATACCGTGCGATTTCCTCCTGGAGAAAGCTGCCGGAGGGTGAAGTGCCGAAGAAATGGCATGATCTGACGTGGCATATGGGCGCTTTGTATGCCGGGATGAATGAGTGGCGCAAGGTGTCGGGAGATCCCGAGGTTGAGGCGTTTCTCATGATGATTGGTGAGCGGAACGGCTGGAAGTTACATCACCGGCCCTATCATGCCGATGATCATACGGTCGGTCAGTTTTATCTTTCGTTGTACGAGGAGAAAAAAGATCCGGCAATGCTCCGGCCGACACAGGAGCGTTTTGACTGGATTCTGGCGCATCCGAAAACCGGTTCGCTCGAATGGAGCGGATATGGAAAGGACAGAAATAAGACCGACTGCCATTACCGCTGGGGCTGGTGCGACGCGTTGTTTATGGCGCCGCCGGTCTGGGCCCGGCTGGCTAAAGTGACCGGTGAGCGGAAATATCTTGATTTCATGGATCAGGAATATCATGCCACGTATGATCTGCTCTGGGATACAGAGGATCATCTGTTCTGGCGCGATTCGTCTTATTTCAAAAAACGCGAGCCCAACGGCCGCAAGCTCTACTGGGCGCGGGGTAACGGCTGGGTGTTCGGGGACTGGCTTTGATGATTCCGGATCTTCCGGAGGACTGGGAAGGTCGCCCGTTTTACATTGAGCTCTTTAAGCAGATGGCGGAAAGTCTGAAGGACTGCCAGCGTGAGGACGGTACGTGGAGTATGGGCCTGCTGGGTGGAGTTGATGCATATCCGGTTAAGGAAACCAGCGGCACGTCGTTCTTTACCTTCGGTTTGGCGTGGGGGATTAATAACGGGCTGCTGGATCGTGCAGTTTATGAGCCGGTGGTTTTGAACGCCTGGCAGGCACTGACGGAATGTGTAACCGAAGAGGGTATGCTGGGCTATGTGCAGCCGGTCGGGGCGGCTCCCGGAGATTCGTTTGCGGATAAAACCGAGGTTTACGGCATCGGGGCTTTTCTGGCTGCGGGTTCTGAAATGTACAGGCTGGTTGGAGGGCATGTGCCGGTTCGTGCAAAAGCCGAGAAGCGGAAACTGACCACGTTCATGAAGGATACGGGGTGGTGCTGGTATGAAGATCCCCGGGCGATTATTCATGATGGAAAACTGATTATCGGCGGGATCAGCGGGAAGAGCGGCGATGTCAAGGTCGGGGTGTATGATCTGAAGGCGGATAAACCGCTGGGTTCGACGGTGCTGTATCCGAAGTTCCAGCGTGACGATCATGATTCGCCGGTTTTCTATGTTCGTCCGGATGGCAGTCTGCTGACGGTTTATGCCAAACACGGTCAGGAAAAGATTCACCATTATCATATTTCCGATCCTGAGGATTATCTGAAGTGGGGACCGCGGAAAGAGTTTCATCACGTTTATGAAGATAAGCGCGGTGTCACTTATATGAATCTCTACACCATGAAGGATGAAAATAAGCTCTATTGCTTCTTCCGCGACGGGCAGCATTTTAATCCGGCGTTTATCACATCGACTGACGATGGCGAAACGTGGGGAGAGTATACGCACTTTATCACGCATGACATAGGCAGCCGCCAGCGCCCCTATGCGCGGTATCAGCAGATCGATGAGAATGCCGTGGGTATTTCGTTTACGGATGCGCATCCGCGCCAGTATGGAAACAGTCTGTATTATGCGGAGTTCCGTAATGGCTCTTTCTACAACGTGGATGGAACAAAGATCAAAGATCTGTCAGAAGGTCCGCTGGTGACGGTGCAGGCGGAAAAGCTGTATAAAGGCAGCGAGATCAAAGAGTGGAAAGGGCGTACGCACAGTGTTTCCAATGCGGCCTGGACGGTAGCGATTGCGAGTGACTCTCAAAAACGACCGCATGTCGGCTATACGGTTTATCATACGCATCAAGATCATCACTACCGCATTGCGTCCTGGGACGGGGAAAAGTGGAACGACCGCCAGATCGCCTTTGGCGGCACCTGTCTGTATGACATCGAAAGCAGTTACACCGGACTGTTCGCCTTTGATCCGGAAAATCCGGAGCAGGTCTATATTTCAACCGATGTGGATCCGAAAACCGGAAAGCCGACGGGCGGGGTGCACGAAATTTATACTGCGGAAATCGGTCCGAACGACGATGTTTCTTCTATTGACTGGAAACAGCTGACGTTTGATTC